>NZ_JNXT01000072.1 GCF_000716675.1 Streptomyces alboflavus
GGGCGGGGGGTGTGGGGGACGCGGCGGGGGTGGTCGGCGCGGTCGGCGTGCGCCTCGGCTGGGTTGCGGGCATGGCGTGAGCCTATCCGAGAATCGTTGGACTTCCCCATGAGTTTGTGATTACCGTTGGCGCTCCCAACGATCCCCGGCGCTTCCCAGGGATCTCCGACCAGCGCGTGGAGGTACGGATGCGTCGCGTCCGGTACGAGCGGCAAGGCGGCCCCGAGGCCCTGTTCACCGAGGAGGCGCCGGTCCCCGAGCCCGGCCCCGGCGAGCTCCTCGTCAAGGTCGAGGCCGTCGGCGTGACCCTGCCCGTCGTCCGCAAGGTGCGCGAGTCCGCCGAGCCCGTCCCCCTCGGCGGCGAGGTCGCGGGCGAGGTGGTCCGCACGGGCGACGGCGCGACCGGCTTCGCGCACGGCGACCGGGTCACGGGCCTGGTCTTCGGCCACGGCTACGCGGACTACGCCCTGCTGCACACCGCGATGGCCTCCCCCGTGCCCGACGGCGCGAGCGCGGTCGACGCCGTGGCCCTGGTCCGCAGCGGACTCGTCGCCCGCGGCGCGCTGGAGGCCGCCCGCCCCGCCGCGGGCGAGACCGCGCTGATCACGGCGGCGGCGAGCGGCGTCGGCCACCTGGCGGTGCGGCTGGCGAAGCTGCGCGGCGCCGCGCGCGTCGTCGGCGCCGTCTCGGACCCCGCGAAGGCCGACTTCGTGCGCGGCCTCGGCGCCGACGAGGTCGTCCGCTACGACGCCCCGGACTGGGGCGAGCCCGCCGACTACTGCCTGGACGGCGTGGGCGGGGAGCTGCTCGGCCCGGCCGTGGCCGCGCTCGCGCCGCACGGCAGGCTGGTGGCGTACAGCTCGGGCGGTGGCACCCTGTCGGCCTACGATCTCCTCGTCGGAGCCAAGTCGGTGACGGGCTTTCAGATGGGCCTGATCGCGCGCGGGCGGCCGGAGCTGTACGAGGAGTGGCGCCTGGACCTGTGGCGGCTCTTCCACTCGGGTGAGCTGCGGCCCGCCGTGCACGCCCGGTTCGACCTGACGGACGCGGCCGCGGCACACGCGGCAATCGAGTCGCGCGTCAACACCGGAAAAGTCGTACTTACCCCGTAATCTTGCGACATCCGCGCCCGGCGCCCCGCCGGGATTCCGTTACGCGCACGCTTCTTGTGTTGCTCCAAGGCCCCCAAGTAGCTTCAGTGACGCGCACGTTGGACGTGGGATGTCCGAATGTCCGGTCGACATGAAGGGCCCGCACCATGCCGTCGAGACTCCGTGTACGCCTCAGACCTTCCTGGTCCCCCCGGTTGCCCCAGCTCCTGTTGTCCCCCAGGCGGCGTACCGTCGCCGCGCTGACCGCCACCGCGCTCGCCGCCCTCGCGCTGCCGCCCGCGCTCGGCGGCGCGGCCAGTGCGGCGGGTGCGACGAAGGCTCCGTTCGAGCAGCAGATCCTGTTCAAGGCTTCCCAGGATCCCGGTTACTCGTGCTTCCGGATACCAGCGATCGTGAAGACGACGAAGGGAACGCTGCTCGCCTTCGCCGAGGGACGCGTCAACGACTGCAGCGACGCCGGTGACATCGACCTGGTCCTCAAGCGCAGCCACGACGGCGGCCGGACCTGGGGACCGATGCGGGTCATCAACGAGGGCGGCGGGGACACGCACGGCAACCCCGCGCCCGTCGTCGACCGCGAGACGGGCCGTATCGTGCTCGCCGAGACGTACAACCCGGGCCGCACGGACGGCAAGAACTGCGAGGTGCCGTGCGAGCGCACGCCCCATCTGCAGTACAGCGACGACGACGGCGAGACCTGGTCGAAGCCGCGCGACCTGAGCGACGAGATCCTGCCCGAATCCTGGAACTCCTGGTACGCCACCGGTCCCGTGCACGGCATCCAGCTCAGCCGCGGCCGGCACAAGGGCCGCCTGGTCCTGACCGTCAACGCCGAGTCGTGGAACGGCAGCCGCGTCACCGAGAACCACGCCTCGCTGGTCGTCAGCGACGACGGCGGCGACAGCTGGCGGATCGGCGCGACGGACTCGTACCCGATCTCCGCGAGCGACGGAACCTTCCGGCAGAAGCCGTCGGAGATGACCCTCGCGGAGCGCGCGGACGGCACGATCTACGTGTCCGGGCGCGAGCAGGACGGCACCGACCTCGGGCACCGCGACCACGTCGTCAGCCGCGACGGCGGCGAGAGCTTCTCCGGCTCCTTCGAGGCGAGCCCCGACCTGTACACCCCGCAGGTGCAGGGCTCCACGCTGCGGTTCGGCGGCCGGCTCCTTCTCGCCGCCCCCGGCGACCCGGACCGGCGCCGCACCATGACGATCCGCTCCTCCTACGACGGCGGCCGCACCTGGGACAGCTTCGACCGCTCCACCGTCGTCACCACCGACTGGTCCGGCTACTCGGACATGGTGGCCGTCGACGACGAGCGGGTGGGCCTGATGTACGAGGGCGGCGCGGTCGACGCCCGCGACGAGATCCGCTTCGTCCGCTTCACCGAGGAGTGGCTGAAGCCGCGCCGCGGCCCCGATCCGCGCACCAGCGACTGGGCGCCGGGCGCGCCGGACGCGACCGTGCTCGGCGGCGCCCGTCCCACGGAGGGCGTGTTCGGCGGCCAGGCGCTCGCCTTCGACGGCGTCGACGACGCCGTGCGGCTGCCCTACAGCCCCCGGCTCCCGCTGCACAGCCGGGACTTCACGGCCACGCTGTGGTTCCGCTACTCGGCGACGAGCGGTGAGCAGCCGCTGCTCTGGATGGGCGGGGTCGGCACCGGCCAGCCGCAGGTGTGGCTGCGCGGGGAGCCCGCGAACAACCGCGTCACGGGCCTCATCACCACCCGCGACGGCGGCAGCCCGCCCCGCTCGGTGTCCCTGAGCACCGAGGGCGCGTACAACGACGGCCGGTGGCACCACATCGCGCTGCGCCGCGGGGACGGGGAGCTGTCCCTGTTCCTCGACGGCAACCGGCTCTCCCGGCCCGACGTCCCGGGCAGCGTCAGCCGCAACTCGCCGTTCGGCGTGCACATCGGCCAGCGCATGGACAGCCGGGCCCACTTCACCGGCGCCATCGACCAAGTGGGCGTGTTCGAGCGGGCGCTGAGCGACGAGGAGGTGACGCGGCTCGGCTCGGACCGGGCCCCGTCCTCCACTGTGAAGTGGAACACCGTGACCTGGCTGCCCATGGACCGGGTGCGTCCAGGGAACTAGCGTCCCCGGGGTGTCCGCAGCCACAGAGCCGTACGCGGCGCCGCCCACCACGGGCGGGCCGCCGCCGGGCCGGGGCGCGCGCAGGACCTGGATCGTCCTGCTGCTCGCCCTGGCCTGCGCCGCCGTGCTCCTGACCGCCCTCCCGGACGGCAAGGACGACCGGGAGGGCGGTCCGGCGTGCGCGGCCACCACCGTCGCCTCGGCCGCGCCCGAGCGGACCCTCACCCGCGCGTTCGCCTCGTACGGCGACGACGGCGCCCGCACCGACGACTGGACGGGCGGCGACGGCACGCACTCGGTGAAGCTGCCGGACGGTCGGGTGCTCTGGCTGTTCTCCGACACCTTCCTCGGGCAGGTGCACGCGCCGCCGAACCCGCAGGGGCAGCCGCACGTGTGGCGCGACACGAGCGCCCCGATGGTGCGCAACTCCGGTGTGGTGACGGACCGTTCGGGCGCCCTGGAGCGCACGCTCGGCACCCCGATGTTCGCCGATCCGGCGCCGGGGCAGTGGCGTTGGCCGGTCGCCGCGAAGGTCGAGCCGCGCTCACCGGGTGCCGACGAGGACGTCCTGCGGGTGCTCCTGTGGACCCGCGCGACGGGCACGGGCCCGTGGATCTACGGGGTGCCCGCCGCCACGGAGGTCGCCACGCTGTCCCTGCCGGACCTGCGGGTCGAGAACATCACGCAGATCTCCGACCAGCGGGGCGTCGCCGACCCCGAGAAGCGGGTCCTCTACGGCACGACGACCGTCGACGACGGCGAGTGGACGTATGTCTTCGGCGGCACCGACGCACAGGCAGCCGCCCGCCCCACCTCGCACGCCTACGTCGCCCGCGTCCCCCGCGGCGGCCTCGCCGACCCCACGGCCTGGGAGTACTGGGACGGCCGGGACTGGACCCGCACGGGCAAGCCTCGCCCGGTACTCGGCAACGGCGACCACAAGGGCGTGGGCAGCGCCTTCACCGTGGTCCGCACCCGGGGGACGTACGTCCTGCTCACCATGGCCGCGGGCACCGAGGGCCTCAGGCACGTCACGTCGTACTGGTCGTGCTCCCCCGCCGGACCCTGGCACGGACCCGCCAAGGCGTTCGCGCCGCCGCTGCCGAAGGACAGCGCGGGCGCCGGGGGCAGCGGAAGCGGCGCGGGCGCCCCTGACACGGCGGGCGCGGCGGCCGCCGCGCCCTACAACCCACAGGCCCACCCGGCCGTCAGCGGCGACGGGCGGCTCGTGCTGAGCTACGACGTCAACTGGCTGGACCCGGCCGCGGCGAACGCGCAGGCGCACATCAACCGGAACGTGGAGCTGTACCGGCCGCGGTTCGTGACGCTGCGCTTCCAGCGCGAGAGCTGACACCTTCGGTCCCGGGGTCCACCGCGCGCGCCTCGGCCGCCTCCGGGTCCCGCGAGCGGCGCTTGGCGATCACCGCGCAGACCATGAGCTGCATCTGGTGGAACAGCATCAGCGGCAGGACCGCGAGCGAGGCCTCGGCGCCGAACAGGACGCTCGCCATGGGCAGCCCGGCGGCCAGGGACTTCTTCGACCCGGCGAACTGGATCGCGACCCGGTCGGCCCGCCCGAACCCGAGCTTCTTCGCGCCGTACCAGGTCAGCGAGAGCATCACGGCGAGCAGCACCGCCTCGACGCCGAGCAGCGCGCCGAGCCGGGCCGGGGTGACCTGGTTCCAGACGCCCGCCACCATGCCCTGGCTGAACGCGGTGTAGACGACGAGCAGGATCGAGCCCCGGTCGACGAGGCCGAGCACCCTCTTGTTGCGGCTGAGGAAGCCGCCGACCCAACGCCGCAGGAACTGTCCCGCGAGGAACGGCACGAGCAGTTGCAGCACGATCTTCAGGAGCGAGTCCGCGGAGAACCCGCCCGCGCTGTGCCCGAGCAGGAAGGCCGCGAGCAGCGGGGTGAGCACGATGCCCGCGAGCGAGGAGAACGAGCCCGCGCAGATCGCCGCGGGGACGTTGCCGCGCGCCATCGACGTGAAGGCGATGGACGACTGGATCGTCGAGGGCACGAGCGTCAGGAACAGCAGGCCGCTGTAGAGCGCGGGCGTCAGGACGTACGGCACGAGCCCCTTGGCGGCGAGTCCGAGCAGCGGGAAGACCGCGAAGGTGCAGAGCAGCACAGTGAGGTGGAGCCGCCAGTGGCGCAGTCCGTCCATCGCCTCACGGGTGGACAGACGGGCGCCGTACAGGAAAAACAGCAGCGCTACGGCCGCCGTGGAGGCGCCGGACGCCACGTCGGCGGGCGTGCCGCGGGCGGGCAGGAGCGCCGCGAGTCCCACGGTGCCGAGCAGAGCCGCGATGTACGGGTCGATCGGCATCCAGGACGGCCAGGACGGGCGTTTCACAGTGCTCCATGGTGCAGAGGCGGTACGTGCCCTCTCCATGCTCCCCTGTTCGGCCGCGATCGGGAATCCCGTACACCGCTCTGACTGTCATCACGTTCCGCGATAACGTGGGGAGCGTGTACGACCCCGCTCAGCTCCGTACGTTCCTCGCGGTGGCCCAGACCTTGAGCTTCACGCAGGCCGCGCGCCGCCTCGGCCTGCGCCAGTCGACGGTGAGCCAGCACGTGCGGCGCCTGGAGGAGGCGACCGGGCGGGCGCTGTTCACGCGCGACACCCACAGCGTGGAGCTGACGGAGGCCGGTGAGGCGATGCTCGGCTTCGCCCGCCGCATCCTGGAGGTGCACGAGCAGGCCGCCGCGTACTTCACCGGGGCGCGCCCCGGCGGGCGGCTGCGCTTCGGTGCGTCGGAGGACTTCGTCCTGACCCGGCTCACCGACATCCTGGAGTCCTTCCGGCGCGGCCACCCGGAGGTCGACCTGGAGCTGACCGTCGAGCTGTCCGGCACGCTGCACGAGCGCCTCGACGCGGGCAAGCTCGACCTGGTCCTCGCCAAGCGCAGGCCCGAGGACCCGCGCGGCGAACTGGTCTGGCACGACGACCTGGTGTGGATCGGCGCGCCCCGCCTCCGCCTCGACCCGGACCTGCCGGTGCCCCTCATCGTGTACCCGCCGCCGGGCATCACCCGCGCCCTCGCCATGGAGGCCCTGGAGCAGAGCGGCCGCCCCTGGCGCGTGGCCTGCACCAGCGGCAGCCTCAACGGCCTGGTGGCCGCGGCCCGCGCGGGCCTCGGCGTGATGGCGCACTCGCGCGGCCTGATCCCCCCGGGCCTGGCCAGACTCCCGGACCGGGCGGGCCTGCCGGAGCTGGGTTCGGTGGACTTCGTGCTGCGGCACGGGGAGCGCGGGGCCGCGCGCGGTGACCGGCGCGGGCAGGGCGCCGCCAGCGCGGCGGGCGCGCTGGCGGCGGCGATTCTGGCCGGTGGGGACCGGCTGCAGCGCGGACCGGGGTGAGCGGCTGCGGGCGGCTGCGGGTGCGTCGTGGCCGGTCGCGCGGTTCCCCGCGCCTCTACGGGGCACCCCCGGACCGTATGCGTCGAGTCAACGCCCCGGGCGGTACGTCAACTGCTTGACCCGGCGCAGGAACGGCGCCGTCTCCACGTGCTGGACCCCGTCCAACTGCCCCAGCCTGCCGCTGATGTAGCCGTAGAGCCCGGCCGTGTCGCGGGCGACCGCCGTCGCGACGAGATTCGAGGGCCCCGCCGTCGCCGAGGCGAAGGCGATCTCGAAGTGACCGGCGAGCGCCTCCCCCACGGAGTGCAGTGCGCCCGGCGCGGCGGTGATCCACAGGATCGCGGCCGTGTGGAAGCCGAGCATCTCCGGGCTGTACTCGATGTCGACGAAGACACCTCCCGAGTCCAGGAGCGCCGCGAGCCGCCGCTTCACGACGGACTCGGACAGGCCGGTGGCGCGCCGGAGTTGGGGATAGGTGGCGCGCCCGTCCGCTTCGAGGGCCTTCACCAGGGCCTCGTCCTCGGGCGCGATCCGGGCCGGACCCCCACCGGCCCGCGGGTGGTCCGGGGTGAGCGCGGCGCGCTGCTCGTCGGTGAGCGGCGCGAGCTTGCCGAGCCAGCCGCGCGGGCCCCCGAAGAAGCTGTGCAGGAGCTGGTGCGCGCGGATCTCGACGATGCTCGGGGTGCGCGGCAGCTTGCCGAGCAGCAGGTCCTCGCGGTCGCCGGGGGTACGCGGCCGGGTCAGGCAGACCACCTCGGTGCCGCCGGAGGTGAGGCCCACCCAGAAGGTGTCGGGGCGCCGGGCCAGCGCGCCCGCGATGGTGGTGGCGCCGTCGGGGGCGCAGCGCAGCCGCAGGATCCAGTGGTCGCGGCCCAGGCGTTCGGCGTTGCGCATGCCGACCACGCGCAGGCCGCCGTCGGCGGTGAGCCGTCGGTAGCGGCGGGCGACGGTCTGGTCGGAGACGCCGAGGACCTTCGCGATCTTGCTGAAGGACGCCCGGCCGTCGGTCTCCAGGGCCTGGAGCAGCTTCATGTCCAGCTCGTCCGCGCCGTCCGGGGTGTGGCTTTCCATCGGCTGGGGCCTCCCTGATGTCGGATTCGGACGCCATCCGGCCGACGGCCACCGCGATCGTCCGGCTCTGACGGATCGTACGACGTCGAACGAAGCACCTCACAACATCGCTGGGAGAACGAAGATGCGCACATGGGGGCCGCTGACCGCGGTGTGCCTGGGCACATTCATGCTGTTGCTGGACGTGACGATCGTGGTGGTGGCGCTGCCCGACATGGCGCGGGCGCTGGACGCGTCGCTGAGCGATCTGCAGTGGGTGATCGACGGCTACGCGCTCGCCCTCGCCGCGCTGCTGCTCGGGGTCGGCGCCGCCGCCGACGTCCTGGGGCGGCGGCGGATACAGGTCGCGGGCACCGTCGTGTTCGCGCTCGCGTCGCTGGGCTGCGGGCTCGCGTCGAACGCGGAGATCCTGGTGGCGGCCCGCGCGGTGCAGGGGCTCGGCGCGGCGGCGATGTTCGCGACGACGCTGCCGCTGCTCGGGGCCGCCTACCAGGGCAAGCGGCGCTCGGTGGCGCTCGGCGTGTGGGGCGCGGTCAGCGGGGGTGCCGCCGCGCTCGGGCCGATCGTCGGCGGGCTGCTCACGGAGGGGCCCGGCTGGCGGTGGATCTTCTTCGTGAACCTGCCGGTGAGCGTGGCCGCGGTGTGGCTGACCCTGCGCTGGGTGCCCGAGCCGGCGCAGGGGGGACAGGCAGGACAGGCGGGGCAGGCGACGGGGGCCGCGGCGCGGCGCGTGGACTGGGCGGGCACGGTCACCTTCGCGCTGTTCGCGGGGGCGCTGACGTACGGGGCGGTGCGGGCGTCGGCCGAGGGCTGGACGTCGGCGCGCACCGGCGTGACCTTCGCCGTCGCGGCGCTCGCGCTGATCGCGTTCGTGGCCGTCGAACGCCGCGTCACGCACCCGCTGATCGACCTGCGGCTGCTGCGCAAGCCCGCGTTCACCGGCGTCCTGATCGGGGCGGTCGGCTACAACGCGGCCGCGTTCGGTGTCATCCCCTACCTGTCGATCTGGCTGCAGACGGTGCTCGGCATGAGCCCGGTGCGCGGCAGCCTCGTCCTGCTCCCGCTCGCGGCGACGTCGTTCGTGGTGGCCGCGATCGGCGGCCGGCTGCTGCACGGAGCGCCCGCGCGGTACGTCATCGGCGTCGGGCTGCTCCTGATCGGCGCGGGCGGCCTGGCGATGGCGGTGCTCGACGCCCGTTCGTCGTGGAGCGCCCTGGTGCCGGGGCTGACGCTGGCGGGCATCGGGACGGGCCTGGTCGCGCCGGGGCTCGCGGGGGCGGCGCTCGCCTCGGTGCCGCCGAAGGACGCGGGCATGGCGGGCGGTGCGGTCAACACGTTCCGGCAGCTCGGGTACGCCCTCGGCGTCGCGGTGTTCGGCACGGTCCTCACCTCCCGGATGCAGGACTCGATCGGGCAGGACGCGGCGCACACGGCCGCCGGGGGCGGGGCGTCCGCGCTCGCCGGGCAGGTGTCCGCGCACGACGTGCGGGAGGCCTTCGCCGCCGGGCTCAACGGGGCGTCCCTGACGGCCGGTGCGGTGGGGGTCGTGGCGGGTCTCGCGGTGCTCCTGATGGTCCGGACCAAACCCGGGTCCGGTGCAGGTCAGGCCCCGTCGACGACCCCGGAGCCGGCGCCCGTGAAGCAGCTTCAGGGGTAATCGCCCGGTACAGATTCGGTGGAGATTACGCCACCGAAACTTACTCAGCCGTAAGTAATCTGTCCCGCCCTTACCCTTGTGGCCGCATTTCACCGGCTGACCTGTGACGATCGTGCGCCTATGGGTGCTTCCCACCCCCCTCCCGCAAGGGATCGGGGTGGGGTACCGTCACCGGCGCTGTGCGGAGCGCCACAAGGAGCACCATTGCGCGAGTTCACGAACCCTCCCATGGCGTCGGCGCCACGGGTGGGCGGTCTTGCCGACGCCGTGTTCGACCATGCCCTTGAGGATCCGGTCCGCGTCGTCCTCGGCCGCAAGCTCGACGGGGTGTGGCAGGACGTGACGTCCGCGGAGTTCCGGGACGAGGTCCTCGCGCTCGCCAAGGGGCTGCTCGCGCAGGGCGTGCGGTTCGGCGACCGGGTCGCCATCATGTGCCGCACCCGCTACGAGTGGACGCTGTTCGACTTCGCCCTGTGGACCGTGGGCGCGCAGGTCGTGCCCGTGTATCCGACGTCGTCGGCCGAGCAGGTCTTCTGGATGCTGCACGACGCGCAGGTGTCGGCGGCGATGGTCGAGCACGAGGACCACGCCATGACCATCGGCTCGGTCGTCGACCGGCTGCCCCAGCTGCGCCGGCTGTGGCAGCTCGACGGCGACGCGGTACGGGAACTCTCCGAGGCCGGGCGGGACCTGGACGACGAGGTGGTGCACCGCCACCGCCGCGCGGTCACACCGGACTCCGTGGCCACCGTGATCTACACCTCCGGCACCACGGGCCGCCCCAAGGGCTGCGTCCTGACCCACGCGAACTTCATGTTCGAGGTGGACACGCTCGTCGAACGCTGGGAGCCGGTGTTCCGCGGCAGGCGCGGCGACGAGCCGTCCACCTTGCTGTTCCTGCCGCTCGCGCACGTCTTCGGCCGCATGGTGCAGGTCGCAGCGGTGCGCGCCCGCGTCAAGTTCGGCCACCAGCCGAGCCTGAACGCCGCCGCCCTGATCCCCGACTTCGCCGCGTTCCGGCCGACGTTCATCCTGGCCGTGCCGTACATCTTCGAGAAGGTCTTCAACGCCGCGCGCCGCAAGGCCGACCGGGAGGGCAAGGCGGGAGCGTTCGACAAGGCGGTGGAGGCGGCGGTGCGGTACGCCGACGCGACGGAGGCCAAGGCCTTCGGCACCGGGCCCGGCCCCTCGACGGCGCTCCGCATGCAGCACCAGGTCTTCGACAAGCTCGTCTACGCCAAGGTCCGTGACGCCATGGGCGGCCGGGTGCGGCACGCGATGTCCGGCGGCTCCGCGATGGACCGGCGTCTCGGCCTGTTCTTCGCGGGCGCGGGCGTGCAGGTCTTCGAGGGGTACGGCCTCACCGAGTCGACGGCCGCCGCGACCGCCAACCCGCCCGAGCGCACCCGCTACGGCACGGTCGGCCAGGCCATCCCCGGCACCACCGTGCACATCGCCGAGGACGGCGAGGTGTGGCTGCGCGGCGGCCATGTCTTCCAGGGCTACCTCAACGACCCCAAAGCCACCGACGCGACCCTGCACGACGGCTGGCTCGCCACCGGCGACCTGGGATCCCTAGACGACGACGGCTACCTCACCATCACCGGCCGCAAGAAGGAGATCCTGGTGACCTCCGGCGGCAAGAGCGTGTCGCCCGCGCAGCTGGAGGAACGCGTCCGCGACCACCCCCTGGTCGCCCAGTGCATCGTCGTCGGCAACGACCGCCCCTACATCGCCGCCCTCGTCACCCTCGACGCGGAAGCCGTCGAGCACTGGCTCTCCATGCGCAACAAACCCCCGATGCCCCCCGGTGACCTGGTCCGCGACCCCGACCTGGAGACCGAGGTGCGGCGCGCCGTGGTGGCCGCCAACACCCTGGTCTCCCAGGCCGAGTCGATCCGCACCTTCCGGATCCTCGCCCACCAGTTCACCGAGGAGCACGGCCTGCTGACGCCCTCGCTGAAGCTCAAGCGCAAGGCCATCGAGCAAGTATACGCGGACGAGGTCGAGGCGCTCTACCACACCTGACCCGTGCCGCACGGGGCGCGGGACGTCAGCCGCAGTCCTCGCTCGACCCGCTCTGGCTGATCCGCAGGGCGCCGCCGCCGGTGTCGGCGCTGTCGCGGACGCAGTAGCCCTGGGTCCGCTGGAAGACGAGGTCGGCGGGGCTCGACGAGCCGCGCTGTGCGGTGAAGGCGGTGAAGCGGATGCCTGTGCTCTCGTTGGCGATGACGGCGGGCCGTCCGTCGTTCGACGCGAAGCGGACCTCGCTGTCGACGAACGTGACGCGGTCGGCGCGGCGGATGTACCAGCCGTAGGCGGGCCGGGTGCCGATGCTCTTCGGGTTGTAGTCGGTGGACTTGTTGCTGGGGACGCCGGTGGACATGGTGCCGTTGCCGCCGGGCACGGTGAGGTCGACGTCGGTGAAGGTGACGTCCTTGATGCGGCTCTGCCCGGACTCGCCCCACAGGGTCGGCGAGAAGGACGGGCTCGCGCCGGTCGCCTTGATGTCGGTGTACGTGACGTCGCTGATCGAGCCGACGCCCGGGTTGTTGCCGCAGCGTCTGCGGTCGCCGATCTTCTGCATGATCGGTGAGCGCACGCCGGTCATGGTGATGTCCTTGTAGTGGACGTCGGAGATCTTCGAGCCGTCCATGGACACCATGCCGAGTCCGGACTTCTCCGAGCCCTCGATCCTGATCCGCTCGAAGCGGTAGTCGGTGAAATCTCCGCAGGTCTCCGAGCCGAACATGAGGGCGTTGCAGCACCCGGCGGAGAGGGAGGAGTCGCTCACGCGCACCCGGCCGTTGGACAGCTTCGCGCCGAGGGCGTAGTCGCTCTTGAAGGCGAGCGCGTCGTCGTTGGCGTCCAGGTGGGCGTTGGTGATGGTCACGTCGGTGGTGTTGATGACGTTCCAGCCGTCGCGGTCCATCGCGGTGTCGATGGTGAGCCGGTCGGAGACCACGTCGTCGCAGCCGTTGACGAGCGCCGCGAAGTGGCCGCCCTCGCGCAGCGTGAGGCCGTCGCCGAGGCGCAGGCCCTTGCACCGCGTCAGCGAGATGATCTTGTCGGCCTCGCCGGACTTCGGGTCGCCGGTGATCAGGGCTCCGTCGCCGTCGATGACGCCCTCGCCGACGAACGCAATGTTGCTGAGCCGGTCGCCGTGGATCATGGCGTTGTGGAAGTGGCTGTGGCCGTAGTCCTGGTAGTCGTCCCACTCGTTGGGCTCGGGCGGGTCGTAGTCGTCGGCGCCGTTGCCGGAGAGCGTGGCGCCCTTGTCGATCTGGAGGGTCACCTCGCTCTTCATGTGCAGGGTGTTCTTGGACTCGTACGTCGCCCTGCCGTCCCCGGGCAGGCGCACGGTGCCGCCGCCCGCGGCGGCGGCCGCGTCCACGGCCTTCTGCAGGGCGGGGGTGTCGTTGCTCGATCCGTCGCCCTTGGCACCGTAGTCACGGACGTTGAACTCGGCTGCGGGCGACGGCTGTTGCGGTACGGACGACCGGACCGTGCCGGTCGCTCCGTCGTGGAACCGCGTGGCCCCGGCGGGCTGCCCGTCGAAGACCGCGAGCACCGCGAGCGCGGCGAGGCCCGCCGCCAGGGCTCCGGTGCGTGTGCGTGATCTGCTCGTCGATCTGCTCATGTCCCGTCCCCTCGCTGTGCGTCGGCGGCCCGCGCCCGTGCGGCGCCGGGCCGTTCTCGCCCCGGCCGGGCCGACGGTGACCGCCCGCCCCCCACGGCGCGCGGCCACCGCCCGCCCGGCCGGTGGTCGTGCGGCTGGCCGGGGTCGCTCCGGCTAGCCGATGGTCACGCGGAAGATCTTGTCCGCGCCGTCCGGCTGCCCGCCGTTGCCGTCCGCGTTGGTCGTGGACAGCCACAGCGCCTTCGCGCCCGGCACGGTGGTCACCGAGCGCAGGCGGCCGTACTGGCCGACGTAGAAGGCCTTGGCCGTGCCGACGTTCTCGTTGTCGGCGTTGATCGGGATGCGCCACATGCGCTGGCCCTTGAGGGCCGCCATGTAGACCGCGCCGTCGACGATCGCCACCCCGCTCGGGGATGCCTCGGCGACCCCCCACGTCTTCTTCGGGTTGGTCATCCCGGAGACGTTGCAGTTGCCCTCGCAGGTGGGCCAGCCGTAGTTCTTGCCGGGCTTGATGAGGTTCAGCTCGTCCCTGGTGGCGTCGCCCAGCTCGGCCTCCCACAGGCGGCCCTGCGGGTCGAAGGCGATGCCTTGCGGGTTGCGGTGGCCGAGGCTGTAGACGTAGTTGTCGAAGGGGTTGCCGGGGGCGGGCTTGCCGTGCCGGGTCATCCGCAGGATCTTGCCGTTCAGCGAGTTCTTGTCCTGCGCGAGCGGCTTGGACTGGGCGTCGCCGGTGGTGGCGTACAGATAGCCGTCGGGGCCGAAGGCGAGGCGGCCGCCGTTGTGGTACCTGGCCTTCTTGATGCCCTTGAGCAGCACGGTGTAGCCGCTGAGGGTGGAGCCGTCGTACGTCATGCGCGCGACGCGGTTGCCCTCGGACGAGGTGTGCATGAAGTACACGTAGTGGTTCGTCGCCCACTGGGGGTCCACGGCGACGCCCATGAGGCCGCCCTCGCCGCCCGTCGTCTGGGACTCGGGCACCGTGCCGACCTGCTTCTTCGTCGCGCCGTCGGCCGAGATCGACCAGACCCGGAAGTCGTCGCGCTCGGTGACGAGCGCGGACTTGCCGTCGGGGAGCCAGGACGTGCCCCAGGGTATGGTCCAGCCGCTGGAGACGGTCTTGATGTCGGTGGGCTCGCCCGCGGGCGCGGCCGGGGCGGCCGACACCGACGGGACGTACACCACGAGTCCCGCCGCCAGTGCGGCCGTCGCGGCGAGCGCCGTCTTCCGGACGAGACGGCGCCTGCTCCTGATACTGCTCCTGCTGTCGTGCACGGGAACCTCCATGTGGGGATGTGGGCGTGGGGGTAAGAGCGTGGCGGTCAGGCTTGAGCCGACGAGACGAGTTGGTAGCCGCGCATGCCCGTCAGGAGCATGTACGTGTTCTGCAGCGAGCCCGAACTGTCGCCGAGGGAGCGGTAGATGCCCCACTTGGGCCGCACCCGGTCGGCGAGGTAGGTGTCGACGCCGGACCTCGACTTGTCGACGACGGTCGTGCCGCCGCTCTTGAGGATCCAGCGCACGGACCCCGACGAGCCGTCACCGATCTTGATCTGGAAGTCGACGTCGGTCCACTTGTCGTGCAGCGGCGCCAGGTCGGTGCGGCCGACGAGGATGTCCTGCTCGAAGATCTTCAGCTCGATGGTCTGCTTGCCGTCGACCCGGCGCAGCGACTGCACGACGATCGGCGCGCTGCCCGCGCCGGGCTGCTTCATCTGCATGATGTGCGTGAAGCTCGTCGTCGCCTTCAGCGTGCCGGGTAGGAACATGCGGTACGTGACCCGCCAGGTCTGGCCCTTCTGCCACTTCAGGAACGAGTCGCCGTTGCGCAGCCCCGTGACCTCGTGGCGCTGGCGGTCGGTGCTGGTGTCGCGGTCGACGGTGTGCATCTGGAAGCGGAAGTTGTCGCCCTCGGCGAAGATGTGCGGCTTCGCGGCGGGGTGGGAGTTCGCGCGGTCGTCCTCCAGGGTCTCGAAGGCGCGCAGGCCGACGTCGCGGGCGGACGGCGACCAGCGCAGCTGCCAGTCCGCGGCGGGCGCGGCGGCGGCCGGCGTGAGTCCCGCCGCGGCGGCGGCCGCGCCCGCGCCGGTGCCGATCGCCGCGGCAAGCAGGGCTCTGCGGGAGGGGGTCATGAGGGGCTCACCTCTTCTTCCTGAGTTGCTCGTTCATGATCAGAAAGGCCCCGAGACCGTGGAAGTCGTTGGTCTGCCGGGGCCGGGCGATGTAGAAGGCGTAGTCGCCGACGTTGGTGCCGATGGAGATGTCCGTGAGGTCGGTCAGACCGTCGGAGCCGAGCGAGATCTTCTTCAGGACGCCCGCGTGGCCGCGGCGCGCGACGCTCTCGTACGACGGCGACACGTAGCCCTTCTCGGCGGCGCGCGACAGGGCGAAGGTGAACATGCTGGAGCACGACGTCTCGGTCCAGTTGCCGCTCTCCGTCCCCTTGTTGACGACCTGGAACCAGCGGCCGGTCGCCGGGTCCTGGGCCCGCGCGATCCCCGCCGCCAACTTCCGTACGTGGCCCAGCAGTTCAGGTCGCCCGGGGTCGCTGCGCGGGGTGGCGTCCAGGACGTTCACCGCGGCCATGGAGTACCAGCCGATCGCCCGGCACCACTGCTCCGGCGCCCGCCCGGTGTCCTTGTCGGCCCAGGTCGCGGTGCGCGACTCGTCGTAGGCGTGCTGGAACAGGCCGTTGTCCGCCTGGAGGTGGCGCGCGTACACGTTCAGCTGCTCGACGGCCTCGCGGTCGGTGTACGTCTCGTCGTCGAACTCCTCGCCGTACTCCACCAGGAACGGCGTGACCATGTAGACGCCGTCCGACCAGAGTTGGTGCGCGCGACTCGCGGTGTCGGCGTGCCAGAAGCCGCCGTCCTCGGTGCGCGGGTAGGTCTTCAGGCGGTCGCGGATCTTGCGGGCGGCGACGCGGTAGCGGTCGTCGCCGGTCTCGCGGTGCAGGATCACCAGGAGCCGCCCGGCCTGGATGCTGTCGAGGTTGTTGAACTTCTGCCCGATGTTCCCCTCGCTGTCGACGAAGCGGTCGACGTAGCTCTTGATGTACGTCAAGTGGCGCTCGTCGTGGGTGCGTCGGTACGTCTGGTACTGGCCGAAGAGGTAGAGGCCGACGGGGTAGGACCAGCCGCCGATGGTGGCGGGCGTGAACCGGGTCGTCGTCGACTCGACCATCGCGACGGACCAGTCCGTGCCCTGGGGACCAGCGGTGGACGCCCGGTCGGCGGCGGGCGTGCCGTCGGCCGACGCGGGGGCCGTCTGCGCGGTCAGGGCGGCGCACCCGGCGAGCAGCGCGGCGAGGACGGCCCGGGCCGTCCTGCGGTGCGGCCTCGCGGGTGGTGTGCCGGGGCCGGGCGGAGCGGACGCGGCGGGCTCCGGTCGGGCCGGTATCGGTGAGGTGGGTGAGCCGGGGCGGCGCATCAGGTTCCTCCCTCGCGGTAGGCGTAGCCGGGGTGGTCCGGTGCGGGCCCGCGCGCCGCGTCGACCAGGGCGCGCACCACGCCGTGGTCGGGTGAGCGGTGGCAGGCGGGGTCGGTGCGGGCGGCGTCGCCGGTCAGGGCGTGGGCCTGGCAGCGGCAGCCGCCGAAGTCGACGGTGCGCAGCTCGCAGGAGCGGCAGGGCTCACGCATCCAGTCCTCGCCGCGATAGCGGGTGAACGCGGGCGAGGACCGCCAGATCCAGTCCAGCGTCCGATCCCGTACGTTCGGGGCGTCCGCGCCGAGCAGGTCCGCCGCGGCCGGGCAGGGCAGCACCGTGCCGTCCGGCGCGACGGTCAGGGACACCGCGCCCCAGCCGCCCATGCACGGCTTCGCGGTGGCGTCCACGTAGTCGGGCGCGACCCACACCAGCTCCATCCGGTTGCCGAGCCGGACCCGCCAGCGCTCCAGGGTCACCCGGGCGCGGGCCACCTGCTCCGGATCCGGAAGGAGCGCATCGCGGTTTCGCAGCGCCCAGCCGTAGAACTGGGTGTTCGCCAGCTCGATCCGGTCGGCGCCCCAGGCCAGGCCCAGCTCCACGAGGGCGTCCAGCGCGTCGAGGTTGGCGCGGTGCAGGACGGCGTTCAGGCCGAGCGGAAGGCCGGCCTCGCGGACGAGGCGGGCGGCGCGCTCCTTGGCGTTGGTGGCGCGGGCCCCGGCGATGAGGTCGGCGCGGGCGGGGTCGGCGTGCTGCACGGACAGCTGGACGCTGCGCAGGCCCGCGTCGACGAGCCCGGCGAGGCGCGCCTCGTGCAGGCCGACCCCGCTGGTCACGAGCTGGGTGTGGATGCCCGCCGCGTCCGCCGCTGCCACGATGTCGCGCAGATCGCGGCGCAGCAGCGGCTCGCCGCCCGACAGGTGTGTCTGGACGACGCCCAGGTCAGCGGCCTGCCGCAGCACGTCGGCCCACTCGCCGCCGGACAGTTCAGCTGACCGACTGTTCAGTTTGACCGGGTTGGAGCAATACGCGCAGCGGAGCGGGCAGCCGTGGGTCAGCTCGGCGAGGAGGGCCCAGGGCGGTTCGGGCGCGGGGCTCATCGCAACCACCTCTGCGCACGCAACCGGCCGAGGAACACCGGGACCTCGGCGCCGACCGGCGCGCCCGGGTGGCGCCGCTCGAGCTCCGCGACGATCCCGGCCACGTCCCGCTCCCCGTCGCACAGCGCCACGATGCTCGCGGCCGCGCCCCGCAGCACCACGACGCGCTCGGGCAGCAGGAGCAGGTCGGCGCCGCGCACCCGGTCGCGGCGCAGGACGACGGAGCGGGCGAGGACGGGCCGCCAGTCTGGGGGCACGGGCTCGGTCGCGACGCCGCCGGGGCCGTGGGCGACGGTCGGACCGCCCGCGCCCGAGCTGCCCGCATCCGAGCCGTGGTTGCCCGAGCCACCGGCACCCGAGCCACCGGCACCCGAGCTACCCGCACCCGGGCCGTCGGCGCCCCAGCCGTCAACGCCAGGCCCGTCACCCTCGCCCAGGCCGTCGGCGACCCACGCATCACCGTCCACGGAGACCTCACGCATCCCCGCCCCCCTCCTCCACACCCGCACCCGCACCCTCACCGAAAGCCCCGCAGGACGACCCCGCAGGCGCCCCGCCAGACACCGCGTCGAGCAGCGACCACAGCACATCGCACTTGAAGGCGAGCGCCGCCACGGCCCGCTCCTGCTCCTCGCGGGTGCGGGCCCAGGCGCGCACCAGGCCGAGGGCCTCCTGTCCGTCCCTGCCGCCCTGGCCGACCCGGCCCCGGAAGTAGGTGAGGCCCTCGGTGTCGATCCACGGGTAGTGGCGCTCGAACGCGGCGATGCGGGTGCGCATGAGGTCGGGCGCGGACAGCTCGGTGAGCGAGGCGGCGACGGCGTCGAGTGCGGGCCGCAGCCGGCAGAAGTTGACGTATCCGTCGACGGCGAGGCGCACCCCGGGCAGCACCCGGGAGGTGTCCCACAGCTCCGCGCGAGGGATCCCCGCGGCCTCGCCGAGCCGCAGCCACCGCTCGATGCCGCCCTCGCCGGGGCGCTCCCCGTCGTGGTCCCTGATCCGCCGCGACCAGCCGCGGCGCAGCGCGGGGTCGTCGAACTTGGCGAGGATCAGGGCGTCCTTGACGGGGATGTGCCGCTGGTAGTGGAAGCGGTTGGCGATCCAGCGGCGCAACTCGGCCCGGGTCAGGGTGCCTTCGTGCATGCGGACGTTGAAGGGGTGGCGGTCGTGGT
The DNA here is from genome assembly GCF_000716675.1 of Streptomyces alboflavus. Taxonomy (GTDB): domain Bacteria; phylum Actinomycetota; class Actinomycetes; order Streptomycetales; family Streptomycetaceae; genus Streptomyces; species Streptomyces alboflavus. Next base: position 18,639 of record NZ_JNXT01000072.1, read on the forward strand.
AGCGGGCGGCGGAGACGGCGCGCAGCCGCTCGGTGAGTTCGTCGGGGGTCCAGGGCGCCCGTTCGGCCCCCGTCCCGGACTCCGCGTCGGTCTTGACGGTCGTGGTCACAGCTCGATCACCATCCGGTCCTGCGCGACTTCGAGCCCCCAGTCGGCGAGTTGCTTGTGCTGTTCGGCGCTCGGGTCGCCGAGCGGGTTGGTGTTGTTGAGGTGCGTGTACAGGCACCGTCCGGGCAGCCCGGCGAGCCGGTGGGCGGTGCCGCCGGGTCCGGCGACGGGCAGATGGCCCATGCCGGTGGCCGTGCGGTCGCTGAATCCGGCCCGTCGGGGTTCCTCCTCGTCCCAGAAGGTGCCGTCGACGAGGACGACGTCCGCCTCACGGGCGGCCTCCTCGAAGGCGTCGGTCCAGGCGGCGAGCGCCGGGGCGTACAGGACGGTGCGGCCCGTCCCGGTGTCGTGCAGGCGCAGGGCGACGGACCAGGCGGCGTCGTCCGGGCCGAGGCCCTCGGCGTAGCGCGGCCGCTTGGCCGAAACCCGCACCGCGGCGACCCGCACTGCTGACTGGTCGTTCAGTTGCCGCCCCGCCCCCGTGAGCTCGTGCCAGCGCGTCGAGGCGTACGGGCCGAGCACGGCGCCGAGTCCGAGGCGGTCCCGGACGGCGCCGAGCACGGGCGCGGTGGCGAGCACCTCGACGCCGTCGCGGGCCTCCCGCAGCCGGGCGATGCCGAGGGTGTGGTCGAGTTCGGCGTCGGTGAGGACGACGCCGGCGAGCGGGGAGAGCCGGGTGTCGGCGTCCTGGCCCGCCTCGGGGAGCAGGCCGGGGCAGGCCTCGATCTGCTCGCCGATATCGGGGGTGGCGTTGATGACGTACCAGCGGCCGGGGCTCGCGCGCAGGGCGAGCGAGGCGTGCAGGCGGCGGCGTTCCGGGTGGGCGCGTGCCCCGGCACAGCCGGGGCACGCGCAGTTCCACTGGGGGAGTCCGCCGCCCGCCGCGGTGCCGAGCACCTGGAGCAGCATCGGGCGGGTCTACCGGTCGGCGAGGCGGTACGCCGTGACCTCGAGCGAGGTCTCCACGACCGTGTACTCGGGGGTCTGCCAGCCGGTGGGCCCGGTCTCGGGAGAGCCCGAGGTGACCTCCGACGTCTCCATCTCGTGAGTGTTCATGTGCGTGTGCCTACCCTTCCTGAAAAGTGGGGGTTCAGGAGTCGCTGGGACGACATGCCACGCATGTGCCTAGGGTGTTCACATGGATGGCCTGCGTTCAGCGACGTGCAACAGAGTTGCGTCATGGCGGGACGCGGTCAATGGTTCGGACCGATAAGGTCGGAGCTATATCTAGCCATTCTCAGGGCGCCGGACAGCGGGAACGCCACGCCAGGAATGCGGTCCGGGTCCTGATCGTTGACCATGGATGTACCACCCGACGACGTATAAGGATCGAGAGCTCGTGAGCAAGGTCCCCCCGATCATCCTGAACAACGGCATCGAGATGCCGCAGCTGGGCTTCGGTGTCTGGCAGGTGCCGGACGACGAGGCGGAGCGGGCCGTGGCGACGGCCCTGGAGTCCGGGTACCGCAGCATCGACACGGCGGCCGTCTACGAGAACGAAGTGGGCACCGGAAAGGGCATCGCCGCCTCCGGAATCGACCGCGACAAGCTCTTCGTCACGACGAAGCTCTGGAACGACAGCCAGGGGTACGACTCGACGCTGCGCGCGTTCGACGCCTCCCTGGAGAAGCTGGGCCTGGACTACGTCGATCTGTATCTGATCCACTGGCCGATGCCGTCCGCGGACACCTACATCGACACGTACAAGGCCTTCGAGAAGATCCTCGCCGACGGCCGCGCCAAGTCCATCGGCGTCTCCAACTTCCTTCCGGAGCACCTGGACCGCCTCATCGACGCCACGTCGGTGATCCCCGTCGTGAACCAGATCGAGCTGCACCCGCACCTCCAGCAGCGCGCATCCCGCGCGTACCACGGCGAGCAGGGCATCGCCACGGAGGCCTGGTCACCGCTCGGCCAGGGCAAGGGCCTCCTGGAGGTCCCGGCGATCATCGCCATCGCCCAGAAGCACGGGCGCACGCCGGCGCAGATCGTGCTCCGCTGGCACATCCAGCTCGGGAATGTGGTCATCCCCAAGTCGGTGACCCCCTCCCGCATCAAGGAGAACATCGACGTGTTCGGCTTCGAGCTCGACCCGGAGGACATGGCGGCGATCAGCGCCCTGAACGAGGACCGGCGGCTCGGCCCCGACCCGGCGGAGATGTAGTCCTGGTCGTCCTCACGGACAGGTGAGCCCAGTGGACCATCTGCGCCGGCCGTTCAGCGGCGGCGCAGGTGGTCCAGCTCTTCCCGGACCCTCGACGCCTGTCCCGTTCCCTTCCTCCCACCACCCCTCAACACGTCCGCCGATACTCCAGCGTGGGCAAATACGTCCGCCATTCGTCGCGGTCGAGACCGCCTCCGGCACGTTCGCAGGCCCGGTCGGCGGCGCGTTCCGGGGAGAGGGGGAGGGCGCGGACGGGGGTGCGGGGGGTGGTGACGCGCAGTTCGTCGCGGGTGAAGCCGAGGGCGAGGACGGGTCCTTCGGCGCCGGGGTAGGTGGCTCCGGAGAGGCGGGGGGTGTCGGTCTCCCAGAGGCGTACGGTGCCGTCTTCGCGCCCCACGGCCAGGTGCCGGCCGTCGGGCGAGAAGGCGAGGACCGGGGTGGCGCCGGTGCCCGGGCCGGCGGCGGACTCCGCGAGGACACCGAGCCTGCGGGTGCCGGACGCGTTCCACAGGGTGAGCCTGCCGTTGCCCCCGGCCACGGCGAGATGGCGGCCGTCGGGGCTGAAGGCCACGGCCGTGATCGAGATCTCGCCGCGCAGGACCCGGGTCGACGCCCCGGATCCGATGGCGATGCGTTCCCCGTTCCGGGCCAGGACGGTGCGGCCGTTCGGGGACAGGGCGCTCGGTTCGTCGCCCGCCCGCCGGTGCAGTTGCCGGGTCTGGATGCGCTCGCCGACGCTCCACGCGTCGACGTAATGGCGGTCGTTGTCGCGGTGTCCGGCCGGTGTCCCTGAGGTGACGACCGGTCCGCCGCCGTCGGGCACCAGCAGGCTCGCCACGTAGGAGGGGATGACGGCGCGTGCCGTCTCCCGGCGCCGGTCGACGCTCCATCGCCGCAGCTCGGTACCGCCGTCCGACTCGGCTGTGTACGCGAGGGTCCCGCCGTCCCGGGAGAAGGCGAAGAGCCCTGGTCGGCACTGCGCGCACGTGCGTCCGGAAAGGGACGACGTGACGGCGCCGTCCCGGGCGTCGCGCAGTTGGAACACCGTTGTCCCGCCCCGGCGCTGGGCGGCCGCGAGGCTTCGGCCGTCCTGGCTGAACGCGGCCCGCTCCAGCGGTTCGCGCAGCCGGTCGCCGCGCAGCGCGTCGCGCACGTCGAGGCTGCGCACCACTCCCCCGACCAGGTACCGGACCACGCCGTCCTTCATGTCGAGCCGGGCATCGACCGCGTCGCCCTCGACGGCGTACCGCATCAGCGGAGTGCCGGGCCGCGACGTGCGCCAGAGCGCGATCACACCGTCGCCGGTGGTCACCGCCGTGGCGCCGTCCGCGCTGAAGTCGGCCTCCCATTCGCCGTGTCCGGGCAGGTCCAACCGGGGGCGCTCCCGGGCGGGCGACAACTCCCAGGTGCGGATGCCGTCCGGGGTGTCGAAGGCGAGAGCCCGGCTGTCCGGCGTGACGGTCCACTTGCCGGCGCGGCAGGCCTGCCGCCGCACCTGCCGCGGCCACGTCACCCGGTGGCCGCGGCCGTCGGCGAGGGTGCGCACCTCCAGGGCCTCGCCGCCCGGCAGGCAGGTGAGGAGGGACCGGCCGTCGGGGGTCAGTGCCGGTAGCAGGCCGCGGTCGCTGACGGCGGCCTCGGGCCGGGCCAGGAGCCGGTGCCGCGGCACGTCCCAGACCTGGACCAGGGCCCGGTCCCGCGCTCGCAGCCTGATGACGAAGGTCCGCCCGTCCGGGCCGAGTTCGCCCTCCACATCGCCCCGGTCCCGCGGCCCGAAGGGCCTGCCGACGGCGCGGTCGCGCCGGATGTCCCACGCGAGATAGCCGCGCCCGCTGTGGAACACGGCCAGGTTTCCGTCGTCGCTGACGTCCACCAGATCCCCGAGCTTCCCGGACTCGTAGGTGGCGACGCGCCGGTCGCTCCGTGTGTCCCACACCGACACCCGCTCCTGGTCGACGGCGACGACGACCCGGCCGTCACCGCTCAGGACCGTCGGGGTGTTCAAGGAACGCCCGACGGTGGCACCCGACGCGGCGCCCCGCTCCCGCTGCACGCCCGCCGTCCGCACCGCCTCCCGCGTCTCCGGCAGGTCCGCGATCCGCCACGCCGCCACGCTCAGCCTCATCGCGGCCCTCGGGTCCGAGATCCGCAGCGTCTGCGCGATGTCCGCGACACGCCGGGCCTGCGCCTCCGCGTCCCGCCGCGCGCTGTCGCGGTTCTGCTGCCACGCGGCGACCCCCGCGACGGCCGCGAGGCACAGCAGCACGGCGAGCGCCGAGAGCAGCACGCGGGTGCGGCGCGCCGCACGTGCCTTCGTCCGTACGCCGTGCTCGTGGGCGTCGATCGCGGCGGCGAGGAACTCCCGCTCCAGGCCGGTGAGTTCACGGTCGTCGGCGAAGGCCTCGCGGGCGGCCGTGAGCCTGGTCCCCCGGTACAGCGCACCGGGATCCCGTTCCAGCTCCACCCACGCGAGCGCCGCCTCGGTCAGCGCCCGGTGCACCCGAAGGCGCTCCCGCCCCACCTCCACCCATCCGAACAGCCGCGGCCACGCGCTGATCAGCGCCTCGTGGGCGAGGTCGACCCGGGAGCCGTCGACGGTCAGCAGCCGGGCGGCGACGAGGCGTTCGAGCACGTCGCCGCAGTCAGCGGGCAGCTCCGCGCGGTCGACCGTGCGCCGGGTGTCCTGCGTGCCGTCGCCCGGCGCGACCATCCGCAGGAGCAGCGCCCGCGCCGTCGCGGCCTCGGCGGCGCCGAAACGCCCGAAGACGTCCTCGGCGGTGTGCGCGATGGCGCCGCGGACACCGCCGATCGCCTCGTACGCCGACAACGTGAGCGTCTTGCCGCTGCGCCGCCGCCAGACCTCGCGCAGCGCGTGCGCCATGAGCGGCAGGCCACCCGGCTCGTCGCCGACGTCGGCGACCATGCGCGCGGTCAACGCCCGCTCCACGACGAGGCGTTCGGCGAGAGCGGGCCGGACGATGGCCTCGCGCAGGCGTTGCGGCGGCATGGGGCCGACGAGGAGCGTGGCGTCGCGCAGGACGTCGGCGAGGGCGCCGTGCTCGGCGCACCGGCCGTAGAAGTCGGCGCGGACGGCGAGGACGACGCGCAGCCGGCTGCCCGGGTCGCGGGCGGCGAGCAACTGGCCGAGGAACCGGTCGCGTTCGGCCCGGTCGTGGCAGAGCGAGAAGACCTCCTCGAACTGGTCGACGACGAGGAGGGTGTCGCCCACGCCGACGGCGGGCTCGAAGAGGGCACGGTGGGTGTGGGCGGGCCGCTCGCCAGGGGTGAGGACGCGGATCGCGGCGAGCGGCAGCGGGGGTGAGGGCGGGGCGGACTCAGGGCTCTCGTCCGGCGCCCTCGCAGGCTCCCGCAGCGCCGGAATCAGCCCCGCCCGCAGCAGCGACGACTTGCCGCTGCCGGACGCGCCGACGACCGCCGTGACGCGGTGGCGCCCGGCGAGGTCGAGGAGTTCGCCGACGAGGTCGTCGCGGCCGTGGAAGCGGGACCGGTCGTCGGGGCCGAAGCGGGCGAGGCCGGGGTAGGGGGACTCGCCGTCCTCCGGGTCGGGTTCGGCGTCGGCGGCCAGCGCCTCGTACCACCGCCGCTCCCACTTCTCCTTCTCCTCCGCGTCGCCGCCGCACGCCTCCACGTAGGCGAGCAGCACCGGCAGGGACGGAAGCCGGTCGCCCGAGGCGGCGGCCGACAGGGTGGGCGCGGAGTACGGGACGCGCTCGGCGAGGGCGCGGTAGGTGGGGCGGCCCGCCTCCGCGCGGAGCTCGCGCAGCTCGTGCGCGAACCGTTGGACGGGGCCCGCCGCGGGCTCCAGCGGCTTCTCACGACGCCCCATCGGGCCCCCTTCGCCTCCCCGTGGCACCGGCCCCCCACCGGCCGCACGCCCGTCACGCTAGCAATTGATGGGCGGCCCGGAACAGGGCTGACCATCAATCGGCAGGCGGCTGAACTCGGGCTTTCCACCCGTTGGTTCAGGTCCGGGAGCCCACCATCACCGCCGTCACCGCCGTCACCGCCACCGCCGCCGTCGAGACCACGCACCGCCGCCCACCGCCCCGCCTGCCCCCTGGACGACCACGGTCCGCGCGCCGATGGACCGTGGTCCTGCCGGGCGCCCTGCTGTCCCTCGCCCTGGGACTGTGGGGCGTCCGGCGCGGAGGATCACTGTGGCGCGACGAGGCGGTGACGTACGACATGGCGCACCGCGGACTCGGCTCCCTGTGGGGGACGCTGGGGACGGCCGACGCGGTGCACGGGCTGTACTACATGGCGATGAAGGCGCTGTTCGCCCTCTGCTCGGCCTTCGGCGACCCCGACCCGCTGCTTGTGCTGCGGCTGCCGTCGGTCCTGGCGATGGCAGCGGCGGCGGCCGGGGTCGCCCTCGTCGGGCACCGGCTCGGGGGGCCGCGTGCCGGGCTGCTGGCCGGGGTCGCCCTCGCCCTGTTGCCGTCGGCGCAGCGCTACGCGCAGGAGGGGCGTTCGTACGCGCTGGTGTGTGCGCTCGTCGTCTGGGCGACGTACGCGTGGGTGCGGGCGGCCGGTTCGGGGCGGCGCGGGCCGTGGGTCGCCTACACGGCGCTGATGCTGACGGCATGTCTGCTGCACGAGTTCGCGATCCTGGCGCTGCCCGCGCACGGCCTGGCCGTGGCCCGGACGGCCCGGCGCCCGTGGATCCTGGCCGCTTCGGTCGTGGTCGCGGGAACCGCCCCGCTGGCCTTCGTGAGCCAGGGGCAGTCGGCGCAGGTGAGTTGGCTGGAGGGTTCCTCGCTCACGGCGGGCGGCGCGGGTCTGATCGCTCTCGGGATCGTCTGCGCGGGGGCTCTGGCCCGCGTGCGCCCGCCCGCGGGGGACGGCACAGATGTCCGTTTGCTCACCGTCTCCGTCGGGCTGCTCGTCCTGCCCACCCTGCTCCTGCTCCTCGCCTCCGTGGTCAAGCCGCTCTACGTGGACCGCTACGTGCTGTACGGCAACGCCGGGCTCGCGCTGCTCGTGGGGGCCGCGCTGGACCGGGCCGCGCGCGGCACCCGCCCCCGTGTCGTCGCCGTCGCCGTGACGGCCGCCGCCGTGGTGCTCGCGCTGCTGCCCGCGTCGGCCGCCCTGCGGACACCGCAGAGCCGCATCGACGACGCGGCGGCCATCGCACGGGCGGTGCGCGAGGCCGGGGCGTCCGGCGACGGCCTGCTGTACGCACCGCTGCGGCGCAGGGCCTGGACGCTGCCGTACGCCGGGGCCACCGCCGGCCTGGGCGACCTGGCTCTCGCGCGCGGCCCGGCGGCGTCGCGCACGCTCTACGGCACCGAGGTGTCCGTCGGCGTCCTGCGCGCGCGGATGCTGGAACGGACCCGCATCGTGGTGGCGGGCGACCCGAATGATCCTCCCGAAGGGTCGGCGGACGCCACCGGGCACGAAGCGGTGAAGCGGGAGGTCCTGGACGCCGCCTTCGAGGTCTGCCGCACCTGGCACCCCCGAGGCGCCCGGGTGACCCTCTACGCCCGCCCCGGCCACTGCTGAGACCCGGCCACCCGGACATCACCCCTCACTACACCCACTCCGCCCACTCCGCCCACTCCCCCCACTCCCCCCACTCCCCCTATTCAACTTTGACTAGACTGGCCCGCATGGCTGAGAAAACCATCCCCCTGCTGCCCTGCGTCACCGTCCAGCCGATCGTCGACTTCTACACCGCCCTGGGGTTCGAGACGACCTACCTCCAGAAGAGCCCGTACGCGTACGCCGTCGTCGAACGCGGCACCGTGGAGCTGCAGTTCTTCGGCATGAAGCAGTACGACCCGGCCGAGTCGATCTCCGGCTGCTACATCCTCACGGACGACGTGGACTCCCTGCACACCGCGTTCCGCGCGGGGCTCAAGGCCGCGTACGGGAAGATCCCGAGCCGGGGCCTTCCGCGCATCGGGCCGCTCAAGGACATGTCGTACGGAGTGCGGCAGTTCCTGATGACCGACCCGGCGGGGAACAGCATCCGCGTCGGCCAGCAGATCAGCGAGGACCAGGCGCACCGGCCCGCGCCGAAGGAGACCTTCGCGCGGGCCCTGCACCTCGCGGACCTCTTCGTCGACTCCAAGGAGGATCTCGCGGGCGCCGCCAAGGTCATCGACCGCGCCCTCGCCCTGACCGACGAACGGCCCACGCCCACGCAGCACCTGCGGCTCCTGGTGCTGCGCGGGGACATCGCCCAGCGGCTCGGCGAGGACGCGCTCGCGGGGCAGCTCCTGGAGCGGGCCGCCGGGGTCGAGCTGACGGCGGCGGAGCGGTCGGAGGTGCGGGACGCGTTGGTGCGGTTGGAGGAGTTGCGGGGGTGACCCCCGGAGGGTGAGGGGGCGAGGGGTGCCTCCGGTACCCCTCGCCCGCCCCAGGGTCACCCGCCCCCGGAGGGCCTCACACCTCCCGGACCGCCACGTGCACCGTGTGCGCCGTCAGCAGGAACAGGTCGGCGCGGCGGTGCAGGCTCTCGGGGTCCGCCGGGTCGAGGAGGCGGTCGAGGGTGGCGCGGTCGTCGGCGTCGAGGATCGGGTTCTCGGCGTCGGCGGCGAAGTCGCGGTAGCGGCCGAACGTGGTGATGACGTGGTCCCGGGCCGCGTCCGGCAGCGGCGCGGGCAGGTCGACGAGGAAGCTGCGCGTCGCCACATGGCGCAGGCCGGCCGCCGTCAGCAGCGCGGCCCAGTCCTCCGTCGCCTCCTTCGCGCCCGGCAGGTCGGCCCGCATCCGCGCGAACCACTCCTCGTTGGCCGCGTCCAGGCGGGCCTGGAGGCCGGGGCGGCCGATGCCGAAGTCGCGCGGGAGGCTGCGCGGCGCGAGGCCCCCTTCGAGGATCGCGAGCGTGCCGCCCGGCGCGAGCCGGTCCGCGAGCGCCGTCAGAGCGGCCACCTGGTCGCCCACGTGGTGCACGGAACGGGCCGCCCAGATGAGGTCGGCGGGCGGCAACTCGCCCAGGCCGCCCGGGAGTTCCGCGCGGTGCGTGCGCACCCGGTCCGCGAGGCCGAGCCGCGCCGCGCGCTCCACCGTGCGCGCGAGCAGGGCCTCCTCGGGGTCCGCCGCGATGACCTGCGCCGCCGGGAACACCTCGGCGAACAGGCAGGTGACGACGCCCGGGCCGCTGCCCGCGTCGACGATCAGGGACGGGTCGCCGACGGCCGGACCCCCGTCGGCCGAACCCTCGTCGGCGGAGGCCGCGTCGGCAGGACCTCCGTCGGCAGCGGGGCGGCCGCCCTCGCGTCCCGCGCGCAGGTCGCGCAGCCAGGCCGCAACCTCACGGTAGACGGGGGCCGTGACCTCCGCGTTCTGCTCGAGCACGGGCGCCATGACGGCCCAGTCGATGTCGGTGTGCCCGTGGCTGTGCCCATGACCATGGCCATGCCCGCCCCCGTGGCCATGCCCCTCGCCGTGCCCGTGACCGCCACCGTGGCCGCCACCGCGTTCGACCCCGCGCCCCTGCTCCGCGTCCGCCCCGTGCGCCGCACCCTCGTGCTCCGCCACCGTCATCGCCGCCTCTCCTGCGCTCTCGCCGCTACCGCACCCGTTCGTGGTCACGTCGCCAGCCTGCGCCCTCCCCTCCGGATACGGCCAGCCGTGTTGCCGTTCCGGCAAAGAGGGGCCTGGGTGGCGGCCCGACCCCGGGGGGCCTGTGCCGCCGACCGCGGAGCGAAGGTGCGCGGGCGTTGTCGGCGCCCGCCCCTCAGCTCAGCGGCTTGCGGAACGCCTGGAGTGCGAACTCCGGGTCGGGGCGCCGGACTTCCTGGTCCGGGAGCTCCGCGAGGCGGCGCGCGAAGCGGTCCGCCAGGGCGCTGTCCGGCGGGACACTCGTGAACCAGCCCCGGCGCAGGTCCTCGACCGTGCTGCGGGGGCTGCGGCCCTGGCCGTGGCCCCGGAAGCGGGCCCCGCCCGCCCGGGTGAGGCCGTACGCGGCCGCGTACTGCCCGACGCGGGCGGCCCCGTCCACCGGCGACCGGACCGGGCGGCCCGCGAGCGCCGCGTCGATGTCGCTGCCCACGTTGTGCGAGGCGGCCTTGTCCACGGTGGTGACGAGGACCCCGCCGGGCCGGAGCACCCGCGCGCACTCCCCGACGACGGCCGCCGCCTCGTCCGGGTCGGACAGCAGGTGCAGCAGCCACACCGCGGTCGCCGCGTCGAACGCGCCGTCGCGGAACGGCAGCCGGCGGCTGTCCCCGAGCACGACGGCGCCGGGAACCCGGTCGGCCGCCATCCGGGCCATGCCGTACGCCGCGTCCACGCCCACCACCCGCAGCCCCGGCTCCGCCGCGAGGCGCCGCGTCACCAGGCCCGTGCCACAGGCCACGTCGAGCAGCGTGCCCGTCCCCGGCGGCAGCAGCGAGAGCACCGCGTCGGCGGCGGCCACGGCCCGTGGCTCACCCCCGCGCGACGCGTCGTACCGCACCGCCTCCTTGCCGTAGTCGAGCATCAGGCACCCGCTCCGCACCTCGCGCGGCCCCTGCCGGGCCCCGGGCCCGGCGGACGGCTTCCCGCCGGCCGCGAACCGGGTGGGCGCCGCATGGCCGTGACGGCCCCGGGCGCCACGGTCCGGGCCGTCCCGGGCGCCACGGCCCAGGCCGCCCCCGGCCCCACGGCCCCGACCGACCCGGCAGCCCGCGCCGTCCCGCCCCGCCCCGTCGCGTCCCGCACCGTTCCGCTCATTCCGCTCCGTGGCCCGTCGCCAGCGCCTCGACCCTGCGGGCCAGTTCGAAGTCGAGGTCGGTGAGGGCGCCGCCCGCGCTGTGGGTGTTCACGGCGAGGTTCACGGTGTTGTAGCCGAGGGTCAGCTCGGCGTGGTGGCCGAGCTCCTCCTGGACCTGGGAGACGTGCACGACGAACGCGGTCGCCGCGAAGTGCGAGGGGAGGCCGTAGGCGCGGGTGAGCTTCACCTCGGCGGCGGAGTCGCCGGCCGCGGTGGGGGCCGACGTGAGCGACCAGCCGGGAAGCTCCGCGAGCCGGTCCTCGATCTCCTTCTGCGACAGCGGTTCGAGAGCCATGGCCGCGCTCCTTCCTGCGTTTGTGCGGGTGTGGACCCTGTCGTGCCAGCGTGCCACAGGACCTGCCGCGCGGAGCGCCGACGGCGCGCCTCTTCGGACCGCCGCCGCGCACATCCGGCCGCGCCGACACCGCCCCCGCCGCGCACATCCGGCCGCGACGACACCACCCCCGCCCCGCCCGGCGGCCCCTCACCGCCGGGCGCACTCCCCCGCCAGGTCGTCCGCCACCGCCGCGATCACCGCGCGTCCCTCGGTCAACCGCACCCACTCCTCCGGCAGTTCGTGGTCGCCGCGCAGCGCCCCGAGAAGGTTGCCGCAGACGGATCCGGTGGAGTCGCTGTCGCCCGAGTGGTTCACGGCGAGGAGCAGCGCGTCCTCGACGCCGGGGCAGGCGAGGGCGGCGTACACGCCGATGGCCAGGGCCTCCTCGGCGACCCAGCCCTCGCCCAGGGACGCGACGCGCTCCGCGCTCGGCTCGCCCGCGGCGGCCAGGTCGACGGCGGCGGTCAGGGCCGTGGACGTCTCCTCGTGCCCGGGGTAGCGGGCGAGCAGCCGCAGGGTGCGCAGGACGGCGCCCTCCAGGGAGTCGCCCTCGACGAGGCGCGCGACGATCGCGGCGAGCGCGCCCGCCGCGTAGTAGCCCGTCGGGTGGCCGTGGGTGATCTGGGCGCAGCGCGCGGCGAGTTCGAAGGCGCGGTCGGCGGGTGCGCGGGTGAGGCCGAAGGGCGCCGAGCGCATCACGGTGCCGCACCCCTTGGACTCGGGGTTGACGCGGCCGTGCGGGCCGAGCTCCAGGGCGGGGTCGGGCGCGTACCCCTGCGCCACTCCGCTCAGGCAGGCGTTGCCGGGGGCCCGCTGGGCGTACAGCCAGGCCTGGGAGCTGAGGTCGGCGGGGTGCGGGGGTTCCTGCGGGGTGTCCGAAGGGGCGGCGCCCGGCTTCGGCCGGGGCTCCGGGCCCGGCTTGTGCTGGGTGTCCAGCCAGCGCAGATACGCCTGCTGCACCAGCCTCGGCGCCGCGCCCCCGATGCCCTTGCGGCGCTCGCGGGCGTGCGCGGTCCGCAGGGCCTCGGCGGTGAACAGCGTCATCTGGGTGTCGTCGCTGATCCGGCTGACACCCGCCGCGTCGACCACCGGTGCCCGCAGTCCGCGCGGGCCGTGCGCGGCGCGGATGGCGTCGAGGGAGCTGAACTCGACCGTGTACCCGAGCGCGTCACCGACCGCGCCGCCGAGCAGACAGCCCCGCACCCGGGCCCGGTACGCGGCGGTCGCCTCCCACGACAGCGGGTCCCACGGATTCGTCATGCGCTCCTCCTCGATTACCGTCTTTGCCATGCCAACTGTCGCGCCTCGCCCCCGGAACAGTGAAGTCGGCCCCCAGAACGCCCGGCCCGCCCGCGCCAAGGGCCCACGCTCCGCCGCGCCGTCCGGTGCGGCCGAGCCGTCCGAGGTGGGCGCGCTGCTGCGCGCCTGGCGCGAGGAGCGGCGCGTCAGCCAGCTGGATCTGGCCCTGCGCGCGGACTCCTCCGCGCGCCACATCAGCTTCGTGGAGACGGGCCGCGCCAAGCCCAGCGAGGACTTCGTCCTGAAGCTCGCCGAGCACCTGGACGTGCCCGTGCGCGAACGCAACGCGCTGCTGCTCGCCGCCGGGTACGCGCCCCGCTTCAAGCAGACGCCCCTGGACGACCCGTCGATGGCCACGCTGCGCGCCGGTCTCGAACAGCTCCTTCAGGGCTACGAGCCGTATCCGGCGCTGGTCGTCGACGCCACGTACCAGGTGGTCGCCGCGAACAGCGGCATCGCGATGCTCCTCGACAGCATCCCCGAGGATCTGCTCGAAGAGCCTCCGAACGCGATGCGGCTCGTCCTGCACCCGCGCGGCCTCGCCCCGCGGATCCGCAATCTGCGGGAGTGGCGCGAGCACCTGCTGCACCAGATGGGGCGGCAGATCGCCCTGCACCGGTCGGCGGAGCTGAAGGCGCTGTACGACGAGGTGGCGGCGTACCCCGTGGCCGATCCCGGCGAGGACGCGGCCGCCGACGGGCAGGTGGCGCCCTTCGCGCTGCCGCTCAGGATCGAGCACGAGGGCCGGACGCTGTCCTTCGTGTCGTCGATCTCCACGTTCAACACGCCGATGGACGTGACCGTCGCCGAGCTGGCCATCGAGACCCTGCTCCCGGCCGACCCGGCGACGGTCAAGTACCTCCAGTCGAAGGCGTAGCCCGGGGGCGCCGGGCACCCCCGGGCATCCCGGCCGCCCGGTGCCGGTCGCCGTCAGGTCCGGGGCGGCGGCTGCTCGTCCGTGCCGCCGCCCTGCCCCGGGCCACCGGCCCGGCCGGGACCACTGCTCTGTCCCGTGCCGTCGCCCACCCGCTGCCCGCCCTCCGGTTCGTCCTCCACGATCTCCGCCTCGACGACGCCCTCGTCGGCGCCGCCCCGGGCCCCGGCCCCGGCGTCCCCCGGCCCGGCGGCGTCGCCCTGCGGCGGGGCGTCCTGCGCTCCGCCGCCGCTCTGCGGACCGGCCTGAGCGCCCTGGTTCGCCTGCGCGGCCGCGTACATGGCCTGCCCCATCCGCTGGCTGACGGCGGCGAGCTTCTCCGCCGCCGCCCGGATGGCGAGGGTGTCGTCGCCGGTGAGCAGGGGCCTCAACTCGGCCGCCGCGGCCTCCACTTCGGCCTTGGTGTCGGCGGGGATGCGCCCGTCCTCGCCGCCGTTGTCCCGCAGGAACCGCTCGGTCTGGTAGAGGAGCTGCTCGGCCTGGTTGCGGGTCTCGGCGGCCTCCCGGCGCTTCCTGTCCTCCTCGGCGTGCGCCTCCGCCTCCCGGACCATGCGGTCGATGTCGTCCTTGGGCAGCGCCGAGCCGCCGGTGACGGTCATGCGCTGCTCGCGCCCGGTGGCCTCGTCCTTCGCGGAGACGTGCATGATGCCGTTGGCGTCGATGTCGAAGGTGACCTCGATCTTCGGCACGCCCCGGGGCGCGGGCGGCAGGCCCGTGAGGTCGAAGACGCCGAGCTTCTTGTTGTACGCGGCGATCTCGCGCTCGCCCTGGAAGACCTGGATGCCGACCGAGGGCTGGTTGTCCTCGGCGGTGGAGAAGGTCTCCGAACGCCGGGTGGGGATGGTGGTGTTGCGCTCGATGAGCTTGGTCATGATGCCGCCCTTGGTCTCGATGCCGAGGGACAGCGGCGTCACGTCGAGCAGCAGGACGTCCTTCACGTCGCCGCGGATCACACCCGCCTGGAGGGTCGCGCCGAGGGCCACGACCTCGTCGGGGTTGACGCCCTTGTGCGGGTCCCTGCCGGTGAGTTCCCTGACCAGGTCGCCGACGGCGGGCATCCGCGTGGAGCCGCCGACGAGGATGACGTGGTCGACGGCGGCGAGCTCGACGCCCGCGTCCTTGACGGCCTGGTCGAAGGGGCGCTTGCAGCGGTCGAGGAGGTCGGCGGTCAGCTCCTGGAACTGGGCCCGGGTGAGCTTCTCGGCGAGGTGCAGGGGGCCGTCCGCGGACGCGGTGACGTAGGGCAGGTTGATGTCGGTCTCGCTGGACGAGGACAGCTCGATCTTCGCCTTCTCGGCGCCCTCGCGCAGGCGCTGCAGGGCCATCTTGTCCTTGCCGAGGTCGATGCCGTGCGCGTTCTTGAACTGCCGTACGAGGTGCTCGACGATCCGCTGGTCCCAGTCGTCGCCGCCGAGCTGGGTGTCGCCGTTGGTGGCCTTGACCTCGATGACGCCGTCGCCCATCTCCAGGAGCGACACGTCGAAGGTGCCGCCGCCGAGGTCGAAGACGAGGACGGTCTGGTCGTCGCCCTTGTCGAGGCCGTAGGCGAGGGCGGCGGCCGTCGGCTCGTTGATGATCCGCAGGACCTTCAGGCCGGCGATCTCCCCGGCCTCCTTGGTGGCCTGGCGCTGGGCGTCGTCGAAGTATGCGGGCACGGTGATCACCGCGTCGGTGACGTCCTCGCCGAGGTAGGACTCGGCGTCCCGCTTGAGTTTCTGCAGCACGCGGGCGGAGAGTTCCTGGGCGGTGTAGCGGGTGCCGTCGATCGTGGCGCCGGAGCCGCTCTCCGGGAAGCGCCAGCTCCCGTCGCCCATGTGGCGTTTGACGGAGCGGGCGGTGCGCTCCACGTTGGTGACCGCCTGGCGCTTGGCGACCTCGCCGACGAGGACGTCGCCGCTCTTGGCGAAGGCGACGACCGACGGAGTGGTGCGGGCTCCCTCCGCGTTCGCGATGACGGTTGGCTCGCCGCCCTCCAGGACGGCCACCACCGAGTTCGTCGTACCGAGATCGATCCCGACCGCACGTGCCATGTCCAACAACCCCTTCCGACGCGGCGCTACTTCACCCTCCAGCACAAAACTTGAGCGGGCCATTGTCAATGCCGCGTACGGGGGCGGGGTGTGCGGGTGGGCCGCTGCGCGCGGCGCCGGGGGCCGGACAGGGCGAAGCCGCCGACCGATGGTCCGGTCGGCGGCTTCGCCGCGGTGGTGCGGGGCTCAGGCCAGCTTGGCGTCGAGCGTGATCGTCGTACCCGTGAGCGCCGCGCTGACCGGGCAGTTCTTCTTGGCGTCCTCGGCCGCCGCGACGAACGCGGCCTCGTCGAGCCCGGGCACCTCGCCCTCGACGGTGAGGTGGATGCCGGTGATGCCGGTGCCCGGCTGGAAGGTCACGTCGGCGGACGTGACGAGCTTGGTGGGCGGGGTGCCCGCGCCGGTGAGGCCGTGGGAGAGAGCCATGGAGAAGCAGCTCGAGTGCGCGGCGGCGATGAGCTCCTCGGGGCTGGTCTTGCCGTTCGCCTGCTCGGCGCGGGACGGCCAGGAGACGGCCTGCTGCCCGATGCCCGAGGAGTCGAAGGTCACGGTGCCGGAGCCCTCGGTCAGGCTGCCTTCCCAGACCGTGTGTGCGGAGCGCGTGGTAGCCACGATGCCAAATCCCTTCGGTGAAGTTCCTTGGGGTCCATCCGATCACACTCCGGGGCCCGTCCGCGCGTCGGGCGGCCGCGCGCGGCCGAAGGGGGGAGGGGCCGGTCCGGGGCCGCCCCGGTCGCCCCGGCCGCGCCATGCAACGCGATGGCCTCAACCGTGCGTCTGAAGAGGTGAGTTGGGGCGCACGACCGAGCGCCTCGGCCAGGACGCGACGATCGCGAGGGACACGTTGCACCATCACACCGAGGGAACGACGGCAACACGAGGGGCGGGCGGGACGCCCCGGCGGCGAAGAGCGTACGCGGCGGCCGTCGCCGCGGCGGCGGCCGTGGCGCTGGCGGCGGGCCTGACCGGCCCGGCGACGGCGGACGCGGGCCCCGCGCCGGACGGCCGGGTCACCGGCACGGCCGCCACCGACCGGGGCCAGGGCCCGACCGCCGTGCAGCCGGGCCCGGGGCACCGCCTCACCCTGGTCACCGGCGACCGCGTCACCGTGGACGCCGCGGGGCGGCTCACCGGCTTCCGGCCCGCGAAGGGGCGCGAGCACATCCCCGTGCGCACCCGCGCCTTCGCCGGGCACACCCTGGTCCTGCCGTACGACGCGCAGCGGCTCATCACCGCGGGCAAGGTCGACCAGCGCCTGTTCGACGTCACGGAGCTGAGCCGGAAGGTGAACCGCGAGGCCCAGCGGAACGGCCTGAAGCTCATCGTCGGCTATCGGGGCACCGCGGCCCGCGACGCCCGCGCCGGGGTGCGCGCGGCCGGTGACACCACGGTCCGCCGCTCCTTCACCTCGCTGAACGCGGACGCCGTGACGACGCCGGAGCGGGACGCGGCGGCGCTGTGGACGGCGCTCACCGACGAGCGGGGCGGAGCGGCCTCCGGGGTCGACCGGCTGTGGCTGGACGGCACCCGCCGGGTGAGCCTGGACAAGTCCGTGCGGCAGATCGGCGCCCCGAAGGCGTGGGAGGCCGGGTACGACGGCAAGGGTGTGAAGATCGCCGTCCTGGACACGGGCGTCGACGCCACCCACCCCGACCTGAAGGAACAGGTCGTCGGGGCCAAGAACTTCACGCCGTCGCCGGACAGCAAGGACCGGTACGGGCACGGCACGCACGTCGCGTCGGTCGCGGCGGGCACGGGCGCCAAGAACGCCGCGTACAAGGGCGTGGCGCCCGGCGCCAAGATCCTCAACGGCAAGGTGCTCGGGGACGACGGCAGGGGCAGCGACTCCGAGATCATCGCGGGCATCGACTGGGCCGTCGCGCAGGGCGCCGACGTGGTGAACATGAGCCTCGGCGGGGGCGACACGCCCGGCGTCGACCCGATGGAGGCCGCGATCAACAAGGTCTCCGCCGAGAAGGGCGTCCTGTTCGCCGTCGCGGCGGGCAACGCCGGCGATCCGGGGTCCGTCAACTCTCCGGGCAGCGCGGAGGCGGCGCTGACCGTGGGCGCGGTCGACGACAACGACAAGCTCGCGGACTTCTCCAGCCAGGGCCCGCGCGTCGGCGACGGCGCGATCAAGCCCGACGTGACCGCGCCCGGCGTCGACATCACGGCGGCCGCCGCGCCCGGCAGCGAGATCGAGAAGGAGGTCGGCCAGAAGCCCGAGGGCTATCTGACGATCTCCGGTACGTCGATGGCGACCCCGCACGCCGCGGGCGCCGCCGCCCTCCTCAAGCAGCAGCACCCCGTCCCCGCGGGCGGGACGGCCGCCGTCGACCTGACCACCGACACGCGCCTCGGCGGGACGGTCGACGGCGCCTACTCCGCGTACGTGGTGGCGAGCGGCGGCGGCCAGAGCGTCCGCACGGCCGCCGCGGTGCAGCGCGAGGTCGAGTCGTACGACGTGACGCTGAAGTCGATCGGCCGTGACGGGCGGCCCGCGCGGCACCACGAGACGATGCTGGCGGCGATCACCGGCGCCGACACCGGCACGAACCTCTTCCCGTACGACCCGTCCGGGACGGTCAAGGTCCGTGTGGCCAAGGGGAGTTACCTTCTGGACTCCGCGGTCTACGTCGATCCGCAGAACGGGGACAAGGGCGTCGACTGGCTGGTCCAGCCCAAGCTGACCGTCGACAAGACGACGACGGTCACGCTCGACGCCCGCAAGGCCAAGGCGGTCGACATCACCGTCCCGGACCGGAGCGCGAAGCTCGCCTTCATGGACGCGCGCTACATGTACGAGGGCTACGAGATGGGCGCCCTGCGCGTCAGCGCCTTCCAGAGCATGCGCACCGCGCACCTCGGCCCGGCGGTGCCCAGTGGCCTCGCGCAGCAGTGGCTCGGCACCTGGCAGAAGGGCGCCGACACCGCGTACGAGACGCTCCTCGGCGGCAAGGTGACCAAGCTCGCCACCGGCTACGTCAAGCACCTCAAGCCCGCCGACTTCGCGACCGTGAAGGTGCGGATGGGGGCGTCGTCGGCGAACAAGACGGGCGGCCTGAGCGCGGCGGGATATCTCCCGGAGGCGGGCGGCATCTCCATGATCCCGCCGGTGCAGAAGCTGCCGCGCACCAAGACGCTGCACCTGTCGGCGCTCGGCAAGGTGACCTGGGACCTCGGCTTCGAGCAGTACGGCGGCGTGGACGAGGAGGGCAACCCGCTCATCGAGAGCTACTACCGGTTCCCGGAGCCGCGCGCCTTCACGGCGGGGCGCAGCTATCAGGAGTCGTTCGGCGTCGGCGTGTTCGGCCCGCGCGTCGGCTCGGGCGCGGGGGTGTTCCGCGACGGCTCGAAGCTGTACGGCGACCTGCCGCTGTTCGCCGACGGGAAGGGCAACGTCGGCTGGACCGATCTGACGTCGGCGAAGACGGAGCTGTACCGCGACGGCACGAGGATCGGCGCCAACGAGGACCCGCTCTCGGGCGAGGACGGGGCCTTCGAGGTTCCGGACACGGACGCCGAATACCGGCTGACCACTTCCGTGAAGCGCTCGGCGTCCCTCTCGGCGGCGTCCACCCGCGTCGACGCCTCCTGGACGTTCCGCTCCCGGCGGGGCGGCCCGAGGGAACTCCCGGTGTCCACCGCCCGGTTCGCGCCCGTGCTCGACCTGACCAGCCGGGCACCCGCGGGCGAGAAGCAGCGGATGCCGGTGACCGTGCAGGGCGCGGCGGCCGGGGCGAACCTGAAGTCGCTGCACGTCTACGCCAGTTACGACAGCGGCAGGACCTGGAAGGAGCTGAAGGTCACCGACGGCCGCGTCACCGTGAAGAACCCCGCCGCGGGCAAGGCCGTCTCCTTCCGCGCCAAGATCGCCGACAGGAAGGGCAACAAGTCGACCTTGTCGGTCCACCACGCGTACTACGGCAAGTAGCACCAAGGGTGTTCGAGAGGGCCGCGCTGGTGCGCGGGGTGCGGTACGAACAGTGAGGCACCGTCGCGCGTTCCGTGCCGGGCGCCGACCCCCCTCGGACACCCGGCGCTGTACCACCCCACGCGCCCCCGCCACCGGGGCGCGTGGGGCCCGCGGCATGGGCGGTACGCGGTACCTATGGCCGGAATGGCAACTGGGCAAGGCCCCCGCCCGGTGACACTTTTAGGCCCCCTCGACCGTGCGGACTCAGCCACGTGACGGCTGCGCGGCGCAGGCGCCGGGGCACATCGGGGAGATCACTCAGGGGGTTAGGCATGCGCATGATCTACACGGACCGCGGTCCGTCGCCGCTCGAGCCCGACAAGCCCGGCGCCGCCGGAGACCGGGACTCGACGTTCCACTGGTGGGGCGCGTTCAGCATCGAGAAGTTCGCCACCGCGTCGCCGCTGTTCTACACCCACGAGGACGCCACCGGCTGGCTGGCGTACCTCCAGCAGTTCTACGACCGGAACTTCTGGTTCGCCGACGGGGGCGTGCAGGTCTGGGCGTACGAGGAGACGTACGACAACTGGCAGGACCGCTACGGGATGGACGCGGTGTGCGCCGTGTACCACTCGGGCCACGGCGACATGGACGGCAACGGCGTCTTCCACGCGCCCATGGGCGCGGCCTGGGACGGGCGCACCACGGCGACCTCCAACCGGATGGCGCTCGGCAACGAGAAGGTCCGGTACATCTTCTGGTCGACCTGCTTCTCGCTGCGGGTCCTCGCCGGGCACTCCCCGATCCGCACCTGGGCCGGGCCGAACCTCGGCTTCCGGATGCTCTTCGGCTTCGAGACCACCAGCATCGACCACCCGGACTACGGCCGGAAGTTCTGGGACAAGTGGCGGTCCGGGCAGACGTACTGCGACGCCTGGCTGAACGCGAGCTGGGACATCCACAAGGGCCAGGCCCCGTCCGTGTGCGCGGTCGGCGCCACCCAGGCCGAGGCCGTGAACCGGCTCAACACGGAGCGGAACTTCTACCGCGACGCCGTGCCGGACAACTGGTACGCGTGGCGCTGGTACAACGCCCGCGAGTCGCTCGCCGAGCAGCTCACCGCCGCCCCGGACAACCCGCAGGTGATCCAGCTCGCGCCGCGCGACCCCAGCTCCGAGCTGGCCGAGGCGGGACGGATCGCGAGCTTCCCGACGGCGGCCCTCGAAGAGGTGCAGGTCGAGCGGCAGGGCGTGCTCAGCGCCACCTCCGGCGACCGCGTCGCGTCCACGGGCCCGCACGCGGTGCGCTGGGTGCGGCTCGCCGAGCCCAACCACCGCAACACCACGGCGCTGCCCACCGACCGCGCCGTCGAGCTGGCGCGCGCCTTCGCCGAGCAGCACGCCGACGGCACCGAACTGGTCGTCGACAGCGTGCACGACCTGATGCAGAACTCCGGCACCAAGGACGGCTCGGAGATCGGTGCGCCGGTGTCGCTGCAGACCCACGTCACGTTCCGGCAGGCCTTCGACGGCGTCCCGGTCATCACTCCGGACCGCGGTGTGATCCGGGTCGGCCTCGACAACGACGGCACAGTCGTGCAGGCGCAGCTGTCCACGCGCACGGCCACGGGTACGACGCGCGAGGCCGGCGCCCTCGTGACGCCTCCCGGGGCCGGGGGCGCCGAGGCACCGGCCGTGCGGGATCCGCAGGAGGCGCTCGCCGCGGCCCAGGAGCGGCTGCTCGCCGAGCTGGCGGTCCGGGGCACGCCCGAGGACGGCGACTACCCGGCGGCGGTCGGACGCGCACAGCGGCCCGAGATCAGGGACGTGCCCGGCACGCTCCAGGTCGGCTACGAGGTCGAGGGCAACGAGGCCTACCTCGCGGCCCGCAAGCTCGTCGAGATCGGTCCGCGGGACAGCGGCTACCGGACGCAGCGCTGGGTGATCGCGCCGCTGGCGAGGTAGCGGGGAGCGTGCGCTAACGGGTGGCGGTCCGCTGCTTGCGGGCCGCCATCCACGCGTACACGAGGACCCCCACGAAGAGGAACAGCACGCCCTGGTAGACGGCCGCGTACCCGGCGCCCGCGACCAGCCACATCGAGAAGCCGAACGCGAGCGCGGCGAGGACCGCGTCGCGCACGAGGCGGCCCCGGTGCACGCGCTCGCCCTGCCCGGAGGCGAGGAAGTAGATCTGCGCGGCGGTGGCGAGGAGGTACGGCACGGTGGCGGTGAACGTGGTGACGAGCACGAGGACTTCGAAGACGCCCGCCGAACCGGCCGTGTAGTTGTAGACCGTGAGCAGCGAGGCGAGGACGACGGTGACGAGGACGCCGACGGTCGGCACACCGCGCCGCTTGCGGGCGAACGCGCTCGGGAAGAGGCCGTCGCGCGCGGCGGCGTACGGCGTCTGGGCGCTCAGGAGCGTCCACCCGTTGAGGGCGCCGACCATCGACACGAGCGCGGCGAGCGCCACGGCCGTGCCGCCCCAGGAGCCGCCGAACATGACGTTCACGGCGTCCGAGAACGGCGCCGTGGACGCCACCAGCTTGTCGTGCGCGACGGTCCCGAACACGGCGAGGGTGCCGAGGAGGTAGACGAGGGCGGCGCCGAGGGTGCCGAGGACGGTGGCGCGCCCGACGTTGCGCCGGGGGTCGCGCACCTCACCGGCGCTGACGGCGGCGGACTCCACGCCGAGGTACGAGAAGAGCAGGATCGCGGCGGACGCCGACACCGCGCCGACGGGGCTCTCGTCGCCCGCCTGGAAAGGCCCGAGGTTCGCGCTGTCGAAGAAGAACAGACCGCCGAAGGCGACGAGCAGCAGCGGCAGGAACTTCAGGACGGTGGCGACCAGTTGGACGGCGCCGACATAGCGGGTCCCGGCGAAGTTGGCGAGCGCGGGAAACAGTTGCAGCGTCAGCGCGGCGAGGCACGCGGACCACTTGTGGTCCGCGACCGGTATCAGCACGTCGAGATAGCCGACGGCGGCGACGGCGAGCGCCGCGTTCGACACCCACGTCGTGATCCAGTACGACCAGGCGGCGAGGAACCCCGCGAAGTCGCCGAACGCGGCACGCGCGTACACATACGGCCCGCCGGTGCGCGGGTCACGGCTCGCGAGCCGCCCGAAGACCAGCGCCAGACAGATCGCGCCCGCCGTGAGGACGGCGAACGCGACGAGGCTGATGGTGCCGAACGGCGCGACGGAGGCGGGCAGCAGGAAGATGCCGCCGCCGATGATGTTCCCCATGACGAGGCAGGTGGCGACGGGAAGCCCGAAGCGGCGGGCGTGCCTGTCACTGCCGTGGGTGTCGCCGCCGCGCGGGGACGGCGCCCCGTCCTGGCCCTGCGCGGCCGGAAGTTCCCCCAGGTCAGGGGCCGGAGCCGACGAGGAAACGGTTCCGGTGTCGTGCATGGGGTGGTGCGCCTCTCGTTGTGCCGTGCGCCCGGGATCGCCGGGGGCCCGCCCATGGTCGGGCACGGCACACGCTCCGCAAAATCAAGAGGTTTTGTCCTGTACGGCGTGGTCGGCGGCCGGAAAAGCTGTGGGAGGCGGGGCCTGGCGGAGGCAATCGTCCGCAGCGGCGACGGGGGCGCTGAGCTGGGAGGCGTCGGCTTCGGCCGCCGTGGCCCGCACCCGCGCCCCGTGCCCGCACTCCTCCTCCCGCCAGCGCCGCAGCACAGCGTGCACGGCCTCCGCGCCGACGAGTTCACCGCCGTCCGGGGCGGCCGGGGACAGCGCGAGCGGGGACAGCAGAAACGGGCGGGACTGGGCGCCGCCGAGCCCGCCGTGGGAGCCGATCTGCTCCTCGAAGGCGAGGACTTCGCCGTCCTCGGGGTCGTACCAGGAGTTGACCATGATGTCGGCGGTGTGCGGGAAGGAGTCGGTGCGGCGCACCGCGTCGGCGGCGCCGGGCCCGAAGTCGTCGAGGGGGCCGAGCCTTTCGGGATCGTCGTGGCCGTCGAGGTCGTCGAGGTCGTCCAGGCGAACCTCTGCGCCGCGCGCCCCAAGCACCAGCGGCCCGTGCTCCTCACTCCGGACCAGGACGAAGCCGACGCCAGGATGGTTGGCGAGGGTCGGCAGGAGCGCCGGGTGGCGGCGGTCGATCTCCTCGCGGGTCATGCGGTGGGGCACGTCGGGGAAGGACACGAGGCCGAGGTTGCCGGAGGCGAGGACGATCGGCTCGGCGCGGCGGCCGGGACGGTGCTCGCCCGCGCCCTCCTCGACGGGGCGGCGCAGCGCGGCGCGGACCGCCGAACGGGCCTCGGCACCGCTGTGCGTACGCCCCGCCCTGCGGGGCACGGGCAGCCCGCACCCGGCCCGCACCAGGTCGGCGAGGGACAGGCCGTAGCGGGCGCGGAAGGTCTCGCCCGGGCTCTGGCCGTGGTCGGACAGCAGCACGATGCGGTAGAGCCGGGGCGCGTGGTCGGCGACCTGCTCGATCAGGGCGAGGGAGCGGTCCAGGCGGCGCAGGACCCGCTCGGCGTCGCCGCTGGTGGGGCCCGAGTGGTGGGCGACCTCGTCGTACGCGACGAGGTCGGCGTAGACGGCGGCGCGCCCGGCGAGCATGTCGCCGATGACGGCGGCGACGACCACGTCGCGCTCCACGACGGTGGCGAAGGCCCGGATGAAGGGGTAGAGCCCGCCGCGGCTCACCCGGGGCCGTCGTCTGCACAGCCGGGCCCGGGTGGACTCGCCGATCTCACGGCCGACCTCGGCGACGAAGGAGAGGGCGGTGCGGACCGCGTTCGCGGGGTCGGAGAAGTACGCGAAGTACCCGGCGCGGGAGCGGTTCCGCTTGCCGCGCCGCGCGGCCATCGACAGGACGAGGGCGAGCTGGTCGGCGCCCCCGCTGAACAGGTTCCCGCGGCTCGCCCCGTCCTCGGCGAGCAGCCCCGGGTCACCGGTGCGGGCGACGGCACGGCGCTGCAGCTCCACGGCGGAGGCCGGGCGGTTGGACACCATGACCTCGCCGGTGTCCTTCTCGTACCAGCGGAAGGCGGGAACGTCGAAGTTGCTGCCGTGCAGGATGGCGAGCTGGCTGGCCCCGGTCTGACTGGACCAGTCGGTGCGCCAGGGGGTGAGGCGGTGGGTGGGGGGTGGGGCGGCGGTGGGGGTGCGGTCGCGGGGCGGGCGGGTGCCGGTGAGACTCCCGGAGCCGGAGCCGGAGCCGGAGCCGGAGCCAGTGCCGGAGCCGGAGCCGGTGCCGGTGCCAGTTCCGCTCTCGCTCTCGCTCCCTCTCCCGGCTTTCGCTGCGCTCTCGCCGAGCCAGCGGGCGACGGTGGGCATGAGGCCCTTGCGGACGGCGTCCTGGAGGACGTCGTGGCCGACGCCGTCGAGCTGGAGGAAGAGGATGCCCGGGGTACTGGGGCCGTGGGCGCCGTGGGCGCGGCGGCGTCTTCGGTCGGCGAGACGGTACAGGCGGCGGCGGTAGGCGTCGTCGTCGCGGACCGCGAGGGCGCCGCCGGTCGCGGAGGCGACGGCCGACATCACGGCGGCGACGACCACGGCCGTCTCGGCGTTCGCGTCGCCGCGGCCGTCGGGGATGAGGCGCAGGGCGAGCAGGAGCAGGGAGCCGTTGAGGAAGAAGTTGAGCAGGCCGAGGACCAGGGCGGGTACGAGGAGCAGCGCGCGCACGAGCAGCGGCCACACCAGGGCCGACAGGAGGCCGAAGGCGCCCGCGCCGAGGGCCGCGGTGATCGCGATGCGGGTGGCGCTGTCGCCGTCGTCCGACTGGAGCTTGAAGTCCGGGAGGATGCCGGCGAGGGCGAGCATCGTGACCGTGCTCACCGCCCACACGGCGATCACGCGCCACAGTGCGCGTCCCACTGCCCGCCATCGCCCATCGCGCACCGCGTCTGCCCACCCTCACGTGCGTTGACCTTGCCCCCAGCGTGTCACAGGCCGTGGGCCTCGACCGGACTCACCGCCCGCGCCCCGACGCGCCCGCCCGCGCCCCGGGCGGCCGCACTCCCCCCGTGCCGCCCCGCGCCTCCCCACATCCCGGGCATCCGCACTCCCGAGCCGCCGCCCTACATCCCAGGTGTCCGGACGCCCCTGTGCCGACCCACACCTCCCCACACCCTGGCGGCCGGACTCCCGCATGGCACCCACGCCTCCCCGCACCCCCGACGGCCGGACTCCCCCGTGGTGACCGCCACCCCCGAGTCCACTCCCGGCGGCAGCCCTCCCCGCCGCTGCGCGGCGTCTCCCCCACC
>NZ_JNXT01000073.1 GCF_000716675.1 Streptomyces alboflavus
CGATGGTACTGCAGGGGGGACCCTGTGGGAGAGTAGGACGCCGCCGAACTAAATTTAAGGGGAACCCCCGCACCTTCTGGTGCGGGGGTTTTCTGCGTTCCAGGGGAATTACCCCCTACCCCCTACAGACGACCCGTCGCCTTCAACGACAAATAGGCGTCGGCCAGAGCAGGGGCCAGATCGTCAGGGGTCGCGTCCACGACCGTGACGCCATGGCGGGTGAGCTGCTCCGCCGTGCGTTGGCGCTCCGCCTGAGCCTGCGCGCCTGCCGCGGCGTCGTACACCGCTTCCGTTGTCCCCCGAGACTTCGCCATCCGCGTGATGTGCGGATCGGCGACCGAGGCAACCAGCACCGTGTGGCGCTGAGTGAGTCGGGAGAGTACCGGCAGCAGACCCTCCTCGATGGGGGCCGCTTCGAGGCTCGTGAGAAGGACGATCAAAGAGCTTCGGGGGGCGGCGCGCAGCGCGGTCGCCGTGAGACCACGGGCGTCCGTCTCGACCAGCTCGGGTTCGAGCACGGCCAGGGCGCTCACGAGGGACGGCAGTACATCGCCGGCGGCCTTTCCCTGGACCAGGGCGCGGACCCGGCGGTCGTAGGCGAGGAGATCCACGCGGTCGCCCGCGCGGGAGGCCAGAGCGGCCAGGAGGAGTGCGGCGTCCATCGACGCATCCAGGCGCGGGGCGTCACCCACGCGGCCCGCGGACGTGCGGCCTGTGTCGAGGACCAGCAGGATGTGGCGGTCCCGCTCGGGGCGCCAGGTGCGGACGGCCACCGAGGACTGCCGGGCCGTGGCGCGCCAGTCGATGGAGCGGGTGTCGTCACCGGGGACGTATTCGCGGAGGCTGTCGAACTCCGTGCCCTGACCGCGGATCAGCACACTGGTGCGACCGTCGAGTTCGCGCAGGCGGGCCAGCTTGGACGGCAGGTGCTTGCGGCTGGCGAACGGCGGCAGGACGCGGAGCGTCCATGGCACGCGATGGCTGCCCTGGCGGGAGAAGAGGCCCAACGGGCCCTTCGAGCGGATCGTGACGCGGTCGGCATGATGATCGCCGCGGCGGGTCGGGCGCAGCCGGGTCGTGATGCGGCGGCGCTCGCCGGACGGGACGTCCAGGGGATTCCTGGACGCGGTGACCTCGGTGCCCGGCTGCCAGCTGCTGGGCGGCCAGGCGTCGCGGACTTCAGCGCGCAGACGGCGGTTGGTGGGGTTGGTGACGGTCAGCTGGACGTCCGCGAACTCGCCGAGACGCACCGAAGAGTCGCCGGAGCGGGTCAGGCCGAGGCGGCGCACGGGGGCGGCCAAGGCGAAGTCGCAGGCGCAGGCCAGGGCCAAGGGGGCGTTGACAGCGAGGATGCCGGTCCAGCTGGGCTCCACGATGCCCACGGGGAGGGAACCCAGCGCCGCCAGGAGGGCGGTGCGGCCGGTCAGGGGCATCAGCGGGGCACCGGGACGTGGGCGAGGATCGCGTTGATGACGGAGTCGGCGGTCACGCCCTCCATCTCGGCCTCGGGACGCAACTGGACGCGGTGGCGCAAGGCCGGCAGGGCTAGGGCCTTCACATCGTCCGGGATGACATAGTCGCGGCCCGTCAGCCAGGCCCACGCGCGCGCTGTGGACAGCAGAGCCGTGGCGCCGCGCGGGGAGACGCCAAGGGTGAGGGACGGCGATTCGCGGGTGGCGCGGCAGATGTCGACTACGTAGGCGGTGATTTCGGGGGAGACGGCTGTCTTCGCGACGGCTGCGCGGGCCGCTTCCAGGTCGTCGGGGCCCGCCACGGGGCGTACGCCGGCGGCGCGCAGGTCGCGTGGGTTGAAGCCTTCCGCGTGGCGCGTGAGGACGGCGATCTCGTCCTGGCGGGTGGGCAGGGGAACCGTCAACTTCAAGAGGAAACGGTCCAGCTGGGCCTCGGGAAGGGGGTACGTGCCCTCGTACTCGACCGGGTTCTGGGTGGCGGCGACGAGGAACGGCTCGGGGAGGGGGCGCGGGGTGCCGTCGACCGTGACCTGGCGCTCCTCCATCGCCTCCAGGAGGGACGACTGGGTCTTGGGCGGGGTGCGGTTGATCTCGTCGGCGAGGAGGAGATTGGTGAAGACCGGGCCCGGCTGGAAGGAGAACTCGGTGGTGCGGGCGTCGTAGACGAGGGAGCCCGTGACGTCGCTGGGCATCAGGTCGGGGGTGAACTGGACGCGCTTGGTGTCGAGTTCGAGGGAGGCCGCGAGGGCGCGTACGAGGAGGGTCTTCGCGACGCCCGGGACGCCTTCGAGCAGGACGTGGCCGCGGCACAGCAGGGCCACGACGAGGCCGGTGACGGCGGGGTCCTGGCCGACCACGGCCTTGGAGATCTCCGTGCGCAGGGACTCCAGGGAGGAGCGGGCGCCGCCGGAGCTCGCGGCGTTGTCAGTGGTCGGGTCCATCATGAAGTACGTACCTCACTTTCGAGGGCGTCGAGTTGGTCGGCGAGGGCGATGAGCCCTGCGTCGTCGCCGGGGGGCGGGCCGAAGAGGAGGGGGAGCAGGTCCTGGCCGGGCGTGCGGAGACGGCTGGTCAGGGCGGGCAGGAGCGCTTCGGGCGTGTGGGCCCGGGCGGTGGGGACGCCGACGAGGGGGGCGAGTCGGGTGCGGGTGGCCGAGCGGAGGGCCGCGGCGGCGCGGTCGCGGGCGTCGGCCTTGCGGTAGAGGCGGGCGCGGCCCTCGGCGGTCTCCGAGGCGCGGATCGCGACGGGGAGCTTCTCGGGGACCAGGGGGCCGAGGCGGCGGCCGCGCCACAGGGCCGCGAGGACGGCGGCGAGGGTGAGCTGCAGCGTGCCCCAGAGCCAGCCGGAGGGGATCAGGTCGAAGAAGCTGTCGTCGGCTGTCTCGTCGACGGCGTCGTCGGAGAGCGAGGGGAGGTACCAGACCAAGTGGGGGCGCGAACCGAGCAGTTGCAGGGCGAGCGAGGCGTTGCCGTGCTTGTCGAGGCGGTCGTTGTGGAGGATGTCGGGGGCGCCGAGGACGACCGTGTCGCCGCGCGCCGGGGACTTCTCCGGGGTGTTCCGCGCGGAGCCTTCCGGCGCCTCCTGTGGGGTGTCCTCCGGGTTGTCGCCGGTCTCCGGAGCGCCGTCCTTCGCGGTCGTCGTGGGGAGAACGAGGAGGCTGGGCAGGCCGTCGGAGACGTAGCAGGCCTCGGCGCCGGGGGCGAGCGAGTCGTAGCGGATGCCGCCCACGTCCGCGGGGCCGGCGCGGCGGGCCGTGGGCAGGTCGCAGCCCGGGGACAGCGTCGAGTCGTCGCTGGGGGTGGCGTCCGCGGCGACCCCGGGGGCGAGCTTCGCCACCGAAGGGCTGCCGGGGGCGACCAGGACGGTGCGGCCGCCGGAGCCCTCCGTGGCGTCGTGCAGCCGGGACTGCTGACGGTCGGTGAGCAGGTCCGGGTTGGCCACCAGGAGGGTGGTGTCGGGGCCCGCGGCAGCCTGTGCCTCGGCGGTGGTGGTGACGACGCGCGTGGACACGCCCCGGTCGGCGAGGAGTTCGGCGACGGCGCGGCTGCCGTAGGGGTCGGCGGAGCGCGGGTCGAGGTTGCCGTGCTCGGCGCCGGAGCGGACGGCCGCGATGGCGACGGCGGTCGCCAGGAGGACGACGGCGGCGAGGACGATGCCGCGGGTGCGGGTCCAGAGCTGACGGGGTGTGGCGGCCATCGACGTCGGCGGGGTGGAGGGGGTGCCGTCGGCAGGGGGCGGCGGTCCGTCGGCGGCCGGTCCGCCGGTGGTCGCCGCGGGGGCGTCGGTGAGCGTGGTGAGGGCGCTCGTGGGTGCGCCGGGAGTTCCGGGTGTCCCCGGGGTGCCGGTGGAGGGCGCGGGCGGGGTGTGGTGCGTGGGGGGTGTCGGCCGGGGCGGGGTGTCGGGGGAGTCCGTCATCGGATCGCTCCCCAGGAGGTGCTGTCGGACGGGGCGTGGGACGCGGTGGCCAGGAGCGGCTTGCTGCGCTCCAGGTCGCGGTCCAGGTCGGCGAGCCGGTGGTACGCCGCTTCCGTGGCCGTGCGGCCTCCGTATGCCACGTCGTCGAAGTCCCGGGCCGCCGCGTGCAGGCGGTCCTCGTGGTCGGGCAGGGGCCGTGCGGCCTCCGCGGCGGCCTCGTCGGCGGTGCGGCCGGGGCGGGGGTCGAGGAGGGCGCGTTCCTCCAGGGAGCGCACGATCGCCCGCATCCGCTCCTGGAGGGCCTGGCTCCAGTGGCCCTGGGCCGCGTGCGCCTCGGCGTCCGCGCGGTGCTCGGCGGCGCTGCGGGGGCGGTCGTCGAAGAGCGCGGCGGACGTGGCGGGGGCGCGGCGGGGGGTGCCGAGCCGCCACCACAGGGCCGCGGCGACCGCCACCACCGCGAGCACGATGACCACGAGCCCGATCACACCGCCCGGCGCCGCGCCGGACGCCGCGCTGAACAGGTCGTCGACCCAGCCCCAGAAGCGGTTCAGGGCGCGCTGGAAGAAGCCCGGGTCGTTCTCGTGGTACATCGACTTGGACAGTTCGCGCTCGGCCGCCTCCCGCGCGGGGCGGCCCGGGATGGTCAGCGGAGGGCCGTCGTCGCCGCCGGGCAGCCTGACGCCCGTGCCGACGCCGGGTGGGGGCACGGCCGCGGGCGCGCCGGTTCCGGGCGGCACCAAGGCCGCCCGGAAGCCGGTGCGCGGCCGCACGGAGGCCGCGCCGAAGAAGGCGTGCGGCAGCCGTGCGGCCGCGCCGAGCACGTCGAGTACCGCCCCCGCCGGCGTCACCGCATCAGCTCCCCGGGGTGCCGGGGGCGTCGTCGGGGCCGTGGCCCGGCACACCGGCGGCGCGGGCGAGCTCGAGGTCGAGGGCCTCGCGGCGGATCCGCTGGTCGATGTAGAGGAGCACGGAGACCCCGGCGGTGATCGGGAACGTCAGCATGGAGCCGATCACCTGCCCGATGCCGCTGACGATCAGGAAGGTCCAGCCGACGTCACTCGTGCTGCTGTCCAGGATGCTGGACACGCCGTCGCCGCTGACCGCGCCCGCGATGAGGGTGAACGGGATGCCGATGATCGACACGACGACGTTCGTGATGACCATGGCCAGCAGGTTGATGCCGAAGACCCGCCACCAGGAGAGGCGCACCAGCTTGGCGGACCGGCGGAGCGCCTGCTTCACTCCCTGCTTCTCCAGCATCAGCGCCGGAGAGGCGAGCGAGAAGCGGACCATCAGCCAGACGGCGACGACACCGGCCGCGAGCCCGCCGAGGAAGATGAGGGCGATGCCGCCGTCGCCCCCTCCGGCGAGCGTGACCAGGAGCCCAGGGACCGTTCCGGCAGCGACCACGGCCAGGCCGATGAGCGGCAGGAGCAGCGTCAGGCCGAGCAGCTTCCACAGCTGCGGCCGGGCGTCGTGCCAGGCCTCGGCCGTGGTGACCGACTTGCCGAGGACGGCGCGGCTCGTGACCATCGTCAACAGCGCCGTGGCGACGATCGTGCCGAGCAGCATGATGACGATGACGACGCCGAATTCGAGGAGCGTGTCACGGAGGGCGCGCACCACCTCTCCGGAGGTCGCGCTCGAGTCCTCAAGGGCCTCGAGGTTCTGGCTGTCGTTGAGGACCAGGCCCTGAAGGAGGACGAGGCAGAGCTCCGAGACGACGGCGACGGTCAGCGAGATGCCGAGGACCGTCCGCCAGTACGTACGCATCGTGGAGACCGCGCCGTCCAGGATCTCGCCGACGGCCAGCGGGCGCAGCGGGATGACGCCGGGCTTCGCGGCGGCCGGCGGGCCCTGCCAGGCGCCCCAGCCGCGGTAGGGGCCGCCGGGACCCGTGGGGCCACCGCTGCCCCAGCCGGGCCCTCCGGAGCCGCCCGTGCCGCCCGGGGCGCCGGGACCTCCGCCCCAGCCCTGGCCGGGAGGCGCGGGCGGCGGGGGGCCCTGGTCGGGTGCCGGGGGGCTGGGCGCGGACCACTGGGCGGGCGGCGGCTGCTCCTTGGACCACTTCGAGCCCGGGCCGGGCCGGTCCTCGGGCTCGCCGGACCCCTTCTTGTCGGGGTCGTGGCCGTCGGAGGGGGCAGATCCGGGCGAGGCCCAGCCCGGAGTGTCGTTCATCGTCGCTCCTTCACAGTGCCCGTCCGCGGGCGCGGCGGCGGGTTGGCAGCCATCGTGCCACGGGGTGGTTGCCCCGGGGTCGGGCGCGGTGGTGCGGAGGGCGGGTGCCGTGGCCGGATGGGCTGCACACCTTCTATTGTCCGGCCGGTAGCGGGCAGACTGGGCGGATGGCTGATCAGTACGCGCAATCCGGCGAGGCCGTGCCGGCGTCCGAAAGCCCTGAGATCCCCGAGACCCCCGGAATCCCCGCGATTCCCGCTATCCGCTGGGACGAGCCTCCGGAGGGGCCCGTCGTCGTCCTCCTCGACCAGACCCGGCTGCCGGGTGAGGAGAGCGAGCTGGTGTGCACGGACCCACCCGCCCTCGTGCAGGCCATCCGGACGCTCGCCGTGCGCGGGGCGCCGCTGCTCGGCATCACGGGTGCGTACGGCGTCGCGCTGGCCGCGGCCCGCGGCTTCGACGTGGACGAGGCCGCGGACGCCCTCGCGGGTGCGCGGCCCACCGCGGTCAACCTGGCGTACGGCGCGCGCAGGGCCCAGGCGGCGTACCGCGAGGCCCTGGCCGGTGGCGCGGACGAGCGGCGCGCGGCGCGGGCGGTCCTCGCCGCGGCGCGGGCGGTGCACGCGGAGGACGCCGAGGCCAGCGGGCGGATGGCGGTGCACGGCCTGGCGCTGCTCGACGAGCTGATGCCCGGCGGCGGCCACCGCGTCCTCACGCACTGCAACACCGGGGCGCTCGTCTCCGGCGGCGAGGGCACGGCCTTCGCGGTGGCGCTCGCCGCGCACCGCGAGGGGCGGCTGCGCAGGCTGTGGGTCGACGAGACCCGGCCGCTGCTCCAGGGCGCCCGGCTGACGGCGTACGAGGCGGCGCGCAACGGCATGCCGTACACCCTCCTGACCGACAACGCCGCGGGTTCGCTGTTCGCGGCCGGTGAGGTGGACGCCGTGCTCATCGGCGCCGACCGGATCGCGGCCGACGGTTCGGTGGCCAACAAGGTGGGGAGCTATCCGCTCGCGGTCCTCGCCCGCTACCACCACGTGCCGTTCATCGTGGTGGCGCCGGTGACGACCGTGGACCCGGAGACACCGGACGGGGCCGCCATCGAGGTGGAACAACGAGCCGGCCATGAGGTGACGGAGGTCACAGCGCCCTTCGTGTCGATGGCCGGATCCGAGGCGGGAGGGGGGATCTCGGTGGCACCACTGGGGACACAGGCGTACAACCCGGCATTCGACGTCACCCCGCCCGAGTTGGTGACAGCCGTCGTCACGGAGGAAGGTGTCGTCTCACCCGTGACAGCGGAGGGCCTCGCCGAGCTGTGTGCCAGGTCACGCCAGGTAACGATTAGCTAATGGGATGATGTCAGGCATGAAGGGACGAGTCCTTGTCGTCGACGACGACACCGCACTGGCCGAGATGCTCGGGATTGTGCTGCGTGGTGAAGGTTTTGAGCCGTCGTTCGTAGCTGATGGCGACAAGGCGCTGGCCGCTTTCCGGGAGGCCAAGCCCGATCTGGTGCTCCTCGACCTGATGCTGCCCGGACGGGACGGCATCGAGGTGTGCCGCCTGATCAGGGCGGAGTCCGGGGTGCCCATCGTCATGCTCACGGCCAAGAGCGACACCGTGGACGTGGTGGTTGGTCTGGAGTCGGGGGCCGATGACTACATCGTCAAGCCGTTCAAGCCCAAGGAGCTGGTGGCTCGCATCCGTGCGCGCCTTCGCCGTTCCGAGGAGCCCGCGCCGGAGCAGCTGGCCATCGGTGACCTGGTCATCGACGTGGCCGGACACTCCGTGAAGCGGGACGGGCAGTCGATCGCGCTGACGCCGCTGGAGTTCGACCTGCTGGTCGCGCTCGCGCGCAAGCCGTGGCAGGTGTTCACACGCGAGGTGCTCCTGGAGCAGGTCTGGGGCTACCGGCACGCGGCCGACACCCGGCTGGTGAATGTGCATGTGCAGCGGCTGCGCTCCAAGGTCGAGCGCGACCCGGAGCGCCCGGAGATCGTCGTGACCGTCCGTGGCGTCGGTTACAAGGCCGGACCGAGCTGACATGTCCCGCGACAGTTCCTCTCCGGCGCCCGGCGAACCGGGAGCGCGGCCGGGGCGGACTGTGCGGCCGCCGAGCCCGCCGCGGCGCGGTCCGCGGTTCGGGGCGCTGGTCGACAGCGGTCTGATGCTGCAGGGCGGGGTGCAGGGCAGCAGCCCGCTGCTGCGGCTCTTCACGCGCTGGGTGCGCCGTCCGCTGCTGCCGATGATGCGGCTGTGGCGGCGCAACATCCAGCTGAAAGTCGTCGTCACGACGCTCCTGATGTCGCTCGGCGTGGTGCTGCTGCTCGGCTTCGTCGTCATGAGCTCGGTCAGCAACGGCCTGCTCAAGGCCAAGGTGAACGCGGCCCAGAGCCAGGCCGACGGCGGCTTCCGGGCCGCCCAGGAGCAGGCCAACACCGCCCACCAGCCCACTGGCCAGGGCGGCGACGCCGCGGACGGTCCCACCGCGCAGAACGCCGCCGTGTGGCTGTCCGAGCTGGCCGAGCAGCTCGCCAGCGGCGGTCAGAACGCCTTCTACGTAGTCACGCTCAGCTCCAGCGCGAGCGACAGCGGCAGCGTGCGCGGGCCCAGGGCCTCCGGCGGCGTGGACCCGATCCAGAGCGTGCCCGTGGACCTGCGCGACCGGGTCGACGGCGGCTCCCTCGCGTACCAGAGCAATACGCGCATCGACTTCATCGACCACCGCGAGTCCCAGCCAGGCCTGGTCATCGGCAAGCAGCTGAGCGACCTGAACGGCGACTCGTACCAGCTCTACTACCTCTTCCCGCTGACGCAGGAAGAGGAGTCGATGAACCTGGTGCGCGGCACGCTCGCCACGGCCGGTCTCTTCGTGGTGGTGCTCCTCGGGGCCATCGCCTGGCTGGTGGTGCGCCAGGTCGTCACGCCCGTGCGGATGGCGGCCGGGATCGCCGAGCGGCTGTCCGCGGGGCGCCTTCAGGAACGCATGAAGGTCACCGGGGAGGACGACATCGCGCGCCTCGGTGAGGCCTTCAACAAGATGGCGTCGAACCTCCAGCTGAAGATCCAGCAACTGGAGGAGCTGTCGCGGATGCAGCGGCGGTTCGTCTCCGACGTGTCGCACGAGCTGCGTACGCCGCTGACGACCGTGCGGATGGCCGCCGACGTCATCCATGAGGCGCGCGTCGACTTCGACCCGGTGACGGCCCGCTCCGCGGAGCTCCTCGCCGACCAGCTCGACCGCTTCGAGTCGCTGCTCGCCGACCTCCTCGAGATCAGCCGGTTCGACGCGGGCGCGGCGGCCCTGGAGGCCGAGCCGATAGACCTGCGCGAGGTCGTACGCCGTGTCGTCGGCGGCGCGGAGCCGCTGGCGGAGCGCAAGGGCACCCACATACGGGTCGTCGGCGACCAGCAGCCCGTCGTCGCTGAGGCGGACGCGCGGCGGGTGGAGCGGGTCCTGCGGAACCTCGTCGTCAACGCCGTGGAGCACGGCGACGGCAAGGACGTGGTGGTCCGTCTCGCGGCCGCAGGAGGCGCGGTCGCCGTGGCGGTGCGGGACTACGGAGTCGGGCTCAAGCCCGGCGAGGCCACGCGCGTCTTCAGCCGCTTCTGGCGGGCCGACCCGGCACGCGCGCGTACCACCGGTGGTACGGGCCTCGGGCTCTCCATCGCCCTGGAGGACGCTCGGCTGCACGGTGGGTGGCTGCAGGCGTGGGGCGAGCCGGGCGGCGGATCGCAGTTCCGGCTCACGCTGCCGCGCACGGCCGACGAGCCGCTGCGGGGCTCGCCGATACCCCTGGAGCCCGACGACTCCCGGCGCCACCGCGGCCTGGGCGGCGCCGGACTGCCCCTCGCGGGCGGTACGAAGCGGGCCACGGTGCCCCACCAGGCGCCCCCGGACCGGGTGCCGCCGCCCGTGCCCGCGAAGGCGCCGATCGCACCGCGCCTCGCCCGCGCGGCCGCCCTGGACGTGGATCCGACGGCACTGCCGGGCAGCGGGGCGCGGGTCGTACCGCGGCAGGCCTGGGAGGAGTCGGGGGCGGAGCGGGCTCCAGGAGAGGGCAGCGAGTCCGGCGCGGACGTCGAAAACGGCTCCTACGGAGAGGCTGATTCGCCTACGGGTGCTGTGGCGGCTGCGGAGGCCGTCGAGTCGATGAGGGCCGACGCGGACGCGGACAGTGCCGCCCCCCTCAGCACGGACGCAGCCGCAGACAGTGACACCCCCAACAGCACGGACGCTTCGGCGGACAGTGACGTCCGCACCGGAGCGGACGCCGGCGCGGGCAGGGAAG
Source organism: Streptomyces alboflavus (assembly GCF_000716675.1). GTDB lineage: Bacteria > Actinomycetota > Actinomycetes > Streptomycetales > Streptomycetaceae > Streptomyces > Streptomyces alboflavus. The sequence continues at coordinate 10,362 of NZ_JNXT01000073.1, forward strand.
AGGAGGCCTCGCGTGGGCGCTGAGGGTCAACTGTGGGGGCGCGCGCGCCCGCTGCGCGCCGGTGTGGTGCTCGCCGCGTGCGGCGTGCTGATCGCCGGATGCGCCTCCATGCCCGACGAGGGCAACATGAAGAAGGTCGAGGCCTCCCAGCGGCCCGACTCGCAGTCCCAGGTGCGGGTGTACGCCATGCCGCCGCCCGAGGACGCGGGTGCCGTCGACATCGTCCAGGGCTTCCTGGAGGCGCTGACCAGCGACGACCCGGACTTCGCCATCGCACGGAAGTACCTGACGAAGAAGGCGTCGCAGAACTGGCACCCGGAGCGCTCCACCACGGTGCTCGCCGACGGCCCGAACACGGTCGCGGACAACGTGGGCAACAACAACGAGGGCGAGCGTACGTACTCGCTGACCGGCCGCAGGCTCGCCACCGTCAACGAGCAGCGCGCGTACCAGCCCGACGCCAGGCCGTACAAGCAGTCCGTGCACCTCACCCAGCAGAGCAGTCCGAACGGCCCGGTGTGGCGCATCGACGTCCCGCCGTCAGGCGTCGTGCTCGGCGAGTCCGACTTCGAGCGGAACTACCAGGCCGTCAACAAGTACTACTTCGCGCTGCCCCCGGGGAACGTGAAGACCCGTGACAGGCCCGGCGGCCAGCAGGGGCTCGTTGCCGACCCCATCTACGTACGCCAGCGCATCGACCCGCTGACCGAGACGGTGAAGGCGCTGCTCGACGGCCCCACCAACTGGCTCGGGCCGGTGGTGCGTTCGGCGGTCCCGATAGGCGCGCGGCTCGCGTCCGGCACCAAGTCGCTGACGCCCGACGACAAGAACAAGCTGGTCGTGCCGCTGAACGCGCGTGCCGACACGCTCGGGCACGACCAGTGCACGCAGGTGGCCGCCCAGCTGCTGTTCACGCTCCAGGACCTGACGGCCTCCGGGGTGGAACAGGTGGAGCTGCAGCGCAAGAACGGCTCGCAGCTGTGCGTCCTCAGCAAGGACCGCGCCGAGACCGTCGCGCCGCACCGCACGGCGGACCTCCCGGCGTACCAGTACTTCATCGACGAGAAGAAGCGGCTCGTGCGGATGCCCGGCAACGCGGGCAGCAACGCCGCGCCCGAGCCGGTGACCGGGCCGTTCGGTGACGAGTCGCAGCCGCTGCGCTCGGCGGCGGTGTCGCGCGACGAGGAGCACGCCGCCGGCGTGTCCACCGACGGGCGGCGGCTGTACACCACGTCGGTGGTGTCCAAGTCCACGCTCGGCGGCCCGGAGCTGCGCTCCCGCGCCAAGTCGGAGAAGGACGGCCTCTCGACGCCCAGTTGGGACGGGCGGGGCAACCTGTGGGTGGCCGACCGGGACCCGAAGCGGCCGCGGCTGCTGTGGCTCTCGGAAGGCACCGGCGAGCCGGTCCAGGTCCAGGTCCCCGACCTCAACGGGCGCATCGAGGCGGTGCGGGTCGCGGCCGACGGGGTGCGGGTCGCGCTCCTGGTGACCAAGAACGGCGAGACCAAGCTCCAGATCGGCCGCGTCCAGTGGGAGGACGGCAAGGGCGGACAGCTCAACATCTCCGTGGTCGAACTGCTGGAGGCGGCACCGCAGATGGAGGAGGTCACCGCCATGTCCTGGGCGGGCGTCAGCCGCCTCGTGGTGGTGGGCCGCGAGTCCGGCGGCGTGCAGCAGATGCGGTACGTCCAGTGCGACGGGTCCGCGCGCACGGGGGCGACGCTGCCCGGTCTGACCGGCGCGAAGGAGATCGCCGCGTCGGAGGACGAGCGGCAGCCGCTGGTGGCGCACTCGGACGACGGGATCGTCCGGCTGCCGTCCGGAGCGCAGTGGCAGACGGTGGTCAAGGAGGGGACGGCGCCGATCTATCCCGGGTGAGCCGGTCCGCCAACAGCGCTTCGGCGCAGCTCAATCGGGGTGCGCCGAGTTATCCACAGGCGGTTGTCCACAGGGGTGGCCGGGCGGCGTGCGGGTTGGCACAGTGGGGACATGCGGGGGTGGTGGCAGGACCTCACGGATCTGGTCCTTCCGGCTGACTGCGCGGGCTGCGGGAGGCCGCGTGTGGCGCTGTGCGCCGGTTGCCGGGCCGCTCTGTGCGGGGCGGCGCCGCGCAGGGTGCGTCCGGATCCGGAGCCGCGCGGCCTTCCTGTCGTGCACGCGGCCGCGGTGTACGGGGAGGCGGTGCGGGCGGTGCTGCTCGCGCACAAGGAACGGGGTGCGCTGCCGCTGGCCGGGGCGCTCGGCGAGGCGCTCGCGGGGGCGGTGCGGTCGGCGCTGCGGGCCGGGGTGGCGGACGGGGCCGTGGCCGCCGGGGAGGTGGACGGGGCCGTGGCCGGGGTGCTGGACGGGGCCGTGGACGGGGCGGATCCCGTGGCCGGCCCGGGTCAAGCTCCCGGCGGGCCCGTGCTGTTGGTGCCGGTGCCGTCCGCGCGGCGGTCCGTGCGGGCGCGGGGGCACGACCCGGTGCGGCGGATCGCGTTGGCGGCGGCGGGGGAGCTGCGGCGCGCCGGGATGCCGGTGAGCGTGCTGTCCGTGCTGCGGCAGCGGCGCGCGGTCGCGGACCAGGCGGGGCTCAACTCCCGTCAGCGGCAGGTGAACCTGTCGGGTGCGCTGGAGGTGGCGGCCGGTGCGGGGCCGCTGCTGCGGGGCGCGGGGCGGATCGTCGTCGTGGACGACCTCATGACGACGGGTGCCTCGCTTGCCGAGGCGGCGCGGGCGTTGGGATGCGTATGTGGCGTACACGGGGTAGGCGACAGGGCAGGGGGAGCAGGGGACACGAGGGCGAGGGGGATCGGTGGGACCGGCAGGACCGGACGGAGGGCACAGGTGACGGCGGAGCGCCAGGGCGGGAACCGGCCAAGCTGGGACGGCCGGGACCGTGTCGGGGAAGTGGCCGGCAAAGGGGGTCCTGCCAGCGGAATGCCTTGTTTAAACATCATCCGGGCCGCAGTTGTCGCCACTTCCGCGACTTCTTTCGAAATAAACCGGAACTGACCGAGAACTTTCATCGTTGCAGGTAGTGAGAGGGCCTATCCACCCGAATGGAGGTACGTGTCAGTAGAGGGTGACGACATCCGTCCGGGCGAGATATGTTCGGTTGTGAGGAACGGCGGACTGCGCCCCTCGCATATCGGAATGCCGGTCTCCAGGGTTCCCCGCAATCACCCGGGGCCGGTGGGTGGAGATCTTGTCCACGGGGGAGGAGGAGGTGGAAGTCACCGAGTCCGAGGCTCCGGGAGTTTCCGGGGCCTGGTGCAAAAGGGAGAAGCTCCGCCGAAGCAGCGGAGCGATCCGGGAACGGAGTTCTGCGTGGACATCGTCGTCAAGGGCCGCAAGACCGAGGTGCCCGAGCGGTTCCGCAAGCACGTGGCCGAGAAGCTGAAGCTGGACAAGATCCAGAAGCTCGACGGCAAGGTGATCAGCCTCGACGTCGAGGTGTCCAAGGAAACCAACCCGCGTCAGGCCGACCGTTCCGACCGCGTGGAGATCACCGTCCGCGGGCGCGGACCCGTGATCCGCGCGGAGGCCTCGGCAGCAGATCCGTACGCGGCGCTCGACCTGGCCACCGCCAAGCTCGACGCACGACTGCGCAAGCAGCACGAAAAGCGCCACAACAGGCGCGGCAACGGCAGGCTCACCGCCGCCGAAGTGGCCGCCCGGGTCCCGGACGCGGCGCATCTCAACGGAGACGGCAGCCTGGTCCGCGACGAAGAGCCCGAGGGCGTGCCCACCAAGAGGATCGGCTCCCTGGAGATCCAGGGCGAAGGCCCCCTCGTGGTCCGCGAGAAGACGCACGTCGCCGCACCCATGTCCCTCGACCAGGCGCTCTACGAGATGGAACTGGTCGGACACGACTTCTATCTGTACGTCGACTCCGAGACCAAGGAACCCAGCGTCGTCTACCGACGGCACGCCTACGACTACGGCGTCATCCGCCTCAACACCGACCCCATGGTCACGCACCCGCAGCCGGCCGGCGGGAGCGGTGTCCTCGGCGGCTGACGGCCCCTTCGAGGAGCGCGTGATCGGTGCCCCTGGAGCGCGTGTGCGCCCCCAGGGGCACCCCCGTGCGACCACTGCGCGCACGACCGGGGTGCCGAGCATGGAATCATGGGCCCGACGGCCCAACCCGCTTGACTCTGCCCAGGGTTGGTGCAGCCAAGGCAAGAGACGGGCCCTGGCCTTCAGGGGGAGGAACGATGGCGGACAGCTTCGGACCGATGCGGAGCGAGGATGCCGGTGACGGCATCGGCATCGGCACGGACGCGGGCGCCCCGCGCAAGGAGCCGATCAGGGTCCTGGTCGTGGACGACCACGCGCTCTTCCGTCGAGGCCTGGAGATCGTCCTCGCCGCCGAGGAGGACATCCAGGTGGTCGGGGAGGCCGGCGACGGCGCCGAGGCGGTGGACAAGGCCGCTGACCTGCTGCCCGACATCGTGCTCATGGACGTACGGATGCCGAAACGCGGCGGCATCGAGGCGTGCACCTCCATCAAGGAGGTGGCGCCCAGCGCCAAGATCATCATGCTGACGATCAGCGACGAGGAAGCGGACCTCTACGACGCCATCAAGGCGGGCGCGACGGGCTATCTCCTCAAGGAGATCTCCACCGACGAGGTCGCCACGGCGATCCGCGCGGTGGCCGACGGGCAGTCGCAGATCAGCCCGTCCATGGCCTCGAAGCTGCTCACGGAGTTCAAGTCCATGATCCAGCGGACGGACGAGCGGCGGCTCGTGCCCGCGCCCCGGCTCACCGACCGGGAGCTGGAAGTCCTCAAGCTCGTCGCCACGGGGATGAACAACCGCGACATCGCCAAGGAGCTGTTCATCTCCGAGAACACCGTGAAGAACCACGTGCGCAACATCCTGGAGAAGCTGCAGCTGCACTCCAGGATGGAGGCCGTGGTCTACGCGATGCGGGAGAAGATCCTCGAGATCCGCTGAGTCGTCGGCCGAGATCGGCTGACTGGTCTTCGGCCGAGGTCAGCTGACCGCGCGGACCAGGTCCGCGGTCAGTTCCGGGCGGTCGACGCGCTCGATCCGTACGGAGTCACAGTCCACCCAGCGCGCCGCCTCCAGGAGCGCCTGCGCCACCCCGGGCACCGCCTTCGGCCCGTCCAGGGACACCTGCTTGGCCACCAGTGTCGAGGCCTCGCGCGCGGGGTCCACCCGGCCGACCAGACGGCCGCCCGCGAGGACCGGCATCGCGAAGTAGCCGTACACCCGCTTCGGCTTGGGGACGTAGGCCTCCAGGCGGTGGGTGAAGCCGAAGATCCGCTCCGTGCGCGCACGCTCCCAGATCAGGGAGTCGAACGGCGACAGGAGCGTCGTGCGGTGGCGCCCGCGCGGGGGTGTGGCCAGCGCCTCCGGGTCCGCCCAGGCGGGCTTGTCCCAGCCCTCGACGGTCACCGGGACCAGGCCCGAGTCCGCCACCACCGCGTCGAACTCCTCGCCCTTCAGGCGGTGGTAGTCGGCGATGTCCGCGCGCGTACCGACGCCGAGGGAGCGGCCCGCGAGCGCGACCAGGCGGCGCACGCACTCCCTGTCGTCCAGGTCGTCGTGCAGCAACTCGTCCGGGATCGCGCGCTCCGCGAGGTCGTACACCCGCTTCCAGGAGCGGCGCTCCGTGCACACCACCTCGCCGTACATCAGCGCGCGCTCCACGGCGATCTTGGAGTCGGACCAGTCCCACCACTCGCCCTTGTTCTTCGCGCCGCCCAACTCCGTCGCCGTCAGCGGGCCTTCGGCGCGGAGCTGCTTGATGACCTGGTCGTACGCGCCGTCCGGGAGGTCGTGGTGCCAGTGCGGGCGGGAGCGGTAGGCGCGGCGGCGGAAGGCGAAGTGGGGCCACTCCTCGATGGGGAGGATGCAGGCCGCGTGTGACCAGTACTCGAAGGCGTGCGGTGGCGTCGGGCCCGGCGTGGGTGTCCAGTACGCCGACTCGACGTTCTTGCGGCCCACCGCGCCCAGGCGGGCGTACGGGATGAGCTCGTGGGAGCGGGCCAGGACCGAGATCGTGTCCAGCTGGACCGCGCCCAGGTGACGGAGCACGCCTCGGATGCCCGACCTGCGGTCGGGGGCGCCGAGGAAGCCCTGGGCTCGTAGGGCGATGCGGCGGGCCTCGTCGGCGGAGAGGGTCAGCTCGGGGCTCGGCATGCTCGTCGTCATGGTCGGAACGATAGGGGGAGGGTCTGACAGTGGGGGTGGATGTCCTTCGCGGGGCGCCCCAGTCCCGCCCCTTCCCGAAACCGGGGCGCTGCGCCCCCTGGGCCCCAGCCTCTCGCCGACGTCCCGTGCGGGTGGGACAGCTCCCGCCGATCGGCCTGCGGCCTCGTCCTCAAACGCCGGACGGGCTGGATATATGCCGGGGCGGGCTGGATGGTGCGGGTGAGGCGGGGTGAGTGGGGCGGCTGGTGCGGGTCAGTGTCGGTCGGTGTTTCGCGGCTTGCCCTCAGGGCGTCGGCGGCGGGGCCGGGAGGTACGGCTGGAGGGACGGGAGGCCGATGTCCGAGGGGAGTAGGGCGGCCACCCAGCAGTCGCGGAGGGTGCCCTTGTTGAGGAGGGCCGCGCGGAGGGTGCCCTCGACGGTGAAGCCCGCCTTCTCGGCCACCGCGCGGGAGCCGCGGTTGCCGACCTCCGCGCGCCATTCCAGGCGGGTGCAGCCCAGGCGGTCGAACGCCCAGTGGGCCACGGCCTGCACGATCTCGGTCATGTAGCCCTGGCCCCGGTGCTCGCCGGCGGTCCAGAAGCCGATCTCCCAGGCGCCCGAGCGCGGGTGGTGCAGGCTCGTCGCGGCGAGGAGGGGGCCGCCGCCGCGCGGGCGCACCGCCCAGGTGTACTCCAGGTCGTACCGCCAGCCGTCCGGGACCATGCGGCCGACGAAGCCCTCGGCGTCCACGCGCGCGTAGGGCGACGGGATCGTCGTCCAGCGCTGGATCTCGGGATCCTGGCAGGCCGCGTACACCTCGTCGATGTCGTCCGGCGTGAAGGTGCGCAGCAGCAGGCGCTCGGTGGTCAGCGTGACGGGCTCCATCGGCTGATTCTGCTCGTGGCGGAGCGGAGGACGCCAGCGGTTTGTGGGGGAGGGGGGTCGGTGAGGGAGGATTCGGGGGGTGGGGGCGGCACCTTCGTGGGTGCCCGGGCGTTGACGTCATGGCAGACCTCCCGGCACGGCCGGGTCCTCGCATACGATGGCCGTTGCCCGACGAGTAAAACCGACCGTGCCAGGCCCGACCGGCAAGGAGACCAACCCCCGTGTCCGTCCTCTCGAAGATCATGCGTGCAGGCGAAGGCAAGATCCTGCGCAAGCTGCACCGCATCGCGGACCAGGTCAACTCCATCGAAGAGGACTTCACGGCCCTCTCCGACGCCGAGCTGCGCGCGTTGACCGCGGAGTACAAGGAGCGGTACGCCGACGGCGAAACCCTCGACGACCTCCTGCCGGAAGCCTTCGCCACGGTCCGCGAGGCCGCCAAGCGCACCCTCGGCCAGCGTCACTACGACGTGCAGATCATGGGCGGCGCGGCCCTGCACATGGGCTATGTCGCGGAGATGAAGACCGGTGAGGGCAAGACGCTGGTCGGCACGCTGCCCGCGTATCTGAACGCGCTCTCGGGCAAGGGCGTGCACCTGATCACGGTCAATGACTACCTGGCCGAGCGCGACTCCGAAATGATGGGCCGCGTCCACAAGTTCCTCGGCCTGAACGTGGGCTGCATCCTGGCGAACATGCCGCCCGCCGAGCGCCGCGAGATGTACGCCTGCGACATCACGTACGGCACGAACAACGAGTTCGGCTTCGACTACCTCCGCGACAACATGGCGTGGTCGCAGGAAGAGCTGGTCCAGCGCGGCCACAACTTCGCGATCGTGGACGAGGTCGACTCGATCCTCGTCGACGAGGCGCGTACGCCGCTGATCATCTCCGGCCCCGCCGACCAGGCCACCAAGTGGTACGGCGACTTCGCCAAGCTGGTGACCCGCCTCACCAAGGGCAAGCCCGGCGAGCCCCTGAAGGGCATCGAGGAGACCGGTGACTACGAGGTCGACGAGAAGAAGCGCACCGTCGGCATCCACGAGTCCGGCGTCGCCAAGGTCGAGGACTGGCTGGGCATCGACAACCTCTACGAGTCGGTGAACACCCCGCTCGTGGGCTACCTGAACAACGCCATCAAGGCCAAGGAACTCTTCAAGAAGGACAAGGACTACGTCGTCATCGACGGCGAAGTCATGATCGTCGATGAGCACACCGGCCGTATCCTCGCCGGCCGCCGCTACAACGAGGGCATGCACCAGGCGATCGAGGCGAAGGAAGGGGTGGACATCAAGGACGAGAACCAGACCCTCGCCACGATCACCCTGCAGAACTTCTTCCGCCTCTACAAGCGCCACGACCACGAGGGCAAGGAAGTCCCCGGCCTGTCCGGCATGACCGGTACGGCCATGACCGAGGCCGCCGAGTTCCACCAGATCTACAAGCTGGGCGTCGTCCCGATCCCGACGAACCGGCCCATGGTCCGCGCCGACCAGTCGGACCTGATCTACCGCACCGAGGTCGCGAAGTTCGCCGCCGTCGTCGACGACATCGCCGAGAAGCACGAGAAGGGTCAGCCGATCCTCGTCGGCACCACCTCCGTCGAGAAGTCGGAGTACCTCTCGCAGCAGCTCTCCAAGCGCGGCGTCCAGCACGAGGTCCTGAACGCCAAGCAGCACGACCGGGAGGCGACGATCGTCGCCCAGGCCGGCCGCAAGGGCGCCGTCACCGTCGCCACGAACATGGCCGGACGAGGCACCGACATCAAGCTCGGCGGCAACCCCGACGACCTCGCCGAGGCGGAGCTGCGCCAGCGCGGACTCGACCCCGAGGAGCACATCGAGGAGTGGGCGGCCGCCCTGCCCGCCGCCCTGGAGAAGGCCGAGCGCTCCGTGCAGGCCGAGTTCGAAGAGGTCAAGGAACTCGGCGGGCTCTACGTCCTCGGCACCGAGCGGCACGAGTCCCGCCGCATCGACAACCAGCTGCGCGGCCGCTCCGGCCGTCAGGGCGACCCCGGCGAGTCCCGCTTCTACCTCTCCCTCGGCGACGACCTGATGCGCCTGTTCAAGGCCCAGATGGTCGAGCGCGTGATGTCGATGGCCAACGTCCCCGACGACGTGCCGATCGAGAACAAGATGGTCACCCGCGCCATCGCCTCCGCGCAGTCCCAGGTCGAGCAGCAGAACTTCGAGACCCGCAAGAACGTCCTCAAGTACGACGAGGTCCTCAACCGCCAGCGCGAGGTCATCTACGGAGAGCGCCGCCGCGTCCTGAAGGGCGAGGACCTGCACGAGCAGATCGTGCACTTCATGGACGACACCATCGACGCCTACGTCACCGCCGAGGCCGCCGAGGGCTTCGCCGAGGAGTGGGACCTCGACCGGCTGTGGAGCGCCTTCAAGCAGCTCTACCCGGTGAAGGTCACCATCGAGGAGCTGGAGGACGAGGTCGGCGACCGCGCCGGTCTGACCGCCGAGTTCATCTCCGAGGCCATCAAGGACGACGTCCACGCGCAGTACGAGGCCCGTGAGGCGCAGCTCGGCTCCGACATCATGCGTGAGCTGGAGCGCCGCGTCGTGCTCTCCGTCCTCGACCGCAAGTGGCGCGAGCACCTCTACGAGATGGACTACCTCCAGGAGGGCATCGGCCTGCGCGCCATGGCGCAGAAGGACCCCCTGGTCGAGTACCAGCGCGAGGGCTTCGACATGTTCAACGCCATGATGGACGGCATCAAGGAGGAGTCCGTCGGCTATCTGTTCAACCTGGAGGTCCAGGTCGAGCAGCAGGTCGAGGAGGTCCCGGTGTCGGACAGCGCGCCCTCGCTCTCCAAGGACGGCGTCCAGGACGCGGTCCCGGCCGGCGCCCGCCCGGAGATCCGCGCCAAGGGCCTCGACGCCCCCCAGCGCCCTGACCGCCTGCACTTCCAGGCGCCGAACGCCGAGGGCGGTGTCGACGAGGGCGACTTCGCGACCTCCGACCAGCCGTCCGGCAGCACGACGCCGGCGTCCGGCGACGGCATGACCCGCGCGGAGCGGCGCAAGGCCCAGAAGGGTGGACGGCGCCGCAAGAAGTAGCGTCTGCTGCGCAGAAGCAGGGCTTGTGAGGGCCGGGCACCGGATGGTGCCCGGCCCTTCGTGTTTGCGGCCCTCACCCCCGATGCAGCGGCGGCCCCGCCACCTCCACCGCCGTGCAGCGCCAGCGCTGGTCGTCGCCCCGGTGCAGACGGAACGCGAGGGCGCGTAACGCGGTGCCCGCGCCCACGCGCGCGAAGACCTCGAAGACCCCGGGGCGCACCTCGTAGTGCCCGACGCGGTGCACGGCCGGGCGGTGGCCGCCGACCGTGCCCAGGGGGCGGCTCTCGGCCAGGCGGGCCAGGTCGTCGTACGCGGTGTGGGCGATGTGCCGGGCCACCCAGTGCAGGGGGCGCTGGCCGCTGAGGACCAGCATCAGGCGCTCCGTGAACAGCTCGGTGGGGTGCGGGGGCGGCTGGACCGGCGTGAGCGGGCGGTGCGGGCGCCGTGGCTCGGGGACGCGGGTGTCGTGGCGGCCGGGCGGACGGGTGCCGGGCGGGCGGCCGCCCGGGGGCCGCGTCGCCGGTGGGCGGGGGCCGCCGGGGCGGCGGCGGGGCCGCGTCATGACCTTGGGCATGGGGGCGGGCGGTGTGTGCGGCCGAGGGGCCGTCCTGGGGTCGTGGGCGGGGCGGGAGGCGGTCGTGGGCTCGTGCACGGTGGGGCTCCGTTTCGGGGTGCGGTGCCGGGACGGCCCGGAGGTACCGGGCGGTAACTTGTGCTGGGGATCTTGTACGGCGGCCGGGGCGGTCGCCGCAACGGTCGCCGAGGGGGCCCGGGCGCCACGGGACGGTTCACTCATCTGGGTGAGCGGGGGTGGTCCGGGGCCTGTGCTCACCGGGTCTTGGCGGGTGATGACCTGGACCGGGGTGGACGCGGTCGACGGCTCGGGCGGCAGCTCGAAGGGGGACGCCCGCACGTATCCTGGGGGCCCGTCCCGGGAGTCCTGGAGGCCCCTCCCGGGAGCCTTCGCGACTACGAAAGCGGCCAGCCATGCGCGTGTACGTTCCCCTGACACTGCCCCGTCTCGCGCAGGCGCACGAGGCCGGTGAGCTGGGTCCCGGGCCGCTGACCGCGTACGCCGTGACGCCCGCGCTGCGCGAGTGGTACGTCTCGGACGACCTGGAGGAGCTGGAGTACGCGGCCCTGAACCGGGCGGCGCTGCACTCGCTGCGGCTGCTCGCCGGGGAGCCGGGGACCGCGCGGCGCCGGGTCGTCCTCGCGGCGGACGTGCCGGACGGCGAGGCTGTCGTCGACCCCGACCGCGGGCTCGACCGGGGCGCGCTCGGCGAGGTGCGGATCACGGCCGCGCTGCCGTTGGCCAAGGCGGCCGCGGTGCATGTGGACGGCGGGGACGCCGAGGCCGACGTCATCGCTGCGGCGGACGCGCTCGGGGCGGCGGACCAGGGGGACGACGACGCGCAGTTCGTCGTGGACGGGGCCGAGGACCACGAGCTGCTCTGGTTCGCCACGCAGGAGATCCCGAACCTGGTGCGGCCCGAGGCGTAGTCCCGGAAGAGTCCCCGAGCAGCCCCGGAGCAGCCCCGGAGTGACGCCGGAGCAGCTCCGGACCGGCCCCGGACCGGCCCCGGAACAGCCCCGGACGCAGCCCCGCGCGTGGCTCCCGGGCGGTCGCGCCCCAGGTGGGGCCTGGTCCGGTCGGGTTGTCGGTGGGGCCGGGTACGGTCTTGGGCATGGGGAAGCCACAGCGCGGGGCGCACATCATCTGGGACTGGAACGGGACCCTTCTGCACGACATCGACGCGGTGATCGGGGCGACGAACGCGTCGTTCCTGGAGATCGGGCTGGAGCCGATCACGCTGGAGCGGTATCGGGATCTGTACTGCGTGCCGGTGCCGCTGTTCTACGAGCGGCTGATGGGGCGGCTGCCCACCGAGGACGAGTGGCTGGTCATGGACGCGGTGTTCCACAAGCACTACGGGGCGCGGGTGGACGCGTGCGGGCTCGCCGAGGGGGCGGCCGAGCTGCTCGCGTCGCGGCAGGCCGAGGGGCGTACGCAGTCGTTGTTGTCGCTCGCTCCGCACGAGCAGCTGGTGCCGTTGGTGCGGCGGCACGGGATCGCCGAGCGGTTCGTGCGGATCGACGGGCGCACGGACACGTCCCACGCCGGGAAGGCCGAGCGGATGGTGCGCCACCTCGGGGAGCTGGGGGAGGTCGAGGCCCGGCGGATCGTGGTGATCGGGGACGCGCTGGACGACGCCGTGGCCGCCGCGCACGTGGGGGCCCAGGCCGTGCTCTACACCGGCGGGTCGCACAGCCGGGTGAGCCTGGAGGCCGCCGGGGTGCCCGTGGTCGACAGCCTGGGGGAGGCCGTGGAGACCGCGGAGCGGCTGGTCGCCTGAGCGCGGGGCCTGCCGGACCGACCGCCCCCAGCGGGAACCGGCCGCCCCCAGCGGGCACCGCGGCGCGGAAGAGCTACGTCACCGGCGCCTTCGCCCGCAGCACCGTCAGGAATTCCCGCATCCAGCGGGAGTGGTCCGGCCAGGCCCGGGCAGAGACCAGGGTGCCGTCGACCACCGCTTCCGCGTCCTGGAAGGTGGCGCCCGCCGACTGCATGTCGATTTCAAGGGCCGGGTAGGCCGTGACGCGGCGGCCCGCGAGGGCGCCGACGGCCGCGGTGAGCAGGGGGCCGTGGCAGATCTGGGCGACGGGCTTGTCCGCGTCGAAGAAGGACTTGAGGATCTTGCGCAGCTCGGGGTCGCCGCGCAGATACTCGGGGGCGCGCCCGCCCGGGATGACCAGGGCGACGTACTGACCGGGGTCGACCTCGGCGAAGGCCAGGTCGGAGGGCCAGGTGTAGCCCGGCTTCTCGGTGTATGTGTCGAAGCCCGGCTCGAAGTCGTGCACCACGAACTGGAGCTTCTTGCGGGCCGGGGCCGCGATGTGGACGTCGTACCCCTCCTCGCGCAGCCGCTGGTAGGGATAGAGGACCTCCAGTGACTCCGCCGCGTCACCGGTGATTATCAGGATCTTGGCTGCCATCGCTGTTCGCTCCCAGGGTCGCTGGTGCCGCCAGGGTCGGGTCGCGCGCTGTTCGGTCCGTCACGCCCAACGTGCATCGCCCGGCCGCGTTTGCCAAGAGGGCGCCCGGGTCGCGCGGGCGGCGGGCCCGGCGCGGGCCCGCCGAGCGCCTGTGGCCGGATCTGCACACGATGAGCGTGAGACGACTGTGCAGACTGTCAAAATTGACGCACTGGTTTTGTACACATACGGCTCATGACGACTTCCGGGTCCGGGGCGATAGCCTTGTCCCGTGATCAGCGCGATATCCCGCGGAGGCGACGCCGCCTCCGCCCCGCGCCCGGAGACCACGGTGTACACGAACCGTGCCGGGCGCCTCGCTGACGACTCTTCTCGGAGCGTACGGCGCGGACATCGTCGACATCACGGACACCTGGGCCGACCCATGACTCCGCCGGAATTGGCGGATTTCCGCTCGCTCAGGGCTCATCGCGGCATAACGTCGACCTCGACCGGAGACCCCGCGTCGCGGCGTCATGTCACATCACTTCCTTCTACGTCACGCAACGGCGCGCGACAGGAGTCAGAGGACAATGCAGACCAAGCTGGACGAAGCCAAGGCCGAGCTGCTCGCGCGGGCCGCCCGGGTAGCTGAGAACAGCCCGGTCGGGGGGCGCCTGCCAACGGGAGCACCGACCGGGTCCACGGGCGGGAGCCACGACACCGGCGGGTCGGGTCCGGCCGGGGCCCGCAAGGGCGGCAAGGCCCCCGCGGCCGACCAGGCCACCCCGTCGGACCCCTCCAAGGTGCTCGCGTTCCTCCAGCGGTACTACCTCCACACGGCCCCCGAGGACCTGAGCGACCGCGACCCGGTCGACGTCTTCGGCGCCGCCTACTCCCACTTCCGGCTGGCCGAGAACCGCCCCCAGGGCACCGCCAACGTCCGGGTGCACACCCCGACGGTCGAGGAGAACGGCTGGAACTGCAGCCACTCCATCGTCGAGGTCGTGACCGACGACATGCCGTTCCTGGTGGACTCCGTCACCAACGAGCTGTCCCGGCAGGGCCGCGGCATCCACGTCGTGATCCACCCGCAGGTCGTGGTCCGCCGCGACCTCACCGGCAAGCTCCTCGACGTACTTCCCGAGGGCCAGAACACCGCCGAGCGCCCGCACGACGCCGTCACCGAGTCCTGGATCCACGTCGAGATCGACCGCGAGACCGACCGCGCCGACCTCAAGCAGATCACCGCCGACCTGCTGCGCATCCTGTCCGACGTCCGCGAGACGGTCGAGGACTGGGGCAAGATGCGCGACGCCGCGCTGCGCATCGCCGACGAGCTGCCGACCGAGCCGACCGCCGACGACGTCCGTGACCAGGAGGTCGAGGAGGCCCGCGAACTGCTTCGCTGGCTGGCCGCCGACCACTTCACGTTCCTCGGCTACCGCGAGTACGACCTGACGGACGAGGACTCCCTCGCCGCCGTCCCCGGCACCGGCCTCGGTATCCTGCGCGCCGACCCGCAGCACAGCGAGGGCGACGACCACCACCCGGTCAGCCCGTCCTTCAACCGGCTTCCCGCCGACGCCCGCGCCAAGGCCCGCGAGCACAAGCTGCTCGTCCTGACCAAGGCCAACAGCCGCTCGACCGTGCACCGGCCGAGCTACCTCGACTACGTCGGCGTGAAGAAGTTCGACGAGAACGGCGAGGTCGTCGGCGAGCGCCGCTTCCTCGGCCTGTTCTCCTCGGCCGCGTACACCGAGTCCGTGCGCCGCGTCCCGGTGATCCGCCGCAAGGTCGAGGAGGTCCTCAAGGGCGCGGGCTTCACGCCCAACAGCCACGACGGCCGGGACCTGCTGCAGATCCTGGAGACCTACCCGCGCGACGAGCTGTTCCAGACCCCGGCCGACGAGCTGCGGTCCATCGTCACGTCCGTGCTCTACCTCCAGGAGCGCCGCCGCCTGCGCCTCTACCTGCGCAAGGACGAGTACGGCCGCTACTACTCCGCGCTCGTCTACCTGCCGCGCGACCGCTACACCACGGGCGTCCGGCTGCGGATCATCGACATCCTCAAGGAGGAGCTGAACGGCGCCAGCGTCGACTTCACGGCCTGGAACACCGAGTCGATCCTCTCCCGCATCCACTTCGTCGTCCGCGTCCCCAAGGGCGGCGAGGTCCCCGACCTGTCCGACGCCGACGTCGAGCGCATCGAGGCCCGCCTGGTCGAGGCCGCCCGCTCCTGGGCCGACGGCTTCGGCGAGGCGCTGAACGCCGAGCTCGGCGAGGAGCGCGCCGCGGAGCTCCTTCGCCGGTACGCCAACGCCTTCCCCGAGGGCTACAAGGCCGACCACACCCCGCGCGCCGCCGTCGCCGACCTCGTCCACCTGGAGCGGCTCTCCCAGCAGAGCCAGCAGGACTTCGCGCTCAGCCTGTACGAGCCGGTGGGCGCCGCCCCCGACGAGCGCCGCTTCAAGATCTACCGCTCCGGCGCCCAGGTCTCCCTCTCGGCCGTCCTGCCGGTGCTCCAGCGCCTCGGCGTCGAGGTCACCGACGAGCGGCCGTACGAGCTGCGCTGCTCGGACCGCACCAGCGCCTGGATCTACGACTTCGGCCTGCGCATGCCGAAGGCGCAGAACGGCAACGGCGACTACCTGGGCGACGACGGCCGGGGCCGCTTCCAGGAGGCCTTTGCCGCCGCCTGGACCGGCGACGCCGAGGTCGACGGCTTCAACTCGCTCGTCCTGCGCGCCGGTCTGAACTGGCGCCAGGCGATGGTCCTGCGGGCGTACGCCAAGTACCTGCGCCAGGCGGGCTCCACGTTCAGCCAGGACTACATGGAGGACACCCTCCTCAACAACGTCCACACCACCCGGCTGCTCGTCTCGCTGTTCGAGGCCCGGATGTCCCCGGACCGCCAGCGCGCGGGCACGGAGCTGACCGACGGGCTGCTCGAAGAGCTCGACGGGGCGCTCGACCAGGTCGCCTCGCTCGACGAGGACCGCATCCTGCGCTCCTTCCTCACCGTCATCAAGGCGACGCTGCGCACGAACTTCTTCCAGGAGGCGGCGGGCGGCAAGCCGCACTCGTACGTCTCCATGAAGCTGGACCCGCAGGCCATCCCCGACCTGCCCGAGCCGCGCCCCGCGTACGAGATCTGGGTGTACTCGCCGCGCGTCGAGGGTGTCCACCTGCGCTTCGGCAAGGTCGCGCGCGGCGGACTGCGCTGGTCCGACCGGCGTGAGGACTTCCGCACGGAGATCCTCGGCCTGGTCAAGGCGCAGATGGTCAAGAACACCGTCATCGTGCCGGTCGGCGCGAAGGGCGGCTTCGTCGCCAAGCAGCTGCCCGACCCGTCCGTGGACCGCGACGCGTGGCTGGCCGAGGGCGTCGCCTGCTACAAGACGTTCATCTCGGCGCTGCTCGACATCACCGACAACCTGGTCGCGGGCGAGGTCGTGCCCCCGGCGGACGTCGTCCGGCACGACGAGGACGACACCTATCTGGTGGTCGCGGCCGACAAGGGCACGGCGACGTTCTCCGACATCGCCAACGAGGTCGCCGAGTCGTACAACTTCTGGCTCGGGGACGCCTTCGCCTCCGGCGGCTCCGCGGGCTACGACCACAAGGGCATGGGCATCACCGCCCGCGGCGCCTGGGAGTCGGTGAAGCGGCACTTCCGCGAGCTGGGCCACGACACCCAGACCGAGGACTTCACCGCGGTCGGCGTCGGCGACATGTCCGGCGACGTCTTCGGCAACGGCATGCTGCTCTCCGAGCACATCCGCCTGGTCGCCGCCTTCGACCATCGGCACATCTTCATCGACCCGAACCCGGACGCGGCCACCTCCTACGCCGAGCGCCGCCGCCTGTTCGAGCTGCCCCGCTCCAGCTGGGCCGACTACAACAAGGAGCTGCTCTCCGCGGGCGGCGGGATCTTCCCCCGCTCCGCCAAGGCGATCCAGCTCAACGCCCACATCCGCCAGGCACTCGGCATCGAGACCGGCGGCGCCAAGATGACCCCGGCCGAGCTGATGCAGGCCATCCTCAAGGCGCCCGTCGACCTGCTGTGGAACGGCGGCATCGGCACGTACGTGAAGGCGGCCTCCGAGTCGCACGCCGACGTCGGCGACAAGGCCAACGACGCCATCCGCGTCGACGGCGCCGACCTGCGTGTGAAGGTCGTCGGCGAGGGCGGCAACCTGGGCCTGACCCAGCTCGGCCGCATCGAGTTCGCGCGCTCCGGCGGACGTATCAACACCGACGCCATCGACAACAGCGCGGGCGTGGACACCTCCGACCACGAGGTGAACATCAAGATCCTGCTGAACGCCGTGGTGCAGGCCGGGGACATGACCGTCAAGCAGCGCAACAAGCTGCTCGCCGCCATGACCGACGAGGTCGGCCAGCTCGTCCTGCGCAACAACTACGCGCAGAACACCGCGCTCGCCAACTCCGTCTTCGAGTCGCCCTCGCTGCTCCACGCCCACCAGCGGTTCATGCGCCGCCTGGGCCGTGAGGGCCAGCTCGACCGGGGTCTTGAGTTCCTGCCCACCGACCGGCAGATCCGGGAACTGCTCAGCTCCGGCCGCGGCCTCTCGCAGCCCGAGCTGGCCGTGCTCCTCGCGTACACGAAGATCGTGGCCGCGGACGAGCTGATCCACACGTCGCTGCCCGACGACGACTATCTGCGGCGGCTCCTGCACGCGTACTTCCCGAAGGCGCTGCGCGAGAAGTTCGCCGAGCAGGTCGACGCGCACGCGCTGCGCCGCGAGATCATCACGACCGTCCTGGTCAACGACACCGTCAACACCGGTGGCTCGACCTTCCTGCACCGGCTGCGCGAGGAGACCGGCGCCTCGCTCGAGGAGATCGTGCGGGCGCAGCTCGCCGCGCGCGAGATCTTCGGGCTCGGCGAGGTCTGGGACGCCGTCGAGGCGCTCGACAACGAGGTGGCCGCCGACGTCCAGACGCGGGTGCGGCTGCACTGCCGCCGCCTCGTCGAGCGCGGCACGCGCTGGCTGCTCAACAACCGGCCGCAGCCGTTGCAGCTCGCCGAGACCGTCGAGTTCTTCCGCGCCGGTGTCGACCAGGTGTGGACCGAGCTGCCGAAGCTGATGCGCGGCTCCGACCTGGAGTGGTACGAGAACATCCGCGAGGAGCTGGCCGGGGCCGGTGTCCCCGACGAGCTGGCGCAGCGGGTCGCCGGGTTCTCCTCGGCCTTCCCCTCGCTCGACATCGTGGCCGTCGCGGACCGCATGGGCAAGGAGCCGCTGGCCGTCGCCGAGATCTACTACGACCTCGCCGACCGGCTGCGGATCACCCAGCTCATGGACCGGATCATCGAGCTGCCGCGGGCCGACCGCTGGCAGTCCATGGCCCGCGCCTCCATCCGCGAGGACCTGTACGCGGCGCACGCCGCGCTGACGGCCGACGTGCTCGCGGTCGGCAACGGCGCGGCCACGCCGGAGCAGCGCTTCAAGGCGTGGGAGGAGAAGAACGCGGCGATCCTGGGCCGGGCCCGGACCACCCTGGAGGAGATCCAGGGCTCCGACGCCTTCGACCTGGCGAACCTGTCGGTGGCGATGCGGACGATGCGGACGCTGCTGCGCACGCATTCGTAGGCGGTCGCTCTACGTTGCCGGGGGCGCCCCGCACCGTGTGGTGCGGGGCGCCCCCGTCGGCGTTCGTGGCGGGGCCGGGGGGTACCCGCCGTCTGCGGAACGGGTGACGAGACTTGCCATATCTCATTAATTCGGGCATTTGGGCTACGGTAGGTGAGATTGTCTGACTGAGGAGTCCGTACGGGTCGGGAAGGTCACAAGGTGAGCCGATGACAGATGCAAGTCCGCTGGACGCCGCGGAGCGCGCGGTCCAGGTGCTCGGCGCCGGACGGCTGCCCGAGGAGTGGGCCGCGACGCCCCTGACCGTCGTCATGCCCACGTACAACGAGGCGGGGAACCTGCCCGGCATGGCCGACGCGCTGCTCACCCTGCCGCTGCCCGGCCTCAGCCTGCTCGTCGTCGACGACTCCAGCCCCGACGGCACCGGCGACATCGCCGAGGAGCACGCGCGGCGGCACGCGGAGACGTCCGGCCGCCGCCGCATGAGCGTGCTGCACCGCACCGAGAAGGACGGCCTCGGCCGGGCCTACGCGGCGGGCATGGCGCACGCCGTCGCCGAGGGCGCGCACTACGTCCTGCAGATGGACGCCGACGGCAGCCACCCCGTGGCGAAGGTCGCGGAGCTGCTCGGCGTCGCGCTCGCCACGGACGCCGGGGTCGTCGTCGGCAGCCGGTACGTCCAGGGCGGCACGCTCTCCGACGCCTGGGGCGCCCACCGCAAGCTCCTGTCCCGCTGGGCCAACGCCTACGCGGGCACCATCCTCGGCACCCGCGTCCGCGACATCACCGGCGGCTTCAACCTGTGGCGGGCCGACGCCGTGCGCGCCGTCGACCTCGGGTCCGTCGACAGCGCGGGCTACAGCTTCCAGGTCGAGATGAAGTACCGGGCGGTGGGCCACGGCCTCGACGTCATGGAGGTCCCGATCCACTTCGAGGACCGGACGGTCGGCGAGTCCAAGATGAATCTGATGGTGCAGCTGGAGTCGGTGGTCATGCCGTGGAAGCTGCGGTTCCGGGGCGCGGGGGCCTCGGGCGGCGCGGACGGAGCCCGGGGTGGCAGGCCGGGAACGCGCGGATGACGACGAGCACGTTGCACGAGGGGTCGGCCACGGCGTCGCCGGCCGTCACCGCGCCGGACGCCCGCCTGCCCCTGGCGCGGCTGCGCCGCCTCTTCCTTGAACTGGTCAAGTTCGGCGTCGTCGGCGGCTCCGGCGTGGCCGTCAACCTGGTTGTCTTCAACCTCCTTCTGCACGGCCTGAGTTCGGCCCCCATGACCGCCACCGTCCTGGCGAGCTGCGTCGCCATGGGCACCAATTACCTCGGCTTCCGCTTCTACGCGTACCGGGACCGCGCCTCGCGCACGAAGCGGCAGATCGCCCTCTTCTTCGTCTTCAGCGGCATCGGCGTGGCCATGGAGAGCCTGCTGTTCTACGCCGCGTACCACGGGGCGGGCCTCAACGGGCCGCTCGGCTCGAACATCGCCAAGGCCCAGTCCATCGTGCTGGCCTCGGCGTTCCGCTTCCTGGTGTACCGGACGTGGGTGTTCCAGCATCGGGCCCACCATGACGCCCGGCGGCCGTAGCCGGTCCCGCCGGTTGTGGGGCCTCCGGGCGGTGGCGGGCGTCGTCGCCGCCCTTCTTCTCGCCGTCGTCGTCCGCCTCCCCTGGGCCGGTGACCTGGGCATCCACGCGGCGACGATCGAACGCCTCCGCCACGATCCGCTCCACCCCGGCGATCCGCTGGTCGACGCCGACGTGCCGAGCCCCTACTACTCCCCGTGGACGGTCCTCCTCGGCTTCGTCGCCAAGGCGACGGGCGCGGGCGTCTTCGGCGTGCTGCGCGGCGCGGCCGTCGTCGGCCTCGCCCTCCTCCTCTCCGGCATCTGGCACTTCGTCCGCACGCTGACGAAACGCCGGGCCGCCCCGCCGCTCGCCGTGCTGTGCGTGCTGTTCCTCTGGGGCCCGGCCCTCTTCGCCTGGAGCGGCTTCCTCGGCCTCAACTCCCTCGCCCTCACGGTGTCGTACCCGAGTACTTTCGCCCTTGGCCTGTCCTTCCACCTGTGGGCGTGCCTGCGCAAGGCCCTGCGGGCGGGCTCGGGGTGGGGGGTGTTCCTCGGCCTCGGGGTGCTCTGGGCGACCGTCCTCCTCACCCACCAGTTCACGGGCGTCGTCGCCTCACTCGGCGCGGCGGCGATGCTCCTCGGGGCCCGGCCGTGGCCCTCGCGCGCGACGCTCTGCCGCCTGGGCGTGGGCCTCGCCCTCGGCCTCCTCGTCCTCGCCGCCTGGCCCTACTACTCCTTCTTCGACCTCCTCGGCGCGGGTGGGGACCTGGAGGAGATCCACCGCTCCCTGTACCGCGACCTCCTCGGCCGCTTCGGCCTCGCCCTCCTCGGCGTGGCCGCGCTCGCCCTGCGCTTCCGCCGCGACCAGCGCGATCCGCTCGTCCTCTTCTTCGCGCTCGGCGCGGTCGTGTTCGCCGCCGGGGGCCTGAGCGGCCACTACTCGTGGGGCCGGGTGCTGCCCGCGGCGCTGATCCCGGCGCAGGTCGCGGCGGCGGTGGAGGTGGCGGCTGTGGTCGGGGCGGCGGGGGCGGCCGGGGCGGCGCGGGCGGTGGGGACGGCGCTCGCCCCGCTGCCGACGGCCCCCGCCCGCAGCCCCCGCCGGGTCCTCGCCCCCGCCCTCGCGCCCGCTCTCGCCTGCGCCCTCACCGCAGCCCTGGCCGTCGGCGCGTGGGCCCAGGCGGGGACGCTGGGCTACGTCCTCCCCAGGGGCGCACTCCCCGCCGCCGTCGCCGCGAAGTACCGCCCGCCGTGGCCCGGCTACCGCTGGATCACCCCATGGGTCCGGTACGGAGACGTCGTCATGGCCAAGACCTTCCCCGCCCGCCAGATCCCCGCCTACGGCGCGTACACCGTGGCCCCCGGCTACCCCGACTTCTTCCTCCCCGACGAAGTTGCGCGCGAGGACGCCGTGCGCCGGTACTTCGCGCCGGGGGCGACCCGGGAGGAGAGGGTGGGGGTGCTGCGGCGGTATGGGGTGCGGTGGGTTGTGGCGTACCCCGGGGACGGGGGGTTGGGCGAGGGCGACCCCGCGCTGCGGAAGGTGGGGGTGGGGCCGAGGGGGCAGAGGCTCTATCGGGTGGTGGGGTGAGTCGTCCGCTCCCGCATGGGGTGATCTTGTCTGCTCCGCAGCGTCACTCGGGTGTGAACTCGTACTGCAGCTCGTAGAGATGGCCTGCCTTCACCATGACGGTGACCTCGATGGGGCGGTCGTTGTCGCTGTAGACGACGCGCAGGGTGTGAAGTACCGGGAGGACGCCGGGCAGCCGCAGGGCCTGGTGTTGGTCCTGGGTGGGGACCCTGGCGGAAACGCGGTCCACGCTGCGGCGCGGCGGGAATCCGAGCTCGGCGAGCAGGGTCGGGGTGCCGCCTTTGATCCGCCGCTTGTCCATGATGGCCGTACCCCGCGCCATGGCCAACTGGTAGTAAGACGTGACCAGTTCGGCCGGTTCGTCGTCGATGGTGAGGAGCTGTCGCCGCAGCAGCGCCGTTTCGCCGTCGGCGAGATGCAGGGCGGCCGCGACATCGGAGGGCGGGTGCGTCTCTGCCACGTCCAGCAGTGTGATGCGCGCGGACGTGCCGTGCCGCGATGCCTCGGTGAGCCAGCGATAGGGCTTCCCCTGTTCTGAAGGAGCCAGGGAGGAGGCGGGTCGCATGGTTCGTTGCCTGTGTTCGCGAACCGTGACCGCCGCTCCGGCGCGGCCTATGACGAGCTGTTCGTCCTTGAGGAGCTGAAGCGCCTTCTGGACGGTGGCGTTGGATGCGTCGAAGCGTGCTTTCAACTGCGCGGTGGACGGCAGCTTGCCGCCCGGGGCCAGGTCGCCGCTCATGATCTCGTCCCGGAGGTCGGCGGCGATCCGCTCGTGCAGTGAGCGACGGTCGAGCGCGTGGGCTTCGGTGGTGGGCACGGTCATCCGATCCTGATCTCATAGCGCAGTTGCTGCCGATGGGCAGGCATGACCATCGAGTCGACCTGGATCGGCTGGTCGTCGCTGTCCAGGGTGACTCTGTTCAGGCGCAGGACGGGTTCGTCTGTCCCTGTGCGCAGTGCTTCGCGCTCGTCCGCGCTGGGCATGCGCGCGGTGACGTCTTCCCGGACCCGTACGCCGACGTGGCCGAGTTCGGCGAGCAGGGTGACGGCACCGCCGGGGATCTTCCCCTTCTCGGCGAGGCGGGTGCCGCGGGCGATGGACACCGGATAGTACGTGTCCGTCAACTCGCAGGGTTCGCCGTCGAGTTCGATGATCCGACGGCGTACGACGACGGGCTCACCGGCTGGCACGCCCAGCAGCGCGGCCACCGCGTCCGGGGCCGGTACCTCGCCGGCGTGCGCGATGCGCTGACCGCCCTTGCCGCCTTGGGCAGCGGCTTCGGCCGCCCATGCGTCGGGCTGTCCCGCCGCTCGCGGCGCCAAATACGGCATCGAGGTGCTGACCCACGTGCTGTCGCTCACGGTGTCCTCCGAGTGGCCAGTGGCTTCAACCTTGCTGCTTTACACGTTAAGCGACTTGCCGGATGCCTCACCTCTGGGTCACCTTTCCGCTTTTCGTGAATAGTAGTACGGTCCTCGTCATCGTACGGCCCAGGATCAAGGCGGTGTTCACCGTGCCCCTGTCACGGCAACGACGATTTCCCCGCGCACGCGACTCCGTGCCCGCCGCGCGCGCCTTCGCTCTTGAGGCGCTGCTGGAGTGGGATGCGGACATCGCTGACCGGTACGACGACGTGCGGCTCTGCGTCTCGGAGCTCGCGACGAATGCCGTGCTGCACGGTGTTCCACCGGGGCGCGAGTTCTGTCTCACGCTTGTCGTGGACGGTCCGCTGCTCCGGATCGAAGTGCGTGACAGCGGCGGTGGGGCACCGAGGGTCCTGCGCGAGGGCGGCGAGGAGTGCGGTGGCCGAGGGTTGCGCCTTGTGGCGGCCTTGGCCGACGACTTCGGCGTGACCGTTCACACCCCTGGCAAGACTGTCTGGATGGTCTTCAAGGCAGTAGCCGAAGAGGTGTCGCGGCCCGTACATGCCGACGCGACGCGCGGAGTTCGCGCGTGAGCGGGAGGGGCGGGATCGCGCGAGGCAGGTACGGGTTTGCCGAGTGGACGCTGACGACCGTCGAGGGGATGGCGGTGCGCTATGCCGGTAAGTGCCTGTCGTGCGGGGAGCGTTCTCCCGACGTCTTCGAGGCGGATGACGCCCAGTTGTGGTGCCTCAAGCATGCGGGCTCCGTCCGGCATTCCGGCTTCGAGGTGTCGGCGTTCCAGTACTTCGACGCCGAGATGGTCGACGGGGATTCGGGTGTGCGCACGCCGTAGGCCGGGCGGCCAGGTGCTGCCCGCATGTGCTCATTCGGGCTGGTGGGGGCGGGTGGGTGGGAAAGGGCGGTGCGGCGGGGCGGGGGTGATCAGCTGGGATGGTGGCGCACGGCTGTGCTGGGTCGGGGGTGCGCGCACGGCGAGTGCAGGGGGGTGCCTCGGGCCCGGTGTCGGGACCCCTGCCCCGGTGCGGGGCGCCCTAGCCCCCCGCGTCAGCGGAACACGCTTGTCGCCAGGCGGGCCGCCCGGTGCGCGCGGAAGCCCTTCGCGCCGGTCAGGGGGTCGTGAGCTGCCCTGCCCAGCGGGAGCAGACACACAAGGGCGGTCGTGAACTCGCGGGCGGAGGGCTGCTGTTCGGGGTGACGCGGCGGGTGCCGGTGTCCTGGGTGATGGTGCCGTCGCGGCTGACGATGTAGACGCGGAGGGTCATGCCGGGGGCGGGCGAGTCGGTCTTCGGGGGTGCGGTCGCGTGTGAGGGCGTGGGCTCGGGCATGTGGTGCTCCTGTCGGTTGTCTGGCGGACCGGGTCTCGACGGCCTGCCCTGCCGATGGTTCGCTGTCCCGGCCAATCCGGCCCAGTGGACCGGCCGTTGACTAAACTGGGAGTCAGCGGTCGACAACTGTCCGGAGTGCCCCGTGACCGACTTCGCCACCTGTGCCCGAGATGCCCTGGCGGAACAGGGCATCTCCATACGGCAGGCCGCGCGCGCCTTGAACTACGACGTGGCGTATCTGTCCCGGGTCCTGAAGGGGAAGCAGCGCCCCTCCGAGAACCTGAGGCGCGGCCTCGACAGGCTCACCGGCGCCGACGGGGCGCTGCTGGCCGCGCGTGTCGGCGAGGGGCAGGGCGCCGTGGCCGCCGACGCGGGGGACGGCGTGGGTGGCGATCTCGAAGCGGTCGAGCTGGCGCGCCGCGTGCGGGCCAGCGACGTCGGCGCTGAGACGCTCCAGCGGTTGGAGAGCGCCTTCGACGAGTTCGCGGTCCGCTACCAGACCGCGTCGCCTCCGGAGCTTTTGCGAGACGTACGCCAACACCTGGGATACGTCACCAAGTTGCTGGACGACCGCAAGACCCTGAGCGAGCACCGGCGGCTCATCGTCCTCGGCGGCTGGCTCTCGCTGCTCGCCGCGACCCTGCACGTCGACCTCCGGCAGAGCCGGGCCGCGACGGCACGGCTGACCACCGCGGCCTCGCTGGCCCAGCACGCCGAGCACCGTGAGATCCACGCGTGGACGTACGAGACGGAGGCCTGGCGGGCGCTCACCACCGGTGACTGTCCCCGGGCCGTCGAACTGTCCCAGGCGGCCCAGCACGTCGCCCCGCGCGGGGGATCGGCCGAGCTTCAGGCGACCGCCCAGGAGGGACGGGCACGCGCACGCCTCGGACAGCGGCGGGAGGCGTACGCCGCCATCGAGCGCGTGCAGCGGCTCGCCACCGCGATGGTGCTGCGGGCCCGGCCGGAACACCACTACCAGTACGACCCGGCGAAGGCCACGTCGTACACCGCCACGACCTTGGCGTGGATGGGCGACCCCGCCGCGGAGGAGCCCGCCCGCGAGGTGATCGCGCAGTTCGACCTGAGCGGGGAGGCCGCGTCCTGGCCGCGCCGTGCCGTGTCCGCCCACATCGACCTCGCGCTGACGCTGCTGTCCTGCGACCGGCTCGACGAGGCGTGCGACGCCACGCGGCGGGCGATCGCGTCCGGGCGGCTGCTGCCCGCGAACCACTGGCGTGCCCTGGAGATCGTCCGGGCGGTCGAGGGGCGCGGGCTGCCCGAGGCGGTGGAACTGCGTGAGGCTTACGAGGAGTTGAGTCCCGGGTGCGGAGGGGGCGGGTGAGGTGGGGCGTGCGGTCGGGTGCCGGTCGCGGTGGGTACCGAGTGGTGGGGGCG
>NZ_JNXT01000074.1 GCF_000716675.1 Streptomyces alboflavus
GTCCGGCGTTTGAGGACGAGGCGCGGAGCGCCGATGCGGGGGTGCGCCCGGGCAGGGCTGGGGGTGCCGGGGTTTCGGGCAAGCCCGGGGCCAGTCGGGGCGGGCGGGTGGGAGAGAGCCTGTCCGGCGCCTGAGGACGAGGCCGCAGGCCGAGCCACGCCCACCAAGGCGCCCCCGCCAGCAGAAGGCGCCCCCGCCAGAAAAAGGCAGGAGCCCCGCTGCCCCCACGAACGTGGGGACGCAGGGCTCCTTGGGTACTGCTTCCGTTCCGGATCAACCCACCGCGATCAGGCGGGGGTGACGTTCTCCGCCTGCGGGCCCTTCGGACCCTGCGTGACGTCGAAGGTCACGGCCTGGTTCTCCTCGAGGGAGCGGAAACCGCTGGCGTTGATCGCGGAGTAGTGAACGAAGACGTCGGGGCCTCCGCCTTCCTGGGCGATGAAACCAAAGCCCTTTTCGGCGTTGAACCACTTCACGGTTCCGGTAGCCATAAGCCCTCCTTGGGCCAAAGGGTTGCCCTGCTCCAGAACCTGCGATTGTTGAAACAACTGCAAAAGTCTGAAAACGACGAGAGCCCGCGGGTCACATGCTCCGCAGGCTCTGTACTGCAAGGGAAACCAAACTGCAACTTGCGGTGAGCTTAGCACGCAGGCACCCGGAAGCAATAGGGATCAAGATCACGTCACCCGGAGGTTTGACGGGATCTCCGGCAGGGTTGACGGAGGCCGCTCCGGGCCCCCGGCGACAGCGCCGCGCCGAGACGGGGCTAGCCTCACCGATGTGGACAATTCTCCCCCTGACACCTCGGACGGGGGCGCCTCCGACGGGGCCGCCTCAGCCCGCACCGCGAGGCCGCGCGTCGGCCACATCCAGTTCCTGAACTGTCTGCCCCTGTACTGGGGCCTGGCCAGGACCGGCACCCTGCTCGACTTCGAGCTGACCAAGGACACCCCGGAGAAGCTCAGCGAGCAGCTGGTGCGCGGGGAGCTGGACGTCGCCCCCGTGACCCTGGTCGAGTTCCTGAAGAACGCCGACGATCTCGTGGCGTTCCCGGACCTGGCCGTGGGCTGCGACGGGCCCGTGATGTCCTGCGTGATCGTGTCGCAGGTGCCGCTGGACCGTCTGGACGGGGCCCGGGTCGCCCTCGGCTCGACCTCGCGCACGTCCGTGCGTCTCGCGCAGCTGCTCCTGGCGGAGAAGATCGGCGTACGGCCCGACTACTACTCGTGCCCGCCCGACCTCGGCCTGATGATGCAGGAGGCGGACGCCGCCGTCCTCATCGGCGACGCGGCGCTGCGCGCGAACCTCATCGACGGCCCGCGGCTCGGCCTGGAGGTCCATGACCTGGGCCGGATGTGGAAGGACTGGACGGGCCTGCCGTTCGTCTTCGCGGTGTGGGCGGCGCGGCGCGACTATCTGGCGCGCGAGCCGGAGGTCGTACGGGAGGTGCACAAGGCGTTCCTGTCGTCGCGGGACCTGTCCCTGGACGAGGTCGCGAAGGTGTCGGAGCAGGCGGCGCGCTGGGAGGCGTTCGACGCGGGCGTGCTGGAGCGGTACTTCACGACCCTGGACTTCCGCTTCGGCGCGCCGCAGCTCGCGGGCGTGGCGGAGTTCGCGCGGCGGGTGGGGCCCTCGACCGGGTTCCCGGCGGACGTGAACGTGGAGCTGCTGCGGCCTTAGGGCCGGTGGGGGCCCCGAGTGCGTGCGCCCCGGGGCCCGGCCGGTCAGGCGGCGGGGACGGGCGCCTTCATGTGCTTGCTGATCCACTGGATCGGCCCGTCCCCCATGCCGGGTACGTACGAACGGGCGCTGTGGGTGCCGCCGGGGATGACGTTCAGGCGCGTCTTGACCGGGCCCTTCCCGTACTCCTTCATGAACGCCTCCAGGTTCGCCCGGCCCTTCTCCGCCGTCCCGACCTGGAAGGCGATGTCGACCTCGGGGCCCCCGCGCGCGATCAGGCGCCGGGCGAGCCGTCCGGGGTCGTTGGCGAGCCGCTCCTTCTCGTGGCCCCGCCACAGGGGCGAGTCGGGCACCGTGTCGGGGCCGCTCGCGATGACCGCCCGGAACCGGTCCGGGCGCTTGAGGACCGACTTCAGGCCCACGAATCCGCCCGAAGAGGAACCCATGAAGGCCCAGCCGTCGCGGGAGTCGAAGGTGCGGAAATTCGCCTTCACGAAATCCGGTATGTCCTCCGTCATCCAGGTGCCCATTCGGGGCTGCCCCGGTATGTCACTTCCGTCGTAATAGAACTTGTCATCGGGATTGAGGACGGGCATCACGACGACGAACGGCAGGCTCTTTCCCTGGCGTGACCACTTGGCGATGGAGCTCTCCAGCTTGAGGTCGGTGCCCATCCAATAGTTATTGGGGTAGCCGGGGCCGCCGGGCAGCGCGATGAGCACCGGGAAGCCGCTGTGCGCGTACTTCGGGTCGAAGTACTGTTTGGGCGCCCAGACCCATACCTTGCCGGTGAACCCCGACTTCTTGCCGCGCAGGGTCGTCACGCCGATCTTGGTGCCGTCCTCGAGCGTGCTTTCCGTGGTGAAGTCCGCGCGCGGCCCCGTCGGCATCCGGCTGCCGCTGGCCTTCGCCTGCCGGGTGGCGCCCGCGTCCCTGGAGGCGGACGCCTTCGGGTCGTCGAACCTGACCGGTTCGGGCTTGTCGGACGAGCAGCCGGCGAGGACGGCCGCGGCCAGTGCGGCGGCCATGAGGGCGGCGAGGCGGGTCGGGCGGCGGTTCATGGCGCTCCAAGCGGTCCGGGCAGGCGTACAGGGGCAATCAGGGCATTTACGGATGGATAGATGGCGTCCGGGCGCGGCGCGTTCCCGTCCGCGCGCCCCTGTGGCCCACCGCATTACGCTGGCCGTCGACACGGGCACGCGGCGGACACCGGCGGACGGCCGGGGCACACACCGGCGGGCGCCGTGTGGGCATGCGATCAGCGCGTCTGGGGGAGGCCTTCGCCATGCACCCGCTCGAAGCGGACGAACCCGCCGTCATCGGCCCCTACCGTCTGCTCGGACGCCTCGGCTCCGGCGGCATGGGACGCGTCTACCTGGGCCGCAGCGCCGGGGGCCGTACCGTCGCGGTGAAGGTCGTGCACCCGCACTTCGCCCTCGACGAGGAGTTCCGCGCCCGCTTCCGGCGCGAGGTCGACGCGGCCCGGCGGGTCGGCGGCGACTGGACCGCCCCCGTCCTCGACGCCGACCCGGAGGCGCGGGTGCCCTGGGTGGCGACGGCGTACGCGGCCGGGCCCTCCCTGACCGAGGCCGTGCGGGACGGCGGCGCGCTGCCCGAGCACTCGGTCCGGGTCCTGGGCGCGGGCCTGGCGGAGGCCCTCGCGCACGTCCACGGCCTCGGCCTGGTCCACCGCGACGTGAAGCCCTCCAACGTCCTGCTCACCATGGACGGACCCCGCCTCATCGACTTCGGCATCGCCCGCGCCACCGACGGCACCGCGTCCCTCACGTCCACGGGCGTGTCCATCGGATCACCCGGTTACATGTCCCCCGAGCAGATCCTCGGCAAGGGCGTCACCGGCGCCGCCGACGTCTTCTCCCTCGGCGCGGTCCTCGTCTACGCGGCCACCGCGGGCACCCCCTTCCCCGGCGACTCCTCCGCCGCCCTGCTCTACAAGGTCGTCCACGAGGAGCCCGAACTCGGCGCCCTCACCGGCGACTTCCGCGACCTGGTGGCGGCCTGCCTCGCCAAGGACCCCGCCGCCCGCCCCGCCCCCGCGGCCCTGGCCCACCGCCTCGCCCCCGAGGGCGCGGCACCGCTGGTGGCGGCGGGCTGGCTGCCGGGGGCCGTGGTGGAACGGGTGAGCCGGAGCGCGGTGCGGCTGCTCGATCTGGAGGTGGACCAGGCGGGGGGCGCGGGTGGCGCAGGGGGCGCCGGAGGTGCCGGAGGTGCCGGGGGCTTGTACGGCTCCGGTGGTGCCCCGGTGCCGATGTCGGGGCCGGTGCCGTTCACGGGGGCGGGTTCGGGGGCCGGGGCCGGGGTGTTCGGGCCGCCGGACGCCTCGTACGGGCAGGGGAGCCACTCGGTGCAGCAGGCACCGCAGGCACCGCAGGCGTCGTCGGCACCCTCGATGCCGTCGCCCCCATCAGCCTCATCAGTGCCGTCGGCCCCGACATCCCCGCCGGGCTTCTCGGCGCCGCAGGCCGCGTACGACGAGAAGAGCGCGTCGGCGTCGCACGGCGGCGGGACGCCCGCGGCTACGGACACGGGGCCGTCCGACGCGCCGCCCTCCGGCGGACTCTCGCTGTCCGTGGCGGCGACGTCGGTGCCCGCGCGGCCCGACGGCCGGGGGCGCAGGGTGAGTTGCACGGTCGCGCTGGCGGTGGCCGGGGCGCTGGCGGCGGTGACGGTGGGGTCCGTGTTCGTGTTCAACCTGCTGCCGGGGGGCGACGGCGGCGCCAAGGACTCGGCGGGGAAGCAGCCGAGCGCGACGGGCGACTCGGGGGACTCGGCGGTCGAGGGCGTCGTGCCCGCGCGCTACCTCGGCAAGTGGCGCGGCAAGGCGTCGGCGCGCGACGGCCTCGTACCGCTCGGCACGTTCGAGGTGACCGTGCGCCAGGTGCCGAAGGCCGGCGACCGGATCGGCGCGATGACGCAGACGGACCTCATCGGCGACAAGTGCGTGGACAACCTGACCCTGAAGTCGGCCACCGCCAAGGAACTCGTCGCCACCGGCGTCGGCGACAAGTCCAACCCGGACCAGTGCTCCCAGGCCTCCCACACGGTGCGGCTGCGACCGGTCGGGTCCTCGGAGCTGCAGTACACCTCCGCGGACCCGAAGGCGGGGGATCCGGCGGCTCGGTTGAAGAAGGTCGGGTGAGCGCCGGGTGCGGGCCGGGTGACATATGTGCACCTGAAGGGCTATGGGGGATTAGTCGTCGGGTGGGAATTGTGGCGAACTCGGGGGCGGTAAACCTGGGATTGACAGGTGCGGTAGCGTCCCACGTGGCAGTTGAGATTCTTTACTTTCGTGATACGGGGAGGTACCGATGGCTGACGACATCGACCGCGGTGCAAAACTCGAGAAGCTCCAGAAGCTGTACGAGGCGTTCCAGAAGAAGGAGGGCGAGGTCCGCGACCTCATCCACCTCCTGGACGGTCAGGCCAACGACAGCCACGGCTTCTGGAAGGGTCCGGGCGCCGACCGGTTCCGTGACGACTGGCGTGAGTTCAAGCCGCAGCTGAACCGCCTCGCGGACTCGCTGGGCGACGCCTACAAGTCGGCCAAGAACAGCCACGACCGGATCGAGCAGGCGACGTCGGTCTGACGTCGCACGCGGTCTGACGTGGCGCTCTGACGCCGCGGTACGCACATGAGGGGGGCCACCGGCAACGGTGGCCCCCCTCAAGTGTGTTGGCGTGCGCTGGCGCGGGCGCCCGCCCCCCCGGCGCGCGCCCGTCGCCCGTGTCGCTCAGGCGTCCAGGATCGCCTGGACGGGCATCATCTGCCCGCCGCGCACCAGGATGCCGCGGCCCGTGGGCCCGCCGCCGGATCCCGTCGGCACCCGGACGTTGAACAGCTCGCCGTCCGACGCGCTCTGCGGCGCCAGGATCAGCCCCTGGCGGGAGCGGCGCGCCTCCACCACGAAGCCGCGGTACTGCGAACTGAGGGTGTCCGTGGCGCCCGCCGCGACGACCGCGATGCCGCCGTCCCTGCCGTTCTGCGCGACCTCCTCCAACGGCCGGTCCAGGGGACCGTCGTAGAGCATGTCCGCGTCGTCGGCCACCACGGCGTACTTGCCGTCGGCGCGCTCAAGGAGGTCCTTCAGGTCGCGTTCCGAGCTGTCGGCGGTCAGCACGCCGAGCACCCCGGCCTCGCCCTCCAGTGATCGCAACGGCGAACGGCGGGGCGTGACGAGGATCAGCGGGGTCCGGCTCGCGAGCAGGGTGCGCGCGGCCACGAGGAGCGCCGTGGAGCGGCCCGACTTGGGCGGCCCCGCGATCACGAAGCCGGGGCCCGACTCCTCCAGGTCGATGCCGATCGGCTCCAGTTCGTCGCCGCCCACGCAGAAGAGCGCCCACAGCGGCGACGGCGGCACGAACTCGGGGTCGAGGGAGCGGGTCTGCTCCAGCGTGATGCGCATGGGCAGTTCGTCCACGCGCAGCGGGCGGCGGTCGCGCGGCGGCGTCGGGTGCCTGCGCTGTGCCTCCTGGGCGATCTCCCGCAACGCGGCGACCTGGGCCTGGCCGGACGGGTCCGGGGCCAGAAGGGCGATCTGGCTCTCCTGGACGCCGTGGTCGGTCAGGCGGAGGGCGCGCCCGGACGGCATGTCCTTGGGCACCTCACGAGCCGAGAGGCCCGCCAGGGAGTACTCGTTGGCGTCCGTGAGCCGCAGGATCAGCTTGTCGGCGAACGACGGTGAGATCTGTCCGCTGAAGCCGCTGCGGTCGGCGGTCATGACGACCTTGACGCCGACCGCGGCGCCCTCCCGGAAGATCTTCACGATCATGTCGACGAGCTTGCCGTAGTCGATGCCCTCCAGGGCCGCGACATAGCCCTCCCAGTTGTCGACGAGCAGCACCATCCACGGCAGCCGGTCCTCCGGCGCGGCGGTGGCCCGCTGCTCGGCCGCGCTGGACAGGCCCTCCAGGGCGAGGAACTGCTGGCGGCGTGAGATCTCGGCGGAGAGCCGGCCGAGCAGGCGGCGCACCCGGTCGGGCTGGTCGCGGGTGACGATGGCGCCGCAGTGCGGCAGATTGGCCAGCGGGAGCAGGGCGTTGGCGCCGCAGTCGATGCCGTACATGTGCACGTCGGCGGGCGAGGTGTCCCGCGCCAGCGAACCGGCGAGGCTGCGCAGCGCCGTGGACCGGCCCGAGCGCGCGCCACCGGCCAGCATGATGTGCTCGCCGTGCACCAGGTCCAGCGCGAGGGGCGTCCGGCGCTGCTGCGCGGGCAGGTCGGTGAGGCCGATGCGGATGGGCGCCACCTCGTCGGCCGCGCGGGGCTCCTCCTCCGGCGCGTCCGGCAGGTCGCCCAGCCACAGCAGGTCGGGCAGCGGCGGCAGCCACGGGCTGCGCTGCTCGCCGAAGCCCATCAGCTCGGCGCCTTCGCGGATGGCGCCGACCAGCACGCTCAGGTCGGTGACCAGCGTGCCGTCGTCGTCGTTCGTGGCGATCCTGGGTGCGGGGCGGCCGAACGCGGCCCAGTCCACGGGGAACGCGGTCGCCTTCGGCCGGTCGGAGTCGTTGCTTGGCCTGCGGCCACCGATGCGCGCCGACTGCACGGCCACCAGGGACTGCGCCCCGGACCGTACGTAGGCGCGTCCCGGCGTGGACTTGGCGATGGCGCCCGCGTCCGGCGCGTCGATCACGTCGGAGGACTCGCCGCCGTCGGTCACGCGCAGGGCGATGCGGAGGTTGGTGTTGGCGCGGATGTCGGCGCTCACCACACCGGCGGGCCGCTGGGTGGCCAGGATGAGGTGGACGCCGAGGGAGCGGCCGCGGCGGGCGATGTCGACGAGGCCCGCGATGAAGTCGGGGAGTTCGGCGACGAGGGACGCGAACTCGTCGATGATCAGGACGAGCCGGGGCATCGGCTCCAGGTCGGGGCGGATCTTGCGGGTGTCGTTGTAGTCCTCGATGTCCTTGGTGCCCGTGTCGAAGAGGATCTCCTCGCGCCGCTTCAGTTCGGCGGCGAGCGAGGCGAGGGCGCGCTCGGTGAGGTGGGCGTCGAGGTCGCTGACCATGCCGACGGTGTGCGGCAGTTGGGCGCAGTCCTGGAAGGCGCTGCCGCCCTTGTAGTCGATGAGGACGAAGTTCAGGGCGTCGGGCCGGTTGGCGAGCGCCAGCGAGGCGATGATCGTCTGCAGGAGTTCGGACTTGCCCGCGCCGGTGGTGCCCGCGACCAGGGCGTGCGGGCCGTCCTTGCGGATGTCGAGGGTGAAGACGCCGTCGGCGGCGATGCCGATGGGCACCGACGTGGTCGAGCCGCCCTGCCGCCAGATCTTGGCGACGTCCGCGCCCGCCGGGTCCGGCATGCCGAGCAGCGAGAGCAGGCGCGCCGCCGTCGGCAGGGCGGCGTCGGCGTCGTCCTGGCTGACGTCGCGCACAGGTGCCAGGGACCGCGTCACCAGCTCGCACCACGCACTGGAGACCTGGTCGGCCAGGACGTCCCCGATGCCCTCCAGGCCGCCGCCGCTGATCCGCACGTGGCTCGGCCGGTCCGGGAGGCCGATGACGGCCGCCTTGCACTCCTCCGGGAGCAGCCGGTCGTCCTCGTCGACGCAGAGGGCGAAGATGCCGTGCTGCGGGCCCTCCTGGAGCAACTGCGGTACGCCGGGCATCCGCCGCAGCAGCCGGGCCCCGTCCAGGACGACGAGCGTGAACGGGTCGGGGCGCAGCCGGTTGGCGGCCCCGAAGTCCGAGGAGCTGGCCTTGCGGCGCTCCAGCTCGGCCTGCAGCTCGTGGATGCGGCGGCCGACCAGCTCGGGCTCCGCGCCGACCAGGGACAGGCAGTCCTGGCCGCTCTGCGGCGCCGTGTGCGGCAGCCAGTGCGCCCAGTCCCAGGCGTCCTTGGCGTCGGGGGCGGCGGAGAGCACGACGAGGGAGAGGTCGCGGGGGCTGTGCAGGCCGGTGGCCTGGCCGAGCAGCCAGCGGGCGACGGCGAGGCCGAGGCGGCGCTCACCGGCCACGCCGATCACGCCCAGCTCGGGCAGCGGCAGGACCACGGGGACATCGGCGATGAGGGGCGGCTCCGGCGGGTCGTCGAAGCTGCTGCCCTTGGCGGCGCGCAGTTCGATCTCGGCCCGCTGCTCGGCGAGGCCGACGCGCAGTTGCAGCACGTCCGGGTCGACCAGGCGCCGCTCCCAGAGGCGGCGGCGGGGGCCGGTGGCGTACAGGAGGAGTTCCGCCGGGTCGGGGTGGGCGGCGCGGCGGGCCCGCTGGTCGGCCTTGCCGAGCTCGATCACCTGCGCGTCGAACTCGACCAGGGCGCGCCGGTACTCCTTCAGTTCCTGCTTGTACTTCTTGCGCGTGTGGCGGGCCTCGCTGAACCAGTAGCCGAGCATCATCAGCGGGCTCATGGCGCAGAAGAGCAGCGTGTAGACCTGCCTGGTCATGAAGTACATCGTCAGACCGAACAGGGCGGGTATGAAGGAAGTGATCAGCTGCAGGCGCGGTCCCTCGCCCTTGACCGGCTCGGCGGGCACGGCGAGGCGGGGGCGGTGCCGCAGCGGGGAGAAGCGGGGCGGGCGGTTGTAGGCGTAGCCGCCGTCGTCGGTCGGGGCCAGGTGCGCGTCCGGCGCCTGAGCCTCGGCCAGGACCAGCCGGGTGTCGCCGACGCGGATCAGCTGGCCCACGGGCCAGGGGCAGTCGGTGGCGACGGGCGAGTCGTCGAGGACGAGGGGCACGCCCTCCTGCGGGTGCAGGGTGACCTCGCCGCCGACGTTCACCGACAGGCGCAGGGCGAGGGCGGGGACGGACGGGTCGGCCACGGGGAGCGTGGCGGTGGAGGCGGAGCCGACGCTCACGGTGCCCGCCTGGACGCGGGTGATGCGGCCGGTGTCAGGGCCACCGCACACCCGCAGCTCATAGCGTCCCGCGGGCTCGCCGGCGCGCAGGAACGGGCCGATGGAGTCGTCCGTGGTGACGCGCACGCCGTCGCGCAGCGCGGAGGACGCGAGGGCGGCGGGGTCGTGCAGCGTCCCGTCCACCCACAGGCTCGGGGTGCGCCCCGCCCCCGGCGCCTTGGGCGCGCCGGGGCCGACGCCGAGCGTGCCGGGGCCGACCCCGAGCGTGCCGGGGAAGCGCCCCGTGACCACGTTGCTGGAGTCGGCCGCGACGGTGAGGCAGGCCGCGGCGTCGGCGACCGTCGCGTCCTCCTCGACCGCCAGGAACACGTCCTGCGCCGCCGCGCCCTCCCGTACGACGGTCACCATTACCCGCATACCGACAAATTCCTCTCGGCCTGAAGCCCGCACTCACCACAAACACGACAAAGCGCCGCGCAAACTCCCGAGCGCCCTGAATCGCCCCGGCTCACCCTTGCATACGCAAGCGCGCCCTTACTCGCCCCTACTCGCCCTTACTCACCCTTACTTGTCCTTCTTGGGATCCTTGGCGTCCTTGACGGCCTGGTCGCATTGCCGGGCCACTTCACGCAGCGCCTCGGCGACGTTCTCGCATTTGGTCTTCCAGCCCCCCAGGTCGCCGCGCACATCGTCCGCGTGCGGCCCGGCCCACTGCTTCATCTGCTTCGTCGAGAAGTCGCGCGTGGCCTTCGGAAGATCCTCGATATGATCCGCGAGGCTACGCAACTGCCCGGCCCTTTTGGCCTGTTCCTGCAGCTCTGGATCCGCCACTGCGACTACCTCCCCGTTGGACTTGCACGACCGGCCCGCCGGGCGAGGCGGAGTCTGCCCCGATCGCCCGGGATCGAAAGTGAGGCCTGGGACGAGAGTACTCAGGGCTCCTTGAGAGTGTCGAAGAGTGGGACTCCAGAACTCCCCGCCAAGCCGCTGCGACGGAGTTCTTTGAGTCGTTTGGCCACTTACGTCCTGCGCGTCCGTTCTGGTCGATGCGGGCTGCACTGTGTGAGACACCGAACACGTGGTGCCTCCAGGGTCACCGCACTAGATTCGCTTCAGCTACGGAGCGACCGGCGTACGCCGGTCGCGTCAGGCCAGCCAGGGGGTCGAATGAGCGACAGTTCCATGCGTGTTGCCAAGCCCAGTGATCTGGAGCACTTAGCCAAGCTCTTCGATGGCAGAGGCCATTTACAGGACCGCCTTGACGATGCCTTCACTTGGGCTTCGCAACTGGGAGTTCGTGAAAAACTCGGCCCCATCAAGCCGATGGTGCCCTGGGTCACGAAAACAGCGCCGGACCTACGTAAGCGCGCCGCGATCATGAGGGCGGGCGACGGAGACCCGCGTGCTGCGGCGCTGTACGCCGGATTCACGCCGGAACAGCTGAAGGGGGCGCAGCTCCCGGCGAACGTCATGCTGATCGCCAATGCCTCGGTGACGGACCCTGAAGAGTTCGACCCCGGCTGGCTCAAGAAACAGCAGGGTGAGACGCTCAGCGAGTGGATTACCAGAATTAAAGGGGATTCGGTTGCGAAGGTCACGGGCAATGAGAACCTGGGGGAGGTTGTCAGTGACTATATTCGCCTGACGGCGCTTTCGTCTACCGCCCCTTATACTTTCGGGGAATCCGCAAAAGCGGCATACTCTGTGATCAAGCGACTCAAACGTGGAGAGCGATTCAAGGCGCCTGGTACAACCATGGCGCAGATCATGAGAGGTCAAATACCCAACCTGCTGGACAACCCGGGCACTCGACGCATGGCCGCTATCGGTGCTCGTATGCCGCCACAGCTATTGGATTTCTTGGCGGGATCGAATCGATATGCCCCACTTGCCGGCCCGGGTGTCAGGTACTCGTGGCAAATGAATCTTGTCAAAGTGGGGAAGGGGCAGGCGGCGCTGCGGGCCGCCACGGGTGGAGGGAAGTTCGCTTCCTTTGCGTCCGGAACCGGCGCCGCCCTCCGTACTTCGGGATTTTGGCGCACCACAGGCATCGCCGGGTCTGCCGCTGCGACTGGTGTCGGCGCCTTTGAGGTGGTCCAGCAGGGCAACCCCGTCGAGGCCTTCAAGAGAGACAAGGCCGGATACACTTCGGATGTTTCCGGGACTCTCTTCAATGCCTCGCTGACCGCCGCGATGATAAACCCGAACCCGGTGTTCATTGGTGCTGTGATCGCCACGGGGACGGTTTATGGGGTGTCCTCGATCATCGACAATTGGGGGACGGTGAAGAAATTTCCGGGCAAGGTCGCAGAAGCTGGCGGCTGGGCTGCGAGGAAGACCCGCGAGGGGGCGGGGAAGCTCGTCAGTGGTGGCAAGAAGTTTTTCAGTTCGGTCAACCCGTTCTAGTTGGCGGGGCATCACGGATTGGGTGGTTCGGTCGGCATGACATCAATTTCCGGCCGGGCGAGGAAAGGAAGAGTCAGTGACGGGTGACGGATTCTCTTTCGAGCTTCGGCGGGTGGAGCCCACGGTCAAGCTCAAATTTCGGGACCGGGTCTACTGGTGGACCGGGGACGTCGGTGGGCTGGGTGCCGTGGAACTCGCTCATCCGGCGCGGGAAGTCCTGGCGCGGGATGATTACCAGAGCCTGATGGGTGCGGCGGTTCGTGGCGACAGCATCCCCCCGTCCAGTTACAAAGGCTTGGCGTACGGGTCTATCGGGCGGCCGCGCCTGGCGCGGGGCACGTTGACCGTCGCCGGACAGCGGGCGGGCTTCTCCAGGAACCCGTGGGCGTACGGCAAGCGGGGGCGTGCTCTTCTGATCCGGGCCCTGGGGCGTGAGTACAGGTACGTGGAAGGGCCGGACAAGCTGCACCACACGTTGGAGCGGGACGGTGTCAAGGTGTCCATGTCGCGGTCCGGTTGGGCGAAGCCGCAGAGCATCTCCGGTGTGACATATGGAGCGTCGGACTCCATCGACCTGAGTCTGGCCATTCTTCTCGAAGGTGTCTATACGCGAAATCTTTCGCTGGGCGGGGCGTTGATTTCCGGTCCCGGCAGGTTCACGGATCGTGTTCTGGGGTGATCCGAAGATGGCAAGTTGCCTGCTTTGCGGGGCTTGACCGGATATCTGTATTGGCGGAACTACGACCCCTGTGGATAGCGTCAATCCGTCGGACGAGTCCGAAAGCCGTAAGCCAGTCGTGCAGCGGTACAGAGGTTCAGAGGAGTAGAGAATGCCTGCGATGGATCCGGCCCGACGGCGACTGCGCCTCGCGGACGCGCACATCAGTGTGCTGGGACTTCTGGTGGAGGAAGGTGAGGTTCCGGACGAGCTGGCGCAGGCGCGGGCGGAGTTGCGGGACGCGGGCATCCTCGACGCGGACGAGAAGATCTCGGCGGAGCTGTATCCGCTGGTGTCGACGCTCATGGAGCCGCACGTCATCGCCCGGGTGGAGATGACGGGCCCGCAGGGCGTGTCCACCAGCGGCGCCGTGGTCGGCAACCACTTCGTCTTCGCGCACGAGGGCTGGCCGGGCGAGGAGGAGTCGGAGTACGTACCGGTGGAGCCGGAGATGCTCGTCTTCGCGCTGTCGCGGATGGTCGACCTGCACAAGGGGCCCGCCGACGGCACGGACGACGCCGACGCCGGCGAGGAGATCGTCTCGACGATGGGCGTGCTCGACGCCGTCCTCGACCGGATGGAGTCCGAGGGCCACGAGGAGCACGAGGCCATCGCGGAGGCCGTGGGCGCCCCCGCGCGTCTGGCCGAGGTCCTCTCGCACCTCAACTGCATGTGGCGGATGACCGTGGCCTGGCCCGGCGGCGAGGACGCCCCGGACGGCCTCGGCGTCTCCGCGCTCGCCGTGTGGGACTGCGGCCTTGAGGGCTACTGGGTCCGGGAGGCACCGGCCGAGCCGGTCCGCGAGGGCCAGGTGGACGACAGCAGCGAGCTGAAGGTGCGCCGCATCACCGCCAAGGAGATCTGGGAGCGGATCACGGACCTCCTGCCCGACCAGGAACAGCTCCTCGTCGACCCGGCCGCGTAGCACCCGGCGGTCGTCCGAGATGGAATCCCAAGCGGCCGTCCGCGGGGCAGTCGCCGAAGCAGCGAACGCGATGCAGTCAGGTTGGACTCAGGGGGACAAGTGACGGACAGCTCCATGCGCTTGGCCAAGCCGGCGGATCTCGAACAGCTGGCGAAGCTGATCGACGGCAAGGGCAACTTGCAGGACCGGCTGGACGAGGCCTTCACGCGCGCCTCGACGCTCGGCGTGCGCGACAAGCTCGCCCCGATCAACCCGATGACGTCCTGGGTGACGAAGACGGCCCCCGACCTGCGCAAGCGGGCGGCCATCATCCGGGCGGGGGACGGCGACCCGCTCGCCGCCGCCCTGTACGCGGGCTTCACGCCGGAGCAGCTGAAGGACGCGAACCTGCCGCCGGACATCATGCTCATCGCGAACGCCTCGGTGGCCAACGGCGGGAAGTTCGACCCCAGTTGGCTGAAGAAGGGCGAGCACGAGACTCTCAGCGACTGGATCACCCGCATCAAGGGCGAGGCCGTCGCGAAGGTCACCGGCAACGAGAACCTCGGTGAGGTCGTCAGCGACTACATCGAGTTGACGGCGTTCGCCTCCACGGTCCCCGGAGCCTTCAAGGTGGCGGCCGCCGGCACGCTGGGCCTCTACAAGTACTTCAAGAAGGGCGAGTTCCTGAAGGCGCCCGGAACGACGCTCGCGCAGATCCTCAAGGGCAAGGCGCCGAGCTACATTCCGTCCGGCATCGCCCGGCAGGGCGCCGCGATCGGCGCCAGGACACCGTCGGCGATCCTCAACGTCCTGACGGGAGCGGACAACTACGCCGCCCTCGCCGGGAAGCAGTGGGCGTGGGAAGCCAGCCTGCTCAAGGTCGGGAAGAACGCCGCCGCCCTGAGGACGGCCACCGGCGGCAGTCGGCTCGCGGCCTTCGCGTCCGGCGCCAGCGCGGCGGCGAAGACCTCCGGCTGGTGGCGCGCCACCGGCATCGCCGGCAGCATCGCCGCCACCGGCATCGGTGCCTTCGACCTCGTCCAGCAGGGCAACCCCATCGAGGCCTTCAAGCGGGACAAGGCCGGGTACATATCGGACGTCTCCGGCGTGGCCTTCAACGCCTCCCTCACCGCCGCCATGATCGCGCCCAACCCCGTGACCATCGGCGCCGCCGCGGTCACGGGCGTCGTGTACGGCGTCTCGTCCGTGATCGACAACTGGGACAAGGTCAAACAGTTCCCCGGCAAGGTCGCCGAGGCCGGGACCTGGGCGAAGAACAAGGTCGGCGAAGGGCTGGACAAGGCCAAGGAAGGCGGCAAGAAACTTTTGAAGTCGCTCAATCCGTTTGGTTAGCGCGGCCAATCCGTTCGGTTGGCGCGGCCGTCCGGCCGCGGTGTCCGTACGCGGTCCGGCGCCGAGGCGCGGTGCCGAGCGGCCGCGGCGCAGTGAACGCTGCGCCGAGATGCAGAGGAAGGTCGGGAATGGTGAGTGGCGGGTTCTCCTTCGAGCTGCGGCGCGGTGAGCCGTCGGGCCAGGTCAGGCTCCGCGACCGGGTCTACTGGTGGACCGGCGAGGTCGGCAACCTGGGCGGCGTCGAGCTGGCCTACCCGGCGCGCGAGGTGGTGCCCGTGGCCGACCAGGGGCTCTACGTCGGCACGGCGGTACGCGGCGACAGCATCCCGCCGTCCACCTTCCAGGGCCTCGGCTACACGGTGCAGCCGCGCCTGGCCCGCGGCGTGCTGACCGTCGCGGGCCAGACGGCGACGTTCTCGCGCAGCGCGTGGAGCACCGACAGACGGGGCCGGGCCCTGCGGATCGCGGCGCTCGGGCGGGAGTACACATACCGCGAGGAGCGCGGCAAGAGACATCACACGCTGGAGCGCGCCGGTGCCTCCGTCGCGATGACGCGCTCGGGCTGGAAGAACCCGAAGACCATCTCCGGTACCACCGCCGGGGCGACGGACTCGGTGGACCTGAGCCTGGCGATCCTCCTGGAGGGCGTCTACACCCGCAACTTGTCGCTGGGCGGCGCGATGATCTCCGCCCCCGGAAGGATCTTCTCCCGCGTCGGTTCCTGAGCCCGGCCGCTCGGGCCGACGGGGGCCGCCCACACCCCGGGCAGCCCTCGCCCGCGCCCCGAGCGGCCCCCGCCCACCCCTCCCCGGAGCACCGCACCGACCCCGCCATCAGGGGCGGGACCTGCGCAAGCGAGACTGAGGGGCATGCCTTCACTCGACAGCTCCCGCGGCCGCTTCAAGTTCGCCGACCGCCACATCGCCGTCTTCGCCCACCTCCTGGAGAAGGAGACCCCGCCCGCCGAGCTGCACCACTCCCTCGGTGAGCTTCAGCAAATCGGTCTGGTGGGCGCCGAGGGCGAACTCTCCCCGTTGCTC
The DNA here is from genome assembly GCF_000716675.1 of Streptomyces alboflavus. Taxonomy (GTDB): domain Bacteria; phylum Actinomycetota; class Actinomycetes; order Streptomycetales; family Streptomycetaceae; genus Streptomyces; species Streptomyces alboflavus. Next base: position 15,913 of record NZ_JNXT01000074.1, read on the forward strand.
ATGGAGTTCCTCACCACCCTCGCCCGGCCGCTGGTGATGATCCAGGCCGAGGTGACCGGCCAGCACGGCACGCTCGTGCACGGTGTCGTCGTGGGGCAGGACGCCGTGTACTCCCACGACGCGTGGCCCGGCGACGAGGAGTCGGAGTACGTACCGATCGAGCCGAAGACGCTGGTGTGGGAGCTGGCCCGCAAGGTGAAGCTGCGCCGGGGCGAGCAGGACGAGCAGGCGTTCGCGGGCGTCACCGAGATCACCACGACGATGGGCGCGCTCGACGCGGTGTTCGCCGCGCTGGAGGGCGGCGAGTCGGACGACCTGGACGCGGCGAAGGCCACGGCCGTCTCCGCCCTGGCCGCGGCGAGCGACCTCGCGGACCCCGAGCTGACCGCGCTCGTCGACCTCACCCTGTCCCTGGACGCGACCTGGCGCGTGACCACGGCCTGGGGCGACGAGCGCGCGCAGGCGGCGGGCGAGTCGGTGCGCTCCATCGCCGTGTGGGACTGCGGCCCGCACGGGCACTGGCTGCGGGTGCGGCCGGAGGAGCCCGTCAAGGAGGGGCAGGTCGGCCCCGAGAGCACGCTGCGGCTCGTCCGCTCCAGCGCCGGCGAGGTCTGGGACAAGCTCGCCGACCTGCTGCCGGACAAGGCGGAGCTGGTCGGCACCGGAGCGTCGGCCTAGCGCACACGGTCACGCTCACCGCCGCGGCCACGCCCACGGGCGTCGGCACGCGCGCGGCCGCGGTCACGCACGTACTCAGGGGGATGAGAAATGCGGAACGTCAATCCGGACGACCTGGACCAGCTCGCCAAGCTCATGGACGGCAAGGGCGGTCTCGCGGACAAACTGGACGAGGCCTTCACCCGCGCCTCCACACTCGGCGTCTCCGACAAGCTGGGCCCCATCAAGCCGATGCGCACCTGGGTCACCACGACCCCGCCCGACCTGCGCAAGCGGGCGACGCTGGTGCGCGGCGAGCAGCTCTTCGAACGCGGTCACCGGGAGACGTACAGCGATTGGCTGGCGCGGATCGAGGCGTATTACCTGGCGAAGGTGCCTGGCCTGAAGGAGATCGGCGAGAAAGACCTCGAGAAGTTCATCAAGGGTGTCACTGAACTCGCCGGAGCTGCCAGGATCGGTGGCTGGACCATGGCCACGAGCCTCATCATGGGAAATGTCTACCTCAAGAATTCCTGGCACAGTGGTCTGCTGCGGGCAGCCGTCGCATCCGAATGGCTGAACAAGTCCGGCACTTTCCGGGGCTTTGTCGCTGCCGGTCTGGGCAGGATCTCACGGGGCGAGCTGCGCTCTCTGACCGCGCCGGGCAGTTGGCTCCCCGGCAAGCTGGGCGGCCTTTTCGCTCGAAGCACGCTTTACCAGAGGGCCAGCAGAATCCCGTTCAGCGCGGGATATCGCGCTGACTTGCTGGGCCGTGGGTGGGACGGGTTTCGAGCCTTGCCAGGTGTGCGTGCACCTCTGGTGGCGAGGGGCATCGACTTCGTCGTCGGGTCCGATGCTCTGGCCGCGCGGTACGGCGGGTACACCCACTCCGGGGTGAGCGTCACTCGTGCCGGTCAGGCAAGCCTCATCCGAGTCGGACGATCGGCTGCCTACTTCCAGAAACTCAGCAATGCCCGTCCGTCGGTCATCGCCGCCGGAAAGACGGCGTCTCCGTTCCTCAAGGGACTTGGCGCGGCCGGCAAGACAGCTGGGGGCATCCGTCTGCTCGGTATCGGTGGCGGTGTTTTGTCCACCGGTGTCAGCGCTGCCAATGTCTGGGCGCAGGGGAATCCCGTCGAAGCCTTCAAGAAGAAGGGCGCGGGCTATGTCGCGGACGTCGCGGAGGTCGGGTTCAACGCGTCCCTCACCGCTGCGATGGTCGCCCCCAACCCGTTCACCATCGGCGCCACCGTGGTCACCGGTGCCATCTATGGCGGGGCCAAGGTCGTCGAGCATTGGGACGACATCAAGGAGGGCGCGGGCAAGGCCAAGGACTGGACCGTGGACAAGGCCAAGGACCTTGGGAAGGGCATCGCCAAGTCGAAACTGAATCCCATGAACTGGAAGGCGCCTTGGTGAGCGCCACGGTGCCTGAATTCCTGGGACAATCGTCGCTATTAGGCGATGGGCTCATTCGAACGAGGGTTGAGGAAACGGTGGATGGCTTCGGTGGCATGTCCCGTCGTCGTCAACTCCATTGTGTCCACGTCTTCGAAGACAATGGCCAACGCCAGGTCGAGTGCGTCAGCCTCGCCGGACACCGTACCCTGGCATCCCCATTTTCCCTGAGCGTTCTTGCCGCGGGTGAAAGAGATTTCGATGCCTGGGCGTGAGAGGGTCGCACCCTTGGCGAGACGCGTCACGACGTACTCGTAGGAACGCTCACCACAGTCGATCCGCAAGGCACGCGCCTTGTTGCGGAACGCTTTGCTGTTGAATGTCAGCCGAGCCAGCTCTCCCTCGATGAGGAGACGTGCGTTCCGCAGCATGGGGCGCCCCGGGCCGATGGTCCGGTACACGACCTCCGGCATCTGCTCACCGAGCAGGCGCACCTCCTGCTGCCTGTGTGCGGTCTTGATGCTTCCCTTCCGCCACTCGGATTCGATGGTGACCTCGCCGAAAGGCCCGACCGTTCCGCTGTAGCCGCGCACCTTCTTACGCGTGTACCGCAGCAGTTCGAACTGAAAGTCCGCCATTGCTCTCTCTCGTCGGATGACGTTCCCGCTCTGCCCGGAATGCGATCAAGGAGTCGTGGCCGCTTCATGGGCCGACGTCGCTCCGGGGCAGTTCGACCTTAACCGGGGCGTGCCGGATCGGCCGAGGCCGGCCCCGCGTGCCCGGTGCCCGTCCAGCTGATCTCCCAGGTGAGGGACGCCTTGAGCGGGAACGTGCCGTCACCGGACGAGCGGCGGTACGTGATGCCGCAGGGAGGGGTCTCCTTCAAGAAGAACGCGCGAGCCGCCGCAGGCCCTTGCTCCACCGTCAGCCCCACAATGAGGAATCATGTCGGACTTTCAATTCGAGCTGGAGTGGTACCGGGCCAAGAAGCTGCCCGGCCGCGCCGCGAAGGTGCACGGGCTGACCGGGACGGTGGGCTCCTTCGGGGACGTCACCGTGGAGGTCGAGTGGCGCAAGCCCGGTCTCAAGGGCGGCAACCGGCAGTACGAGACGCGGCTGTACGGAGAGCGGATGCCCGACGTGGTGTTCCGGACGGTGGGGCCCGCGAGGCCGAACCTGCGGAATGCCCGGTTCGACGTGGCCGGTGAGCGCGTGCCGCTGGACTTCAACGCGAAGGCGCTCCGGAACAAGGCGCGGGCCCTGCGGATGACGTGCCAGGGGCGGCCGTACACGTACGTCGTCACGGGCTTCGAGCGCGGGGCCGTGCTGAGCCGCCCCGGGGTGGAGATCACCATGACCCGCGGCAAGAACCCGCGGGGCAAGGGGAACGGCAGCTTCGGCGCCGTGACGGGCGAGGCGGAGGCGGACGCGCTGGACCTGGCCCTTGCGATCGTCTTCGAGCACATCGACACGCGTGAACTCACCGCGTCGGAGCGGGTGTCGGGGCTGCTCGGCAGGGTGCTGGACCCGCGGCCCGAGGAGTCCAGCTACTAGCCGGTGCCCGGGCCGGGCACCGGCTTCAGCGACGTGGCTTCACGCCAGTGGCCTCAGCGACGTGGCTTCGCGCCGAAGGGCCTCAGCACAACGGCAACCCGTCGAACTGCGCCGCGAGCCCCCGCTTGGTCTTGAACTTCTGCCCCGGCTTGAGGGTGTTGCAGCCGGAGTCCGGCGCGAAGGACCACCTGACCTTGACCCGCTTCGTCGACGAGCACTTGTTCGTGACGTACGCGGTCTGCGAGATGATCCCCTTGTCGACCTTGACCTTGACGCACGAGGGGGCGGCGGCGCGGGCCTGCGCCGGTGCCGCGTGGGCCGTTCCGGTCATGGCGAGCACGGCGAGGCTGGTGGCCCCGACGGCTATGGACCGCTTTGCGAGCGAAAGCTTGCGCAACTCGATGTCTCCGATCGGTGAACGGGTCCCGGCCCGCCACCCGACCCTGTTCGGGACAGGGACGTCTGCGGCGGCGAACCGGCCTTGGCCCGCCAGACTCTACTGGCCGGATTCCAGCGACATCGAGCCACTCCTCAACAGCCGTGCATCAGTACTGCTGCGGTGGAGCGGCCGGGTGCAGCGGAGCGGAAAGGGCCTGCAGGAACGCGGCGCGGTCGCGGGTGGCGACGGTCAGGAATTCCCCGCGCCGGGTGGCGATGACGACGCTGTCCATGCCCATCGGCATGCCCCAGGCGCCGCCCATGAGCCGGGGGTTGGCGTGGCTGCCCCGGGCGTCGGGCGAGAGGACGTCGGGCGTGTTCAGGGAGGTGGCGTAGCGCTGCGGTGCGCTGGGGAGCTGGCCCTGGGCGGCGGCGCGGACCGACGCGGGGTCGATGTCCGTCAGCGGCAGGCGCTCACGGCCGACGCGCAGCGTGGTGGCGTCGATCTCGATGCGGTGGTAGATCCGCTTCGATATCGGGACGGCGAGGCACGGCAGCAGCAACAGGAGGAACAGCCCGGAAACGCCGAGCCAGACACCGAAGTCGTCGGGCAGGGTTTCCACCCCCATGTAGCCAATTCCGGCCAGATAGACACCGATACACACACTGGACCAGGTCTTGGGGGATTTCTCGACGTACGTCATGTTTCTTCCTTGTCGGATCCGGCCTGGTGAGAGGCGCTGCGAGGCGATCCGACGCTACTCAAACACCCCTTGGTTTCGCCAGCGCGAACGCTGTGAACGGCGCGAACGGCCTCACGCATCCACTACGGACGAGGGCGGCCTCGGGTGCCTGCCGCTAGCCCCAGTTCATGGGGTTCAGTTTTGACTTCGCGACGCTCTTCCCGAAGTCCTTCGCCTTGTCCCCGACCCAGTCCTTGGCCTTGCCCGCGCCTTCCTTGATGTCGTCCCAGTGCTCGACGACCTTCGCCCCGCCGTAGACAGCCCCTGTCACCACAGCGGCACCGATGGTGAACGGGTTGGGGGCGACCATGGCTGCCGTCAGGGACGCGTTGAAGCCGACCTCTGCCACATCTGCGACGTATCCGGCTCCCTTCCTCTTGAAGGCGTCCACCGGGTTGCCCTGAGAAATGACGTTCGCCGCGCTGAAGCCGGTGGAGGCGAGGCCGCCGACGATGCCTGCCCCACGCAGAAAACCCGCGGTCTTCGTGGCTGTGACGAGTCCGGTCCGCAAGGCACCGGCGCCCCGCAAGGTGCTGACACCCCGGGCTGTGTTCGGCAGGGAATTGATGAACCTCTGAGTGTTCGCGGACTTGGCGAAAACCTTCAGCAGGCTGGCATTTCCGGCGCGAGCCACCGGCTGCCCGGAATGCGTGAAGCCCCCGTATGTCTTGGCGAGTTCGTCGGATCCGACCAAGAAGTTGATGGCCTTGTTGGCGCCGAGGCCGCGCATCACCGGCGTTCCGCGCACTCCGTCGTACGCGCTGCCCAGCAGATCGCCCCGGAGGCCACTCGTCAGCGGTATGCGAGAGAGGCTCTGATAGGTGGAGCTGCGCGAGAAGAACGAACCGAGCTGCCCGGGAAGCCAGCTTCCCGGGGCGCTGAGTGAACGGATCTTCGGCGTCCATTTGATGAGACCATTGCCGGCCGAGCGAATGAGGCCTTTTTCGGACCCTCTCAGTGCAACGCCGAGCCGAGTCTTCCAAGTTCGCAGGGCACCCCGCTTCAGTGAATTGCCCGCGAGTACTTTGGTCAGTGATGTCCCTTGAACGGTGAAGACCGCGGTGGCAGCGGTGACGGAAGTCCAGTCACCGAAGAGCCCGACCATGGTCGCGAGGGTCTCTTCGTGTGGTTGCAGGCCGGGTATCTGTGAAATCGCATGCGCTTCGAGCCGCTCGACCCATTCCGCCAGGGACTCGTCAGGCCGGCGCTTGAACTTGTACGCATCGGGATCGGCGCTGGCTGCCACGGAGTTGGCCAACAGCAGCGCGTCGGGGCTGAGCTTCCCGCCCTCGTACTTCTCGAGGTCCTTCGAGCTGAAACCGGCCCAGAGCAGGCCCGCTGACGGGTCGCCGCTGTCCAGCCTGAGCAGCGTGGCCCGCTTGCGGAGGTCTGGCGCGGTGCTGGTCACCCACGGCCGCATCGGCCTGAGAGGGGACAGTTTGCTGGTTACGCCGAGCTGGGATGCTCTTGCGAACGCGTCATCGAGCTTGTCCCCGACACCGCCACGCCCGTCAAGAAGCTTGGCGAGTTGGTCGAGGTCGTCTGGACTGGCGTTCCGCATGCTCACGCTTCATCCCCCTAAAGCATGTCGACGCCCGCCTGTTGGGACTGCCGGGAGTAGGTGCGCGGTGATATGTGTGCACCTTACATGCTGTGCTCAGCGATCGCGTAGGAGTGCGTATGCGAACACGAGGCGACGGTCCAGCCATGCCGCCCGGATGAGGAATCGGCTGTGGCCCTCGGAGGTCATGACCAGCTCGCCGTCGCACTTCCATTCCAGGGCGCGTGACTTGGAGGCTTGATCGCCGCCCTCGGAGCCCATGTCGGACACGGCTTGAAGCGCACCGAGCAGGAACTTGCCCGCGCCACGCTGCACGATCTCCTTGGGGCCGCTCTGGGCCCACTCCGCGCTGTTCGTGATGGGGGCATGGCCGGGCTGCTCGATGCGCCATGTCGATCTCAGGGCATGCTTGAGGGGCGCAATGCGGCGGATCGTCCCGATGGGCCTGCCCTGCCCGTCGTTGACCACATGGTGGCGTTCGCCTTCGACTGTCTCGGCGGCGTCGAGGGAACACAGCAGATTCCGGCCCTCGGCGTCCTCGTACAGGGATCGTTCGGCGCTCGCCGCCGAGGCGGGTGGAGTCTTCGACAGGACGTAGGCGGCCGGGGCGAAGACGCGTAGTTCGCCGCCGCCCTGCGGAGACCTGACAGCGCGCGGCCCGAGTACGGGGTCCTTGCGCCGACCGGTGGCCGGCCGCTCTTCGTTTCCGATGGAGAACTCCCATACGTCCGCCCAGGGGATGGCGGGTACGGGGGGTTCGTCGATGTGCTTGTTCTTGCCGAACACCGGTCCTGCCTCCGTGGTCGGGGTGAGGGATCTGTTCGACCCTAGCTCCACGTCACCGGTGGTGGCGGTCTGGGGTGGAACGAGCAGGGGTGGATGTCACACCGGTCGGGAAGGCGGCGCTCCTCACCCTGCGCCCGCCCGCGATTGCAAAGGGCAGCCGGTGACCGTCCTGGCGAATCGATGCTTGCCCACGGTCGGGCGCGGCGTACCGTCGCCCCATGCTTCTCTGGCTCAACGGCCCCTTCGGCGGCGGCAAGACGCAGACGGCGTTCGAGATTCAGCGGCGGCTGCCCGGGAGTGTGGTGTGTGACCCGGAGTACGTCGGGTTCGGGCTGCACCGGATGATGCCGCCCGGGCTGCGCGGGGACTTCCAGGATCTGCCGGTGTGGCGGCAGGCGGTGTGCGACGTGCTCGATCTGGCGCTGGCCAAGCACGAGGGGACCGTGATCGTTCCGATGACGGTCGTCGAGCCCGCGTACTTTCAGGAGACCGTCGGGCGGCTGCGTGAACGCGGTCATGACGTACGCCACTTCGCGCTGCTCGCCGACCGGCGCACCGTCCTGAAGCGGCTGCGCGAGCGCGGTCTCGGGCATGTCGTGCGCGTCGTCGGTGGGCGGGACGCCCCGCTGCGGCGCGAGAGCTTCGCCGTCTCCAAGCTGGACCTGTGCCTGGAGCGGCTGCGGGAGCCGGAGTTCGCCGAGCAGATGTGGACGGATCATGTCTCCGTCGCGCGGAGCGCCGATCGGATCGCCGCGTCCGCGGGACTCACCCTCCTGCCGAACACGGACAGCGCCGTGCGGGGGCGGATCCGGCGGGCGTGGACGGGCGTCAAGCACATGCGGTTCGACTGAGGCTGTGGGAGGAGCGGGGACGGGGACGGGGACGGGGACGGGCGGGCAGGATGGGGGGATGGTGAGCAGCGAGGGGTTCAGTGGTGACGTCGGTGCGGGTGGGGCTGCTGGTGGCTCTCGGGTCGAGCCTCCCGGGCAGGCCGACGAACGCACCATGCTCGCCGCGTTCCTCCAGTTCCAGCGCGACACCCTCGCCCTGAAGTGCGCGGACCTGACCCCCGACCAGCTCAGGGAGCGGGCCGTGCCGCCGTCGCCGCTGTCCCTGCTCGGCCTGGTGCGGCACCTCGCCGACGTGGAGCGGGGCTGGTTCCGGAGCGTGCTGCTCGGGGAGGCGGACGAGCCCTACTGGCCGGGCGCCGCGCCGGGCGAGTACGCCGATTTCGACGTCGAGGACGCCGACCCGGAGGTGGCCTTTCGGCTCTGGCGCGAGGAGTGCGCCCGCTCCCGCGCCGCCGTGGCCGCCGCCGGGTCGTTGGAGACGGCGGGTGGCCACGACGGCGGCACCTTCTACTCGCTGCGCCACATCCTCACGCACATGATCGAGGAGTACGCCCGCCACAACGGCCACGCCGATCTGCTGCGGGAGCGGATCGACGGCAGGACGGGGGAGTAGCAGGGGGAGTAGACGGGGGAGCAGGGGGAGTAGACGGGGGGGAGCAGGGGGAGTAGCAGGGGTGTCCCGAACCCCGGGGGCGGGCAGTGCCCCCGGGGCGTCCCGGACTACCTGCGGCCCAGCGCCCGCTTCAGCCGCTTGCCCGACGGCGACTCGTCCAGCGTCTTCCACAGCTTCGCCGAGCTGGTGGACGTGTAGACGCCGGGAGCGCCCTGGTCGCCGCAGCCGTCGCCGTAGGAGACGACGCCGATCTGGATCGGGTCCTGGCGGCCGGGCACGGTGCGGAAGATGGGGCCGCCGCTGTCGCCCTGGCAGGAGTCCTTGCCCTCGACGCCGGCGCAGAAGTTGACCTTGGAGCTGTAGCCGTCGTAGCTGACCTTGCACTCGTTGTGCGAGAGGATCGGCACCTTGACCTGGCGGAGGCGGTCCGGGGTGTGGGTCATCGCGGTGTCCGTGTTGCCCCAGCCCGCGACGGTGGCCTTCTGGCCGGGGCGCAGCAGCGAGTCGGTGCCCTGGGTGGGCAGCTTGACCGGGCTGATGCCGCGGACCGGCTTGTCGAGCTGGATGAAGGCGACGTCGTAGGCCTCCTGGCCCTTGAGGTAGCGGGGGTGCACGACGATGCTGCCCCGGCTGCCGGTTCCCTTCGTCTTGGCGTTGCGTATCTGGCCCTGCCCGCTCTTGGAGAGGACCGTACGGCCGACGGCGACCTGCACGGTCTTCGCCTTGACGGGCTTGCCCGCGTCGTCGACGAGGCAGTGCGCGGCCGTCATGACGACGTCCGGTGCGATGAGGCTGCCGCCGCAGAACTGGCGGTCGAAGGCGCTGCCGGAGCCCTTCTCCAGGACGGCCACCATGAACGGGTAGGCGTCGTTGGAGACTTCGGTGCCGCCGATGATCGCGTTGGCGGCGGGCGCACTGGTCGCCATGAGCGCGAGGGCGGTCGCGGCCGTCGCGGAGGCGAGGGCGGCGCGGGGAGCGCGGGAGGTGCGGGACGCGCGGCTCGTGCTGGTGGTGTCCGCGGCCGCGCGGGCGGTGCGGGAAGGGCGGGAAGTGCCGGAAGGAAAGGAAAGTCTCATGGGGGTTGAATTTCTCTTTCGGTGGATTTGTTGAGTTGTGCAGCGCCTTGTGAAGCCGGTACGGGACCTGCGTGTGTGGAGATTCGGGCGCCGCAGAGGGAGAGGGCGTCGCGCGAGAGTGGGTTCATCCCGTCGCACAGTTCTCTCCGCAATGGTTCGAGCAAGTCGGATAGTTCGGTCATGTCGCCCTGTCGACCGGCCTGCCCCGCAAATTTGTGCGGAGGTTCTGGGGAGGTGTGGCGATCGTCCGGTGCCTCCGGCCGCGCGCCGCGGTGACCTGCCCGCTCCGCCTCACGTTCCGCTCAGAGCCCCGGGAACCGCTCCCGTCCCTCCTCGCGTCGTTCTGATGGCTGACGGAGGGGCATACGGGGTGCGGCGGGGCGAGTGGGGCGGGGGATTCCGGTGGCGGGATGTCGTCGCCCGAAAGGGTTATGCGCAAAGCGAGTTGGTTCGCAGTCGCATACGAAGGTGTCTTGGCGTACTCCCGGCGTGACGTCGGAACCAAGGGGCCCATATTGCGCGTGAATAACGATGAAGCGCCTGAGCTTCGCGATCCATAACGCGCCTTGAGGGGCTTATGTGCTGCTGATACGGTGCGATGGCTTGACACCGCGCCTGGGGCTGACGGGCCGATGGAACCCCGGCCGAGGCGTATGCGAGTCGCATCTGGGTGTCTCACATGACGGATTTTTCTGGGTCGTACGGGGAGCGGTTGCGTGAAGATCCAAGAGCGTACGGGGGCGGGCAACAACCGTTCCGCCGTGTCGGCTCCGGCGGGCGTCGGTGAGCGCCTTCCCACTGCGCCTCGCGAGCGCAAACCGGCGCTGGCCGCTCTGGCCGTCCTGCTCATCCTGGTCGGCGCGCTCGGGGCGACGGTGCTCGTGCTGCGCGCGGGCGACCGGGTCGAGGTCGTCAAGGTGACGAAGCGGATCGCGCCGGGCGAATCGGTCACCAAGGACAACTCGACCTCGGTGATGGTCGCGGCGGACTCGGACGTGCACTACGTCAAGTACTCCAAGCTCGGCGCGCTGTCGAAGCTCAAGGCCAAGACCACCCTCTACCCGGGCACGGTCGTCGTGGGCGAGATGTTCGACGACAAGGGCGGCCTCCCCAGCGGGAAGGCCTCCGTGGGGCTGTCCCTGAAGGAGGGGCAGTACCCCTCCACGCTCCAGCAGGGCGACACCGTCGCCCTCTACCGCGTCGCCGCCAACGGCTCGTCCAGCTCCAACGACGACAAGGGCACCGGCGGCAGCTCCTCCGGCCGCACCCTGCTGGTCCCGGACGCCCGCGTCGGCGCCGTGAACAACAAGTCGGACAGCACCATCAGCACCGGCAACCTCAGCATCACCGTCCTCGTCGACAACGACGATGTCGCCGCGGTCACCAGTGCCGCGTCGCTCGGTGAGGTTGCCGTGGCGGTCGTCCCCGGCACCGGCAACTAGAGGCGAGTAGAGGAGACATGGCTCTCATCGCTCTCGCCGCAGACAAGGGCTCCCCCGGCGTCACCACCGCGGCCGTCGCGCTCGCGGCGGTGTGGCCCCGGCGGGTCCTGGTCGCGGAGACCGATCCCGCGGGCGGCGACCTCGTCTACCGCAGCGCCGCCGCGCACGGCGGCCCGCTCAACCCGAACACCGGCATGCTGTCCATCGCCGCGACCGCGCGCCGCGGCCTCGTCCCCGACCAACTCTGGGACCACACCCAGCCGTTGTCCGGCGGCCTCGAAGTGCTCGTCGGCCTCGGCATCTCCGAGCAGGCCGCCGGGCTCGTCGGGATCTGGCCGACGCTCGGGCGCGCCTTCGCCCAGCTCGCCGACTCCCCGCAGGCCCCGGCCGACGTCATAGCCGACTGCGGGCGCATCGCCGGGGACAGCCCGGCCATCGAGCTGTTCCCGCACGCCAACCTGGTCCTGCTGATCTCGCGTACGGAGCCGGAGGCCATCGCCCGGGTCCGGGACCGGGCCGCCGCGCTGTCCGCGAAGCTGCACGGCGGCCCGCGCGGCGCCGCCACCCTCGCCACCCCGCTCATCGGCGTCGTCCTGATCGCCGACCCGGGCAACTCCGGCAAACTGGTGCACCAGGTCAACGAGATGCTGATGGCCGCGCAGACCGGCGCCCGCGTCGTCGGCACCCTCGCCGACGACCCGGCGGGCGCCGACCAGCTGGCCGGGCGCAAGCGCGGACGGCTCGACAAGTCGATGCTGATCCGCTCGGCCCGCAAGGTGACCGTCGACCTGTACCAGCAGTACGGCGCGGCCTGGAGCAATCCGGTCGCAGGCCCGGCCGCGGGCCCGACGGCGGGTGCCGGGCGATGAGCGCCGTCGACCACCAGCTGGTGAAGCGGTTCCGGCAGGACGCCGGTGACCGCATCGCCGAGCAGCGCCGCCTCGACCAGGTCTCCGGCGTCACGCCGATGACCAGCGAGGACGAGCGGCAGTACGCCCGCGCCGTGATCGCGCAGATCCTGGAGGAGTACGCCCGCGGCGAGATCAACGCCGGGCGCACCCCGCTGGACGCCGAGACCGAGGAGCAGTACGCGGCCGCCGTGCACGCCGCGCTCTTCGGCGTCGGCCGCCTCCAGCCGCTCCTGGACGACCCCGAGGTCGAGAACATCGACATCAACGGCTGCGACCAGGTCTTCGTCGGGTACGCCGACGGGCGCGAGGCCAAGGCCGAGCCGGTCGCCGAGACCGACGAGGAGCTGATCGAGCTCATCCAGATCCTCGGCGCCTACTCCGGGCTTTCGTCGCGGCCCTTCGACTCCGCCAACCCCCAGCTCGACCTGCGCCTGCCCGACGGCTCCCGGCTCTCGGCCGTGATGGACGTGGCCCGGCGGCCCGCCCTGTCGATCCGTCGCGCGCGCATGGGCAAGGTGTTCATGTCCGACCTGGTCGGGAACGGGACGCTCACGCCGGACGTCGCGCACTTCCTGGCCTGCGCCGTGCGGGCGCGCAAGAACATCATGATCGCCGGGGCCACGAACGCCGGGAAGACCACGCTCCTGCGCGCCCTCGCCAACGAGATCCCGCCGCACGAGCGCCTCATCACCGTCGAGCGCGCCCTGGAGCTCGGCCTCGACACGTTCGCCGATCTGCACCCCAACGTGGTGGCGTTCGAGGAGCGCCTTCCCAACTCCGAGGGACAGGGCCAGATATCCATGGCGGAACTGGTCCGCCGGTCCCTGCGCATGAACCCCTCCCGCGTCATCGTCGGTGAGGTCCTCGGCGACGAGATCGTGACGATGCTGAACGCGATGTCCCAGGGCAACGACGGCTCGCTCTCCACGATCCACGCCAACAGCTCCAGCGAGGTCTTCAACAGGATCTCGACGTACGCGCTCCAGGCCTCCGAGCGGCTGCCCATCGAGGCCAGCCAGATGCTCGTCGCGGGCGCCGTCAACTTCGTCGTCTTCATCCAGCGGCGCAACAACTACCAGACCGGCGGCAAGCTCCAGCGCATGGTGACCTCCGTCCGCGAGGTCAACGGCGTCGACGGCCGGGTGCTCTCCAGCGAGGTCTTCGCGGAGGCGCCGGACGGCCGGATCGTGCCGCACGCGCCGATCGCCTGCATGGACGACCTCGCCGCATTCGGCTACCGGCCCGCCGGGCAATGGGGGTGAGCACGACATGAACGCACTCGGCTCCATGGGCGGCGTCTTCTCGCTGCCCGTCCTCTACGGCCTCGCCTGCGGTGTCGCCGTCGGCGGCGGACTCGCGCTGCTGCTCGTCGCGATCCGCGGACTGCCCGTCAAGGCGGCCCACGAGAAGCAGCGCGCCAGCCAGCGGATGAACGAGCTGGTCCGCTTCGTCGGGCAGCGCGGCTCCCTCGCCATCGGCGTCGGCCTGGTCGTGCTGCTGCTCACGCGCTGGGCGGTGGCCGGCATCGCGTCCGGCGTCCTCGTCTTCTTCTGGGACAAGCTGTTCGGCGGCGCCGCCGAGGAGCGGCTCCAGATGAAGCGGGTCGAGGCGCTCGCCGCCTGGACCGAGTCGCTGCGCGACACCATCGCGGGCGCGGTCGGCCTGGAGCAGGCCATCCCGGCGTCCGCGCGGGCCGCGGCGCCCGTCCTGCGGCCGCACCTCGACGCCCTCGTCGACCGGCTCCGGGCACGCACCCCGCTGCCCGAGGCCCTTCAGGTCCTCGCCGACGAGATCGACGACGCCTCGGCCGACATCATCGTCGCGGCGCTCATCCTCAACGCCAAGCTGCGCGGCCCCGGCCTGCGCCAGGTCCTCGGCGCGCTCGCCAAGTCGGCGCGCGAGGAGGTCGACATGCGCCAGCGCGTGATGGCGCAGCGCGCCTCGACCCGGCGCTCGGTGCAGATCGTCGTCGCCGTCTCCATCGCCTTCGTACTCGGACTCTCGATCTTCAACCGCGAGTTCGTGTCGCCGTACAGCACGCCCGTCGGGCAGCTCGTGCTCGCCTGCGTGTGCGGCCTGTTCGCGCTCGGCTTCTGGTGGCTGCGCAAGCTGTCGACGGTCGAGACGCCGGACCGCTTCCTCGTCCGTGACGAGCCGGGTGTGCAGTTCGTACGTCCCCGGGGCCCGGGCGGCGCGCCGCTGCCCGGCGCCGTGGGCCCCGAGGGCGCGCCGGGACAGCAGCCGCTGCCGCCGCACACCAACTCCACCGAGGGGGTACGCCGGTGAACCTGACCATGCCGATCGTCATCGGCGCGACGCTGGGCCTCGGCATCTTCGCCCTCGTCCGCGCGCTGATGCCGTCCAAGCGCTCCGCGGTGGCCACGGTCGCCCGGATCGACGCGATGCGGGCACGCGGAGCGGCATACGAGTCCTCGCACCGCGCCGCGGACGCCGAGGAGACCGGGCGGCTCGGTTCGCTGCGCGCCCGGGTGGGCGCGCGGGCCGCCGAGTTCTACGTCCAGCAGGGCTGGGAGCTGCGGTCGCTGCGGGCCGACCTGGCGGTGCTCGACCGGAGCTGGGAGAAGTTCCTGGCGACGAAGGTGCTGCTCGCGGCCACCGGCGTCTTCTTCGGCCCGTTCCTGTTCGCGATCATCTGGACCCTCGGCTTCGGCCGCAGCCCCATCATCCCGGTGTGGCTGGCGCTGATGTTCGGGGTGCTCTTCTTCTTCCTGCCCGACCTCGAAGTACGCAGGGACGCGCAGGAGAAGCGGCGTGACCTGCGGCGCGTCATCGGCGCCTATCTGGACCTGGTCTCCATGAGCCTCGCGGGCGGCCGCGGCCTGCCCGAGGCGCTGATGGCGGCGGCCGAGGTGTCGGACGGCTGGGCGACGCAACGTATCCGCAACGCCCTGTCGGACGCCCGCATCACCGGCATCAGCCAGTGGCAGGCGCTCGGTTCGCTCGGCGAGCAGCTGGGCGTCGAAGAGCTCAAGGACCTCTCCGCGTCGCTCGCCCTGGTCGCGGACGACGGCGCGAAGGTGCGCGAGTCGCTCGCCTCCCGCGCCGAGACGATGCGCCACCGCGAGCTCGCCGAGA
Source organism: Streptomyces alboflavus (assembly GCF_000716675.1). Taxonomy (GTDB): domain Bacteria; phylum Actinomycetota; class Actinomycetes; order Streptomycetales; family Streptomycetaceae; genus Streptomyces; species Streptomyces alboflavus. Next base: position 30,979 of record NZ_JNXT01000074.1, read on the forward strand.
TCGAGGGCAGCGCGGGCGAGAAGTCACAGTCGATGCTGGTGGCACAGCTGTTGCTGTGTGCGGGATTCCTGGTGTTCCTCATCTTTCCGGCGGCGATGCGCGTGTTCCAGGCCTGAACCCCGAGCCCGGCGACGGGGGACCTGTCGCACGCGGCTCCACAGACCCGTACATCCCCCCACACACTCTGTTTTCGAGAGGACAACTCACCATGAACGGACGGAACTTCAGCACCGGCATCCCGGCGGTCGACTTCCTCGTGACCTTCCTGCAGGGCCGCGTGCAGCGCGCCCGCTCCGGCGAGCTCGACCGCGGCGCGTCCGCCGTCGAGTGGGTGATCATCTCGGCGGTCGTCGTGGCGATCGTCGGCGTGGTCGCCGCGATCATCAACAACGCGCTCAAGGGCGGCGCCGACAAGGTCAGCGACTGCATCGAGGGCGCCGACGCCAGCAAGACCTGCTGACCGGACGGCTGTAGCTGACATGAGGGACGACGGGGGCGGGAGCGGGCGAGGGGTGAGCCGCGACCGGATGCCGGGATTCGTGCGCCGAAGAGTGGAGGCCGCCTCCACCCGCGGCGAATCCGGCATGACCGCGATCGAGTTCGTGCTGCTCACCCCGGTCCTCTTCTTCCTGATCTTCGCGACGGTGCAGTTCGCGCTGTACTTCTTCGCGGACCACGTGGCCCAGGCCGCGGCCCAGGCGGGCGCGCGCAAGGCCCGCGCCACGGCCGACGAGAACCCGGGCGGCTGGCGGGGCGAGGCGACCGACGTCGTCGACGCCTACATCCGCCAGCTCGGGCCGAAGCTCGTCCTCGGCCCCGACGTGAAGACGCTCCAGCCGGAGCAGAACACGGTCGGCGTGGAGATCACGGCCGACGTGCCGTCGGTGTTCCCGGGGCTCGACCTCCAGGTGCACGCGCAGTCGTCGGGGCCGGTGGAGCGGTTCGTCGAGGAGGAAGGGTGATGCGGGGGGTGTCGCGTACACGGGGACTCTCGGGCGACCGGGGGCTTTCGGGGGATCGGGGGCTCTCGACCGTCGAAGTCGTCATCCTGGCGCCGGTGATGATCCTCTTCATCCTGGTCCTGGTGGCCTTCGGGCAGCTCGTCGACGGCCGGGGGGCCATCGACGGGGCGGCCCGCGACGCCGCCCGCGCGGGCTCCATCCAGAAGGACCAGGGCACGGCGATGGCCGAGGCGCGCAAGGCGGCCAAGGCCGACCTGGAGGACGTCTGCTCGGGGCCCGTCCACGTCGTCCAGAAGAGCGCGGGCTTCGAGCCGGACACGCTCTTCACGGTCGAGGTGAGCTGCGAGGTGCGGGGCCTGGAGATGCTCGGCCTGGACATTCCGACGACGCTGGAGGCGAGCTTCAGCTCCCCGCTGGATCCGTACCGGAGGTCGGCGTGAACGCGGCATGCGCGTGGGTACGCGCCGTGGTGGACGCCCGCCGGGCGCGTCTGGACGACCGGGGCTCGGGCGCGGGCGCCGTCATCGTCTTCGCGCTGGTCTTCCTCACCCTGTCCGCGTTCGTGATCGACGGCGGCCTGTCCATCTCCAAGCGCGAACGCGCCGCCGACATCGCCGAACAGGCCGCACGGTACGCCGCGCAGGACCTCGACACCGAGGGCCTGTACGAGGGCGCGAAGGGCGCCCCCATCAACTACGAGAACTGCGACGCCCGGGTCAAGAAGTTCGCCCGCGAGATGGGCCTGACCGGCCCGGACGTGGCCGCCACCCACTGCGTCAGCGCCACCGCCGAACAGGTCGAGGTCGAGGTCGAGATGACCTACAGCCCGGTCTTCACCGGGATGTTCTTCGGCGGTGACGTGACGGTGCACGGGCGGGCGGCGGCGGAGAACGAGATCGGATAGACGGCTGCCGAGCCGGTGACCGCCGAGCCGGTGACTGCCGGGCCGGTGACTGCCGGGCCGGTGACCGCCGGGCAGGCGGCTGCCGAGCCGGTGGCCGCCGAGAGTTATCCACAGCCCCTGCCAGGGCATCGGCACCTTCCGTAACATCGCTGAGTACGAGCCCACTTACCCCACAAGGATCAGGACCAGGACACCCGCCATGGCGCGACGAACCACCCCAAGCTCGACGGGTCCGCGGAACCGGACGCCTCAGCCCCTGCCGGGGCGTCGGCGCTCGGCAGGGGACTTCGTCAAGGCGTGCCTCGCCTTCGTGGCCCTCGCCGCGCTGGTCGTCGGCGTGCCCGGCGCGCTCGCCTACTTCGTGGGGTGGCCGCTGCCCGGCGGCGCGCCGTCCCTCGACTGGCTCCAGCAGGAGATCACCGTCGGCACGTTCATCAACGTGCTGACCGTGGTGGTCTGGCTGGCCTGGGCCCAGTTCACGGCGTGCGTCCTGGTGGAGGTGAAGGCGGCCCTTTCCGGCGTGGGGATGCCGGGGCGGGTGCCGGGGGCCGGGGCGAGCCAGGTCCTCGCGCGGCAGCTCGTCGCCGCGCTGCTGCTCGTGGGCGCCACGGCGGCCAGCTTCGCGCCGGGGCTCTCGCAGTTCGGGCAGTCCCTGGAGGGCAACCAGAAGCCGGCCGCGGCCGCCGCGCAGCAGACGCCGGGCGTCCTCGGGCAGGACCAGCAGTCCGCCGCGGCAGGTGCCGCGGCCGCCCTCGCCGAGCAGGCGGGCCGGGCCGCGGCCAAGGCGGGCACGGGGCAGGACGGGGACACGAAGTTCTACCGCATCCAGCCCCCGGAGGGACGCCACCACGACTCGCTCTGGGAGATAGCCGAGCGCCACCTGGGGGACGGGCGGCGGTACAAGGAGATCTACCAGCTCAACAAGGACCGTGAGCAGCCCGACGGTTCGCGGCTCTCCGAGGCCAGCCTGATCCGGCCCGGCTGGATCATGGAAATGCCCGCCGACGCGCACGGCGGTGAACTGGTGCAGATGCCCGACGAGGCCCCCAAGGTCTCCGAGGAGGTCCGCGAGCAGATCTCGGACTACGCGAAGACCGGGGACCAGCGCCACGGCGGCGGCGCGCAGGAGAGCGGCGGCGACCGGCAGGGTGGCGGTGACCGGCAGGGCGGCGGCGGTTCCGTCGACCAGGACACGGCGCACATCACGATCCCCGAGCAGCGGCCGGACGGCGGCGCGCGCGGGGACGGGCAGGACCGGCAGGGCGGCCAGAGCCCCCAGGGCGATGGCGAGGAGACCGGCCGGGAGAGCGGTACGCCCGCCGCGGCCGAGTCCGACGACTCCGGCTTCGGGCTGCCCGAGGCACTCATCGGCGCGCCGCTGCTCGCCGCCGGACTGCTCGGCGCCCTCGGCCGCCGCCGACGGCAGACGCTGTGGCAGTCGGCGATGGGCGCCGTCGGCCTGCGCCGCGGCATGGAGCCGCCGACGCCGACCGGCTCCGCCGCCGACGCCCAGGACGCGCTGCTCGTCGGCGCCGACCCCGCGGGCGTGCGGCTGCTCGACCGGTCGCTGCGCGGCCTCGCCGCCGCGCTGACGGAGGAGTCCCGCCCGCTGCCGACGGTGTACGCGGCCTGGCTCAGCAACGGCGACCTGCACCTCCAGCTCGCCCAGGCCTCCGGGCGGCCGCCCGCGCCCTGGCAGTTGGGCCAGGACGAGACGTTCTGGACACTCGCCCGCACGGACGCCGAGCGGTACGGGGACGTGGACGCCGCCGCGCCCTACCCCGGCCTGGTCTGCCTCGGCACGATGGACGACTCGCGCCTGCTGCTCAACCTGGAGGCCGTGCCCGGCATCGTGTCCCTCGGCGGCAGCCCGGCCGACCGGGCCGCCGTGTTCGCGTCCGTCGCCGCCGAACTGGCCACCAACGGCTGGTCGGACCGCATGACCATCACCCTCGTCGGCTTCGGCGAGGACCTCACGGCGCTCGCCCCGAACCGGCTGCGGCACCTGGAGGACGTGGAGGCGCTCATCGAGACGATGGACGCCGAGACCCGGCAGCGGCGCGGCGCGCTCGGCGCGGCCGGGCACGACTCCGTCCTCACCGGTCGTACGGGCCCCGCCCAGCACACCCGCTGGGCCCCGCACCTGGTGCTGCTCGCGGACGGGCCGAGCCCCGAGGACGCCGTCAAGCTCGCCGAGCTGGCCGCCGACGCCAGCCGCCTCGGCATCGGCTATCTGGTCGGCTCCGACACCGGTGAACTGCCCGGCGCAGCCTGGGAGATGAAGGTCACCGGCGAGGGCAAGCTGCTCGCCCCGCTGCTCGGCCTCGAACTTGAGGCCCAGCTCCTGCCGGACGCGCTGCGGCGCGCCGTCGTCGAGCTGTTCGTCGCGGCCGACCCGCGGCCCGAGGGCGGCGGCGACGGCTCCGACGGCGGGGCCGCGGCCGCGCCGCCGTTCCTCGTCGACGTCAGCGAGCAGGGGCGGCCCGCGGTGTACGCGCGGCTTGTCGGCAGCTACGAGATCATCGGCCTGGAGACGCCCGACGGCGAGCGCAGCCCGCTCCTGCACGAGGCGCTCGCGCTGCTTCTGCTCCACCGCGAAGGGGTGCACCCGCGCGTGCTCGCCTCCGCGCTGTGGCCACGCGGCGTCACCGACGACGTGCGGGACGCCCTCGTCGACCGGCTGCGGGACTGGCTCGGCAGCGAGCCCGACGGTTCGCCGCGGCTGCGCGTCGACGCGACCGGGCGCCTCACCCTCGCCAAGTCGGTCGTGTCCGACCTGGACGTCCTGCGGTCGCTCTACCACGAGGCGACGCAGGGCCGGGGGTCCGGCAACCGCGCCGTGCGCGGGCGGATGCTCACCGACGCGCTCGTCCTCGTCCGGGGCCCGCTGCTCGCGGACCGGCCCGAGGGGCGGTACGGCTGGCTCACCCACGAGATCGTCGACGCCCAACTGCCGTTGCTGGTCGCCGACATCGGGCTCGCCCTGTCCGAGTTCCACCTGGAGAAGGACCGGGCCGAGAAGGCCATCGAGGCCCTGAACGCGGCGCTCGGCTCCGCGCCGGGCGACGAGCGGCTCTGGCACGAGCTGCTGCGGGCCACCCATGCCGTGGGCGACCCCGCACGCCTCCAGGCGCTCGCCGCGGACCTGGTCGCCCGCAGCGGGGCCCGTGGGGTGCCTCCCCGGACGGAGGCGCTCCTCGACGAACTGCTCCCGGGGTGGCGGGCGGGGCTCGCCTCTGCGGTATGAGGGTTCTCGCGGGGCGCGTTTCTGCGGGGCCCGTGCCCGTCGCCCCCGGCGGCAACCGTGGCCGCCGCTCCGCGTCGGCTCTCCCACCCGCCCGCCCGTTGCTGTGGGGCCCGGGTTCGCCCCCGGGTGGCGTGCGGTGCTCGCCTTGGCCGTCGGGCTTGGCTGGCCGTTGCCCCCGGCGGCAACCGTGGCCGCCGCTCCGCGTCGGCTCTCCCACCC
>NZ_JNXT01000075.1 GCF_000716675.1 Streptomyces alboflavus
GGGTGGGAGAGAGCCGGTCCGGCGCTTGAGGACGAGGCGCGGAGCGCCAAGAAAGGGGGGAGCGGGGGCGGAGCCCCCATAGGGGAACGCCGGTCAGGAGTCGTCGCGCGGATCGCGGTCTTTCTCCAGCCCCTTCAGGAACTCGGGGTTGTCGTCGGGAGCGACCCAGCCACCCCGACGCCCCCGACCAGGCCCCCCCCCGTCCCCCCGCCCGGCCGCAGGCCGCTTCTTGCCGGTGACGAACCACGCGATCGGCCCGAGCAGCACCTCCCCGAAGAGGAGCACGATGATGACCCACACCACCTTCGGGAGGTGTCGGACTTCCTTCTCGGGTGTGTTCAGGACATCGATGAAGGCGTAGATCCACACGGCCAGGACCAGCAGGAACGGCAGATACCTGAGCATGTGCGGGAGCTCCCCCAAGACGCGGAGTACGGGCGCCGGGCGCACCCGGTGACCTGGCCAGGGTAGCCGGTGACCGATACTTGACCGCATGGCTTATGACGATCTCCGCTCTCTGCTCCGTGCCCTGGAGCGCGAGGGCGATCTCAAGCGCATCAAGGCCGAGGTCGACCCGTATCTGGAGGTCGGCGAGATCGTCGACCGGGTGCAGAAGGCGGGCGGCCCGGCGCTGCTGTTCGAGAACGTCAAGGGCAGCGCGATGCCCCTTGCGATGAACGTGTTCGGCACGGACCGCCGACTGCTCAAGGCCCTCGGCCTGAAGTCGTACGGCGAGATCAGCGAGAAGATCGGCGGCCTGCTCAAGCCGGAGCTGCCGCACGGCTTCGTCGGCGTCCGCGAGGCCTTCGGCAAGCTCGGCGCGATGGCGCACGTACCGCCGAAGAAGGTGAAGGACGCGCCGGTGCACGAGGTCGTGCTCACCGGCGACGACGTGGACCTGGACCGGCTCCCGGCCCTGTTCACCTGGCCGAAGGACGGCGGGTCCTTCTTCAATCTGGGCCTCACCCACACCAAGGACCCCGAGTCCGGCGTCCGCAACCTCGGGCTCTACCGCCTCCAGCGCCACGACAAGCGCACCATCGGCATGCACTGGCAGATCCACAAGGACAGCCGGAACCACTACCAGGTGGCGGCCCGGCGAGGGGAGCGGCTGCCGGTCGCGATCGCCTTCGGCTGCCCGCCCGCCGTGACGTACGCGTCCACCGCCCCGCTGCCCGGCGACATCGACGAGTACCTGTTCGCGGGCTTCCTCCAGGGCAAGCGCATCGAGATGGTCGACTGCAAGACGGTGCCGTTGCAGGTCCCGGCGCAGGCCGAGGTCGTCATCGAGGGCTGGCTGGAGCCCGGCGAGATGCTGCCCGAGGGGCCGTTCGGCGACCACACCGGCTTCTACACGCCGCAGGAGCCCTTCCCCGCGCTGACCATCGACTGCGTGACGATGCGCAAGCGCCCGCTGCTCCAGTCGATCGTCGTGGGCCGCCCGCCGACGGAGGACGGGCCGCTCGGCCGGGCGACGGAGAGGTTCTTCCTCCCTCTCCTCAAGATCATCGTGCCGGACATCGTGGACTACCACCTGCCCGAGGCGGGCGGCTTCCACAACTGCGCGATCGTCGCGATCGACAAGAAGTACCCGAAGCACGCCCAGAAGGTCATGCACGCGATCTGGGGCGCGCACATGATGTCCTTGACCAAGCTGATCGTGGTCGTGGACTCCGACTGCGACGTGCACGATCTGCACGAGGTCGCGTGGCGTGCGCTCGGCAACACGGACTACGCCCGTGACCTGAGCGTCGTCGAGGGCCCCGTCGACCACCTCGACCACGCCTCGTACCAGCAGTTCTGGGGCGGCAAGGCGGGCATCGACGCGACGAAGAAGTGGCCCGAGGAGGGCTACACCCGGGACGGAGGCTGGCCCGACATGGTCGAGTCCGACCCCGAGACGGCGGCGAAAGTCGACCGCCGCTGGAGGGAGTACGGCCTGTGAGTTCCGCTTCCGCCGCCCTGCCGCAGCAGCCCGGCCGCACCAAGGCGTTCCTGCGCCTGGTCATGATCGAGCACTCGGTGTTCGCGCTGCCCTTCGCCTACATCGCCGCCCTGACCGCGATGTTCGAGTGGGACAAGAACATCCACTGGGGGCGGCTGCTGCTCGTCACGATCTGCATGGTCGGTCTGCGTACGTTCGCCATGGCGGCGAACCGGATCATCGACCGTGAGATCGACGCCCGCAATCCCCGCACCGCGCACCGCGAGCTGGTCACCGGCGCCGTCACCGTGAAGTCCGCCTGGACCGGCGCGCTGATCGCGGTCGTGGTGTTCCTCGGCTCCGCCGCGCTGCTCAACCCGCTGTGCCTGGCGCTGGCGCCGGTCGCCGTGATTCCGATGGTCGTCTATCCGTACGGCAAGCGGTTCACGAACTTCCCGCAGGCCATCCTCGGCATCGCGCAGGCCATGGGCCCGATCGGCGCCTGGCTCGCGATCACCGGCGAGTGGTCGTGGACGGCCGTGATCCTGGGGCTCGCGGTGGGCGTGTGGATCGGCGGCTTCGACCTGATCTACGCCTGCCAGGACGTGGACACCGACCGCGAGGTCGGCGTGATGTCGGTGCCCGCGCGCTTCGGCATCCCCGCCGCGATCCGGGGCGCGCGCGCCTGCCACGCGATCACCACGGCGCTGTTCGTCTGGTACGCCCTGGAGACCGGCGCGGGCGCGTTCTTCTGGCTCGGCCTCGTCGTCGTCGCGGGTGCCTTCCTCTACGAACACAGCATCGTGCGGCCGCACGACCTCTCCCGTCTCAACCGTGCCTTCTTCCAGGTCAACGGCTTCATCGGGATCGCCCTTTTCGCCTGCGCCCTGCTCGACCTGCTCGTCCGCGGCCTGACTGTCTGACGGGCCGTGGGCGGGCGGGGGCGCCCATGGATAGGCTTCACAGTGTGAATGCAGGAGATACGCAGCGTAGACCTTGGATCGTGGGGGTGTCCGGCGCGTCCGGTACGCCGTACGCCGCTTCGGTGCTCCGGGGGCTGCTCGCTGCCGGGGAGAGCGTGGACCTCGTGGTGTCCCGGGCGTCGCGGCTCACGCTGCTCGACGAGACGGGCATCTCGTTCCGGGACGCGCACTGGCGGGACGACTTGGGCGCGTGGCTGGCGCGGGGGGCCGACGGCAAGCCGGGGACGTTCCGGGTGCGCACGGACGACGTGCGGTACTGGGCCGCGGGCGATCTCGCGGCGGGTCCTTCGTCGGGGTCGTACGCGACGAAGGGCATGCTGATCGTCCCGGCGTCCACGGCGTGCGTGGCCGGGGTGGCGCTCGGGCTCTCGAAGGATCTGCTGCAGCGCTCGGCGAGCGTGACGCTCAAGGAGCGGCGGCGGCTCGTCGTCTGCGTGCGGGAGACCCCGCTCAACGGGCAGACGCTGAAGCACCTGGTGGGCCTGGACGAGGCGGGCGCGATCGTGCTGCCCGCCTCTCCGGCGTTCTACGCGGGGGCGACGCACATCCAGGATCTGGTGGACTTCGTCGCGGGGCGGGTGCTCGACGCGGCGGGGGTGCCGCACGAGCTGTACCGCCGGTGGGAGGGCGAACTCGGCGGTGCGTCGGGAACCTGTGGCTCCCGTCCTGCCGAGGGCGGCTCCGGTGGCGCTTAGCGCTTCTTCGCGGCGCGCGGCTTCTTGCCGGCCTTGCGCGCGGCGGTCGGGGACTGGTGGGCACGCGAGCGGTTGGCCAGGTCCTGCAGCTCGCGCATACGGGCGTAGGCCATCTCGATCGTGTACACGGGGAAACACTCTCCTGAAGTTCGAAGGATCGTCGTTGATCTGCTGAGTTTCCGAAAGATTCGCAGGGCTCAGACCCTGTTACGCCTTAGATTCTACACGTAGACTCGAAAAAACGCTAAATAATGAAAGGCTTCGACCTATGGACGCCGTGGACAGGCAGCTCATCCAGGCTCTGCGCGAGAACGGCCGCGCCTCCTACGCCGAGCTCGGGCGCCTCGTCGGCCTCTCCGGCCCCAGCGTCACCGACCGCATCAACCGCCTGGAGGCGGCCGGCGTCATCACCGGCTACCGCGCGACGGTCGACTCCGCGTCCCTCGGCCTCGGCGTCATCGCGCTGATCGGCATCTCGCTGTCCGACGCCGCCGACCACGAGGACGTGGCGCGGCGCCTGCGGGACCTGCACGAGATCGAGGACTGCTGGTTCATCGCGGGCGACGACTCGTACATGCTCAAGGTGCGGGCCTCCGACGTGGACGGCCTGGAGAAGACCATCCGCCGCCTCAGCGGCACCAAGGGCGTCTCGCGGACGCGGACCACGATCGTGCTCTCCACGAAGTGGGAGAACCGGGTCGGAGAGCTGCCCGAAGAGGTGTGAGCCCGTAGGCGTACGGTTGGTCAGGTCTGTCGCAGGTCGTCGAAAGAGGTAGTCGGGACATGGACGCAGGGCTCAAGCGCGAGCTGGAGGAGAAGGTCCGGGCCGGTGAGCGGCTGTCCCGTGAGGACGGCGTCGCCCTGTACGAGTCCGACGACCTGGCCTGGCTCGGCGGGCTCGCCCACGAGGTGCGCACCCGCAAGAACGGCGATGTCGTGCACTTCAACGTCAACCGTCACCTCAACATGACGAACGTGTGCACCGCCTCCTGCGCCTACTGCTCCTTCCAGCGCAAGCCGGGCGAGAAGGACGCGTACACGATGCGCATCGAGGAGGCGGTCCGGCTCGCCAAGGCGATGGAGGGCGAGAACCTCACCGAGCTGCACATCGTCAACGGCCTGCACCCGAACCTGCCGTGGCGCTACTACCCGCGCTCCCTGCGCGAGCTGAAGGCCGCGCTGCCGGACGTCTCCCTCAAGGCCTTCACGGCCACGGAGATCCACCACTTCGAGACCATCTCGGGCCTGTCCGCGTCGGAGATCCTCGACGAGCTGATCGCCGCCGGTCTGGAGTCGCTGACCGGCGGCGGCGCCGAGATCTTCGACTGGGAGGTCCGGCAGCACATCGTGGACCACCGCACCCACTGGGAGGACTGGTCCCGGATCCACCGGCTCGCCCACGAGAAGGGGCTCAAGACCCCGGCCACCATGCTGTACGGCCACATCGAGGAGCCCCGGCACCGCGTCGACCACGTGCTGCGGCTGCGTGAGCTCCAGGACGAGACCGGGGGCTTCCAGGTCTTCATCCCGCTGCGCTACCAGCACGACTTCGTCGACATGAAGGACGGCAAGGTCCGCAACAAGCTGCAGGCCCGGACGAAGATGGCCTCCGGGGCCGAGGCCCTCAAGACCTTCGCGGTCTCGCGCCTCCTCTTCGACAACGTGCCGCACGTCAAGGTCTTCTGGGTCATGCACGGCGTCGCGACCGCCCAGCTCGCCCTCCAGCACGGCGCGGACGACATGGACGGCTCCGTCGTCGAGTACAAGATCACGCATGACGCGGACAACTTCGGCACGCCGAACAAGCTGACCCGGGACGATCTGCTCGACCTGATCCGGGAGGCGGGCTTCCGCCCGGTGGAGCGGAACACCCGCTACGAGGTCATCCGCGAGTACCCCGGCCCCGACCGGGAGCTGCGCGAGTCGCCGCAGCCGATGCGGCTCTGACCCCCTTCCTTGCCGGTGCCGCTCCCGTGCTTCACTGGAGGGACTCGGCCAGCGCTGGCTAATCGGAACGGAAGAGTGGATTGACATGCTCCGCTACACGCTGATGCGTCTCGGGGTCTTCGCGGGCTGCTTCTTGGTGGTCTGGGGGCTTGTCTACACCGGCGTCGTGCCGCGCGGCCTCGGCGGCTCCAACCTCCTGTGGGTGGCGCTGCTCTCCCTGGTCGTCTCCGCGCCCATCAGCTTCGTGCTCCTGCGCAAGGAGCGCGACCGCGCCTCGGAGAAGGTCGTCGCGAAGGTCGACAACGTCAAGGCCAGCCTGGAGCGCAACCGCACCCAGGAGGACGACGCCGACGACGCCGCGCGCCCGGCGCAGTCGTAGGGCCCCGCGCGTAAGGTTCGTCACACGCGCCCACGGACACCGAGAACCCCGGTACCGGAGCTTGCCGCTCCGCTACCGGGGTTCCGTCGTTTCTGGGACCCTTGGGGCCCCCTCTACCCCAAACAAGTCCTTTGATGAACTCAAAGTTCAAGTGTTAACGTGTTCGACATGAAGACAGCAGCCGCGCACCGCAACGCCATGAGCGTCCCGCTCGTGGCGCGCCTGCATGTCGATCTCTGCCGCTGCTTCTCCGCGGCCTGTCGCGTCATCTGAACGACTTCGACATCTGCACCGCAGCGGCCCCCGTGACCCTTCGCGGTCGCCGCTCCTCACGTCCCCCGTCTTTACCCGGAGTGTGTCCGTGTCCGCGAACCCCGCGTCCCCCGCCGAGCCGAAGTCCGGCTTCCGGATACCGAAGTTCCTGAAGCTGCCCTTCTGGGCCCAGATCCTCGGCGGCCTCGTCCTCGGCGTCCTGCTCGGCTGGCTGGCCCGCAGCCAGGACATCAGCTGGCTCGTCACGACCCTGTCGAAGGTCGGCGACACCTTCATCGGCCTGCTGAAGCTGGCCGTCGCCCCGCTGGTGTTCTTCGCCATCCTGATCTCGATCACCAACCTGCGTAAGGTCAACAACGCCGCCCGGCTCGCGAGCCGTACGCTCCTCTGGTTCATGATCACGTCGCTGATCGCGGTCGCCATCGGCCTCGTCATCGGCCTGGTCACCAACCCGGGCGCCGGTACGGGCCTGACGCCGAAGGACGGCTCCAAGCCCGAGCACACGGGCTCCTGGATCGACTTCCTCACCGGGATCATCCCGAAGGACGTCATCACGCCGTTCACCGAGCTGAACGTCCTCCAGATCGTCTTCATGGCCGCCGTCGCCGGCATCGCCATCCTGAAGATCGGTGACGCGAAGGCCAAGCCGATCCTGGACCTCAGCGAGGCCGTGCTCGAACTGCTTCAGAAGGCCCTGTGGTGGGTCATCAAGCTGTCCCCGATCGGCACCATCGGCCTCATCGGCTTCGCCATCGCCGACTACGGCTGGAACCTCATCAGCAAGTACGCGACGTTCACCGCCGACATCTACATCGGCTGCGCCCTGGTGATGTTCGGCGTCTACCCGCTGCTGCTCTCCACGGTCGCCAAGGTCAACCCGCTGAAGTTCTTCAAGGGCGCCTGGCCCGCCATCCAGCTGGCCTTCGTCTCGCGCTCCTCGGTCGGCACCATGCCGGTCACCCAGAAGGTCACCGAGCGTCTCGGCGTACCGAAGGAGTACACGTCCTTCGCCGTGCCCTTCGGCGCCACCACCAAGATGGACGGCTGCGCCGCGATCTACCCGGCGATCGCCGCGATCTTCGTCGCGCAGATCTTCGACGTGCACATGGGCATCAAGGAGTACCTGCTCATCGCGTTCGTGTCGGTGGTCGGCTCCGCCGCCACGGCCGGTCTGACGGGTGCCACGGTCATGCTGACCCTGACCCTGTCGACGCTGGGCCTGCCCATGGAGGGCGTCGGCCTGCTGCTCGCCATCGACCCGGTCCTCGACATGATGCGCACCGCCACGAACGTCGCCGGACAGGCGCTCGTCCCGGTCGTCGTCGCCGCCCGCGAGAACATCCTCGACAAGGAGGCGTACGACAGCGCGTCCGCCTCCCCGCTGGACTCGCTCGACGAGCCGCTGCCCGCTACCGCGTAGCGCTCGCGCCCCTCGGCCGAAATCGTGCCCCGCACCGGAAATCCGGTGCGGGGCACGGTCGTTGCGGGTAGGGCTGGGGGCGGTGCGTCGCGGTGGCCTCCGGGTGACCTCCGTGCGTCGGGAAGGACCGCCGTACGCTGATCCGTGCACAGATGGTGCGGGAGGCGGGGGCCGGGGTGTCGGATGTGAAGGTCGTGAGGGCTGTGAAGGCCGTGCAGGCTGCGAAGAACGGGGGCAAGCCGGTGCGGCAGAAGCGGATGCCGCGGGCCGTGCGGGAGCGGCAGATGCTCGACGCGGCGGTGCGCACGTTCGGGCAGCGGGGCTACCGCGCCGCCTCCATGGACGAGATCGCCGAGCTGGCCGGGGTCTCCAAGCCGCTGGTGTACCTGTATCTGAACTCCAAGGAAGAGCTCTTCACCGCCTGCATCCGGCGGGAGGCCGCCGCCCTCATCGAGGCCGTCCGGCACGGCGTCACCCCGGGCGACCCCGCCGACCGGCAACTCTGGGACGGGCTGCGCGCGTTCTTCACCCACACCGCCGAGCACCCCGACGCCTGGGCCGTCCTGCACAGCCAGGCCCGCACCGTCGGCGAGCCGTTCGCCGCCGAGGTCAACGTCATGCGCGAGGAGATCGTCGCCTTCGTGACGCTGCTCATCGCGGAGGCCGCCCGCGCCGCCCACCAGAACCCCTCGCTGCCCGACCGCGAGGTCGCGGGCCTCGCCCAGGCCCTCGTCGGCGCCGCCGAGTCCCTCGCGGGCTGGGCCATCACCCAGCCGTCGGTGTCCGCGAACCAGGCCGCGGCGACCCTGATGAACTTCGCCTGGGCGGGTCTCGGCGATCTGATGGAGGGGCGGTTCTGGTCACCGAGCCGGTGACGTGGACCCTGCCCCCCGACTCCGCCGCCCCGCGCAGCTCGAACGCGGCCCCCTCGGCCGCGTACGTCACCGTGCCGGGCAGCAGCACCGGCGCCCTGAACTCGGCGCAGAGGCGCAGGGGTTCGTCGCCGACGGCGATGCCGCTGTGCTCCGCCACGCAGCGCGCGAACGTCCACATGCCGTGCGCGATGGGGCGCGGGAAGCCGAAGGGCCGAGCCGTCGCCGGACGCAGGTGGATGGGGTTGCGGTCGCCGGAGACGGACGCGTAGCGGCGGCCCAGATCGGCGGGGAGGTGCCACTCGGCGCGGGCGGGGAGCGGGGTGGCGGGTGTCTTCCCGGGAGCGCCGTCGGCCGCCGTGCGGTGGCGGGACAGGTAGGTGCTGTGGGACTCCCACACCGTCTCGCCCGCCACCGCCGCGGTGGTCGTGATCGTCGCCTCGGTGCCGCGCCGGTGCGGGGTCAACTTCCGTGCGTACGTGGTGAGTTCCAGCTCCTCGTCGGGCAGCGGGGCGCGGTGCTGGACGATCTCCACGGACGTGTGGACGAGGCCGAGCAGGGGGAGCGGGAAGGTGCGGGCCGCCATCAGGCGCATGGTCTGGGGGAAGGCGAGGACGTGCGGATAGGTGGGCGGTAAGGGGTCGGCGCCGGGCAGGCCGTCGCCGGCCGGGCTTCTGCCCGTGCTCGTGCCCGCGCCCTGCCCGGCGGCGAAGCCGCAGAGCCGTTCGTACGCGATCAAGTGGTCGATGTCCGTCCGGACGCGGGCCGTCGTGGGGCCCGGCAGCGGTGCGTCCGGGCGGGGCCGCTTGAACGGGGACAGGGCTGCTCCCCGGAGCAGGGTGAGCGCGAGCGAGGCCATGAGGTGATCCTTCTGGTCGCTGGGGAGTCGGGGCCGGGGTGGGGGTGCGGGCCGACCGGCGGTGCGGCGGGGCCGGGCGCCCCGAGGCCTACGCGCCGAGCAGGCTCTGGCCGCAGACCCGGATGACCTGGCCGTTCACCGCGCCGGTCGCCAGCCACGCCGTGGTCTCCGCCACGTCGACGGGGAGACCGCCCTGGCCCAGGGAGTTCATGCGGCGGCCCGCCTGGCGGATGAGCAGCGGCACGGCCGCGGTCATGCGGGTCTCGATGAATCCGGGCGCCACCGCGTTCACCGTCACGCCGTGCTCCGCGAGGGCCCGGGGCGCCAGGGAGCGGACGAAGCCGACGATGCCCGCCTTGCTCGCCGCGTAGTTGGTCTGCCCGGCGTTGCCCGCGAGGCCCGCTATGGACGCCGTCGCCACGATCCGGCCGCCGCGGCGCACCGTGCCGGACTTCAGCAGGAAGTCCGTCGTGCGCAGCACGCTCCCGAGGTTCACGTCGAGGACCGAACTCCAGCGGTCCGCCGCCATGTTGGCGAGCCTGCGGTCCCGGGTGACGCCCGCGTTGTGCACGAGGACGCCGAGGCCGTCCGGCAGCGCGGCGGCGATCCGCTCACCGGCGTCGTCCGCGGTGATGTCGAGGGGCAGCGCGGTGCCGCCGACGCGCTCGGCGACGCGGCACAGGTCCGGCTCGGCGGACGGCACGTCGAGGACGACGACGTGGGCGCCGTCGCGGGCCAGGACCTCCGCCACGGCCGTGCCTATGCCGCGCGCGGCGCCGGTCACGAGGGCGGTGCGGCCCGCCAACGGGCGGGCGGGGTGGGGGAGTTGGATGACCGTGCCGGGCGTCGTGGCGGTGTCGGCGTCCGGGGCGGGCGCCGTCCCCCGCGCGCCCCCGGCGCACTCGGTCTCGCCGAGGTCGTCCGCGTACTCCGACAGCTCCTCGACCTCGACCACCTGCCCGCTCACGTACGCCGACTTCGGTGAGAGCAGGAAGCGCAGCGTCCCCTCGGCGGCCGACGCCGACGGGGTGCGGACCAGCTGGGCCGTCCTGCCCCCGCCCAGCTCCTTGCCGAGGGAGCGGACGAAGCCCTCCAGGGCCTGCTGCGCCGCCGCCTGGTGGTGGTCGGCGGGGGAGAGGGGCGCGCCCAGGACCACCACGCGCCCGCAGGGGGCCATGGAGCGGACGACGGGGTGCAGCGTGGCGTGCACGTCCATGAGTGCGGCAACCGTGCGGACACCGGTCGCGTCCAGTACGACGGCGGCCGGGCGGCGGGAGCCGAGCGGGCCGCTGTGCGGGGGCAGGCCGGTGCGGGTGAGGCTCTCGTGCAGGCCGGGGAGCGGGATGTCGCCCGCCGTCAGGAGCAGCACCGGGCCTTCGATGGCCGGGTGCCGGGGCGACCAGCGGCGCAGCGGGACCGGCTGCGGCAGGCCGAGTCTGCGGGTCAGGAAGCGGCCGGGGGCGGTGTGGGTGAAGGTCGCGTAGCGGTCGGCCATGGGGCAAGCTCCTGGCTCGGTGCTGAATTTACTTCCGAGTAAGGTTACTTGGGGGTCAGGGGCTGGTCGAGGGGGCGGCCGGTGAATGATCGAGGTGGTGAGAGGGCTCGTACCGGCGCGTTCCCGGGGCGGGCGCCGGGTCCGGACGAGCCCCTGGTGAACACGGAGCGTGACTGGGCTGAACGGGCGGGGCGGGCCGGGGGCGCCTAGGGTGACCGGAGGGGAATCGCACCTCTTGGAGGTCGCTGTGCGCAGCACACCCGCACTCACCGCCGTCGCGGCCCTGGCTCTCGCCGTCGCCGCCCTGCCCGCGGCGGCCGACCCGTCCGGGCCCGCGCAGCCCGACCTGAAGCGCTTCTACACGCAGAAGATCAAGTGGGCGGCCTGCAAGCCCGACGTGCAGAACCTGTCGGAGGACGTGACCAAGGACAAGGACGTCACCTGCGGCACGGTCAAGGTCCCGCTGGACTACGCCGACCCCGGGCGCGGCACCATCCGCCTCGCCCTTCTGAAGATCAAGTCCAGCGGTGACAAGCGCGGCTCGCTCCTGGTGAACTTCGGCGGCCCCGGCGGCGCGGGCGTGGCGGGGCTCGCGGACGCCAAGAAGGACTTCGGCTACGTCGGCAAGGGCTATGACGTCGTCGGCTTCGACCCGCGCGGCGTGGGCCTGAGCGAGCCCGTGAGCTGCGGCGGGGACCCCGAGCCCGGCGACGACGTGGAGGACCCCGGCGACGCGTCGGCGATCCTGAAGGAGCTGCGCGCGACGGCCGCGGAGTGCGCGAAGAAGTCCGGCCCCGTGCTGCCGTACATCGGCACCGTGAACGTCTCCCGCGACCTGGACGTCATGCGCCAGGCCCTCGGCGACAAGAAGCTCAACTACCTGGGCTTCTCGTACGGGACGCGGCTCGGCGCGGTGTACACGGCGCAGTTCCCGAAGAAGGTCGGCCGGATGGTCCTCGACGGCGTGGACACGCTGACGGAGGACGTGGCCGAGCAGGCCCTGGTCGGCGCGGAGGGGCGGCAGACCGCCCTCGACAACTTCCTCCTGTGGTGCACGAAGAACGCGGGCTGTGTGTTCGGCGAGGACTCGCGCAACGCCCGGCACGCCATGACCAAGCTCATCGACGACCTCGACGCGTACCCGCTGCGGTCCATGGACGGCCAGGAGTTCACCGGCCAGGACGTGGTGAGCGTGCTCGGCAGCGCGCTCTACAGCAGGCAGGCCTGGCCCGCCCTGTCCCAGGCGCTCGGCGCGCTGCTCGCGGACGGCGACCCGCGGGCGCTGCTGCGGATGGGCGGCTCGATGGGAGGCACGACGCGTACGAAGGTCCCCTCGGACAACTCCGCCGCCGCCCTCATGGCCGTGAACTGCGCGGACGACCCCGACCGGCCGGACGCCAAGCGCGTCGAGCGGGAAGTCGGCCGTCTCCAGGAGGAGTTCGAGGAGGCGTCGCCCGTCTTCGGCAAGTCGATGCTGCTGCCCGTGCTCCTGTGCTTCGGGCGGCCCGCGGGCACCGACTACATCCGCGAGGACGTACGGGACGTCGACACCCCGAAGTTCCTGCTCGTCGGCACCCGCGGCGACCCCGCCACGCCGTACCGCTGGACGGTGGAGACCGCCGAGCGGCTCGGCTCCTCCGCGGTCGTCCTCGACAACAGGGGCGACGGACACACCGGCTACTTCGGCTCGAAGTGCGTGAAGGACAAGGTGGACGCGTTCCTGCTGTACAAGCAGATGCCGAAGAACGGGAGTTCGTGCTCGGCGGAGTAGCCGGGGGCGGGCGCGGGTGAGGGGTGGGCGTCCGGTGCGGCTAGGGGCGCGGCGGCGCCGTGCGGGCCGCCGGGTCCAGGCTCAGCATCGCCGCCTCGTCCGCGCTGCCCGGCTCCGCCTGGTAGGTGACCAGGCGCTGCCCGCCCGTCCTGGCCAGGCGCATCACCTCGTACGTGAGGGACATCGCCCCCGCCTTGGGATGCGCGAACGACTTCACGCCGCCGCCGCGCTCCCGCACCTCGTACCGGTCCCACATGCGCGCGAACTCCGGTGACTTCAGGCAGAGTTCCCCGACCAGGGCGGCCAGCTGCGGCGAGTCCGGGTCGCGGCCGCCGACCGCGCGCAGGTGCGCCACCGACTGGGCGACGGTCTCCTCCCACGGCACGTACAGCTCGCGGCCCACGGGGTGCAGGAACAGATAGCGGGTGATGTTGCGCTGCTCGGCGGGCCAGTCGAACAGGCCCGGCATCAGGCGCCGGCCCGGGGTGTTCGCGGCGAGCAGGTAGTTGTGCGGGCTCACCACGTACGCGGGCAGCGGGCGCAGGGCGTCCAGCATCCGCACGACGGAGTCGCGCACCGCGAACTCGGTGGTCGGCGGTGGTTCACTGAGGCGGCCCGACGCCAGCTCGGCCAGCTCGTGCAGGCGCTCGTGGGCGTCGCCGCACAGCCGCAGGGCGCGGGCCAGCGAGTCGATCACGGCCGGTGAGGGGTTGGTCTCGCGGCCCCGCTCCAGGCGCGTGTAGTAGTCGACGCTGACCCCCGCGAGCGTCGCCAGCTCCTCACGGCGAAGACCCGGCGTCCGGCGCAGGCCCGTCCCGGCCGGGAGGCCCGCCTCCGCCGGGCTGACCTGGGCGCGCCGGGCGCGCAGATAGCGGCCCAGCTCGGTGCCGTTGCGCGGGGCCGCGCCGGTCGGCGGTGCGGCGGCGGGGCCCGGGGTCGTGCCGTACGGGGTGGTGCCGTGGGTCATACGTCCAGTGTCCGTGAAGCGCGGCGATGGTGGGGGGCCGTGTCAGGGCCAGGAACAGCGCGGTCTGCCGGAGGTGCGCGCGGGACGGGACCGTGAGTTCCGGTCCGTTGTTGTCCTGGACTCCGCGTCCCCCGTACCGAAAGGCCCGTCATGACCTCCGTCGTCCGTCCGGACCAGCGCGTCCGCCCGTCCGAGGCGGTCCCGTCCCCGGCAGCCCCACCTTCGGCAGCCCGGCCCCCGGCCCCCGCCCCCTCGCGCCGGCCCGCCGTCGCCCTCGTCGCCGCCCTCCTCGGCTTCACCGTCATCACGGTCGACGTGTCCGCGGTGAACATCGCCCTGCCCGGCATCCGCGCCGATCTGCACGGCGGCATGACGGGCCTGCAGTGGGTCGTGGACGCGTACACGCTCATGTTCGCGGCGCTGATGATCTCCGCGGGGGCGCTCGCGGACCGGGCGGGCGCGCGGCGCGCGTACGCCTGGGGGACGGCCCTGTTCGCCCTCGCCTCGCTGGCGTGCGCGCTCGCGCCCGGCATCGGCTGGCTGATCGCGGCCAGGGTGGCGCAGGGCGCGGCCGCCGCGGTCGTGATGCCCGCCTCGCTCGCGCTGATCCGGCAGGCGTACGACGACCCGCGGCGCCGCGCCCGCGCCATCGCGCTGTGGACGGTGGGCGGCTCGGTCGCGATGGCGGCGGGCCCCGTGCTCGGCGGGGTGCTGTCGGAGACGGTGGGCTGGCGGGCGGTGTTCCTGCTGAACCTGCCGGTGGGGGCGCTGGTCCTGCTGCTCCTCGCCCGCGTCGCGCCGTCCCCGCGCCGCCCTTCTCCGCTCGACATGCCCGGCCAGCTCACCGCGGTGCTCGCCCTGGCCGGACTCGCGTACGCCGTCATCGAGGGCGGCCACGCGGGCTGGACACACCCGGCCGTCCTCGCCGCCGTGGCGGTCACGGTCGCCGCCGGATTCGCCTTCCACGCCGCCGAGAAGCGCCACCGGGCACCCATGGTGCCGCTGCCCCTGCTGCGGCGCCGCGAGGTCGGCGTCTCCCTGGCCGTCGGCTTCGCGGTGAACGCGGGCTTCTACGGGGTGGTGTTCCTGCTCGGCCTGTACTGCCAGGAACTGCTCGGCATGTCGGGGATCACGACGGGCCTGATGTTCGTGCCGCTGGCCGTGCTCATCACCTCGACGAACCTGGTCTCGCCGCGCCTCGCCGAGCGCGTCGGCCGCCGCCCGGTCATCGTGACCGGCCAACTCATCCTCGCGGTCGCCATGTTCGCGCTGCTCCCGCTCGCCGCGGACACACCCCTGTGGCTGGTCCTGCTGCTTCTCGCCCCGACGGGCGTCGGCGGCGCGCTCGCCGTGCCCGCGCTCACGGCCCTGCTCCTCGACGCCGTCCCCGGCCACCGCGCGGGCACGGCGTCCGGCCTCCTCAACTCCCTGCGCCAGACGGGCGGCGCGCTGTCGGTGGCCCTGTTCGGCGCCCTCATCGGCGGCGGGGACGGCGGGTCCGGCTTCGCGGTGCCGGGGATGCGGCAGGGGCTCGTGGTGGTCGGCGTGACGCTGCTCGTGACGGCGGCGCTCTCGAGGTGGCTGCTGCCGCGTACGGAGACGGCGAAGCCGCCCGCCCGGAGGCGGACGGCTTCACCCGGGGCCGGGACGGGTCCCCGCTAGCAGTTGCCCTTCACCGGCTTGCCCGCGAACCGCTCCGCCAGCCACTGCGCCGCCAGCGGCGACTGGGTGATGACACCGGTGACGTGCTCACCGAGCGGGACGGTGTGCCACTCCACGTTCGCCTTGCGCGCGCACCAGTCCTTGCGGACCTGGGCGCCGACGCCGTACGGGATCAGCTCGTCGGCGAGGGCGTGGTAGAGGTACACCGGCGCGTCGGGGGCGCGGGTGCCGACCTGGGACTCGCGCAGGCGCTGCTGCCAGTCCGGCTGGTCGAGGGGGTTCTTGACCGTCATGTCCTTGATCCGCTTGAACGAGCCGAGGACCGCGCCGTCCGCCACGCAGCTGTTGCGCAGCGCGCCGATCAGCGCCTTGCCCGCCGGGTTCAGGTACGACTCCAGCTTCAGCTCGGGGAACGCCGCGTTCTGGCCGATCGCCGCCATGAAGATCAGGCCCGAGCCGTACGAGCCGTCGTTGAAGGCGGCCACCTTCTGCAGGTCCCCGGGCACGCCGCCGGTCGCCGTGCCCTTGACCTTGAGGTCGGGGGCGTACGAGCCGTGCAGCTCGGCCGCCCACGAGGAGGCCTGGCCGCCCTGCGAGTAGCCCATGATGCCGACCGGCGAGTCCTTCGACAGGCCCGCCTCGGGCAGCCGGATCGCGGCCCGCGCGGCGTCCAGGACCGCCTGGCCCTCCGCCCTGCCCACCGTGTACGTGTGGTCGCCGGGCGTCCCGAGGCCCTCGTAGTCGGTCACGGCGACCGCCCAGCCGCGCAGGGTGAGCTGCTGGATGAGGTTCGCCTCCATCGTGGTGCCGCGGGGGAATCCGGCGCTCGGCGCGCAGTGGTCGCCGACGCCGACCGTGCCGACGGCGTAGGTGACGATCGGGCGCGGGCCCGTGCGGCCGTCCTGCGGCACGATGACCGTGCCGGAGACGGTGTTCGGGGCGCCCTTGGCGGTGGTCGAGCGGTAGTGGATCTTCCAGGCCTTGGTGTTCGTGGGCTGGCCCGGGAGGGGGTGGAAGGCGCTCGGCTCGGAGCTGACGATGTCGCCGGGGGCGGCGGCGGTCGGGGCGCGGTCCTTGGCGGCGGCGTCCGTGTCCTCCGCGTGCGCGGTGGTCGTGAGGGTCGCGGCCGCCAGGCCCGCGGCGGCCGTCAGGGCGACGGCTCTGAAGCTGGTGGGTAGGTGCATGCGGCTCTCCCAACTGTTCGTGGGGGAAAGAAAGGTCGAGCGGGTGGGGCTGTGTCGCTGCTCGCGTGAGATGTGCCGCTCGAACGGGTCGAGCAGGGGCGAGCAGGGTCGGTGGGACGGTGAGGAAGGGGGCTTGTACAGGCGTCGACCGTAGTGACTACTGAGTAAGTTCCGGGCTGACGGGAACGCTCAGCTTCGTTGACCTGGTGTATCAGCCCTGCCCGTGCGGGCCGGTGAACCTGCGGCGTACGCCCCCGGCGCGTCGGGGCGGTCGGCGTCCGCCGGGCCGGGGGTGCGGGCCTCCGCCGGGTCGGGGGTGCGGGCCTCCGCCGGGTCGGGGCGGCGGCCCTCCCCGACCTCCCGCCCACCCGGCACCTCCGCCCGGTACGCCCCCGGCGTCGTCCCCGTCCACCGCCGGAACGCCCGGTGGAACGCCGTGTCCTCGGAGAAGCCGAGCCGCGCCGCGAGCCGCGCGATCGGCTCCCGCCCCTCCGCGAGCCCCGCGATCGCCGCGTCCCGCCGCACCGCGTCCTTCAGCCGCTGGTACGACGTCGACTCCTGCGCGAGCCGCCGCCGCAGCGTCGCCGGGCTGACCGCGAGCCGCGCCGCGATCTCGCCGAGCGACGGCAGCCGCGGCGAGTCCCGCAGCGCCACGGCGAGCGCCCGCCGCACCTGCTCGGCGACCGTCGTCCCGTACTCCCGCCGCGACAGCAGGTCGAACGGGGCCCGCCGCAGCATCGCCGCGAGCGCGTCCTCGTCCCGCACTAGCGGCGCGGCCAGCCAGTGCGGGGCGAGCCCGGCGCCGGTGCGCTCCGCGCCGAACCGGACGGGGCAGCCGAACAGCTCCTCGTACTCGTCCTTGTGCGGGGGCGGCGGATGCCCGAAGTCGGCCCAGCGCAGCTCGATGCGGCGCCCGATCAGCCAGCTGCACAGCCGGTGCCAGATGATGAGCAGGCACTCGGCGAGGAAGAAGTCCTGGTCGAGGTCGTTGCGTACGGTGAAGACGACACCGTCGGCCGTGCGGGTGAGGGCGAGGTCCGGGCCGCCGGGGAACAGCCCGTAGAAGGTCACCCCGCGCTCCATCGCCGTCCCCAGATCGCGGCAGCCCAGCGCGGCGTAACACATCATCGCGAACGTCCCCGGCCTGCTCGGCGACGACCCGAGCCCCAGGAACTCGTCCTCCGTCGCCCGGTACAGCCCCCGGAACAGCCGGGCGAACTGCGCCGCCGTGATGCGCGCCCGGTCGTCCCCGAGGAGCAGCGGCGGTATCTGCGCGGCCTGCAGCAGCGGCACGGTGTCGACGCCTGCGCGCTCGGCCCCGCGCAGCACGGCCCGCACGTGGTGCACGGTGATGGTCCGCCTGGCCATGGCGTCGACGGTAGCTGGCGGGGGCGTGGGCAAGAAGGGGGCGGTGGTGTGCGGCGAGGGGGGCTTGGGGGGTTGGCTGAATCTCAGTGGATCTCGTATTGCTCGTGCGGGACGGCGCGGTCCCAGACGGCTTCGAACGCGTCCACGCACTGCGTGACGATGCCCGGCTCGGAGCGCAACTCCATGTCCGGGTCGGCCCAGTTCCCGTCACCGGTGAAGTGGTTGAACAGCACGCGCGTCCCGTCGAGGATCCACAGGTCGGCGCCCGGCAGCAGCAAGTCGACCGCGCGCGGCCGGGGCAGCCACCTGACCTGCTCGCCCGCCGCCACGTTGACGACGGCCCCGGCGTGCTCGTACCGGATGTAGTCGGTGACCGGTTCGGAAACGATCCGCGCGCGGCGCACGACCACGCCCCGGGCGACCGCCCCGGAGATCATGTCCACCCAGGGCGCCCAGTACTCCGAGCCGGGGTCGACGTCCCGACGGCCGGTTCGCAGCCAGGAGTGGAAGTCCTCGGCCTCGTCACCGACGGCGTACTGGTCGCGCATCTCCAGGTGCACCGCAGAGTGCCGCGTGGCCTCGAAGAGGTCGTCAAAGCTGAGCGCGTGCTGGGACATCGTGAGCCTCCCTCAACTGTCCTGACCTTCAACTGTCCTGGTGGTTCTGCTCGTCGACGCCACGCCCCACCCCTCTGGCGCGCGCCGCCCGATGGGCTCGGGCGGCGGTGCCCTGGGCCGTCTTCCACGCCCGGCGCGTGCGGTCGCCGTCGGCGCAGTAGTCCGTCCTCCGGCAGGACGAGCAACCGGCCAAGTGGCCCATGTAGTCCGCGTAGAGCATCGTCGCCCGCTCGTCGGCGTCGGACGTCGTGGGCTTCACGGCTGCACCGCCCGCAGCGGGTCGGCCGTCAGCAGGAGTGCGGCCAGGTGCGTGGGGTCGCACAGGTCGCCGGGCGCCGACGGCGGGACGACCCACCGGGTCAGCGTCGGGGGGTGGCCGAGGCGGGGCACGCCGAGGAGCGTGTTCGTGCTGAGCCGTTCCTCGGCTCCGTGCCACGCGGCGTCGGTGGCGATGAGGACGTAGTACGGGCCGCAGGCGCTGCGGACGTCGCGGATGACGGGGCCGTCGAGCCAGTCGGTGAGGAACGCGGCCACCGCCTGCGGCTCGTCGCTGCCCACGGCGGCGTGGACGCGCTCGGCGGGTACGCGGATGGCGTCGAAGCGGCGGCCGAGGGGGAGTAGGGCGAGGCCTTGCTGGGCCCAGGCGAGGTGGACGGTGTCGGGGTGGGGGTCGGCTCCCGCGAGCCATGCGGCGATCGTCCTGTCCTGGTTGTGTCCCATTGGTCCCGCCTCCACAGCCTCGGTGATCGATACGTCACCGAACGTAAGATGTGCAGGTGCAGGGCAAACAGGCACGTTCCGTGGCTGTTGGCCCAGGGGATCCACCGCAACAGACACGGAACGTGTGCTCAGGCAGGCTCTAACGTTCCTGAGGCCCGAAGAACGCAGCCAAATCCCGCTGCTTCGCCGACAGACGACGTCTCTTGCTCTTGCCGAGTGCGTCACGGAACGTGTCCCCGGCCATCCGCTGATGCCGCAGCCACTCCGGTGTCTCATCCCAGAGTGACCACAGGATGTCTGTTGCTTCGTCGGGGCCTCGCATCATCGCGTGGGCCTGCGCCACATCCAGCAGATGCCGCCGCCTGAAGAGCATCCCCTTCTTGTCCGAGGGGGACGGCATTCGCTCCGACAGGCGCAGCACGCGGTCCGGCTTGTCCGCCACCAACTGGTTCTCGATCCCCTGAAAGGCCACGGTCCGCCAGTCGAACCGCCCCCAGGACGACACCGCGACCGCCTGTCCAGCACCGAGAGCGGCCCCCGCGGTGCGTCCGAGCCGCAGGATCTCGCGGGCGGCCTCAGGCCGGTTGTTGCGGGCCGCCGCCGCGCTGCCGTGAACCAGGAGCTTCCCCCAGGCCCCGAGCGACTGGCGGGTGGCACGCGAGATGCGTGGCTCGATGGCATCCGCCGTGGCGACACTCACCTGCTCGGCCTCGTCCAGGCGCCCTTGTCGCATCAGCAGCCAGCCCTGCTGGTACACCGCCGCGGCCACTCCACCCGAGTCGTTCACCCGCACCGCGTCCTCGATGGCGTCGCGCAGCGCGATGTGGGCCAAGTCGTAGGCCCGTACCTGCGTCAGGTACCGACCGGCCATCTGGAGCGCGTCGGAACGCACGCGCAGCGCTTCGGTGTGCTCGGGGCCGTTGTCGTAGTGCCGCACGGTGGCGTGCGCCGCGTGGACCAGGCCGGGAAGGAGCTCTGCGACTTCGCCGTAGCGGTCCTGGTGATAGGCCTTGCCGATCTCGCGGGCAGTGGCCTGGAGACGCGGCAGGTCCGGTTCCGTGGCCACGGTATGGGGCGCACTGACGCGCCCGGCGAAGGTGATCGGCGGCGCGATGGCCTGCCGCAGCAGCATCAGATCGATGTTGTCGTCGTCGCTCCGGGTGCTGGAATGTGGGCCGGAGGACTCGAAAAGCACTGAGGTGCGGACCCCCAGCGCTCGGGCGAGTGCGTGATAGGCGTCGAGGCGAGCGGTGCCGCCACGTTCGAGCTTCTTCACAACTCCCAGACTGAGGCAGGCCCGTTCGGCCAGGCGCTCCTGGGTCAGGCCGCGATGGAGCCGGAGTTCGCGGAGTCGTTCACTGGAGGTTGAAGACACGGGGCCGATTGAAGGGGGCATCCTGATGCTCCATTCTGAGGTCGCACTGAAAAGGTACGCCCAACGGCCCTCACCTGGCGTGGAAGCTGTTTTGCTGTTGACGCCGAGCTGTTGGAGTCGGCCCTCGCAGGCGGGTCGTCGGAAGATTCGGTACGCAATCCGCCTCGCCGACGCGTGAAAAGGGGACCCCGTGACCGACCAGGACCTAACAGAGGTTGCCCATTTCCTGTGGGAGGCGGGCACCCTCAAGTCCGCGCGCCGAACAGGCTGGTGGATGGCGGGCGTTCGGGACCCCGAGAGCGTGGCCGAACACGCGTGGCGCACGTCCGTCATCGCCTCCGTCATCGCGACGCTGGAAGGAGCCGACGCGGCCCGCGCGGCTCACATGGCGGTGTGGCACGACTCCCAGGAGACCCGCACGGGCGACGTGAACCACCTGGGCAAGAAGTACGCGGCCCCGGGCGACCCCGAGGCGGTGACCGCCGACCAGACGGCCGGCATGCCCGAGGTCCTGCGTACCGCTGTGCGCGCCCTGGTCGCCGAGTACGAGGCGAAGGAGTCGCCCGAGGCCATCTGCGCGCGGGACGCCGACAAGCTGGAGTGCATGCTCCAGGGCCTGGAGTACCGGGGGCAGGGATACACCAGCGCACAGCGGTGGATCGACAACAGCCGCGCCCGCATCGTCACGGAGTCGGGCCAACGGCTGGCCGATGAACTGCTGGCCCAGTCTCCGCTCGACTGGCTCCGCGCAGCCATGGGAGAGAAGCCCTGAAGTTCGTTTGTCCCTGCGGGCGTTCGCATCCGCGCTCCCGCCCGTCCGGCCCCGGCCCTGAAGGAGGACTGCGATGCCGCAGAACCCGCTCAGCTTTGACGACCTGATCGAGGCCGCGCAGCGCTCGGCTGTGCACCTGGAGATGCGTGACCAGTACGGAATCAGCGACGAATCCGAGGGCTTCAGGTCCTGGCTGCGGACGGGGCAGCGTGACACGGACCCCGCTTCGGAGTCCTGGGCACCCTGGGTCGAGCTGATCTCTCGGGCGGTCTCGCGCGGTGTCGTCGTACGGCGCGCACGCATCATCTCCGAGCCGGTCACCGACTACATCCGGTACGAGCATGGCGGTACAGGCGTCAACGTCACGGCGGGCGAACAGGTTCGATGGCTGCCGCGCCGACGTGCCTCGGACATCGCGCTGCCGGGCAACGACTTCTGGCTGTTCGACGACCGTCTGATCCGCTGGAACCACTTCACCGGCGACGGCGCGTGGGCCGGACAGGAGTTCACGGAGGCCCCGGCCGCGACGAAGCTGTGCACCGACTCCTTCGAGGCGGTCTGGTCACGGGCGATCCCGCACGACCAGTACGAGATTCGCTGACCGCACCACACCAGGTCGACGCGCGAGCGTTGATCGTGAAGGCGCTCGACGCGCCGTGCTGACCCCGGGCCGGGCGCGCCCGGGCGTATCGGCACCCCTGAGCACCCCGGCCAGCGGCCCTGACGTTTCGCGTCATCCCGCCTCGCCCACCCCGCTCCCTAGCGTCGTACGCATGACTCCCCCTCCCGCGCCACCCCAGGCCGAACGCCCCCGGACCCTGTCCGTCCTCGCGGAGTGGGCCGCCGGCCGCCACGGCGGGCTGCCCGCGCTGCGGTTCAAGCGGGGCGGTGGCTGGCAGGAGGTCACCTACGAAGGTCTGCGCGACGCCGTACGGGGCGTGGGGTGCGCCCTCGTCGGGCTCGGCGTCGAGCCGGGTGACCGCGTGGCGATCCTCGCCGAGACCCGCGCGGAGTGGACGTACGCGCACTTCGGGACGATGGCGGCGGGCGCGGTCGTGGTGCCCGTGTATCCGACGGCCGGTGATGACGAGGTGGCCTGGGTCCTCGGGAACTCGGGCGCCTCCGTGGTGCTCTGCGAGGACGCGGCGCAGGCGGCGAAGGTGCGGCGGCTGCGGGGGAAGCTGCCGGGGGTGCGGCGGGTGGTCGTGATGACGGGGGAGCGGGCGTACGCGAGGGACGGGGTGACCGAGGGGGGTGGGGCGGTCGAGGGTGATGGGGGCGCCGTGGGCGCCGGGGTGGCCCAGGGCGACGGGGTGGCCGACGGGGGCGCAGGCGTCGCCGCTCTGCTGGAGCGGGCCGAGAGCCGTGCCCCCGGTGACCCCGCCACCATCATCTACACCTCCGGCACCACTGGGCCGCCGAAGGGCTGCGTCCTCACTCACGGCAACATCGGCGCCGTACAGGACGCCTCGCTGCCCCTCATCGAGGGCGGCCCGGGCGACGCCACGTATCTGTATCTGCCACTCGCCCATCTGCTCGCGCAGCTCATCGAGTTCACCACCCTCATCGAGGGCGGCACGCTCGTGTACTTCGGCGGCCGGATCGAGGACGTCGTCGCCGAGCTTGCCGAGGCGCGGCCCACGCATCTGCCGTCCGTGCCGCGCCTGTTCGAGAAGATCCACTCGGTGGTGCTCTCCCTCGCGGAGTCGCAGGACGGCGGGCGCGAGCGGTTCGAGGAGGCCGTACGGATCGGGGTGCTCGCGGCCGACGGGGCGCTGCCCGACGAGCTGCGGGACGCGCACGAGGCCGCCGACAAGACCCTGTACGGGCCGGTCAGGCAG
This sequence comes from Streptomyces alboflavus, assembly GCF_000716675.1. Lineage (GTDB taxonomy): Bacteria > Actinomycetota > Actinomycetes > Streptomycetales > Streptomycetaceae > Streptomyces > Streptomyces alboflavus. The sequence goes on from NZ_JNXT01000075.1 coordinate 23,125, forward strand.
GCGCTCGGCGGGCGTGTGCGGTGGGCGCTGACCGGTGGCGCGCCGATCGCCCCGCACGTTCTGGACTTCCTGCGGGCCTGCGGCATCCGGGTCTTCGAGGGCTACGGGATGACCGAGTCCGGCGGCGTCATCAGCCTCAACCACCCGGGGGCGGTGAAGTACGGAACCGTCGGGAAGCCCATCGCGGGCTGCGAGGTGCGCATCGCGGACGACGGCGAAGTGCTCGCCCGCGGCACCAACGTCTTCCCCGGCTACCACGCCGACGAGCCCGCCACCCGCGCCGCCCTCGACGCCGACGGCTGGCTGCACACCGGTGACCTGGGCGCCCTCGACGAGGACGGGTACCTGCGCATCACCGGCCGCAAGAAGGACCTCATCATCACCTCGGCGGGCAAGAACCTCACCCCGTCCCTGTCCGAACTCGCCATCCAGGCCTCCCGGTTCGTCTCCCGCGCCGTGATGGTGGGCGACCGGAGGCCCCACCCCGTCGCCCTCATCACCCTCGACGCCGAGGAGGTCACGGGCTGGGCGTCCCGGTCCGGCCTGACCCTCACCGAGCCGGTGTCGGCCGACCCGAGGGTCCGCGCCCTCGTCCAGGAGGCGGTCGACGAGGCGAACGCGCAGGTGTCCCGTCCGGCAAGGATCAGGGCATTCGCGGTCCTGGACGAGGACTTCTCGGTGGCCGACGGGCTCCTGACGCCGAGCCTGAAGGTGCGGCGGCGGGCGGTGGTGGAGCGGTACGCGGGGGTGGTGGAGAGGCTGTACGGGGAAGGGGTTCACGAGGGTGAGAGGGGCTAACTTGTGTGAGTGGTACGCGAGTTAGTGCCTCTCACCTAAGGAAGTCCCGCAAGCCGCAGCAACGCCGTCGCCCCCGCCGCCCCCACCACGACCAACGCGAACGGCGCTCGGCGCCAAGCGAGCACCCCGCCGACCAGCACCCCGGCCGGGCGCGACCAGCCCGCGAAGTCGTGCCCCTCCGTGAGCGCTCCGGTGGCGAGCAGCGCGACGAGCAGCACGGTCGCGCCCAGTGTCAGCAACTCCTGTACGCGGACGGGCAGTTCGACGCGGCCGTGCAGGAGGGGTCCGGCGAGGCGGAAGGCGTAGGTGCCCGCGGCGAGGGCGAGGACGCAGGCGAGGTAGGCGTTCATGAGGGGGTTCCCGAGGAGGTGGGGGCGGGCCCGGTCACGGGTTCGGCGGCGGGGTCCTCGACGGGCCGGACCGGACGCCTCCGCATCGCCACCAGGCCGAGCAGCGCGAGCAGCACCGGCGCTCCCGCGGGCAGGACCGGTGTGGCCGCGACGGCGATCACCGCGCCGAGGGCCCCGGCGCGGCGCGCGTTGCCGCTGTCCCGCAGCGCGGGCATGACCAGCGCGAGCAGCACCGCGGGGAACGCCGCGTCCAGCCCGAACCGCCCGGTGTCCCCGAGTGCCGAACCGGCGAGCGCACCCACGAGCACGCTCACGTTCCACACGGCGAACAGGCCGAGCCCGGATATCCAGAACGCGGCCTTCCGGCTCCTGCGGTCCGGCTGGGCCATCACGAACGCGGCCGTCTCGTCGGTGATCAGATGCGCGCCCACGAGCCGCGCCGCCCAGGTCCGCCCCAGGCTGTCGGCGACGGCCAGACTGAAAGCCGCCGTACGGGAGTTGAGCAGCAGCCCGGTCGCCGCCGCGGCCACCGCGCCGCCGCCCCCGGTGAGCGCGGCGGCCGCGCTGAACTGGGCGGAGCCCGCGTACACGAGCAGGGACATGGTGACCGGCACCCAGAGCGGCAGCCCGCCCGCGACGGCGATGGCCCCGAAGGAGACGCCGACGACGAAGTCGGCTGCCAGGACGAGCGCGATGTCCCGCAGGACGCCGGAGGGCAGGTCGGAGAGGCGGACGAACCCCGTCGTTCGGTCTGCGGGGTCATCCGTTCGGTGTGGCGAACGCATGCCACGTAGCATGGGCAGACCACTTCGCGTTCGTCAAGCCGAACGATTGGTATCCTGTGCCGAACGAATGGGATGGGTCGCGGAGAGATCCGGGGCCTGGAGGTCCCGGAGGTCCGGCGACGCGAGGAGGCGGAGCGCACCGCATGACCGAAGACGACCGGGCCACGCCCCCGGGCGACCGGGCCACGCCCCACGGCGACCGGGCCACACCCGCGCGGCTGCCCCGCGACTGGATCGCCACCGCCCTGCGCCGGGAGCGCACCCGGGCCGGCCTCTCCCTCTCCGAGCTGGCCAAACGCGCCGGAATCGCCAAGTCCACGCTGTCCCAGCTGGAAGCGGCCACGGGCAACCCGGGCATCGAGACGCTCTGGGCGCTCGCCGTGGCCCTCGGCGTGCCGTTCAGCGTGCTCGTCGAGTCACCGGGCCCCGCCGTGACGGTGATCCGCGCGGGCGAGGGCCCGACGATGCGCGCCGAGCAGGCCTCGTACGCGGGCACGCTGCTTTCGGCCGGCCCGTCCGGCGTGCGCCGCGACATCTACCACGGCGCCATGGAGCCGGGCTCCGTGCGCGCGTCCGAGCCGCACATCCCCGGCTCCGTGGAGCACCTGATCGTCAGCACGGGCCGCCTGCTCGCGGGCCCGGACGGCGAGCGGGTCGAGCTGGGGCCCGGTGACTACATGTCGTACCGGGGCGATGTCCCGCACGCGTACGAGGCGCTGGTGCCGGGGACGACGTTCGTCCTGGTGATGCAGCACGTGTGAGGCGGCACGTGTGAGGCAGTGCGTGTGAGGCAGTGCGTGTGAGGCGGCACGCGTGAGGCGCCCGACGCGTGCGTCCACCGGCGCCTCCGGGGCGCGCGCCCCGGAGCCCGCCCTCAGCCCCTCCGCCGCTTCGGCTCCAACAACTGCTCCCGCAGCGACGTGAGTTGATGTGACGTGTCGACGGCCCGCGCCTCGTCCAGTGTCGTCAGTGCGAGGAGCAGCACATCCGCGACGACGAGGGCGGTGAGCGCCTCGGTGGTGATCCCCGTCGGCGTGTGCGGGGCCGTGAGCACGGCGTCCACCCGGCCTCCGTACAGCTCCGCCAGCTCGTCCGTGACCAGGACGACCCGTGCCCCCACGGCCCGCGCCCGGTCGATGAGCACCGCGAGCTCCGGCAGGGCGCGCCCGGGCTGGAAGATCACCACCGCGTCCCCGCGCCGCAGCGCGAGCAGATCGTCGGCCAGTGTGAACCCGGTCGCCCCCACGTGCCGGGCCCGCCGCCCGATGCGGCCGAGCGCCAACGCCAGGTGCCGTGCGGCCAGTTCGGACGCGGCGACGCCGAAGCAGTGGATCTCGCCCGCATCGGCGAGCGCGCCGACCGCCGTGCGCAGCGCCTCGTCCGAGGTGAGGCGGCGGGCGTGCCCGATGCGCTCCTGGGCCTCGTCGAACACCTCGTCCCAGATGCCGCCGAGGTCCCGCCCCACGTGCGCGATGCGCTGGGCGAGCCGCACCTCGGGCGCGACGCTGGAGGTGAAGTCCGCCGTGAGGTCGCGCTTGAGCGCGGGCAGGCCCGCGTACCCCAGGCGCTGGAGGGCGCGGACGACCGTGGCGTTGCTCGTCCCGCTGGCCGTGCCCAGCTCCTGCGCGGACGCGAAGAGCAGCGACTCGGCGGGGGCGCCCGCCAGATACTGCGCCACCGCGCGCTCGGACGCGGACAGCGTCTCCCACTGATCCCGCACGGCGGCCCGCAGTCGGTCCAGGCCCCCCGCGGCGCCGTCCTCGCCCGCCCCCGCCGCGCCGTCTCCGCCCTCAGGCATCCCTGAAATCTCCATTACAGCTATTGACTCCCGTGTGATGCCCGTTACTCTCCTGGACAACGCATTCCAAGGAGAGAGAGTTCCGTAACCGACGTTACAGGACGGCGGTCCCGGGGACCTCTCCGTCGCGAGGAGAAGCATGGCACCGCGCACCGCCCCCGCAGGCCCGACCGACCCGCTCGTGGCCGACCCGTCCAGAACGCTCCCTGTCGTCGAGATCTCCGGCACCCCCACCGCCCGCGGCCGCCAGTACGGCGAGGCGGTCCGCCCGCAGCTGCACGCGGCGCTCGCGTACTACGAGGCCGCGTTCGGCCAGTCGGCCGGGCTGTCCTGGGACCAGGTGACCGACCGCGCCGCCCGCTGGCTGGGGCCCGTCGAGGAGTACGCGCCGGACCTCGTCGAGGAGATGACGGGGATCGCCGAGGGCGCGGGCGTCGGCCTCCTCGACGTCCTCGCCCTGAACGCCCGCGGCGAGGTCATCTACGACCGGTCGTTCAAGGACATGGCCGCGCCTCCGCATACAGAAGCCGCGCCCCCGCGCACGGAGGAGGAGCCCCCCGACGGCTGCACCTCCTTCGCCGCCTACGGCGAGGCCAGCGGCGACGGCCACGTCTACGCCGGACAGAACTGGGACTGGCGCGCCGGGGTCGCCGACACCGTCGTGATGCTGCGGATCGTCCAGCCCCCGAAGCCCACCCTGATCATGCAGGTGGAGGCCGGCCAGATCGGCCGCCAGGGCGCCAACTCCGCCGGGATCGCCCTCAACGCCAACGGCCTCGGCGGCCGCTTCAGCGACGCGGTCGGCCTGCCCCAGACCGTCGTACGCCGCCGCGTCCTGGACCAGCACGCCATCACCGACGCCGTCGACGTGCTCTGCCGCACCCGCGCCCACATCGCCTCGAACGCCCTGCTGACCTGCCGCGAAGGCTTCGCGCTCGACCTGGAGACGACGCCCGCCGGGCACGGCTGGATGTATCCGACCGACGGCCTCCTCGTGCACGGCAACCACTACCAGGCCGGTGTCCCCGCCGCCCTCGCCGCCGCGTACCGCCCGATGTCCCCGGACTCGCTGATCCGCGTCCCGCGCGCCGAGCAGGGCCTGCGCGCCCTGCGCGGCGCCACCGGACCCGATGAGTCCCTGAAGATCATCAAGCAGGCCATGTCCGACCACCTGGGCCACCCCGAGTCGCTGTGCACCCACCCCGACCCGCGCCGCCCGCCCCTCAAGCACTGGGCCACCCTCGTCTCCTCCTGCGTGGACCTGACGACCGGCGACTACCGCGTCACCGCGGGCACCCCCTGCGACCGCGACTACCAGCACCTTCCGTGGAACCTCTACGACGGCCCGTACGGAGACGCAAGATGACACGGACACGCCGGACGACCACGCCCCGCGGAAGCCACCGCGCCGCGGGCGCCTCCCTCGCCGCCCTCACCCTGCTCGCCACCGCGGGCTGCGCCGGAGCCGACACCTCCGCCCTCGGCGGCAGGCCCGCCGACGCCGCGAAGCTCAAGCTGTCCCCGACGACCCCGCCCGCCCGCGGCCAACTCGACCGCGCGGACTGGCTCCTGGAGGACGAGCCCGACTCCCTCGACCTCGACACCCAGGGCACCAGCGCGGGCCGCGTCGTCCTCACCAACGTCTGCGAGCGGCTCTACCAGCTCCAGCCCGACATGAGCGTCAGGCCGTTCCTCGCCGAGAAGGCCCGGACGCCCGACGACCGCACCCTCGTCCTGACCGTCCGCGACGGCGTCACCTTCCACGACGGCTCGAAGCTCACCGCCGCCGACGTGCTGTGGAGCCTGAAGCGGCACGCCGACCCGGACATGGAGCAGGCCGACGAGTTCGGCAATGTGAAGAGCATGGCGCGGACCGGCCCGCGCGAGATCACCGTGCGCTTCAAGGAGCCCGACGCCCTGTTCACCAAGGCGCTCGCCGGGGACGCGGGCATCGTCTGGAACCCGCGGCAGGTGAAGGAAGCCGGGAAGGAGTTCGGCACCCCGGGGCACGGTGACGCCTGCTCGGGTCCGTACCGCCTGAAGAGCTGGAAGTCCGGTGACTCCCTCACCATCGAGGCGTACGAGGGGTATTGGGGCAAGAAGCCGCTGACCCGCCGCGTCGACTTCCGCTGGGCCTCCGACAGCGCCCTCGTGAACGCCCTGAAGACGGGCGCGGCCGACGGCACGTACGCGGAGTCGCCCAACACCGCCGCCGCCCTGCGCACCACCAAGCGTCTCAAGCAGTACTACGGCCCCTCCACCGCCTCCCTCGTCCTCATCCCGACCGCACGCGGCGGCCTGAAGGACCCGGCGATCCGGCGCGCCCTGTCCCTCGCCCTGGACCGCGAGGGCATCGCCAACTCCGGGTACGGCGGGCTCGTGCAGCCGTGGGCGGCACCGGTCGGGGCGGGCGCCTGGGGCTACGAGAAGCGGCACTTCGCCGCCGCCCAGCGGAAGCTGACGGCGGTCGCGCCCGTCTCGCCCACCGCCGACGACCTCGCCGAGGCCAAGCGGCTCGTGAAGGAGGCGGGCGCGCCGGACGACCCGATCGTCATCGGCACCGACAGCAGCCAGGGCCGCACGGTCGTCGCCAACGCCACCCGCGCCGCCCTCCAGCGCATCGGCCTCGAAGCGCAGATCAAGACGGTGCCGCCGGCCCAGTTCGAGGAGTTCTACAGCGACCCCGGCGCCCGCGCCGACATCGACGCCCTCGTCGGCGACTGGTACATCTCCAAGTCCGACCCCATGGGCTTCTACGACAACGGCCTGTCCGACTCCTCCAACAACTGGGTCGGCTTCAAGGACGCCACGTACGACCGTCTGACGCACCGCGCCCTCCGCACGCTCGACGACAGGCGCAGGGCCAGGATCACCACCGACATCCAGCGGCGGTTCGTCGACGCGGCCGTGTGGATCCCCGTGGCGCAGGTGCCGACCGCGCTCGTCCTCAGCGACAGGCTGACCGGGCCGCCCGCGTCCCAGGCCTACCTCTACTACCCGTGGGCCGCCCAGCTCGGCCCGCGAAAGGCCGGGTGAGCCCCATGGCACTTCGCCTCGCACTCCGCGTCGGCCGCCGGATCACCGGCGTGCTCGCGACGCTCCTCGCCGCCTCCTTCGTCATCTTCGCCGCCGTGTACGCGGCGCCGGGCGACCCCGCGGTGTTCCTCGCGGGCGGCCGCGACAAGCTGACGCCGGAACGGCTCGCGCAGGTCCGCGCCGAGTACCACCTGGACGAGCCCCTGTTCGTCCAGTACGGCCGCTGGCTGTGGGACTGCGTCCACCTGGACCTCGGCCGCTCCTTCAAGTACAGCGACCAGGTCGCCGACCTGGTGGCCGCCCGCTTCCCCACCACCCTCCAACTCGTCCTGTACGCCACGGTCCTGTTCGTCGTCCTCGGCGTGGGCGCGGGGATCCTCGCCGCCGTGAAGCGGTCCACGTGGGTGGACTCGGCGGTCGTCGGCGTCACCACGCTGGCCGCGTCCGTGCCGTCGTTCGTCGCGGCCATCGCGCTGGTGTCGTTCTTCGGGGTGCGGCTCGGGTGGTTCCCGGTGACCGGGAGCGGGACCGGCTTCCTCGACACGGTCCGCCATCTCACGCTGCCCGCCCTGTCGTTGGCGCTCGGCGCGCTCGCCCTCGTCAGCCGGGTCACCCGGCAGGCCATGGTGGACGCGGCGGCCTCCGACCACGTGGAGGCGGCCCGCGCCTCCGGCGTCCCCGAGCGGGACATCGTCCGCAGGCACGTCCTGCGCAACGCGCTCGGGCCCATCGTGACCATGTGCGGCCTGGTCATGGCGGGCATGCTCGCAGGCACCGTCGTCGTGGAGACCGCGTTCGGCCTCAGCGGCATCGGCTCGCTGCTCGTCGGCGCCATCAACACCCATGACTTCCCCGTCGCCCAGGCCGTCCTGCTCCTGATGGTCACCGGATACATCGTGGTCACGACGCTGGTGGACGCGGTCCATCCGCTGCTGGACCCGCGCGTGGAAGGAGCGGCCCGATGACCGCGATCCTGAACGAAGCCACGGCTCCGGCGTCGGCCCCGGCCCTGGCGGCCGTACGCGCGCGCCGCCCCCTCGGCGTCCTCGTCGCGGGAACCCTCCTCGCCCTGGTTGTCATCGCGGCCGCGTGCGCCCCCCTGCTCGCGCCGTACGCCCCCGACACCATCGACCTCTCCTCCTCCCTCGTCGGCACCGGCCGCGACCACCTCCTCGGCACCGACTCCTCCGGCCAGGACCTGCTCTCCCGCGCCCTGTACGGAGCCCGCAGCAGCCTCGTCGCGCCGCTGGCCCTGCTCGCCGTCGCCGGAGTGCTCGGCGTCAGCCTCGGTGTGCTCGCCGCGTGGCGCGGCGGCTGGGTCGACGTCCTCGTCTCCCGCCTCACGGACGTGATGTACGCCTTCCCCGGCCTGCTGTTCACCGTCCTGATCATCGCGGTGTTCGGCGCGGGCATGACGACCTCCGTCCTCGCCCTGGGCCTCGCCTTCACGCCGACCGTCGCCAAGTACACGCGCTCCCTGGCCCTCTCGGAGGCCCGCAAGCCGTACGTCGACGCCTACCGCGTCCAGGGCATGGGCGGCCTCCGCATCTGCGCCACCCATGTCGTCCCGAACCTCGCCCGCGCGATCCTCGGCTACCTGGTCGTCCTCTTCGGCGAGGCCCTGATGTCCCTCGCGACCCTCTCCTACCTGGGCTTCGGCGCCCAACCCCCGTCCTCGGACTGGGGCCTGATGGTCCAGGAGGGCCAGGCCGCGATCGTCCAGGGCGCGATGCTGCCCGCACTCGTGCCCGGCACCGCCATCGCCCTGGTGGTCGTGTGCTTCAACGTCGTCGGCGTCTGGGCCGCCGACCGTCTGGGGAGGCAGTGATGAGCGAGAACCGTCCCAGGAGTACGCCCGCTCCGGCGGCCGCACCCCCGGCCGAAGCCCTGCTGGAGATCGTCGACCTGACCCTGCGGCTGCCCGGCGCCGCCCGCCCCGTCCTCGACTCGGTGTCCCTGACCGTCGCGCCCGGCGAAGTCGTGGCCCTGGTGGGGGAGTCGGGGTCGGGCAAGTCGACGACGGCGAAGGCCGCGCTCGGGCTCTTCCCCGCCGGGGCGGTGGCATCCGGCTCCGTACGCTTCGACGGCACCGAGGTCCTCGGCCTCACCGGCGAACGCCTTCGCGCCCACCGCGCCGACGGCGTCGCCCTGGTCCACCAGGATCCGCGGGCCGCCCTCAACCCGGTGCGGCGCGTCGGCGACTTCCTGGTGGAACGCGGCGCCGGCAGGGCGGAGGCGGTCGAGCTGCTCGCCTCCGTGGGGCTTCCGGACCCGCAGCGCCGGGTGCGGCAGCGGCCGCACGAGATGTCCGGCGGGATGCTGCAGCGCGTCGTCATCGCGGGCGCGCTCGCGGCCCGCCCGCGGCTGCTCCTCGCCGACGAGGCGACCAGCGCGCTCGACGTCACCACCCAGGCCGACATCCTCGCCCTGCTGCGCACCCTGCGCGCCGAGCACGGCCTCGGGCTCCTCTTCATCACCCACGACCTGCACCTGGCGGCCGCGTACAGCGATCGCGTGTACGTCATGTACGCGGGCCGTGTCGTCGAGTCCCGTACGGCATCGGCCCTCTTCACCGCCCCCGCCCACCCCTACACCCGGGGCCTCCTCACCTGCTCCCCGACCCTGGGCGACACCCTCACCCCCCTCCGCCCCATCCCGGGCCGCCCCCCGTCCCTCTCGGACACCTTCCCGGGCTGCCCGTTCGTCGAGCGCTGCGCCGAGGCCGAGCCGACCTGCGAGACGTGGTCCCCGCGTCCGGTCCCGCTGCCGGACGGCGGCGCGGCGGCGTGCGCCTTCGTGAACGCCGAGCCCGGCCTGAGTCCTGTCTTCACCGCTGTGGGCAATCGTCCCGCAGGGCGGGACAGGTGGGCACAGACACAGGCCGACGGCGCTGACGCGGACGAGGTGAACCACGCATGACACCCCACCTGCTGGAAGCAGACAGCCTCAGCAAGACCTACCCCCTGCCCGGCGGCGGCTCCCACCAGGCCGCGGCCGACGTGACCTTCACCGTCCCCCCGGGCGGAGCCCTCGGCATCGTCGGCGAGTCCGGCTCGGGCAAGACCACCGTCGCCCGAATGCTCGTGGGCCTGGTCCGCCCGGACCACGGCACGATCGCGGTGGCGGGCCGAGCGCGGGAGCCCCGCCCGCCGAGGGGCAGGGCGGCCCGCCTGGCCAGGGCGAGGGAGATCCAGATGGTCTTCCAGGACCCCTATGTCTCCCTGGACCCCCGCCTGACGGCGACCCAGTGCCTCCGCACGGCCCTGCGCCTGCACGACCGGGGCGAGGCGGAGGCGGCGGAGCTCCTGGACCGGGTCGGCCTCGGACCGAGGGAGGCGGACGCCCGGCCGAGGGATCTGTCGGGCGGCCAGCGCCAGCGCCTCGCCATCGCGCGGGCCCTCGCGGTGGACCCCAGGATCCTCGTCCTCGACGAGGCGGTGGCGGCGCTGGACGTGTCGATCCAGGCCCAGATCCTCCAGCTCCTGGCGGAGATCAGGGCGGAGACGGGGGTGGCGCTGGTGTTCGTGAGCCACGATCTGGCGGTGGTGCGGCACGTGACGGACGAGGTTCTCGTGATGCGCCGGGGCAAGGTGGTGGAGCGGGGCGCCACCGCCCGGGTCCTCGCGTCCCCCGACGACCCGTACACCCGCCTCCTCCTGGCCTCCGTCCCGACGGAGGGCTGGGACCCGACGGACACGGCCCGCACACCCCTGCCCCCGCCGTAGCCCTCGCGGGGCGCCCCAGGCCCGCCCCTTCTCCGAAACCGGGGCTCTGCCCCTGGACCCCGGGGGTGGGTGTCCCGTGGCGGGTGGGACAGTCCTCCCCCGAATCGGCGCTCCGCGCCTCGTCCTCAATCGCCGGACGGGCTGAAAATACTTCGCCGGGGCGGACCGCAAGCCTCACCGAGGCAGGCGGACGGAAAGTCTCGCGGAGGCGCGGCAAGCCTCACCGGGCCGGGTGGGAGACCTCGCCGGGGCGGGCTGAAGGGCACCGGGCAGGCAGGCAGTGCGTCCCACCCGGGCCGAAGCAATAGCAAGGGCGGGCGGGTGGGAGAAAGCCCGTCCGGCGTTTGAGGACGAGGTGCGGAGCGCCGACGAGGCGGGGAGAGGGGCGCAGCCCCAGAGGGCTAGCCGTCGAAGTCCTGCGCAGCAACCCGCAGGGGCCGAAGCATCGCAAAAATGTCCCCGCACTCCTCCGCGTCGTAGACGCCGAGCCCGAAGTCCATCGCCATCAGCTCCCGCGTCGCCTCCTCGACGACCTCGCGCCCCTTCTCCGTGATGGAGGCGAGCGTGCCGCGCCCGTCGTTCGGGTTCGGCCGCTTGTCCACGAGCCCTGACCGGACGAGCCGGTCCACGGTGTTCGTGACGGACGTCGGGTGCACCATGAGCCGCTCGCCGATCTTGGACATCGGCAGCTCGCCCGCCTTGGAGAAGGACAGCAGCACCAGGGCCTCGTAGCGCGCGAAGGTCAGGCCGTACGGCTTGACGACCGCGTCGACCTCGGCGAGCAGGATCTGGTGCGCGCGCATGATCGAGGTGATGGCGCCCATCGCGGGCACGGAACCCCAGCGCTGCTTCCAGAGTTCGTCGGCTCGGGCGATGGGATCGAAGGGGAGACTGAGCGGCTTCGGCACAGCGTCGACCTTAGCCGCCGGTCACATACCGGTCAGCCCCAGTCTCAGAATTCGGCAGCGCGTTCGCCCCTGCCCGCCCTGTCGACCGGACCTCGCGGACGAGGAGCAGACAGCACACGGTGCCGAGCGCCCCGGCGCCCGCGACCACCGTGCTGACGGCGAAGAACTCGGTGGCGAGCCCGGCGAGCGCCATGCCGACGCCCTGAAGGGTCATCAGGCCCGCCGTGTGCACGGTCATCGCCCGGCCGCGCAGCTCCGGCGGCACGGCGTCGACGAACCAGCGGTCGAGTCCGAGCGTGTACGCAGCTCCGGCCCCGGCGAGCGCGAGCGCGGGCAGCGCCCAGGCGAGGCCGGGCACGAAGGCGTACGCGAGCAGCGGGAGCAGCGTGGTCGCGGCCAGCGGCAGGACGATGCGGGAGCGGGTGGCGGGGCTGAGCGCGGAGCCCGCGTACACCTCGCCCGCGATGGTGCCGACGGGCATCGCGCACATCAGCAGGCCGACCCCGGCGGTGCCGACGCCGATCTGGTCGGCGTAGGGGGCGGCGAGGGCCTCGGGGGCGACGACGAACATCGGGGGCGCCCAGAGCAGGAGCAGCAGCGCGCGGATCCGCCGGTGCCCGAGCACCTCACGGGCACCGGCGAGCGAGTACCGCAGGAGCGCGGCGTCCCCGCCCCCGCTCCCCCGGGCGCCGCCCCGCGCGGGCCGCCGCTTCGTACCGGTCCGCAGCAGCAGCGCCGACGCGAGGAACGTCACCAGCGTGATGACGAGCGCCCCGCGCGGGGAGACGACGGTGAGCAGCACGCCTCCGAGCCCGAAGCCGACGAGGACAGCGCTCTGCGACACCATCCGCAGGAGCGAACGCCCGAGCACGAACAGGTCGCCGTCGCCGAGGACGTCGGTGAGCGTCGCCATCCGGGTGCCGTTGAACACCGGTGAGACGGCGGCGATCAGGCAACGCAGCGCAAGCAGTCCGGCGACCGGTGTCGCGGGCAGCGCCATCAGCGCGGCGCACCCGGCGCACACGAGGTCGCAGACGACGAGCACCCGGCGCGGCGGATACCGGTCGGCGACCCCGGCGAACAGCGTCCCGCCCACGAGGTACGGCAGCATCCCCAGCGCGAACGCCAGCGCGCTGAGCAGCGGCGACCCGGTGAGGTCGTACACGAGCACCGCCAGCGCGATCTCGCTGACGACCACCCCGAGCAGCGACAGCGCGTGCGCGACGAACACGACCCGGAACTCGCGGACGGCGAACACCCGCCCGTACCCGTCCCGCGCCTCGCCGCCGCCCGTACCCGTGCCCGTGTCCGTGCCCTCGACCGCACCCTCGCCCCGGGCTTCGCCCCCGGCCGGGGCCGAGGCTCGGCCCCGCGTCGCGGAAGGCTCCTCGGCGAGGGCCGGGGGCCGGGACCCGGCCAAGGGCTGAGATCCGGACGGGGAGCGGGGCCCTGACGAAGAGCAGGACGAAGAGCAGGGCCCGCACATCCCCCGCGCCCCCGGCGCGCGCTCCGCACCCCCGGGCGGTGTGGGCGCGACGGCCGCGGCACCGGAGCCCGCCGCACCCTCCCCGCCCACGAACCGCTCCGCCCCCGGGCGCCCCTCGCCCCCGCCCTCGGCCCCGACACCGGCACCGGCACCGGCACCGGCACCCACCCTCTCCCCCGTCCC
>NZ_JNXT01000076.1 GCF_000716675.1 Streptomyces alboflavus
CAGGCCGGTGCAAGTCCGGGCGGGTGGGTGGGAGAGAGCCCGTCCGGCGCTTGAGGACGCGGCGCGGAGCGCCGCATCGGGGGTGCCCCCGGCGCAGCCGAGCCAGAGCCCCCCCCCAGGCCCCCAAGGCCCCCGGCCAGCTCACGCGTCGCGGCAGATCAACAACAGCGCCCGATCATCGTTGACGTCCTTCGCGACCGCCTCGATGAGGTGCCACGCGGCCCCGTGGAAGCCGCCGGGGACGTAGCGGTCGGCCTCGCCGGTGAGGCGGTCGATGCCCTCGGCGATGTCGCGGTCGGCGGCCTCGACGATGCCGTCGGTGAAGAGCATGAGGACGTCACCGGGGCGCAGGGACCCCTTGACGGGGTCGAACTGGGCCCCGTCGTAGACGCCGAGGAGCGGCCCCTCGCCGGACTTCTCCTCCCAGCGCCCGGTCCCGGCGCTGAGCTGGAGGGCGGGCAGATGCCCGGCGGAGAGGAGTTCGTAGTCGCCGGTCTCCAGGTCGAGGACGAGGTGGATGGAGGTGGCGAAGCCCTCGTCCCAGTCCTGGCGGAGCAGGTACCCGTTGGCGGCGGGCAGGAAGGCGTGCGGCGGCAGCGACCCGAGGAGGCCGCCGAAGGCGCCGGACAGGAGCAGCGCCCGCGACCCGGCGTCCATGCCCTTGCCGGAGACGTCGGTGAGGACGACTTCGAGGGTGCGCCCGCCGTTGGTGCGGGCGGCGACGACGAAGTCGCCGGAGAAGGACTGGCCCCCGGCGGGCCGCAGGGCCATCTCGCGGTGCCAGCCGCGCGGCAGCTTGGGGAGCTTGCTCTGCACCCGGATCCGCTCGCGCAGGTCGAAGAGCATGGTCCCGCCGCCCCGCCAGGGCACCCCGACGCGGCTGCGGAACTGGGCGATGAGGAGCCCGAAGAAGCCGCAGGCGGCGACGGCGAGGACGGTGCCGGGGGTGACCCGGGCGGGCCCTTCCGTGTAGGGGCCGAGCTGCACGGACTCCACGATGAGGGCGGCCGCGGAGGCGGCGTACAGACCGAGGAGGCTGGAGGGCCGCAGGAGCAGTCCGCCCGCGACGATGGGCAGCACGAGCGCGGCGGGCGAGAACCACACCGGGTTGACGATCGTGCACGCGGTGATGACAGGGACGGTCAAGAGGAGTGCGGCGAGCGCCACCCAGTCGGAGCCGTCGCCCCGGAAGTAGTCGACACCGGATTTGCGCAGCCCTATGCGCGCCCGGTGCAGCCGCTTCTTCATGCGGGCCGGGAACGTATCGGCTTCGGCACGCCGCGCACGCTGCTCGCGCCGCTCGCGCCCTTCTCGTCGTACCGCCATTGCTCGTGGACCCTATCCACCGGGCCAGGCACTTCGCACGGGAGGTACCTCTTGTCCCCCTTCAGGGGCACCTCGCCCGTATCTCCACACCCAGCGTCCACACGCGCGTTCCGGTACGCGGAAAACAATTCGCCGCGCCCTTGGAGCCCTGGTAGGCATGGCATATGACAGCAGACTTGCGGGAGTTGAGCCAGGGCGACTGGGAGCAGTGGTACAAAACGCTGGACGTCGCTTTCGGTGGTGTGGCCGAGGCTCCGGAGGAGCGCGAGCTGTGGCGCGACCTCACCGAGTGCGAGCGCTCGATCGGCGCCTGGGACGGCGAGACCTGTGTGGGCACGGCGGGCGCCTTCAGCTTCCGCATGTCGGTGCCGGGTGGCGCCCTGGTGGACACGGCGGGCGTGACGATGGTGGGCGTGGCGGCCACGCACCGGCGGCGCGGCCTGCTCACGGCGATGATGCGGCGCCAGCTGGACGACGTCCGGGAGCGCGGCGAGGCCGTCGCGGTCCTGACGGCGTCGGAGCCGGAGATCTACGGCCGGTTCGGGTACGGGGCGGGTTCGTTCCACCACCGCATGGAGATCGACACGACCCGGGTGGGCCTGACCGTCCCGCCGGGCACCGACGACGTACGCCTTCGCTACGAGACGCCCGCCAAGGCCTTGCCCGCCTGTGAGGCGGTGTACGCGCGGCGGGTGCCGGGCCGCCCCGGCCTGATGGCGCGGCGGCCCGGCTGGGAGCGCCTGGTCACCCTGGACCCGCCGGCCGACCGCAACGGCGCGTCACCGCAGCAGTGCGTGCTCGCCGAGCGCGACGGCGAGGTCGTCGGGTTCGCGTTCTACGCCGTCAAGCCCGAGTGGGACGCCCAGGGTCCCAAGGGCACGGTCAAGGTGCAGGACGTGGAGGCCCTCGACCCGGCGGCGTACGCCGCGCTGTGGCGGTTCCTGTTCGACATCGACCTGACGTCGACGGTCCTGGCCCTGAACCGGCCGGTGGACGACCCGGTCGCGCAGCTCGTCACGAACGTGCGCCGCTGCGACCTGCGGACCCGGGAGTCGCTGTACGTACGTCTTGTGGACGTCGGCGCCGCCCTCGAAGCGCGTACGTACCAGGCGCCGGTGGATGTCGTCCTCGACGTCGAGGACGCCTTCTGCCCCTGGAACCAGGGCCGTTGGCGCCTGACCGGCGACACCAAGGGCGCCTCCTGCAAGCGCGTCGACGACAGCGCCCCGGCCGACCTCGCCCTCGCCGTCCGCGAGTTGGGCTCCCTCTACCTGGGCGGCGTCCCGCTCACCCAGCTCGCCGCGGCGGGCCGGGTCCGGGAGCTGCGCCAGGGCGCGGTGGCGGAGGCGGGCCTGGCGTTCGGCTCGGCCGTCGCGCCGTGGCTGTCGCACGGCTTCTAGCCGACGCTGCCCGCCCGCGCGCCGTGGGGCACCTTCGGCTTGCGGGTCGCCAGGTACAGCGCGAAGAACCAGCCGAGGACGCTGGCGCCGAAGAGGACGTTGACGACCAGGACTAGCCAGCGGTTCTCCGCGTCCCGCCAGAAGGCGAGCAGCGCGGGGAGGAAGTAGAGGACGAAGAACGCCAGGGCCGCGGCCAGGGCGAAGGGCGCGCTCAGGTCGTCGAACACGGTGAGTGGAACCTGTTTCTTGTCTCGGCCGGTGACCGGGTGCCGGTTAAGGGCGGTTGCCCCTGGGCTGGCACGTCGGGCACCAGAAGAGGTTGCGGGCGGCGAGATCGGCGGTGCGGATCTCGCCGCCACAGATGTGGCAGGCCTGCCGGGCTCTGCGGTACACGTACACCTCGCCGCCGTGGTCGTCCACGCGCGGCGGGCGGCCCATCGCCTCCGGAGTGTGCTCGGGCCGGACCGTGTCGATGCGATTGTGCCGGACGCCCTCGCACATCAGGTCCACCAAGTCCGCCCAGATCGCGGTCCATTGGGCGTACGTGAGGTCCTTGCCCGGCGTGTACGGGTCGATGCCGTGCCGGAACAGGACCTCGGCGCGGTAGACGTTGCCCACGCCCGCGACGACCTTCTGGTCCAGGAGGAGCGCGGCGACCGTGGTGCGGCTGCGGGAGATCCGGCGCCAGGCCGTCTCCGGGTCGTTCCCCTCGCCCCGCGGGCGCAGCGGGTCCGGGCCGAGGCGGGCGTGTATCGCCTGCTTCTCCTCGTCCGTGATCAGGGCGCAGGTCGTCGGGCCGCGGAGGTCCATGTACGCGGTGTCGTTCGTCAGGCGGAGGCGGACGGTGTCCGTGGGTGGGGGCGCGGGGGCGCCGCCGAGGGTGACCTTGCCGAAGAGGCCCAGGTGGATGTGGATCCAGCCGGTGTCCTGGAAGCCCAGGAAGAGGTGCTTGCCGTGGGCTTCCGCCGTGTCCAGGGGTCTGCCCGTCACCAGGGCCGCGCTGTCGGAGAACTTGCCCTGCGGGCTGCTCGCGGTCGTCTTCCGGCCCTGGAAACGGTCCCGGTGGTCGGCCGCGAGCCGGTGGATCGTGTGCCCTTCCGGCACGGGTTCTCCTTATAGCGGGGGGGTGGTGGGGTGGGGCCCTGCCGGGGGCTCCCCAAGCCCGCCCCTTTCCCGAAACCGGGGGCTGCCGCCCCCGGACCCCCGCTGATCGGCGCTCCGCGCCTCGTCCTCAAACGCCGGACGGGCTGGAACTTACCGGCACAATTTCTAGCCCCTCCGGCGTTTGAGGAGCGGGGTCTGGGGCGGAGCCCCAGTTTCGGGAAAGGGGCGGGACTGGGGCGCCCCGCGAAGGCCGACGGGCTCAGCCCTCTTGCGGGTGGTGCGCCGGGATGGCCGGCAGCTCGCCGGTGGTCTCGTAGCGGGAGAGCATCTCGATGCGCCGGGTGTGACGGGACTCACCGGAGTACGGCGTGGCCAGGAAGATCTCGACGAACTTCGTGGCCTCGTCCTGGGTGTGCATCCGCCCGCCGATGGAGATCACGTTGGCGTCATTGTGCTCACGCCCGAGCGCGGCGGTCTGCTCACTCCACGCGAGAGCGGCCCGCACCCCCTTCACCTTGTTCGCGGCGATCTGCTCCCCGTTCCCGGAGCCACCGATGACGATGCCGAGGGACTCGGGGTCCGCGGCCGTCCGCTCCGCGGCGCGGAGGCAGAAGGGGGGGTAGTCGTCCTGGGCGTCGTAGATGTGGGGCCCGCAGTCGACGGGCTCGTGCCCGTGCTCCTTGAGCCATTCGACGAGGTGGTTCTTGAGTTCGTAGCCGGCATGATCCGAGCCGAGGTACACGCGCATGGGCGAAGTGTGGCACGCACGGGGACGGGCGGCCGCCGTGGGGCCGCCGGGCACCCCCTCCGAGCACCGATTGGTGCAGGCCAATGCGCCTGTCCGGTCATCGAGCGTAAGCGCTCGTTCACTCAGGATTCCGCGGAATACAACGATCCGGAGACGGGCCTTTCGTCCCGTACGCCCCTGCGCTTTTAATGCGGAGGCTTGTCCCCGCGAACCAAAGGATCTGCCTATGACCTCGCAACCGTCCCTTGCGAAGGAAGACAGCACCGACGAAGGACCCGGCAATTCGCAGCCGGACGGTGGGAACGGCGGCGGCGACGGCCTGCAGGCCGGACTCAAGAACCGGCACCTGTCCATGATCGCCATCGGTGGCGTGATCGGGGCGGGTCTCTTCGTCGGATCCTCCGCCGGCATCAAGGCCGCGGGCCCCGCGATCCTCGTGTCGTACGCGCTCGTGGGCGCCATGGTCGTGCTCGTGATGCGGATGCTCGGCGAGATGGCCGTGGCCCGGCCGACCTCCGGGTCCTTCTCGGCCTACGCGGACCAGGCGCTCGGCCGCTGGGCGGGCTTCACCATCGGCTGGCTCTACTGGTTCTTCTGGGTCGTGGTGCTCGCCGTCGAGGCGACCGCGGGCGCCGACATCCTCAACGGGTGGATGCCGGGCGTCCCGCAGTGGGCCTGGGCGCTCATCGTGATGGTGGTGCTCACCGCCACCAACCTCGTCTCGGTCGGCTCCTACGGCGAGTTCGAGTTCTGGTTCGCGGGCATCAAGGTCGTGGCGATCGGCGGGTTCGTCGTCGTCGGTCTGCTCGCCGTGTTCGGCATCCTGCCCGGCTCGGACAATCCGGGCAGCGGCTTCGCGCACCTCACCGACGCGGGCGGATTCCTGCCCAACGGGGCGGGAGCGATCCTCACCGGCGTCCTGATGGTCGTCTTCTCCTTCATGGGCTCCGAGATCGTCACCCTCGCCGCCGGTGAGTCCGAGGACCCGCAGCGCGCCGTCACCAAGGCCACCAACAGCGTCATCTGGCGCATCGGCGTGTTCTACCTCGGCTCGATCTTCGTCGTCGTGACGCTGCTTCCGTGGGACGACAAGTCGATCGTCAAGGACGGCAGTTACGTCGCCGCGCTGAACTCCATCGGCATCCCGAACGCGGGCACGGTCATGGACGTGATCATCCTGACGGCCGTCCTGTCCTGTCTCAACTCCGGTCTGTACACCGCCTCGCGCATGGCCTTCTCGCTCGGTGAGCGCGGCGACGCCCCGAAGGCGTTCACCCACACCACCGCCTCGGGCGTGCCGCGCGTCGCGATCCTCAGCTCGGTCGTCTTCGGCTTCGTCGCCGTGTGGTTCAACTACCAGTGGCCGGAGACCGTCTTCGAGTTCCTCCTGAACTCCTCCGGCGCCGTCGCCCTGTTCGTCTGGCTCGTCATCTGCTTCACGCAGCTGAAGATGCGCGGCATCATCCTGCGCGAGCAGCCGGAGAAGCTGGTCGTGAAGATGTGGCTGTTCCCGTATCTGACCTGGGTCACCATCGGGATGATCTCGTTCGTGATCGTCTACATGCTGTACGACGACGCCGGGCGCAAGCAGATGGTGCTCTCGCTGCTCGTGGCGGCCCTCGTGCTCGGCTTCGCGCTGGTGCGCGAGAAGGTCCGGCCTCGCTCGGACGAGGAGCTCACCGAGGCCTGACAGGTCCCGACGCCCGGTGCGGGGCGTCCGCGGGGAGGGCAACGGCTGCGGCCGCCGTCCCCGCGGGCGTCCCGCTTCTTCTTGTCGGATCTTCTTCTCGAACTCTTCTTCTCGGAAAACTTGACGGGAGATGTCAGGTTTCCGCGTCAAGGTGTGCTTCGACAGCAAGATCGAAGCAGGGAGAGACCCGTGGACCTCAGCGCCCTCACCGACCGCCGACTTGTCCTGTGCCCCGGCGACGCCGGATACGACGACGAACTCGCCGGTTTCCAGACGGGGTACGCCCAGCGCCCGGACCTCGTCTTCGCGGCCACGAGCACCGACGACGTCGTCGCGGCCGTGACGTACGCCGCCGACGCGGGCCTGCCGATCGGCGTGCAGGCGACCGGCCACGGCCTGCCGGACGCGTCGGCGGGCGGCGTCCTCATCAGCACCCGCCGCCTGGACGAGGTCGTCGTGGACCCGGCGGCCCGCACCGCGCGGGTCGGCGCCGGGGTCCGCTGGGGGCAGGTCGTCGCGGCCGCGGCGGAGCACGGCCTCGCGCCCCTGAACGGCTCGGCGCCGTCCGTGGGCGCGGTGTCGTACACGCTGGGCGGCGGGCTCGGCGTCCTGGCGCGGGAGTTCGGGTACGCGGCCGACCACGTGCGGTCCCTGGACGTGGTCACGGCCGACGGCGCCGTGCGGCACGTGACGGCCGACAGCGAGCCGGAGCTGTTCTGGGGGCTGCTCGGCGGCGGCGCGAACCTGGGCGTCGTGACGGCCCTGGAGATCGGTCTGGTCCCCGTGACGCGGCTGTACGGGGGCGCGCTCGCCTTCGACGGGCGCGAGGTCGACCCGGGGGCGGTCCTGCGCGCCTACACGGCCTGGACAGAGACGGTGCCCGACGAGGTCACCTCGTCCCTCGCGGCGCTGGTCTACCCGGACCTGCCGATGCTCCCGGAGGCGCTGCGGGGCCGCTATTTGCTGACCGTGCGCGTCGCGTACACCGGCACCGCGGCGGAGGGCGAGCGGCTCGTGGCGCCGCTGCGCGCGATCGGGCCCGCGCACGAGGACTCCCTGCGCGAACTGCCGTACACCGAGAGCCACACCATCCACAGCGACCCTGACTTCCCGCACGCCTATTACGGGGAGAGCCGGATGCTGGACGCCCTGGACCGCGACGCCCTGGAGCGGATCCTCGCGCTCACCGGGCCCGCCGCCGACCGCATGCACGTGGTGCAGCTCAACCACCTGGGCGGCGCCCTCGCCCGGCCCGCCGTGAACGCCGTGCCGCACCGGGACGCCCAGTGGCTGCTGCGGATCCTGTCGCCCCTGAACGGCGCCGGGGGCACGGAGACCGCCGAGGACACAGCGGGGGCCGACCGCGCCGTCCTGCGGGAGCTGTACGCGGGCGCTTTCGGGGAGGTGGCGCCCCACGTCCTCGGCCGGTCCCTGAACTTCACCTTCGCCGGTGGTGACCGGCCCGAGGGGCTGTACGACGCCGAGACACAGAAGAGGCTCGCCGGGCTGAAGGTCACGTACGACCCGGCGAACCTCTTCAGGCGGAACTACAACGTCCGTTGACGTCGACGGGCCGGTGCCCGCACGGCACCGGCCCGCTTGTCAGACGTCCGTGAGGTCTCAGCGCTTCTCGTCGAGGTACTTCCACGCCAGCGGCACCGCGCCCATCGCGAGCGCCGCCTTCAGCGCGTCGCCGATCAGGAACGGCGTGAGTCCGGCCGCGACCGCCTCGGTGAGCGACATGCCGGTCGACGCGGCCAGGTACGGCACGCCGACGGCGTAGATGATCGCGGAGCCGAGGACCATCGTCCCGGCCATGCGCGCCACGCTGCGGTCGGCGCCGCGGCGGGCGAGGGCGCCCACGACCATCGCGGCGAGCAGCATGCCGAAGACATAGCCGAGGCTCGGCATGCCCATGCCCGCCTTGCCCTGCGCGAACCAGGGCATGCCCGCCATGCCGACGAGCGCGTACACCGCGAGCGAGGCCGCGCCGCGGTAGGCGCCGAGCGAGGTGCCGACGAGCAGGGCCGCGAAGGTCTGGCCCGTGACCGGGACCGGGGAGCCGGGGACCGGGACGGCGATCTGGGCCGCGATGCCGGTGAGGGCGGCGCCGCCGAGGACCAGGGTCACGTCGCGCAGGCGGGTGGCGGGGATCAGGTCGGCCAGGACCTGACCCGGACGGGATATGGCGGCTGTGCTCATCGGGACTCCGTGTTCTGAGGGCCAGGGGCGGGGTGGCGGACGCTGTGACCCTATCCCCGGCGGGGGCCGCTCATCAGGGGGTGCCGCTGACAAAGGCAGCGGCCCGGCGTTGGTGGGCTTCGCACAAAGACGCCGGGGCACACCTGGTTCGGCGTGACGCTCGTCACTGAGGTCAGTGCCGCGAGGGCCCCGGTTGCTTCCCGGGACGCCCAGCGGCGACACTGTGGATTCCCGCCAATCCAGATCACCGCTGGATTCCCTGAGCACGAGAGCCGACGACACGTGAAGCACGACTCCTTGCCGTCCCGGTCCGCGGTGCCTCCCACAGGAGCGACGGCGGTGGACGCGCCCGCCGCCACGGACGCGGGGCCCGAACCCCTCGGCGGCGGCCTCAAGCAGCGCCACCTCACCATGCTCGGCCTCGGCGGCGTCATCGGCGCCGGGCTCTTCGTCGGTTCGGGGGCCGGGATCGCGGTCGCGGGACCCGGGATCGTCCTCTCCTATCTGATCGCGGGCGCGCTCGCGATGTGTGTGATGCGGATGCTCGGCGAGATGTCCGCCGCGATGCCCGCGTCCGGCGCGTTCTCCGTGCACGCGGAGCGGGCGCTCGGGCGGTGGGCCGGGTTCTCGGTGGGGTGGCTGTACTGGTTCCTGCTCGTCGTGGTGCTCGCGGTGGAGGCGACGGGCGCGGCCCGGATCGCGAACGAGTGGGTGCCGGGCGTGCCGCAGTGGGCGTGGGTGCTCGCCTTCATGGTGGTCTTCACCGGCGCCAACCTCGCGGCCGTGAAGAACTTCGGCGAGTTCGAGTTCTGGTTCGCCGCCCTGAAGGTCTTCGCGATCGGCGCGTTCCTCGTGCTCGGGCTGCTCGCGATCTTCGGGGTGCTCCCCGACACCGATCCGGTCGGCTTCACGCACCTCACCGGCGACGGCGGTTTCCTGCCGCACGGCTGGGACGGGGTGGTCTCCGGCGTGGTCGTGGTGATCTTCGCCTTCGGCGGTCTGGAGATCGTGACGATCGCCGCGGCGGAGTCCGACGACCCGGTGCGCTCGGTGGCGCGGGCGGTGCGCAGCGCGGTGTACCGCATCCTCTTCTTCTATGTCGGCTCGATGCTGGTCATCGTGACGGTGCTGCCGTGGACGGCGCAGCAGGCGGGTCTGAGCCCGTATGTCACGGTCCTGGACTCCATCGGCGTCCCGTCGGCCGGGACCCTCATGAACATCGTGGTGTTCGTGGCGCTCCTGTCGTCCCTGAACGCCAATCTGTACGGCTCCTCGCGCATGATCTTCTCGCTCGCCGAGCGCGGGGAGGCGCCGAAGGCGCTGCTCCGGGTGTCGGGCGGCGGGGTGCCGCGCCGGGCGGTGCTCGCCTCCGTGGCGTTCGGCTTCGTGTCCGTGCTGCTGAATCTGAAGTGGCCCGAGTCCGTCTTCCTCTACATGCTCAACTCGGTCGGCGCGGCGCTCCTCTTCGTCTGGGCGCTGATCGCACTTTCTCAGCTGCGGCTGCGGCGCCGCATCGAGCGCGAGGCGCCCGAGCGCCTGACGCTGCGCATGTGGTTCTTCCCCTGGCTGACGTGGGCAGCGCTCGCGGCGATGGCCGTGGTCATCCTGCTGATGCTCCGGGACGACGGGGCGCGGCCGCAGCTGCTGTGGTCGGCGGGCGCGACCGCGCTGGTGATCGCGGTGGCGTGGGTGCGGGAGTGGCTCGGCCGCAGATCCGGTGCGGCGCGTACGTAGATGACGCGTACGTAGGTGACGTACGCCCGACATGGCGGTTCCGTGGGGACGGAGTGCGCGCCATGACACCCTCATATGACGACCATGTGATCGCCACGTGAACAAATCTTCACCATGTGTGAGCGTCGTGTCCGTATACCGGTCAACTGTTCCCTGTGAGCGGTACGCGCGCTCAGACTGTGGCCCGCTCCGCTCTCCCGTCTCTGCTACTGAACAGGGCACGCCCATGTCTCGGACGTCCTTGCAGGACGCACCACCCAAGACCGACGCACCGCTCGGTCACGGACTCAAGCAGCGCCATCTGTCGATGATCGCCCTCGGCGGCGTGATCGGCGCCGGGCTCTTCGTGGGCTCCGGCACCGCCATCGCCGCGGCCGGGCCCTCGATCATCCTCGCGTACACGATCTCCGGCGCCCTGGTCATGCTCGTCATGCGCATGCTGGGCGAGATGGCCGCCGCCAACCCGGCGTCCGGCTCCTTCTCCGTGCACGCCGAGCGGGCCATGGGCCCGTGGGCCGGGTTCACCGCGGGCTGGTCGTTCTGGTTCCTGCTGTGCGTGGCCGTCGGCCTGGAGGGCATCGGCGCCGCGAAGATCGTGCACGGCTGGGTGCCGGGGGTCCCGGAGTGGGCCTGGGTCGCCCTGTTCATGCTGGCGTTCTGCGCCACGAACCTCGCGGCCGTGAAGAACTTCGGCGAGTTCGAGTTCTGGTTCGCCGCCCTGAAGGTCGGCGCGATCGTCCTCTTCCTCGGCATCGGCGTGCTCGCGATCTTCGGCTGGCTCCCCGACACCGAGGCGCCCGGCATGACCAACCTCACCGGGCAGGGCGGCTTCATGCCCAACGGCGTGGACGGCCTGATCGTCGGACTGCTCGCCTCCGTGTTCGCGTACGGAGGCCTGGAGACCGTCACCATCGCGGCGGCCGAGTCCGAGCACCCCGTGCAGGGCGTGGCCAAGGCCGTCCGCACGGCGATGTGGCGGATCGCCCTCTTCTACATCGGCTCGATGGCCGTCGTCGTGACGCTGCTGCCGTGGACGAAGGAGGAGGTCGCGGCGAAGGGCCCCTACGTCGCCACGCTCGACCACCTCGGCATCGACGGCGCGGGCCAGATCATGAACGTCGTCGTCCTCATCGCCCTGCTCTCCGCGATGAACGCCAACATCTACGGCGCCTCGCGCATGGCCAACTCGCTGGTGCAGCGCGGCCAGGGCCCCAAGGCGCTCGGCCGGATGTTCGACGGCGTGCCCCGCATCGCCGTCCTGACCTCGTCGGCCTTCGGCTTCCTGTGCGTCCTGCTCAGCTACTGGCGGCCCGACGACATCTTCCAGTGGCTCCTGAACACCATCGGCGCGATCATCCTGGTGGTGTGGTTCTTCATCGCGATGGCGCAGCTGAAGCTGCGCAGGAAGCTGGAGCGCGAGTCGCCGGAGAAGCTGGTCGTGAAGATGTGGCTCTTCCCCTGGCTCACCTATGTGGCGCTCGCCGGCATGGCGACGGTGTTCGTCCTCATGGCCCGTGAGTCCGAGACCCGCACCCAGCTCTTCTACTCGGGCGGACTGACCCTGATCCTCATGGCCGTCGGCTACGCCCGCCAGAAGGCCGTGGAGAACCGGGACACCGGCGCGCCGCGCCCCTGAGACCGGCCGGAAGCATCCGAAGGCCCCGCTCCCCCCTGTGGAGCGGGGCCTTCGGCCGTCCGTGGCACAGGCACCGGGTCCTCGGGCCTAGGACGAAGGGCTGATCAACTTCACCGTACTCCTGCTGCTAGCCTGCACTTGCACATAGGTCGCAATAAAGAGGTGCGAGGCGGCGCCGCGCGACACGGCGCGGCAAGCACGCAGAGCACGTCGGAGGGCTCTCTCATGGCCATTTACACGCTTCCTGAACTTCCGTACGACTACGCGGCGCTGGAGCCGGTGATCAACCCGCAGATCATCGAGCTGCACCACGACAAGCACCACGCCGCGTACGTCAAGGGCGCGAACGACACCCTGGAGCAGCTGGCGGAGGCCCGCGACAAGGAGTCGTGGGGCGCCATCAACGGCCTGGAGAAGAACCTGGCCTTCCATCTCTCCGGGCACATCCTGCACAGCATCTACTGGCACAACATGAACAGCCCGAAGGACGGCGGCGGCGGTGAGCCCACGGCCGCCGACGGCGTCGGTGAGCTCGCGGACGCCATCACCGAGTCCTTCGGCTCCTTCGCCAAGTTCAAGGCCCAGCTGACCAAGGCCTCCGCGACGACCCAGGGTTCGGGCTGGGGCGTGCTCGCCTACGAGCCGCTCAGCAACCGCCTGATCGTCGAGCAGATCTACGACCACCAGGGCAACGTCGGCCAGGGCTCCACCCCGATCCTGGTCTTCGACGCCTGGGAGCACGCCTTCTACCTGCAGTACAAGAACCAGAAGGTGGACTTCATCGAGGCCATGTGGGAGGTCGTGAACTGGCAGGACGTGGCCAAGCGCTACGAGGCCGCCAAGCAGCGCGTGAACAGCCTGCTGCTCGCCCCGTGACCCACCCCGGGCCCCGCGCCCGGTGACACGTCCTGCCTCGTGATCGTCTTCTCAACCTTCATGACGGCAGGCGGATGGACGAAAGGCCCCCGTGAGGACGTGACTCGCGGGGGCCTTTCGGTATGCCGGGTTCCGGCCGAAGGTATGTGCATGCCGAAAACGGAGTACTGCTGGACGTGTGACAGCGACCATCCGCACCGGAAGCTGGAAGGTCCCGAGGAGAGCTGGCTCAAGGAGCGCCTCGGCCGGGCGAGCGTGCACGAGTTCCTCGTGTGTCTCGCTCCGAAGTGCCGCAACCTGCGCACGGGCTCCAACAAGAAACCCTTTCCCGACGCCATGCGGCTCCCCCACTTCGACTGAGATCAGTCGAAGATCGGCCCCTGCGTCCGCGTCCGCTTGATCTCGTAGAAGCCCGGCGTCGACGCCACCAGGAGCGTGCCGTCCCACAGGCGGGCCGCGGCCTCGCCCTTGGGGGCGGGGGTGACGACCGGGCCGAAGAAGGCGACCTGCTCGCCGTCGGTGCCGGGGACGGCGATGACGGGGGTGCCGACCTCCTGGCCGACCTTCTCGATGCCCTCCTTGTGGGAGGCGCGCAGCTCGGCCTCGTAGGGCGTGGCGTCCCAGTGGTCGAGGAGCGAGGCGGGCAGGTTCACGTCCTTCAGGGCGCCCGCGACGGCCTCCTTGGTGGGGCCCTCGCCCTGGTTGTGGATGCGGGTGCCGAGCGCGGTGTAGAGGTCGCCGAGGACGCCGGCGCCGTGCTCCTGCTGAGCGGCGATGACGACACGGACCGGGCCCCAGGCGTGGTTCGTGAGGAAGTCGCGGTACTCCTCGGGCAGCTCGTCCAGCTTGTCCTCGTTCAGGACGCCGAGGCTCATCAGGTGCCAGCGGACCTCGATGTCGCGGACCTTCTCCACCTCCAGGACCCAGCGTGATGTCATCCAGGCCCAGGGGCACGACGGGTCGAACCAGAAGTCGACCGGGGTCTTGCCGTTCGTGGTCTGCGCGACGTTCTCGGACATGTCTCTCCCTAAGGAATCCGTTCGGGGATCTGGCCGGGGAACATCGGGGCTGTGCCGGGGCATTCCCGGATGTCCGCCGAACTGGGCGCATGCGAGGATCAGAGACGTTCGGACGAGTCGTGCGAGCCATACGCGAGCCACAAGGGAGTGCAGCCCGTGCCCGGTGAGAATCTGTCCCGCGACGAGGCCCAGGAGCGGGCCGCGCTGTTGTCCGTCGAGGGGTACGAAGTCTTCCTCGACCTGCGCTCGGCGGTGGGCGAAAGCGACGGCGACGCAGGGGCGCCGCGCACGTTCCGGTCGGTGACGACGCTGCGCTTCCGGTGCGCCGAGCCGGGCGCCGCGAGCTTCGCGGACCTGATCGCGCCGAGCGTGACGGCCGTGTCCCTCAACGGCAAGGACCTGGACCCCTCGGAGGTCTTCGACGGCTCCCGCATCACCCTGGAGGACCTCCGCGAGGAGAACGAGCTGGTGGTGGACGCCCAGTGCGCCTACAGCCGCACCGGCGAGGGCATGCACCGCTTCGTCGACCCCGAGGACGGCGAGGTCTATCTCTACACGCAGTACGAGCCCGCGGACTCCCGCCGGGTCTTCGCCAACTTCGAACAGCCCGACCTGAAGGCCCCCTTCCGCTTCTCCGCGCAGGCGCCCGAAGGCTGGACGGTATGGAGCAACGGGGTCGGTGAACTGACCGACGGCGTCTGGCAGTTCGCCGAGACCAAGCCGATCTCGACGTACATCACGGCGGTCGTCGCGGGTCCCTACCACTACGTGACCGACTCCTACGAGCGCGTCTTCGAGGACGGCACCCGCCTGGAGATCCCGCTCGGCGCGATGTGCCGCAAGGGCCTCGCCAAGCACTTCGACGCGGACGACGTCTTCCTCGTCACCAAGCAGGGCCTGGACTTCTTCCACGACCACTTCGACTACCCGTACCCCTTCGGGAAGTACGACCAGGCCTTCGTCCCGGAGTACAACCTCGGGGCGATGGAGAACCCGGGCTGTGTCACGTTCCGCGAGGAGTTCATCTTCCGCGGCAAGGTGACCCAGGCGTCCTACGAGCGCCGGGCCAACGTCATCCTGCACGAGATGGCGCACATGTGGTTCGGCGACCTCGTCACCATGCGGTGGTGGGACGACCTGTGGCTGAAGGAGTCCTTCGCCGACTTCATGGGCTCCTTCTCGATGGTCGAGGCGACGCGCTTCACCAGCGGCTGGATCACCTTCGCCAACAACCGCAAGGCCTGGGCGTACCGCGCGGACCAGCTCCCCTCCACCCACCCCGTCACGGCCGACATCCGCGACCTGGAGGACGCCAAGCTCAACTTCGACGGGATCACGTACGCCAAGGGCGCCTCGGTGCTCAAGCAGCTCGTGGCCTACGCCGGGCGTGACGCCTTCCTGGAGGGCGCCCGGCGCTACTTCAAGCGGCACGCGTACGGCAACACCCGCCTCGGCGACCTGCTCTCCGTCCTGGAGGAGACCAGCGGCCGGGACATGACCGCTTGGTCGCGGGCGTGGCTGCAGACGGCAGGCGTCAACTCCCTGACGCCGCGGGTGACCCTGAACGCGGAGGGCCGCATCACGGAGCTCGCCGTCGTGCAGGAGGCCGCCGAGTCCCACCCCGAGCTGCGCCCGCACCGCGTGGCCGTCGGCCTGTACCGCCGCGAGGCGGGCGGCGACCTCGTGCGGTACGCCCGCGCTGAGGTGGACGTCGAGGGCCCCCGGACCACGGTCGCCGAGCTCGCCGGGGCCGAGGCGCCGGAGCTGGTCCTGGTCAACGACGACGACCTGACGTACTGCAAGATCCGCTTCGACGAGACGTCGCTCGCCACGCTCCGCGACCACCTCGGGGACATCACGGACCCGCTGGCCCGCGCCCTGTGCTGGTCGGCGCTGTGGAGCCTCACGCGGGACGGCCTCATGCCCGCGCGGGACTTCATCGGCCTGGTCCTGCGCTTCGCCGGGCAGGAGTCCGACATCGGCGTCCTGCAGATGCTGCACGCCTGGGCGAACACCGCCCGCACGCACTACGCCGCGCCGGGCTGGCGCGAGGAGGGCGGCCGGGCGCTCGCCGAGGGTGCCCTGCGGGAGCTGCGCGTGGCCGAGCCCGGCAGCCAGCACCAGCTGACATGGGCGCGGTTCTTCGCGTCGGTGGCGTCGTCCGCGGCCGATCTGCAGCTGCTCCAGGGGCTCCTCGACGGCACGGCCAAGATCGACGGCCTCGATGTGGACCAGGAGCTGCGCTGGGCGTTCCTCGGCGCGCTCGCGGTGAGCGGCGCGGCGGACGAGCAGGCGCTCGCGGCCGAGCTGGCCCGCGACGACACGGCGTCCGGCAAGCGGCATCAGGTCCGGTGTCTGGCCGCGCGGCCCTCGGCGGCGGTGAAGGCGCAGGCGTGGGCCGCCGTGGTGGAGTCGGACGCGCTGTCCAACGCCCTGGTGGAGGCGACGATCGCGGGGTTCCAGCAGGCCGCGCAGCGCGAGCTGACCGCTGCGTACGCGCCGAAGTACTTCGAGGTCATCGAGCGGGTGTGGGCCGAGCGGTCCATCCAGATCGGCATGGACGTGGTGCGGGGGCTCTTCCCGCACTTCCAGGACAGCCAGGAGGCGCTGGACGCGGCGGACGCGTGGCTCACCGGGCACGAGGAGGCTGCGCCCGCGCTGCGTCGGCTGGTGCTTGAGGCCACGGACGATCTGGCGCGGTCGCTTCGGGCGCAGGCCTGTGACGGGGCCGCGGGCCCCGTTTGAGGGGCGTAGGTGGGCCCAGGGGGTGCTCGCCCCCTGGGCCCACCTGTCGTCGCGCTGCGCGGTTGTCCTTCGGGTGTCGCATCGCGGTGCCCGATGTCAGAGCATCGCGCTGCGCGCTCGTCCTCAATCGCCGGACGGGCTATAGCTTGCCCCGTCCGGCGGCTGCGGCGTGCGTCAGCCGATCTGGGCCCCGTAGCGGGACAGTGCGTCGGTGACCGGGGCGAAGAACGTCTGGCCGCCGCTGGAGCAGTTGCCGCTGCCGCCGGAGGTGAGGCCGAGGGCGCTGGTGCCGGCGAACATGGCGCCGCCGCTGTCGCCGGGCTCCGCGCAGACGTTGGTCTGGATGAGGCCGTTGACGGTGCCCTGCGGGTAGGTGACGGAGACGTTCAGGGCCCGGACCGTGCCGCCGTGCAGTCTGGTGGTGCTGCCGCTGCGCTGCACCTGCTCGCCGACGACGGCCGTGCGGGCGCCGGTGATCTGCTGGGCGCTGCCGTTGTAGAGGTTGACCTCGCTCGGGTGCGCCGTGTTGGCGGTGTACTTCACGATGGCGTCGTCACGGCCGGGGAAGCCGTAGTCCTCGACGGTGCCGATGGCCGAGCCGCCCTGGGTCTCGGACCAGGTGGTGCCTGCGAGGGCGGCGCAGTGGCCTGCGGTGAGGAAGTACGGCTGGCCGTTCTTCACCACGTTGAAGCCGAGTGAGCAGCGGCCGCTTGAGGCGTAGATGGCGTCGCCGCCGCGGATGAGGGGCTTGAACTCGCCCGCGGTGCGCTTGAGCACGGCCTTGCCGTCCTGGGCGGCGACGTCCGCGCGCAGCCGGTTCAGGGCCGCGCCCTTGACCGTGCTGTCGGCGGTGACGACGACCTTGTTGGCGACCGGGTCGACGGCGCGTGAGGTGCCCGGGACCGCGTCGGCGCCCAGGGTCTTCTGCACGGAGTTCAGCTCGGCCCGCGAGTTCTTGACGATCCTGGCCTCGGCGCCGGCCGCGCGGGCCTCGTCGGCGGCAGCGCCGTCGAGCACGCTGGCGACGAGCTTCTTGGCGGTGGCGTCGTAGTGGGTGCCCGCCAGGTCGCTCTTGAGGTCGGTGGAGAGGGAGTTCGCGAGCTTGCCCGCCGCGGTCGCGGTGAGGGTGTCCGGCGTGGGGGCCGGTGCCGCGGCGCTGGCGTTCGCCATCGTCAGGGTGCCGGCGACCAGCGCGGCGACCCCGACTCCGGTGATGGCCAGACGTCGCCTGCTCGCTCGTTGGGTGTTCACGCAGTACCTCCATGGGGGGGATGGACCGCTCAAGTGGGGGGCGGTCATCGGGAGTTACCGGTGCCCGGCACGGGCGCGCCTCAGGGTTGGCCCGAATTACGTCGCGTCCATGCCAAACATCGCGCCGAGTATGACAACGGTGTCCGCCGTCCACAAGAGGGCCTCACGCCGCCCCGCACGCCCCCGAGTTCACCGGCGCGCCCCTCGAACCGGCCCTTTTCGGCTCTCGAACGCCCGTACTTTAGGGCGGGGTTGTCCGGTTTTGTCGACGGGACTGTAACAGCGGTTAGCGGGCTGTCCGGGGGCGGGAAAGGCCCCGTCATGAACCACAACACCCCGCTCTCCCCGCGCCCCCTGCGCCACCTCACCGCCGTCCAGCGCCGCGTCATGAGCTCCGCGCAACTGCGCGAGCACGGTGTCTCCGGCGCCGACACCAGCGCGCACTGCCGCCCCGGCGGCCCCTGGCAGCAGTTCCTGCCCGGCGTCTACCTGCTCCACCCCGGACCGCCCACCAGCGAGGAGCGGCTGCACGGCGTGCTCCTGTACAGCGGCCGCCCGCCGGCCAAGGAGGCCAGGTCGGTGCCCGCGCAGCCCGGCGCGGGCGAGCCGCACGCCGCGTACGCGGACGCGATGATCACCGGGCTCGCCGCGCTCGCGCTGCACCGCTTCTCCTCCGCGCCGCCGCTGCTCTCCCTGGACCGCATCGACGTCCTCGTGCCCCGCACCCGGCGGCTGCGCTCCACCGGCTGCGCCCGCCTCGTCCGCGCCAACAGCCTGCCGACTCCCCAGCAGATCACCGGACTTCCCGTCGCCCCCGTGCCGCGCGCGCTCGCCGACGCCGTGGCACAGCTCGCCGAGGCGGGCGCGGTGCGACGGCTGCTCACCGAGGCGGTGCGCGGCGGCCACTGCGAACCGGCTGCGGTCGTACGGGAGTTGAACAACGCCCGGCTGCTCACCCGGCCGCACGTGGTGGACGCGGTGGACTCGCTCCTCGCCGAGGGCCGGGCCCTCGCGGAGGACCGGTTGTACGCGCTGGTACGGGACTTCGGCCTGCCCGACCCGCTGTGGAACGTCGACCTGCGGCTGCCGGGCGGCCCGCACCTGGGCGGCGTCGACGCCTACTGGCCCGAGCACTCCGTCGCCGTGGAGCTGGACACGCGGGCGCCGCGCCAGGGCGAGGACGGCCTCAGCTCCCCCCTCGTCGAGCGGGGCCGGGAGCCAGGGGAGTGGTCCGAGTACACCCGCAAGCGCGAGCACTTGGAGCGCCTCGGCATCACCGTCGTCCACGTCACCCCGAAGAAGCTGCGGGACACCGCCGAGCAGCAGGCCACTGTCGTGCGGACGGCGCTGATGGCGGCGGCCGACCGGGATCCTGCGGCGTATGTCGTGGTGCTGCCCAGATAGGCAGGCCGCGGCGGCCCCGCAGGAGGGGAGTGCGGGGGCGGAATCCTGGACGGCGGGGTTTCGCCCCCGTACGCGTGCCCGGCGCGTGCGGGCACTCCGGCACGCGCGACTGCTCGGCGGCGGACGACTGCTCCCGGGCGGGCGACAACCCCGGCACCGCGGGCTACTCGCCGCAGAACTCCGCCTCGACCACCGGCTTCAGATCCCCCGTCCAGTCGCCGTTGAAGTTGACCGCCAGCGCGCGGCGCCCGTCGCCGGTGGCCATCGCCTCGGACCGGGAGCCCTGGATGCCGCCGCCGTGCCCCCACACCGCCGTCCCGCACGAGAGGCGCACCCGCATCAGGCCCAGGCCGTAGCCGACGCCGGGGCCCAGGTCCTTCGCCGGGACCGTCTCCTTCATCTGGGCGAGCTGCTCGTCCGGCAGGAGGCGTCCGCCGAGCAGCGCCCGGTAGAAGCGGTTGAGGTCCGCCGAGCTGGAGATCATCTCGCCCGCCGCGCCCGCTTCGGACGGGTTCAGCTCCGTCACGTCGTACGTCGTGGACCGTGACCTCGGGTCGGCGAACAGCTTGGAGTACGCCCGGGAGCTGGGCTGCGGCAGGGTCGGCCGGGTGCCGGGCACGAAGGTGTGGCGCAGGCCGAGGGGTTCGATGACGCGGGCACGGATCTCGTCGGCGTAGGAGTGGCCCGTCGCCCGCTCCACGATCATTCCGGCGAGCAGGTAGTTGGTGTTGGAGTAGCCCCAGCCCGTGCCGGGGCGGAACTGCGGCCGGTGGCTCATCGCCATGCGCACCCAGGCCTCTGGCGTCCGGGTGTCGAAGCGGCGCTTCATGAACTCCGGGGTGAAGTACACGCGTTGGAAGCGGGGGTCGGCGAGGTAGTCGTAAATGCCGCTGGTGTGGTTGAGGAGCTGGCGGACGGTGATCCTGTCGCCGTCGTGGCCGTTGCCCCGGACGACGCCCGGCAGCCACTCCCCCACGGTGTCGTCCAGGCCGAGCCTGCCCTCCGCCGCGAGCTGGAGCAGCACCACGGCGACGAACGTCTTCGTGATGCTGCCGACGCGGAAGTGGTCGTACGCGCCGCGCGGCGTCCGCGCGCTCAGGTCGCCGAGGCCGGCGGCGGAGTTCCAGGTCCCGTACGGGTCGACGGCCTGGCCGGTGACGCCGGGGACGCCCGCCGTGACGGCCCGGTCCAGGGCCCGCTGGGTGGCGCGGTGGCCGTGGTCGGCGCCGGACGCGCCGGGCCGTGCGGACACGGCGGGTGCGGCGGACACGGCGGGTGCCGCGAGGACGCCCGCCACCGTCACCGCCGCGGCCACCCCCAGCAGCCGCTTGCGTACTGGCATGCGTCGTCCCTTCTCCAGGCCGAGACCGTAGCGCAGCCGGGCCTGGTTCCGGGATCACCCCTTGCGCAGGACGAGTTCCGTGTTGCGGTCGCCGGGGTCACCGCCGAGGGTGGTCTTCGCGCCGGGGGCGTTGAACGACAGCTCCCGGTACAGCGCGGCGAGGCCCGTCTGGGACAGGTCGGCGAAGTCGGTGCGGTGCGGGGCCGCGGACTCGATCAGGGTGGTGAACAGCGACAGCGTCCCGTCGTGGTTGTCGACCAGCTCGATGACCCGGGCGAGCTGCGGGAAGTCGATGTGGGACGCGGTGGAGACCTCCCAGAATGCGCCGTGCTCGGTGCGGTGCGGGGTGATGGCGTTCTTGTGGCTGTGGCCGTTCACCCAGGCGAGCACCGAGCGGTGCCGTCCGAGGAGCGCAGCGACCTCGTCGCCGCCGTGCCGGGGCTCGCGCGGGCGGCCCGGGTCGGCGCGCAGGTTCCGCATGGACTTGCTGGTGTGGTGGCTGAAGACGATGACGTACGAGGCGTCGCCGCTCTTCTCCACCTCCTTCAACCGCCGCTCCAGCCAGCGCAGCTGGGCCGTGCCGAGGGAGCCCTCGTAGTGCCCGCCGGGGTCGGTGGTGTCCAGGCTGATGCCGAGGACGTCGTCGGTGATGCGGAAGGAGTAGTACTGGGTGCGCTCGGCCAGGTTCTGCTGGGTGTAGCCGTGGCCGACCGGGCCGCGGCCCGCGTGCGCCGGGTTCAGGTGGGCCTTGACGTACTCGGCGGGGGTGAAGGGGGCGCGGGCCTCGTCCGGAGTCACCGAACGCATGCGGCGCGCCTCGGACTTGAGCAGATCCCGGAAGGCGGCGCCCTTCGGGTCGTGGCCCTTCTTGACGTTCTTCCACAGGGCCGCGCCGCGCGCCTCGTCGAGGGACATCAGCTTCCTGCCGCCGACGGCGAACTCGGTGAAGTACGAGTCGCCGGGCGCGTAGCAGCCGCCGGGCAGGCCGTCGTGGTTGCCGACCGTGGAGTACCAGGGCAGGTTCAGGCCGGGGCTGTTGACCTCGCGGATCGCGGCGTCCAGGAAGCTGTGCAGGTGAGGGAAACCGGCGCCCTTGTCGGCGTCGCGCAGGGCGTCGTCCGGGTGCCAGTAGAGCTTCAGGCCGCTGTCCTGCACGCCTTCGTAGCGGCGCGGGTCGCCGGAGTTGGGGGTGACGCGGCCGCCGCTCATCACCTTCAGGAACCAGTCAAGCTCGTTGCGGGAGTTGTTGTCCGTGTTGTCGCCCGTCGTCATCACGAAGTGCAGGGGCGCGCCGGTGGCGGGTGCGCCGCGCAGGCCGTTGACCTGCTCGACCAGAGAGACGGCTCCGGCGACGGACAGCGCCTCCTGCGGACGCCAGGCACTGGCCGTCTGCGCCCGCAGGTACTCGTAGCGCAGCGGGTGTTGTACGTCCACCAGGTGCAGGTCGGTGAACTGGACGAACGCCGCCAGCGGGGTGCGGCGCGACTCGCGGCCCGGCTCGGCCGGGGCCAGGTCGGCGCGCACGACGCGGTCCCAGGCCGGGCCGTCGCCCAAGCGGCGGTAGCCGGAGGTGCCGCGGGGCGCCGAGACCGTCGCCAGGGTCGTGCCCGAGCGGTACGGGGCCAGGGGGGCCGACGGGGCCCTGCGGGACATCGGGACCGGGGCCGCGGCCGCCGCCGGGGCGGCCTTGCCCGAGCCCGCTCCCGGGCCCAGGGCGTACCCGACGCCCGCCGAGAGGGAGACGGCGCCCGTCGCCGCGAGGAGCGCGCGGCGGTTCACTGTGGAGACGGCGGACGTGGTGGCGGAGGCGGTGGCGGTGGCCGCCGTGGTGGCGACAGAGCGTATGCGCGACATGGCGCGGTCTCCCCGAGTGCGAACGCGTCGGCAGTGGTCGCGGGAGGGTCCTGCGTGCTGTGTCCGGTGGACTTCCCGCTCGTACTGGATCGTTGGCAGTGGGGGTGGCCTGCGCGTTAACGTCGCCACAACGGGTGGCGCCGATCACCGTAAGTGGATCAGGGCACACTTTGCGTGTGCACGCGGTGCTCGTTGGGGGGTGGGGTGGTGGTTACTCGGTGTTCATGTGGCGGGGAAGGGGGGCCTTGCCGGGGGCTCCCCAATCCCGCCCCTTCCCGATCCTGGGGCTCCGCCCCAGACCCCGCTCCTCAAACGCCGGAGGGGCTAAATATCTCGCCGCTGCGGCGAAGTTCCAGCCCGCCCCGGGGAAATTTCTAGCCCGTCATGGGGGTCCCCCCTGCTCCTTAAGAGCTTGGGGGAGATTGAGGACGAGGCGCGGAGCGCCGATAGCGGGGGTCCGGGGGCGGCAGCCCCCGGTTCGGGAAGGGGCGGGGTTGGGGAGCCCCCGGCTACGGCAGATGCCCGTCCGTCGGCCGCGTGCGCCAGAAGGCGAGGCCCACGTCGACGAGGCTCACGCGGTCCAGCTCGGGGACGGCGTCCAGGGGGTGCCACGCCGCGAGGTCCGTCGACCCCGACGTCTCGTGGCGGAGGGTGCCGCCGGTGACCCGGGCCTCGTAGACGATGCGCACGCCGTGGAAGTCCGCCACCGCGCCGAGGCGTCTCGGATAGCGGCGGCGCAGTGAGTCGACGCCGAGGAGCGCGACCGGCTCGACGGCGTACCCGGTCTCCTCCTCGGCCTCCCGGATCACCGTGTCGTACGGATCCTCGCCGTGGTCCATGCCGCCCCCGGGCAGCGTCCAGCGCTTGCTGCCGTCGCCCGCGACCCAGCGGGCGAGCAGCACGGACCCGTCGCGTACGCATACGGCGTAGGCCGCCACCCGCAGTTCTTTGTGCACGGGCCGACGTTAGACCTCGTACACCGGATAGGCACGTCCCGTTCCCCGATGTCCCGGCCCCGCCCAAGGCAACCGGTCACGTACCCTTGAGGGGTTAGTGCGCCGTCGCGGCGGTGACGCCGGTACCGAAGGGAGCCCCCCTTGCCCACCCCCACCACCCCGCCCGACCCCCGCCCCCTCACCGGCGAACCCCTCTCCCTGGACCTGCTCAACACCCGGTGGGTCCACGACGGGGGGCGCGCGGACCTGCTCGCCGGCACAGGCGGGCTCACGGACGTCGAGGGGCTGGCCGTCTGGCTCGGGGCGCACGGGCTCGACGGGCGGTTCGCCGCCGACCGGCGCACCCTGGAGCAGCTGCTGCGCGCCCGGGACGCCCTCGCCGGGCTCGTCGACCTGCCGGGGAAGCCGGGCGGGGCCCCGGACGCCGTGGCCCGCGTCGACGCGGTGCTCGCGCACGGCCGCGTGCGGGCGACGCTGACGCCGGAGGGGCCGGGCGAGGAGGCCGAGTTCGCGGACCCGTCGTGGGGGCCCGCGTGGCTGGCCGCGCGGGACTATCTGGAGCTGCTCACCACCGCCCCCGACCGGATCCGCGGCTGCGCCCACGAGGCGTGCGTCCTGCACTTCTTCGACACCTCGCGGAACGGCACCCGGCGCTGGTGCTCGATGGCGGTGTGCGGCAATCGCGCGAAGGCGTCCCGTCACTACGCGCGGTCGCGGGACAGCTAGCCGCGACCGCGCGAGGCGTTCGCCCGCGTTCACGCGGGCGTCAAGTCCCGTTATGGTGCGCCTTGTTCCCGATGGCGTATGGCGGAAGTACGCCATCGGGGAACTCGGGCCCCGGGCAACTCTCCCCAAACAGGCACCCCTTACGTAAAGCTGAGCGGTCATCCGGCCCCGTATTCCGGACCCTCGCTTCATCGGCTCGACCAGCCGATCTTTACGTACAGGGATGCTGATGACCCTCGATCCACACCACGCGCCCCAGGGCGCGAGACGCGGCGACCGCGCCAGACGCACCGCCCGCCTCGCCACCGCGATAGGCGTGGCCGCCGCTCTCTGCGCGGCGGCCCCGCTCCCGCTCGCCCTCGCCGCCGACGGGCCCACCCCCGCCCCGGCCGCCCCCGCGCCCAAGGACGCCGCCGCGAAGCTCGGCGCCCAGGACGCCGAACTGCTCGCCGACGCCAAGGCGGAGGGCGAGAAGACCGTCACGATGATGGTCGCCACGAAGCCCGGCGCGACCGAGCAGGTCGCCAAGGAGCTGGACGCCGTCAAGGGCGGCTCCGTCGGCCGCACCTACGACAAGCTCGGCTACGTCCGCGCCGCCGTCCCGACCGCGCGCGCCGACGCCGCCATCAAGGCCGCCTCGAAGCTCTCCTCCGTGCACGCCATCGACCTGCGGCACGAGATCGAGCTCGACGACCCGAAGCCGCAGAGCCCCAAGGGCGCGAAGTCCGCGCAGGGCCGGGCCGCCTACCCGGCGCCGGACAAGAACACGCCCGCCAAGAACCCGTACAACCCGTCCTTCGAGACGGGCGCCGTCGACTTCGTGAAGAAGAACCCGAAGGCCGACGGCCGCGGCATCACCATCGGCATCCTCGACTCGGGCGTCGACCTCGGCCACCCGGCGCTGCAGAAGACCACGACCGGCGAGCGCAAGATCACCGACTGGGTGACCGCGACCGACCCGATCGTGGACGCCGACGCGACCTGGCGCCGCATGACCAACCCGGTGTCCGGGCCCACGTTCACCTTCGACGGCGACTCCTGGAAGGCCCCCGCGGGCTCGTACCAGATCAGCCGCTTCCGCGAGGCCGCGACGACCGGCGGCGACGCCAAGGGCGACCTGAACCGGGACGGGGACACGACGGACACCTGGGGCGTCCTGTACGACCCGGCCGCCGGGACCGTGCGCGTCGACCTGAACGACAACAAGGACTTCGGCGACGACAAGCCGATGAAGCCGTACGGCAAGAACCACCAGGTCGGCTACTTCGGCAAGGACGACCCCGCGACCGACGTCGCCGAGCGCGTGCCGTTCGTCGTGGAGATCCGCAAGGACGTGCCGACGGACCCCTACGGCGGCGACTGGGTCGGCAAGAAGGCCGACTTCGTGAACATCGGTCTCATCGAGTCCGAGCACGGCACGCACGTCGCGGGCATCACGGCCGCCAACAAGCTGTTCGGCGGCAAGATGAACGGCGCCGCCCCCGGCGCCAAGCTGGTGTCCTCGCGCGCCTGCACCTGGACCGGCGGCTGCACCAACGTCGCGCTCACCGAGGGCATGATCGACCTCGTGACGAAGCGCGGCGTCGACATCGTGAACATGTCGATCGGCGGCCTTCCGGCGCTCAATGACGGCAACAACGCGCGCGCCGAGCTGTACAAGCGCCTCATCGACACCTACGGCGTGCAGCTGGTGATCTCCGCGGGCAACTCCGGACCCGGCGCCAACACCATCGGCGACCCCTCCCTCGCCGACCACGTCGTCTCCGTGGGCGCGTCGGTCTCCAAGGACACCTGGGCCGCCAACTACGGCTCCGAGGTGACGAAGAAGAACGACATGTTCAACTTCTCCTCGCGCGGCCCGCGCGAGGACGGCGGCTTCCAGCCCCTGGTGACCGCGCCGGGCTCGGCCATCAACACCACGCAGACCTGGCTGCCGGGCTCCCCGGTCGCCGAGGCGGGCTACAAGCTGCCCGCCGGTTACTCCATGCTGAACGGCACGTCGATGTCGTCGCCGCAGGCCGCGGGCGCCTCCGCGCTGCTGCTCAGCGCCGCCAAGCAGCAGCGCGTCGACCTCACCCCGGCCAAGCTGCGCACCGCGCTGACCTCGACCGCCCACCGCATCCCGGGCGTGCAGGCCTACGCGCAGGGCACCGGCCTGATCGACGTCGTGGACGCCTGGGCCGCCGTCAAGGGCGGCGCCAAGGCCCACGAGTACACGGTCAAGGCGCCCGTCGACACGGCCCTCGAGCAGGAGCTGAAGAAGCCCGGCACCGGCCTGTACGACCGTGAGGGCGGCCTGAAGAAGGGCCAGAAGAAGACGTACAGCGTCACCATCAAGCGGACGACGGGCCCGACCCGTCCGGTCCTGCACAAGCTGGCCTTCGCCAACAACCACGGCAAGACGTTCCGCCTGGTCGGCGACGACGACGTGCTGCTGCCCCTGAACACGGCCGTGACCGTGAAGGTGCAGGCCAAGCCGGAGTCGTACGGTCTCTCCAGCGCCGTGCTCACCGTGAACGACAAGCGCACCCGCGGCATCGACCACCAGATCATGACGACGGTCGTCGTGGCCAAGGACCTCGCCAAGCCCTCCTTCACCACCTCGTCGAGCAGCTCGGTGCAGCGCAACGGCACCAAGTCCCTCTTCGTGACGGTGCCGAAGGGCGCGAAGACCCTGGAGGTCGCGCTCGGCGGTCTGAAGGACAAGAGCCAGACGCGGTTCATCTCCATCCACCCGTACGGCGTCCCGGTCGAGTCGACGTCCTCGCTCGTCTGCTACCCGGACTTCCCGAACCCGGACAACACCTGCCGCCCGGACCTGCGCTCGTACGCCAACCCGACGCCGGGCGTCTGGGAGATCGAGATCGAGTCGCGCCGTACGTCGCCGGTGCTCGACAACCCGTACAAGCTCAAGGTCGCCGCGCTCGGCGTGTCCTTCGCCCCCACGCCGCAGAAGCTCGCGGAGGCCAAGTCCGGTCAGGCCGCGCCCGTCACCTGGAAGGCGACGAACAACTACGCCGCCGTACAGGGCAAGCTGAAGGGCGGCACGCTCGGCTCGGCCGCGACCACGCGTCCCACCATCAAGCAGGGTGAGAAGCAGACCACGACGGTCGAGGTGCCCGCGGGCGCCGAGCGGCTCGACGTGGCGATCGGCTCCACCGCCGACGCCGCCGCCGACCTGGACCTCGCGGTCCTCAAGGACGGCGTGCCGGTGGCCAGTTCGGCGGACGGCGACTCCGAGGAGTCGGTGAGCCTGACCAAGCCCGCGGCGGGCACGTACACCATCGAGGTCGCGGGCTACTCCATCCCTTCGGGCTCGACCGCGTACGACTACCGTGACGTGTTCTTCTCCTCCTCGCTCGGCCAGATCAAGGTCGACGAGACGAAGAAGGTCGAGCTCGCGAACGGGGCCTCGGCGGACGTCTCCGCCGAGGTCGTCGCGAGCGGGCCCGCCGCCGCGGGCCGCGTCCTGTTCGGTGAGGTCAGCCTCCTGAACGCGCGCGGGACCGTCGCGGGCACGGGCAGCGTGACGGTGGAGAAGGTCACGCCGTAACGCTGAGAGCACATGAGAACGGGGGCGGGCACCGAGTGCCCGCCCCCGTTCGGCTGTCCGGACCGCGATCAGCCCTTCCAGCCCGTCAGGTCAGCCCTTCAGGAAGCCGGTGTTCACTTCTTCAGGGAGCTGAGGTCGTGGGCGTAGGTGCCCACCGCGTGCGCGATGACGTCGATGTTCGTCGCGAACGCCTTGCGGTTGATGTTCTTCAGGTCGTCGCCCGCGGCGTGGTAGTTCGGGTCGTAGGGCTGACCGGCCTTGCCGCCCGCCTTCGCCGCCTGCTCCTCGGTCTTGAGGCCCTCGGCGCCGGTGAAGGTGCCGCCGGCCGGGATGCCGTTCGCGATGAACGCCCCGTAGTCGGAGCGGCCGTCGAAGTCGGTGCCCCAGTGCGGGACCTTCTTCTTGTCGAGGAAGCCGTTGATCAGCTTCTCGATCTGGGCGGATCCGGCCGGGCCCGCGCCCGCGCCGACCTTGTCGGAGTCGTCGCCGTCGTAGACCAGCTCCGCCGCGTTCGGCGAGGCGATCATGTCGAAGTTCAGGTACAGCTTGATGTTCTTCTTCTGCTTCGCCGACAGCGACTTGACGTAGTGGTCGGAGCCGAGCAGGCCCAGCTCCTCGGCCGACCACCAGGCGAAGCGGACCTTGTTGGTCAGCTTCTTGCCGCCCTTGGTCTCCTTGGCGAGCTTCTCGGCGACCTCGATCAGACCGGCAGAGCCGGAGCCGTTGTCGTTGATGCCGGGGCCCTCGGGCACGGAGTCCAGGTGCGCGCCGAGGCCGACGACGCGGTCGGCGCGGCCGCCGCGGGTCTCGGCGACGACGTTGCGGGTCTTGTGCGGGACGGCCTCGGTGGCCACGTCCACGGAGACCTTGACCTCTCCCTTGGCGAGGTCGGCGGCCAGCTTCTCGCCCTCGGCCTTGGTGATGCCGACGGCCGGGATGTGCGCGTTCTCCGGGACCTCCAGGTTGCCCTTCACGGGCTGGTCGCCGGAGTGGTTGTACAGGACGAGGCCGATGGCGCCCGCCTTGGCCGCGGCGGCCTCCTTCTCGGCGAAGGTGCAGGTGCCGCGCTTCACCAGGGCGATCTTGCCGGTGAAGGTGTCGGACGTGTAGTCGTCGGCCTCGCAGCCCGGGGTGTCGTCGACGCGGGCGGCGGCGAGCGGGGCCTGGATGCCGCCCTCGGGCGTGGCCTTGCTGAAGTCGAACGCCAGGGCGGTCAGCTTGCGCGCGTCGGGCGAGAGCACGGCGGCGCTCTCGCGCAGCGTCTTCGACTCGTAGAACGTGAAGTCCTGGTACGAGACCTTGTAACCGGCCTTCTTCAGGCGGTCGTACACGTACTTCGTGGACGCCTTGTGGCCCTTGGTGCCCGCGGCGCGGTTGCCGCCGTTGGCGTCGGCTATCTCCTGGAACTTCTCCAGGTGACGGTAGGCGCTCTTGCCCGTGGACTTCTTCACCAGCTTCTTGGCGAGCTTCTTCGCCTGCGCGGACTGCGTCGCGTGACGCTCGGCGGCGCGGGGGGCGTCCTGGGCACCCGCCGGGGCGGCGGCGAGCAGGAGGGGGGCGGCGACGGCCGCGGAGACGAGAGCGGCCGTGGTCCGGCTGCGGGGTGCGCGCACGGAGGTCCTTCCTTGCGTGGTCGGAGGTGTGCGCCGGTGACCTCCGTGGTCGGGCACGCGGTCGGTACTGGTCGGGTACGCGACCGGCGTGCGGCGGTGATCAACGGCGAGCGGTGGAAGGACGTTAGCCCGGCGAAACCGCAGTTCAGGGGATTCGCCGGGTTCGCAACCGCGCCTTCACGCAGTTGTCACCGGAACTCAGTACTCCGGGTGTCGTCGTCCCGGAATGTGCCGTTCAGCACGTCACCGTTCAGCACGTCACCGTTCAGCACTCCGCTCCGCGCGCCCCGGGCAGCGCCTTCTCGATCCACGCGCGGTCCGTGGCGATCCCCTTCCCCGTCGTCCAGAGGTCGGGCGTGTCCTCCCCCTCGGTGATCCCGATCAGCGCCCGGTCGCCCGCCCGCGGCCGCGGCTCCACGTCTGTGTCGACGGACATCACGAACGTGATCCTCTGCTTGCCCTCGGCGGGCTTGTAGTAGCGGGACACGTCGAACGTGATCCGCTCCCGGGTGCCGCCGGGCAGCGCCTCGACGCGGTGCACGGTGCCCTCGACGATGAGCCGCGCGCAGGCGACGTAGCCCTCGCGCGAGCGGCTGTCCCCGGCGCCGTCCGAGTCGTCCTGGGGCTCGTCCGGGGCCTTCGAGGCGTGCGGGGCCGACTCCCGCCCGTCGCTGAGCTCCGGCGCCGCGTGCTTCGCGCCGTCGCCGCCCGCCATGTCGCCGTCCCCGGTCCCGGCGTTCGCCCCGAGCCAGACGAGGCCGCCGAGCATGCCGGCGGCGAGCGCGGCCGCTAGGGCGAGCACGGCACGGCGGCGGGCGGCGCCGGGCCGGCGGAAGGGGGCGGCGGGCGGCAGGGCGGGCGCGGGCCCGTCCGGGCCCTGCGGCCCCCGCGCCAGCGTGTCCCCCACGATCCGCAGCTGGGCGCGCAGCGCCTCGACGTCGGCGACCGCCGCCGCGTGCTCGGCCATGAACCGCTCGTCGGCGCGCAGGGCGTCGGGCACCGGTGTGTCCGTGACCGCCAGCGCCAGCGCGTCGACGGCGTCGTCACTCTCCTCGTGCGTCACGGTCACACCACCTCTCCCTCGTGCAGCCGCGTCCGCAGCATCCGTACGGCCGCGTGCAGCCTGCTCTTGACCGTTCCTTCCGGGATGCCGAGCTCGGCCGCGATGTCCCGGACCGGCAGATCGGCGTAGAAGCGCAGCACGACGACCTGCCGCTGGCTGTCCGGCAGCGCGTCGAGGCCCTGCGCCACGGCCAGCGCGAGGACCCGGGACTCGGCGCCGTCCGCACCGGCCTCCGCGGGGCGCAGCGCGGCGAGCCGTTCGCCGAGCCGCTCCTGGCGGCGCCGGGCGCGGTGGAAGTCCATCGCCCAGTTCGAGGCGACCACCGCGGCCCACGCGGACACGTCCCGCGGCGCCTGCTCCCCCTTCGCCGCCCGCTCCAGGAGCCGCAGCCTGACCTGCTGCACCCCGTCCTGCAGCTCCCCGTGCGGTACCCCGCCGAGCGAAAGGACCGCCCGGACCCGGTCCTCCTGGGCCGGGTCGAGCGGGTCGGCGGCCTCCGGGCCGTGTGGTCCCCCCTGCCGTGGTCCCCCCTGCCCAGGTGCTCCGCGGCGCGTGATTCTGCGCAGCAATGGCCCTCCCCCTCGTCGCGCGCGTTCCCGCGTCTCCCCTAGGACGCCGGAGCGGGCCGAAACGTTCGCGCGGATGTGGCGTCCCGCACCTCGGACAATGGATTGGACAAAGCGGCCGTGGACAGACGCATCATGGAGCGGCGGCAGCGCCCCTGGTCGGACGGCCGCACGCCCGGGCAGGAGACTGCCGCAGCCAGGCACGCAACTACGGAGGGACCCCTGTGAAGGTCGGAATCGTCGGAGCCACCGGTCAGGTCGGCACGGTCATGCGCAAGATCCTCGTCGAGCGTGAGTTCCCGCTCGACGAGCTGCGCCTGTTCGCCTCGGCCCGCTCGGCCGGCTCGGTCCTGGACGGGGTGACGGTCGAGGACGCCTCGACGGCCGACTACTCGGGCCTGGACATCGTCCTGTTCTCCGCGGGCGGCGCCACCTCCAAGGCGCTGGCCGAGAAGGTCGCGTCCCAGGGCGCCGTGGTGATCGACAACTCCTCCGCCTGGCGCCGCCACCCCGAGGTGCCGC
This sequence comes from Streptomyces alboflavus, assembly GCF_000716675.1. GTDB lineage: Bacteria > Actinomycetota > Actinomycetes > Streptomycetales > Streptomycetaceae > Streptomyces > Streptomyces alboflavus. The sequence goes on from NZ_JNXT01000076.1 coordinate 31,331, forward strand.
TGGTCGTCTCCGAGGTGAACCCGCACGCCGTCGCGGACCGCCCCAAGGGCATCATCGCGAACCCGAACTGCACGACGATGGCCGCGATGCCGGTCCTGAAGCCGCTGCACCTGGAGGCGGAGCTGACCTCGCTGGTCGTCGCCACCTACCAGGCGGTGTCCGGCTCCGGGCTCGCGGGCGTCGAGGAGCTGTTCGAGCAGGTCAAGAAGGTCGGCGACGACGCGCCGAAGCTGACGCACGGCGGCGACCAGGCGGAGTTCCCCGAGCCGGACAAGTACGTCGCGCCGATCGCGTACAACGTCCTCCCGATGGCGGGCTCCATCGTCGACGACGGCCTGAACGAGACCGACGAGGAGCAGAAGCTCCGCCACGAGTCCCGCAAGATCCTGGAGATCCCGGAGCTCAAGGTCTCCGGCACCTGTGTCCGTGTGCCCGTCTTCACGGGCCACTCCCTCCAGGTCAACGCCCGCTTCGCGCGTCCCCTCTCCCCCGAGCGCGCCACCGAGGTCCTCGCGGCCGCGGAGGGCGTCGTCCTCACCGACGTGCCGACGCCGCTGGTCGCCGCGGGCCGCGACGAGTCCTTCGTGGGCCGCATCCGCGGTGACGAGACCGTCGAGAACGGCCTCGCGTTCTTCATCTCCGACGACAACCTCCGCAAGGGCGCCGCGCTGAACGCGGTGCAGATCGCGGAGCTGGTGGCGGCGGAGCTCTCGGGTTCCTGAGCCGCCTGAGCGCCTGAGCGACCGGTAAACACGCTGGTCGCAGGGGATCGTTTCATCACCCACGGATGAGTGAAACGGCGCATGCCATCCCGGCGGGTCCGGGCAGTACCTCGGTGCACCAACCGCACCACACAAGGGAAGTTCATGCGCCGTATCACCGCCGTGGCCGCCATGGCCGTCGGAACCCTCGCCCTCGCCGGAGCGCTCGCCGCCCCGGCGAGCGCCGTACCGGACCCCGTAGCCACCGTCGACTGTGCCGTCCAGGACGTCACCGGTCTCGTCGACCTCGCCAGCCCCGGCGTGCCCGCCGAGGTCCCCGCCACGGGTTGCCTGGCCCCGTGACCTGACGACCTCAGGCCCGGGACACCACCGCGCCCGCACGGACCCCGACCAGGTCCGTGCGGGCGCGGTGCCGTTGTCGGGTCACTCCGCGCCGTTCCGGGCGACCGCCACCACCCCCAGGGCCACCACCGCGAGCCCGCCGCCGACCAGCAGGACGTCGCTCACGCCGATCCCGTCCGCGACCCGGCCCCCGGTCAGCGCGCCCACCGCGATGGCCACGTTGAACACCCCCGCGAACAGCGCGGACGCCGCTTCCCTGGCTCCCGGCGCGGCCTCCATCACCCAGTTCTGCGAGGACACCGACACGCCTCCGTACGAGAGGCCCCAGGCGACCAGGAGCACCACCGACACGGCGAGCGAACCCCCGGCCGGGACCAGCAGGAGCATCACGGCGCCGAGCACCGCCGAGATCAGCAGGAGCGCGCGGCGCGGGTCGCGGGCGGCGAGGGAGCCGCCGAGGAAGTTCCCGGCGATCCCGGCGACGCCGTAGACGAGCAGCAGCCCGCTGACGAGGCCCGCGCCGAGGTCCGGAACCCGCTCCAGGACGGGTCGCACATAGGTGTACGCGGTGAAGTGGCCGACGACGAGCAGCGCCACCGCGATCAGGCCGATCCGCAGCCGCGGCATCCGCAGCAGCTCGGGGAAGACGCCGAGGCGCACCGGCTCGGCGGGCGGGAGCGGCGGAAGGACGACGGCGAGCAGCACGGCGACGGCGACACCGAGCACGGCCACGGCACCGAACGCCCAGCGCCAGCCCGCGAGTTCGCCGAGGAAGGTGCCCGCGGGCACGCCGAGCACCGACGCCACGGCTATCCCGCTGAAGATCACGGCGGTGGCCCGGCCGATGGACTCGGCGCGCACCAGGCGTACGGCGAGGGAGGCGGCGACGGCCCAGACGCCGCCGATGCACAGGCCGACGACGATGCGGGCGCCGAGGAGCACGGCGAAGGTCGGCGCGAGCGCGGACAGCAGGTTCACGGCGCCGAGCAGCAGCATCAGGGCGCACAGCACGGCGCGCCGGTCCGCGCGGCGGACGGCGACGGGGAGGAGCAGGGCGGCGAGGGCCGCGACGAGGCCGGGCAGGGTGACGGTGAGCCCCGCGGTGCCGTCGCTGACGTGCAGGCCCGAGGACAGGGAGGTGAGCAGTCCCACGGGGAGCATTTCCGTGGTGACGACGGAGAAGGTGGCGGCCGCGACGGCGACGACGGACAGCGGCAGGGACCGTCGTCCGGTGGGGACCGGCGCGATTTCAGTCACGGTTTTCATGGGCACCAGCCAACGCCCGAGGGGTCACCGGGAACAACGTCGGACCTCTCATCCTTGAATGAGCGTGGCTCATCGATCGAGGGACGGGGCGAACGCGTATGAGTGGGCTCGAGGTCCGGGAGCTGGAGTGTTTCCTGGCGCTGGCCGAGGAGCTGCACTTCGGCCGGGCGGGTGAGCGGCTCTACGTCTCGCAGAGCCGGGTCAGCCAGCTGCTTGCCGCACTGGAGCAGCGCATCGGCGCGCGCCTCGTGGAGCGTACTAGCCGCCGGGTGCGGCTGACCCCGCTCGGCGAGCGTTTCCACGCGGAACTGCGGCCCGCGTACGCGGAGTTGGCGGACGTGGTGGGGCGGGCGCGGGAGTCGGCGCGGGGTGTGGCGGGCCGGATCAGGATCGGCTTCCAGGGGACGGCGGACGCGCGTCTGATGGAGGCGATCACGACGTTCCAGAAGCGGCATCCGGGGTGTGTGACGGAGATCGTGGAGGTGCCGTTCGCGGACCCCTTCGGGGCGGTGCGCCAGGGTGACGTGGACGCGGCGATCGTGCTGCTTCCGGTGGCGGAGCCCGAGCTGGTGCTCGGCCCGCTCTTCTCACGGCAGCAGCAGACGGTGGCGGTGTCGGTACGGCATCCGTTCGCGTCCCGTACGTCCCTTGCCGCGGCCGAGCTCGCCGACGTGCCCCTGATCTCGGCGGCGGCGCCCGCTCCCGCGTACTGGCGCGAGGCGCAGGCGCCGTCGGCCGTGCCCGCGCCCGCCGTGCGCACCCTCCAGGAGGGGCTGACACTGGTGGCCGCGGACCGGGGCGCGATGCTGCTCTGCCGTCCGACGGCCGAGTACCACGGGCGGCGGGACGTGGTGTTCGTGCCGGTGGAGGGGGTGCCGGACTCGGTGCTCGGCCTGGTGTGGCACCGGGACGGGGAGACGGAGCGGGTGCGGGCGTTCGCGCGGGCGGTGGCCGGGGCGGGGGCGGCCGACGAGGGCGCGTCGGCCGCCTGATCGCCCGTGGCTCAGGCGGGGCGCCTGACCTCGAAGTGGAAGCAGCCGTACTCCACGGCGCGGACGTGCACCAGGGCGACCCGGGGGTCGGCGAAGGCCTCCGTGAGGGCCTCGTCGAAGGCCGCCGTGGTGTCCTCGGGGACCTCCAGGAGGCGGCCGCCGACGATGTTGCCGCCGGCGTCGTAGCGGCGGAACGTGCGCAGGGCGCCCGGGCGGACGTACGGGTACTCCGCCGGGGCCGGGGCCGGGCCCTCGCAGGGGTCCGCGTGGATGAACACCGGGCCCTGCTCGTCGTACGCGCCCGGGTCGGCGCCGGTTTCCGCCGCCCAGCGGCGCAGGGGGGCGTACGAGACCAGGGCGATGCGTTCGCCCTGCCGGGCGGGGCGCAGGCAGCAGCGGAGGGGGTCGCCGCCCTCCGGGTCGGTGAACGGTACGCAGGGGCGGCCCGCGTCGTCCGTGTGGCGGAGCTGCTTGAGGGTGTCGGGGGTGAGGGGGCGCGGGGCGAATGCTGTGCTCATGGGCCCAGGTTCGCCCCTCCGCTCCGCCCCGGCTGGCGGTTTCCGGACGCCTACCTCGCCCTGGGCCGGGGGCACCCCCGAATCGGCCCACCCACCCACCCGCCCGGACTTGTCCCGGGCCTGCCCGAAAGCCCGGCACCCCCAGCCCCGCCCGGGCGCACCCCCGCATCGCGCTCCGCGCTCGTCCTCAAACGCCGGACGGGCTTTTCCCCACC
>NZ_JNXT01000077.1 GCF_000716675.1 Streptomyces alboflavus
GCCCGGGGCAAGGTTGGGCGGGCGGGTGGGAGAGAGCCCGTCCGGCGATTGAGGACGAGGCGCGGAGCGCCGAAAAGGGGGGAGAGGGGCGCAGCCCCAGGCCAGTTATCCTTGAGGCCGTCCCCCGTCCGTCCCGAGAAGCGTGGAGCCCTGCGTGCGAATTGACCTGCACACCCACTCCACCGCGTCCGACGGCACGGACACCCCCACCGAGCTGGTGCGGAACGCCGCCGCGGCCGGCCTGGACGTGGTCGCGCTGACCGACCACGACTCCACCCGCGGCCACGCGGAGGCGATCGCCGCGCTGCCGCCCGGCCTCACCCTCGTCACCGGCGCCGAGCTGTCCTGCCGCCTGGACGGCGTCGGGATGCACATGCTGGCGTACCTCTTCGACCCCGAGGAGCCGGACCTCGCCCGGGAGCGCGAACTCGTCCGCGACGACCGCGTGCCGCGCGCCAAGGCGATGGTCGGCAAGCTCCAGGAACTCGGCGTCCCCGTCACCTGGGAGCAGGTCGCGCGCATCGCGGGCGACGGCTCCGTCGGCCGCCCGCACGTCGCGGAGGCCCTGGTCGAGCTCGGCGTCGTACCGGACGTCTCGGCCGCCTTCACGCCCGAGTGGCTCGCCGACGGCGGCCGCGCCTACGCCGAGAAGCACGAGCTCGACCCCTTCGACGCGATACGCCTGGTGAAGGCCGCGGGCGGCGTCACCGTCTTCGCGCACCCCGCCGCCGCCCAGCGCGGCAAGGTGGTGCCCGAGTCGGCGATCGCCGAGCTGGCCGCGGCGGGCCTCGACGGCATCGAGGTCGACCACCCGGAACAGCTGGCGTACGCGCCCGAGTCCGGCCCCCGCCTGCGCGGCCTCGCCGCCGACCTCGGGCTGCTCGTCACCGGGTCGAGCGACTACCACGGCACGCGCAAGACGTGCGTACTCGGGGAGTACACCACCGACCCCGAGATCTACGGCGAGATCACGCGCCGGGCGACGGGAGCGTTCCCGGTGCCGGGCGCGGGCGGAGGCCCGTCGGCGTAACGCGCCACCGTCCGCGTCCCGCGCCGCCCTCGTCCCCGTAACGCTCCACCACCACCGTCCGCGGCACGCGCTGCCGTCCTCCGCGGTACGCGTCCCCGGGCTACCGCCCGCTGTTCTGTACGACTCTCCTCTGCAAGGCCATCACTGTGTTCGACGTCGCCGTCTTCGGATCCCTCTTTCTCACCCTTTTTGTCATCATGGACCCCCCTGGGGTCACGCCGATCTTCCTCGCGCTGACCTCGGGCCGCCCCGCCAAGGTCCAGAAGAAGATGGCCTTCCAGGCCGTGTGTGTGGCCTTCGGGGTCATCGCCGTCTTCGGCGTCGTGGGCCAGCAGATCCTCGACTATCTGCACGTCTCCACCCAGGCGCTGATGATCGCGGGCGGTCTGCTGCTGCTCCTGGTCGCGCTCGACCTGCTCACCGGCAAGACCGACGAGCCGCAGCAGACCAAGGACGTCAACGTCGCCCTGGTCCCGCTCGGCATGCCGCTGCTCGCGGGACCCGGCGCGATCGTGCAGGTGATCCTGGCCGTCCAGCACGCCAGCGGCATGGAGCAGGTCTCCGTGTGGGCGGCGATTCTGGCCATCCACGTGGTGCTCTTCGTGGCGATGCGCTTCTCGCTGCTGATCATCCGGGTCATCAAGGACGGCGGTGTCGTGCTCGTGACGCGGCTCGCCGGAATGATGTTGTCGGCGATCGCCGTGCAGCAGATCATCAACGGCGTCACGCAGGTGATCCGCGGCGGTTGAGCGCCGGTCGGTCCCGGCGGTGTGATTGCGCCGTGCGGGTGACCCCGCCCACGCACAGAGCCCTGTACGGCACCGGACGCGCCGGTGTCGTACAGGGCTCTGAAGTGTGTGATGAGGCCGTTCGGCGCCGTTATGAGGCCGAGGCGTCGGCCGGACGGATGTAGAGGCGCTGCCCTATGGCGGCGGCTTGCTGCACGATCCGGTTGACGGAGGCGGCGTCCACGACGGTCGTGTCCACGGCGGTGCCGTCGACGTCGTCGAGTCGCATGATTTCGAAGCGCATGGGCTTCTCCCTTCGTCTGGTGATCCTCCTGAAGGAGAACTGCTGGCTACGTAGGGTGCAACGGCTTGACTCCCTCAAACATTCCCTACGCTAAAGAAAATTTTCGCGAGACTAATGAACGTCTTGTTTCGTGACTGTATCGCGGCTGGTTGTGTTCGCTGAGTGACCGCTACCGGTTGTGCCTGCTGAGTGACGGGCGACACAATGCGTTGCGTATGGACATGGACGAGACCATTGACGAGTTCGGTGAGAGCACGGTCCGTGAGATCGGCGAGATCACCCTCCGGCTTGAGCGCACCAACGGCCTCCTGGAGCGCATGCTCGCCGAGGTCGCGAAGACCCCGTCCACGCACGCGATCTTCGTCGACGCCGGCTATCTGTACGCCGCCGCCGGACGGCTCGCCGCGGGCACCGAGGACCGACGGGCCTTCGACCTCGACGCGGAGGCGCTCATCGACGCACTGATCGACAAGGCGCGCACGATCTTCGCGGACAGCAGACTGCTGCGCGTGTACTGGTACGACGGCGCGAGACGCCGCATCCACACCTCCGAACAGCAGACGATCGCCGAGCTCCCCGACGTCAAGGTGCGGCTCGGCAACCTCAACGCCAACAACCAGCAGAAGGGCGTCGACTCGCTGATCCGCAGCGACCTGGAGTCCCTGGCACGGCACCGCGCCATCAGCGACGCCGCGCTCATCGGCGGCGACGAGGACCTGGTCTCCGCGGTCGAGGCGGCGCAGGGGTACGGCGCCCGCGTGCACCTCTGGGGCATCGACGCGCCCGACGGCCGCAACCAGGCGGAGCCGCTGCTGTGGGAGGTCGACAGCCAGCGCACCTTCGACGCGGACTTCTTCAAGCCGTTCGTGACCCGCCGCCCCGCCGTCCCGTACGAGGGCGCGCAGGCCATGCCCCGGCCCTCGCGGGAGGACGTGCGCTTCGTCGGCGCCCAGATCTCCGCACGGTGGCTCTCCGCCCGCGGCCGGGAGGCGCTGGTGGGGCTGCTGCCCGGCCACCCCTACCTGCCCGGGTCCGTCGACCAGGAACTCCTCGTCGAGGCGGAGCGGCTGCTCGACTACTCGCTGCGTGGCCAGTCCGACCTGCGGCGGGTGCTGCGGGACGGCTTCTGGGACCACTTACAGAAGTGCTACTGACGCAGGAGTGCCACCGAGCTAGCACGGGCCTCCGCTGCGGTCGGCGGCCCGGTCCCAGAAGGCGGCCAGGGCGGCCGCCGTCGCCGCCGGGCGGTCGGTGTTGGGGGAGTGGTTCGCGCCGGTGACCACGGTGCGGTGGGCGCGCAGACGGCGCGCCATCTCGTCGAGGAGCGGCACGGGCCAGGTGTCGTCGCTCTCGCCGGACAGCACGTGCTTGGGCAGGGGTACGGCGGCGAGGTCGTCCACGCGGTCGGGTTCGGCGCACAGTTGCCTGCCGGTGGCGATGAGCTGGGACGGGTTGTTGCGCAGCCAGCGCGCGCGCAGCGCCGTCGCGTCGGCGCCGGCGCCGTCTGCGTTCACGCTCACGTCCTCCACCGGGTCGAGGGCCTGCATCGCCTCCCACACGACGTCCATCGGGTGCGCCGCGACGGCGTCCGTGAGGAGCGTGGCGCGGGTGCGCTGCGACGGGGAGACGCGGGCCGGGCCCGAGGCGACGAGGGTGAGCGAGGCGAAGGTGCCCCTGGGGGCGAGGAGGACGGCGGCGCGGGCCACCAGGCCGCCCAGGGAGTGGCCCATCAGGTGCGGCGGGCCCTCGTCCGGGGTCCGGGCGGCCGCCGCCTGGGCGAGCACGTCCTGTGCCAACTCCGCCTGGGCGTACGCCGATTCGTCGTCCGGGCCCGGGGATTCGTACTGGCCGCGGCCGTCGACGCAGACGGTGCGGTAGCCCGCGTCGGCGAGGGGGCGGAGCAGGGCGATGAAGTCCTCCTTGCTCCCCGTGTACCCCGGCAGGAGCAGGGCGGTGCCCTTGGCCCGGCCGGTCGGGCGGGTGTCGAGCACGGCGAACTCGCCGCGCTCCGTCCGGAGGGGGTAGGCGAGGGTGCCCTCGGGCGGGGTGAAGGTGGGGGGCCTGCTCATGCCCCAGAGGCTACTGGCCCCTGGGCATTGGGGGACGGTGCCCTTGCGGCCTGGGCTGTGCCGACCGTTCCGCAAGCTCTCGGCTTCGCTCGAGCGGGGGAGGGCCCTGTCGTCCTGCGGAACGATTGCCCACAGCAGGGGACGGCTGGAGCGGCTACACCCCTGCCTGGGCGACCCAGCTGCCCACAGTGGTGGGCCGGGTTGTGGCCGTTTGTCCGCAGACGGGGCGCTGACGCCGAACGGCCGGAAGTGGCACTGGCGGGCTGAAGGCTGCGGACCACTGGAAACGGGATGGGGGTCCCCCCTGCTCTTTGAGAGCTTGGGGGAGGGTGGGAGAGGAACCGCCGCGGAGCGGCGGGGAAGACACGACCGCGCCCGGGGGCTGGTGGCCTCCGGGCGCGGTGGTCGGGGTCCGGCGAGGACCCCGTGGGGCTAGTTGTCCGAGGCCTCCGCCGACTTGCGGGTGCGGCGGCGGCGCGGCTTGGCCGGCGCCTCCTCCGCGGCCGGGGCGGCAGCGGCAGTCGGCGCCGACGCGGTCGCCTTCGGCTCGGCCGCCGCGGAGTCCGACCCCGCACGCGTCCGGCGCCGGCGGCGCGGCGTACGCGGCGCGGCTTCCTCGGTCACCGCGGCGGCAGCCGCAGGCGCCGCCTCGGCCGGAGCGACCGTCGGCGTGGCCTCGGCGTCGAGCGGCGCCCCCGCGCGGGTTCGACGCCGGCGGCGCGGCGTACGCGCGGGACGCTCGGCCTCCTCGGCCTGCGGCCGGGCAGCGGCACGCTCACCGCGGCGCGGCCCGCCACGGGAGCCGCGCGAGCCCGAGCCACGGGCCCCGGTCTCACCGAGGTCCTCGATCTCCTCCGCGTCGAGCCCGGCACGGGTGCGCTCGGCACGCGGCAGGACACCCTTCGTACCGACGGGGATGCTCAGCTCCTCGTACAGGTGCGGAGAGCTGGAGTACGTCTCGACCGGGTCGTTGAAGCCCAGGTCCAGCGCCTTGTTGATGAGCTGCCAGCGCGGGATGTCGTCCCAGTCGACGAGCGTGATCGCGGTGCCGGAGGCGCCGGCGCGGCCGGTGCGGCCGATCCGGTGGAGGTAGGTCTTCTCGTCCTCGGGCGACTGGTAGTTGATGACGTGCGTGACGCCCTCGACGTCGATGCCGCGGGCGGCGACGTCGGTGCAGACGAGCACGTCCACCTTGCCGTTGCGGAAGGCACGCAGGGCCTGCTCGCGGGCGCCCTGGCCGAGGTCGCCGTGGACCGCGCCGGAGGCGAAGCCGCGCCGCTCCAGCTGCTCGGCGATGTCGGCGGCCGTCCGCTTCGTACGGCAGAAGATCATCGCGAGCCCGCGGCCATCGGCCTGCAGGATGCGGGAGACCATCTCCGGCTTGTCCATGGAGTGCGCGCGGTAGACGAACTGCGCGGTGTTCGCGACGGTGTGGCCCTCGTCGTCCGGCGCGGTGGCGCGGATGTGCGTGGGCTGCGACATGTAGCGGCGGGCGAGGCCGATGACGGCGCCCGGCATCGTCGCGGAGAAGAGCATCGTCTGGCGCTTCACCGGCAGCATGTTGATGATCTTCTCGACGTCGGGCAGGAAGCCCAGGTCGAGCATCTCGTCGGCCTCGTCGAGGACGAGGCACTTGACGTGCTTCAGGTTCAGCTTGCGCTGTCCGGCCAGGTCGAGCAGGCGGCCCGGGGTGCCGACGACGACGTCGATGCCCTTCTTGAGGGCCTCGACCTGCGGTTCGTAGGCACGGCCGCCGTATATGGCGAGGACGCGGACATTGCGCGCCTTGCCCGCGGTCAGCAGGTCGTTGGTGACCTGCTGGCACAGCTCGCGGGTGGGGACGACGACGAGGGCCTGCGGGGCCTCCGTCAGCTGCTCGGGCGTCGCCCGCCCGGCCTCGACGTCCGCGGGGACGGTCACGCGCTCGAGGAGCGGCAGGCCGAAGCCCAGCGTCTTGCCGGTGCCGGTCTTGGCCTGGCCGATGACGTCGGTGCCGGAAAGGGCGACGGGGAGCGTCATCTCTTGGATGGGGAAGGGGTTGATGATGCCGACGGCCTCGAGGGCCTCGGCTGTCTCGGGAAGAATCCCGAGCTCTCGGAAAGTCGTAGTCAGGGCAATGCCTCTTCTGTGAGACGCGGCGCGAGGCGAACGCATGGGGGTCGTGACCGTGCCGGGGACTGCCGGCCGCCTGCTGGAAAGAGCCGGGCGAGCCGGGTGGTACGGGACCACTGCCGACGCTCGAGCGCTCACACCGCTGAGGGGGTCCCTCCGCTTGCCGTACGCACGGTGCGTACGCCCTGGAGGGCTGTCTGGTCGGAGCCGATCGGGCCACCGACCGGGCATCCTCATTCATGCGGCCCGTCGAATATTCGGCGGGCGCATTACCACTGTACCCCGGAATCTCGCATGCGTGTCCGGCGAATTCCTCACGTTGCTGTCGTCACAGTGGTTGACCAGGCCCTTACGCCATCCGGTGGGCGGGCTATTGTGCGCTTCATGGAGACGCCTGACACCGCCGCGCAGCCGCCCGAAGACAACGAAGAGCACGAAGGCAACGCAGACAACGCGGACACCGATTCCGCCGCCCCCACCGGGGTCGCCGCCCAGGACTGGAAGACAGCCTCCGCCGACCCGCAGTACCGCGCCGCCGTCGTGGACCTCCTCGGCGCCCTCGCCTACGGCGAGCTCGCGGCGTTCGAGCGGCTCGCGGAGGACGCGAAGCTGGCGCCGACCCTCGGTGACAAGGCGGAGCTGGCGAAGATGGCGTCGGCCGAGTTCCACCACTTCGAGCGGCTGCGGGACCGGCTCGCGGCGGTCGGTGAGGAGCCGACGGCGGCGATGGAGCCCTTCGTCGAGGCGCTCGACGGCTTCCACCGGCAGACGGCGCCGTCCGACTGGCTCGAAGGCCTGGTCAAGGCGTACGTCGGCGACTCGATCGCGAGTGACTTCTACCGCGAGGTCGCGGCCCGCCTGGACGGGGACACCCGCAGCCTGGTGCTCGGCGTCCTCGACGACACCGGCCACGCCAGCTTCGCCGTGGAGAAGGTGCGGGCCGCGATCGACGCCGACCCGCGTGTCGGCGGGCGGCTCGCGCTGTGGGCGCGACGGCTGATGGGCGAGGCGCTCTCGCAGTCGCAGCGGGTCGTCGCCGACCGGGACGCCCTGTCGACGATGCTGGTCGGCGGGGTCGCCGACGGGTTCGACCTGGCGGAGGTCGGCCGGATGTTCTCGCGGATCACCGAGGCGCACACGAAGCGGATGGCGGCGCTGGGTCTTGCCGCCTGACTGCTGCCTTTCGTGACTCCGCTCCGCCGTCAGGCAGGGGCCTGGCGGCGGTGCAGACGGCGGGTGGGGCGAAGCAGCAGGGAGAGGAGCGCGGCCGACACGGCCAGGGCTCCGACCAGGGTCGTGGGGCTGCTTCCGGGGCCGAGCGCCATGTGCGTGATGAACGCTCCGATCAGTGCGCCGCCCACGCCGGTCGCGAGGACCAGCGTCCGTGCGGGCAGCCGGTGCGGAAGGCGGCGGGCCGTCGCCCAGGCGAGGGCCAGGCCGATCAGTGCGGAGCCGAGTGCTTCGAGGATCACGGTGTGTTCCCTCCCTTGAATGGACCAGGTGCAAAACGGTCGTAGCCGGTCTTACCCCGGCTGCCGGAACACAACCCTCCATACCCACCGCGCACCGGAGCGCGGACGGCGGTGAACTCGGCGCACCCGCCACGTAGTCGAGGCACCCGCGGCGGAGCCGCCGCGTGTGCGCACCTGGCGGAAGGGCCACGGTGCGCACACGGCGGAAGGACCACGGGTGCGCACATGACGGAAGGGCCCGGAGGCGATGCCTCCGGGCCCTTCCGTCGTCCTGCGTGCGGTCCTACAGGGCGCCGAAGCCCACCTTGCGCACGGTCGGCTCGCCGATCTCCACGTACGCGAGGCGGTCGGCCGGCACCAGGACCTTGCGGCCCTTGTCGTCCGCCAGAGTCAGCAGCTGGGCCTTGCCCGACAGGGCGTCGGCCACCGCGCTCTCGACCTCCTCGACGCTCTGACCGCTCTCCAGAACGATCTCGCGAGGCGCGTGCTGCACGCCGATCTTGACCTCCACGCTTTGTCCCTCCGACGGTCAGTGATGTGCGCGGTCGCCCGCGCCGTACCCAGCACAGATTAGCCCGGAGAGGGGACAGGATCGGTTCCGGCCGTGCACGCCAGGAGCGAACACGGCGGCCGCGGGGGACGGGAACAAACGCGCGGTCAGTGACCTTCGGCGCCGTGCAGCGGGAAGCCCGCGATGCCGCGCCAGGCCAGCGAGGTGAGCAGCTGCACCGCCTTCTCGCGCGGGACGCCGCCGTCGCTGTGCAGCCAGTAGCGCGCGACGACCTGGGAGAGGCCGCCGAGACCCGAGGCCAGGAGCATCGACTCGGCCTTGGAGAGTCCGGTGTCCTCCGCGATGACCTCGCAGATCGCCTCCGCGCACTCCAGGGTCACCTTGTCCACGCGCTCGCGGACCGCGGGCTCGTTCGTCAGGTCCGACTCGAAGACCAGGCGGAACGCGCCGCCGTCGTCCTCGACGTACCCGAAGTAGGCGTCCATCGTCGCGCCGACGCGCTGCTTGTTGTCCGTCGTCGACGCGAGCGCCGCGCGCACCGCCTGCAGCAGGTTCTCGCAGTGCTGGTCGAGCAGCGCCAGATAGAGGTCGAGCTTGCCGGGGAAGTGCTGGTAGAGCACCGGCTTGCTGACGCCGGCCCGCTCGGCGATGTCGTCCATGGCGGCCGCGTGGTACCCCTGGGCCACGAAGACCTCCTGGGCCGCGCCCAGGAGCTGGTTGCGTCGGGCACGGCGCGGCAGGCGTGTGCCCCGCGGGCGCGCCGCCTCTGTCTGCTCGATGGCTGTCACGCCGCCTCCCAAAGTCGTCCTTGTGCTGCGGTGTGCGCCGCGCCGCCATCGTACTTTTCGGTAACTGTGATGTGCGCGGTGCGAGCGCAGAATTTCACGGACTGGATGCCCTCGACAGATCCGCGCAGCCGTGCGTAGCAGGGCAAACACGGGCAGCTGTGTGTTTGTCGGCCGCCCGGATCAGCGGTAGTCGTCCTCGTCGAGGGACACCACGCGCGCCTGTTCGGCCACATCGGCCTCATTGGCGGCGTCCGGGTCGCGGTCCTGGAGGGAGTCGTCCCGCTCGGGGGTGAGGTCGGCGTGCTGCTCGGCCGCGTCCGCCTCGGGGGTCTCCGTGTTGCTCTCGTCCCCGGTGTCTTCTTCCTCGAATTCCTCGAAGGTCTCCGGGTCGCTGGGGTCGACGGTCATGTGGACTCCTAGGCTCGCTTGTCTATGAGCCTAGGGAAGACGTGCGGGAGCCGCTACGCGATCTGTACGGGATCTGTGATGCCGAACACGCGATCCCACGCGTGATCGTCTCGTAACATTGCCCGCATGCCTTCGACCGAGTTGCCGCATGTGCTGGCCGCTGCCGCCGCCCCCAAGCCGGGCGCCGTCGCCGTCGCCGAGGGCGAGCGGCTCGCCTCGGTCACGCTGCCCGGACTCACCCTGAACGTGCGCTCGCGCCCGTCGACGCGCCCCGGACTGCCGCCCGCGCTGTACGTGCACGGGCTCGGCGGGTCCTCCCTGAACTGGTCGGCGCTGATGCCGCTGCTCGAGGACGTCGTGGACTGCGAGGCCCTCGACCTGCCCGGCTTCGGGGACTCGCCGCCGCCGGACGACGGCGACTACTCGGTCACCGGGCACGCGCGCGCGGTCATCCGCCACCTGGACGCCAGCGGACGCGGTCCCGTGCACCTGGTGGCCAACTCGATGGGCGGCGCCGTGTCGACACGTGTCGCCGCGGTCCGGCCGGACCTGGTGCGCACGCTCACGCTGATCTCGCCCGCGCTGCCCGAGCTGCGGGTGCAGCGCACGGCGGTGCCCACGGGCCTGCTCGCCGTGCCCGGCGTCGCGGGCCTGTTCACGCGGCTCACCGAGGACTGGACGGCCGAGCAGCGGGTGCGCGGTGTGCTCGGGCTCTGTTACGGGGATCCGGGGCGGGTCACGCCCGAGGGCTTGCGGGCGGCGGTGCGCGAGATGGAGCGGCGCCTGGCCCTGCCGTACTTCTGGGACGCGATGGCCCGGTCGGCCCGCGGCATCGTGAACGCGTACACCCTCGGCGGCCAGCACGGTCTGTGGCGGCAGGCCGAGCGGGTGCTCGCGCCGACCCTGCTCGTGTACGGCGGCCGGGACCAGCTTGTGTCGTACCGCATGGCGCGCCGGGCGTCGGCCGCCTTCCGCTACTCCCGGCTGCTCACGCTGCCGGACGCGGGGCACGTGGCGATGATGGAGTATCCGGAGACCGTGGCCACCGCGATTCGTGAACTTCTGGCCGATACAGGGGAGTTGGCCGGTCCGGATGAGTTGAGTGAGACGCCTGGTGTGCGCGATGGTGGCCGTGTGAGCGACCATCGCGATTCGGGTACGAGGAGCTGAGGCGCCGCGTGGGACGTCATAGCCGCCGCGGCCCGGCCGCCGCATCGGGTACCACCGGCACCTCCGGCATAGGGGGCACCAGTCCCCGGACACAGCCGACCCAGCCGACCCAGGCGCCCCCGGCCGCCTCCGCCGAGGACGGCGGCTCCGGCCGCCGCAGACGCGGCACGGCCCCCGACGGCACGCCCGCCCACGGCATCCCCCAGGCCGTGCCTCCGTACGGCGACCCCGCGCACACGCCCGCCCACGGGTTCCCGCAGCACACCCCGCCGCACGGCGTGCCCCGGCAGACCCCGCCCGGCGGCACCCCGCACGTGCGCGGCGGGCACCCCGAGCAGCGGGAGGCCGGGGGCGGCTGGGGCGAGGTCGCCGGCGCCGGGCCCCGGATGGGGGCCGGGTACGGCGTCGTGCCGCCCGGGACGCGTGGGGCGGGGCCCCGGCGTGACTATGTGGACGCCTTCGACGGCGACCTCTCCGACCTCGACGATCCGGACCTGTTCGCCGCCCGCGGGGTGCCCCCGCGGCGCACCCCGCCCCGTGACCCGTACGAGTCCGTGACGGCGTGGGAGTCCGACGGCTTCGACGGCGGTGACGGCGGTGGGTCCGATGACGACGGCGACCCGTACGGCGACGACGACGGCAGGCCCGGCGCCCGTACCGCCAAGGGCCGCGAGAAGAACCGTGCCCGCACCGTCACCGGCATCGCCGCCGCGGCCGTCACCACCGTCCTCGCCGTCGTCGTGGCCGGTCAGGTCGCCGACGGCGGAGGCGACGACAGCTCGCCCGCGCAGGCCGCGGACAAGGGCGGCGACACCCGCGACGGCCGCGACCCGGCGTCCCGCTCGGACGACCGGCCGACGCCCACCAAGCCCGCGCCGCCCCGCCCCGCGACGTACGACGAGAAAATGGGCAAGAAATACCCGCTGGACGCGAAACTCGCCGCGTCCGGGGATTTCGAGGCCATCCGCGGATTCGACAAGGCGCCGGGCAAGGGACAGAAATTCCGCTACCGCGTCGACGTCGAGAAGGGCATGGGCCTGGACGGCAACCTGTTCGCGGAAGCCGTGCAGAAGACCCTGAACGACAAGCGGAGTTGGGCGCACGGCGGCGGCCGCACCTTCGAGCGGATCTCCTCCGGGAAACCCGACTTCGTCATTACGCTGGCCAGCCCTGTGACCACCGCGAAATGGTGCGCCAAATCCGGACTCGACACGCTCCAGCAGAATGTGTCGTGCGATTCCGCGTCGACTGAACGCGTCATGATCAACGCCTATCGGTGGGCCCGGGGCGCCAAGACCTACGGCGACCGCATCCACCCCTACCGGCAGATGCTCATCAACCACGAGGTCGGCCACCGGCTCGGCTACGGCCACGTCGACTGCCGCCGCGACGGCGAGCTGGCGCCGGTCATGCAGCAGCAGACCAAGTTCCTCGACCACGACGGGATCCGCTGCAAGGCCAACCCCTGGGCGTTCCCCGAGAGTTGAGCCGGTCCCGGCACCGGAACGGGGGACGAACCGGGCATCGCGTTGACTTTCCGCGCGGCATCGTCCATATTTCTCCGCATGTCGATCCGTCACGCCTCCGTGAGCGCCGCCCTTGAGCTGGCGCTGTTCGGCGTGACCGCGCTCTGCGTGGCCGACATTCACTGTCGCTGACGCCCGCCCCCGGCGAGTGCGTCGCTTCTGCTTCGTTTGTCCTGGCCCTGCCGCAATTCTCCCCGCCGTGTGCCCGAACCGCCTTCGAGCGGTGCGCGCGGTGGGCCGCGGCGGGCCCGAAGCCGCGCTCGGCGTGCTGCGCCCCGGGTGGGCTCTCGCGAATCCTTGAATCTTTCTCTTTCGCTTTCCGAGAGGCACTCCGATGCGTCTGCGTCGTCAGAAGTCCGTCATATCCCGTCGCGTGGCAGTGGCATCCGCCACCCTGGTCGTGCTGTCCGTCGGCGCCGCCGCATGCGCGGGCCCGGACGACAAGAGCGCGGCGGGCGGCGGCGGCAAGCCGCAGCGGGGCGGCACGCTCACCGTCCTCAACAGCAGCCCGCAGAGCGACTTCGACCCGGCGCGCCTCTACACCTCCGGCGGCGGCAACGTCCCGAGCCTCGTCTTCCGCACCCTGACCACCCGCAACCGCGAGGACGGCGCCGAGGGCACCAAGGTCGTCCCCGACCTCGCCGAGGGCCTCGGCAAGCCGAGCAAGAACGCCACCGTGTGGACGTACAAGATCAAGAAGGGGGTCAAGTTCGAGGACGGCACGCCGGTCACCACCAAGGACATCAAGTACGGCATCGAGCGCTCCTTCGCCGCCGAACTGTCCGGCGGCGCGCCCTTCCTGCGGGACTGGCTCATCGGCGGCGCCACGTACCAGGGCCCCTACAAGGACAAGAAGGGCCTGGACTCCGTCGAGACGCCGGACGACCAGACGATCGTCTTCCGCCTGAACAAGCCCGTCGGCGACTTCGACTACGTGGCCACGCAGACCTCGTTCGCGCCCGTCCCGAAGGCCAAGGACAAGGGCACCAAGTACGAGGAGCACCCGGTCTCGACCGGCCCCTACAAGGTCGTCAAGAACAGCGGCGACGGCGAGCGGCTCCAGCTGGAGCGCAACCCGCACTGGTCCGCCGAGACCGACGCCGAGCGCAAGGCCTACCCCGACAAGATCGACGTCCGCTCCGGCCTCAACTCGTCCGTCATCAACCAGCGGCTCTCCGCGAGCCAGGGCGCCGACGCCGCCGCGATCACGACCGACACCAACCTCGGGCCCGCCGAGCTCGCCAAGGTCAGCGGCGACAAGAAGCTCGCCGCGCAGGTCGGCACCGGCCACTTCGGCTACACCAACTACCTCGCCTTCAACCCGAAGGTGAAGCCGTTCGACGACCCCAAGGTCCGCCAGGCCATCGCCTACGCCGTCGACCGCACCTCCGTCATCAACGCCGCCGGCGGCTCCTCCCTCGCCGAGCCCGCCACCACGTTCCTGCCGAACCAGGAATCCTTCGGATACACGAAGTTCGACCACTTCCCCGCGGGCGCCTCCGGCAACGCGAAGAAGGCCAAGGAGCTCCTGAAGCAGGCCGGTCACGAGGACGGCCTGACCATCACGCTCACGCACTCCAACGACAAGAACTTCGAGACCAGCCCCGAGATCGCCACCGCCCTCCAGGACGCCCTGAAGAAGGCCGGCATCACCGTCAAGCTCCAGGGCCTGGAGGACAACGACTACGAGGACAAGGTCCACGACGCCAAGGACGAGCCCGGCCTGTTCCTCGCCCACTGGGGTGCCGACTGGCCCTCCGGCGGCCCCTTCCTCGCCCCGATCTTCGACGGCCGCCAGATCGTCGAGGACGGCTACAACTTCAACTCCAGCTTCCTGAACGACAAGTCGGTCAACCGGGAGATCGACGAGATCAACCAGCTGACCGACCACGCCGCCGCCGCGAAGCGCTGGGGCGCCCTCGACAAGAAGATCGGCGCCAAGGCCCTGAACGTGCCGCTGTTCCACCCCGTCTACAAGCGCCTGTACGGCAAGGACGTCAAGAACGTCGTCATCAGTGACTGGACGGGCGTCCTCGACGTCTCCCAGGTCGCGGTCAAGTAGCACGGCACCGATCCACGGATTCAGGTCAACCTGTCATGAGTGAGGCCCTGTTGGCCTCGGAGACCCCGGGGACGGGTGCCGCCACGGCACCCGCCCCCGCCTCCGGAGCCCGTCAGTTCTGGCGGCGGCTGCGCACGCAGCGCGCCGCCCTCGTCGCGGCGGCCGTCGTCGCGCTGCTCGTCCTGGTCGCGCTCGCCGCGCCCCTGCTCACCGCCCTGGAGGGCCAGGACCCCACCTCGTACCACCCCGGTCTCGTCGACTCCGCCCGCGGCGGTGTGCCCGTCGGCTCGTTCGGCGGGATGAGCGCCGACCACTGGCTCGGCGTCGAACCGCAGACCGGCCGCGACCTGTTCGCACGGCTCGTGCACGGCGCCCGGGTGTCCCTCGGCGTCGCCGTCGTCGCCACCGTCCTCCAGGTCGCCATCGGTGTCGCCGTCGGGCTCGCCAGCGGCCTCGGCGGGCGCTGGCTCGACCAGACGCTCAGCCGCGCCACCGACGTCATGGTGGCGCTGCCCCTGATGGTCCTCGCGCTCGCGCTGCTCGCCGTCGTGCCCAGCGGCTTCCCGCGGCCGGTGCTCGTCGCGCTGGTCATCGGGTTCGTGGGCTGGGGCGGGATCGCGAAGGTCGTGCGCGCCAAGACCATCTCGCTGAAGTCCCTCGACCATGTCGCGGCGGCCCGGCTCAGCGGCTGGGGCGGCGTCCGGATCGCCCGCCGCGAGCTGCTGCCCGCGCTCGCCGCGCCCGTCATCACGTACGCGGCGCTGCTCGTCCCCACCAACATCACCGTCGAGGCGGCCCTGTCCTTCCTCGGCGTCGGCGTGAAGCCGCCCACCGCCTCCTGGGGACAGATGCTGACCTCGGCCGACGTCTGGTACCAGGCGGCCCCGCAGTACCTGCTGCTGCCCGCCGCCGCCCTGTTCGTGACCGTGCTCGCGCTCACCGTCCTCGGCGACGGCGTGCGCACCGCCCTCGACCCGCGCGCCGCGTCCCGGCTGCGGATCGGCACCGGACGCAAGCGGGAGGGCGCAGCGTGACCGCGACTCTCTCCGCCTCCGTGGCCACCAAGGCCCGTGGCTCGCTCGGCGGTCTGCTCGGCGGCGGCTTCACGGGCTTCGTCCTGCGCCGGGTCCTCGGCGCCCTCGTCACCCTCTTCGTGCTGTCCGTCGTCATCTACGCCGTCTTCTACGTGGCGCCCGGCGACGTCGCCCAGATCACCTGCGGCCCGCGCTGCTCGCCCGCCCAGGTGCAGCAGGTCTCGGACCAGCTGCGGCTCGACGACCCGTTGTACACGCGCTACCTGGACTTCCTGCGCGGCATCGTCGTCGGCCACGACTACTCCACCGGCACCGGCGTGCTGCACTGCGACGCGCCCTGCCTCGGCCTGTCGTACCAGACCGACCAGCAGGTCACCGAGCTGATCCTGAACAAGGTGCCCGTCACCGGATCGCTCGCGCTCGGCGCGATGGTGCTGTGGCTGATCCTCGGCGTCGGCACCGGCGTGCTCTCCGCCTGGCGGCGCGGCCGCGCCACGGAGCGGATCCTGACCGGCGTCACCCTCGCGGGCACGGCCACGCCCGTGTTCGTGATCGGCCTGATCCTGATGATCCTGGTCTGCGGCCAGCTCCAGTGGCTGCCCTTCCCGCAGTACGTGCCGTTCACCGACGACCCGCAGCAGTGGGCGTGGAACCTGCTCCTGCCCTGGGTGTCGCTCGCGCTCATCGAGGCCGCCAAGTACGCCCGCCTCACC
This sequence comes from Streptomyces alboflavus, assembly GCF_000716675.1. GTDB lineage: Bacteria > Actinomycetota > Actinomycetes > Streptomycetales > Streptomycetaceae > Streptomyces > Streptomyces alboflavus. The sequence goes on from NZ_JNXT01000077.1 coordinate 15,928, forward strand.
CGCGCCTCGATGCTGGAGACGCTCGCCGAGGACCATGTGCGCACCTTCCGCGCGTACGGGGTCAAGGAGCGGTCCATCGTCGGGCGGCACGCCCTGCGCGGCGCGCTCGCCCCCGTGATCGCCCTCAGCGCCAACGACTTCGGGTCGATGTTCGGCGGCGCGCTGCTCACCGAGACGCTGTTCGGCCTGCCCGGGCTCGGGCGCGAACTCGTGCACGCGGTCCGGGTCGTCGACCTGCCGGTGGTCGTCGGCATGGTCATGGTCACCGGCTTCTTCGTGGTCCTCGCCAACGCCGTCGCGGATGTGCTGTACGCGGTGGCCGACCGACGGGTGGTGCTGTCATGAGCCCCGACCAGAGTCTCGTTCAAGTGGACGGTCTGAGCGTCGAGTTCGGCGACGTGCGCGCCGTGGACACGGTCTCCTTCACGCTGGAGCGCGGCGGGGCGCTTGGCCTCGTCGGCGAGTCCGGATCCGGCAAGTCGACCGTCGCGTCCGCGCTGCTCGGGCTCCACCGGGACACGGGAGCCCGCGTCACGGGCTCCGTACGTGTCGGCGGCACCGACGTCGGCGCCGCCACGGACGCCGAACTGCGCGGGCTGCGCGGCCCGGTCGCCTCGATGGTCTTCCAGGACCCGCTGTCCTCCCTCGACCCGTACTACGCGGTCGGCGACCAGATCGCCGAGGTGTACCGGACACACGCCAAGGCCTCCCGGCGCGCCGCCCGGGCCCGCGCCGTCGAGGTGCTCGACCGCGTCGGCATCCCCGACGCGCCGCGCCGCGCCCGGTCCAGGCCGCACGAGTTCAGCGGCGGCATGCGCCAGCGCGCCCTGATCGCCATGGCGCTCGCCTGCGAGCCCCAGCTGCTCATCGCCGACGAGCCGACGACCGCCCTCGACGTGACCGTGCAGGCGCAGATCCTCGACCTGCTGCACGGTCTGCGCGAGGAGACCGGCATGGGCCTGCTCCTGGTCACGCACGACGTCGGCGTCGCGGCGGAGAGCGTCGACGACGTGCTCGTCATGCGGCACGGGCGCGTCATCGAGCGCGGGGGCGTCGCCGACGTCCTCTCGGCACCGCGGGAGACGTACACCCGGCAGCTCCTGAGCGCCGTGCCCCGCGTGGACGCCGTCCGCGAGGAGCGCTCCGCCGACCTGGGCGACGTGGTGGTCGAGGCCGACGGTCTTCGGCGGGAGTTCGGGCGCGGCAAGGGGGCCTTCGTGGCCGTCGACGGGGTGTCGCTCAGCGTGCGGAGCGGCGAGACGCTCGGCGTCGTCGGCGAGAGCGGCAGCGGCAAGACGACCCTCGGCCGGATGCTCGTCGGCCTCCTCGAACCGACGGCCGGGCAACTCCGCCACGGGGGTGCGGAGAAGCAGGCCAAGGGCGTCGTGCCGGGGGTGCAGATGGTGTTCCAGGACCCCGTCTCCTCGCTCAACCCGCGCCGCTCGGTCGGCGAGTCGATCGCCGACCCGCTGCGGGCGCGGGGCGACCGCGACGAGGACGCGATCCGCACCCGCGTCCGCGACCTGATGACGCGCGTCGGCCTCGACCCCGCGCACTACGGCCGCTACCCGCACGAGTTCAGCGGCGGCCAGCGCCAGCGCGTCGGCATCGCCCGCGCGCTCGCCGCCGAGCCCCGCCTCATCGTGTGCGACGAACCGGTATCCGCCCTGGACGTCACCACGCAGGCGCAGGTCACGGCGCTGCTCGCCGAACTCCAGCGGGAGCTGGGGCTCGCCCTCGTCTTCGTCGCGCACGACCTGGCGGTGGTCCGTCAGGTCAGCGACAAGGTCGCGGTGATGCGGCGCGGACGGATCGTCGAGTACGGCTCCGTGGACGAGGTGTACGGCGCGCCGCAGGACCCGTACACACAGCGGCTCCTCGCGGCCGTGCCCGCGCTCGACCCGGCGGCCGCGCACGAGCGGCGGGCGGCGCGTCGGCGCGTGGCGGCGGCCGCACGGGAGGCGCGCGCGGCGGGCACGGAGGGCGCAGAGAGCGCGGAGGGCGGCGAGGGCGGCGGCACCGGGAAGGAGCTGGCCGCAGCGTGACGCTCGGTGAGGATCTGTCGGGTGGATTCTGGTTTCTTGTGGCTTTTGCTGCGCTGTAAGCCAGTCGCACGTCCGCCATAGCGCGACGGAACGCGACCGGCGCGGGAAAGTTACGGCTCTTCACCCCTTTTGGTGGCGCGATGGACAACCGTCCGTCGCGCCACCGTCATGTCCGCATACGTTCGTCCCGCTGCGAGCCGCCGGTCCAACGGCGGCTCCCCATATGGGAGATCGGGGGTGCACGCGTGCGCATAGGACTGCTTACGGAGGGTGGTTATCCGTATGTGGACGGTGAGGCCAGGCTCTGGTGCGACCGGCTCGTGCGCGGGCTCGGGCAGCATGAGTTCGACGTGTACGCGCTGAGCCGGAGCGAGCGGCAGGAGGCGCGTGGGTTCGTGGCGCTGCCGCCGCAGGTGCGACGGGTGCGGAGCGCTCCGCTGTGGGGAGCGGGGGGTTCGGCGGCCGGGGGTGCGGTGAGGGCCGGGGCCGGGTCGGGGGTCGGAGGGGGCTTCGGGGCCGGTGGCTCCGGTGGCGCCGGTGGCTCGGGGGGCGGCTTCGGTGGTGGCTCCGCGTTCGCGTTCGGTGGTGCCGGTGCCGGTGCCGGTGCCGGTGCCGGTGCCGGGTTCGGGTCCGGCTCGGGATTCGGCTTCGGGTGGCGGGTGCGGCGGCGGTTCGCCGAGAGCTTCGGTGAGCTGGCGCGGGTGGTGTGCTCGGGAGCCGGTGCGGAGCCCGGAAGCGGGGCGGGACCGGCGGGACCGGGGGAGCGGGACGGCTCCGGCCAGTTGGCGGACCGTTTCGGCAGCGCGTTGTACGCGCTCGCCGACCTTGCCCGTGACACGGGAGGCCTGGGCGGTGCCCTGCGCTCCGAGGCCGCCGTGCGCGCCCTGGAGAGCGCCTGCCGCGCGCCGGGCGCACTGCGCGCCGCGCGCGCCGCCCGCGTACCGGACCTCCTCGCCGTCGTGGACCGCCTGGAGCGCGTGCTGCGCCCGCTGTCCCTCGACTGGTACGGGGACGACGAACTCGGCGCGGTCGACGTCTGCCACGCCACGGCGGGCGGCGGCGCCGCGCTGCCGGGACTCCTCGCCAAACACTTCGCGGGGGTGCCGCTGCTGGTCACCGAGTACGGGGTGCAGCTTCGGGCGCACTATTTGGCGGGTGCGGGTGCGGGTGCGGGTGCGGGTGCGGGTGCGGGTGCGGGATTCGGGGCCGGGGCGGGGGCGGGCTTTGGGTCCGGCGCCGGTGACGCGGGCCTCGCGGCGCCCGCCCGCGCCCTGCTCGCCTCCTTCCACGGCCGCCTCGCCGCCGAGGTCTACCGACAGGCCGCCCTCATCACCCCCGGCAACGCGCACGCGCGCCGCTGGCAGGAACGGTGCGGCGCGGACCGCGCCAAGCTGCGCACGGTCTACCCCGGACTGCCCGCGGCCCGCTTCGGCGAGGTCGGCGAGCGGGAGGACCCGGGCGAGCCCGAGACCCTGATCTGGGTCGGCCGCGTCGAGCCGTCGAAGGACCTGATCTCGCTCCTGCACGCCTTCGCCGAGGTCCGCAAGGAGGAGCCCAAGGCGCGCCTGCGCATAGTCGGCGCCCTCGCGGACGGCCCCGAGGCGGCCGCGTACCTCGCGCACTGCCGCGCCCTCGCCGCGCAGCTCTTCCCCGACGAGGCGGACGGCGCGCACGCGGTCGGCGACAACCCCGTGTCCTTCGAGGAGATCGGCGGCCCCGAGCTGCCCGACCTCCCGGACGCGTACGCGGCGGGCGGCGTGGTCGTCCTGTCCAGCGTCGTCGAGGGCTTCCCGATCAGCCTCATCGAGGCCATGCTCTGCGGCCGCGCGACCGTCTCGACGGACGTCGGCGCCGTGGTCGAGGTCATCGGCGGCACGGGACTCGTGGTGCCGCCGCGCAACCCGCGGGCGCTCGCGCAGGCGTGCGTGGCGCTCCTGCGCGACCCCGAGCGCCGTGCACGCCTGGGGGCGGCGGCGCGGGCACGGGCCCTGGAACTCTTCACCGTCGAGCAGAACCTCGCAGCATTTAACGGCATTTACCTGGAGATCGTCTCGCACTGCCCGGTCCGCCGCGAGGCCGTGAACGAGGCGGGCGAGCCCGTGCCGTTCGGACACCCCGCCGAGGCGTACGTGCCGGGGCGGTGGGCCGTCGGCAGCACGGCCGACTCCGGGGCGGGCCGGACGGGCGGTGCGTCCGGTGCGTCCGGCGCGCCCTGGCCGGGCGGGGCCTCCGGTGTGCCCGCGTCCGCCCCCGCGCCCGCGCCGAGCTGGGTCGCGGCACGGCAACCGCGACAGCCACGACAACAGGGCGGCGGGCGGCCCGGGTTGGGCCTCGGGTTCAGGGAGGCGCTGTCATGACGGGGCGGCCGGAACGGTCGGTGGACGTGCCCCGGACGCCCGGTGGCGCGGGGGGCTGGGACGCGCGGTCGGCGGAGCTGGCGGCTGCGGCGGACAGGGCGGCATGGGGCGGGGTGCCGGACGAGGCTGTGCCGGGCGCGCTGGCGGTGGGCACGGGCGTGCCGGGCGAGGTGGCTCCCGGCGGCCCGCCGACCCCCGTACGAGGTCCGGTGTACATCCCCGTACCGGATCCGGCGCCGACCCCCGCACAAAGCCTGGCGCCGACCCCCGCACGGAGCCCGGCGCCGACCCCCGGACCGGACCAGCCGCAAGCCCCCGCACCGACCCCCGCACAAGATCCCGCACCCGCCCCCGCGCCCCCCGGGCAACCCACCCCGGCCACCCCCCGCCGTGGCCCCGCCGACCCGGTGAAGGCGCTGATGCACCGTCACCGCGACCTGTGCGAGCGCGCCGTGGACCCGTTGGAGATCGCGGCGGGCCTGGAGGCGCACGGGGTGACCGACCGGACGGCCGCGCGGTTCCGGCACCGGGACGTGTTCGCGCTCGCGGAGGAGATGTACGCGCGCGTGCCGCAGGACAGCGCGGAGTGGGACGCCCTCGCCGACGACACCCACGCGGCCCGCGCCGACACCAGGGCCCAAGTGCCGCCCGGGTGGACCGTGTTCGCGCTGCTCCCCGGCACGGCCTGCGCCCTCGCCGTCGCCGGGCTCGGCCTGGTCGACGGGCGCCCGCGCCTCGCCGTGGTGCTCGGCGGCGCCCTCGCCGTGGCCGCTGCCGCGGGCATCGCCCTGCGGCACGGACCGCTGCGCGCCGCCCTCCCCGCCACCCGGGCCACGCACACCTGGGTGTGCTGGCTCCTCGCGTACGCCCTGCTCGGCGACGGACTCCTGCGGGCGGCCGTGTCCGGCGGCCCCGACGGGCCCTGGGCGCCTTCGGCCGCCGCGGCCCTCGTCCTCGCGGGCGCCGTCGCCCCCGGGACGTGGTGCGCGCGGCTCTTCGCGGTGCGGGCGGGCGGCAGGCTCGGCGCGAGCCGCGGCCTCGCCGAATTCGCCGCCTCCGTGCGCCCGTTGCTGATCGTCGTCTTCGCGCTGTACCTGGGCGCGGTCGGCGCGCTGATCACCGGCGTGCGCACCCTGCCCGTGCCGGGCCCGGGCACGGCACTCTCGGCGGCCGGGGCCGGTGCGCTGGCCGCCCTGCTGTGGCTCGGCCGGATGCTGCGCGCCCACGGCTCGCGGCGCGCGCCCGCCCTCGTGTACGCGACAGTCGGCGCGTCCCAGGTCGCGGCGGTGGCCCTGCTGTTCGCGGGCCGCCTGCCGGGCTGCGGATTCCTGGCGGCGCCCGTGGAGGGCCTGGTCGACGCGGCGGGGGCGGGGGCGCTCGCCGCCCTCACCTGCGCCACGGGCGCCGTGGTACTGCTGGCGCGCGCGGTCCGGGTCCTCGGGCGGGCCTCCGCCCACGCGGTGGCGGAGGGGGCCCGGTGAGCGCCCCGGCGCGGGCCGACGCGGCCGCGGCAGCCGCCTTGGCTGGCCCCCGCCGAAACCGCCCCGGGCGGGGCCACCTGAACGCGCCCCATCAGCGCCATCAGCCCCACCAGCGCCATCAGACCCACTGGGCTCACTGGGTCCATCAAGCCCACGAAGCACACGAAGCCCACAGATCCCCATGGCCCCACCAAGGCCACCAGCCCCACCGCCCCCGCCCCGGCCCCCAAGTCGGCTCGGCCCGCCCGGCCCCCTCACCCCGCTCGACCCCGGCGCACCCCGTCCGGTCGGCACACCCGCCCCGGACAGCACACCCGCCCCGGTCGACGCACTCACCCCGTTCGGCGCACCCGCCCCGGCAGGACCGCCCGTACCGCGAGACCACGAACCTCCCCGCACTCGGCAACACCCCGAAGGAGAAACCCAGATGACCACCCCCACCTTCCGAGCGTCCGTCCCGGGAGCCGTCCGATGAGGGTGCTGCTGATCGGAGCCAACGGATACCTCGGCCGTTTCGTCGCCGACCGGCTGCTCGCCGACCCGGCCGTGCAGCTCACCGCGCTCGGCCGGGGCGACGACTCGGACGTACGGTTCGACCTCGCCAGCGGCAGTCCCGGTGCGCTCACCCGCTTCCTGGACGCCGTGCACCCGGGCGTCGTCATCAACTGCGCCGGCGCCACCCGCGGCGGCGCCCGCGAACTCACCCGGCACAACACCGTCGCCGTCGCCACCGTCTGCGAGGCCCTGCGCCGCAGCGGCTGCGGCGCCCGCCTGGTGCAGCTCGGCTGCGGCGCCGAGTACGGCCCGAGCCAGCCCGGCTCGTCGACGGCCGAGGACGCGGTCCCCCGGCCCGGCGGCCCCTACGGCGTCAGCAAGCTCGCCGCCACCGAACTCGTCCTCGGCTCCGGCCTCGACGCCGTCGTCCTGCGCGTGTTCTCGCCCGCCGGACCCGGCACCCCCGCGGGCTCACCGCTCGGCCGCCTCGCCGAGGCCATGCGGCGCGCCATGCAGTCCGGCGACGGCGAGCTCAAACTCGGCGGACTCGGCGTCCAGCGGGACTTCATCGACGTACGCGACATCGCCCGCGCCGTGCACGCCGCCTCCCTCTCCGCCGCCCAGGGCATCGTCAACATCGGCTCCGGGCGGGCCGTGCGGCTGCGGGACGCGGCCGCCGTCCTCGCCCGCGTCGCCGGATACGGCGGCGCCCTGCACGAACTCGACCAGCCCTCCGTCCGGCCCGTCATCGGCCACCCCCGGGCCGATCCCGACCACGTCGGCCCGACCGCGTACCCCTACCCCGACGGCTGCGGCAGCTGGCAGCAGGCCGACGTGCGCACCGCGCGCGACCGGCTCGGCTGGCGGCCCCGCATCAACCTCGAAGAGTCCCTGGCCGACATCTGGATGGAGGCGGCATGCCGCATCTGAGCAGCACGGCCACCGGCGTCGCCCAGACCGACGTAGCCGTCGGATTCGGTGTCCCCGGCTTCGCCCACCCCCTGCTCGCGCCCACCGAATGGGCCGAACTCACCCGACCCGACACCCCTTTGCACTGGGTTGTCCTGAATATCGACAATGGTCCGGGCGACCGGCCCGACCCGCACTGCCTGGACGCCGCGGGACGGCTGCGGAACGCCGGAGTCCGCGTCCTCGGCCAGCTCGATGTGACCTACGGCGCACGAGGCTTCGGCGAGCTGGTCTCCGACGCCCACCGCTACCTCGACTGGTACCTCGTCGACGGCTTCTTCCTCGGCCGCTGCCCCACCGAACGCACCGCGCTCCCCGAGGTCGCGCGCACGGTCACCACCCTGCGCGCCCTGCTGCGGGACGGGCCCGACGACGGCCACATCGTCTTCGGCCACGGCACCCACCCGCACCCCGGATACGCCGACACCGCCGACCAGTTGGTGACCTTCGCCGGACCCTGGAGCGACTACCGCTGGTCCCAGGCCGCCGAGTGGACCGCCGACCACCCGCCCGAACGCTTCTGCCACCTCGTCCACGGCATGCCGGGCGGCCACCTCGACGAGGCCCTGCGCGTCGCCCGCTGGCAGGGTGCCTCGACGATCTACTTCACCGACCGCACCGACACCGGCCCGGCCGGCGACCCCTGGGAGTCGCTGCCCGGTTACTGGGACGAGATCGTCTCGCGGGTCGGACCAGGTGTCTCGGAATGAAGATGGCCATGGCAGTGTTACCAGGAGAACTGATGTCCCCCAGCCCGGCCGCGGCGGGGCCGGGGGACCCCGATCGCACTTCCGACCAACGGAGTCCCCGTGTCGCTGCCACCCCTGGTCGAGCCAGCATCTGAGCTCACCGTCGACGAGGTCCGCAGGTACTCCCGCCACCTGATCATCCCCGACGTCGGGATGGACGGGCAGAAGCGGCTGAAGAACGCCAAGGTGCTCTGTGTGGGCGCCGGCGGCCTCGGGTCACCGGCGCTGATGTACCTCGCGGCGGCGGGCGTCGGCACCCTCGGCATCGTGGAGTTCGACGAGGTCGACGAGTCGAACCTGCAGCGTCAGATCATCCACAGCCAGGCCGACATCGGCCGCTCCAAGGCCGAGTCCGCGAAGGACTCCGTCCTCGGCATCAACCCGTACGTGAACGTGATCCTCCACGAAGAGCGGCTCGAGGCCGAGAACGTGATGGACATCTTCAGCCAGTACGACCTGATCGTCGACGGCACGGACAACTTCGCCACGCGCTACCTGGTCAACGACGCGTGCGTGCTGCTCAACAAGCCCTACGTCTGGGGCTCGATCTACCGCTTCGACGGCCAGGCCTCGGTCTTCTGGTCCGAGCACGGCCCCTGCTACCGCTGCCTCTACCCGGAGCCCCCGCCCCCCGGCATGGTCCCGTCCTGCGCCGAGGGCGGCGTGCTCGGCGTGCTCTGCGCCTCCATCGGCTCCATCCAGGTCAACGAGGCCATCAAGCTCCTCGCGGGCATCGGCGAGCCGCTCGTCGGCCGCCTGATGATCTACGACGCCCTGGAGATGCAGTACCGCCAGGTCAAGGTCCGCAAGGACCCGAACTGCGCGGTCTGCGGCGAGAACCCCACCGTCACCGAGCTCATCGACTACGAGGCCTTCTGCGGCGTCGTCTCCGAGGAGGCCCAGGAGGCGGCGGCCGGTTCGACGATCACTCCCAAGCAGCTCAAGGAGTGGATCGACGCCGACGAGAAGATCGAGATCATCGACGTCCGCGAGCAGAACGAGTACGAGATCGTCTCCATCCCGGGCGCCAAGCTGATCCCGAAGAACGAGTTCCTCATGGGCACCGCCCTGGAGTCGCTGCCGCAGGACAAGAAGATCGTCTTGCACTGCAAGACGGGTGTCCGCAGTGCGGAAGTCCTCGCCGTGCTGAAGTCCGCGGGCTTCGCGGACGCCGTGCACGTCGGCGGCGGTGTCATCGGCTGGGTCAACCAGATCGAGCCCGAGAAGCCGGTGTACTAGCCGGTCGAAGCCGGTGTACCAGCCGGTCCGAGCTGTTCTCCGGGCCCCGCTCACCTTCTGGTGGGCGGGGCTTTCGGCTGCCCGGGCCGGGCCGGGCCGGGCCGGGTCGCGCCGGGTCGGCTAGGCCGGGTGGGCTGAGTCGGCTAGGCCGGGCTGGGCTGGGCTGGGCTGGGCCCCTAGGACTCGCACACCTTGTTGTCGTCCGGGACCTTGCCGTCGAGCAGATAGTCGTTGATCGTGCCGTCCACGCAGTCGCTGCCGTTGCCGTACGCCCCGTGGCCCTCGCCCTTCCACGTCAGGTGCACGCCCACGCCCTTGCCCAGCTCGTCCGCCATCTTCCGCGCGCCCTCGTACGGCGTCGCCGGGTCGCCGGTGTTGCCGACGACCAGGACGGGGTCGGCGCCGGGGGCGCTCACCTCGGGGCTGTCGTGCAGCCCGGCCACCGGCCACTTGTGGCACCAGCCCGCCGTGTCCCAGCCCATGAACGTGCCGAACAGCGGGGATATCTCACGGAACCGGTCGAGGCTCGCCTTCGCCTGCTCCGGCGTCGGCCGCTCCTTGCCGTCCCGGCAGGAGATCGCGCGCTGCGAATGGGCCTGCGTGCTGTAACGCCCGGACGCGTCCCGTTCGTTGTACGCGTCGGCCAGCTCAAGCAGCGCCGTGCCGTTGCCCTTCTCCGCCTCCTCCAGGGCGTTGGTCAGCGCGGGCCAGGTCTGCTTGCTGTACAGCGTGACCGTGATGCCGGTCGTCGCCAGGGACTCGCTGAGCTTCCGCCCGGGGGTGTCCGTGCGCAGCGGCTTCGCGTCGATGCGGCGCAGCAGGTCGACGATCTTCTTCGTGCCGGCCTTCGGGTCCTGGCCGTTGGCCTTCAGGTAGTTGTCGAGGGCGCGCTGGAAGCCGCGCGCCTGGTTCTGGGCGTGGCCGACCCCGCCCGCCGTCGGGTCCACCACCGCGTCGAGCGTGAGGCGGCCGACCTTCTTGGGGAACAAGTGGGCGTACGTCCCGCCGAGTTCGGTGCCGTACGAGATGCCGAAGTAGTGCAGCTTGGCGTCGCCGAGGACCTGGCGCATCACGTCCATGTCACGGGCGGCCTCGGCCGTGGAGACGTGCGGGAGCAGCTTCTTGGCGGAGCGCGCGCAGCCCGCGCCGAAGTCCGCGGCGTCCTTGAAGTACGCCCGCTCCTCGGCCGGGGTGTCCGGGGTGAGGTCGGTCCGCTCCGCGGCCTGCGTGTCCTTGTCGCTGCGGCAGCGCACGCCCTCGCTGGCGCCCACTCCGCGCGGGTCGAAGCTCACCAGGTCGTACCGCTCGCGCAGCTTGCCGTACCCGTCGGCGAAGGACGGCAGCATGGAGACGCCGGAGCCGCCCGGGCCGCCGAAGTTGAACAGGAGCGAGCCGATGCGGTCGCCCTTGCCCGTGGACTTGGCGCGGATCAGCGCGACGCCGATGGTCTCGCCGTCCGGCTTCTCGTAGTCGAGGGGGACCTTGAGGGTGGCGCACTGCCACTCGTCGCCCGGCGCCGGGTCGCTGCCGGAGGCCTTGCAGCCGCCCCAGTCGAGCTTCTGCGTCGTGAGCGCGGCGGGCAGCGTGGAGGAGGGGTCGGGGCGCGGCGCCGGGTCGGCCCCCGTGGGCCCCGGCCGCTTCCCGTCGGACCTGTCCTTGTCGTCGTCGGAGCCACCGCATCCCACGGCGAGCCCGGCCACCAGAACACCTGCGGCGGCCAGAGCTGCTGACCGTACGAAACGCGGCATGACGCTTCCCCCCTCGGAAGGCAGTCAGGCCATAGTAGGCACGGCCACTGACAAGGGCTCCGGCGGGCGGTCAGGAGCAGACCGTGCCCGCCTTCGGCACCGTGCCGTTCAGGAGATAGCCGTCCACGGCACCCCGCACGCACTTGTTCTTGCTGTCGTACGCCCCGTGGCCCTGGCCCTTGTACGTCAGCTCCACGCCGACGCCCTCGCCGAGGGAGTCGACCATCTTGCGCGCGCCCTCGTAGGGCGTGGCCGGGTCGCCGGTGTTGCCGATGACGAGGACGGGGGCCGCGCCCGACGCGCTCACGTCCGGGTGGTCGGCCGCGCCGTCGACGGCCCAGTCGGAGCAGTTGACCATGCCCCAGGCCAGGTAGTCGCCGAACAGCGGCGAGGCCTCGCGGAACTCGGGCAGCTTCTTCTCGACGTCCTCGGCGGTGTAGCGCGGCTTGTCGTCGGCGCAGTTGATGGCGACGTTCGCGGCCTGGATGTTGCTGTACTCGCCGTTCTCGCTGCGCCCGTTCATCGAGTCGGACAGGACCATCAAGATCTTGCCGTCGCCGTCGTAGGCGTCCTCCAGGCCCTGGGTGAGGTAGGGCCAGAAGTCCTTGGAGTACAGGGCCTGCGCGATGCCGTTCGTCGCCGCGGTCTGCGTCAGCTCGCGCGGCGGCAGGGCGGGCAGCGGCTTCTTGTCGAGGTCCTTCAGGAGCTTGGCGATGCGGTCCTTGACGTCCTGCTCGTCGTCGCCGACGGGGCAGTCGTCGACCTGTGACGCGCAGTCCTCGGCGAAGTTGTCGAGCGCCAGCTGGAAGCCCTTGGCCTGCCCGAGCGAGCCCTCTTCCGGTGTCTCCGTGGGGTCGACGACCGCGTCGAACACCGCGCGGCCCACCTTCTTGGGGAACAAGTGGGCGTAGACGCCGCCGAGTTCCGTGCCGTAGGAGATGCCGAAGTAGTACAACTTGTCGTCGCCGAGCACCTGGCGCATCAGGTCCATGTCGCGGGCCGCGTCGGTGGTGCGCACATGGGGGAGCACCTTCTTGGAGTTCTTCTCGCACGCCCCGTTGAAGCTCTTGACGTTGTCCATGAGCTTCTCGCGCTCGGCGGCGTCGTCGGGGGTCGCGTCCTGCTGGTAGTACGCGTCGAGCTGCTCGTCGTCCTCGCACTTCACGCCCGCGCTGCGGCCGACGCCGCGCGGGTCGAAGCTCACCAGGTCGTAGCGGGTGCGCAGCTTCGCGTAGTCCGTGCCGAACGCGGGCAGCGTGGTGATGCCCGAGCCGCCGGGGCCGCCGAAGTTGAAGATCAGCGAGCCGATGCGCCGGTCCTTGTCGCCGCTAGCCTTCGCCCGGATCAGCGCGATGTCGACGGTGTTGCCCTTGGGCTCGTCCCAGTCGAGCGGCGCCTTCATGGTCGAGCACTGCCACTCGGCGCCGCCGGGCAGCGGCGAGGGCGCGTCCCCGCCGCCCTCCGCCGCCGACGGGGCCGGGCAGTCCTTCCAGCTGAGCTTCTGGTCCGGCAGGGCCGCGTCCGACGAGTCGGAGTCGGAGTCGCCGCACGCCGCGAGCGCGGCGGTCAGCAGGACGGCGGTGGCGGCCATGGCCTTGGCGCGCGGCGGGAGCTTGGGCATGGCTCCATCCTGCGGGGGCGGCGGGCGGGGCGCTCGGGACACGGGCCGTGCGGGTGACGCCCCTACAACAAGCCCTTACGGGTCAGATGGTTGAAGAACAGCCACCCGGGGAGCACCGGCAGCCACAGCGTGAGCAGTCGGTACAGGAGCACGGCGGGCGCCGCCACGTCCTTCGGCACGCCCACCGTGATCAGGCCGAGCGTCAGCGTCGCCTCCACAGCGCCGATGCCGCCCGGCGTGGGCGCCGCCGAGCCGAGCGCGTTGCCCGCGAGGAACACCACGGCGACGCTCGCGAGGCTCAGGGTGCCCATCTCCTCGTTGGCGAAGGCCCGCACCGACGCGTCCAGACAGAGCACGAAGAGGAACGTCAGGAGCAGCATGCCGCCGATGCCGGTGAGCAGCTTCTGCGGCCGCTGCAGGACGTCGAGCATGCGCGGCACGACACCCGCGAACAGCGACCGCACGCGCGTGACGACGAACTTCCGCAGGAACGGGATGGCGGTCACCACGAGCACGAGCACCGCGACCGTCAGGAGGCCCGCGATGACCGTACGGGACGGCGTCAGCGTCGGCGTCTTCTGCGTGCCGGTGACGTACCCGAAGATCAGCAGCAGCAGGATGTGCGAGCCGAGGCCGAACAGCTGGGAGGCGCCGACGCTCGCCACCGCGAGCCCCGAGCGCACGCCCGAGCGCTGGAGGAAGCGGGTGTTGAGCGCCACACCGCCCACCGCCGCGGGCGCCACGATCTTCACGAACGACCCGGCGACCTGCGCGGACACGGCCCGCAGGAACGGCACCCGCTCCGGTACGAAGCCCAGCAGGCTCATCGCCGCGGCGAAGTAGCTGAGCGCGGAGAACGCCACCGCGGCGGCCACCCAGCCCCACTCGGCCTCTCCGAAGATGGTGCCGAAGTCGATGTGCGTGAGCTGGGACAGCAGGAAGTACGCGCCCAAGGCACCGGCGATGAAGCTGATGAGTGTGCGCGGCCTGATCCGCTCCAGCTGCGCCGGTTCCACGGGGGCCGTCGGCCGGATCAGCAGCACCTGATGGCGGATCTGGGTGAGCAGGTCCTCCTCGCGGGCCTGTTCCAGGGCCTCGTCTATGGCCTGCTTCTCGGCCTGCTTCTCGGCGCGCGGGGACTTGCGGGCGGCGATCGCCTCGGTTTTGCGGGCGTCCGCCGCGTCCGCGGTGCGGGCGGCGATCGGGTCGGCCTTGCGGATGGAGACGGGTTCGTCGGCGTGGGCGGAGACGGGTTCGTCGGCGCGGGCGGGGTCGGTGTCTCCGGGGGCCTCGGCTGTCGCTGTCGTGCCGATGGCTGCCGCGCTCGGGGTCTCCGCGCCCTTGGCCTCCGCGCTCTCGGCTTCCTCGGCGCTCTCGCCCTCCGCGCGGGCGGCCTTCGCCTTGCGCGAGGCCTCCAGGACGGCGTCCCGCTCGCGCTGGGCGCGCTCGCGGGCCCGCTTGCGCAGCGTCCCGCGCGTGGAGCGGGTCAGCGCGATCGGCTGGAGCAGCGGCAGACAGTCCGCCACGGCGTCCGGGCCGAGGACCTCGACGGCTGTGGCGACCGCGCGCTCCGCGCCGACCCGCAGGCCGAACGCCGTCAGGAGTTGCGCGATGTCCATGCGCAGGACCAGGTCGCCGGCCGCGATCTCGCCGCCCCGCAGATCCGTCAGGATCACCGTGCCGGAACGATCCACCAGGATCGCGTCGCCCGCGAGCCTGCGGTGCGCGATCCGGCGCGACTGGAGCGCCTTGACCTGCCGCCAGGTGTCGCACAGCAGCTCGTCGGTGAGGGCCGCGTCGGGCAGCGAGTCCAGGGAGCGGCCGCCCGTGTGCTCGTACACGAGGATGACGGCGTCCGGGCCGAGCTCGGAGGTGGCGATGAGCTTCGGGGCGTTCGCCCCGGCCGCGATCGCCGCGTACGCGAGCAGGGCCTCCTGTTCCAGGGCCTGGCGCAGCGACTGGAGGCTGCGGCGCTGGGTGATGCCGCGCAGGGTGAGCCTGCGCCACACCCGGTAGAAGAAGCCCTGCGCCTGTTGTTCGCGGTCGATGACCGTGACGTCCAGGGGCGGCCCGTCCTCCAGCGTCACGAAGTAGCGTCTGCCGCGGTTGTCCTGGTCGGAGGCGTCGCCGGACTCCTCGCGGGCCGCGCTCACCGGCCGGAAGCCGACGTGCCTGAGGCCCGCGAGCAGCGTCTGCCCTGTGGGCTGCACGTTCGGCGAGCCGACCGCGTACAACGTGCCGTAGGCGACGCTCCAGCCGATGAGGACCGTCAGGATGATCGAGAACGGTGTCGTGTTGCCCGACACCAGCATCGTGAAGGCTTCGAGCAGCAGCACCACGAGCAGGACGACACGCCAGCGCGGCCTGCGGGACATGCCCACGGCCGTCATGTACGCGATGACCGGTGCGAGATAGCCGTGCACCGGGTCCGTGAGCGAGCTGATGTCGCCCGGCGAGGGTTGGGTGAGGGCGTCCTGGATGGACTCCGGGGCGGCCTTGGCCACCCACAGGTCGGTGGCAAGGGTCACGCCGTGCGCGAGCACGGCCGCGAGGACCCCGTCGGCGATGCGCAGGCCGTCGCGTTTGATCAGGCGCTCGATCGCGAACGCCACCGGGACGAGCAGCACCCCGATGCTCGCGGTGAGCCCCGCCAGCTTCATCAGCAGGTCCGGGGGCTCGCCCGTGCCCGCGTTGATGTCCTGCTCCAGGCCCGACGTCGTGCCGTGCGCGAACGCCGAGATCAGAAGCAGCGCGGCGATCGCCAGGATGCCGACGAGCAGCCGCATGAGGTCGGAGGGGCGGTGCACGCGCGCGGGGAGGAGGGGCTCGTCGCCCTCGACGCGCTCGGAGTGGGGGTCGTCGTCGACTTCGGCGCAGTCGACGGGCTCACCGGCCTCCGGTGACGCGTCGGGAGACCCGGGGTGGGGCTTCACGACCAGTTCATCGGTGTCCGGGCGTGCCGTGTCCGCAGAGGTGCCAGCCGTCTTGTCGGAATGCACGCCCTGCTGCTCCGTCGCCTCTTCTTGATCTCGTATCACCAGTCACCGCCCGCACGATGGTGGCATGCCCCACTGACAACGGGGGTCATCAGGGGGCGATCCGGGGGCGCGAAACGGTCACGATTTGCCACTTCGTCCCTCGTCGCACGCCCTACCGCACCCTCTGTCGTGGAGCCGTCACCATGTCGGTGCCATGCGGCAGGATGGGCCGGATGAGCGAGGAGAGCCGACCGGAACCGGAGCTGGTGGACCACCCCGACGTACCCGAGTACCCCGAGTACGCGGAACGGGTGCTCGATGTGGCGGAGCGCATTCCGCCGGGCCGGGTGATGACGTACGGAGACGTCGCCGAGTGGCTGGAGGAGGGCGGCCCGCGCCAGGTCGGCCGGGTGATGGCGCTCTACGGCGGCGCGGTGCCGTGGTGGCGCGTGGTGCGCTCGGACGGCGTGCTGCTGCCGGGACACGAACTGCGGGCCCTGGAGGCGTACCGCGCGGAGGGCACGCCGCTGCGGGAGCCGGGCCGGGCGTCCGAGCGGAGCATGCCGCGCCTTGACATGCGCAGGGCGCGGTGGGACGGCGGCGCGGTGGCCGCGGCGGACGGGACAGACACGACAGGCACGGCGGCCGTGACAGACACGACAGGCGCTGCGTCCGTGACAGACGTGGCTCCGGAGGCTCACACCTGACAGCTTCCGGCACGCGCGGGCCGGGCGGCGGCCCCCAGGCCCGTACGGGGGAAGCCACGCGCCCCGCTCATCCGCTGGCGTAGCGTCGACAGCACGCATTCACACTCACCCCGCAGCTGACACGCAGCCGCACCTAGACCCGTTAGACCCACCAGGACCGGCGATCCACGTGAGCTCCCTTTCATCCGCCCGGCACGCCCGGCACCCGTCGCACCTTCGGGTACGACAGGGGACTTTGGGTGCCTATCGCCTTGTGCGTACGCCTCCGGTCCTCGCGGATCCCCCTCAGCTGGACGCACGGCAGCGCTCCGTGGTTGACCACGCGGGCGGTCCGCTGCTCGTTCTCGCAGGTCCGGGCACCGGCAAGACCACCACGCTGGTGGAGGCGGTGGCCGCGCGGGTGGCCAAGGGGACCGATCCCGAGCGCGTTCTCGTGCTCACGTTCAGCCGCCGGGCGGCGGTCGAGCTGCGTGACCGCATGGCGCGGCGCATCGGCGCCGCCGACGCCCCGCAGGCCACCACGTTCCACTCGTTCTGCTACGCCCTCGTCCGCGCCCACCAGGACGCCGACCTCTTCGTGGAACCCCTGCGACTCCTTTCGGGACCCGAGCAGGACGTGGCGGTGCGCGAACTCCTCGCGGGCCAGACCGACCTGGCGCGCGAGGGCCTGGCGCGGGTGCGCTGGCCGGACGAACTGCGCGCCTGCCTGACCACGCGCGGCTTCGCCGACGAGGTCCGCGCGGTGCTCGCGCGCAGCCGCGAACTGGGCCTCGGCCCGGACGCCCTGGACGCCTTCGCCCAGCGCGGCGGCAGGCCGGACTGGCGCGCGGCGGCGGCCTTCCTCGCCGAGTACCTGGACGTGCTCGACCTCCAAGGAGTACTCGACTACGCGGAGCTGGTGCACCGCGCGGTGCTGCTCGCCCGCCGTCCCGAGGTCGCCGGCGCGCTCGCCGCCCAGTACGACGCGGTGTTCGTCGACGAGTACCAGGACACGGATCCCTCGCAGGTGCGGCTGCTGCACGCGCTCGCGGGCGGCGGGCGCGACCTCGTCGCCTTCGGAGACCCCGATCAGTCGATCTACGCCTTCCGGGGCGCCGATGTGAACGGCATCCTCCGGTTCCCGTCCGACTTCCCGCGCGCGGACGGCACCGAGGCGCCGGTCGAGGTCCTGACGTCGTCCCGGCGTTCCGGCGCGCGGCTCCTCGCGGCGACCCGCCTCGTCACCGCGCGCATGCCGCTCACCCGGCTGCCCGCGGAGAAGGTGCGTGCCCACCGTGAGCTGACGGCCGTCCGGGACGGCGGCCGCGTCGACGTCCGTACGTACCCGACCGCCGGCACGGAACTGGACAACATCGCGGACATCCTGCGCCGCGCGCACCTGGAGGACGGCGTCCCCTGGAACGAGATGGCCGTCCTCGTCCGTGCGGGCGCCCGTACGATCCCCGCCCTCCGCCGTGGCCTCACCGCGGCGGGCGTCCCCCTGGACATAGACGGCGACGACATCGCCCTGCGCCACGAGCCCGCGGTGACGGCCCTGCTGACGGCGCTGCGGGCGGTGGCCCGGGCGGAGTCGGGGGAGTCGGGGAAGTCGGCGGAGCTGGGGGAGCTGGGGGAGGGTGCGGGGGCGCTGGCTGCGCCGGGCGCGCTCGGCGGGCCGGGGGCAGGGGAGCCGGGCGGGCCGGGTGAGCCGGGGGCCGTGGAATCGGCGTCTCTGGGGGCGTCGGCTGAGGGTGCGGTGTCTACGGAGGCGTTGCCCGCCGGTGCGTCGTCCATGGAGTCGCGGTCCGGCGAGGAGTCGTCCATGGAGTCGCTGCTTGCCGAACCGTCGTCTTCGGAGCCTGGTTCTGCTGAATCGTCGTCTTCGGAGCCGGGTTCTGCCGAATCGTCGGCTACGGAGGCGTGGTCTGGCGGGGTGCCGTCCGGAGGGACGCGCGCATCCACGGAGCTGCTGTCCGGTGCCGCGCCGGAGCCTGCGGAGTCGTCGACCACAGGCACACGCGAACACGCGGAGTCGTCTTCCGGGGCCGCGCCCGAGCCTGCCGAGCCGTCGTCCGAAGAGACGCGCGAACCCTCGGAGTCGTCGTCCGGGGCCGCACCGGAGGCTTCGGACCCGTCGTCCGAACCCGCCCCAGAAGCCACGGCCCCGTCCCCGGAACCTGCTCCGGAGTCCACCGCCCCGTCCCCCGAACCCGCTCCAGCGTCCACCGCCCCGCCCCCCGAACCCGCTCCGGAGTCCACCGCCC
>NZ_JNXT01000078.1 GCF_000716675.1 Streptomyces alboflavus
CCCCTGTATCGGCGCTCCGCGCCTCGTCCTCAATCGCCGGACGGGCTCTCTCCCACCCGCCCGCCCCCGCCATTGCTTCGGGCGGGGTGGTCCGCACTGCCTGGCCGGTGTGGCTCCGCCCGCCTCGGTGAACTCTCCAGCCCGCCCCGGCGAAGTCTTCAGCCCGTCCGGCGTTTGAGGACGAGGCGCGGAGCGCCGACAGCGGGGGTCCGGGGGCGCAGCCCCCGGTTTCGGGAAGGGGCGGGACTGGGGAGAGCCCCCGGCAGGGCCACCCCACCGCCACCCCTTAGAACGGATGCCACCGCACTGTCGGATCCCCGTCCCGGAGGGACGCCACGCGGCGGCGGAATTCGGCCAGGGCACGCGGGTTGGCGGGCGCATGCTGCGCGACCCACGCGCAACTCGCGGTCTCCCGGGCCCCACGCAAGACGGAACACCCCTCCCACTCCCGTACGTCCCACCCGTAGACCCGGGTGAACTCGTCATAGGCCTCGCCCCCGAGCCCGTACCGGTCCCGGGACAGCGCCATGACGACAAGATCGTGCTCGCGCAGATCGGAGGAGAAGGTCTCGAGGTCCACGAGGACGGGCCCCTCGGGCCCGACGAGTACGTTGCGCGGCAGCGCGTCCCCGTGCAGCGGCCCGGGCGTGAGGTGCGGCACGAGCGCGACGACGGCAGCCGCGAACCCGTCCCGCCGCGCCCGCAGATACTCCGCGTCCTCCGCGTCGATCGCGTCCCCGGCGAGCCGCAGCCACCGCTCGACCCCACCGAGCAACTCACGCCGGGGCAGCCGGAAGGAGGGAGCGGGCAGCGCGTGCACGAGGCGCAGGAGTTCGGCCAGGTCGGCGGGCCCGGCGGGCCGCACGGCCGGGGGCAGCCGGTGCCAGAGCGTCAGCGGATGCCCGGCGACGAACCACGGCTTGGGCTCGGCGGCCCGCACGGCCGGCACCCCGCACGCCCGCAGCCACTCGGCGACGGCCAGCTCGCGCCGCGCCCGGTCGAGGAGTTCCGGCGCGTCCCGGCCGACCTTCACGACGAGGTCGCCCACGGCGAACACGGCGTTCTCGCCGAGGGCGATCAGCTCAGGGCGGTCGCCGGCGGAGCCCGCGAGCCCCGCGGAGTTCAGTACGTCCCGTGCCCGTGCCTCGTCCATCCCATGCCTCCCGCACCCGGTGCCTCGCCCACGGCCGGAAGTCTCCAGCCGCCGCGCAAGTCTCGCATTCGCACAGGCCAGAGTGGACTTCCGGCGTGCGCGGTCGCTTGACGTATCAAGGTCACATCAGCACGATGACGGGGGCCGCCTGGGCGGCCAAAACCCAATCAGCCGCCCAAAGGAGCCGATTCCGTGACATTGGCGACCGCGAGCGAGCGGTCCGGCAGCAGCGGCTCCGGCGGGGGCCGATGGTGGTGGGGCCGCCGCAGACGCACCGGGGACGACGGGGACAAGGGCGGGGGCGCGGCGCGCGCCCGGGTGATGGACCACGGGGCCTGGTTCCTGGTTCTGCCCGCACTGCTCCCGATCCTCGTCCTCAGCGTCGGCCCGCTGCTCTACGGCATCTCGCTGGCCTTCACCGACTCCCAGTCGGGCCGCACCGAGCCCACCGAGTGGATCGGGCTGCTGAACTTCCAGGACCTGCTGCACGACACCCTGTTCTGGGACTCGTTCCGGATCGGCCTGCTGTGGGCCGTCGGCGTGACCGTGCCGCAGTTCGTCCTGGCCCTCGGCCTCGCGCTCCTGCTCAGCCAGAACCTGCGCTTCCGTTGGCTGGCCCGCTCGCTCGCGATCATCCCGTGGGCGATGCCGGAGGTCGTCGTCGGCATCATGTGGCGCCTCGTCTACAACCCTGATGCGGGAATCCTCAACGAGACCCTGCGCGATCTCGGCTTCGGGGACGGCCGCGACTGGCTGACGGGCATCGGCACCGCGCTGCCCGCCGTCATCGTCGTCGGTGTCTGGGCGGGCATGCCGCAGACGACGGTCGCGCTGCTCGCCGGGCTGCAGAACGTGCCGCGCGAACTCCACGAGGCCGCCGAGATGGACGGCGCGGGCGCCTGGCGCCGCTTCCGCACCGTCACCTGGCCCGCCCTGAAGCCCATCGCCCTCGCGATCACGGCGCTCAACTTCATCTGGAACTTCAACTCCTTCGCCCTGGTGTACGTCCTGACCAACGGCGGGCCCGGCGGCCGGACCCGCCTCCCGATGCTGTTCGCGTACGAAGAGGCGTTCCGCTACGGCCAGTTCGGCTACGCGGCCGCGATGGGCTGTGTGATGGTCGCGCTCATCTCGGTGCTGCTCGCCGTGTATCTCGTGGGCCGGCTGAGAGGGGGCGACCAGCGGTGACCCGACGGACAAGGAGGCCCGCGCGGGCGGGGCAGTACCTGGCGCTCCTCGCGTATCTGGTGTTCCTCGCCTTCCCGTTCCTGTGGCTGATCTCCACGTCCTTCAAACCGGCGCGCGAGCTGGGCAGCCTGCACCCCACCTGGATCCCCAAGGACCCCACCCTCGCCAACTACCGCCAGGCCTTCGACGAACAGCCGCTGCTCGAAGCGGCGGGCAACTCCCTGATCGCGGCGCTGAGCGCGGCCGTCGTCGCCGTCGTCATCGCGACCCCGATGGCGTACGTCATGGCGCGGCACCGCACGCTGCTCGCCCGGGCCGCGACCGGCTGGGTCGTCGTCAGCCAGGCGTTCCCGTTCGTCCTGGTGATCATCCCGCTGTTCCTGGTCCTGAAGAACCTGCACCTGATCAACTCGCTGCCCGGACTGATCATGGTGTACGTGGTGTGGGCGCTGCCGTTCGCCCTGTGGATGCTCGTCGGGTACGTCCGTGCCGTGCCGACCGAGCTGGAGGAGGCCGCCGCCGTCGACGGCGCGAGCAAGCTGCGCACCCTGGTCTCGGTGACCGCGCCGCTGCTCGCACCGGGCATCGTGGCGACGGCCCTGTTCGCCTTCATCACCGCGTGGAACGAGTTCTTCTTCGCGCTCGTCCTGCTCAAGACCCCGGAGAAACAGACGTTGCCGGTCGTCCTCACGCACTTCCTCGGCGCGGAGGGCGCGGCCGACCTCGGCCCGCTCGCCGCCGCCGCGTTCCTCGCGACGCTCCCCTCGCTCGTGGTCTTCGCGATCATCCAGAAGCGGATCACCGGCGGCATGCTGGCCGGGGCGGTGAAGAGCTGATGACGGTACGCGTACGCGCGCTCGGCGCCGTGGCCGCCGCGCTCGTCCTGCTGCTCGCCGGATGCTCCGACGGCGGCGACGGTGAGTCGGACGGACGGATCACGCTGCGCTTCCAGTCCCTGGCCTGGCAGCAGGAGTCCGTCGAGGCCAACAAGGAGCTGGTGGAGGAGTGGAACGCCATCCACCCCGACGTCAAGGTCGAGTACGTCCAGGGAAGTTGGACCAGCATCCACGACCAGCTGCTCACCTCCTTCGAGGGCGGTGAGGCGCCGGACATCATCCACGACGCGTCCGACGACCTCGCGGACTTCGCCTACGGCGGCTATCTCGCGGACCTCGGCGACCTCCTGCCGCAGCGGCTGAAGTCCGACATCCCGAAGGCGAGTTGGGACACCGCGACCTTCGGCGGCAAGGTCTACGGAGTGCCGTTCCTCCAGGAGCCGCGCGTCCTGATCGCCAACGCGAAGTGGCTGAAGGAGTCCGGGGTGCGCATCCCGACCCCGCAGAAGCCGTGGACCTGGCCGGAGTTCCGGTCGGTGACGAAGGAACTCGGCGACGGCGACGGCAAGTTCGGTGTCGCCTGGCCGCTGAAGGACCCCGTGTCGGCGACCCTCAACCTGTCCTTGTCGACCGGCGGCCAGCTGTTCCACCGGCGGGCCGACGGCAAGGCCGAGATCCGCTTCGAGGCGGCCGACGAGGTCATGCCGCGCACCGTCCACGACCAGGTCAACGTGGACGGCAGCGCCTCGGGCAGCACGCTCGGCATGGGCGGCTCGGACACGCTGCCCGGCTTCTTCGGCGGCAAGTACGCCATGGTGCCGCTCGGCTTCTCCTACCGGCAGCAGATCTCCCAGCAGGCGCCCAAGGGCTTCGACTGGCAGGTCCTGCCCGCGCCCGCCGGGGCGGACGGGCTCGCGCAGGGCGTCAGCCCGCAGACCCTCTCGGTCGCCGAGGACAGCCCGCACAAGAAGGAGGCCGCCCGGTTCATCGACTTCTTCCTGCGGCCCGCGAACATGGTGCGGCTCGCCCGCGGCGACTGGATGCTGCCCACTGGCAAGGAAGCCCTGAAGGACCCGGCGCTGCGCACCAAGAAGGACGACTGGGCGACCGGCACCGCCCTCGCGGGACACCTGCGGCCCGCCCCCGCCCAGTCCGTGCGCGGCTACCCGGAGTGGAAGGACAAGATCGCGACCCCCGCGCTCCAGGAGTACTACAGCGGCGCGATCGGCCTGGACGAACTGCGCCGACGCCTGGTGAAGGACGGCAACCTGGTCCTGAAGCGCTACCAGCGCTGACGATCGCGGCACGCGGGTACGGGGGCCACGCACACGCACACGCGGCGTGGCCCCCGTACCCGCGTACCGGCTCAGACGCCGACCGACTCCTCCATCTCCTCCTCCGCCTCGTCGGCCTTCGCGGCCCCGCCGCCCCCGGCGGCCGGTGCCGCGACCGCCCGCTGCCGCCGCTCCCGCAGCGCCGCCACCGCCGTGAGCGCGAGCCCCGCCGCCAGCCACGCGACCAGCGTCCAGACGGACCGCCCGAGGTCGAGGCCGTCGAAGTACAACTGACCCCGGACGCCCTCGACGAAGCCCGCGCCGTTCCAGAAGGAGTGCAGCGAGCCGTAGAAGCCGTTCTGCAGCTCGGGCCGGAACAGGCCGCCGGACGACGTGAAGTTGAGCATCACGAAGAGGACCATCATCGCGAGCGTCGTCCAGCGCTTGAGGAACGTGTGCAGGCCGAGGCCGATGAAGAGGATGCCCGCCGAGTACAGCCAGGCCATCGCCCACACCCCGGCGAGCCCGTGGTGCGCGAGGTGGAACACCGGCCCCGCGAGGGCCGCCCCGATCACGCTCACGGCGAGCGAGACCCCGGCGGCGAGCGCGGCCCGCGTCCGCATCCGCAGCCCCGCGCCCGCGGCGCCGAGCGCGGCGACCGAGGCGTAGGAGCCGATGCTCACGGCGACCAGGAGGAAGAAGAGCCCCTGCCCGGTCGGGTCGTCGTCGACCAGGGCGGCCACGTCGGTGACCTTCAGGGGAGCGCCCTCGGCCGCGGCGAGCGGCGTGAAGACCTTCTCCGTGGCGAGCGCGCTCATGTCGGAGCCCGCGGAGGCCACCAGGAGCTCGGGGGCCTTGGTGTCCGGGACGTACGCCCCGGAGATGTCGAGGGACTTCAGCGCGTCGACGGCCTGCGCGCGGGAGGCGAGCGGCCGTACGTCGAGGGTGTCGCCCGCCCCGGCGCCGAGGGACCGGGCGACGTCGTGGGCGCGGGCGTCGGTGCCCACGACCGCGACCGGCAGCTGGTGCGGCTCGGGTGTGACGAAGGCGCTCATATAGGCGAGCCCCATGCCCAGGCACATCAGCAAGGGCGTCACGAGATGGACGAGTACGTGACCGAGGGGGCCGAGGGGGCCGCGGGCGGTGGCCGTCATGCAGATCGCTCCCAATGGTTGGCTTATACAACTCACACTCAATGTTGTACTGTACAACCATTAGTGGAGGAGGCGGAAACCGTGACCGAGAACGAGTCGGGCCGGGACGGGCCGATCGAGATCATCCAGCGTGAGATGACGGCGTTCGCGCGGCGGGCGCGGGCCAGTGCCGCCCGGATGCACCCCGAACTCTCCCTGGTGTCCTTCACGCTCCTGAGCCACCTGGAGGACCGGGGCGGCTGCCGGGCCACGGACCTCGCGGCGTACTACACGCTCGACAAGTCGACGATCAGCAGGCAGGTGGGGGCCCTGGAGAAGGCCGGTCTGGTGGAGCGGCGCCTCGATCCGGACGACCACCGCGTGCAGGTACTGCACCTGACCGAGCGTGGCACGGGGCTGCTCAAGGGGGTCACCGACAGCCGCCGGGTGGCGTTCCGGGAGCGCCTCGCGGGCTGGAGCGGGCCGGATCTGGAGCGCTTCGCGGAGTATCTCCTTCGGTATAACGCGGGGGCGCCGGAGGGGGAGGTGTCCTGACGCAGAGAAAAGGGTTGCACGAGACGTATCGTCTCGCTTAGGGTTTGGGGCATGACCACACCGCAGCGTGCCCATATCGCCATGTTCTCCATCGCCGCCCACGGGCACGTGAACCCGAGCCTCGAAGTGATCCGGGAACTCGTCGCCCGCGGCCACCGCGTCACGTACGCGATTCCGCACGCCTTCGAGGAGAAGATCGCCGAGACCGGGGCCGAGCCCGTGCTCTACACCACCACGCTCCCGGGCCCCGACGCCGACCCGGAGGCCTGGGGCGACACCCTGATCGACAACATCGAGCCGTTCCTGAACGACGCCGTCAACGCGCTGCCCCAGCTCCTCGCGGCGTACGAGGGCGACGAACCGGACATCGTCCTGCACGACGTCACCTCCTACCCCGCGCGTGTGCTCGCCCGCCGCTGGGGCGTCCCCGAGATCTCCCTCTCGCCGAACCTGGTGGCCTGGGAGGGGTACGAGGAGGAGGTCGGCGAACCGCTCTACGCGCCGCTGCGGGAGACCGAGCGCGGCCAGGCGTACTTCGCGCGTTTCCAGGCCTGGCTCGCGGAGAACGGGATCACCCAGCACCACGACCCGTTCGTCGGCCGCCCGCCGCGCTCGCTCGTCCTGATCCCCAAGGCGCTGCAGCCGAACGCCGACCGGGTCGACGAGAGCGTGCACACCTTCGTCGGCGCCTGCCAGGGCGACCGCGCCGGGCAGGGCGACTGGCAGCGCCCGGCGGCCGCGCAGAAGGTGGTGCTCGTGTCGCTCGGCTCGGCGTTCACCAAGCAGCCCGGGTTCTACCGCGCGTGCGTCGAGGCCTTCGGTGACCTGCCCGGCTGGCACCTGGTGCTCCAGATCGGCAAGCACGTCGACCTCGCCGACCTCGGCGAGGTGCCCGCCAACGTCGAGGTGCACCGCTGGGTGCCGCAGCTGGCGATCCTCAAGCAGGCCGACGCCTTCATCACGCACGCCGGGGCGGGCGGCAGCCAGGAGGGCCTTGCCACGGGGACGCCGATGGTGGCCGTGCCGCAGGCCGTCGACCAGTTCGGCAACGCGGACATGCTCCAGGGCCTCGGGGTCGCCCGGCACCTGCCCATGGAGGAGGCCGACGCGAGGACGCTGCGCGCGGCGGTCCTCGACCTGGTGTCCGACCCCGAAGTCGCCCGCAGGCTCGACGAGGTGCGCGCGGGCATGGCGGGGGAGGGTGGCACGAAGATGGCGGCCGACCTGATCGAGGAGGAGATTGTGCGGGCCGCGCGTGGCGGCGCCGTGAAGGCCGCGGGCGGGGAGCGGTGACCGATTGGTGGTACTTCAGGGCGAGTTGACGGCACTTCGGTGTGAGTGTGAGGGGTGCCGACCGGGCCGGACGTAACGCTCCGCGACGCCTTTCGGTAACGGCCGAGTCATTCGATAACGCTCGCATAACGCGGGCCCATCCTGGCTTGGCCATGGACCGGGTATGTCTGTGTGACCGATAACCCTGCCCAAAGGTTGCGTACGTAAGCGCTTGTTCCTTCCGTGAATGGCTACCTAGCGTGAGATGAACTTCATTCGAACGCCAGGAAGTTGACCCATGTCACGACAGTCCGTTCGCCCCGACGTGCCACCGCTCGCCGAGGTGCGCCGCATCACTCAGAAGAAGCGCGACGCGTGGTGGACGGTGATCCTCGTGGACCCGCTCGCCACGCCGCTCGTGCGGCTGACGGCGCGGTACACGAGGATCACGCCCAACCAGATCACGTGGGGCGCGTTCGTGCTCGGGCTCGTCTCGTCGGTGTTCTTCGCGTTCGGTGACTGGCAGTGGCTGGTGCTCGGCGCGGTGATCTACCACTTCAGCTTCGTCCTGGACTGCATGGACGGGAAGGTCGCCCGCCTCACCGGGCAGGGTTCCGTGTTCGGCGCATGGCTCGACTTCGTCTTCGACCGGATCCGGGTGATGGTGTGCGGGGTCGCCCTGATGGGTGGTCAGTACGCGCGCACGCACGACGAGACCTACATCTGGCTCGCGGTCGCCGTGGTGTTCCTGGACACGCTCCGGTACATCAACTCGCTGGAGATATTCAAGATCCGGCACACCATGCGCAAGCAGATCAAGGCACGCGTGCGGGCCGCCCGCCGTGCCGAGAACGCCGCCGAGCTGGCCTTCATGGAGGACCTGCTGCGGGACAACCCCGAGGCGGACGTGGAGCAGGACCTGGAGCGGGCCAAGGCGGAGGGCGTCGCTTCCGAGGTCCACTCGTCCGACGACGCCGACTCCCGCGTCGAGTCGTACGCGGACGCCGGTGCGCACGCCGAGTCCTACGCCGACGCCGCTTCCCGCGCCGAGTCGCACGCCGAAGCCGGGTCCCCCGCCGAATCCGGGTCCCTCGCCGACCCCGGCGGCCCTGCCCCCGCGGCCGCAGGATCCCGCCGCAAGGCCCAGGTCATCGACCTGCACCAGGAGTTCCGGGGCAAGTTCCCCGCGTACCTGCGGGCGCGGTCCTTCCTGCTGCGGCACCGCATCCGCACGCACCTGGTGAGCGGCATCGAGTTCCAGATGGGCGTCTTCATCATCGGCCCGCTGTTCGACGTGGTGATCCCCGCGACGATCGTGTCCGGCGCGCTGCTCCTGGTCTTCGAGCTCGCCATCATCTACAAGCTGCTGCTCTCCACCCGGGACTTCTCCCGGACGCTGGACTCCTTCGAGAAGCGCGAGGTCGCGACGGCGGCGTAGCGTCCGGCTACGCGATCCAGTGCGGCCGGCGGTCCGCCGGTGACGGCGGCAGGCCGTCGCTGAGCGTCGTGGCCATGCGGTGGACGGCCTCGCGGAGGGTGTCCGGGGGAGCGGTATAGGGGATGCGCAGGCGCTGCTCGAAGAGGCCGGGGTCGGGGGAGAAGCAGGCGCCGCCCTCGATCCGGACTCCGTGGCCGAGGGCCCGGTCGGCGAGGGCCGACGCCACGGGCTCGCCGAGGTCGACCCAGAAGGACAGACCGCCGGACGGCTGCTCCCAGGTCCACCTGGGGAGATGCTCGGCCAGCGCGGCGGCGAGCGCGGCGCGCTGCTCGCGGAGCCGGTGCAGGCGGTCCGCGAGCAACTCCCCGGCGCGGTCGAGCAGGACGAGCGCCAGGAGCTGGTCCAGGACCGAGCCGCCCATGTCGTTGGCGACCCGCTGCGCGGCCAGTTCGGTGACGAGCCGCGACGGTGCCCGCAGCCAGCCGATGCGCAGGCCGCCCCAGTGCGTCTTGCTCATCGAGCCCACGGTGACGACCTCGCCGCCCGTGCCGGGACCGCCGTAGGAGGCGAGCGGCGCGGGCGCGGGCACGTCGAGCGCCAGCTCGGCCAGGGTCTCGTCGACGACGAGCCAGGTCCCCGAGCGGTGCGCGGCCCGCACCACCCGCGCCCGGTCCGCCGCCGGCAGCAGGCGGCCCGTCGGATTGTGGAAGTCGGGGATCAGGTAGGCGAGCCGGGGCACCGTCTGACGCAGCGTCGACTCCAGGATCTCGACGTCCCAGCCGCCGTCGGTCACCGGCACCGACACCGTGCGCAGCCGGGCCCGGCGCATCGCCTCCAGGGCGTTCGGGTACGACGGGTTCTCGACCAGGACGCGGTCGCCGGGGCCGCACAGCAGTCCCAGGACGAGCGTGAGCGCGTGCTGCGCGCCGGAGGTCACGAGGATCTGGTCCGGCACGGTGGCGAGGCCCCGCCGTGTGAACCGCTCGGCCACGGCGGCCCGCAGCTCGGGCAGGCCGTAGGGGTGGTAGCCGGGGGTGCGGGTGTGCTCGGCGAGCCGGGGCGTGACCTCGGCGAGGGCGTCGGCGACGACGTGCTCGGGCAGCGCGGGCGCGGCCCGCGCCAGGTCGATCGCGCTGTCGTGGGGCCGCACGTGCCGGGTGACGCCGCGCGGTGCCCGGCCCTCCGGCAACGCCGTCCACGTACCCGCGCCCTGTCGGCTGCGCGCGTAACCGCCCTCGCGCAGCAGGTCGTACACAGCCGTGATCGTCGCCCTGCTGGTGTCGAGGGCGGTGGCCAGCTCCCGTTCGGCGGGGAGCCGGACGTGGAGCGCGATCCGTCCGTCGAGGATCAGCGCGCCGATCGCCCGTGCCAGATTCCGGTACGCGGGCCGCGCGCCCGCCGGGTCCGGGAGCAGGGCGGCGAGTTGGCGGCTTCCCAGGGTCCGGTCCCGCGCTTCCCGCTCCGCCATACCATTCTCCCGGGATTGGCCATGTAATACGGGCCAATCACTCTACAGACTCGCCGTCATCGGCCTTGCGGGCCGATGCGTCGTCCGAACACCTGTGGAGGCACCCCGGCATGCGGCACACCGCCGACAGCGACAGCAGCAGTGACAGCAGCAGTGACAGCAGTAGTGACAGCAGTAGTGACGGCAGCAGTGACAGCGGCATCGACCGACCCGGCCCCCGCACTCCGCCCCCGCTCACCTATCTCCCCCTCTCCGAACGCCCCCTGCGCCGCCTGCCCCAACTCCTCATCGGTCTCGCCCTGTACGGGCTGAGCATCGGCGTCATGGTCAGGGCCGGGCTCGGCGTCAGCCCCTGGAGCGTGCTGAACCAGGGCGTCGAGCGCCACACCCCGCTGAGCTTCGGCACCGTCAGCGCCGTGGTCGGGGCGCTCGTGCTGCTGCTTTGGATCCCGCTCAGACAGCGGCCGAGGTTCGGCACGGGTGCCAACGTGATCGTCGTGGCGTACGCGTCGGACCTCGGCCTCTGGCTGGTCCCCGCGGACCTGGGCCTCGGGACCCGGACCGGCCTCCTCGTCCTGGGGATCCTCGCCAACGGGCTGTCCGTGGCGGTCTACGTGGGCGCCCGCTTCGGGCCGGGGCCGAGGGACGGCCTGATGACCGGGCTCGCCGCGCTGACCGGACGCTCCATCCGGTTCGTGCGCACCCTGATCGAGGTCGCCGTGCTCGCCGTGGGCTGGCTGCTCGGCGGGAGCGTGGGGGTGGGGACCGTGCTGTACGCGCTCGCGATGGGCTCCGTCACCCAGTACTTCCTGCCGCGGTGGGTGTACGGGGCTCCGCGGCCGGGGTGAGCCAGGTGGGTGCCGACTCGTCGTGCGACGGCACGCTGCCACCACCCTGTTCCCGACGCCAGGGCGGTACGCGCGCCGCCTCATCGTGCCGACAGGTGAACCGCCGCCAGACCGCGGGAGGAGACATGACACTCAAGCCCCCTACATCTGTCGGGGACTTGGCACCTACACCCACTCGCGAGGAGCCGCGCGAGACGGGGCACGGGACCCCCTCAGCCGGATGTATACGTTCCGTCGTGTCCGATCTGCCACTGCGAACCCTTTTTGTTATTACGGAACCTTGTTGAACAAGTCACAGGCGTATGAAGGTATTGATCTGCGCGCGTCATTCAGACAAGGTTTCGTCCCAACGCCCAAAGATCTTCAGTTCTTTCGGAGTTCCCAGGGCGTCGCAGCCATGGCTGCACACAGCAGAAAAGGGCTTTGAAACCCCCCACATCCCCCCACAACGCACCACGAGGAGACCCCTCTTCATGGCATCTCACAAGCGCGCTCGCACGATGAAGCTCACCGCCGCGATAGCCACCGCCGCCACCGCGGTGGGCGTGACCGTGTTCGCCGGAACGTTCGCAGGTGCGTCGACCCCTGCCGAGGGCAAGGTCTACGGCGCCGACGCCAAGGGCGCCGTCGAGGGCAGCTACATCGTGCTGCTCGACGAGAAGGCGAACAAGGAAGCCAAGTCCGACCTCGCCCAGGAGTACGGCGGCAAGCTCAGCCGCAACTACTCCTCGGCCGTCAACGGCTTCGCCGCCAAGAGCCTGTCCGAGACCGAGGCCAAGCGGCTCGCCGCCGACCCGGCCGTCGGCAAGGTCGTGCAGAGCAAGAAGTTCTCGATCGACGCCACCCAGGACAACCCGCCGTCGTGGGGCCTGGACCGCGTCGACCAGGCCGACACGGCCGGCGACAAGAAGTACACCTACCCCGACGCCGCGGGCGAGGGCGTCACCGCGTACGTCATCGACACCGGTGTCCGCGTCAGCCACAAGGACTTCGGCGGCCGCGCCACCTCCGGCTTCGACGCCATCGACAACGACGACAACGCCGACGACGGCAACGGCCACGGCACCCACGTCGCGGGCACCATCGCCGGTGACGCGCACGGCGTCGCCAAGAAGGCGAAGATCGTCGCCGTCCGCGTCCTGGACGACCAGGGCTCCGGCACCACCGAGCAGGTCGTCGCGGGCATCGACTGGGTCACCAAGAACCACCAGGGCCCCTCCGTCGCCAACATGAGCCTCGGCGGCGGCGCCGACGAGGCCCTGGACGAGGCCGTGAAGAAGTCCATCGCCGCCGGTGTCACCTACGGCGTCGCCGCGGGCAACGAGTCGAGCGACGCCGGCCAGGGCTCCCCGTCCCGCGTCAAGGAGGCCATCACGGTCGCCTCCTCGACCAAGGACGACGAGCAGTCGGACTTCTCCAACTTCGGCTCCGTCGTGGACATCTACGCCCCGGGCTCGGACATCACGTCCGCCTGGAACACCGGCGACGACGCCACCAAGACGATCTCCGGCACCTCGATGGCGACCCCGCACGTCGTCGGCGCCGCCGCCGTCTACCTCGGCGCCCACAAGGACGCCACGCCCGACGCCGTCGCCAAGGCCCTGACCGACGGCGCCACGCCGGACAAGATCTCCAACCCCAGCGAGGGCACCCCCAACAAGCTCCTGAAGGTCGTCGAGTAGTCACGGCCCGGAAGAAGCCGGCGGTCGTCGTGCCCACCCCCACGGGGCACGGCGGCCGCCTTATCGTGTGCGCATGGCGACGAAGATCTACGCGGCGCTGCTGCGCGGCATCAACGTGGGCGGCAGCAGGAAGGTGCCCATGGCGCGCCTGCGCGCACTCCTCGAAGGACTCGGCCACACCGGCGTGGGGACATATCTGCAGAGCGGCAATGCCGTCTTCACGGCGGACCACGGCGACGAGGAGAGCCTGGCCGCCGAGGTGAGCGGCGCCCTTGAGCGGGAATTCGGCTTCACCGTCGACGTCCTGGTGCGCGACGCCGCGTATCTGAGGGCCGTGGCGGACGCCTGCCCCTTCCCCGCCGACACGCTTCAGGGCAAGCAACTGCACGTCACCTACTTCTCCGCGCCCGTCGACGCCGCCCGGTTCGCCGCCCTCGACCAAGCGGCCTTCCTGCCGGAGGAGTTCCGGCTCGGCGACCGCGCCCTGTATCTGTACGCCCCCGACGGCCTCGGCCGCTCCAAGCTCGGCGAGGCCCTCGCCCGCCCGGCGCTCATCAAGGGGCTCGTCGCCACCAGCCGCAACTGGAACACCGTCACCAAGCTCGTGGAGCTGACCGATGCCTGACACGTCCGCCACGCCCGACCGGCCCGGACTGCCCGACCTGCCCGGCCGCTCGCCCGCCGTCGAGGCCGCCATCGAGAACGAGCTGCGCCTCCTCGACCCCGAAGTGCGGGCCTCGCCCGCGCTGTTCGGCGCGCTGCTGCACCCGGAATTCACCGAGTTCGGCGCGTCCGGCGCCCGCTGGGACCGCGAGTCGATCGTCCAGGTGCTCACCGCCCGGCCCGAGCCGGGCGGCCGCCCCACCACGACCTCCCGCATGCGGGGTGTCCAGGTCGCCGAGGGCGTGGTGCACCTCACCTTCGACACCGACACCAACGGCCGTCTGGTGCACCGCAGTTCACTGTGGCGGCGCACCGACGACGGCTGGCTGCTCTGGTTCCATCAGGGCACCCCGTTCACTCCCGAGCCGCCCCCGACAGACTGACGACGCGCACTCCGCCGTAGGTGGTGTGCGAGACGACCTCGGCCGGGACGGCCAGACGCGGGTCACCGAGCAGCCGGCGCACCGCGTCCGGCCGCCGGGCGTCCCCGGCCGTCCCGGCGGCCGAGGTCACGGCGGCCACCTCGTCGATGAGCGCCAGGTCCGCGTCCGTGACCTCGTCCTCGGCCTTCTCCATCACGCCCCAGCCGTCCCACGGCAGCGCCTCCGTGCCGCCGAGCGCCGCCAGGTCCGCCACCACGTCGGACCGCACCAGGCCGAGCCCCTTGATCTCCGGGAGCGTGCTCACCCCGAACGTGTCCGGGTCCGCCCGCCCCTCCCGGCACGCCCGCCACGCCGCACCGCCCACCACGAACTGCTCCCGCGGTACGTCCATGGGGTCGAAGTCGATGTCGTACAGACCTCTGCCCAGCGTGGCCTCCGCGACGAGCTGCGCGTCCGCGAGGACCCAGCCGCGCCCGGCCGTCCAGAACTCGGTCACCCAGTGGTTGTCGTGGAACCCCGCCTGGAAGTACGTGCCGTAGCCGCACCGCAGCCGCGCCGGGGTGCCGGTGGCCCGCAGGAGCGAGCACAGCAGCAGGGCGAAGTCCCGGCAGGTGCCCACGAACCGCTCCGCCGGCGGCCGGGGCTCGGTCAGGGGCGTCGTGCCGCGCTCGCCGATGATCCGCAGCAGTTCGGCGGCGTACCGGGACTCGGCGTCCTCGCGCATCCGCTCCTCGGGCACCGCGTGGCCGAACCGGGCGCCCTCCTCCCGGTGCAGGAGGACGCCCCGCACCAGGGCGGCGAGCGCGGCCGGGTCCCGGGGGAGCGGGGCGGGGCCGACGAGGGCGTCGAGGCGGGGGCCGGGGTCTGTGTACGGGCTCTGGGTCAGGTAGTCGCTGTCCATGGCGGGAGCCTGGAGTCTGCCCCTGGGGCAAGGTCAAGATACGGAAAGATCTTGACCGTTCACCTGTTCGCTGTGTCAGGCTCGGGCCATGCGCTACATCATGATCGGAGCGGGGGCCATCGGCGGCAGCGTCGGCGGACGCCTCGCCGAGGCGGGGCACGAGGTCGTCCTGGTCGCGCGCGGCGCGCACCACGAGGCGCTGCGGGAGCGCGGGCTCACCCTGAGGACGCCCGACGGGGCCCGCACCCACCGGCCGCCCGTCGTCCAGGACCCGGCCGACCTCGGCGAACTGCGCGCCGACGACGTGCTCGTGCTCGCCGTGAAGACGCAGGACGCCGAAGCCGCCCTCGACGCCTGGGCCGTCCGGCCCGTCGAGGGCGGCACGACCGCCGCCGAGGCGCTGCCGCTGGTCTGCGCGCAGAACGGTGTCGAGAGCGAGCGGATGGCACTGCGCCGCTTCCGCCACGTGTACGGCATGTGCGTGTACCTGCCCGCCACGTACGTCGAGCCCGGCACCGTGTCCGCCGCCGGTGCCCCCTACACGGGCATGCTGCACCTCGGCCGCTACCCGGCGGGCGCCGACGACACCGCGCGCCGCGTCGCCGCCGACCTGGAGAGCGCCAAGCTGCTCGCGCCCGTGGTCGAGGACGTGATGCGCTGGAAGTACGGCAAGCTCCTCGGCAACCTCGCCAACGCCGTCGAGGCCCTCACCGGACCCCTCACCGACGAGGACGCCCTCGCCCTCGTGCGGCGGGCCCGGGCCGAGGGCGAGGCCGTGCTCGCCGCCGCGGGGATCGACGCGGTCGGCGAGCGGGAGCAGCGTGAGACGCGCGGCGAGCGCGTCGTCCTCGAACCGCTGCCCGGCGTGCCCCGGGGCGGCGGCTCCTCCTGGCAGAGCCTCAGCCGCGGCACCGGCACCATCGAGGCCGACTACCTCAACGGTGAGATCGCGCTCCTGGGCCGGCTGCACGGTGTGCCGACCCCGGTGAACGACGTGCTGCGGCGGCTCGCCAACGCGTTCGCGCGGGAGCGCAGGGAGGCGGGGTCGATGGCGGTGGGGGAGTTGGTCGCGCTGGTGGAGAAGGGGTAGCTCGCGGGGCGCGGTGCGGGGGTGCGGTGCGGGGTCAGGCCGGGGTCACGTCGGCCAGTCCGCGGCCCGCGACGTGAACTGGAGCGTCGTGCTCCCGTCGTCCTCGCGCACCTCGCGGCCCTGCGTGAAGCCGAGCCGCTTCAGCACCGCTATGGACGGCGTGTTCAACGCGTCGACGGTGGCGTGCACCTCGGCGAGGCCCAGGGTCCGGTGGCCGTGGTCGGTAAGCAGGCGCGCCAGCTCCGTGCCGAGGCCGAGGCCCCAACTGCTCCGGGAGAGCCCGTACACGATCTCGTGTCCGTCCAGCCACGGCTCGGGCGACGGCTTGATCTCCGCGTGCCCCGCGTACCGGCCCTCGTGCCGCACCGCCCACACCGGGAAGCGCGCCTCCGCGTACACGATCCCGAACAGCCGCGCGAACAGCGCCCGGTCCGCCTCCGCGCTGCGCATCCCGTCGCCGAACCAGCGGCCCACGGCCTCGTCCTGGAACAGCGCCACGAAGTCCGACTCGTCGGACGCGGCATAGGCGGAGAGCACGAGGCGCTCGGACCTCAGTTCGGGGGTGAACGGCTCGGACGTCATCCGCGAGACGGTATTGGGGGGTGGGGGGCTCCGCAAGCGGTTTCTGGCCGGGGGCCTGGGCAAGATCAGGTCAGGGTTGGTGGGGGTTTGTTTTCACCTGCGGGGCGGTGGGGGCTGAGCGCGCAGTTCCCCGCGCCCCTTACGGGGCTGGTCGTGGTTTTTCGCCTGCGGGTGGTGGGGGTTGAGCGCGCAGTTCCCCGCGCCCCTTGCGGGGCCCCCTGGCCCGGTGTGCCCCTTGCGGGGCGTCCCCCTGGCTCGGTGTGCCCCTCGGTCAGTTGTCAGCCTGCGGCTCGTAGTGCGGGGTGCGGTGGGGGCTTGATGTTTCCCGCGCGGGTGGGTGGGTGGGGAAGATCCGCCGCGAAGCGGTGGCACGCGTCGAAGCGGTTCAGGAGGAGGCGGGCGACCAGGGGGGAGTCCCCGAGGACGTCGGCGAGGACGTCGGCGTCGGCCGCGCCGCGGGCGATTCGGTCGGGCAGGAAGCCGGGGGCCAGGACGTACGGGGCGACGGCGACCTGGCGTACCCCGGGCGTACCCCGCAGCTGGCGCACCGCCTGTTCCGTGCGGGGAAGAGTGGCGGAGGCGAACGCAGGCCGCACGGCGCACCAACCGGTGTGCCGCCACTCCCGCGCGATGTCAGCGATCACTGCGATCGCCTCCGGGTCGGTGGAGCCCGCCGAGGCCAGGACGACCCCGGTCGTGGGCTTGTCGGCGGGGTCGAGCCCCGCCTCGTACAGCCGCGTCTCGAGCGCGGTCAGGAGCAGCGGCGAGGGGCCGAGCACCCCCGCCTGCCGCACCCTGAGGCCCGGCGGGGCCTCCCGCAGGACCGCCGGGATGTCGGCCTTCGCGTGGAAGGCGCGGGTGAGGAGCAGCGGCAGGGCGACGACGTCGCGTACCCCTTCCTCGGCGAGGGAGTCCAGGACGGCCGGCACGGAGGGGGTGTTGAAGTCGAGGAACCCCACCTCCACGCGGAGGCCGGGCCGCAGGCCCGCCGCCGTGCGCAGCAGCGCCCGCACGCTCGCGGCATGCCGGGGGTCCCGGCTGCCGTGGGCGACGACCAGAAGGACGGGACGGGTCGTGTGGCGCATCGGAATCAGCTCTTCACCAGGAGGCCGCGGCTGCGCAGCACCCACCGCTCGAGGGGACTGAAGATGAGCAGGTCGATGGCGATGCCGACGATCAGGATGAGCAGGATGGCGAGGAAGACCTGGGACATGCTGCTGTTGGTACGGCCCGCTTCGAGGAGCTGGCCGAGGCCGATGCCCAGGTCGGGGGACTGCGCGATGATCTCCGCGGCCATCAGGGAGCGCCAGGAGAACGCCCAGCCCTGCTTCAGGCCCGCCACGTAGCCGGGCAGCGCCGCGGGCATCACGATGTGCCAGGCGCTGCGCAGCCCGCGCGCGCCGAGGGTGCGGCCCGCGCGCAGGACCAGCGGCGGGATCTGGTCGACGCCCGCGACCAGGCCGTTGGCGATGGAGGGCACCGCGCCGAGCAGGATCACCGCGTACATCATGGAGTCGTTGAGGCCCAGCCAGATCACGGCGGGCGGCACCCACGCCACCGACGGCAGCGACTGCAGGCCGGACAGGATCGGGCCGATGGCCGCCCGCACGAAGCGGATCCGCGCCACGATCAGGCCGAGCGGCGTGCCGATGGCGAGGGCCATCAGGAAGCCGAACAGGCCGCGCTCGACGCTGGTCCAGATGTAGTCGAGCAGGGTGCCCTGCCGCCAGGAGGCCTCGACCTCGTCCCACACCGCCGAGGGCGCGGGCAGCTTGTAGCTGTCGGTGACCTTCGCCCAGACCAGGATCTGCCACACCACGAGGACGAGGACGACGGCGGTGATCGGCGGCAGGACCTTCTGGACCAGGGTCTCGCGCAGCGGGGTGCGCCGCGTCTGCACCGTGTCCAGGGCGTCCAGGCCCGCCTCCAGACCGGCCAGGTCGTGGGCGTCCCGCGGTCCTTCCGCCTGCCCCGGGCCGCCGGATTTCGCGGGCGTCGTCGTGTCAGTGCTGCCCATGGCGGCGGATCTCCCCACGCAGTTGTTCGGTGATCTCGACGGAGAGCTCCGCCACGGCCGCGTCCTCGATGCGGCGCGGCTGCTCGATGTCGACCTGCCACTCGCGCGCCACCCGGCCGGGCCGCGACGAGAGCAGCACGACGCGCTGGGCGAGCCGCACCGCCTCGCGGACGTTGTGCGTGACGAACAGGACCGAGACGCCGGTCTCGCGCCAGACACGCATCAGCTCGTCGTGCAGGACGTCGCGGGTGATGGCGTCGAGGGCCGCGAACGGCTCGTCCATCAGCAGGAGCTGGCTGTCCTGGGCGAGCGCGCGGGCCAGCGCGACGCGCTGGCGCATGCCGCCGGACAGCTCGTGCACCCGCTTGCCGTGGGCGCCCTTCAGACGGACCAGGGAGAGCAGCTCCTCGGCCCTGGGGCGCCGCTCGGCCTTCGGCACGCCCCGCAGCCTGAGGGCCAGCTCGATGTTCTTGCCCGCGGTCAGCCACGGGAACAGCGCGTGCTCCTGGAACATCAGCGCGGGCCGCCCGTCCGTGGCGATGGTGCCCGCGGTGGGCCGGTCGAGCCCGGCCGCGAGGTTCAGCAGCGTCGACTTGCCGCACCCGGAGGCTCCCAGCAGGGTGACGAACTCGCCGCGCGCGACGTCGAGCGTGATGTCGTCGAGGACGAGCTGCTGCCCCGCCGGAGTGGCGAAGGACTTCGAGACGTGCTCGATGCGCGCGGCGACGTCGAGCGTCGCGACCTCGCCGACGGCGGCGTCGGCGGACTGCGCGGACCTGGTCTTGGTAAGCGTGCTGGCCATGGTCGTCACCTCCTGGGATCCCTGAACCGGCTCTGGACTGTGCCTACTTGACGCCGAGTCCGGCGTCGTCGACCGCGGGCCTGCCCGCCGCCTTCAGGACCTTGCCGAGCGGCCGCAGATCGTAGATGCCCTTCAGGTCGGGCGCCTCGAGCAGGCCCGCCCTGACCGCGTGGTCGGCCTCGGTGTCGAGCGTCGCCGCCAGCGGGTCGTCGGTGAACTGGATCGACTTCCACGCCGGGTCGATGACCTCGTCGGGCAGCGCCTTGCCGGAGAGCTGCTTCAGCTTGGCGTTGGCGGCGGCCTTCGCCTTCTCGGGGTGCTCCTTGATGAACTGGTTGGTCTTCACCGAGCCCCGCAGGACCGCCTCGACGACCTTCGGGTGCTTCTTCAGGAAGTCCTGCGACACGATGATGTTGGTGATCACGAACTTCTTGTCCGGCCACAGGTCGGACTCGTCGAGGAGCACCTTGCCGCCCTCGGCGACCAGCTTGGACGCGGTCGGCTCCGGCACCCAGGCGCCGTCGACCGAGCCGGACCTGTACGCGTCCGGGGTGATCTTGTTGTCGGTGCGGACCACGGAGACGTCGCCCTTGCCGCTCTGCGCGTCGACCTTCCAGCCCTTCTCCCGCACCCAGTTGAGGAACGCCACGTCCTGGGTGTTGCCGAGCTGCGGGGTCGCGATCTTCTTGCCCTTGACGTCGTCGAGGGACTTCACCTTGTCCGGGTTCACCACGAGCTTCACGCCGCCGGACGCCGAACCGCCGATGATGCGCAGGTTCTCGCCGTCGGACTTGGTGTAGCCGTTGATGGCCGGGGACGGGCCGATCCAGCCGATGTCGATGGACTTCGAGTTCAGCGCCTCGATCTCCGAGGGACCCGCGTTGAACTGCGCGTACGTCGCCTTGGTGCCGCCCAGCTCCTTCTGCAGGATGCCTTCCTGGTCCCCGACGAGCGCCGTGCCGTGCGTGAGGTTCGGGAAGTACCCGATCTTCACCGTGTCCAGGCCCTCGATCTTCTTCGCGTTGGCGGCGATCTTGGCCTTGCCGCTGTCGCCGGAGTCGGCCTCCGAGCCGTAGCCGCAGGCGGAGAGGGTCAGGGCGAGCAGGGGGAGCGCGGCGGCGGCCCCGAGTGCGCCGCGGCGGCGGGCGGAGCGGGACGGGCGGTAGGCGAGCACGGGAGGTGTTCCTCTCGTTGGCCCGGCGGTCACAGCCTCAGGGCGTGGCCGGGAGCAGGTCGGCGGATCTTCGTCTGCGTGCGAAGGGACGGCGGGGGGTGCGGGCGCGCATGCGGTGCGCGTACGTCAGCGCGCACATCGCGCGACTCCGCCCTGCCCGCTGCCCAGCGCGCCGCTGCCGACGCGTCCGCCCTCCTTGGCGAACGTCGCGTACACGTCGATGGAGGTCATGGTCAGAAGTCCCAGCCCTCGTCGTCCGCGGGCGCGCCATGGGCGTCCTCGGCCTTGGCGAAGGCCTCGCCCGCCATGCCCGCGGCCAGCGTGGTGCCGTCCGCCGGGTCGATGAGCAGGAAGGAGCCGGTGCGGCGGGAGTCGGCGTACGCGTCGAGCGCGAGCGGCTCCGCGGTGCGCACCAGGAC
This sequence comes from Streptomyces alboflavus, assembly GCF_000716675.1. Classification (GTDB taxonomy): domain Bacteria; phylum Actinomycetota; class Actinomycetes; order Streptomycetales; family Streptomycetaceae; genus Streptomyces; species Streptomyces alboflavus. The sequence goes on from NZ_JNXT01000078.1 coordinate 20,879, forward strand.
CCGGCCGATGTCGTTGGCGACGAGCTGCCCGGGGTTCGGATGCTGGGACAGGTCGTCCAGGGTGAGCCGGGACGGGATCTGCTTCACGATCGCCTTGACCGTACGCGTGGTGTGCTTGAGCAGCACCCGCTGGCCCACCACGAGCGGGGTGTCCGCGACGTGGCAGACGGTCGCCGCGATGTCCTGGCTGGTGGACGGCGTATCACTGCTCGGGACGAGCAGATCACCCCGTGAGACGTCGATGTCGTCCTCCAGGAGCACCGTCACGGACTGCGGGGTCCACGCCACGTCCACGGGCTTGCCGAGCAGGTCGATGCCCGCGACCTTCGAGGTCCGGCCCGACGGAAGGACGGTGACCGACTCGCCGACCCGGAACGTGCCCGCGGCGATCTGGCCCGCGTACCCCCGGTAGTCGGGGTGCTCGGCGGTCTGCGGCCGGATCACGTACTGCACCGGCAGGCGCGCGTGGCAGCTCGTCAGGTCGTGGCTGACGGGCACGGTCTCCAGGTGCTCCAGGACCGTCGGGCCGCCGTACCAGTCCATGTTCGACGACGGCTCCACCACGTTGTCCCCGGCGAGCGCCGAGATCGGGATGGCGGTGATCTCGGGGACGCCCAACTCGCCTGCGTACGCGGTGAACTCCTCCGCGATCTTCGCGAACACCTTCTCCTCGTACGCGACCAGGTCCATCTTGTTCACGGCGAGCACCACGTGCGGCACCCGAAGGAGCGCCGCCACGGCGGCGTGCCTGCGGGTCTGCTCGATGACGCCGTTGCGGGCGTCGACGAGGACCACGGCCAGGTCGGCCGTGGAGGCGCCGGTGACCATGTTGCGGGTGTACTGCACATGGCCCGGGGTGTCGGCGAGGATGAAGCGGCGCCGGGGCGTGGCGAAGTAGCGGTACGCCACGTCGATGGTGATGCCCTGCTCCCGCTCGGCCCGCAGGCCGTCGGTGAGCAGCGCCAGGTCCGGGCCCTCGGCGCCGCGGCTGCGCGAGGCGTGCTCGACGGCCTCCAGCTGGTCGGCGAGGACCGACTTGGAGTCGTGGAGCAGGCGCCCGACGAGCGTGGACTTGCCGTCGTCGACGGAGCCCGCGGTGGCGAACCGCAGCAGCGTGGTCGCGGACAGACCGGCGAGTTCCCCGGCGGCGGTGTCGATGGTGCTGGTCATGGCTAGAAGTACCCCTCGCGCTTGCGGTCTTCCATCGCGGCCTCGGAGAGCTTGTCGTCGGCGCGGGTCGCGCCGCGCTCGGTGAGCCGGGACGCGGCGATCTCGGTGATCACGGCCGCGAGCGTCGTCGCGTCGGAGTCGACGGCGCCGGTGCAGGACATGTCGCCGACCGTGCGGTAGCGCACCTGGCGCCGCACGACGTCCTCGCCGTCCTTGGGGCCGCCCCAGTCGCCCGCGGTCAGCCACATGCCGGAGCGCTTGAAGACGTCCCGCTCGTGCGCGAAGTAGATCTCCGGCAGCGCGATCGACTCGCGGGCGATGTACTGCCACACGTCCAGCTCGGTCCAGTTGGACAGCGGGAACACCCGGACGTGCTCGCCGGGGGCGTGCCGGCCGTTGTAGAGCTGCCACAGCTCGGGGCGCTGGCGGCGCGGGTCCCACTGCGAGAACTCGTCGCGCAGCGAGAACACCCGCTCCTTGGCCCGCGCCTTCTCCTCGTCGCGCCGCCCGCCGCCGAAGACCGCGTCGAACCGCTCGGCCTGGATCTTCTCGGTGAGCGGCAGCGTCTGCAGCGGGTTGCGGGTGCCGTCGGGGCGCTCGCGCAGGACACCGCGGTCGATGTAGTCCTGCACGGACGCCACGTGCAGGCGCAGACCGTGCTCGGCCACCACCCGGTCGCGGTACTCGATGACCTCGGGGAAGTTGTGCCCGGTGTCGACGTGCAGGAGCGCGAAGGGCACCGGCGCCGGGGCGAAGGCCTTCAGCGCCAGATGCAGCATGACGATGGAGTCCTTGCCGCCGGAGAACAGGATCACCGGCCGCTCGAACTCGCCCGCGACCTCGCGGAAGATGTGCACGGCCTCGGACTCAAGGGCGTCCAGGTGCGACAGCGCGTACGGGCTGTCGCTCACCGGACTCCCTTCGGCGTCACCGGAGTTGCCGGTGCCTTCATTGACGCTGGCGGCGGTCGTCACACCAGACCCCTTTCGTTGAGCAGCGCGTACACGGCTGCCGCGGACTCCTGCACGGTCTGGTCCTGGGACTCGATGCGCAGATCGGGCGACTCGGGCTCCTCGTACGGGTCGTCGACGCCGGTGAGCCCCGATATCTCGCCCGCGGCCTGCTTGGCGTACAGGCCCTTCACGTCCCGTACGGAGCAGACCTCCACCGGCGTGGCCACGTGCACCTCCAAGTAGGCGGTGCCGCCCGCCTGGTGGCGCTTGCGGACCGCCTCGCGGCTGTCCGTGAACGGCGCGATCACCGGGACCAGGGCGAGGACGCCGTTGCGGGCGAGGAGTTCGGCGACGAAGCCGATGCGCTGGACGTTGGTGTCCCGGTCGGCGCGGCTGAAGCCGAGGCCCGCCGAGAGGAACTCGCGGATCTCGTCGCCGTCGAGGACCTCCACCCGGTGGCCCTCCGCGCGCAGGGTGCGCGCCAGCTCGTGGGCGATGGTGGTCTTGCCCGCGCTGGGCAGGCCCGTGAGCCAGACGGTGGCTCCGGTCACGTGGGTCTCCTGAACACTTCGGGGGGTTGTCGTCGTCGCTGTCGTCGCTGTTCGAGGGGCCGTCATCCGTGCAGCCCGCATTCGGTCTTGGCGCGTCCCGCCCAGCGTCCCGCGCGGGCGTCCTCCCCTTCGAGGAGGCGCCGGGTGCAGGGCGCGCAGCCCACGGAGCCGTAGCCGTCCATGAGCAGCGGATTGGTGAGGACGCCGTGCTCGGTGACGTACGCGTCCACGTCGTCCTGCGTCCAGCGGGCGATCGGCGAGACCTTGACCTTCCGCCGCTTCTCGTCCCAGCCGACGACCGGCGTGTTCGCGCGGGTCGGGGACTCGTCGCGGCGCAGGCCCGTGGCCCACGCGGTGTACCCGGCGAGGCCCTCTTCGAGGGGCTTCACCTTGCGCATCGCGCAGCACAGGTCCGGGTCGCGGTCGTGCAGCCGGGGTCCGTACGCGGCGTCCTGCTCGGCCACGGTCAGCTCGGGGACGAGCGTGATGACGTTGACGTCCATGACGGCCTCGACGGCGTCACGGGTGCCGATGGTCTCGGGGAAGTGGTAGCCGGTGTCGAGGAACACCACGTCCACGCCGGGCCGGGCGCGCGCGGCGAGGTGGGCGACCACGGCGTCCTCCATCGACGACGTCACGCAGAACCGCGCGCCGAAGGTGTCCACGGCCCAGCGGAGGATGTCGAGCGCGGAGGCGTCCTCCAGGTCGCGCCCGGCCTGCTCGGCGAGCGCCCGCAGCTCGGCCGCGGCCGCTGTGTCGGGCTCCTGAGCTGTCGTCATATCGATTCCCCTCCAGGGTCGTTGCGCTGAAGTCCACGGGTCAGAAGACCGAGGAACTTCAACTGGAAGGCGCGGTTGCACGCCGCGCATTCCCACGCGCCGTGGCCCTGCTCGCTGGGCCGCAGGTCCTCGTCGCCGCAGTAGGGGCAGTAGAAGGGGGCGGCGCGCTCGCTCATGACAGCGCCTCCTCGGAGGCCCGCGCGGCCCAGGTGGCGAACCGCTCGCCGTCCTCGCGCTCGGCCTGGAACCGCTTGAGCACGCGCTCCACGTAGTCCGGCAGCTCGGCCGACGTCACCTTCAGGCCGCGCACCTTGCGGCCGAACCCGGCCTCCAGGCCGAGCGCGCCGCCCAGGTGCACCTGGAAGCCCTCGACCTGGTTGCCGTCGTCGTCCAGGACCAGCTGGCCCTTGAGGCCGATGTCGGCGACCTGGATGCGGGCGCAGGCGTTCGGGCAGCCGTTGATGTTGATGGTGATGGGCTCGTCGAACTCCGGGATGCGGCGCTCCAGTTCGTCGATGAGGGAGGCGCCGCGCGCCTTCGTCTCGACGATCGCGAGCTTGCAGAACTCGATGCCGGTGCAGGCCATGGTGCCGCGCCGGAAGGAGGAGGGGCGGACCTTGAGGTCCAGCGACTCCAGGCCCTCGACCAGCGACTCGACCTGGTCCTCGGTCACATCGAGCACGATCATCTTCTGCTCGGCGGTGGTCCGCAGGCGGCCCGAGCCGTGTGCGGCGGCCAGGTCGGCGATCTTCGTCAGTACGGTGCCGTCGACGCGGCCGACGCGCGGGGCGAAGCCGACGTAGAACCTGCCGTCCTGCTGCCGGTGCACACCGACGTGGTCGCGCCAGCGCTGGACCGGCTGGGCGGGGGCGGGGCCGTCGGCCAGCTTGCGCAGCAGGTACTCGTCCTCAAGGACCTGGCGGAACTTCGCCACGCCCCAGTCGGCGAGCAGGAACTTCAGCCGGGCGCGGGTGCGCAGGCGGCGGTAGCCGTAGTCGCGGAAGATCGAGATGACGCCCTCGTAGACGTCCGCCACGTCCTCCAGGGGCACCCAGGCGCCGAGACGCTGGCCGATCTTGGGGTTGGTGGACAGGCCGCCGCCGACCCACAGGTCGAAGCCGGGGCCAAGGTCGGGGTGGACGACGCCGACGAACGCGATGTCGTTGATCTCGTGCGCCACGTCCAGGAGCGGCGAGCCGGAGATCGCGGACTTGAACTTGCGGGGCAGGTTGGAGAAGGCCGGGTTGCCGACGATGCGGCGCTGGATCTCGTCGACGGCGGGCGTGCCGTCGATGATCTCGTCCTCGGCGATGCCCGCGACGGGGGAGCCGAGGATGACGCGCGGGGTGTCGCCGCAGGCCTCGGTCGTGGACAGGCCCACGCCCTCCAGGCGGCGCCAGATCTCCGGCATGTCCTCGATGCGGATCCAGTGGTACTGGATGTTCTGCCGGTCGGTGATGTCGGCGGTGCCGCGCGCGAACTCCTGCGAGATCTCGCCGATCACGCGCAGCTGGTCGGTGGTGAGGCGGCCGCCGTCGATGCGCACCCGCAGCATGAAGTACTCGTCGTCCAGCTCCTCCGGCTCCAGGATCGCGGTCTTGCCGCCGTCGATCCCGGGCTTGCGCTGGGTGTACAGACCCCACCAGCGCATCCGGCCGCGCAGGTCGTTCGGGTCGATGGAGTCGAAACCGCGCTTGGAGTAGATCGTCTCAATGCGTGTCCGCACATTGAGACCGTCGTCGTCCTTCTTGAACTGCTCGTTTCCGTTGAGCGGGGTGAAGTGACCGACAGCCCACTGGCCCTCGCCACGGTGGCGGCTCGCCTTGCGCCGGGGCGCGCGGGGGGCGGCGGTCGCGGTGTCTTCAGGGTTGGCAGCCATGGGTGTATGTCCTTCACAGCGGGCTGAGAACGGCTCTGACCTGCACACTCGCGCAGAAGGCGCGGCGGTGCGCGGGAAGGGGGTCAGACAGGGAAGTGCGGCGGTGCTGGGTTTCTCAGCTCGCCGGACACATGGCGCTGGACATGCGGCCGAGGTCGACGTGACGTCGACTCACCAAGGCGGTTCCAGCTCGAGACATGACGGAAGCGTGGCACGCGCCTTTCGGCGCAGTCCACCTCTGTCCGTATCCTGGACGTAAGCGTCCCGCATCCTGGACAAACCATGGGGGCTGCGCCCCCGCTCCCCCGCTTTTTCGGCGCTCCGCACCTCGTCCTCAAACGCCGGACGGGCTATTTTTCCCCGCCCACCCACCCCATTCCGCCCGAGGGACGAAGCCCTCCCCGCCCGGAGGGCCAAGAAGGGCGGGTGGGTGGGGAAAGCCCGTCCGGCGATTGAGGACGAGGCGCGGAGCGCCGATCGGGGGCGCCCCCGGCCGAGGGTGACCGTGGGACGGCGTACGTCAGCCGCGTGCCCCGGGCCACGGGCCGGGGGTGACCTGCTCGGCCTGCTCCGAGACCTCCGTGTCGAACAGCTTGAAGCCCCGCCGCAGGTAGTTGTCCATCGCGTGCTCCCCGTCGAGGCTGCACGTGTGCACCCACACCCGCTTCGTGGCCGGCCGCCCAGGCCACCGCTCCGCGAGATCCCACGCGCGGGCCGTCCCGTACGAGAGGAGGTGCCCGCCGATCCGCCGCCCCCGGAAGGCGGGGATCAGGCCGAAGTAGAGGATCTCGACGACGCCGTCGTCCTGCGGGTCCAGCTCCACGTACCCGGCGGGGGTGCCCCTGTCGTACGCCACCCATGTCTCCACGCCCGGACGGGCCAGGTGCTCCTGCCACTGGGCGTAGCTGAGGGAGAGCCGGTCCACCCAGGTGATGTCGGCGCCGACGGACGCGTAGAGGAACCGGCTGAACTCGGGCGACGGCACCTCGGCCCGCACGATCCGGATGTCGCCGTCCGGCGCGGCGGCCGGGAGCAGATCCGTCGGGGCGGTCTGTTCGAGGGACCAGGTGGTGAGAGTGATGCTCATGCCGGTCAGGCAATCATGCGAGGCGGGGGCGGGCCAAGGCGGATTCCCGGGGGGCGTGCGAGCCGTCCCCGGGCGGCCGCGTGAGCCGTCCCCGGGGGCCGGGAAACGGCGGCCGCCGCCCCTCATGACTCGTGTAAACCGGCCCAGCGGGCCCCGCCCCCGTCAAGGCTCGGCCACCGCCCGCGCGCGCAGCACCGCGGGGGCGAGGGAGTGCGGGAGCAGCCGGGAGGGGTCCTCGGGCAGCAGCAGCTGGACGTCCGTGTCCTCGTGGAAGCGGTACGGGCGGTGGGCGAGCAGGCCGCCCAGATAGCGCCGGACGCGGGACAGCTCCGCGCGGACCGTCACCGTGCGCGCCGGATCGCCGAACAGGTCCGCGGCGAGGCCCGCGGCGGTCCGGCCCGAGCGGTGCACGGCGAGCAGATACAGCAACTCGGCGTGCCGGGGCGACAGTTCATGGGTCCAGCAGTCCGCGCTGCCGGTGACGGCGACCGTCCACCGGTGCGGCCCCGCGACGTCCACCACCACCCGCGTCCCGGCCCCGGGCCCGGCCACGTCCCGCTCCTCCTCGTCGAGCCGGAGCAGCCAGCCGCCGGGCAGCGGTGCCACCGTGCACATGCCGAGCGTGGGCAGCCAGGAGCGGCCGTCGGCGAGGGACTTGGGCAGGGCGATCCTGTCCACCGGCGGCATGCCCGTGACCGCCGCCGTCCAGCCGTGGCCGTCCACCGCGACGGCCCGCCCGTCCATCCGGGCGAGCACCGGCGCGGCCACCGAACGCAGCCGGTCCAGGGCCGTCAGATGCGCCTCGCGCAGCCGCGCCTCGGCGAGCTTGGCGACCGAGCAGACCAGGGCGAGCGTCGCCGGGTGCATGGTGTCGAGCGGCCCGCTGATGTCGACCACGCCGAGCAGCCGCCCGTTCCTCGGGTCGCTGATCGGCGCGCCCGTGCAGGTCCAGCGGTGGTGGGTGCGGACGAAGTGCTCGGCGGAGAAGACCTGCACGGGGCGCCGGGCCACCAGCGCGGTGCCGACGCCGTTCGTGCCGACGATGTTCTCCCGCCAGTCGGCGCCGATCTCGAAGCCGTGCCCGTCGGCCATCCGCAGCACCGACCTGTTGCCCTCGCGCCACAGCAGCCGCCCCTCGGCGTCCGCGACGACCATGATGTGCTGCGCGACGTCCGCGACCGAGAGCAGCCCCTCGCGCAGCACCGGAAGCACATGTCTGAGCGGCGACGCCTGCCGCCGCCGCTCCACCTCGTCCGTGCTCAACACGCCCGAGCGGAAGTCGTGTTCGGGGTCGACGCCGCTCGCCAGCATCCGGTCCCAGGACGCCCCTATCTCCGGCCGGGGCCCGACACGGGGCCGCTCGCCGGCGATCCTGGCGTCGCGCACCTCCCGAAGGAGCCGTGCGGCCTGCGCGGTCTTCACGGCCGTCAGCCGTTCGAGGTCGAAACTCGCGTACGTGTTCATCACCGTTCCTCCCGCTCCCCGAGCCCGCCGACAGAGGGGGACACGCCATCCATCGTGCCCTTCCGGGCGCGCCGAAGGACATGCTTCACCCAGGTCGTACGAACCCGGACCCGCACACCGTCCAGAGTTGCAACCCTCTGCAACTCTGGCGAACAGTCGTGCGGTGTTTGAAACTTGGCCGTGCGCCGCCCCGTGCGGCGCCCGTCCCGACGGGGCCTGAAGACCGGGGGTGGTGCCGTGTCGGCGCAGCACCACCCCCGTGACAGCGCCCGTCGGGCGTGAAACTCAGAGCCCCACGGCCGCCCGCTCCACCACCGCCCCCAGATTCAGGCTGTGCGGCAGCGTGCCGAACGCCGCGCCCCAGTCCCCGCCGAGCCGGGACGCGCAGAACACGTCGGCCACCTCCGCCGGGGCGTACCGCACGAGCAGCGAGCCCTGGAGCACCAGGGCCATCCGCTCCACCAGGCGCCGCGCCCGCGCCTCGACGCCGTTCAGGTCCGCCAGCTCCGTGAGCAGGTCCTTGATCGCGCCGTCCAGGCGGTGATCGGCCCCGCGCGCCGCGCCGACCTCCTCAAGGAACGCGGCGAGCGCCTGCGGCTCCCGCTGCAACGCCCGCAGCACGTCGAGCGCCTGGACGTTGCCCGAGCCCTCCCAGATGGAGTTCAGCGGCGCCTCGCGCAGGAGCCGCGGCATCCCCGACTCCTCGACGTACCCGTTGCCGCCCAGGCACTCCAGGGCCTCACCCGCGAGCGGGGTGCACCGCTTCGTCACCCAGTACTTCGCGGCCGGCACCGCGAGCCGCAGGAACGCCCGCTCCCGCTCGCTCCCGTCGTCGTACGCGGCCGCGAGCCGCAGCGCGAGCGTCGTCGCCGCCTCCGACTCCACCGCCAGATCCGCCAGGACGTTGCGCATCAGCGGCTTGTCGACCAGCTTGCCGCCGAACGCCTCCCGGTACGTGGCGTGATGCACGGCCTGCGCCACCGCCTGCCGCATCAGCGCCGCGGAGCCGATGACGCAGTCGAGCCGGGTCGCCGCCACCATCTCGATGATGGTGCGCACCCCGCGCCCCTCGTCGCCGACCCGGCGCGCCCAGGTCCCGTCGAATTCGACCTCGCTGGAGGCATTCGACTTGTTCCCGAGTTTGTCCTTCAGGCGCTGAATGCCGAATACGTTCCTGGAACCGTCCTCAAGGACCCGTGGCACCAGAAAACAAGTGAGTCCGGCCTCGGCCTGCGCGAGGACGAGAAAGCCGTCCGACATCGGCGCGGAACAGAACCACTTGTGCCCGACGAGTTCGTACGTCCCGTCCTCGGCGAGCGCCCGCGCCCGCGTCGTATTGGCCCGTACGTCACTGCCGCCCTGCTTCTCCGTCATGCCCATCCCGAAGAGCACGCCCGCCTTCTGCGCGGCCGGCCGCAGCCCCTCGTCGTACACCGTGGACGTCAGCCGCGGCTCCCACTCGGCGGCGAGCGCCGGGTCGGCGCGCAGCGCGGGCACCGCCGCGTGCGTCATCGACACCGGACAGCCGTGCCCGCCCTCCGTCTGCGTCCACACCAGGAAACCCGCCGCCCGCCGCACATGCCCGCCGGGACGGCTCCACGCCGCCGTCAGGCCCGCGCCGACGGCCTTGCTGAGCAGCCGGTGCCAGGACGGATGGAAGGAGACCTCGTCGATCCGGTTCCCATACCGGTCATGCGTGTGCAGAACGGGTGGATTCTCGTTCGCGAGCACCCCCCACTCCTGCGCCTGGGCGGAACCCGCGGTGCGGCCGAGGGCGGAGAGCTCCTCGCGAGTCGCCTCCAGGAGCGACGGGTCGAGATGCCGTTCGACCCCCTCCACCAGAGCGCGGTCGGACGTGAAGACGTCATATCCCACCAGGGGCGGAGCCTGGTTGGTCACTGTGTGGGTGGTGGCTGCCATGCCGCTACGGTAAGGAGGTGCACCAGGCAAAAGAAACACCCGGGCGGCCACACGGTCGCTGGAAACGGGCCCGCGCTCTCTACCGCAACGTCTCCAAGCGCAGGACCGCCTGGCTGCTGCTGAAGGACACCGTCAACTCCTGCATCGAGTACCGCGTCCTCGGGCTCGCGGCGGAGGCGGCGTTCTTCACGCTGCTGTCCGTGCCGCCGCTGCTGCTCAGCCTCATCGGGCTGCTCGCGTACGTCGACCGGTGGACCGGCGCGGACACCATCACCAGCGTCGAGAACAACATCCTCGAAGCGTCCCGGACGATCCTCTCCGACAAGGGCGTCCGCGAGATCGCGCAGCCGATCCTCGAGGACGTGATGAAGGTCGGGCGGCCCGACGTCATCTCCATAGGGTTCCTCTTCGCCCTCTGGTCGGGATCGCGCGCCGTCAACGTCTTCATCGACACCATCACCGTCATGTACGGACTCGACGGTGCCCGCGGCATCGTCAAGACCCGGATCCTCGCCTTCGGGCTCTTCCTCGTCGCCCTCGTCATCGGGTCCGTCGCGCTGCCGCTGATGGTGGCAGGGCCGGACGCGGTGGTGAAGCTGGTGCCGGGCTCGGCGACGGTCGTCCAGATCCTCTACTGGCCCGTCGTCACCTTCCTCTCCATCATCTTCCTCACCACCCTCTACCACGTGTCCGTGCCCGTGCGGTCGCCCTGGGTGGAGGACATGCCCGGGGCGCTCATCGCCCTCGGCATGTGGGTGCTCGGCAGCTTCCTGCTGCGCATCTACCTCACCAGTACCGTGGAAGGGCCCACGATCTACGGCTCGTTGGCCGCGCCCGTCGCCGTGCTCCTGTGGATCGGGATCTCCGCCTTCGCCGTGCTCGTCGGGGCGGCCGTCAACGCCGCCATAGACCGGGTGTGGCCGTCCGTCGCCACCGCCTCCGCCCGTGAGGCCAATGAGCGCGTGCGGGAGGCTAAGGCCGCCGAGCTCATCGCGCGGGCCGCGGCCGCGCGGGCCGCGGAGGATCCCGACGACCCCGACATGCCCTCGGAGTTCCCCGAGCGGTGGTCCCGCTTCCTGCCCCCCGACGACGTTTCCTCGCGCCTGCGCGCCCACCATCCGAAGCGCAACGGCGACGCCCCGGACCCGGACTAGCCCCTCCGGGGGTCCACCCGAAGCCACCTCCCGCCGGCCGGGGTGCCCCCCGAATCGGCGCTCCGCGCCTCGTCCTCAATCGCCGGACGGGCTCTCTCCCACCCACCCGC
>NZ_JNXT01000079.1 GCF_000716675.1 Streptomyces alboflavus
GCCGGGGCGGGGGCGGCGGGGGGCTGGGCTGCTGGGGCCGCTGGGGCTGCTGGGGCTGCTGGGGCCGACGGTGGCATGGGCTGTTCTGGCGCGGGCGCGGGCGTGGGCGTGCCGGTGCGCGGATCGGCGGCCGGAGCGGCGCCGGGGGGTGCGGGAGCGGGCAGGGGGTACTCGTCGGGCTCGGCGCCGGGCGTCCTCGCGGCGGCGCCCGGAGCGCCCGCCCCGCCGGAGTCCCCGAGCTCGCCGCCCGAGGAGTCCGTGCCGGGCAGGTCGGACGACCGGTGCGTCGGGGCCGGGGTGTCGGAGCTGTCGACCTCGGGCGCCACGGGCCACTGGTCGGCGCCCGGAGCGGCACCCGGGGCGGCGCCGGGAGCGTGGCCGACGGCACCGGCGGGGGAGGCGGGACCGGAACCCGTGCCGGACCCGACGCCGGAACCGGCCGCGGCCTGCGGCGCGGAGCCCGGCACCGGAGGCATGCCGTTGATCGCGAGCGTGGGCCGGTCGTCCGGCGGAGCCGGGACCGCCGAGAGGTCGTAGCCGCACGCGCCGCAGAACAAGTCGCCCGTCTCCAGGGGCTCCTCGCAGCTCGGACACGTGGACAAGGCCGCCGGTTGGTGCATTTGCGCCATCTTCACACCCACGTCCGGGGGCGGAAACGGTTGGCCCGCTCCACCAGTTCGATCCTTTCCTCGCCACCCTGTGCGAGCCGGGCCAGGGTCCGGTACGACCGTTCCAGACCGAACCGGAGGCCCCGCTCGTCCAACTCGCTGCCGAGCAGGACGGTTCCCGTGGGCCCGTCGCCCGCGGCCGCCTGGGGTCCAGAGGGCCCCGAGGACACCGCGGCGTGGCCGGAGTGGTGGCTACCGGAGAGTACCCAGTCGAGCGCCGTACCGAGGACTTCCGTCGAGAGGCGCTCCCTGCGCACCGCGTCGAGGCCGAAGCCCGCGAGCGCCTCGACCTGCCCGGCGGCGGCCGTCAGGTCGTCGAGGAACCGGGCTCCGGGCCCGGTCGCCGTGTCGAACGTCATACGCCGCCGCAGCCGCGCCCGCACCGCGGCGACGCGGGCGGCCGTGTAGTGGATGGACGACTCCGGCACGGACTCCAGCGTACGCACCGCCCCGCTCCGGTCGTCCGTGGCGAGCTGCACCCGGGCGAGCCCGAAGGCGGCGCTGACGTAGCTCGGGTCGGTCGCCCACACCAGGCGGTAGTACTCGGCGGCGTTGTCGAGCTGGCCGAGCACCTCCGCGCAGACGCCGAGGGCGAGCTTGGGCGCGGGCTCGCCCGGGAACGCGTCGTACACCGCGTCGAAGGAGAGCGCCGCTATCTCGTGGTCGCCGTTGGTGAGGGAGGCGACGCCTCGGTACCAGATCACCCGCCAGTCGTCGGGGTGGTCGATCTCCAGGGACTCCAGGGCCTTGCCCGCCGCCGCGGGGTCGCCCATGGTGAGCAGCGCCCGCAGCTCGCGAAGCCGCAGCTCGGTGGAGCGCGCCGGGGCGGACCCGAGCGCGGCGATCAGCTCGGCTCCCGAGGAGTCCACGAGCCCGGCGAGGAAACCGGCGTTGGCGTCGCCGGGGTCGACGCGGGGCACGGGCAGGGCGAGCGACGTCACGGGCGCGTCGAGGGCGCGCACCAGCGAAGCGGACGCGGTGCCTTCCTGCGTACCGCCCGGGTCGCCGTGACCGGCTCCGCCGTACAGCGCACCGGCGCCACCCCCACCACCGGACCCCTCCCCGAACGCCTCGAACCCCAGCACGCTCTCGGCTCCGCCACCGAGGATCCCGTCGTCCCCGGCGCCGGTGGAAGCCCGCGCCACCGGACCCCGGGCCCCGAGCACCGACACCTCCCCGGCCAGCTCCGCGAACAACTCCGTGTCCGTGACCTTCACTTCGGGCCCGAACAGCGTGGAGAGCGCGGGCCGCGGCCGCCCGCTCTGCACCGCCACGACCTCCCGGAGGACGCCGGTCAGCTGCTCGGCCATCTCCTGGGCGGAGCCGAAGCGCCGCGCCGGATCGGGGTCGGTGGCGCGCACGAGCAGCCGGTAGAACGACTCGTACGTCCGGAAGACCTCGATGTTGTCCGGGTCGGGCAGCGAGTCCACGAACACGTTCGTGTAGCCCTGGAAGTCGAAGGTCAGCACGGCCAGCGTGCGCGCGACCGTGTACAGGTCGGAGGCCACCGAAGGGCCGACCTCGGCGACCTCCGGGGCCTGGTAGCCCACGGTGCCGTAGATCGCCGACTCGTCGTCGTCCATGCGGCGGACCGCGCCCATGTCGATGAGCTTGAGCTGGTCCTCGGTCTGGATGGCGTTGTCGACCTTGAAGTCGCAGTACAGCAGGTTGCGGCTGTGCAGATGGCCGAGGGCCTCCAGGGCCTCGATGCCGTACGCGCAGGCCTGCTCCACGGGCAGCGGATCGCGCTTGCCGGTGGGCGTGCGGCGGCCGTTGGCGATCTCCTTGAGGGACTTGCCGCCGACGTACTCCATGACGATGTAGCCGTCCATGGAGCCGGTGCGCTGGTCCAGGTGCTCGACGAAGTTGTAGATCCGCACGATGTTGGCGTGCTCGATCTCGGCGAGGAAGCGGCGCTCGGAGATCGCCGCGGCCATCGCGTCCTGGTCCCCGGTGTCGAGCAGGCCCTTGAGGACCACCCAGCGGTCGGACACCGCGCGGTCCACGGCGAGATACACCCAGCCGAGCCCGCCGTGCGCGAGACAGCCCACGACCTCGTACTGCCCGTGCACGATGTCGCCCTCGCTCAGCTTCGGCACGAACGAGTACGGATGCCCGCACTTGGTGCAGAAACCTTCCGTGCGGCCGGAGCGCTCACCGCGGGCGCGGCCCACCGGGGCGCCGCAGTCGGAGCGGGAGCAGAACCGCTTCCTCTCGGGCACCTCGGGGTGCTGCTGCACCGCGCCGCGCGGGTCCGGGCGCGGCACCTGCGGCACCGAGACCAGGCCGACGCCGAGCCTGCTGCGGGCGGAGGACGCCGCCGACGAGCCGGAGCTGCGCACCGAGACCGACCGCGCCGACGTACCGCTCGACGTGGAGCGCGAGAGCCGGCCCGAGACCGAGCGGCGCGACGAGGCCGACCGGGAGGAGCGGGTGCTGCCGCGGGTGCCGCGCGAACTGAGGCCGGTCGAGGCCCGCGAGCCCCGGGCGCTGCGCCCGCCGACCGTGATGCCCGTCGCCGGGGAGCCCACCATGCCGCTCGCCGACACGACCGGGGCGAGGCCGCAGGTGTCGCAGTACATCTCGCCGCCGCCCACGTCCTCGTACGAACCCGTGCACTTGGGCCGTTGGCACGGCTGCTGTCCGCCGTTCTCCTCGCTCATGCTTCCCCCCTCCGGTCGGTGGGCCCGCCCTGGTGCGGGACCCTCGGCGTCAGCGCGTCGGCCGCCGCCTGCTGATAGCGCAGCACCGCCTGCTCGGCCACGCGCAGGTCGCAGGGCGCGCTCCAGAGCATGCGGCGCGCCGCGTCGTACCGCTCGATGAGGACCGGGTCCTCCGCGAGGCCGTGCCGGGCGACCTTCGCCTTGTACGCGTCGAGGCGGCCGCGCAGCTCCGCGCGGACCGCGAGCGGCGCGGTGACGGCCGTCAACGACTCGCGGGCGCGAAGCAGTTCGTCCTCGGCCTTCTCCTCCAGGGACTCAAGGAGCGGCGAGAGGCGGTGCCACTGGGCGTTCCTGCGGTAGTCCGCGGCCATCGCCAGCTGCTCCTGGAGCGCGGTCGGCGGCCCGGACACGGCGGGCACCTCGGACGCGGCGATCTTCGCGAGCACCTCGCCGCGCGCGGAGCGGGCCTCGGCCAGCGTGCGGTCCGCGCGGGACAGCACGTCGCGCAGCCTGCCGAGGCGGGCCTCGGCGTCCTGGCGGACCGTGAGCACGGCGTCGATCTCGCGGCGCACGTCCTCCAGGGCGCGGGCCGCGTGGTCGTAGCGGTCGGTGTGCGGGCGGCCGCCGCCGGGGGCCGAACTGCCGCGCGTGGGCTGCCAGAACGCGAGCGGGTCGGACACCACCTGCTCGCGCAGCGCCGTCAGCTCCCGCGTGATGCGCTCCAGGTCGTCGCCCGAGGGATGCTCGCCGGGGCGCACGCCGACGGAGTGCGCGAGCTGGCGGGTGCGCTGGAGCTCGGCGGCGAGCAGGTCGATGCGGGCGGGCAGCGCGGACCAGACGGCGTCGGCGGCGACCACCATGTCCAGGGAGTGGGCGTACAGGTCGTTCATGCGCGCGACCAGCTCTTCGAGCGTGAACTGTTCGGTGAGCTTCGCGGGCCCCGTGATCGAGGGTGCCGCGCCGGACGAGGAGCCGCCCGCGACGGTGACGCTCTGGCCGCGCAGCAGCCGGGTCAGTTCGAGCAGGTCGTCGCGGTTGGGCCAGCGCCTGCGCTCGCGCACCTCGCGGGCGGTGTTCAGGGCGCCCGCGTACGCGTCGAAGTACGTCCAGAGCAGCGTGATCTGGGCTTCCGTGCCGAGCCAGCGTTCGTGTGTGGTGCCGGTGAGCCGCGCGCCTTCGAGGAGGCGGCGGCCCGCGTGGTCCTGGAGGGCGAGGAGCGACGTCTCGATCGCCTCGTGCTCGGCGTCGAGCCGCACCAGCGCACGGTCCACCTCGTCCCGGTCCATGACAGGGCCGGGGGGTCCCGCGACGCTCATCGATCACCTCTCCGCTCTGCGTTCTTCGTGCGTTCGTCGTGCGTTCTTCGTGTGCCTGGGGTCCTGCGGGTCAGTCCTTGTACTTCGGCTTCGGCGGGCCCGCCGAGTCGCCGAGGTCGTCCGCGAGCCACTTGTCGTACGAGGCGCGCCAGCCGTCCTTGTCCTTGCGGAAGTCGTCAAGGACGTCGTTCACGCGCCGCACCAGGTCGTCCGCGTCCTTCTTCATCGCCACGCCGTAGTACTCCGTGGTGAACGGCTTGTCGCCCTTCAGCTCCACCGTCGGGTCCTGGGCGGCCTGGCCCGCGGCGAGCGCGCTGTCGGTGACCACCGCGTCCACCTCGCCGAGCTGGAGCCTTACCAGGCAGTCGAGTTGGTTCGGCACCGTGGTCCTGATGTCGGCACCGAAGCTGTTCTCCTTGAGCGCCGTCTCAGCCGTGGAGCCCGCCGCCGAGCAGACCTTCTTGCCCTTCAGGGTGTCGTTGTAGCCGGTGATGTCGGAGGTCTTCGGCGCGAGGACCTGCTGGCCGGTCTCGAAGTACGCCGTGGAGAACGCGACGTCCTTGATGCGGTCGCAGTTGACGGTCATCGTGCGCACGACCATGTCGACCTGGCCGCTCTGGATCGCCGGGATGCGCTGGTTGGTGGGGATCGCGCGGAACACCACGGCCTCGCGGTCGCCGAGCAGCCGCTCCGCGATCTCACGCGCCAGGTCGATGTCGAAGCCCTCCAGCTTGCCGACGCCCTTGTTGGGGTCGCGGTAGCCCCAGCGGTAGCTGTTCTGGTCGACGCCGACGACGAGCTTCTTGACCTTGCGCTGCTTGATCTTCTCGATCGTCGGGCCGTCCTTGGTGTCGGGCCGCAGGCTGCGCTCCGGCGCCTCGCACTCGTCGGCGCGCGCGGGCGCGGCCTGCGTCAGCCGGTCCGCGGCGGCCGAACCGCCGCTGCCGCCCGGGCCGTTGTCGCCGCGCAGCTGCGGCAGCGCGAGCACCAGGGCGACCGCGAGGAGGCAGGCGAGCGCCATCGAGGCGACCCCGCCCCAGCCGCGCAGGGCCGCGAGGCCGCGGCGCGGGCGCGCCGCGCGCCGCGCCGTCGCGGCGTGCTGTTCCGTCTCGCCAGGTCGCGTACGCATCGTCCGCGCGCCCCCCATCACCGGTACTCCGAAAGCCTGCGGCCGATGCCGAGCACGGCGGCCGCCGCGCCGACGACCGCGAGCACGGCCGCGCCGATGGGCAGGCCCGTCATGGCGCCCTTGCCGTCCTCGGCGGCCCGCTTGAACTCCCGCTGCTCGTGCGCGAGCGCGGCGTCGAGGGCCGCGTCCACGTTGTCGAAGGACTCGCGCGTCGGCCTGTCGCTCTTCGTGCCTATGACCTTGTCGAGCGCGCCCTCGTAGTCACCCGAGTCGTCGCTCGCGCGGGCCGACTTGTGGCGGTCCTTCCACTCGGTCACGTTCGCCGCGGCGGCCGCCACGGGGCGCTTGCCCGCATCGTCGTCGGCCAGCTCCGCCGCCCTGCCGAGCAGCCCCTTGTCGCCCGCCTTCGCGCCCGCGAGGCGCGCCATCTGCCGCTGGTAGGCCACGTCGAACTTGTCCTTCGTGGCGTCGCCCACGACGACCGTCTCGGCGCCCCGGCTGACCAGCGTCAGGTTCTCGTTGCCCCGGGCCTTCAGGGAGCTGATGCGGGCGTCGTTCAGGACGTTCAGGGACTTCACGCCCCGGTCGTAGGACTCGTTCAGGCCGGAGCGGGCGAAGGTGTGTCCGGCGAGCAGCCACAGCAGCGCCACCGACGCGGCGGCCGTCGCGGCCACCAGGCCCGTGTTGAACACCCTGTTCGTCCGCCGGAAGGTGCGGTGCTGGGCCCAGCCGAGGGCGGCCAGGGCCGCCACTCCGAAGGCGATCGCGAGCCAGGGATACGGCTTCGCGTCTCCGTAGTCCGCGGTCAGGCGCTCGTTCTCCGCCTTGTAGAGCTTCTCGGCGGCCGGGAGCATCTGGGTCTGCATCGTGTTGTTCGCGTACCGCAGATAGGCGCCGCCGAGCGGCAGGCCCTGGCGGTTGTTGGCGCGGGCCCGCTCGATCAGGGCCGTGTACTGGGGGAGGAGCTTGTTCAGGCGGCTCACCGCCGTCGCCGACGAGGAGTCGGAGCCCGCGTTCGACGCGGCCGTCGCGAGCTTCTCGCTGGCCCGGTCGACGTCCCGCTGATAGCGCTCGCGGACCTTCGCGGGCTCCTGGCCGCCCGCCAGGAAGCCGCTCGACGCGGCCGTGTTGGCGTCCGCCAGGGAGCGGTAGATCGCGGCAGCGTCGTTGCTCAGGGGCTGGCTGCGGTTCAGGACGCGGTCCGCCGCGTCGGCCCGCGAGGTCGTCTGCCAGGCCGTGACCGCGCCGAACACCAGGACCAGGGCCGCGAGGACCGCGCCGATGGCGCGCAGCCTGCCCGGCTCCGTCGTCGCCGCCGCGCGCAGGCGGTCCACTCCCTCGGCCCACGCCGTGCTTCTTCCTGGCGTGGGCGCCCGGTGCGGTGGCCTCGCCGCGGGCTGCTGCTGCGGCAGTGGTGGGCTGGTGGGTGCGGGCGCGTGCGGTGGTGCCTGTGGTGGGTGTGTCACCTGACCTCGACCTCCCCCTTGGTCTTCGGACTGCCCCTTCTTCCGGGCCTTGGTGGCGGCGGAAGTGGTGCACGGCCGCAAGTATCGCCGTAGGGACTGACATCCGCACAGGGCTTGACTCGATCTTGTGCGGATTGGTGGGCCACCGGGCGTCTTTGAACACGCCTCGGGGGCGTGTTCGGTTCCCCCTAGGGGGAGGGCGGGGCGGGGGCCCTGCCGGGGGCTCCCCAGTCCCGCCCCTTCCCGTAACCGGGGCGCTGCGCCCCCGGGCCCCCGCTCTCGCAGAGGTCCCCTTCGGGTGGGACAGCCCCCGCCGATCGGCCTGCGGCCTCGTCCTCAAACGCCGGACGGGCTAAGACTCTGCCGGGCGGCCGAGTCTTGCGCTAGGCGCCGGAGCTGTAGTGCTCCCGTACCCGCGCGTGCACCTCTGCCGGAGCGCCCACCTCGTCCAGGCCAAGGAGGATCGCGCCCAGGACCGGGCTCTCCGTCACCACGCGCGGTGCGGCCTTGGGGGCGCGTTCGGCGAGGAGGGTGCGGATGGTGTCGTCGAGGCGGGGGTGGCGGGCCGCCAGGACGCTGCCGCCCAGGAGGACCGGGGCCGCCTCGTCGAGGAGGTCGAGGCGGGTGAGGGCGACCGTGGACATGGCGACGACCTCCTCGGCCATGCGGTCGACCAGGGAGAGGGCGACGGGGTCGCCGGTGGCCGCCGTCGCGAACAGGACGGGGGTCAGCTCGTGTTGGCGGAGCGGCTCGATGCGGCCGAGATGCAGGGCCTCGATGAGGGCGTACATGGAGGGCAGGCCGAAGTGCGCGGGCAGGGCCGTCATGAGGTCGGTGGGGCCGCCCCTGCCGTCCTCCGCGCGGGCCGCGTGCCACAGCGCCTCCTGGGCGAGGTGGCCGCCGCCGCCCCAGTCGCCGGAGATCTTGCCGATCGCCGGGAAGCGGGCCGTGCGGCCGTCCGGCAGCATGCCCACGCAGTTGATGCCCGCGCCGCACACCACCGCGACCCCGCGCGGCTCGGCGTCCTCGAGGAGGCCCGCCCTGAGGATCGCGAAGGTGTCGTTGCGCACGTCCACGCTGGTGCTCCAGCCGCGCCGCCGCAGCGCGGCCGCCAACTCCCGTTCCTCCACCGGGAGATCGGCGTTGGCCAGGCATGCGGAGACATGCCCGACCGAGGTCAGACCGGCCTCGCCGAGGGCGGCGGCGACCGCGTCGGCGAGGGTGTCCACGGCGGTCTCCACGCCGACCAGCGGGGGCTGGAAGCCGCCCCCGCGGGCCGCGCCGACGACCTCGCCGGCCGCCGTGACCACCGCGACGTCGGTCTTGCTGTTGCCCGCGTCGATGGCGAGCAGGGACGTGGACGCCGAAGGGTCCGCGCCGTGCGGTGTGCTCAGGCCCACGCCAGGTGCTCCCGGTTGTGTGCGACGAGATCGTCCGTGAGCTTCTCCGCGTACGCGTACTGGCCCACCAGCGGGTGGGCGAGCAGCGCCTTGAAGACGCGGTCGCGGCCGCCGTGCAGGGCGGCGTGCAGCGCCAGGTCCTCGTACGCGGTGACGTTCGCGATCAGGCCGGAGAAGAGGGGGTCGAGGGCGGGGACGGCCAGCGGCGTCGCGCCGGATCCGTCCACGGACGCCTGGACCTCGATCACCGCGTCGTCGGGCAGGAAGGGCAGCGTGCCGTTGTTGTGGGTGTTGACCACCTGGTGGCGGCTGCCTCCTCCGCCGAGGAGGGAGGCAGCGAGGTCGACGGCCGCTTCGGAGTAGAACGCGCCGCCCCGCTTGGCGAGCAGCTCCGGCTTTTCGTCGAGCGCCGGGTCGCCGTACATCTTCAGCAACTCGGCCTCCATCGCGGCCACTTCGGCGGCGCGGGAGGGCTTGGTGCGCAGTTCCCGTACGACCGCGTCGTGCTGGTAGTAGTAGCGCAGGTAGTAGGACGGGACGACGCCGAGGCGGTCGACGAGGGTCTGCGGCATGTGCAGGTCGGCGGCGATGGCCTCGCCGTGCTCGGCGAGCAGCTTCGGCAGGACGTTCTCGCCGCCGGGGCCGCCCAGGCGCACGCCCAGCTCCCACGTGAGGTGGTTGAGGCCGACGTGGTCCAGGTGCACCTGGGACGGGTCCACGCCCAGGTGCGCGGCGAACTTCCGCTGGAAGCCGATGGCGACGTTGCACAGGCCGACGGCCTTGTGCCCGGCCTGGAGCAGGGCGCGGGTGACGATGCCGACGGGGTTGGTGAAGTCGATGATCCACGCGTTGGGGTTGGTGCGGCGCACGCGCTCGGCGATGTCGAGGACGACGGGGACCGTGCGCAGCGCCTTGGCGAGGCCGCCCGCGCCGGTGGTCTCCTGGCCGACGCAGCCGCACTCCAGGGGCCACGTCTCGTCCTGCTGCCGTGCCGCCTGCCCGCCCACGCGGAGCTGGAGAAGGACCGCGTCGGCGTCGGCGACGCCCGCGTCCACGTCGGACGTGGTGACGATGCGGCCGGGGTGGCCCTGCTTGGCGAAGATGCGGCGGGCGAGGCCGCCGACCAGCTCCAGGCGGTCGGCCGCCGGGTCGACGAGGACGAGTTCCTCGATCGGCAGGGTGTCCCTCAACCGCGCGAATCCGTCGATGAGTTCGGGTGTGTAGGTCGAGCCTCCGCCGACCACTGCGAGCTTCATGTGCTGAATCAGCCCTTTACTCCGGTGAGGGTGACGCCTTCGACGAAGGCCTTCTGTGCGAAGAAGAAGACGACGATGACCGGAGCCATGACGAGCAGCGTCGCCGCCATGGTCATGTTCCAGTTCACCATGTGTGCGCTCTTGAAGGACTCCAGGCCGTAGCTGAGGGTCCATGAGCCCGGGTCCTGCGCCGCGTAGATCTGCGGGCCGAAGTAGTCGTTCCAGCAGTAGAAGAACTGGAACAGCGCGATGGCCGCGATGCCCGGCTTGGCCATCGGCACGATGATCTTCAGCAGGGTCTTGACCTCGCCGCAGCCGTCCACGCGCGCCGACTCGATGTACTCCTTGGGGATCGTCAGGAGGAACTGGCGAAGGAGGAAGATCGAGTACGCGTCGCCGAACGCCATCGGGATGATCAGCGGCCACAGCGAGCCCGACAGATGGAACTGCTGGGCCCACACCAGGTACATCGGGATCACGATGACCTGCGGCGGCAGCATCATCGTCGAGATCACGAGCAGCATCGCCGTGCGGCGGCCGCGGAAGCGGAACTTGGCGAGCGCGTACGCCACGGGGATCGCCGAGCAGACCGTGAAGAGGGTGCCGAGCCCCGCGTACATCAGGGAGTTGCGCCACCAGGTGAGGAAGCCGTCCGTCTCGAAGACGGCCTTGTAGTTCTCCCAGTGCCAGGAGGACGGCCACAGCTCGCCGCTCATCGCCTGCGAGTCGCTCATCACGGACGTCAGGAAGACGAACACGAACGGCAGGATGAAGAGCAGCGCCACGGCGATGGCGACGCTGTGCACGGCTATCCAGTGCAGGATCCGCTTGCGGCGGGCGCGGGCGGCCTCCGGGCCGCGCGGCCGGACGGGCGTGGCGGCGGACTCCGCGGCGGGCGCGCTGAGTGTCGTGGAAGTCATCGGGGATCAGTCCTCCGCCGAGAGCAGACCGGAGCGCTTGCGCATCAGCAGCATCGTCACGGCCATGGCGATGACGAAGAGGACGAGCGAGAGGACGCACGCCGCACCGGTGTTGAAGTTCTGGAAGCCCATCTGGTAGACGAGCTGCGGGACCGTGAGGGTCGAGTGGTCGGGATAGCCGGGCTGGATCACCGAGCCGGGTCCGATGGAGACACCGGAGGCGATCTTCCCCGCGACCAGGGCCTGCGTGTAGTACTGCATGGTCTGGACGACACCCGTGACCACGGCGAACATCACGATCGGGGTGATGGACGGCCAGGTCACGTACCGGAACTTCGCCCAGGCGCCCGCGCCGTCGATCTCCGCCGCCTCGTACTGCTCCTTCGGTACGTCGAGCAGCGCCGCCATGAAGATCACCATCAGGTCGCCGATGCCCCACAGGGAGAGCATCACCAGGGACGGTTTCGACCACGTCGGATCGTTGAACCAGGTGGGCGCCGTGATGCCGATCTTGGAGAGGAGCTCGTTGACCGGACCCGTGCCCGGGTTCAGGAGGAAGACGAAGGCGACGGTGGCCGCCACCGGCGGGGCGAGATAGGGGATGTAGAAGGCGGTCCGGAAGAACCCGACCCCCGACTTGAGCTTCGTGATCAGCAGCCCGAGCGAGAGCCCGAAGATCACCCGCAGCGCCACCATCACCACGACCAGCCACAGCGTGTTCCACAGCGCCGGGCCGAACAGCGGCATCTGCTCGAACACGTACCGCCAGTTCTTCAGGCCCACGAACGTGGGCTCCTTGATCTGGTTGTAGTGCATGAACGAGAAGTAGACGGTGGCGATCAGCGGGTATGCGAAGAAGACGCTGAAGCCGATCAGCCAGGGGGAGAGGAAGCCGAGCACGCGCAGTCTGCGGCGCGCCGGGCGGGAGAGTGTCAGGGCCATGGCGGGGCGCTCCTCAGTTCTCTGCCTGGAGGTTGTCGGCGTCGATCTGCTCGTCGAGCTTCTTCAGCGCCTCGCGCAGGTTCTTCTTGCCGCCGGCCTCGATGGAGTACGCGACGTCCGCGAGCGAGACGATGTACGAGCCGCCGTTCGTGGACTGCGGGAGCGCCGTGCTGTGCTCGTTCTCCAGGATCTTGAAGAAGGTGCGGAAGCGCTTGTCGGCGTCCAGGCGGGGTGACTTGAGGGCGGCGAAGGTGGACGGCACGTTGTGGATGTCGTTGGCGAGGTTCACGACCTGGTCGGTGTCCGCGGTCAGGAACCTGACCAGCTCCCAGGCGGCGTTCTGCTTCTTGCTGCTGTGCGCGATGCCGAGGACGGTGCCGGTGATGAAGCCGCGGCCGTAGCTGTCGGCCTGGTCGTCGGGGACCGGCAGCGGCGCCACGCCCCAGTCGAACTTCGCCTTCTTCTCGTCCAGCATCAGCCCGCGCCACTCGCCGTCGAGGTGCATCGCCAGCTTGCCGGTGAGGAAGGCGTTCTGGCTCGACATCTCCTCGCCGAACGTGGCCCGGAACTTCTCCAGGTCCGCGTAGCCGCCCTGCGCCTTGATCAGCTCGTTGGTCGTCTTGAAGTAGTCGTACGTCTTGGGCTCGTCGGCGAGGTTCGACTTGCCGTCGGCGTCGAAGTACTTCGGGCCCCACTGCGCGAAGAGCCGGTCCGGGGCGTTCTGGTAGAGCCGGAAGTTCGGCATGAAGCCCACGCGCTTGTACGAGTCCTTGCCGCTGCGCACGGTCAGCTTCGCCGCGGCCTCCTTGAACTCCGAAATGGTGCGTGGCGGCTGGGCGATGCCCGCCTCCTTGAAGGCGTCCTTGTTGTAGTACATGCCGTACGCGTCCGCGAGGAACGGCAGCGCGCACTGGTTGCCCTCGTAACTCGTGTAGTCGAGGAGGGTCTTGGGGAACGTCTTCTTCTTGTCGAGCCCGGTCTTCTTCATGAACGGGTCGAGGTTGACCCACATCCCGGAGTCGCAGTACTGGCCGACGTTGTTCGTCGTGAAGGACGACACCACGTCGGGGGCCTCGCCGCCGCCCGCCCTGAGGGCCTGGTTGATGGTCTCGTCGGTGACGTTCCCGATCGCCTTCACATCGATGTTGCGGTGCAGCTTCTCGAACCGCTCGATGCTGGCGTTGATCGCCTTGACTTCACCGGGGGCCGACCAGCCGTGCCAGAACTTCAGCGTCACGGGTTTGGTCGGGTCGTCGTCGGCGCTGCCGGTGCTCGGGTTGGCACAGCCGGCCAAGAGCAGTCCGGCCGCGGTCAGGGCGGCGGGCACGCGGGTGCGTATGCGCCATCGCGGCATGGCGGACGTCCTTTGTGAGAGGCGGTGTTGGGGAGGGGGTGAGGGGCGAGGGAGGGGAGCGCGGGGGTGACGAGCGGGGGGCGCCGTGGGGTCAGGCGGTGTCGAAGACTGTGTCGCGGGCCTGGGTGAGGGCGGTGCGCAGGGCGCCGGTGAGGATCGGGTCGCCGTCCAGCTCGCTGATGCGCAGGTGGGGGCGCGGCAGCGCGAGGCCGGTCATCTCCTCCTTCACGCGCAGGCGCAGCTCCTCGCCGCCCGCCTGGGCCACCTGGCCGGACAGGACGACGAGTTCGGGGTCGACGACCGCCACGACCGCGGCGAGGCCGGTGGCGATGTGGCCGGCGAGTTCGTCGCGCGCGGCGGGGTCGGCGAGCGCCTCGGTGAGCGTCCTGCCGCCCGCGCGCTCGCGGACCACGGCGCCGGAGACGAGGCTCTCGAAGCCGCCCCGGTACGCCTCGGGCGTCGAATCCGGGCCGCCGCGCAGCAGCGGGGCGCCCGGCACCGGCATGTAGCCGATCTCGCCCGCGCCGCCGGTCGCGCCGCGCAGCAGCACGCCGCCGAGCACGATCGCCGCGCCCACGCCCTCGTCCAGCCAGACGAGCACGAAGTTGTCGTTGTCCTGCGCCGCGCCCTCGTACTGCTCGGCGATGGCGGCGAGGTTCACGTCGTTCTCGATGGTCACCGGGGTGCCGAGGACCTCGGCCAGCTCGGCCCGCAGGGTGCGCGAGTGCCAGCCGGGCAGGTGCGGGGCGTAGCGGAGCTGGCCGCTGTGCGGGTCGATGGCGCCGGGGGTGCCGATGACGGTGGCGCGCAGGTCGTGGTGGCCGAGCCCGGCCTTGGCGAGGGCGCCGTCCACGGCCTCCACGACCAGCTGGGCGGTGCGGTGGCGCACGTCCTCGGAGACGGAGTCGGCCTCGATGCGGCGGCGGCCCACCTCGCGGCCTGTGATGTCGGAGACCAGGGCGGTGATGCCGGTGGGGTCGGCGGACAGGGCGGCGACGTGGCCGACGGCCGGGTCGATCTCGTACAGGACGGCGTTGGGGCCCGGGCGGCCGCTCTGGCGGCCGGTGGTGCGCACCAGGCCCGCGCTCTCCAGACGGCTCAGGAGCTGCGAGGTGGTCGGCTTGGACAGGCCGGTCAGCTCGCCGATGCGGGTGCGGGTGAGGGGGCCGTGGGCGGCGAGCAGGTCGAGCGCGGCGCGGTCGTTCATGGCGCGGAGCACGCGGGGCGTGCCCGGCACGCCGGGAGACCCGTTGGATGGGGTGGTTCCAGCCATCGCTGACGACACCTGCCCTTCGGCGGCCCGCCTTCCTCGCTTCACTGTTAGGAAGGCTTCCTGTTTGATGCGAGGAACGTAAAGGCCCGTGCAGGGGCCGTCAAGAGAGAGCGCCCCCGAGGCAACCAACTCGTTACCTGGGGGCGCTGTCGTGCGGAGGCGTCGGGGTGCGGCTACTTCGACAGGTTCGGCGGCGGTGCTATCGGCGACGCCGCCAGGGACTGCGGGGACGTCGAGGAGGCGTACGCGGACGGGGCCGCCATGCCGGCCGTCGGGTCCGGGGCCTGGGCCACGCCGCCGTCCGGCAGCATCGGCAGGCCGCCCACCAGACGGATGCCCTCCGCGTCGAAGGCCCGCTTGATGCGCCAGCGCAGCTCCCGCTCCACACCGAGCGACTTGCCCGGCATCGTCTTCGCGGAGACCCGCACCACCATCTGCTCCAGGAGCACGCTGTCCAGGCCGAGCACCTCGACCGGGCCCCACAGCTGCTCGTTCCACGGCTCGTCCTTGCCGAGCCGCTCGCCGACCTCGCCGAGCACCCGCTTGACCTTGTCCAGGTCCTCGTCCGGGCGCACGGTCACATCGACACCGGCCGTCGACCAGCCCTGGGAGAGGTTGCCGATGCGCTTGACCTCGCCGTTGCGGACGTACCAGATCTCGCCGTCGTCGCCGCGCAGCTTGGTCACGCGCAGGCCCACCTCGATGACCTCGCCGGAGGCCACCCCGGCGTCGATGGAGTCACCGACGCCGTACTGGTCCTCCAGGATCATGAAGACGCCGGACAGGAAGTCCGTGACCAGGTTCCGGGCGCCGAAGCCGATCGCGACACCCGCGACACCCGCGGAAGCGAGCAGCGGCGCCAGATTGATCTGGAACGTGCCGAGGATCATCAGCCCGGCCGTGCCGAGGATCAGGAACGACGCCACCGACCGCAGCACCGACCCGATGGCGTGCGAGCGCTGCCGCCGCCGCTCCACATTGACCAGCAGCCCGCCGAGCGCGGTGCCGTCCACGGCCTGCGCCGTGCGGTTCATGCGCTCTATCAGCTTGGTGATGGCCCGCCGCACGATCACGCGGAGCACCATGGCGATCACGAGGATCAGCAGGATGCGCAAGCCGATGGCCAGCCACGTCGACCAGTTCTCCTCCACCCAGCTGGCGGCGTTGGTCGCGCTCTCCTGGGCGTCGTCGAGCGTCACGGGTTTGCGCGTCGGCGTCGGTGTCGGGTCCGGGTCGGCTCCGGCGGCCGACAGGGCGGACAGGAACACGGCTGGTACCTCCAGGCATAGCGGCCTGCCCAGGAGATGCACCGGGCAGGCTCACCACACTAACGGGGCATTGTGTGGGGATCGTTGTCATGTTCGAAGGAGAGACGGTGCTCACCAGCGCTGAAACGTGTCTCCGTCACAGGTGTGGTCGAAAACACTTCAGGGCCGTTACCGGCACATGCTGGCGCTACGACCAGGCATGAGGGGAGACTGGCTACAGATCGTCCCGGCGCGAGCCACGCGCCGCCGGCGTACAAGGAGGCATCCGTGCCGCATGTCCTGGTCCTCAACGCGTCGTACGAGCCGCTCGGCGTCGTACCGCTCCGCCGCGCGCTCGTCCTCGTCCTCGAGAACAAGGCACTCTGCCTCGAGGAGTCCGGCGCCTTCATGCACAGCGCGACCTGCACCATCCCCGCACCCAGCGTGGTCCGGCTCAAGCGCTTCGTGCGGGTCCCCTATAGGGGGCCCGTTCCACTGACCCGCCGTGCCCTGTTCGCCCGCGACGGCGGCCGGTGCATGTACTGCGGTGGCGTCGCAACCAGCGTCGACCACGTCATTCCGCGCAGCCGGGGCGGCCAGCACGCCTGGGACAACGTGGTGGCCTCGTGCCGCCGCTGCAACCACGTCAAGGCCGACCGGCACCTGCTGGAACTCGGCTGGCGCCTGCGGCACAAGCCCGCCCCGCCCACGGGCCTCGCCTGGCGCATCATCGGCACCGGGCATAGGGATCCGCGCTGGCTGCCGTACTTGCAGCCGTTCGGCGCGGACGACGCGATGGCCCGGATCGACGGCATTTCCGCCTAGGAACCGATCCGGGCCTTGTTGTCCGTGCGCGGTGCCGGAGGCGGGCTCAGCCCTCCGCCACCGCGTAGCGGCCCGGTGTGACCACCGCCACGTTCCCCGGCCGTATACGGATGCCCCCGACGGCAGTGGGTAGGGCTTCGGAACCGGCATCCGCGACCAAGGGAGCACCCCATGCCCGCCTCCGCGAACCTCCTCCTCTCCGCCCTGTCCAAACAGGTCTCGCACCCCGACTCCGGCCTCGAAGGATCCTGCTCCTGCGGCTGCCTGGAGCCGCCCCTGACCAGCGAGCCCCCGCTGGCCGACGCCTCCCCCCTGACCAGCGAGCCGCCCCTGATGGACGCCGCCCCGCTGACCAGCGAGCCCACCTCCACGGGCACGGCCGCGGGCCTGGACCCCATGGGCGTATAGATGACCCTTGCCCGGCTGGCCGCCCTGCACGGTGTGGCCACCTCCTACGCGCCGTCCCCGGACCGCACGGTCCAGACCCCGGAAGCCGCGGTCGTCGCGGCCCTCGCCGCGCTCGACGTCGACGCGAGCACACCGGAGGCGGTACGGGACGCGGTGGCGGCACGCGAACAGGAGTTACGGGAGAGGCTGTTACCGCCCACAGTCGTGCTGTGGACGGACGAACGGCCCCCAGCCGAGGGCGCGCCCCCCGGACGTGAGGGCGACGACGCACACCTCACGCCACGGGAGCCCCCGCAGACGGCACAGGCGCCGCAGCCCTTACAGCCGCAGCAGGCCCCACAGCAGCAACAGCCCCCACCATCCCCCCGCCTCCCAGAAGCCCTCTCCTCCCTCCCCCCAGGCACCCGCCTCACCGTGGAGACGGAGCAGGACGGCCGTCTCATCGAGCTCGCCGGGGCGCCCACCGCCCCCGCAACTCCCCACGTCCCCCTGGGCGTTCACCGCCTCACCGCCACCACCCCCGACGGCCTCACCGCCCAGGCCCACCTCATCGTCGCCCCGCGCCGGGCCCCCGCGCCGCCGCCCCGTGCGTACGGGTTTCTCGTGCAGCTGTACTCGCTGCTCAGCCGGCACTCCTGGGGCATGGGGGACCTGGGCGACCTCGCGGACCTTGCGGCGTGGGCGGGGCGGGTGTTGGGGGCGGGGTTCGTGCAGGTGAATCCGTTGCACGCGGCGGTGCCGAGGGCGCCTG
The DNA here is from genome assembly GCF_000716675.1 of Streptomyces alboflavus. Taxonomy (GTDB): domain Bacteria; phylum Actinomycetota; class Actinomycetes; order Streptomycetales; family Streptomycetaceae; genus Streptomyces; species Streptomyces alboflavus. The sequence continues at coordinate 17,619 of NZ_JNXT01000079.1, forward strand.
GCGGGGCCGGGGACCCCTCGCCGTACCGCCCGTCGTCGCGCGGCTTCCCGGACCCCGTGCACCTGCGGGTCGAGAACGTCCCGGAGTTCGCCCGGCTGCGGGGCGAGGCGCGCGAGCGGGCGGGCGTCTTCGGGGAGCAGGGGGAGGCGCTGCGCAGGGCGGTCGTGAGCGAGGGCGGGCTGATCGACCGGGACGCCGTGTGGGAACTCAAGGGCGCCGCACTGGAGTTGATCCGGGGCGTGCCGCTCGGACCCGGCCGCTGCGCCGCGTACAGCGACTTCCTCGCCGAGCACGGCGAGGACCTGGAGGACCACGCGACCTGGTGCGCGCTCGCCGAGCGGCACGGGCCGAACTGGCGCACCTGGCCCAAGCCCCTGCGGGACCCGGCGTCGCCCGAAACCGCCCGCGCCCGCACCGAGTTGATGGACCGCGTCGACTTCCACGAGCGCCTCGCCTGGCTCACCGACGAGCAACTGGCCGCCGCGCAGCGGTCCGCGCGGGATGCCGGGATGGCCGTCGGCCTCATCCACGACCTGGCCGTGGGCGTGCACCCGGACGGCGCCGACGCCTGGGCGCGGCAGCGGTACTTCGCCGCGGGCATGTCGGTGGGCGCGCCCCCGGACGCCTTCAACGCGCGCGGCCAGGACTGGGGCCTGCCGCCGTGGCGCCCGGACCGGCTCGCCGAGTCCGGCTACGCCCCGTTCCGCGCCCTGCTGCGCGCGACGCTGCGGCACGCGGGCGCCGTCCGCGTCGACCACGTCATGGGCCTCTTCCGGCTCTGGTGGGTGCCGGACGGACGCACCCCCGCAGAGGGGACGTACGTCGGCTACGACGCCGAGGCCATGCTCGCCGTCCTCGTCCTGGAGGCGCACCGCGCGGGCGCGATCGTCATCGGCGAGGACCTCGGCACCGTGGCGCCGGGCGTGCGCGAGACGCTGCGCGCGCACGGGGTGCTCGGCACCTCCGTGCTGTGGTTCGAGCGGGACTGGGAAGGTACCGGCCAGCCGCTCCCGCCCGCCGACTGGCGCGCCGACTGCCTGGCCACCGCCACCACCCACGACCTGCCGTCCACGGCCGCCCGCGTCACCGGCGCGCACGTGCGCCTGCGGCACGACCTGGGTCTGCTCACCCGCCCGCTGGCCGCCGAACGCGCCGAGGCCACCGCCGACGTCCGCGACTGGCTCGGCCTGCTGTCCCGGCTCGGCCTGCTGCCGGGCGGCGCCGGGAACGAGGAGGACGAGGTCCGCGCCGTGCACCGGTTCCTGCTCGCGACACCCGCCCGCCTGGTCGGCGTCTGGCTGCCCGACACCGTCGGCGACCGCCGCCCGCAGAACCTGCCGGGCACCTGGGACCAGTACCCCAACTGGCGCCTGCCGATCGCCGACGCCGCGGGCCGCCCCGTCACCCTGGAGGACCTGGCCGCCACACCGCGCCTGCACGCCCTCATGGAGGTGTTCCGCGTGTTCCGGACGCCGTGACCGCGCCCGCCGCGCACCCGGGTGCGGCGCCCGTACGGCACCCCGGGCGCGCGGGCCGCGCGGCGGTTCGCTACGTTGGGCACCGTGGACAAGAAGAACGCCCTGCGCGCCGGTGCTCTGACGGCCGGTACGACGCTGATGATGCTGCTCATGTCGTCCCCCGCGCTCGCGCTCAACCGCGACGACGGCGACGACCCGGGCCCGGGCCTGAGCGTGATGGAGACGCTCGGCCTGTATGTCGCCGCGCCGATCGTGCTGTTCCTGGTGATCGCCGGTCTGGTGATGGTCGGCGACAAGTCCCGCAAGCAGCAGAAGCAGAGCTGACGACGCGGGTCCGCCGACCAGCCGTCTCCACGGCTGTCCGGTTCTGCCTTTCTCCGCCGAGGGCGCCCCTCGGCCACGTACACGGACGACTTCCGACGTCTTCGTACGAGGCCGAAGGGCGCCCTCGGTGTTTCACGAACCCTCGGTGTTTCACGAACCTCCGGTGTTTCACGAACCCCCGGCGCCGCCCGCCGTCATGAGCCGTCGCCGGGCCCCGAGCCCGCGAGCAGCTTGCGCAGCAGCGCCGAGAGCTGCGCCGTCTCCTCCTCGTCGAGCCCGGCGGCCGTGAGCGCCGCGCGCTGCACCTCGACGCCCGCCACGACGGCCCGGTCGACCAGCTCCCTGCCCTCCTCGGTCAGCGTCACCTGAAGGCCGCGCCGGTCGTGCGGGTCGGGGGAACGGCGCAGCAGCCCGGCCCGCTCCAGCTTGTCCAGGCGCCCCGTCATGCCGCCCGTCGTCAGCATCAGCGTCGAGGAGAGCTGGCGCGGCGAGAGCGTGTACGGCTCGCCGTGCCGGCGCAGCGTCGCGAGCACGTCGAACTCCCCGCGCGTGGTGCCGAGGCGGCGGTACGCCTTCTCGATGCGGTCGCCCATGGCCTGCGTGGTGCGGTAGACGCGGCCGAAGACTTCCATGGGCGTGGTCTCCAGGTCCGGCCGGACGACGGCCCACTGCTCGATGATCGCGTCGACGCCGTCGGGCGCGGCGGCGACCGCCGCTTCTCCGGAGTGCGTCGCGCTCTGGGAGGACATCACGTTGCTCGCGTTCATGGGGGAAGTATCCACGAGATACGGAAGCTTGCAAGCAAGTGGGTCGGTACTGAGTTGCTTTCCTCCAAGTGGGTTGACGATAAGTAGCTTACGGCTAAGCTACTTACGACTCAGCTTCCTCCGTGAGCCCCGCGAGCCCCTCAGTCCTGGGAGACGACCGTCATGAAGCGCGCCACCGCCATCCTCCTCACCGCCTACGCCCCCCTCACCTGGGGCTCCACCTACGCCGTCACCACCGAGTTCCTGCCCGCGGACCGCCCCCTGTTCACGGCCCTGATGCGCGCCGTGCCCGCCGGGCTGCTGCTGCTCCTGCTCGCCAGACGCCTGCCGCGAGGGGAGTGGTGGTGGAAGTCGGCGGTCCTCGGCGCGCTCAACATCGGTGCCTTCTTCCCGCTGCTCTTCCTCTCCGCCTACCGCCTGCCCGGCGGCATGGCCGCGGTCGTCGGCTCCGTCGGCCCGCTGTTCGTCGCCGGACTCGCCGCCCTGCTCCTCGCCGACCGGCCGACCCCGCGCACGCTGCTCACCGCGGCCGCGGCGGCCCTCGGCGTCAGCCTGGTCGTCCTGAAGGCCACCGGGGCGCTGGACGCGGTCGGCCTGCTCGCGGCGGTGGGGTCGACGGCCTCGATGTCGACGGGCACGGTGCTCACCAAGCGCTGGGGCCGCCCGGACGGCGTCGGACCGCTCGCGCTCACGGCCTGGCAGCTGACGGTCGGCGGCCTGCTGATCGCCCCCGTCGCGTTCCTGGTCGAGGGCGCGCCGCCCGCGCTCGACGGGCAGAACATCGCGGGCTACCTCTACCTGTCGCTCGCCGGTACGGCCGTCGCGTACTGGCTGTGGTTCCGCGGCATCGGCCGCCTCAGCGCCACCCAGGCCAGCCTCCTCGGCCCGCTGTCGCCGCTGACGGCCGCGGTCATCGGGTGGGCGGCGCTCGGCCAGTCGCTGACGGCGGTGCAGGTGGCGGGGATGGCGCTCGCGTTCGGGGCGACGGTGTTCGGCCAGCTGCGCCCGCAGCGGAAGCCGCAGGCCCTCACTGAGCCGCAGCCGAAGTCGCAGGTCCTCGCCGAGCCGCAGCCGAAGCCGAAGGTCCTGATCTGAGAATCGTTCAGCTCAGCTTCAAAGAACGATCGGAAAGATTCGATGGACCTGAGCAGTTTCGGGCTGCGACGGTAGCTCAGCGGGCCCCGTAGCGGGGCCCGCTGAGCGCCCCGTACCGGGGAGAGAGGCAAGGAGATACCAGTGGCGAGCGTCCTGGACCTGGACCGGAGTGGCAACGGCGGCGACACGAGCGTGCGGGGCGCGGGAGGCGGGCGTACCTCCGGGGGAGGCGGACGTGCCGCCGCCGGAGGGCTCGGCGTCGGACTCGCCCTCGCCGCGCTCGCCACCGTCGTCTGGTCGGGCAGTTTCGTCACCTCCCGCGCCCTCGCCGACAGCGTCCCGCCGATCCAGCACGCGTTCTGGCGCTGGATCGTCGCCATCGCGGCCGTCGCCCCGTTCGCGGTCCGGCAGACCTGGCGCCAACGGGCCCTGCTGCGCGAGCACTTCCGCTTCCTCCTCGCCGCCTCCTTCCTCGGGGTCACCGTCTACAACACCCTGGTGAACCAGGCCGGAGTCACCACCACCGCGGGCAACATGGGCATGATCATGGCCGCGTCGCCCGTCCTGATGGCGGTGTACGAACGCCTCGGCGGGGCCCGGCTCGGCGCGCGGCGCGTCACGGGCATGCTCGTCGCCTGCGCCGGCGTCCTGCTCCTGGTCAGCGGCGGCTCCCTCGCCATGGACCTGGCGGTGGGGGACCTGTGGGTGATCGGCGGCGCCGTCGCCTTCGGCTCGTACAGCGCGCTCCTGCGCCGCAGGCCCGCCGAGATCTCCGGACTGCCCTTCCTCTTCAGCACCTTCGTCCTCGGCGCGCTGATGCTGCTGCCCGTGTTCCTCGTCAGCCTCGCCGTGCAGGGCGGCTTCGAACCGACGGCGGCGACCGTGTCCCCGCTCCTGTACGTCGGCGTCGTCTCCTCCGCGGTCGCCTTCTTCGCCTGGAACAAGGCCATCTCCGTCATCGGCGCGGCCCGCGCGGGCGTCGTCTACTACCTCCAGCCGGTGTGCGTGGCCCTGCTGTCCTTCGCCCTCCTCGGTGAGGGCATGGGGTGGCTCCAGGTGCTGTGCATGGGGCTGATCCTCGGCGGCGTGGTGCTCGGGTCGGCGGGCGGGAAGTAGCGGCCGGTGCGCGGGTACGTTGACGCCATGACCGAGTGGGACATCAAGAAGCTGCAGATCCTGCGCACCCTCGACGAGCGCGGGACCGTCACCGCGACGGCGCGGGCCCTCCTGATGACCCCCTCCGCCGTGTCGCAACAGCTCTCCAACCTCGCCAAGCAGGTCGGCGTGCCGCTCCTCGAAGCCCACGGGCGCCGGGTGCGGCTCACCGGCGCCGCCCGGCTCCTGCTCGTCCACGCCGACGCCGTCCTCGCCCAACTGGAGCGGGCCGACGCGGAGTTGGCCGCGTATGCCAAGGGGGAGGCCGGGGAGGTGCGGGTCGGCGCCTTCTCCACCGCCGTGCCCGCGCTCGTGGTGCCCGCCGTACGGGCCCTGCGGGCCGACCACCCCGGGATCTCGGTGCGGGTGCGGGAGGCCGAGGCGGGAGCCGCCTACGAACTCCTCGCCGCCGGGGACGTCGATCTCGCCCTGTCCCTCGCCGCGCAGGCGCCCCGGGGGCGGGACGGGCGTTTCACCCGCGTCACCCTCCTCGCCGACCCGCTCGACGTCGCGCTCCCCCTCGACCATCCGCTCGCCCGCGCCGACGCCCTGCGGCTGGCCGACCTCGCCGACGAGCCGTGGATCTTCGGCGGCTCCGGGCCCTGGTCCGAGATCACGCGTGCCGCGTGCGAGGCGGCGGGCTTCGTGCCCGAGCAGGCGCACAGCGCGGCCGGGTGGGAGGCGATCCTGGCGATGGTGGGGGCGGGGATGGGGGTGGCCCTCGTGCCGCGGATGGCCGGGGCGGGGGCCTCCGGCCGGGCAGGCGTGGCCATGCGGGAGCTGGCGGAGCGCCCCCATCGGCATGTGGTGGCCGCGGTACGGCGCGGGGCGGAGGGTTCCCCGGCGGTGAGCCATGTCCTGGCGGCGCTGCGGGGGGCTGCTTCGCCTTGATGTCAGGCGCCCAGATGCCCATAGAGGGAGAAGGCGGAAACGGGCGCCGTGAGGGCGCAGGGGCACCAGCCGCAGACGCCGGGCGGGCTCGGCCACAGAGGCCGGCCACGGGGCGGGCAGGGGCCGTCGTCGTGGGCGAGGTCGCCCGGGGCGGTCGCGTCCGTGGTGAGGAGTCACGGGCGGGCGGGTGGGAGACCCGCCGCGGAGCGGCGGAGAGACGGCGATCCGGCGCCGGGGGCGGGCGCACCCACCCCCGGCTTCGGCGCCCCCCACGCCCGGAGGGCTACGCGCCGGGGTCGGGCGCGACCAGCCCGACCCCGGCGTCCCCGAACCGCCCGGCCAGGGCTACGCGTCGGCGGCCTGCGCCCGCAGCGCCCGCTCCACGCCCGCCCGGGACTCAGTGATCAGACGGTGCAGCGCCGCCGTGGGCTCCGCCGCCGCGATCCACGCGTCCGTCGCGTCCAGCGTCTCCTGGGACACCTGGACGGCCGGGTACAGGCCGACCACGACCTGCTGGGCCATCTCGTGGGACCGGGACTCCCAGACGGACTTCACGGCGTCGAAGAACTTCTGGGTGTAGGGGGCGAGAAGCTCCCGCTGCTCGGTCTGGACGAAGCCGGAGATCACCGCCTCCTGCACGGCGTTGGGCAGCTTGTCGGACTCGACGACGGACGCCCACGCCTCGGCCTTGGCGGCGGCGGTGGGCCGCGCGGCCCGCGCCGCGGCGGCGTGCCGCTCACCCGCGGCGGTCTTGTCGCGCTCGAACTCCGCGGCGATGCCCGCCTCGTCGAGGCGCCCGGTCGCGGCGAGCCGCGCCACGAACGCCCACCGCAGCTCCGTGTCGACGGCCAGGCCCTCGATGGACTCCGAGCCGTCGAGCAGCCCCTCAAGGAGCGCCAGGTCGGACTCCGTGCGGGCGGTCGCGGCGAACGCGCGTGCCCACGCCAGCTGGTGGTCGCCACCCGGCTCGGCCGCCCGCAGGTGCTCCAGGGTCGCCTCGGTCCACCGCGTGAGCGCGGCCTCGCGGCCCGCCGGGGCGGCGTACAGGTCGAGAGCCAGCTTCACCTGCCGGTGCAGCGACTGCACGACGCCGATGTCGGACTCCTTGCCGATGCCGGACAGGACGAGGGAGAGGTAGTCCCGCGTCGGCAGCTCCGCGTCGCGCGTCATGTCCCACGCGGAGGCCCAGCACAGCGCCCGCGGCAGCGAGGCTTCGAAGTCGCCCAGGTGCTCGGTGACGAAGGCAAGGGACTCGGTGTCGAGCCGGACCTTGGCGTACGACAGGTCGTCGTCGTTGAGCAGGATGACGTCCGGCCGGGCCCGGCCCACCAGCTCCTCGACCGCCGTCAGCTCGCCGTCGACGTCCAGCTCGACGCGGTCGGTGCGCACCAGCTTGCCGGAGCCGCCCGCCGAGTCGTCCAGGTCGTACAGGCCGATCGCGATGCGGTGCGGGCGCAGCGTCGGCTCACCCTTGGCGCCCTCGGGCAGCGCCGGGGCCTCCTGCTTGATGGCGAAGGAGGTGATGTTCCCGGCGGAGTCGACGTCCACGACGGGGCGCAGCACGTTGATGCCGGCCGTCTCCAGCCACTTCTTCGACCAGGTCTTCAGGTCACGCCCGCTGGTCTCCTCCAGGGCGCCGAGCAGGTCGCTCAGGCGCGTGTTGCCGAACGCGTGCTGCTTGAAGTACGCCTGCACGCCGCTGAAGAACGCGTCCATGCCGACGTACGCGACGAGCTGCTTGAGGACGCTCGCGCCCTTGGCGTACGTGATGCCGTCGAAGTTGACGAGCACGTCGTCCAGGTCGCGGATGTCCGCCATGATCGGGTGCGTGGACGGCAGCTGGTCCTGCCGGTACGCCCAGGTCTTCATGGAGTTCGCGAACGTGGTCCAGGAGTGCGGCCACTTCGACCCGGGCGCGTACGCCTGGCAGGCCGCCTCGGCGAACGTCGCGAACGACTCGTTCAGCCACAGGTCGTTCCACCACTCCATGGTCACGAGGTCGCCGAACCACATGTGCGCCAGCTCGTGCAGGATCGTCGCGGCCCGCACCTCGTACGCCGCGTCCGTCACCTTGGAGCGGAACACGTACTGGTCGCGGATCGTCACCGCGCCCGCGTTCTCCATCGCGCCCGCGTTGAACTCCGGCACGAACAGCTGGTCGTACTTGGCGAACGGGTAGGCGTAGTCGAACTTCTCCTGGAACCAGTCGAAGCCCTGCCGGGTGACGTCGAAGATCGCGTCCGCGTCCAGGAACTCCGCGAGCGAGGGGCGGCAGTAGATGCCGAGCGGGACGGACTGCCCGTCCTTCTCGTACACGCTGTGCACCGAGTGGTACGGGCCGACGATGAGCGCCGTCACGTACGTGGACAGGCGCGGGGTCGGCGCGAACGTCCAGACGTCGTCCTTGGGCTCCGGCGTCGGCGAGTTGGAGATGACACTCCAGCCGGACGGCGCCTTCACGGTGAACTGGAAGGTGGCCTTGAGGTCGGGCTGCTCGAAGGAGGCGAACACGCGGCGCGCGTCCGGGACCTCGAACTGGGTGTACAGGTACGCCTGCTGGTCGACCGGGTCGACGAAGCGGTGCAGGCCCTCGCCGGTGTTGGTGTACTCGCAGTCCGCGACGACCTTCAGCTCGTTGGCGCCCTGCGCCAGGTGCCTGAGCGCGATGCGGGAGTCCCGGAAGACCGCCCCCACCTCCAGCGCGTGCCCGTTCAGGACGACCTCGTGGACGGCCGGGGCGATCAGATCGATGAACGTCTCGGCGTTCGCCTCGGCGGAGTCGAAACGCACCGTGGTCACCGACCGGTACGTCCCGCCTTCCTGCGCTCCGGAGAGGTCGAGATCGATCTCGTACGAGTCAACGGTGAGCAGCTTCGCCCGCTGCTGCGCCTCTTCGCGGGTCAGATTGGTGCCGGGCACGCGGTCATCTCCTCGGTACGACTTGCGAACTTTTTGCGATGTTTCCCGCCATCCTTCCATGTGCCGTCGCCGCCCGCTCCGGGCCATTGTTCTCAGGTCGCGCGGCCGTTAGCATCCGCGCGTCGGCTCAGGTCAAGGAGCGGCCTGAAGCGGGCTGAAACGGTCGGGAGCAGATGCATATGGCAAGGGGTGCACGCGGTGCGCAGGGCCCGCGCGGGCCGCGGCGGGCACGGAGCCGGGCACGGTTACGCGGCGCGCCCGCCGTCGCCCTGCTGCTGTGCGCCGTCGCGGGCTGCGGCTCGTCCGATGGGTCGGGCGGCTCGGGCGGCGCTGACGGCAAGGGCCCGGAGAAGACCCGGATCACCGTCGGCACCATGCCCGTCGCCGACACCGCGCCCCTGGAGATGGCCCAGCGCAAGGGCTTCTTCAAGGCCGAGGGTCTGACCGTGCGCACCACCACGCTCAGCGGCGGCGCGGAGTCCGTCAGCCGGCTGCGGGCGGGCGCCCTCGACATCTCCTTCGGCAACTACGTCTCGTACTTCCTCGCCCACGCCAACAAGGCCATCGACGTCCGCATCGTCTCCGACGCCTTCCAGTCCGCGCCCCGCACGCACGCGGTCCTGGTCCCCAAGGACTCGCCGGTCAAGTCCCTGAAGGACCTCCAGGACAAGAAGATCGGCGTCAACACCAAGCGGAACATCAGCGCCCTCCTCGTCAAGAAGGCCGGCAAGGCCGAGGGCGCGACCTTCGACGACGACAAGAACTTCGCCGAGGTCGACATGCCGAACATGGAGACCGCCCTGAAGTCCGGCAGCGTCGACGCCGTGCAGGCCGTCGAGCCGTTCGTCTCCGCGATCGAGCGGTCCGGCGCGGGACGCGTCGTCGCCGACCTCGGCAAGCCGCCGACCGCGGGCTTCCCCATCGCCGGGTACGCGGCCACGGCGTCCTTCGCCGAGGACAACCCGAAGACGGTCGCCGCCTTCCAGCGCGCCATGGCCCGCGCCCAGCGCCAGGCCGCCAACCGGTCGGCCGTCGTCGACACCCTCCCGGAGTACACGAAGATCACCGCCGACCAGGCCGCCCAGCTGAACCTCGGCGGCTACCCCGCGGCGCTGGACCCGGCACGGCTCGCACGCGTGGTCACGCTGATGCGGGAGTTCGGCTACCTGAAGCGGGACCTCGACGTGGAGCCGCTGCTCGTGCGCGCGGGGCCGTGAGGGTGGTCGCGGGGTGGGCGGTGCGGGGGGCGATGCGGTGAAACGGGACGCGCGCTCCGGCCCGGGCCTCGGCCCGGGATCAGGGGCGCGCGCTCGCACGCGCGCCGGTGCGCGCTCCGAGGGCCTGGTCGAGCGCAGGTCCGGGCGGGTCCTGCTGGGGGCGCTCGGCCTCTGCGGCGCCTTCCTCCTCGTCGAACTCGTCGCCCGCAGCGGGGCGTTCGACGACCAGGCCCTGCCGCCCGCCTCCTCCGTCCTCGCCCGCGCCGCCGAGATGACCGCCGACGACGGGTTCCTCGACGACCTCTGGACCACCGTCTCCGCCTGGCTCGCAGGCCTCGCCCTCGCCGTCGCCCTCGCCGTGCCCGCCGGGCTCCTGCTCGGCTCCCTGCCCCGCCTGCGCGCCGCCGCCCTCGCCGTCGTCGAGCTGGCCCGCCCCATCCCCTCCGTCGCCCTCATCCCGCTCGCCATCCTCGTCTTCGTCGAGCCCGACCGGGTGGAGCGGTCCCTGGTCTGCTACGCCGCGCTGTGGCCCATCCTCCTCAACACCCTGTACGGGCTCCGCGACGTCGACCCCGTCGCCAAGGAGACCCTGCGCTCCTTCGGGTTCGGGCCGCTCTCGGTGGTGTGGCGGGTCTCGCTGCCGAGCGCGGGGCCCTTCGTCCTCACGGGGGTGCGGGTCGCCGCGTCCGTGGGGCTGATCGTGGCGGTCAGCGCGGAGCTGCGGGCCGGGGGAGACGGGGGACTCGGCGTCTATCTGCTCGACTCGCAGTCCGGGGGCGGGCGGCCGGATCTGATGGTGGCGGGGGCGTGTTGGGCGGGGGTTCTCGGTGTGGCCGCCAACGCGGGGCTGGTGGGGCTGGGGAGGGTGCTGTTTCCCCACAGTGCTCGATCGGCGCGCTCCGCGCCTCGTCCTCAATCTCCCCCAGGCTCTGAAGGAGCAGGGCGGGGCCCCCACGACGGGCTCGACGGGGCTGGGGCGGGGCGATGAGCGCGGGAGACATGAGGCAGGGGGGCGGTGGCCGTGAACGCGTGGGTCGCCCTGTCGCCGGGCGGATGATGCGGGCCGGTCTCGGGGTGCTCGCTCGTGGGTGGCTGCTCGTACTCCTCGTACTCGTGTGGGAGTCGGCCGCCAGGCGGGCCGAGGACCTGTACTTCCCGCCGCCCACGCGGATCGCGCGGACCATGCGGGAACTGTGGTGGTCCGGGCCGCCCTCGCGGCTGTGGCTGAGCGACCTCGCCGTCGACGACTTCGTGCCGAGCCTCAGCCATCTGCTGCTCGGCTGGGCCGTCGCGGGGGCCGTCGGGATCGCCGTGGGGGTCGGGATCGGGCTGTCGCGGGTGGCCTTCCACGTCCTTGACCCGGTGCTGCAGTTCGGGCGTGCGGTGCCGCCGCCCACGCTCATCCCGTTCTTCATGGTCGCGTTCGGGCTCGGCACGTCCATGCAGCTGGCGGCCATCGTCTTCGGCGTCGTCTGGCCGGTGCTCCTGAACACCGCCGACGGCGTGCGCTCCGTCGAGCCGCTGCAGCTCGACACCGCCCGGGTGCTCGGCCTCGGGCGCCTCGCGCGGCTCCGGTACGTCGTGCTCCCGGGGGCCGCGCCGAAGATCTTCGCCGGGCTCCGGGTGGCGCTCGGGTTCGCGCTGATCCTCATGGTCATCGCCGAGCTGATGGGGTCGGGCGAAGGCATCGGCTCCCGGCTCAACGCCGCCGAGCGGGAGTTCAGGCCGGACCGGCTGTGGGCCGGGATCGTGCTGCTCGGCGGCATCGGCTCCGTACTGAACGGACTCTTCCTGCTCGTCGAGCGCAAGGCCCTGGCCTGGCACCGGGGCGCACGGCGGACGGGCACCTAGACCACCCGGCCCCCGCGGGGCGGCGGACCGGCCGCGATCCATGGGGGCGCACGGGGAACGCGAGGGCCTCACGGGCCCTCACATCACTTAGACCGCAAGGCAGTTGGCAACAGGGGGACAGGGGGAGCAGGGGATGCTGGAGATCGCTGGGCTCAGTCATCGCTACGCCGACGGGCACCGGGCCGTCGAAGGGGTCGAACTGCACGTCGCGAGCGGCGAGTTGGTGAGCATCGTCGGCCCTTCGGGCTGCGGCAAGTCCACGCTGCTCCGGTGCGTCGCGGGGCTGCAGCGGCCGAGCGAGGGCCGGATCGCCGTCGGCGGCCGGGACGTCGACGGCGTACCGGACGACCTCGCCGTCGTCTTCCAGGACTACACGCGCTCGCTCTTCCCGTGGCTGACCGTCCGCGACAACGTCGCGCTGCCGCTGCGCCGCCGCGGCCTCGCCCGCGCCGAGCGCCGTGCCCGCGCGGAGGAGACCCTCGCCCAGGTCGGCCTCGACTCCGCAGCGGGCCGGTACCCGTGGCAGCTCTCCGGCGGCATGCAGCAGCGCGTCGCCATCGCCCGCGCGCTCGCCTACCGGCCCGCGCTGCTCCTGATGGACGAGCCGTTCGGCTCCGTCGACGCCCAGACCCGGGAGGACCTGGAGGACCTGCTGCTCGCAGTGCGCGGGGGCGGGGGCGGAGGGCCGGGCGGTGGGTCGGGGGGCGGGCCGGGGGGCGGCTGTGACGGGCGCGGGATGACCATCCTGCTCGTCACCCACGACATCGACGAGAGCGTGTACGTCGGCGACCGCGTCGTCGTCCTCACCGGCGCCCCCGGCCGCGTCCACAGCGAGCTGCGCGTCGAACTGCCCGCGCCGCGCGACCAGATCGGCACCCGCGGCCTGCCCGAGTTCGTGAAGCTGCGGGCCGAGGTCGGGCGGGCGGTGCGGCGGCCATGAGCGCCATGAACGCCGCGAACGCCGATGTGCTCGTCGCGGGCGCGGGCATCGGCGGGCTCACGGCGGCGCTGAGCCTGCACGCGGCGGGGATCGGCGTGCGGGTGATCGAGCCGGTGCAGGTCCTCAGGCCCGTCGGCGTCGGCATCAACCTGCTGCCGCACGCCGTCCGCGAACTCACCGAGCTGGGCCTCGGCGAGCAACTGGCCGCGACCGGCGTGGCGACCGCCCAGATGGTCCACTACGACCGGCACGGCAACCGTATCTGGGGCGAGCCGCGCGGCCACGCCCTCGGCTACCACTGGCCGCAGTACTCCATCCACCGCGGCGCCCTGCAGATGATCCTGCTCGACGCGGTGCGCGAACGCCTCGGCGAACGGGCCGTCGTCACCGGCACGTCGTTCGTGCGGTGCGCCGAGACCGAGGGGCAGCTCCTGCGCGTCATCCTGCGGGACATGGCGCGCGGGCGGGAGCACGCCGTGCGGGTACGGGCCCTCATCGGCGCCGACGGGCTCTACTCGACCGTCCGCGCCCGGCTGCACCCCGGGGAGGGACCGCCCCTGTGGAACGGCATCCGGATGTGGCGCGGCGTCGCCGAGTGGGACCCCGTCCTCGGCGGCCGCACCGTCGCCATCGCGGGCAGCAACGCGCACGCCAAGCTGGTCGTCTACCCCATCTCGGGCGAGGCCGAGCGGCGGGGGCGCGCGCTGCTCAACTGGGTCGCCGAGGTGCGGTTCCCCGTCGAGCACGGGGCGATCTCCGGGGCCGCGGACTGGAACCGGACCGGGCGGCTCTCCGACGTCCTGCCGTACTTCGCCGGGTGGCGGATCGGGGACCTCGACGTGCCCGCGCTGCTCGCCGCGACCCGGCGCATCCTGGAGTACCCGATGGTCGACCGGGAGCCGCTGCCGCGGTGGGGGCGCGGGCCCGTCACCCTCCTCGGTGACGCCGCCCACCCGATGTACCCCGTCGGGTCCAACGGCGGCTCGCAGGCCGTCCTCGACGCGCGGGTGCTCGCGCGCAGCCTCGCCGTCAACGACCCCGACCGGGTGGCCGGGCTCCGGGCCTACGAGGAGGTCCGGCGGGAGGCCACGGCCGCGCTCGTCCTCGCCAACCGCCGCATGCCCGCCGACCGGCTCCTCCAAGTCGTCGCCGAGCGCGCCCCCGAGGGGTTCGACCGGGTCGAGGACGTCCTCACCCCCGAGGAGCTGGCCGAGCTCGACGCGGCGTATCGGTGGACGACGGGGACGGATGTGGCGGAGCTGAACGGGAGGGGGTCGTGGGGGGTGTAGGCCTTCGCGTGGCGCCCCGCTGCGCTCATCAGCGCGCTCCGCGCGCGGGCGCCGGGGCCCTGCCCCTGGACCCCGGGGGTGGGTGTCCCGTTGCCGTGGGACGGGGGCGCCCCGTATCGCGCTCCGCGCTCGTCCTCATGCGCCGGACGGGCTCTCCCCCACCCACCCGCCCCAACTTTCCCCGGGCCTGCCCCAAAGCCCGGCACCCCCAGCCTGACCGGGCGCACCCCCGAATCGGCGCTCCGCGCCTCGTCCTCAAACTCCCCCAAGCTCTTAAGGAGCAGGGGGTACCCCCACGACGGGCTGAAATGTGCCGGGCTGTTGGCCGGCTGATGCAAGTTTGGGCGGGTGGGTGGGGGAGAGCCCGTCCGGCGCATGAGGACGAGCGCGGAGCGCGATAC
>NZ_JNXT01000080.1 GCF_000716675.1 Streptomyces alboflavus
CCACCCACCCGCCCAAACTTGTCCCGGGCCTGCCCGAAAGCCCGGCACCCTCAGCCCCGAACGGGTCACCCCCGTTTCGCGCTCCGCGCTCGTCCTCAATCGCCGGACGGGCTTTCTCCCACCCGCCCGCCCCCGCCAGGGCTTCGGCCCGGGTGGGACGCACAGCCTGCCTCGGCGAAGTCGTTTCAGCCCGTCCGGCGTTTGAGGACGAGGCGCGGAGCGCCGATCGACGGTGCCCCCGTCCCACGGCAACGGGACACCCACCCCCGGGGTCCAGGGGCAGAGCCCCGGGATCGGTGAAGGGGCGGGCCTGGGGCGCCCCGCGAAGGCCCTAGGCCTGGCGCTGCCGCTCCGCGGCCTTTCGCTCCGCCTCGGCCTTCTCCTCGGCCTCCATCTCCGCGAAGACGTCGATCGGAGGCGGCGCCTTCGCCAGGAAGACCCAGGTGAAGTAGACGGCGAGGACCATCGGCGGCAGCTTGAGGGCGATCAGGACCCAGCCGAGCTGCTCGGTGTCGGCCCACCAGTAGAGCGGGAAGAGGATGGCGTACTTGGCGAGGAAGATCAGACCCCAGGCCAGCGACGCCTTCGTGTACGCCTTCTTGCGGCCAGGATTGCGGGTGCGCCAGGAGAGGTTCTCGCGGAAGACGGGACCGAGCAGCAGCCCGAGCAGCGGATAGCCGACGAGCGCGGAGAGGAAGAAGGCGGCGCCGAGCCCGGTGCCGTAGATCATGCCGGGCAGATAGAAGTCCTTGGCGTTGCCCGTGAACATGGCGAAGGCCACGCCGAAGGCGACGCCGAAGACACCGCTGAAGGCGTGCTTGACCGTGTCCCGGCGGACCAGGCGGACCACGACGAGGATCAGCGCCACGGCGAGGGCCGCGATGGCCGACAGGTGCAGGTCCTTGTTGATCGTGTAGATCAACACGAACAGCAGGCCCGGCACCATCGTCTCGACCGTGCCGCGGATGCCGCCGAACGCGTCGAACAGCGCGGCCTGGGTGAGCGCCCTGGTCTCGGCGTCCTGGGCCGCGCGCGCGGCCTGAGCGTCCTGCGGGCGGTCGCCCACGGCCTGGTCGGTCGGCTTGTCGACTGACGTCACCGGTTACTCCCGTCCGAGCGGTCTGAGTTCGTACTTGGGGTTGAAGAGCACTCTGCGGCCGCGGTCTATGGAGATCCGCCCCGACGCGATCAGGCGCCGCCCCGGCTCGATCCCCACGATGGAGCGCCGGCCGAGCCACACCACGTCGAGCGCGGCGGAGCCGTCGAACAGCTCCGCCTCCAGGGCGGGGACGCCGGCGCGGGGCCGCAGGGTGACCGTGCGCAACGTACCAGTAACGGTGACTATCTCGCGGTCGTGGCAGTCACCGATGCGCGTACACCCGGCCGTCTCGGCGTCCTCGCGCAGCTCCTGTGACTCCAGGTCCTCCTGGGAGGACGACAGCCGGTCGAGCATGCGCCGGAAGCGGCCTGCCGGCTTGCCGGATCCAGGGGCAGAACCAGGAACAGCACTCATACCCGAAGCGTACCGGTGGCCACCAGCGCCCCCGCAATGGGTGCGCTCACCTGTGCTGATGCCCGCCCGGGGCGGGCGCCAAGCCTCCGCAGGGCGAATCCCGGCCACCCCTCCCCCCGCCGCGCCCCGCCCTGCCACGCCCCGACGCGCACGCACCCAGGTCGCGCTACCGCTCGAACCGGTATCCCATTCCGGGCTCCGTGATGAAGTGCCGGGGGTGCGCCGGGTCCGCCTCCAGCTTGCGGCGCAGCTGGGCCATGTAGACGCGGAGGTAGTTCGTCTCCGTGCCGTACGAGGGGCCCCACACCTCCTGCAGGAGCTGCTTCTGGCTGACGAGACGGCCCGCGTTGCGCACCAGGACCTCCAGGAGGTGCCACTCCGTGGGGGTCAGGCGTACGTCGCGGCCGTCGCGGTTGACCTTCTTCGCGGCCAGGTCGACGGTGAAGTCCTCGGTGTCGACCATCACGTCGTCCTCACCGGCGCCGGTGGGCTCCGCGCGGCGGACGGCGGCGCGCAGCCGGGCCAGGAGCTCGTCCATGCCGAAGGGCTTGGTCACGTAGTCGTCGGCGCCGGCGTCCAGGGCCTCGACCTTCTCGTCCGAGCTGTGCCGGGCCGAGAGGACCAGGATGGGCACGCGCGTCCAGCCGCGCAGCCCCTTGATCACCTCCACGCCGTCCATGTCGGGCAGACCGAGGTCGAGCACGATCACGTCGGGGTGGCGGGCGGCGGCGAGCTGGAGGGCGGTGGCGCCGTCCGGTGCCGCGTCCACCTCGTACTTGCGTGCCTTCAGATTGATCACGAGGGCGCGTACGATCTGCGGCTCGTCGTCGACCACGAGCACCCGGGTCATTCCTACCTGCCTTTCGGGCTTGTCAGCGCCGCTGACGCGGCTTTCGGTGCCACGTACGGGGCGTTCGGTGGCGGTCACGAGGTCATCTGCGCGGAGAGGTCCGGCACGACGGGCGGTCGTCCGGCCGCCGCCTTCAGTGTGAGCACCATCGTGAGGCCGCCACCAGGAGTGTCCTCCGCGTCGAGGGTTCCCCCCATCGATTCCACGAAGCCGCGGGCGACCGCGAGGCCGAGGCCGACGCCGCTTCCGCGTGGAGCGTCACCGTAGCGTTGGAACGGCTCGAAGATGCGGTCCTTGGCGTCATCGGGTACCCCGGGTCCCCGGTCGACGACCCGCAGTTCCACGCGGTCGCCGAGGGCGCTCGCCGAGACGAACACGGGTTCTTCGTCGGGCGCGTACTTGACGGCGTTCTCCACGATGTTGGCGACCGCGCGCTCCAGGAGTCCCTTGTCGACGGCGACCATGGGCAGGTCCTCGGGGATGTCGAGGACGACGCTGCCGTCGGGGACGCCGCCGAGGGCCATCGGGACCACCTCGTCGAGGTCGATCTCGCGGATCAGCGGGGCGACCGTGCCGGTCTGCAGCCGGGACATGTCCAGGAGGTTGCCCACCAGGTGGTCCAGGCGGTCGGCGCCCGCCTCGATGCCCGCGAGCAGCTCGGCCTGGTCCTCCTCGGACCACTCCACGTCCTCGGAGCGCAGTGAGGTCACGGACGCCTTGATGCCGGCGAGCGGGGTGCGCAGGTCGTGGCTGACGGCGGCGAGCAAGGCGGTGCGGATGCGGTTGCCCTCGGCGAGGGTGCGGGCCTGGTCGGCCTCGGTCTGCAGGCGCTGGCGGTCCAGGACGACGGCGGCCTGCGCGGCGAACGCGGCGAGGACGCGGCGGTCCTCGGCGGGCAGGACGCGGCCGCTCAGGGCGAGCGCCATGTGGTCGCCGACCGGCACGTCCACGTCGGCGTCCTCGGGGCGGCCGACGTGGGCGCGGGCGCCGACGCTGCCCGCGCAGGTCCACGGCGCCACGTCGCTCTCGCGTTCGAGCAGGGCCACGGACTCCATGGCGAAGGTCTCGCGGACGGTCTCCAGGAGCGATTCCAGGCTGTTCTCGCCGCGCAGGACGCTGCCCGCGAGGTGGGAGAGGATCTCGGACTCGGCGCGCAGCCGTGCCGCCTGGTGGGTGCGGCGCGCGGCGAGGTCCACGACAGAGGCCACGGAGATCGCCACGGACACGAAGACGACGATCGCGACGATGTTCTTCGCGTCGGAGATCGTCCACTGGTGCACCGGCGGGGTGAAGAAGTAGTTCAGGAGCAGGGAGCCGAACGCCGCCGACGCCAGGGACGGGACGAGACCGCCGAGCAGGGCCGCCGCCACCGTGAGCGTCAGGAACAGCAGCATGTCGTTGGCGAGACCGAGGTCCGCGTCGACGTTGGTGAGCAGCAGCGTCAGGAGCGCGGGGCCGACGATGCCGACCAGCCAGCCCCAGATGATCCGGGACCGCCCGAGCCGGGCGCCGCGCGCCACGGGCAGCCCGCGCCCCTTGGCCACCTCGCCGTGCGTGACGATGTGCACGTCCAGGTCGGGCCCGGACTCGCGGGCGACGGTGGCGCCGACGCCGGGCCCGAAGATGTACTGCCAGGACTTGCGGCGCGAGGAGCCGAGGACGATCTGGGTGGCGTTGACGCCGCGCGCGAATGCGAGCAGGGCCGCCGGGATGTCGTCGCCGATGACGTGATGAAAGGTTCCGCCAAGGTCCTCCACGAGGGTCCTCTGGACGGCCAGCTCCTTCGGCGAGGCCGCGGTGAGGCCGTCGCTGCGGGCGATGTAGACGGCGAGGATCTCGCTGCCCGAGCCCTTGGCGGCCATGCGGGCGGCGCGGCGGATGAGGGTGCGGCCCTCGGGTCCGCCGGTGAGGCCGACGACGATGCGCTCGCGGGCCTGCCAGGTGGAGCGGATGTTGTGCTCGCCGCGGTACTGCTGGAGGTATTCGTCGACCCGGTCGGCCACCCACAGGAGCGCCAGCTCGCGCAGGGCGGTGAGGTTTCCGGGGCGGAAGTAGTTGGACAGGGCCGCGTCGACCTTGTCGGCCTTGTAGATGTTGCCGTGCGCCATCCGGCGGCGCAGCGCCTGGGGCGACATGTCGACCAGCTCGATCTGGTCCGCCCGGCGCACCACCTCGTCCGGCACCGTCTCGCGCTGCCGGACGCCGGTGATCGACTCGACGACGTCGCCGAGGGACTCCAGGTGCTGGATGTTGACGGTCGATATGACATCGATGCCGGCCGTGAGCAGTTCCTCGACGTCCTGCCAGCGCTTGGCGTTGCGCGAGCCGGGCACGTTGGTGTGCGGCAGCTCGTCCACCAGGGCGACGGCGGGGGCACGGCGCAGCACGGCGTCGACGTCCATCTCGGTGAACTGCGACCCGCGGTACTCCAGCTCCTTGCGGGCGACCTGCTCCAGGCCGTGCAGCATCACTTCCGTGCGCGGACGGTTGTGGTGCTCCACGAAGGCCACTACGCAGTCGGTGCCCCGCTCGATACGACGGTGCGCCTCGGCGAGCATGGCGTACGTCTTGCCGACGCCCGGTGCCGCACCGAGGTAGATCCGTAGCTTGCCGCGTGCCATGGCCTCATTGTCTTCCTGAAACTGCTGTGTACGCAGCGTCGACCTTACGGCCAATAATTACGGCAAATCGGATGAGGCCGACCTTCCTGAGGCTCCTTGACACAACCCTGATGCCCTCCAGCGCGTCCGGTGCGGGGCGAAAGTCGCCACTTTCGGCCGCCCCGGGCAGCACTCGGGGCCGCCCCGGCGAGCGGAGCGCCCCCGAGCCACACGGATCAGCGCGGATCAGCGCGGATTGTCCCCGTGCGTCAGCGTCTCCCAGGCCACGAAGAGGTTGTTGGACCCGGCCGGACGGTTCCGCTCGGTGAGCCGCTGAGTGTTGGCCATGGGCACGCCGAGCCGGTTGTGCAGGGCGTTGTAGCCGACCTCTGTGACCGGCCCGAGGCCGCGGTGCACGGAGCCGCCGCACAGCCATCCGGGCGGCGCCTCGCCCAGCTCGTACTTGGCCTGGAAGCCGAGCGCGTGCTGGAGCCGCTCGCCGACGTCCGTGCCGTACAGGTCCTGGCCCTGGATGCGGCTGGTCTCGGCGACGTGGGCGATGGCGGAGATGCCGTAGCCGGTGTGCGTGAAGTCGCGGCAGGTCTCCTGGGTGAGCCCGGCGACGAAGGTGCCCTGACCCTGCCAGTACTTGACGATCTTCTCGCGGGTGTTGAGGTTCTGGCTCGGCACGGTCTTGGGCAGCGCGCCGTCGGAGGGCAGATAGACGTAGGCGGCGGTGCGCGTGCGGAACTTCGCCATGGCCTTGTCGTACGACGCCTTGTCCTCCAGGAAGACGGAGATGCCGATCGCGGCCTCCATCATCGACAGCTCCCAGTTGCCGTTGGAGTTCGAGCCGTTGATGATCTTCGGGAGGTAGACGGTGCGCAGCATGGTCGCGAAGCGCCCGGAGTTCGCCCAGGTTCCCGTGTACGTGTGCTTGATGATCTCCGCGGCCTTGGGCCAGGAGGAGCCGGCCCAGCCGGTCTGGAGCGGGGCGTTGCTGTTGGTGTGGTCCTTGATGGTGCCGGACCAGGCGTCCATCAGCTCGATCGACTTCTTCGCGTACCGCTCGTCGCGGGTGAGGTACCAGGCGAGGGCGGTGGTGTACGCGGCTATCGCGTCCTCGCGCTCGTCGGTGCAGCCGTGGTTGGGGTTGGAGTACGAGCCGCACTCGACGATCGCGCGGGGCTTGGGGGTGCGCGAGAGGGAGGCGTACTTGCTCCCCATCATCTGGTCGTAGGCGCCCTTCCAGGGCTGGGCGCCCGCGTTCACCTTCTCGCGGGTGAAGTCCAACTGCCCCTTGGATACGGTCACTCCGGGGTGCGCGAAGGTGGCGGGGGCCGCGTCGGCGCGGTCGGCGCCGGGCCAGGCGAGCAGGGTGGCGGCGAGGGCGGCCACCGCGGTGGCCGCGGTCGCGAGGAGGGCCGGGCGTGGTCTGCGGCGGTGGCGTACGGGTGTGGGGGTGGGCGCCATGAAGAGGCCATCCGTTCGTGTATGTGAACCTCAAGTGCCTGTCTGAACACGCGTGTTGAACGGTGACCATAGGTACGGACCTGACTTCCGTCAAGGCTTGAAGGAGGTGGGAAGCGGACGGGAATCGGGCGGCGGAACGGCATGCGTAAGGCCCTCCGCGGTCCGGCGAACCGGACCGCGGAGGGCCTGAGGGCGTCGGGAAGGTCAGCCCTTCTCCGCCACCAGGTGCTTCAACGCGATGTTGAGCTTGAGGACGTTGACGCGCGGCTCGCCCATGAAACCGAGGATCCGCCCGTCGGTGTGGTCGTCGACCAGCTTCTCCACCTGCTTGACGTCCAGACCGTTCCTGTCCGCGACGCGGTGGGCCTGGAGGTCGGCGTACTTCGGGGAGATGTGCGGGTCGAGGCCGGAGCCCGAGGAGGTCACGGCCTCCGCCGGGATGTCCGAGGGCTTGACCTTGTAGTCGGCCGTCTGGTTGTCCTTGATGACGGCGTCCCGGGCGGCGAGGACCTGGGCGCACAGGCCCTCCTGGGCCTTGGGGTCGCAGACCTCCTTGCCGTCCTTCGTCTTCTTGGACCCGGAGTCGCCGGCCAGGTTGGTGGCGCCGGACAGGATCAGCTTGTACTGCGTGTTCACGCTGTTCGTGCCGAGCCCGTTGGACGGCCGGGGCTGGAACCACTTCAGGTCCGGCTCCGGGGTCTCCTGGCCCTTCTTCAGGGGCAGGTCGTAGCGCTGTCCGATCAGCTCGGAGCCGACGACCTTGCCGCCGTCCTTGATCTCGGAGCCGTTGGCCTTGTCGTTGAACAGAGCCTGGGCGACTCCCGTCACGGCGAGCGGGTAGATCACGCCGCAGATGACGGTCAGGACGAGCAGGGCGCGCAGCCCGGCGCCCAGCAACCGGGCGGTGTTTCCTACGGAGTTGTTCATGTCAGGTCACCCAATGCCCGGGATGAGGGAGATGAGCAGGTCGATGATCTTGATGCCGATGAACGGGGCGACGAGCCCGCCGAGACCATAGATCCCCAGGTTGCGCCGCAGCATCCGGTCCGCGCTCATCGGCCGGTACTGCACGCCCTTCAGGGCCAGCGGTACGAGGGCCACGATGATCAGCGCGTTGAAGATGACGGCCGACAGGATCGCGGACTTGGGGCTGGACAGGTCCATGATGTTGAGCTTGTCCAGGCCCGGGTAGACCACCGCGAACATCGCCGGGATGATCGCGAAGTACTTCGCGACGTCGTTGGCGATCGAGAAGGTGGTCAGGGCACCACGGGTGATCAGGAGCTGCTTGCCGATCTCCACGATCTCGATGAGCTTGGTCGGGTTGGAGTCCAGGTCCACCATGTTCCCGGCCTCCTTGGCGGCCGAGGTACCGGTGTTCATGGCCACGCCGACGTCGGCCTGCGCGAGCGCCGGGGCATCGTTGGTGCCGTCACCCGTCATCGCGACGAGCTTGCCGCCGGCCTGCTCGCGCTTGATGAGCGCCATCTTGTCCTCGGGCGTGGCCTCCGCGAGGAAGTCGTCCACGCCCGCCTCGTCGGCGATCGCCTTGGCCGTCAGCGGGTTGTCACCCGTGATCATGACGGTCTTGATGCCCATGCGGCGCAGCTCGTCGAACCGCTCCCGCATGCCCTCCTTGACGACGTCCTTGAGGTGGATGACGCCCAGGACGCGGGCGCCGTCGGTGTCCTCCAGGGCCACGAGCAGCGGCGTGCCGCCCGCCTGCGAGATCGTGTCGGTCAGCTCCTGCGCCTCGGGCGTGACGGTGCCGCCGCGCTCCTCGACCCAGGCGACGACCGAGCCGGTCGCGCCCTTGCGGACCTTGCGCCCGTCCACGTCCACACCCGACATGCGGGTCTGGGCGGTGAAAGCGACCCACTCGGCGCCGGTCAGCTCGCCCTGGTGGCGCTCGCGCAGGCCGTACTTCTCCTTGGCGAGCACGACGATGGAGCGGCCCTCGGGCGTCTCGTCGGCCAGCGACGACAGCTGGGCGGCGTCCGCCACCTCCGCCTCGGTCGTACCGCGCACCGGGACGAACTCGGAGGCCTGGCGGTTGCCGAGGGTGATGGTGCCGGTCTTGTCGAGCAGCAGCGTCGAGACGTCACCGGCGGCTTCCACCGCGCGGCCCGACATCGCGAGGACGTTGCGCTGGACCAGGCGGTCCATGCCCGCGATGCCGATCGCGGAGAGCAGCGCGCCGATGGTCGTCGGGATCAGGCAGACGAGCAGGGCGGCGAGCACGATCATCGACTGCTCGGCGCCCGCGTACACCGCGAACGGCTGCAGCGTGACGACCGCGAGCAGGAAGACGATGGTCAGCGAGGCGAGCAGGATGTTCAGCGCGATCTCGTTGGGCGTCTTCTGCCGGGCCGCGCCCTCGACCAGGTTGATCATCCGGTCGATGAACGTCTCGCCGGGCTTCGTCGTGATCTTGATGACGACGCGGTCGGAGAGGACCTTCGTACCGCCGGTGACGGCCGAGCGGTCACCGCCGGACTCACGGATGACCGGAGCCGACTCACCGGTGATCGCCGACTCGTCGACGCTCGCCACGCCCTCGACGACGTCACCGTCGCCGGGGATCACGTCGCCCGCCTCGCAGACGACCAGGTCACCGATCTTGAGCTCGGTGCCGGGCACCTGCTCCTCGGACCTGCCGTCCGGGGAGAGGCGACGCGCGACGGTGTCCGTCTTGGCCTTGCGCAGGGTGTCGGCCTGGGCCTTGCCGCGGCCCTCGGCCACGGCCTCCGCGAGGTTCGCGAAGATCGTGGTCAGCCACAGCCATGCGGCGATCGCCCAGCCGAACCAGTCGCCCGGGTCCTTGACGGCAAGGACGGTGGTGAGCACCGAGCCGACGAGGACGACGAACATGACGGGCGACTTGACCATCACCCGCGGGTCGAGCTTCTTGATGGCGTCCGGGAACGACTTCAGCAGCTGCTTGGGGTCGAACAGGCCACCGCCGACCTTGCCGTCCTCGGGCTTGTGCCCGGTGGGCACGTCCTGGTGCGGCGCCCGCGTGGGAGTGGCACTGGAGGGAGGGGACGTGGGAGTCATGGAGCCGGGCTCCTCTTGCTTCCTGGTGTCGGTTGTCATGACGCGAGACCCTCTGCGAGGGGCCCGAGCGCGAGCGCCGGGAAGTACGTCAGACCGGTGATGATCATGATGGTGCCGACCAGCAGGCCCGTGAACAGGGGCTTCTCGGTACGGAGCGTGCCCGCCGTGGCCGGGATCGGCTTCTGCTCGGCGAGCGAACCGGCGAGCGCGAGGACGAACACCATCGGCAGGAACCGGCCGAGCAGCATCGCGAGACCGATCGTGGTGTTGAACCACTGCGTGTCCGCGGTCAGACCCGCGAAGGCCGAGCCGTTGTTGTTGGCGCCGGAGGTGAAGGCGTACAGGATCTCGGAGAAGCCGTGGGCACCGCTGTTGGTCATCGAGTTCTTCGGCGTGTCCATCGCCATCGAGGCGCTGGTGAAGCCGAGGACGAGCGCGGGCGTGACGAGGATGTAGCAGGCCGCGAGCTTGATCTCGCGGGTGCCGATCTTCTTGCCCAGGTACTCGGGCGTACGGCCGACCATGAGACCCGCGATGAAGACCGCGATGATCGCCATGATGAGCATGCCGTAGAGGCCGGAGCCGACACCACCGGGCGCGATCTCGCCGAGCTGCATGCCGAGCAGGTTGATGCCGCCGCCGAAGCCGGTGTTGGAGGAGTGGAAGGAGTTCACCGCACCGGTCGAGGTGAGCGTCGTGGAGACCGAGAAGATCGCCGAGGCGCTGATGCCGAAGCGGGTCTCCTTGCCTTCCATGGCGCCGCCCGCGAGGTCGAACGCCGGGCCGCCGTGGTGGAACTCGGTCCACATCATCAGGGCGACGAAGCCGAGCCAGATCGTCGCCATCGTGGCGAGGATCGCGTAGCCCTGCTTGACCGAACCGACCATCTTGCCGAAGGTCCGGGTCAGCGCGAACGGGATGACCAGGATCAGGAAGATCTCGAAGAGGTTCGAGAGGGGGTTCGGGTTCTCGAAGGGGTGGGCGGAGTTGGCATTGAAGTAACCGCCGCCGTTGGTGCCCAGCTCCTTGATGACCTCCTGCGAGGCGACAGCGCCGCCGTTCCACTGCTGCTCGCCGCCCATGAACTGGCCGACGCCGTGGATCCCGGAGAAGTTCTGGATCGCGCCGCAGGCGACCAGGACGATCGCGCCGATGACGGAGATCGGGATGAGGATGCGGACGACACCGCGGACCAGGTCGGACCAGAAGTTGCCGAGCTCACCGGTGCGCGAGCGCGCGAAGCCGCGCACCAGCGCCACGGCGACGGCGATGCCGACGGCGGCTGAGACGAAGTTCTGCACCGCGAGGCCACCGGTCTGCACGACGTGGCCCATGGCCTGCTCGCCGGAGTACGACTGCCAGTTGGTGTTCGCCACGAACGAGGCCGCCGTGTTGAACGCCTGGTCCGGGTCGATGGCCTGGAAGCCGAGCGAGCCGGGCAGCGAGCCCTGGAGCCGCTGCAGCAGGTACAGGAACAGCACGCTCATCGCGGAGAAGGCGAGCACGCCGCGGAGATAGGCGGGCCAGCGCATTTCGGTGTTGGGGTTCGCACCGATGCCCTTGTAGATCCACTTCTCGACGCGCAGGTGCTTGTCGGAGGAGTAGACGCCGGCCATGTAGTCGCCGAGGGGACGGTATGCGAGGGCCAGTGCGGCGACGAGCGCGAGCAGCTGGAGCACACCAGCGAGGACGGGACTCATTTACTGACTCAGAACCTCTCCGGGAACACAAGGGCGAGGACGAGATAGCCCAGCAGGGCGACGGCCACGACGAGGCCGACGATGTTTTCGGCGGTCACAGCTTCGCCACCCCCTTGGCAACGAGTGCCACCAGCGCGAAGACCGCGATCGTGGTGACGACGAAGGCCACGTCGGCCATCGTGTGCTCCTAGATGAGATTCGGAATTACTGACGTGTTGAGGAAACCGCTTCGCTGGCGGGTTTCGATCGCCGTTGACACCTCCCTTACGGGCTTAGGCGCCGCATTGACGACTCTCTTACGCGTTCCGTTTCCACCTGGAAAAACACCGATGGGCCGCACCCCCTATAAGGGAGTGCGGCCCATCGGCCCACGACTTTTCCGATCAACCGGGACCGTCTGTCCGGCGCCCCGCGGTCAGGCGCCCGGACGCGCCGACGGCCGGATCGTCAGCGTACTTCGGTGATTTCCGGCCCGCGCGCGAGCTGGCCCATGCCACCGGAGAACCGCGAGGTCTCCTGGTCCTCCTGCTGGACGCCCTCGGGCACCATCTGCGCGTCGTCCGGCAGCTTGAGGACGATCGGGTCGCGCGGGGCCATGGGACCCTCGCCGCGGACCACGACGGTGTCCCGGAAGATCTGCTCGAGCAGGCCCGCGGCCTGCGGCTGCACGGCCCCCTGCCCGGAGATCACACCGCGCAGGAACCAGCGCGGCCCGTCCACACCGACGAACCTGACCACCTGGAAGCCGCCCGTGCCGTCCGGCAGCTGCACCGGCACCTGTGCGCGCAGCTCCCAGCCGAGCGGACCCTCGACCTCGTCGATGACACCGCCCTGCTGGGTGATCCCCGAGGCGATCTCCTCGCGGACCTCGCCCCAGATGCCCTCGCGCTTGGGGGCGGCGAAGCCCTGCAGCTGCACGGCGCTGTCCTGGAGCACGATGGTGGCCGCGACGATCGCGTCGCCGGCGACCTCCACGCGCAGCTCCATGCCCTCGACCCCGGGCACGAAGAGGCCGCCCAGGTCGACCCGGCCCTCGCCGGGCTCACGGACCTCGGAGACGTCCCAGGGACCGTCGGGGCGCGGCTCCGGCTCCAGCCTCACCCGCTGCGGCTCAGCGCCCTCAGTGTCCTCGGCATCCTCGTTGTCGATGCCGTCGACGACCTGCTCGGCCTCGCTCGCCGCGTCCTCGGCGGCACCGCTCTTCTTGCGACGTCCGAACACGTCACTGTCCTTCCCGGTCGGATACGACCGACGCGTATCGATTCCCACCCGTTTGTTCATCGGCGCTGGCGCCCACGGCGGCATGGCCTCCGGTGGACCCGAATCCCCCCTCGGCCCGCACCGAGCCGGGAAGCTCCGCCACCTCCTGGAAGCGCACCTTCTCGACCTGCTGGACGACCAGTTGGGCAATCCGGTCGAAGCGCTCGAACCGCACGCTCTCGCGCGGGTCGAGATTCACCACGATCACCTTGATCTCCCCACGGTACCCGGCATCAATCGTCCCCGGGGCATTCACCATGGCGACACCGCAGCGTGCGGCGAGGCCCGAGCGGGGGTGCACGAAGGCCGCGTACCCCTCGGGCAGCGCGATGGAGACCCCCGTCGGCAGCACCGCCCGTTCACCGGGCGCCAGTTCGCAGGCCTCGGTCGTCCGCACATCGGCACCGGCATCGCCGGGCTGCGCGTACGACGGCAGCGGTACGTCGGGGTCGACGCGCCGGATCAGCACGTCCAAAGGGGCAGGGTGGGTCACGGGTTCACCTCGAAGGCGCGGGCGCGCCGGATCTGGTCCGGGTCGTTCATGGCCGCGCGGATCTCCTCCGGGCGGCCGTTTTCGATGAAGTGGTCCACCTTCACCTCGATGAAGAGGGCCTCGGCACGCACGGCGACGGGACCTTCGGGCCCGCCGATCCGGCCGGTGGCGGTGGAGTAGATCTTGCGCCCGGCGACGGCGGTCACCTCCGCCTCCAGGAACAGCACGGTGCCGACCGGAACGGGCCGCCGGAAGTCCGTCTCCAGGCGTCCGGTCACGGCGATCACCCGCAGCAGCCAGTTCAGGGAGCCGAGCGTCTCGTCGAGCGCGGTGGCGAGCACGCCGCCGTGCGCGAGCCCCGGGGCTCCCTGGTGCGCCTCGCGCACCGTGAACTCGGCGGTGATGGCGACGCCTTCACCGGCCCGCGCCTCCAGGTGCAGCCCGTGGGCCTGCCCTCCCCCGCACCCGAAACAGTGCTCGTAGTGCGCGCCGATGAGCTCGCCGGGCGCGGGTGCGTCCGGGTGGCGGGCGGGACGTATGGCGTCCGCCGGGGGTGTCAGAGCTGCTGATGTACCACTCACAGGCGCAGACCTTACCTCCGCGTCAGCGGCCGTCGCGCACCGTGCCAAGCTTGGCTTCATGCAGCCTTACGAAGAACGCCTGACCGCGCCCCGTTCGTGGTGGCTCGTCTCGGTCCTCGTCGGTGTCGCGGCGGGCCTGACGATGCTCCCGCTCGGCACCCTGCCGCTCCTCGGCGGCCTGGTCGGCGGGACGGCCCTGGCGGCGGTCCTCACCAGCACCTACGGCGCGGTGCGGATCCGTGTCGTGGCGGGCTCCCTGGTCGCGGGCGACGCGAAGATCCCGGTGACGGCGCTGGGGGCGGCCGAGCCCCTGGACGAGGCCGAGGCCCGCGCCTGGCGGACCTACAAGGCGGATCCGCGGGCGTTCATGGTGCTGCGCAGCTACATCCCTACGGCACTGCGGGTAGAGGTGACGGACCCCGATGACCCCACTCCGTACGTGTATCTGTCGACGCGGAACCCCGAGGGCCTGGCGGCGGCCCTGAACGCCGTACGCGCGGCGTAGCGCACCGGGTCCCTCGACGGGCCCTGTCCCCCGCCCGACGGGCCCCTGTCCCCCGCCGTGGCGGCGTCCGGCCCCGAGCGGCCCTCCTGGAGCGCCGCGGGCCAGGGACTTCAGCCCCCGAGCTCCTTGGGCTTGTGCCCGAGCCGCAGCGGGTCGACGGGGGCCTCCAGGGGCGGCAGGCCCTCGAGCGCGTCCCACGGCACCTGGGTCCGGCGCAGGTCCGTCCGCACGCGCTCGGCGACCTTCTTGGTGTCCCTGCGGTTCATCACGGCGCCGACCGCCGCGCCCACCATGAAGGGCAGCAGGTTCGGCAGGTTGCGCACCATCCGCTTCATGATCTGCTGGCGCAGTTCACGCTTCATGTGGCTGCCGAGGGCCGCGTTGATCGACGCGGGCTTGACCACGTCGATGCCGCGCTCCTCGGTCCAGGCGCGCAGATACGCGGCGCTGCGCTCCTTGAGGTTGCCCTCGGGCCGGCGGCCGTAGACCTCGTGCAGCTCCGCGATGAGCTTCAGCTCTATGGCCGCGACGCCGGTGATCTCGGCGGCCAGCTCGGCGGGCATGGCGGGCGGCACGGGCAGCATCGCCGCCGCGCCGACTCCGGCGCCCACCGTGGAGGTCGCGTTCGCCGCCCCGGCGATGAGCTTGTCCGCGAGCTGCTCGGGGCCGAGGCCCGGGAACTGCTTGCGGAGCGTCGCCAGGTCGCGGACCGGGACCCGCGGGGCGTTCTCGATGATCCGGTCGGCGAGATAGCCGATGCCGGCCTTGGCGCTGCGCCCACCGCGGCGCACGCCGTTCTTCAGTCCGGTCGTGACGGCGGTGAGGCGGCGGCCCTTGCCTCGGGCCCCCTGCTCGTCCGTCTCCGTGCCTTCCCCGTCGAACTCCCTGTCCGCCGCTGCGAGAGCGGCCGTCTCCGGCACTGCCAGGGCGGAACCGCGCACCAGCGCGGGAACCGCCTCGTAAGCCGCCTCAGCGGCGTCCTGTGCCCCTGTGGCGCCGTCGCCGTGCGACGAGGTGCCGGCAGGGTCGAGCGAGGCCTCAGGGCCCCGCTCGGCCTCCGACGCGCGCTCGGGCGCGTCCACGTCCGCTCCCTGGTCCTGGAAGCGGTGCTTCCTGGGCGGGGTCGAGCCTGTCACGGCCGACCCCGCTTCAGTCGCAGTCGCGGCAGATCGGCTGGCCGTTCTTCTCCCGGGCCAGCTGGCTGCGGTGGTGCACCAGGAAGCAGCTCATGCACGTGAACTCGTCCTGCTGCTTGGGGAGCACGCGCACGGCGAGCTCCTCGTTGGACAGGTCCGCGCCGGGCAGCTCCAGGCCTTCCGCGGCCTCGAACTCGTCGACGTCTACCGACGACGTCGACTTGTCGTTCCGCCGGGCCTTCAGCTCCTCGATGCTGTCCTCGTTGACGTCATCGTCGGTCTTGCGTGGGGTGTCGTAGTCCGTTGCCATGTCGCTCTCCCCCTCTGGGTGTCTGCGGTGTCTCAGCGCACGTAACGCGTGAGAGGCCGGACTTGTGCCCGACCTGAGGCGGAGATTTTGCCTCACATCAAGGTCTGTTACTCAATCGACACCCAACCGCACCCCTGAAGAGGTGATCGGTTTGGATGGCGATCGGGACCGTACACGGTCCGAATGTCGCACTTCACGGGCGCCACCCCGAGTACTTCCCGTGATCAAGACCCCCGAAAACCCGGATTTTCCCGGCTTTCCGGCGACTTCGACGGTCACGGAGAGTAGATGGCCGAAAAATCGCTCCTGTGATCGATCACACAGGAATCCTCGGAGATCAGGTCCCGAAAATTCCGCGTAAAGCGAACATCCTGGCGCTTGTGCGGCAGCATCTCAGATCGGCAGGGTGACTCGCATCACGAGCCCACCCCCCTCGCGCGGCTCCGCGATGATACGGCCCCCGTGGGCCCGCGCCACCGACCGGGCGATGGACAGGCCGAGACCGACCCCCTTGTCGCTGCCGGTGCGCTCGGTGCGCAGGCGCCGGAAGGGCTCGAAGAGGCTGTCGATCTCGTACGCGGGCACCACGGGGCCGGTGTTGGTCACCACGAGGACGGCCTGGCCGTGCTGGGCCTCCGTGGTCACCTCCACCCACCCCTCCTCCTTCACGTTGTAGCGCACGGCGTTCTGCACGAGGTTCAGCGCGATGCGCTCCAGGAGCACGCCGTTGCCCTGCACGACCGCCGGGCCCCGCTCGCCGCGGATCTGCACGCCCTTGTCGTCGGCCTCGGACAGCGCCTGGTCGACGGCGCGGTCGGCGACCTCCGCGAGGTCCACGGGCTTGCGCTCCACGATCTGGTTGTCGCTGCGGGCGAGCAGCAGCAGGCCCTCCACGAGCTGCTCGCTGCGCTCGTTGGTGGCGAGCAGGGTCTTGCCTAGCTGCTGCAGCTCCACGGGTGCGCCGGGGTCGGACAGGTGCACCTCAAGGAGGGTGCGGTTGATCGCCAGGGGTGTGCGCAGCTCGTGCGAGGCGTTGCCGACGAAGCGCTGCTGGGCCGTGAACGCGCGCTGGAGCCGCTCCAGCATCTCGTCGAAGGTGTCCGACAGCTCCTTCAGCTCGTCGTCCGGGCCGTCCAGCTCGATGCGGCGGGACAGGTCCGAGCCCGCCACCGCGCGCGCGGTGCGGGTGATCCGGCCGAGCGGGGACAGCACACGGCCCGCCATCGCGTAGCCGAAGGCGAAGGCGATGACCGCGAGGCCGAGCAGAGCGAGGAGCGAGCGGCTGAGCAGGTTGTCCAGGGCGACCTGGCGCTGGTGGTCGGTGCAGGCGCTGATCGCGGCGTTGAACTCGGGGATCGTCATGCTGCCCGAGGAGGCCTGCGGGCAGTTGTCGCTGGTCACCCGGATCTCCCGGGCACTCACGATCTTGAAGAGGGGTTCGTTGCCGGTGTTCAGGGCCTGTGCGGCGAGGAGGTAGATGATCGAGAGCAGCAAGATGCCCGCGATCAGGAACATCCCGCCGTACAGCAGCGTGAGCCGTATCCGGATGGTCGGGCGCAGCCACGGGAAGGGTGCGTCGATCTTCCTCGGGTCCCAGGTGGGCTTCGGGGGCGCCCCTGGGGGCGCGGGCGTCGCGGCCACCGCGTTCAGATCCGGTAGCCGGAGCCCGGCACCGTCACGATGACGGCGGGCTCGCCGAGCTTGCGGCGCAGGGTCATGACGGTCACCCGGACGACGTTCGTGAACGGGTCCGTGTTCTCGTCCCAGGCCTTCTCCAGGAGCTGCTCCGCGGAGACGACGGCACCCTCGCTGCGCAGCAGCACCTCCAGGACCGCGAACTCCTTGGGCGCCAGCTGGATCTCCCTGCCGTCGCGGAACACCTCACGGCGGTTCGGGTCGAGCTTGATGCCGGCGCGCTCCAGGACGGGCGGCAGCGGCACGCTGGTGCGCCGTCCGAGGGCGCGCACCCGGGCGGTGAGCTCGCTGAACGCGAAGGGCTTGGGGAGATAGTCGTCCGCGCCGATCTCCAGGCCCTCGACGCGGTCGCTGACGTCGCCGGACGCGGTGAGCATCAGGACGCGCGTCGGCATGCCGAGCTCGACGATCTTGCGGCAGACGTCGTCGCCGTGGACGACGGGCAGGTCGCGGTCCAGGACGACGACGTCGTAGTCGTTCACGCCGATGCGTTCCAGGGCGGCCGCGCCGTCGTACACGACGTCGACTGCCATGGCCTCCCGGCGCAGTCCGGTGGCCACCGCATCGGCGAGCAGCTGCTCGTCCTCGACGACGAGTACGCGCACGTCGCTTGTCCTTCCTCTGTGCCCCGCGCGCGGACGCGCCAGGGCAGGCCTGTACATGGAGTGAGACCTCCATCCTGCCCCTTTCGGCCATAAACCGGCTGTAAGGCGGCCTCGGGCCCCGGGAATACGGGATTTTCTGCTCCGGTTGAGGTTTCCGTCGAAGGGGGCGGGGGGAGGACGGCCTTACACCCGCGATCACGCTTCGTATGTGGCACGCCACGACCTGCTTCACGCAGCGGGCGCCGGACGTGATCGCCCCTTCTCCACGGCACACCCCCGTGCCACCGACCCACGACCCAGCCGAGGGGGCGCAACCATGGACGCATTCACCGCAGGTCTCCTGCAGCGCATAAAGACCACGGAGTCCGACCTCACGCGGGCCCGCGAGACAGGCGACGACTTCCTGGCCGAGGTGGAACTGGCCGAGCTGGAGGATCTGCACCGCCTGGCAGCCGAGCACGGCGTGGAGGTCGCCGCCCCGACCCACTGACCGACACACGGACCGGGATGTCTCCAGCGTCCGGTCCGGGCCGCACGCGACAGGGCCCCGACACCTTCCAGGAGGTGTCGGGGCCCAGTCGTGCGTCCGGTCGCCGAGCTCCGGGCACGGGGCTCCGGGGCCGGGCGCCCCGGCTCACCCACCTCACCGATACCGGCCCGACCGGACCGGGTCAGTCGTGCCAGGCGCCGAGGTCGTCGAGGAGGGCCTGGAGGGGCTCGAAGAGGCCGGGCGGACCCGCCACCGTCAGCTCGCCCGAGAGGGGCTCTCCGGGGCGGCCGCCGGTCAGGGCGCCCGCCTCCCGGGCGATGAGGTCACCGGCCGCGAAGTCCCAGGGGTTCAGGCCCCGTTCGTAGTACGCGTCCAGGCGGCCCGCCGCCACGTCGCACAGGTCGATGGCCGCCGAACCGGCCCGCCGGATGTCCCGCACGCGCGGCAGCAGGTGCCGGGCCACCTCGGCCTGGTGGGCGCGCCGCTCGGCGACGTACCCGAAGCCCGTGCCGATGAGGGCCTGCTCGAACGGGGGCGCCGGGCGGACCCGGGCGGTCCTGTCGCCGACGTACGCGCCCTGCCCGAGGACCGCGCGGAACGTCTCGCCGCGCACGGGCGCGTGGACGACGCCGACCAGGGTCTCGCCGTCCTTGCGGGCGGCGATCGACACCGCCCAGTCCGGGCGGCCGTACAGGTAGTTCACGGTGCCGTCGATGGGGTCGACGACCCACTGGACGCCGCTGGTGCCCGCGGAGCTCGCGCCCTCCTCGCCGAGCACGCCGTCGTCGGGCCTGCGCTCGGCGAAGAAGTCCGTGATCAGCTTCTCGGAGGCGATGTCCATCTCGGTGACGACGTCGACGGCGCTGCTCTTGGTAGCGGCGACGCCGAGGTCGGCCGGACGGCCGTCGCGCAGCAGGTCGCCGGCGCGGGTCGCGGCTTCCAGGGCGACGGCGAGCAGTTCGGCCTTGAGCCGGTCATCGGGGGCGGGGGCGGTCACGGTGCTCCTCGGTGCGGCGTACTAGGCGAACGGGCTGTCGGCGCCCGCGGCGGCGGGCTTGGGGGCGCGGGCCGGGCAGCAGCCCACGGGGCACAGGTCGTGGCTCGCGCCGAGGGCGCCCAGGGCGCAGGGCGTCACCGGGCGCCCGCTCTCGGTGGCGGCGCGCTCCAGGACCAGCTCGCGGACGGCGGCGGTGAACCGCGGGTCGGCGCCGACGGTGGCCGAGCGGCGCACCGGCAGGCCGAGCTCCGCGGCCTTCGCCGTGGCCTCGGTGTCGAGGTCGTACAGGACCTCCATGTGGTCCGACACGAAGCCGATCGGGACCATGACCACGGCCGGGGCACCGGCCTCGTGCCGCTCCTCCAGGTGGTCGCAGATGTCGGGCTCGAGCCAGGGGATGTGGGGGGCGCCGCTGCGCGACTGGTAGACGAGCTGCC
The DNA here is from genome assembly GCF_000716675.1 of Streptomyces alboflavus. Taxonomy (GTDB): domain Bacteria; phylum Actinomycetota; class Actinomycetes; order Streptomycetales; family Streptomycetaceae; genus Streptomyces; species Streptomyces alboflavus. The sequence goes on from NZ_JNXT01000080.1 coordinate 19,703, forward strand.
AGGGGCGGTCGACGCCGGTCTCCGCGCGGACCGCGTCGGCGATCAGGGCCGCCACGTCCAGGTGCTGGCGCACGTACGCGCCGCCGTCGCCGTGGGTCTCGGCGGGGCCGGAGGTGTCGGCCGCGGCGGTGGGGATGGAGTGCGTCGTGAAGGCCAGGTGCGCGCCGTCACGCACGTCCTCGGGGAGGTCGGCCAGGGACCTCAGGACGCCGTCGATCATGGGGCGCACGAAGCCGGGGTGGTTGAAGTAGTGCCGGAGCTTGTCCACGCGGGGCACGGCGAGGCCCTCGTCCCTGAGGGTGGCCAGGGCGGCCGCGAGGTCTTCGCGGTACTGCCTGCAGCCCGAGTACGACGCGTACGCGCTGGTGGCGAGGACCAGGACGCGGCGGCGGCCGTCCTGGACCAACTCGCGCAGGGTGTCCGTCAGATACGGCGCCCAGTTGCGATTGCCCCAGTACACCGGCAGGTCGAGGCCGTGGTCCGCGAAGTCCTTGCGCAGGGCGTCGAGGAGGGTGCGGTTCTGATCGTTGATGGGGCTCACGCCGCCGAACAGGAAGTAGTGCTGCCCCACCTCCTTCAGGCGCTCCTTGGGGATGCCGCGGCCACGCGTCACGTTCTCCAGGAACGGGACGACGTCGTCCGGCCCCTCGGGGCCGCCGAACGAGAGCAGCAGCAAGGCGTCATAGGGAGTGGGATCCAGCGCTTCGGACATGTATTTGATCCTGCCACTCGCCACTGACAGCGGTGAAACCGCCACCCGGCGGCCCGGAAAACACGGTGCGCCCACGCCCCGGCGGCCGTAAGCTGTATCGGCCATCTTCACGCCTTACCGGAGTCCGCTGTTCGAGCGCTCCGCCGCCCCCGCGGAGTCCCACGTGCCGAGCCCCTACCGCGCCATATTCGCCGCCCCCGGCTCGAAGGGGTTCTCCGTCGCGGGCTTCCTCGGTCGGATGCCGCTGTCGATGATGGGCATCGGCATCGTGACGATGATCTCCCAGCTCACCGGGCGGTACGGCCTCGCGGGCGCGCTGTCGGCCACCGTCGCGCTGTCCGCCGCGGCGATCGGCCCGCAGATCTCCCGGCTCGTGGACCGGCACGGCCAGCGGCGGGTGCTCCGGCCTGCGACCCTGGTGTCGTTGGTCGCGGTGTCGGGGCTGCTGCTCGCCGCGAAGTTCGAGACGCCGGACTGGACGCTGTTCGTCTGCGCCGCGTTCGTCGGCTGCGTGCCGAGCGTGGGGTCGATGGTCCGCTCCCGCTGGGCGGCGCTGTACCGCGACACCCCGCAGCTGCACACGGCGTACTCCTTCGAGTCCGTCGTGGACGAGGTCTGCTTCATCTTCGGGCCGATCATCTCGATCGGCCTGTCCACGGCCTGGTTCCCCGAGGCCGGTCCGCTGCTCGCGGGCGCCTTCCTCGCCGTCGGCGTCTTCTGGCTCACGGCGCAGCGGGCGACCGAGCCGGTGCCGCATCCGCGCGAACACCACACCGGGGGCTCGGCGTTGCGCTCCGGAGGGCTGCAGGTCCTGGTCGCCACGTTCGTCGCGACCGGCGCGATCTTCGGCGCGGTCGACGTGGTCACGGTGGCGTTCGCCGAGGACGAGGGCCACAAGGGCGCCGCGAGTCTGGTGCTCGCCGTCTACGCGCTCGGCTCGTGCCTGGCGGGCGTCGGCTTCGGTCTACTGCACTTCAAGGGGGCTCCCGCACGCCGGTGGCTGCTGGGTGTCTGCGCGATGGCCGTGAGTATGATCCCGCTTCAACTGGTCGGGAATCTTCCGTTTCTGGCCGCGGCGCTCTTCGTCGCGGGCCTGTCCATCGCGCCGACGATGATCACGACAATGGCCCTCGTCGAACAGCACGTACCACGCGCGAAGCTGACCGAGGGCATGACCTGGGTCAGCACGGGACTCGCCGTCGGTGTGGCGCTCGGCTCCGCCATGGCCGGCTGGGTGATCGACGCAGCGGGCTCGCGCGCGGGGTACGCGGTCCCGGGGGTGTCCGGGGCGGTCGCGGTGGTGGTGGGATTCCTGGGGTATCGCCGGCTGCAACGGCCGGTTCCGCGACGGGGAGGGACCCATGAGCACGGGAACGGGCAGGGGCACGGGAGCGGGAACGGCAGCGATCGGCTCACGAAGGCCGACGACGTGGCGTAACTGGGCGGGCACGGTCGCCTCGCGGCCCGCGCGCGAGGCGACGCCCGCCTCGGTCGACGAGCTCGTCGCCGCGATCCGCGGGGCCCGCGAGGACGGCCTGAAGGTCAAGCCCGTCGGCACCGGCCACTCCTTCACGGCCGCCGCCGCGACCGACGGCCTCCTGGTGCGGCCCGACCTCCTCACCGGCATCAGGAACATCGACCGCGCGGCCGGAACCGTCACCGTGGAGGCGGGCACGCCCCTCAAGCGCCTGAACACCGCGCTCGCCCGCGAGGGCCTGTCGCTGACGAACATGGGCGACATCATGGAGCAGACGGTGTCCGGCGCCGTCAGCACCGGGACGCACGGCACCGGCCGCGACTCGGCCTCGATCGCCGCCCAGATCACCGCGCTCGAGCTGGTGACCGCCGACGGCCGCGTCCTGACCTGCTCCAAGGACGAGCACCCCGACGTCTTCGCCGCGGCCCGCGTCGGACTCGGCGCGCTCGGCGTCATCAGCGCGATCACGTTCTCCGTAGAGCCCATCTTCTTCCTCCAGGCCCGCGAGGAACCGATGACCTTCAACCAGGTCACCGCCGAGTTCGACCAGCTGGCCACCGAGAACGAGCACTTCGAGTTCTACTGGTTCCCCCACACGGGCAACTGCAACACCAAACGCAACAACCGCAGCGTCGGCCCGGCCGCTCCCCCGAACGCGATCAGCGCCTTCGTAGAGGACGAACTCCTCTCCAACGGCCTCTTCCAGGTCGCCAATTCGCTCGGCAGGGCCCTGCCCGCCACCATCCCCACCATCGCGAAGCTCAGCAGCAAGGCCCTGTCGGCCCGGACCTACACCGACATCCCGTACAAGGTCTTCACCAGCCCGCGCCGGGTGCGCTTCGTCGAGATGGAGTACGCCGTCCCGCGCGCGGCCCTGGTCGAGACCCTGCGCGAGCTGAAGTCGATGATCGAGCGGTCACCGCTGCGCGTCAGCTTCCCCGTGGAGGTGCGCACCGCCCCCGCCGACGACATCACGCTCTCGACGGCCTCGGGCCGCGACAGCGCGTACATCGCCGTCCACCTCTACAAGGGCACGCCCATGCGCCGGTACTTCAGCGCCGCGGAGGAGATCTTCACCGCCCACGAGGGGCGGCCCCACTGGGGCAAGCTCCACACCCGCGACGCCGCGTACCTGGCCAAGGCCTATCCGCGCTTCGGCGAGTTCACCGCCCTGCGCGACCGGCTCGACCCGGACCGCCTGTTCGCCAACCCCTATCTGCGGCGGGTCCTCGGCGACTGACGCGGCCCACCCCGCGGGTCACTGCTCCGGCGCCTGCTGCTGCTCCTGTACGTCGCCGTTCCCGTTGCCGTTGCCGGTGCCGCCGCCGCTCGACGGGGTCGGCGTGGGCGTCGGTGTCGGCGTGGGGGTGGGGGTGGGCTTCGGGTCGGGCTTCGACCCGTCGTCCTTGCCCGTGCCACTGCCGGTGTCGGTGTCGCCGTCGCCCTTGTCCGCGCCGGAGCCGTCCCCGGAGCCGTTGCCCGAGCCGGTGCCGTCACCGGGCGAGGGCTTGCCCGACGGGTCCGTGGACGGGTCGTCGCCCTGCTGCGAGCCGTCGTCCGGCCCGGACGTGCCGTCGTCCGACTGCTTCCCGGGGTCGTCGGTGGTCGGCTCGTCGCCCTTCTTCGACGAGGAACCGCTGTTGGAGAAGGCGTCCCGGATGGTGGTGCTCTTGTCGTCACCGCTGAAGCTCTTGCCGCTCACCAGCTCGTACGTGGTGATCCCGGCGAGCGAGACCCCGAAGACCAGGGCGGCGGCGACCAACGGCCGCTTCCAGCTGCGCACGCGCGTGCGGTGCGTAGTCCCTTCGGAGAAGTCGTCCGAGGGGAACGGGGGGTCGACGGGGGCGGGACCGCCAGGTGGCAGGGGGCCGACGGGTCCGGCGGAGGCGGCGTGCCCGACGGGGCCCGCGTGGCCCAGGGGGCCGGCTTGGCGCAGGACGCGGGTGTGCTGGTCGTGCGGCAGGACCTGGGTGGCGTCCGCGGAGCCGTCCACGGAGCCGAGCAGCTGGGTCCGCTCGGGGTCGGTTCCGGCCACGGGGAGCGCCGTCGTGGGGTCGGCGGGGTCGACGGCCGGGAGCGCCGCGGTGGGGTCGGCCGGGTGGACGGTCGGGAGCGCCGCCGTGGGATCCGCGGGGAGCGCCGTCGTCGGGTCGGCGTCCGGGACGGCCCTTCCCCACGTCGTGGTGACCGGACCGCCGCCCATGTGGGCCCGCGCCTGGAACGTCTCCGGCACCGGCGTGGCCTGCGTCACCGGGACCTGCTGGGCCTTCGGCTTGGCCTGCACCGCGACGTCACGTATCTGCTCGCCCGTACGCGAGAAGAAGTGCTGGAAGACCGTGCCTCCGCAGGTGGCGATGCCACTCACCACACCGGCGCCGAGGATCGTTCCGTAGACGCCGAAGGAGGAGGCGAGCTTGGCGGCCACGACGGCCGCCACGGCGCTCCCCGCCACCTGCGGCACACTCAGCTCGAACCGCTTCTTCTCCGACTCACCCTCCGTCGTGTCCGTCGACTCCCCGCCGGTTTCCGGCTTTTCACGCATCTGCGGACCTTGCCTGCCTTTCTCGACTTCACGCATGACTTACGCATTCACGTATGAGCTACGCGAGGTACATGAGAAAGGGACGTACGCCCGAAGCGAATAGTTCCGTTTTTGGCTTTTTCGTGAAGAGCGCCACGCGCGCGCGGGGGACTCACGGCATCGGCTGACGCCAACTCCCTTCCCCCACGAGAAGTTCGGCGGCGTGCCGGTCCACCCGGGTGGCCCGAATGGAGTAGTGTTGCGAGCCCTGGGTCCGGTCTCCAGCCAGGGTGCCCGGGGCCAGCCAGGACCGCCGGGAGGGGGATCGCTGCACAGGGTGATCGAGTTGGTCACTTAGCGTTGCGAATCGGTAACCGTGCCATAACGGCGATCCAGGGCCCATGCCCGACACGCCGGGCAACTCGGCAAGGTTGTGGCAGGCTGCACCCGGGCAGGCCACACTCGACTAGCGGAAGCAGCGACGCACGTGACGTCGGCAGGCACCACCCGGGAGGTCCCCATGCCCGAACTGCGTGTCGTGGCCGTCAGCAACGACGGCACACGGCTGGTGCTGAAAGCTGCGGACAGCACGGAGTACACGCTTCCGATCGACGAACGGCTGCGCGCCGCCGTGCGCGGCGACCGCCCGCGACTCGGACAGATCGAGATCGAGGTGGAGAGCCACCTCCGCCCCCGCGACATCCAGGCCCGTATACGTGCCGGTGCCAGCGCGGAAGAGGTCGCCTCGCTCGCCGGAATCCCCGTCGACCGCGTCCGCCGCTTCGAGGGCCCCGTGCTCGCCGAGCGCGCCTTCATGGCCGAGCGGGCCCGGAAGACCCCCGTGCGCCGTCCCGGCGAGAACACCGGACCCCAGCTCGGCGAGGCCGTCCAGGAGCGACTGCTGCTGCGCGGCGCCGACAAGGAGACCGTCCAGTGGGACTCCTGGCGCCGCGACGACGGCACCTGGGAGGTCCTGCTCGTCTACCGCGTCGCGACCGAGCCGCACTCCGCGAGCTGGACGTACGACCCGCCCCGGCGGCTCGTCCAGGCCGTCGACGACGAGGCCCGCGCCCTGATCGGCGAGACCGACGACATCGCGGCACCCGAGCCCAGCTTCCCGTTCGTGCCGCGCATCGCCCGGCTCCCCCGGGACCGGCCGCTCGACCGCGCCCTGGAGCGTCCCGGCGGACCCGCGCCCGAGACCGACCAGGAGCCGGCCGCTCCCGCCGCCGTCGCCGAGCAGGAACGCGACTCGCTCACCAGCCTCCTGGAGGCCGTGCCGAGCTTCCGCGGCGACATGGTCGTCCCCGAGCGTCCCGCCGCGGCACCCGCCGAACTGCCGTCCGCACCGGCGGAGGAGCCCGAGCAGGAGCCGGAGGCCGAGGAGCCGCCCGCGACCGCCGCGTCGGCCGGTTCCGCGTACGCGGACGTCCTGATGCCGCGCGCCGTGGCCAGCCACCGCGACCGCCTCGTCGGCTCCACGGACCGCCAGGCCGAGGCCGACGGCGTCCGCCCCGGCCGCCGCGCCGCCGTGCCGAGCTGGGACGAGATCGTGTTCGGCACCCGGCGCAAGAAGCAGGAGTAGCGGCGCCCGGCAGGATCGACCGGCGCGGGGCACACACGAAATCAGCCCGCGTACGCCGGTCCGAGCGACCGAGAGCATGGTGAAGGGCCTGTACGCGACATGCGTACAGGCCCTTCACTCGTCCACCACAACTCGCTCCGGGCGGCGCCCGCGCACAGCGAAGGACTCACCGCGCGCGACGGCCGCGCAGCGAACGCGCCAGGCCTCCTCGGTCCGGCCCGCTGCGCCGCGCTACTGCGGATCGGGCCCCGTCGCCACCGGACGCTCCGGGTCCGACGACCACTCCGACCACGACCCGACGTACAGCGTCGCCGGGACGCCCGCCACCGCGAGGGCGAGGACCTGGTGGGCCCCGGAGACGCCTGAGCCGCAGTACACGCCGACCTCCGAAGTGCCGGACGCCCCCAGGGACTTGAAGCGGGCCGCCAGCTCGTCCGCGGGGAGGAAGCGGCCGTCCGCCGCGACGTTCTCCGTGGTGGGCGCCGAGACCGCGCCGGGGATGTGGCCGCCGACGCGGTCGATGGGCTCCACGTCGCCGCGATAGCGCTCCGCGGCGCGGGCGTCCAGGAGCAGGCCGGAGCGGGCCAGGGCCGCCGCGCCGTCCGCGTCCACGCGGCCCACGGACTCCGGGACCGGCGTGAACGTGCCCGCGACCGGCGCGGTCACCTCGCCGGACTCCAGCTCCCCGGTCCACGCGGCCAGCCCGCCGTCCAGGACCCGCACCTCGGGGTGACCCGTCCAGCGCAGCAGCCACCAGGCACGCGCGGCGGCCCAGCCCTGCCCGCCGTCGTACACGACGACCGGCCGGTCCGCCGAGACCCCGGCCGCCCGCATGACCGCGCCGAAGCGCTCGACATCCGGAAGCGGGTGCCTGCCCCCGGGGCCCGCCGCGCCCGCGAGGTCCGCGTCGAGGTCGACGAAGACCGCCCCGGGGACGTGCCCGGCCGCGTACTCGGCCCGCCCGTCGAAGGGCGGCTCCCCGGCCGCCTTGGCCGTACTCAATTGCCAACGGATGTCGAGCAGCACTGGCGGGTTCTCGCCCGCCAAGTCGCTCGCGAGTTCGGAAGCGGAGATGATGGCATTCATGGGCCCCATCCTTGCGCACGGGGTGGCCGCCGCGCTCAGCTCCGGATACCCTGCTCGGCCGGACCACGCCCGGACACGCGGCGTACGGAGACGGGCACGCCGCGTACCGCAGATGGACACAACCCTGCAATCGCGCGTTAACGGATGAGAAATGGCAAATCGGGCATCCTCCGCGAGGGAGCCCGCGAGCGCGGCGCGGCCGGGGCGCGCCAGGCACCAGGTGATGCGAGCATCTGCACGGGCGGGCATACGCACGGCGAAAGCACGTGCGTTCGGACAGCGAATCGAAGCGGAATCGAAGCGGAGTGGCATCGGCTGGGCGACGACGGACGACAGCTAACGGACAACAGGTGTCAGAACTCGAACTCTGTTGGCCGTGATCCGTCGCCGCCGGGCTGTCGAAGTCACGAGGGCCCGAGGAGAGAGTGACGATGACCGAGGCACGGTGCCCGGACGACGGACGCGCCGAGGGCGCGCGGTGCACACCCGGCACGCCCTGCTGGGTGAGCCTGATGGCGCACGACCTGGCTGCGACCCAGGAGTTCTACGCGGCGCTTTTCGGCTGGACCTACGAGCCCGGGCCGCAGCAGCTCGGCCCCTACGTGCGGGCGATGCTCGACGGCTGCGAGGTGGCGGGAATCGGACAACTGCCGGCCGACCGCCATCTGCCCATCGCGTGGACCCCGTACCTGGCGTCGGACGACGCGGGCGAGGCCGCCGAGATGGTGCGGCACTGCGGCGGCACGGTCGGCGTGGGGCCGCTGGACGCGGGCGAAGCCGGACGCATGGCGATCGCGTCGGACCCCGCGGGGGCGGTGTTCGGCATCTGGCAGGCGTCGTCGCACCGGGGCACGGCGGTCGCGGGCGTGCCGGGCACGCCGACCTGGAACGAGCTCCTGACGCGCGAGACCGAGGAGGTCGCGAAGTTCTACCAGATGCTGTTCGGCTACACCGAAAAAGCGGCCACAAGCCCGGGGTTGGACTATCTGACCCTGCGCCTCGACGACCTCCCGGTGGCCTCGGTGCGCGGTGTCGGGCAGGAACTGCCGGGCGACCGGGGCGCGCACTGGATGACGTACTTCGAAGCGGCGGACGTGGACGCGTCGGCGGAGCGGGTGGTCGAGCTCGGCGGCCATGTGATCAGCCCCGCGCAGGACGGTCGGTACGGGCGGATCGCGACGGTCGCCGACCCCGAGGGCGCGGTCTTCACGCTCATCCGCTCGGAGCATCCGCGCGCCAGCGGCTAGGTCCCTAGGACCGCTCCAGGGTGTCGACCGGCAGTACGTCGGGGGACAGCGCGCCCGCGCGCGCGGAGGCCGCCGTCATGCGGCGCCGGTAGTGACGGCGGCACAGCACCTCGTAGCCCACTTCGCCGGACGCCTGGTTCACGTCGCCGACGACGATCTGGGCTCCCTCGACGACCATCTGGCCGCCTATGGTGCGGGCGTTGTGCGTGGCGCGGGCGCCGCACCAGCACAGGGCCTCGACCTGGAGGACCTCGACGCGGTCGGCGAGCTCGACCAGGCGCTGGGAGCCGGGGAACAGCTTGGAGCGGAAGTCCGTGGTGATGCCGAACGCGAAGACGTCCACGCCCAGATCGTCGACCACGCGCGCGAGCTGGTCGATCTGCTCCGGCGCGAGGAACTGCGCCTCGTCGGCGATCACGTAGTCGGCGCGGGCGCCGCGCGAGAGGTGGTCGACGAGGTACGCGTAGATGTCGAGGTCGTCGGCCACCTCGATGGCCTCCGTGACCAGGCCGAGCCGCGAGGAGAGCTTGCCCTCCCCCGCCCGGTCGTTGCGCGCGAAGATCATGCCCTGCAGACCGCGTGCCGAGCGGTTGTGCTCGATCTGCAGCGCGAGGGTGCTCTTCCCGCAGTCCATCGTTCCGGAGAAGAACACCAGCTCAGGCATGGGGGGTTGAGCGCCTTTCGGTGGGTGCGCGAGGAGGTGCGCGGGGGCGTACGAGAAGGGGTGCCGTCCGTGACGTACACGTCAAGAAGCAGCTAGGAGCGTACTTCGAGGAGCGGTACGAGTTGTTCGGCGGGGGTCATCGAGCCGTGGTTGCCGACCATCGCGGACTCCCTGGGCTCCCGCTGGGAGGCGGTGATGAGGACATCGGCGTGGGCGGCGGCGACGACGTCCCCGATGCGTCCGTGGACGCGTTCGTCGACGCGCGGGCCGAACCAGCCCGCCGCGATCGCCTCGTCCCGGCTCGCCACCCAGAACTGCTCGCCGAGCACCTCGCGCCAGACGGTGAGGACGTCGGCCTCGGCGCCCGGCACCGCGTAGACGTGCCGGGCGCGGCCCTCGCCGCCGAGCAGGGCGACTCCGGCGCGCAGCTCCCAGTCCTCGTCGAAGTCGATGCGGGAGGCGTCGTCGAAGGGGATGTCGAGCATGCCGTGGTCGGCGGTGACGTACAGGGCGCTGCGCGGCGGGAGCTGCTCGGCGAGGCGCTGCACGAGCCGGTCGACGTACATCAGCTGGCCGCGCCAGGCGTCGGAGTCGACGCCGAAGCGGTGGCCCTTGCCGTCGACTTCGGCGTAGTACGTGTAGACCAGGGTGCGGTCGGCGGCGGCGAGCTGCTCGGCGGCGAGGTCCATGCGGTCCTCGCCGGAGAGGCGGCCGCGGAAGGTGCCACCACTGAGGGCGATCTTGGTGAGCGGGGTGTGCTCGAAGGTCGGCGAGGACACCTGAGCGGTGTGGATGCCCGCGTCGTGGGCGCGCTGGAAGATCGTCGGGTACGGCTGCCAGGCGTGCGGGTCGGTCCAGGGCTTCCAGCGGAGCTGGTTCATCAGCTCGCCGCTGTCGGGGTTGCGGACCGTGTAGCCGGGCAGGCCGTGGGCGCCGGGCGGCAGGCCGGTGCCGACGGAGGCCAGGGAGGTCGCCGTGGTGGCGGGGAAGCCCGCGGTGATGGGCCGGCCGGTGCCGCCGCGCGAGGAGGCGAGCAGCGAGGTCAGGAACGGGGCTTCGGCGGCGTGGTCGCGCAGCTGCTCCCAGCCGAGGCCATCGATAAGGAAGACGCAGTTCCGGTCGGCCGGGGCCAGCTCCGGGATGAGCGGGGCGAAGCCGTCCACCTCCTGGTGGGCGACCAGGGTGGGCAGCACGTCGGCGAGCGATCCCGTGCCGTACGCGGGCAGGGGTGCGGAGTCGAGGGCGAGCGGCTGGATGTCGTCCCAGGCTGGATGCCCCATCAGCGGCTGGTGTCCGTGCCCGCCGCGGTGGCCTCGGAGAGTGCCTGGGCGAACGCGAGGGTCTGGCGGACGGTGTCCGGGCCGTCCCCGGCCTCGCTGACGCGCAGGCTGAGGTCGTCGGCCGTGGAGCTGCCGGTGTAGCCGTGGTCGGCCTCGCAGTTGGGGTCGCCGCAGGCGGCGGGCTCCAGGTCGATGCGGGAGACGGCGCCCCAGCCAATGGTCAGGACGACCTCGCGGGGCAGGGATCCCGGTACGTACTTCTCCGGGTTGGCGACGACGCGGCTGACGACCACGGACGAGATCCGGCCGATCTTCACGGACTCGGTGGAGGTGGTGGCGTACGGCGTCGGGGACGTGGAGTCGGCCGCCTGCTCGTCGGTGTGGCTGACGATGAAGCGGGTGTCCGTGAGCACGAGGACCGTCACGTGGCGGCGGACCTCGTTCGCGTCGAACGTGGTCTCCTGGTGGACCAGATACGACCCGATGGTCTCGCCGCCGATCGCGGCCTCCACCGCCTCGGCCACGAGGGCCGGGTAGTAGCCGCTGCGCTCGATCGCCGCGCGCAGCCCCTGGGTCGTCGTACCGGTCTTTGCCATGCCGTCCATCCTACGGCCCGGCGCCTGGCCCAAGGTGCCCAGTGGCCGCCCGGGCACCCCTTGTGTGCCCTCGTCGGCCACGCGCGCGGGGCGTCGGCGGGTCCACGGGCGCCCGCCGTCAGTACGCGGGCAGGGTGCGCGGGCCCAGGTCGTCGCGGGCGGGCGGCGGGGCGAGACGCACGGACGCGCTGAGCACGGAGAGACCCTCCTGTGCGACGACCACCGGCTCCAGTGAGACGGTGACCACTTCGGGGTGGTCGTCGACAAGCCGCGAGAGGCGCATCAGGAGCTCTTCGAGGGCGGGGGTGTCCACGGGGGCCGAGCCGCGCCAGCCGAACAGGAGCGGGGCCGTCCGGATCGATCGGACGAGGTTGCCCGCCTCCCGGTCGGTGACCGGAATCAGCCGGTGGGCGGTGTCGCCGAGCAGCTCCGAGGCCGCTCCGGCGAGCCCGAAGGACAGCACGGCGCCGGCGACGGGGTCGTGGCCCGCGCGCACGACGGTGTCCACGCCGCGGGCCACCATGGCCTGGACGACGGGGCGCAGCTCGGCGGGCCTGCCGAGGGTGTGGGTCAGTTCCCGGTAGGCGCGCCGCAGTTGTTCCTCGTCGGCGAGGTCGAGGCGGACGCCGCCGAGGTCGGGACGGTGGCGCAGGTGGGGTGCGGTGGTCTTGAGGGCGACGGGGTAGCCCGCCTCGCGCGCGGCGCGGACGGCGGTGTCGGCGTCGGGGGCGGGAAGCGCGCGGCGGACGCCGATGCCGTACCGCGCGAGCAGGTCGTGGGCGTCGTCGGCGTCGAGCGTGACGCCGCGGACGTCGTCGGCCTTGGCCAGGAGGCGCTCGATCAGCTCGCCCGCGCCCTGTTCGTCGATGTCGTCGTACTCCGGCACCTTGCCGGGCTCGGCGATGTCGCGCCGCCACTGGGCGTACTTGACGGCTTCGGCGAGCGCGCGGACGGCACGCTCGGCCGCGGGGTAGGCGGGGATGCGGTGGTGGGGCGGGGGGTCGGTCCGGGGG
>NZ_JNXT01000081.1 GCF_000716675.1 Streptomyces alboflavus
GGGTGGGGGGATTCGGGGCGGCGGGGGTGCGGCTGGGGGGCGGGGTGCGCGGAATGCGCAGGGTGCGCGGGCTGTGCGGGGTGCGCGGGCTGTGCGGGGTGCGCGGGGTGCGCCGGAGGTCGCGGGGCCGGAGGGCGCGGGGGCGTCGGTGCCGGGGCCCGGGAGCGAGGGTGAGGTCGGCGTGGGTGCCGAGGTCGGGGCAGGGGGCCAGGGCCTGTCCGACGGGTCGACGTGAGTTCGACGCGCTGAACACGGGCGTGACTCCGGGGCACCGAGCGCGAGTGGGGCCCCGGGGGCGGGGTGGCTACGTCACTTGGCCGCGCGGGTCGGGGACGGGTCGGGGGTCTCCGGGGCGGGGGTGGCCGGGGGGTCCACCGCGCGGTGCCAGCCGCGTTCGCCGCGGGTGCGCAGCCACGCCGTCGTCTCGTTCGGCGGCATCGCGGCGGCGACCAGCCAGCCCTGGACGGCGTCGCAGCCCAGGTCGCGCAGGCGCTCCCAGGTCTCGTCGTCCTCGACGCCCTCGGCGACGACGAGCAGGCCGAGGGAGTGCGCGAGGTCGACCGTGCAGCGCACGATCTCGGCGTCCTCGTTGTCGACGGCGAGCCGGGCCACGAACGACCGGTCGATCTTCAGCTCGCTGACGGGCAGGCGGCGCAGGTGCACCAGGGACGAGTAGCCCGTGCCGAAGTCGTCGAGGGACATCTTCACGCCGTGGCCGGTGAGCCCGGCGAGGGTGTCGGCGGCGCGCTGCGGGTCCTCCAGGAGGACGTGCTCCGTTATCTCCAGCTGGAGCGCCCCCGCGGGCACCCCGTGCCGGGCCAGCCGCGCGGCGACGGCGCCCGCGAAGCCGGGGGTGTGCACATCGCGCGGCGACACGTTCACCGCGACCGGGACCTTCAGGCCCTGCGCCCGCCAGCGCGCCACCTGGGCGAGGGCGGACTCAAGGACGTACTCCGTGAGGTGCGGCATGAGCCCGGACGACTCGGCGATGGCGATGAACTCGTCCGGCGGCACCTTGCCCCGCTCCGGGTGCACCCACCGCACCAGCGCCTCCAGGCCCGCGACCTGCCCGTCGAAGCGGACCTTCGGCTGGTAGTGCAGCTCCACGTCGCCCGCGTCCAGGGCGCGGCGCAGGTCGCCGAGGAGGCCGAGCCGGTCGGGCGTGTTGGAGTCGCGCTTGGACTCGTACACCTCGACGCCCGTGCGGTCCCGCTTGGCCTGGTACATCGCCACGTCCGCGCGCCGCAGCAGCCCTTCGGCGTCGAGCGCGTGGTCGGGGAAGACGGCGAGCCCGGCGCTGGCCTCCAGGACGAGGGTGAGGCCGTCCAGGTCCAGGGGCGAGCCGAGGGCGGCGACCAGGGAGCGGGCGACGCGTGTGGCCGACGTCGTGGAGTCGGCGACGGGGAGCAGCACCGCGAACTCGTCGCCGCCGAGCCGGGCCGCCTCCGCACCGCGCGGCAGCGCGAGCCGCAGCCGGTCGGCGATCTGCAGCAGGAGGCGGTCACCGGCGAGATGGCCGAGGGTGTCGTTGACCGAGCGGAAGCGGTCCATGTCGATCAGCATCAGGGCGGAGCGCGCGCCGATGCGCTCCGCGTCGTCGAGGGCCGTCCAGGTCCGCTCCAGGAGCCACTGCCGGTTGGGCAGTCCGGTGAGCGGGTCCCGCAGCTGCTCCTCGGCTCTGGCGCGCGCGATCCACAGCGTCGAGTCCAGGGCGACGAGCGGGATGGTGAACAGGGGCAGGAGCAGCGGCAGGGACATCGCGACGACGCAGATCAGCGGCGCGATGCCGAGCAGGGCCACGCCGAGCAGGCCCTGTCGGACCAGCGCGGTGCGGGTGACCGTGGGCAGGGCGCCGGTGCGCGGGGCGTGCACGTACCAGAGCAGGACGCGGGTGACGGCGAGGTACGCGACGGCGACGAGGGCGACCTCGGGCGCCGTGTAGAGGTCCCAGCTCTCCGGGTTCCAGGGGGAGTCGGCCGCGGGCGCCGTGCCGAACGCCGCGAGGGTGAGGGCGCCCGCGCCGATGCCGAGGATGTCGACGGCGCCGTGCAGCACGCCTTGTCGCCAGCGGTGGCGGCGGGCGACGCCGACGAGGACGACGACGGTGAGGCTGACCATGCCCGCGGGCATCCAGCCGTACAGCAGCAGTACGGCGACGGTCAGCGCGCCGCCGGAGCCCGTGCCGCCCCACCAGCGGTCGCGGCCGAGCGCGACGAGGTGGCCGACGATGAGGCCGGTCAGGACGGCGAGTGACCAGCCGACCGTGCCGGACGGGAAGAGCGGGTGGCCGCCGGTGAACGCGTGGAAGAAGCCGGTGCCGAGGACGACGGCGGCCGCCGCGACGACGGCCGCGGGCAGCAGCTGCCAGCTCCCGCGCCCCTCGTCCTCGCCCCCGTCCACACCGGACCCGTCGAGCGCGCCCTGGCCCCGCACGTCCGTCCCGCGCCCGCCGCGCCACAGCCCGCGCCGCGCACCGCCGCCCGAGGAGTCCGCCCCGCCGCGCAGGGTCCCCCGAGCGGTCGAGGCGTCCCTGCCGACGGCACCACCGCCGCCCCCACCACTCCCGGGACCGCCGGTCCCGACCCCGCCAGTCCCGACCCCGCCGGTCCCGGCACCACCCGCACCCACACCGCCGACGCCACCCGTGCCGACACCAGCGGCACCACCGACACCACCGGCACCAGCCGCGCCACCGGCACCGCCGCCGGCCCCACTGCCACCGCCGACCCCGGCCACCGCGCTCCGGACGCTCCCGGCGTCCCCGCCCGCGCCGCCGCCGATGCCGCCCGCGGCACCCTCGGAGCCACCCGCGACGCCCCGCGCACCCGCGGGACCGGCTCCCGCACCGTCACCGAACCCGGCGCCGGCCGTCGCGAGCACGGCCGGACTCCCGCCACCGGAAGCCGCCAGCGCGCCGGAAGCCGACACGGGACCCGAGGCCACGATCGCACCGGAAGCCACGACAGGGCTCGACGCCGCCACCGCACCGGAACCCGCGACCGCGCCCGAAGGCGCCACCGCACCCGAGCCGACGGCCGCACCCGAACCCACGACCGCACCCGAAGCGCTCATCACCCCCGGACCGACGGCCGTACCGGAAGGCGCCACCGCACCCGAGCCCACAGCCACACCCGAAGCACTCACCGCACCGCGCACGTTCGCCGCGCCCACCGCCGCGTTCTCGGCGAATCCAGTACTCGACGGGGCGTCAACTTCCGTCGCCCGCACGGCCGGTGACGCGGCGGGCGGCGTGCCGTCCGCCGCGGTGTCCGTCTCGTCCCTGCCGGGCCAGGGCGCACCGTGGCCACCCGCACCCCGCCGTTCACCTTCGGCACTCGCCGTCACGCCAGCCTCCGCCGGGACCGCAGTTCCGTGACCGCCGGTTCCCCGCACAGGCGCCCGTCGTCCGCCCGGCTCCGGTCCCTCACCAACTGGCTTACCCCGTATGCCCGTTACTTCCTCCTGCGGAGCCGCATCGGGGCCGGAAACGGCCGCCCGGCCGAGGATCGCGTCCGCGTCCGCGCCGCCCGAGGTCCAGGCGCGCTCGCGGGGACGGAAGCCGGGCGTCCCGTCGACCCGCGCGGCCGCGGCGTCATTCGGGTCACGCACCGTGTCGCGCGCACGCCCGCGCCGGGCGCCGAGCACGCGCCGCAGGCGCGACCGCAGCCATGAGTCCGGGGCGACGCTCTCGGTCGGTTCCATTCCCGTCCCTCTCACAGCCGGCGGTGCCCACGCCACGCGGAGCCACGCGGACTTGAAGATCCCTGGACAGCCGCGTCCGAAAACCCTGCCCCGGCTCTCGACGAGCAGGGGAGACCCCATCCGCAGCGGGGCACGGCAGGCGCACACCTCAACAGTAGGCCGCAGAAGGCTTCCACGGGCAGCGGTCGTCTACGGTTGCCCGAATGCGACCCGGCCACCCGTATGCATCTGATATGCGCTGAACGGGTGGCCTTCAACCGCTATTCTTCGGCCGGAAGTGCGACTTCCCGAGCGGCGTCCGCGCCTTGTTCGAGCAGGACGGCGAAGCCGTCCTCATTGAGAACCGGAACCTTCAGTTGCATGGCCTTGTCGTACTTCGAGCCGGGGTTGTCCCCCACCACGACGAATCCCGTCTTCTTTGAAACGGAACCGGTGACTTTC
Organism: Streptomyces alboflavus; assembly: GCF_000716675.1. Lineage (GTDB taxonomy): Bacteria > Actinomycetota > Actinomycetes > Streptomycetales > Streptomycetaceae > Streptomyces > Streptomyces alboflavus. The sequence continues at coordinate 4,144 of NZ_JNXT01000081.1, forward strand.
GCTCCGCGGCTCTGCAGCGCCTCTTTCGCGCCATCCCGGGTGTGGGTCGCCAGGGTGCCCGTGACGACGACGGTGAGTCCTTCCAGGGGACGCGGCCCCTCGTCCTCGCCGCCGCCCTCTTCCTCCATCCGGACGCCGACGGCGCGCCATTTGCGGATGATCTCCTGGTGCCAGTCCTCGGCGAACCACTCCTTGAGGGACTTCGCGACGATCTCACCGACGCCGTCGGTGTTGGTCAGCTCCTCCTCCGTGGCCTGCTCGATGCGGTCGATGGAGCGGAACTCACGGGCCAGCGCCTCGGCCGCGACCGGGCCCACGTGCCGGATGGAGAGGCCGGTGAGGACGCGGGCGAGCGGGCGCTCCTTGGCCGCGGCGATGTTCTCCAGCATGGCGAGGGTGTTCTTCTTCGGCTCGCCCTTCTGGTTGGCGAAGAAGAACACCACCTTTTCCTCGCCGGTCTTGGGGTCGCGCTTGGGCAGGCCCGTGTTCTGGTCGAGGACGTAGGACTTGATCGGGAGGAGTTCCTCGACCTTCAGGTCGAAGATGTCGCCCTCGTTGACGATGGGCGGTGTGGGGGGCTCCAGCGGGGCCGTGAGCGCGGCCGCGGCGACGTAGCCGAAGTTCTCGATGTCCAGGCATTTGCGGCCCGCGAGATAGAACAGGCGCTCGCGCAACTGGGCGGGGCACGCCCGTCCGTTCGGGCAGCGGAGGTCGATGTCGCCCTCCTTCATGGGCCGCAGCGCCGTGCCGCATTCGGGGCACTCGGCGGGCATCACGAACTCGCGCTCGCCGCCGTCGCGCAGGTCGACGACGGGGCCGAGGATCTCCGGGATGACGTCGCCCGCCTTGCGGAGCACCACCGTGTCGCCGATGAGGACGCCCTTGGCCTTCACCACCTCCTGGTTGTGCAGGGTGGCGAACTCGACCTCGGAGCCGGCGACGGTGACGGGCTCCACCACGGCGTACGGCGTGACGCGGCCGGTGCGGCCGACGCCGACTCTGATGTCGACGAGCTTGGTGTTGACCTCCTCGGGCGCGTACTTCCACGCGATGGCCCAGCGGGGGGCGCGGGAGGTGGAGCCGAGGCGGCCCTGGAGCGGGATCTCGTCGAGCTTGACGACGACGCCGTCGATCTCGTGCTCCACGGAGTGGCGGTTCTCGCCGAAGTACGTGATGAACTCACGGACGCCGTCCAGGCCGTCGACCACCTTGTTGTGCTTCGCGGTGGGCAGGCCCCACTCGCGCAGCAGGTCGTACGCGTGCGACAGGCAGTCGATGTCGAAGCCCTCGCGGGCGCCGATGCCGTGCACCACCATGTGCAGCGGGCGGGTCGCCGTGACCCGGGGGTCCTTCTGGCGCAGCGAACCCGCCGCCGCGTTGCGCGGGTTGGCGAAGGGCTTGTCGCCGGCCGCCACCAGGCGGGCGTTCAGCTCCTCGAACTTCTCCATCGGGAAGAAGACCTCGCCGCGGATCTCGACGAGGGCCGGGACGCGGTCGCCCTGGAGGCGCTCGGGGATGTCCGCGATGGTGCGGACGTTGGGCGTGATGTCCTCGCCCGTGCGGCCGTCGCCGCGGGTGGCGGCGCGGGTGAGACGGCCGTTCTCGTACGTCAGGTTGACCGCGAGGCCGTCGATCTTCAGCTCGCACAAGAAGTGGTGCTCGCCGGTGCCCACCTCCTTGGCGACACGTTCGGCCCAGGCGGCCAGCTCCTCGTCGTCGAAGGCGTTGTCGAGGGACAGCATCCGCTCGTGGTGCTCGACGGAGGCGAAGTCGGTCTCGTAGGACCCGGCGACCTTCTGGGTCGGGGAGTCCGGCGTGCGCAGCTCCGAGTACCGCTCCTCCAGGGCCTCCAGCGCGCGCAGGAGCTTGTCGAACTCGGCGTCGCTGACGACCGGCTGGTCCTTCACGTAGTACCGGAAGCGGTGCTCCTCGATCTGTTCGGCGAGCTGGGCGTGCTCGTCGCGTGCCTCGGCCGGCACCGTGCCTTCCTGTTCGACAGCCACCGTCTCGTCCTCCCGTTGCCTTCAGACCCAGTTACTCAGGGTTGTCGGCGAGTGATCTCGCCGCCCGTGTGCAGTGCGCGAGCGCCGCACGGGCATATGCGGGCGAAGCGCCCGCGAGTCCGCACGACGGCGTGACCGTGACCGACTCCGCGAGTGACCCCGGATTCAGCCCCAGCCTGCGCCACAGCTTCCTGACACCCATGACGCTACCGGCAGGGTCTGACAATGGGCCGTCCGTGCCCGGTACGACACCGGCGAACAGCTTCGTCCCGGCCTCGACGGCCTCGCCGATCACCTCGTCATCACGCTCGGTGAGCAGCTCGAAGTCGAACGAGACGGCGTCGGCGCCCGCTCTGCGCAACAGCGCGAACGGTACGTCGGGCGCGCAGGAGTGGACGAGCGCCGGACCGTCGTGGACGGCGAGGACGTCGCGCAGCGCGCTCTCGACGAGCTGCCGGTCCACCGCGCGATGGGTGCGGTACTGGCTGGCGGTCTTGATCTGCCCGCGCAGCACGGCGGTGAGCGAGGGCTCGTCGAGCTGCAGGACGAGGTGCGCGCCCGGCACCCGCCGCTTGACGTCGGCGAGGTGGCCGCGCAGCCCCTCCGTGAGGGATCCGGCCAGGTCCCGGCAGGCGCCGGGGTCGGAGAGCGCGGCCTCGCCGTTGCGCAGCTCCAGGGCGGCCGCGAGCGTCCAGGGGCCGACGGCCTGGACCTTCAGCGGGCCTTCGTAGCCCTGCGTGAACTCCTCCAGGGCGTCCAGGTCCTCGCCGAGCCAGGACGCCGCGCGGCGCGTGTCGCGCCCCGGCCGGTCGCCGAGGCGCCAGCCACTGGGCTCCACGCGCGCGTACAGCTCGACGAGCATCCCGGCCGTGCGGCCGATCATGTCGGCACCGGGTCCGCGCGCGGGCAGCTCGGCCAGGTACGGCATGCCCTGGTCGGCGCCGACGGAGCCCTCGAAGGTGCCGGTGACGGTCTTCGCGGTCTCGCGCGCGTCGCCGCCGGGCATGGATCCGACGCCGGTGGCGCCGCCCCACCGCATCGTGCTCGCCGCCGCGCTCACTGCCTCGCTCACCGTCCGGGCCGCACCGTCAGGTCGTTGACCTCGGCGTCGCGCGGCAGGTCGAGGGCCATCACGATCGTCGTGGCGACCGACTCGGGGTCGATCCACTGTCCGGCGTCGTACTCCTTGCCCTCCTGCTGGTGCACCTTGGCCTGCATGGGGCTCGCCGTGCGGCCAGGGTAGACGGAGGTGACGCGCACGCCGTTGCCGTGCTCCTCGTTGCGCAGGGAGTCCGCGAGGGCCTTCAGGCCGTGCTTGGAGGCCGCGTACGCCGACCATTCGGCGCTCGCGCGCAGGCCCGCGCCGGAGTTCACGAAGATCACGTGGCCCTGGGTGACGCGGAGTTGGGGCAGGAAGTGCCGGGTCAGCTCGGCGGGCGCGATCAGGTTGACGTTCAGCTGGTGGCGCCAGGACTTCGGGGTGAGGTCGCCGACGGGGCCGAGGTCGACGACGCCCGCGATGTGCAGGAGCGAGTCCACGCGGTCCGGCAGGCTCTGGTGCGAGAAGGCCCAGGAGAGCTTGTCGGGGTCGGCGAGATCGCCGACGAGGGTGCTCGCGCCCGGGAACTCGGCGGCGAGCTCCTTGGCGCGGCCCGCGTCGCGCGCGTGCAGCACGAGGGTGTCCCCGCGCTCGTGGAGGCGGCGGGCGACGGCCGCGCCGATGCCGGAGCCCGCCCCGGTGATCACATGAGTTGCCATGGGCCCATGGTCCCATTGCGGCCGGTCAGCGCGTGCCCATGGCCTCCTCCAGGTACGCGAGGGCGCCCACCGGCTCCTCCGCGAAGAAGACCAGATCGGTCAGCGGCACCGGCAGGAAGCCCTCGGTCTCCATGCGGCGGAACTGCTCCTTCAACCCGTCGTAGAACCCGCCCGAGTTGAGCAGCACCACCGGCTTGGTGGTCCTGCCGTGCTTCTTCAGCTCCAGGATCTCGGTGGCCTCGTCCAGGGTGCCGGTGCCGCCGACCATGATCACGACGGCGTCGGCCTTCTCCAGGAGCAGCGCCTTGCGCTCGGCGAGGTCCTTGGCAATCACCATGTCGTCGACGCCGGTCCTGGCCTTGGCGGCGAGGAAGTCGACCGAGACGCCCATGAGGCGGCCCCCGGCCTCCTGCACGGCGTCCGCCACGACCTTCATCAGGCCCACGTCCGAACCTCCCCACACCAGCGTGTGGCCGCCCTTGCCGAGCAGCTCGGCGAACTCGCGGGCGGGGCGGGTGTAGGTCTCGGGCAGGTCGGCGGCGGAGAGGAAGACGCAGATGTTCATGGCGTCCACGGTACGTTCCGGCCCCGGCGCCCCGGCAGTACCCCGGAACCGGGAAGAACGCCCCCCGTGGGCGTGCTGAAGCGGAGAGGAGGCTCCTGACGCCTCCTGACGCCTCCTGACGACTCCAGACAACTCCTGACGACTCCTACGGAAGGGCACCACCGTGACCCAGGGACACCGCATCACCGTCGAGCAGGGCAGCCGCCATGTGCGCGTGACGCAGGGCGGACAGGTCGTCGCCGAGAGCGAGCGGCCGCTCCTGCTGCGCGAGACGGGCTTCCCGGTGCGCTACTACCTGCCTCCGGAGGACGTGCGCACCGACCTCCTGAAGCCGTCCGACACGCACACGTACTGCCCCTTCAAGGGAACGGCGTCCTACTGGTCGCTGCCGGACGCCCCGGACGCCGTGTGGGCGTACCCGGACCCGAAGCCCGAAGTGGCCGAGATCAAGGACCACTTCTGCTTCTACGAGGTGGAGGAGGTGCCTGCCGCTTAGGCGACCGGCACCGCGGGCCCCGCCGCGCGCTCGGGCGTCGTCGCCGTGAACGTCCTGCGGTAGGCGGCCGGAGAAACGCCGAGCACGGACCGCATGTGCTGGCGCAGGGAGTTGCCGGTGCCGAAGCCCGCGCGGTGGGCCACCAGGTCGATGGGCAGGTCGCTGGCCTCCAGGAGGTGGCGGGCCAGCTCCAGGCGCTGGGCGGTGAGCCAGCGGCCGGGTGTGGTGCCCACCTCGTCGCGGAAGCGGCGCGTGAACGTGCGCAGGCTCATGCGCGCGTGGTCGGCGAGGTCGCCCAGCGTCAGCGGCTCCTGGAGCCGCTGCAGCGCCCACGCGCGCGTGTCGGCCGTCGTGGCGAGGGTCGCCTCGGGGACGGGCCGTTCGATGTACTGCGCCTGCCCGCCGTCGCGCCAGGGCGGCACGACGCAGGTGCGCGCGACGTGGTTGGCGACGGCGCTGCCGTGGTCGCGGCGCACCAGGTGCAGGCACAGGTCGACCCCGGCGGCCACACCGGCCGAGGTGAGGATGTCGCCGTCGTCCACGAAGAGCACGTCCTCGTCCACGCGCACGCGCGGGTAGGTGCGCTGGAAGTGCGGGGCGACGTGCCAGTGGGTCGTCGCGGGGCGCCCGTCGAGGAGTCCCGCGGCGGCGAGGACGTACGAGGCGCTGCAGAACGACACCAGGCGCGCGCCGGTCCTGATCCGGCCGAGCGCGGCGGCGACCGGCTCCGGGAGCGTGTCGCCGGTCAGGCCCTTGTCGAGCTCGCTCGTCGGGGGGATCACGACCGTGTCGGCGCTCTCCAGGGCCTCGGGTCCGTGCTCGACGGCTACGGAGAAGCCCGCTTCCGTCCGCACCGGGCGGCCGTCCACCGTGCACACCACGATGTCGTACAGCGGGCGTCCCGCCTCGTCCGCCGCCGTGCCGAAGACGCGCGAAGGAATGCCCAGCTCAAAGGGGTACACGCCCTCCAGGGCGAGAACGACGACACGGTGGGTGCTGCGGGAGGCCATGGCCAGATTCTGTCACATGATGGCCAAACTGCCAGCACCACGAGCGGGCCTAGGGACGCACGCTGGTGGTCGCTCAGCAGAAAGGACCAGATCAATGAGCTCCCGTACGACCGCCACCATGCGTGCCGTCAGCCCGCGCGCGTGGGGTGCCCCCGATGTCCTCGTCCCCGTCGAGGTGGACCGCCCCGAGCCCGGGATCACCGAGATCCTGGTGAAGGTGCACGCGGCCGGGGTGAATCCGGTGGACTGGAAGACGCGGGCCGCGGGCGAGTTCGGGACGTGGGGCGACACCCCGATCCTCGGCTACGACGTGTCCGGCACGGTCGAGGCCGTCGGCCCCGGGGTGACGCTGTTCGCGCCCGGTGACGAGGTGTTCGGCATGCCGCGCTTCCCGGAGCAGGCGGGCGGCTACGCCGAGTACGTCGTCGCCCCGGCCCGGCGCTTCGCCCGCAAGCCCGCGAACATCGACCACGTGGAGGCCGCGGCGCTGCCCCTGGCTGCGCTCACCGCCTGGCAGGGCCTGATCGAGACCGCGGAGCTGCGCGCGGGCCAGCGCGTCCTGATCCACGCGGCGGCCGGGGGCGTCGGCCACCTCGCCGTGCAGATCGCCAAGGCGCAGGGCGCGTACGTCATCGGGACGGCGCGCGCCGACAAGCACGACTTCCTGCGCTCCCTCGGCGCGGACGAGCTGATCGACTACACGACCACGGACTTCGCCGAGGCCGTGCGTGACGTGGACGTGGTCCTGGACGGCGTCGGCGGCCCGTACGGCGACCGCTCCCTGCCCGTCCTGCGGCGCGGCGGCCACCTGGTGACGCTGCCCGACCCGGGCGGCCTTCCCGACGCCGAGCGGGCGCGCCAGGCGGGCGTCCACACGGGCTGGACCATCGTCGAGCCGGACCGGCACGGCATGCTGGAGATCGCCCGCCTGGTCACGGAGGGGCGCCTGCGCGCCGAGGTCGCCGAGACGTTCCCCCTGGAGCGAGCAGCCGAGGCACACGCCATGGGCGAACTCTCCCGCACCCAGGGCAAGCTGGTCCTCACGGTGGCGTGACGCACAGGGGGCTGCGCCCCTCTCCCCCGCATCGCCGCTCCGCGGCTCGTCCTCAAACGCCGGACGGGCTTTTCCCCCTCGGCTGCCGTCCGGCGGAGGTATCAGCCTGTCCGGCGCTTGAGGACGAGGCGCGGAGCGCCGATCGGGGGGCAAGGGGCGCAGCCCCCTAAAGGGCTAGCCGCCTACGCGGGCTGACGATCCCGGGCCTCAGGCCAGCGCAGCGACCCGCTCGGTGGCGGCGATCGTCGCCGAGCCCACCACCCGCGAGCCGTCGTACAGAACGATCGCCTGGCCGGGGGCCACACCGCGCACCGGCTCGGTGAAGCTCACGTGCAGGCGGTCGTCGACCAGCTCCGCGGTGACCTCGGTCTCGCCGCCGTGGGCGCGTAGCTGCGCGGTGTAGGTGCCCGCTCCGGAGGGAACGGCACCGCACCAGCGCGGCTTGACGGCCGTCAGGGCGGTCACGTCGAGGGCGGCGGCGGGACCGACCGTCACGCGGTTGTCGACCGGGGAGATGTCCAGGACGTAGCGCGGCTTGCCGTCGGGCGCGGGCGTGCCGATGCGCAGGCCCTTGCGCTGCCCGATCGTGAAGCCGAAGGCACCTTCGTGGCTGCCGACGACCGCGCCGGACTCGTCCACGATGTCGCCCTCCGCCTTGCCGAGGCGCGAGGCCAGGAAGCCCTGGGTGTCGCCGTCCGCGATGAAGCAGATGTCGTGGCTGTCGGGCTTCTTGGCGACGGCGAGGCCCCGGCGCTCGGCCTCCGCGCGGATCTCGTCCTTCGTGGTGACGGTGTCGCCGAGCGGGAACATCGCGTGCGCGAGCTGCCGGTCGTCGAGCACCCCGAGGACGTAGCTCTGGTCCTTGGCCATGTCCGAGGCGCGGTGCAGCTCGCGCACCCCGTCCGCGCCCGTGATCACCTGGGCGTAGTGGCCGGTGCAGACCGCGTCGAAGCCGAGGGCGAGGGCCTTGTCCAGGAGCGCCGCGAACTTGATCTTCTCGTTGCAGCGCAGGCACGGGTTCGGGGTGCGCCCGGCCTCGTACTCGGCGATGAAGTCCTCGACCACGTCCTCGCGGAAGCGCTCGGCGAGGTCCCACACGTAGAACGGGATGCCGATGACGTCCGCCGCGCGGCGGGCGTCGCGCGAGTCCTCGATGGTGCAGCAGCCGCGCGCGCCCGTGCGGAACGACTGCGGGTTCGCCGACAGCGCCAGATGCACGCCGGTCACGTCGTGCCCGGCTTCGGCGGCACGGGCGGCTGCGACGGCGGAGTCCACCCCGCCGGACATGGCGGCGAGGACACGGAGCGGGCGGCTGGTGCGCGGCGGTGCCGACGGGATCTGCGAAGTCATAGCCCTAACAGGGTACGGGTCCACGGGAACCCGGCGCCCCTGAGTATGCGTTGAGGATCACATGGGGGACGAGAAGACGGAGAGCACCGAGGACGGCGGGCAGGCCGCGCCGGCGCCCGAGCGCGCGGTCAGCAGGCGTGCGCTGCTGCTCGGCGGCGCGGCCGTCGTGGGCGTGGGCACCCTCCTGGTCGCCCGCGACAAGCTGGGGTGGCGGCTTCCCGGAGGGGCGAAGGAGCGCAAGGAGGGCGCGGTCGACGCCCGGGGCGCCCAGTGGATAGCGGCGTCCTCCGCGAACTGGCGGCGCGCCGACCGCCCCGACGACTACGAGATCGACCGCATCGTCGTCCACGTCGTGCAGGGCAGCTATCGCACCGCCCTGAAGGTCTTCAAGGACCCCGGCCACGGCGCCGCCGCGCACTACGTGGTCCGCAAGGACGGTCACATCGCCCAGATGATCCGCGAGCTCGACGTGGCGTTCCACGCGGGCAGCAGACGGATGAACGAACGCAGTGTGGGCATCGAGCACGAGGGTTTCGTGGACCGGAAGGAGTCGTTCACGGACGCGATGTACGAGTCGTCGGCGCGGCTCGCGGCGGGGATCTGCCGGCGGTACGACTTCCCGGTGGACCGGGAGCACATCATCGGGCACGTGGAGGTGGAGGGGACGGACCACACGGATCCGGGGCCGCACTGGGACTGGGACCGGTATCTGCGGCTGGTGCGGCGGGAGCGGGATCGGCCCGCTCGGCCTGCGCGGACCGTGACGCCCGCCTAGCGGGTCCGGTGGAGGTGTGGCCCGGCTGGGAGCTCCCCAAGCCCGCCCCTTCCCGATCCCGGGGCTCCGCCCCGGACCCCGCTCCTCAAACTCCCCCAAGCTCTTAAGGAGCAGGGGGACCCCCATGAGGGGCTGGATTGCCCCGCCGGAGAGGCTGAGGTCGACTCAGCCGTCAGCTGAGGCCCGCCGTCCTTGCCCGCTCCACCGCCGGGCCGATCGCCGCCGCCACCGCCTCCACGTCCTCCTTCGTCGACGTGTGGCCGAGGGAGAAGCGGAGGGTGCCGCGGGCGAGGTCCGGGTCGGTGCCGGTGGCGAGGAGGACGTGGCTGGGCTGGGCGACGCCCGCGGTGCAGGCCGAGCCGGTGGAGCACTCGATGCCCTGGGCGTCCAGGAGCAGCAGGAGGGAGTCGCCCTCGCAGCCGGGGAAGGTGAAGTGGGCGTTGGCGGGGAGGCGCCCCGCGGGGTCCGGGTCGCCGCCGAGGATGGCGTCGGGGACGGCGGCGCGGACGGCCGCGACCAGCTCGTCGCGGAGCGCGCCGATCTCCCGGGCGAACCACTCACGGCGCTCGGCGGCGAGCCGCCCGGCCACGGCGAACGCGGCGACGGCGGGCACGTCCAGGGTGCCGGAGCGCACGTGCCGCTCCTGGCCGCCGCCGTGAAGGACGGGCACGGGGCTGTGGGCGCGGCCGAGCAGCAGCGCGCCGATGCCGTAGGGGCCGCCGACCTTGTGCCCGGAGACGGTCATCGCGGCGAGCCCGGAGGCGCCGAAGTCGACGGGCACCTGCCCGAAGGCCTGCACGGCGTCGGCGTGCAGCGGCACGTCGAACTCGGCGCAGACGTCGGCCAGTTCGCGTACCGGCTGGAGGGTGCCGATCTCGTTGTTGGCCCACATGACGGTGGCGAGGGCGACGTCCTCGGGGTTGCGGGCGATGGCCTCGCGGAGCGCGTCGGGGTGCACGCGGCCGTGCGCGTCGACGGGGAGGTACTCGACGGTGGCGCCCTCGTGCTCGCCGAGCCAGTCGACGGCGTCGAGGACGGCGTGGTGCTCGACGGGGCTCGCGAGGACCCGGGTGCGGGCCTGCCCGCCGTCCGCGCCGGAGCGCCGCGCCCAGTACAGGCCCTTCACTGCGAGGTTGTCCGCCTCGGTGCCGCCCGAGGTGAGGACGACCTCGCTGGGGCGCGCGCCGAGCGACTCGGCCAGCGCCTCGCGGGCCTCCTCGACGGTGCGGCGGGCCCGGCGGCCCGCCGCGTGCAGCGAGGAGGCGTTGCCGGTGACGGCGAGCTGGGCGGTCATCGCCGAGATCGCTTCCGGGAGCATCGGGGTGGTCGCGGCGTGGTCGAGGTAGGCCATGGTGGGCACGATTCTACGAGCCGCGGCCGAGGGCCCCGACCCCGCGGTGGCGCGTCTGCGCCGGTCAGCCCGCGAAGCTCCAGGACACCGAGTTGTTCAGGGACATCAGGGTGACGAGGACGACGAGATCGGCCACGCCGAGCCCGAGTCCGAGCAGCGCGCGACCGCGCCGTGCGGTGCCGCGCCACAGCGCGAGGGACGCGAGGACGATGGCGACGGGACCGAGCACGATGTTCAGGACGAGCAGGCCGAGCAGTCCGAGGACGAAGGAGGCCACGGCCATGCCGTCGGTGTCGCGACGGCCGACGGGCCGGGTCTCAGGAAGGCCCTCGGGACGGCTGCCAGGAAGGCCCTCGGGACGGCTGCCAGGACGGTTCTCGGAGCGGCTGTCGGTCGGCGCCTGTGCGGTGAGCTCCATGATGCGACTCCTTGGGAGTGGGCGGATGCCGTACGGAGGCGGGGTGCGGGTCAGCGATGCCGCGCCCGGCGCTCGCGCAGCGCGAACACCACCAGCCAGACGCCGATGACGGCCGCCATGACGAGGGAGACGGACAGCGGGGCGTGCGCCACGGTGCCCATGGCGACGCCGAGGAGCAGGAGTGCGGCGACGAGGAACAGCATGAGAAGAACCCCTCCTGTGCGGACAGCTGCCGAACCTTCGGTGAACGGTTGTGGTTACAACTGTTCACTGACTAGAGAGTCTACTCTCCCCACGGCTTTCAAAACTCGGAGAACAGTTGTTAACTGCATGGCATGAGTCACACCCTCGACGGCCCGGCCCCGGGCGCCCGCCAGGCGCAGAAGCAGAAGACCCGGCAGGCCCTGCTCGACGCGGCGCTGCACCTCCTCGCGGAGCAGAGCCTGTCCAGCCTCGGCCTGCGCGAGGTGACCCGCGCCGTCGGCGTGGCCCCGACCGCCTTCTACCGGCACTTCCGCGACACGGCCGACCTGGGCGTGGCCCTGGTCGAGGAGGCCCTGGGCAGCCTGCACACCACCCTGGTCGCCACCCTCGCGGCGACCGGTGACGGCGAGGAGCGCATCACGGCCGCCGTGGACCTGATCGTCGCGTACGTCCGGACGTACCCCGCCCACGCCCGCTTCATCGCGCGCGAGCAGCACGGCGGCGTGAAGGCGGTGCGCGAGGCCATCGGCGGCCAACTCGCGCTGTTCGCCGAGGAGGTGGCGGCGCAGTTCGCCAAGGAGCCGGAGGCGGCGGGCTGGAGCGAGGCGGACCTCCTCATGCTCGCCCGGATGTACGTGGACCACATGGTGATGACCGCGTCCGCGCTCCTGGGGACCGACGACGAGGAGCCCGTGGCCGACCGGGCCCGCAGACAGCTGCGCCTGCTCACCCTGGGGCGCAGGCACTGGCTGGACGAGACAGTGGACGAGACAGTGGACAAGGCGGCGGGCGAGACGGCGGACAAGTCTGGCCGGTACTCGACGGAACCGTAAGGGGCAACTAGCCTCCTTGGTCATGACAACCACGCATCCCGACTGGTCCCTCGACACGAGCTGGTCCCTCGACCAGACCTTCGCCTCCTCCTCGGGCGCCGTCCGCTGGGCCGCCCTCGGCCCGGCCGACGCGGCCCCCGTGGTCCTGGTCCACGGCACCCCGTTCTCGTCGTACGTCTGGCGGGGCGTCGCCAGGGCGCTCGCGCGCGACCACCGGGTGTACGTCTGGGACCTGCCCGGGTACGGGGCGTCCGAGATGCGCGCCGGGCAGGACGTCTCGCTCGCCGCGCAGGCCCGCGTGTTCACCGAACTGCTCGCCCACTGGGGCCTGGACGGGCAGGAGCCCCCTGCCGTCCTCGCCCACGACTTCGGCGGCTGTGTGGCCCTGCGGGCGCATCTGCTGCACGGCGCGCGCTACGCCCGGCTCGCCGTGGTCGACCCGGTGGCGCTCGCGCCGTGGGGCTCGCCCACGTACCGGCTGCTCGGCGCGCACGCGGACGTGTTCGCCCAGCTTCCGCCCGCGCTGCACGAGGCACTGGTGCGGGAGTACGTCGGCTCGGCGAGCCACCGCGGGCTGCACCCGGCCGTGCTCGACCGGCTCGTCGCGCCCTGGTGCACGGAGGCGGGCAGGCCCGCCTTCTACCGCCAGATCGAGCAGAACGACCAGCGGTTCACGGACGAGATCCAGGGCAGGTACGGCGAGTTGGCGCTGCCCGTCCTGGTCTGCTGGGGCACCGAGGACACCTGGATCCCGGTGGCGCGCGGCCACGAACTCGCCGGTCTGATCCCCGGCGCCGAGCTGCGTCTGATCGAGGGCGCGGGACATCTCGTACAGGAGGACGCACCGGCGGAACTCACGGGGGAGCTCGCGCGTTTCCTCAATGCGGGCCCTCGTACAGTGCGCTGACAGCCGCGGCGGCCCGCGCCAGCTCATCGCGGATCTCCGGCGGCGCAAGGACCTCGACGGCGTCGGAGAAGGCGAGCAGGGCGCGCGCCGCGCGCACCTCCTCGACGACGAGGCGCACGGTCACCCACTCCCCCGTGCCCTCGGCGTCACCCCCCGTCCCGGCTCCCCCGGCACCCGCCTCCTCCAACACCTCCGTGACCACACCCCCGTGCAGCCGCAGAAAGCGCCCGTAGCGGTCGCGACGCACCCGCGCGGTGACCTCGATGCCGCCGGTCCGCCGCTCCACCCACTGCTTCAACCCCTCCCACACGTCCACGAGTTCGACACCGGGACGGCGCCGCACCGCCTCCTCCGTCAGGCTCGCCGAGCGCACCCGGTCCGCGCGGAAGAGCTTCGGCTCGCCGTCCCGGTCGGCCACGAGGTACCAGACGCCCGCCTTGGACACGAGGCCGTAAGGGTCCAGGGTGTAGTCCCGCACGCCCTCGGACCCGCTGTGCACATAGCTCACGCGCACCCGCCGGTCGGCGAAGACCGCGTCCTGGAGCGTGCCCAGATGGTCCAGGGGCAGGCCGGAGCCGGGGCCGCGCGTCCAGCGTGAGGCGTCGACGAGGATCCGGCGGCTGGTCAGCTCGGCGGCGGGCCGGTGCGGTGCGGGCAGCGCCGCCATCACCTTGCGCAGCGCCGAGCCGATGGCCGCGTCCAGGCCGAGCGCGGCGTGGGCGCCCTGCGCGGCGAGGACGAACAGGGCGCGCGACTCGTCGGCGGTCAGGCCCGTGACGTCGGTGCGGTAGCCGGGCAGCAGGGTGATGCCGCCGTGCCGCCCGCGCTCGGCGTAGACCGGCACGCCCGCCGCGGACAGCGCGTCGACGTCGCGGTAGATGGTGCGGACGGACACCTCAAGGCGCTCGGCGAGTTCGGGCGCGGGCACCGTGCCGCGGGTCTGGAGCAGCAGCAGGATCGAGAGCAGCCGGTCGGACTTCACGCGGTCAAGGATCGCGCACGCCCCCGGCGCCGGACGGCCGGGCGCCCCGGAGCGGGCGGCGCACGGCGGATCCAGAAGCGACGGAAAAGGCCCGTCAACTGTTCCCAAATTTTGCTTATGATTCGACTGTGTTCGACTCCCGGCACATCAGGTCCTTCCACGAAGTGGTCCGCACCGGTTCGTACTCCGCCGCGGCCCGCTCGCTCGGCTATACGCAACCGGCGATCACCCAGCAGATGAAGGCGCTCGAACGGTCCGTGGGCACGGTCCTGTTCACCCGCGTCGGCCGCCGGATGCGGCTGACGGAGGCGGGCGAGGCGCTGTCCCGGCACGCCGGGGTGATCCTCGGCAACATCGACGCCGCCCAGCAGCAGATGAACGCGATCACGCGGCTGCGCACCGGCCGGGTCAGACTCTGCGCGTTCCCGAGCGCCACGGCCACGCTGATACCGGAGGCGCTGGCCCGTCTGGCCCGCAACCACCGCGGCATCCGCGTCGAACTCCAGGAGTACGAGCCGCCGGAGTCCCTGCAGCGCCTGGTGCACGGCGACGCCGACGTCACCCTCGCCTTCACCTATCCCGGCCTGCACGAAGAGGTGCCGGACGAGGTCGTCGAAGTACCGCTGATGGAGGACCAGTTGACGGTCCTGATGCCGACCAGGCACCCGATGGCGCGGCGCCGCTCGGTGCGGCTCGCGGATCTGTCGGAGGAGCGCTGGATCGCGGGCTGTCTGCGCTGCCGGGCCAACTTCCTGCACGAGTGCGCCGAGCAGGGCTTCGCCCCGGACATCGCCTTCACCACCGACGACAACCTCGTCATCCAGAGCCTCGTCTCCGAGGGCCTCGGCATCGCGATGATGCCGGGCCTCGTCCTGAACTTCCTGTGCCACCGCTCGGTCACGGGACGCCCGCTCGACCCGGCGTCCCGGCGGCAGGTGTCCGCGTACGTGCTGCGGGAGCACCTGCGCATTCCGGCCACGTCCCTCGTGCTCGACGAGCTGAAAGCGGTCGCGGCGAACCGCGTCGGCTGCTGAGAGCGGCGCGACCGACCGCTCCCCCGCGGCAGTTGAACGGCCCACCCATAAGCATTTTTTGAGGGAGAGCCAAGAGACTGTCGTTGGACGTGATGGATGCGGCGGCCCGACGCTGCCGGTATGACCACCCCCACCGCGCACACCCGCACCGCGCCCGCCCGCCCCTGTACGACGCCCCGCCTGGACGCGCTCGTCGCCGAGATACGCGAGGCCGTCGGCCGCGGCCTGCCCCCGGACCTGACCGCGTACCTGGTGGGCGAGCGCCTCGCACCGCACCTGGGCACCGCCGACCTGCTCACCGCCGAGCAGTGCGAGGGCGACCCGGACCGCTACCGCCAGCACCTCCTGCACGCCGAGAGCGACGGCAGCTTCTCCGTCGTCGGCCTGGTGTGGCTGCCCGGCCAGCGCACGTCCGTGCACGACCACGTGTCGTGGTGCGTGACCGGCGTGCACGAGGGCGAGGAGCACGAGCGGCGCTACCGGCTCGTGCCTGCCGAGGACGGCGTTCCCGCGCACCTCGTCGCCACGGAGGACGTGGTGAACCCGCAGGGCGCGGTGTGTGGTTTCGCGCCCCCCGGAGACATCCACCGGGTGTGGAACGCGGGCGCCGGACGCGCGATCTCCCTGCACGTCTACGGCGCCGACATCGGTCGGCTCGGCAGCAGCGTGCGACGGGTGTACGACCTCCCGGCCGACCGCTGATGGCCCTGCTCGGACAGCGCCCGCCGAGAACGGCGTCGGCGCCGCGTCCGGCCGCCGCGCGCCCCACCGGACCCTGGCCCGGCCTCGTCCTGGCCGCTGCGGGCGTCGCGGTCGCCTGGCTGACGCACCGGCTCGTGCCGGACGTGCCGATGCTGACGGTCGCCATCGTCCTCGGCCTCGCGGCCGCGCAGGTGCCGGGGTCCCGGGTGTGGGTGCGCGGCTGGGCCAAGCCCGGCCTCACCTTCGCCGCGAAGCGCCTGATGCGGGTCGGCGTGGTGCTGCTCGGCCTGAAGCTCAGCCTGCGCGATGTGCTCGGGGTGGGCTGGGCGACCGTCGCGATGGTGCTCGTGGTGGTCGCGGCGACGTTCTTCGGCACCTGGTGGCTCGGCCGGAAGCTGGGCCTGCCCGGCGACCAGCCGCTCCTCATCGCCACCGGGTACTCGATCTGCGGGGCGTCGGCGATCGGCGCGGTCAGCGACGTCTCCCGCAGCGAGGAGCGCGACACGGCCGCCTCGGTGGCGGTGGTGACGCTCTGCGGGACGCTCGCGATCGCCGTGCTCCCGCTGCTCCAGGGACCGCTCGGGCTCACGGACGCGGAGTTCGGCCGCTGGGTCGGGGCGAGCGTGCACGACGTGGGCCAGGTCGTCGCCACCGCGCAGACCGCCGGGGGCTCCGCGCTCGGCGAGGGCGTGCTGGTCAAGCTGATGCGGGTGGCGCTGCTCGCGCCGCTGGTCGCGGGCGTGGCGATCGCGGTACGGGCCCGGCGCGCGGCCGCCGCGGACGGGGCGGCGGGCCCCGGTGAGCGGCGCCCGCCGCTGGTGCCGCTGTTCGTCGCGGGGTTCGTGGCGATGGTCGGCCTGCGCAGCACCGGGTGGCTCCCGGGTTCGGCGCTCGACGCGGCCGGGGTCGCCCAGGAACTGCTCCTCGCCGCCGCCCTGTTCGGCCTCGGCAGCGCCGTGGACCTGCGCACGCTGGTACGCACCGGGGGCCGGGTGGGTCTCGTGGGGCTGTGCGCGTGGGTGGTGGTCGGCGGGGTGTCGTACGCGGGGGTGTGTCTGACCGGGTGAGGGGCAGGGTTGGGGGTCCGGTCAGCGCAGGCGGGCGCGGGCCAGCTGGCGGGACTGGGCCACCAGGCGGTCGGCGGAGTCCCAGACCTCGGCGTCCTCCTCCAGGAAGCCGCCGGCGAGGTTGCGGGTGGTGATGGCGACGCGCAGGGGTCCCGGCGCGGGCTTGGCCCGCACGTGGACGGTGAGCTCGACGGTGGGCACCCAGCCGGAGAGGCC
Organism: Streptomyces alboflavus; assembly: GCF_000716675.1. Lineage (GTDB taxonomy): Bacteria > Actinomycetota > Actinomycetes > Streptomycetales > Streptomycetaceae > Streptomyces > Streptomyces alboflavus. Next base: position 20,869 of record NZ_JNXT01000081.1, read on the forward strand.
CATCTCGAACGCCGTCGGCGGCAGCGCGTCCACGGCGAGAAGCAGCGACAGCGGGTCCGCGTCGCGCCCGTCGGCGAGCCCGAACCAGGCCCGCATCTCGCCCTTGCCGGACGGCTGGCCGAGCGCCCAGCCGAGGGTGGACGGGTCCAGCTTCAGCCACAGGCGGTCGGCGATCGCGGACGACCCCGGGACCGCGCGCTGCTCGGGCGGGGCGTCGTCGGCGCCGAAGCACTGGTCGACCGGGGGCAGCTCCGGAGGCTTGGCGGTCGTGCGCACGTCGTCGGGCAGGGCGTCCAGGTCCCCGTACGAGGCGAGCACGCGCAGCCGCTCGACCTCGGTGCCGTCGGCCTCGAACTGCACCAGGGAGGCCTGCCCGGTGGACAGGCCGCGCCCGGTGCGCACGGTCTCGGTGCGGATCACCGCGGGGCCCGGGTCGGACGCCGTCAGATAGTGCGCGGAGATCGTGAACGGGTCGGAGTGCGGCAGCGCGTGCGCGAGGGCGCGGCCGACGACGGCGAGGAGGTAGCCGCCGTTGACGGCGCTGACGATGGTCCAGCCCGCGGAGAGGTCGATGTCGTAGACGCCGGGCTCCCGCTGGGTGACCGCGGTGTCGCGGTCGAACTCGCTGTCCCCGACCGTGGCGCGCGCCATGGGCGCCGCTGCTGTGTCAGCCATACCGGCAACGTACAACAGAAAACTACTAAGCGGTAGCTTTATGTTCTGGCTCCTCGGTCGCCGAGGAGCGGCGGTTCCAGGCGCGCGGTGCCCGCCAGTGGTAGTGCATCGCGAGCAGCCGCAGGACGAACGCCGTGACGATGGCCAGCGCCGTCGTGAAGCCGTTCAGCATCTCGAAGCGGATGGACAGGGCGACGATGGTGGCGCCCACGATGGCGGGGACCGCGTACAGGTCGCGGTCCCAGCGCACCAGGGACGGCACCTCGTTGGCGATGATGTCCCGCAGCACACCGCCGCCCACCGCCGTCGCCAGGCCCAGGGTCGCCGACGCGGTCAGGCCTAGCCCGTAGTCGTACGCCTTCGTGGTGCCCGTCACGCAGAACAGGCCGAGGCCCGCCGCGTCGAAGACGTTCACCGCGAACTGGGTGCGCTCGACCTGCGGGTGCAGGAAGAACACCAGGAGCGCGGCGAGCAGCGGGGTGAGGAAGTAGCCGAGGTCGGTGAAGGCGGCCGGGGGGACCGCGCCGATCACCAGGTCGCGGAAGAGGCCGCCGCCCAGGGCCGTGACCTCGGCGAGCACGGCTATGCCGAAGACGTCGAAGTTCTTGCGCACGGCGAGGAGGGCGCCGGAGATCGCGAAGACGAAGATGCCGACGATGTCCAGTGCGTGCTGGACCCCCGGGCTGAACAATTCCTGAAGCACGCCGCATTGTCCCTCGCCGGGAGGGTGCCCCCGGAATCGCCGGCTCCGCCGAGCTCGTCCTCAGACGCCGGACGGGCTCCTCCCCACCCGCCCGCCCTCCTGGGGCTCCGCCCCAGACCCCGCTCCTCAAACGCCGGAGGGGCTGAAATTACCCGCCGGTGCAGCTGTACTCAGCCCGCCCCGGCAAGGTTTTAGCCCGTCCGGCGATTGAGGACGAGGCGCGGAGCGCCGATTCGGCCCGCGCTCAGTCCTTCGTCGCGTCGGTCGTCTCTGCCTCAGGCTCCTTCGCCGGGGCACCCTCGTCCGCGGACTCCGCGTCAGCGACATCTGCCGCGGTGGTGACCGACACCACGTCAATGGCCTCTCGGGCCACGGAGAGCAGCTTCGTGTCCTCCGGCGCCTGGTCCGGCGCGTTCTCCGGGTGGTGGCACGCCACCTGGTGCGCCGTCTCCAGAGCCACGAACGGCGGCTCCTTGACGGCGCAGATCTCCGTCGCCTTCCAGCACCGCGTGTGGAAGCGGCACCCCTTCGGCGGGTCGATCGGCGAGGGCACGTCGCCGCGCAGCAGGATGCGCTCGCTCTTCACCCCGCGCCGCTTGGGGTCGGGCACCGGCACCGCGGACAGGAGCGCCTTCGTGTACGGGTGCATGGGCTTGGTGTACAAGTCCTTGCGGTCCGCGAGTTCGACGATCTTGCCGAGGTACATGACCGCGATGCGGTCGGACACGTGCCGGATGACCGACAGGTCGTGCGCGATGATCACGTAGGTGAGCCCGAGCTCGTCCTGGAGGTCGTCCAGGAGGTTGACCACCTGCGCCTGGATGGACACGTCCAGGGCCGACACCGGCTCGTCCGCCACGACCAGCTTCGGCTGCAGGGCGAGCGCACGGGCGATGCCGATGCGCTGGCGCTGACCGCCGGAGAACTCGTGCGGGTAGCGGTTGTAGTGCTCAGGGCTGAGGCCGACCCGCTCCAGCATGCCCTGGACGGTCTTCTTGATGCCTCCCTCGGGGTTCACGCCCTGGAGCTTGAAGGGCGCACCGACGATCGTGCCGATGGTGTGCCGGGGGTTCAGCGACGAGTACGGGTCCTGGAAGATCATCTGGACGTCGCGGCGCAGCGGCCGCATCTTCGCCGTGCCCAGGTGCGTGATGTCCGTGCCCTCGAACTCCACCCGCCCGCCGGTCGGTTCGAGCAGCCGGGTGATGAGTCGGCCCATGGTCGACTTGCCGCAGCCGGACTCACCGACGACGCCGAGGGTCTCACCGGAGCGCACGTCGAAGCTGATCCCGTCGACGGCCTGGACGGCCGCGACCTGGCGCTGCAGGAGCCCCTTCTTGATGGGGAAGTGCTTCACCAGGCCATCGACCTTGAGGAGCACGTCCCGCTCGGAGGCCGGGGCGGGTTTCGCCTGCGCGGGGATGGTCATGTCCTGGTCCTTCACAGCTTCGGCGCAATCTCTTCGGTCCAGATCTTGGTGCGCTCCTCGCGCGACATGTGGCAGGCCGAGTAGTGCCCGGAGCCGACCAAGCTCAGCTCGGGGCGCTCACTGCGCGTGATCTGGTCCTTGGGCACGTCCGCGTACGGGCAGCGCGGGTTGAAGGCGCAGCCGCTCGGCAGGTTGATGAGGCTGGGCGGGGAGCCCTTGACCGGGACGAGGCGCTCGGTCTCCTCGCGGTCGATGCGCGGCATCGAGCCGAGCAGACCCCAGGTGTAGGGGTGCTGGGGCTCGTAGAAGACCTGCTGCGCGGAGCCGCGCTCGACGCAGCGGCCGCCGTACATCACGAGCAGTTCGTCGGCCATCTCCGCCACCACGCCGAGGTCGTGGGTGATCATGATGACCGCGGAGCCGAACTCCTTCTGCAGGTCCCGGATCAGGTCCAGGATCTGCGCCTGGACGGTCACGTCCAGGGCGGTGGTCGGCTCGTCGGCGATGAGCAGCTCGGGGTTGTTGACGAGCGCCATGGCGATCATCGCGCGCTGGCGCATGCCGCCGGAGAACTCGTGCGGGTAGGAGTCCACGCGCTTGTCGGGCTGCGGGATGCCGACCCGGTCGAGCATGTCGATGGCGTGCTTGCGGGCCGCCTTCTTGTCGACGTCGTTGTGGACCCGGTACGCCTCGATGATCTGCTTGCCGATCGAGTAGTACGGGTGCAGCGCCGACAGCGGGTCCTGGAAGATCATCGCCATCTCGCGGCCGCGGAGTTTGCGCACCTCGTCCGCCGGGGAGCTGAGCAGCTCGGTGCCGTTCAGCCAGATCTCGCCGGACAGCTGCGCCTTGCGGCGGCCGTACTGCCCGGCGGTGTGCAGGCCGAGGATGCCGAGCGAGGTGACGGACTTGCCGGACCCGGACTCGCCGACGATGCCGAGGGTGCGGCCCTTCTCCAGGCTGAAGCTGAGGCCGTCGACGGACTTGACCAGGCCGTCGTCGGTCGGGAAGTGCACCTTGAGGTCGCGCACCTCGAGGAAGGCGGTGGGAGCGGGCGAGCCGGCGACGACCTCGCCGACGGCCGTGCCGGTCTTCGACACGGTGGCTTCCGCGTCGCCCTCGGGCGCCGCTCCGCTCTTGGACAGTTCGGTCATCCCAGCCTCACTCGCGGGTCGATGACGGCGTACAGAAGGTCCACGACGAGGTTGGCGATGGCGATCGCGAGGGCCGCACACAGGGTGACGCCGAGGATCACGGGCAGGTCCTTGCTGCTGATGGCCCTGACCGCTTCCAGGCCGAGGCCCGGGAGGTTGAAGGTGGACTCGGTGAGCACGGCGCCGCCCATGAGCACGCCGAGGTCGAGTCCGAAGACGGTGAGGATCGGTGTCATCGCGGAGCGCAGCGCGTGTCTGCGGATGACGACGACCTCGCCGAGGCCCTTGGCGCGCGCGGTGCGGATGTAGTCCTCGCCCAGCACTTCCAGCATGGTGGCGCGGGTGAGGCGGGCGTACATCGCGGCGTTCAGGAAGGCGAGCACGACCCAGGGCAGGATCAGCGTCTGGAACCAGACGTCGATGGAGTCGTCCGTACTGAGGCTGTCGGCGATCTTCACCCAGCCCAGGTTGTGGACGAAGACGCCCATCGCGATCATGCCGGTGAAGAAGACGGGGAGCGAGACGCCGCCGAGGGCGGTGGTCATCGCGGCGCGGTCCCAGATGGTGCCGCGCTTGAGCGCGGAGACCACACCGGTGAGGACACCGGCGCCGAGCCACAGCACACAGGCACCGGCGGCGAGCGCGCCGGTGACGGGCAGGGCGTCCTTGAGGGTCTCCCAGACGGGGGCCTCGGTGCGGAAGGAGTAGCCGAAGCAGGGTGCCGGGCAATGGGTGACGTCACTGCCGTTGACGTAGTCCCGGCCCATCGGGATGCCCTTGATGAAGTCCCAGAACTGGACGATCAGCGGGTCGTTGAGGCCGAGTTTGGCGCGAATGCCTTCGAGCTGCTCGGCTCCGGCCTGCTTTCCGGCGAAGAGGACGGCGATGTCCTGTCCAGCCCACTTGGGCAGCATGTAGAAGACGGTGAAGGTCGCGAGCAGTACGACCAGCACCATGATGATGACGGCGATCAGGCGCCGGATGAGATAAGCAAGCACTGTGCGCGGCCCGGCGGTGGTCCCGTGCTCCCTGGTGAGGGGTTCGGGGCCACCGCCCGGGGCCATCACCTGCCCTTCGGACTGGCGGAATCGGCGGCGGTGTGACGGTCAATCAACTAGGGGCGCCACGGCGGGGGTCGCCCGCCGTGGCGAGGTGGCGGAGGCTACTTCTTGACGCCGAGGGCGACGTAGTCGTACCGGCCGTTGTAGGCGTCGGACATGTAGGCGTTGGTCAGCCGCGGGCCACGCCAGGTGATGTTCTTCTCGTACAGGAAGGGCATCCAGTCGGCCTGGTCGAGGATGCGCTTGTCGAGCTTCTTGTAGATCTCCGCGGCCTTGGCCGGGTCGGTCTCCGCGATCGCGTCATCGAACATCTTGTCGATCTTCGGGTCCTTGATCTGGGACTCGTTGTAGTTGCCGTTCTCGTTGAGGAAGCGGCTGTCGAACAGCGGCTGCGCGTAGCCCTGGCCGGTCGGGAAGTCGGGGCCCCAGCCGCTCATCTGCATGCTGTAGCCGCGCTTCCTCACGACGGAGGGCGAGCCGGTGATGCTGGCGGAGTCGGCGCCGTCCAGCTGCTCCACGGAGACGTTGATGCCGACCTTCTTGAGCTGCGCCTGGAGCGCCTCGGCGGTGTCGACCTCACCCGGGTTGTTGTTGCGGGCTGTGATCTTGGCGCTGAAGCCGTCGGGCTTACCGCACTTCTTCAGCTCCTCCTTGGCCTTGGCGGCGTCCGGCTTGCCCTTGCGTTCCACGACGCCGTACGGGTCGTAGTCGCTGTAGCCCGGAACCGCCTTCGGCAGGGTGCTGTTGGCGATGTCACCGGCGGCGAGGGCGCCACCGCGGGTCTGCTGCAGACCCGCGAAGTCGGTGCCGTAGAAGACGGCCTTGCGGCAGTGGACGTTGTCGAACGGCTTCGCCGTGTGGATCAGGGCGACATAGCGCACGAAGGACGTGTGCATGTTGTCGACGCTGTCCTTGTGCTTCTGCACGGCGGTGACGCGGCCGGACTGGGTCATGCCGGTGCCGTTGAGGTCGACGTCGTAGTCGCCGGCCATCAGGCGCTTGTCGTTCTCCTCCAGGTTGGCGGAGATCGTCACGTCGACCTTGTCGGGCAGCGCCGGGCGGATCGGGTCCGAGGCCTTCTTCCACTTGTCATTGCGGACCAGGACGATCTTCTTGCCGGCCTTGTACTCCGAGAACTTGTACGGTCCCGAGGAGAACGGCCGCTGCGTGTACTTGGCCTTCGTGTCCTTGGCCTTCTTCACGGGGGAGCCCGCGGGCATCGCCAGGAACTGCTCGAAGTCACCGTTGCGCTTGGGCAGCTTGAAGATGATGGTCTGGTCGTCGGGCGTCTCGATCGCCTTCAGGCCGTCCGCGGAGCTGTCCTTGTACGGGCCCTTGTAATCGCCCTTGGGGTCGAGCGTCTGACGGATGTAGCCGGGACCACCAGTGATCGTGTCGGTGGCCCACAGACGCTCGATGCCGTACTTGACGTCCTTGGAGGTCAGCTTCGAGCCGTCCTCCCAGGTCAGGCCGTCACGCAGGGTGTACGTGTAGGTCTTGCCGTCGTCCGAGATCTTCGCGGTGGACGTGGCCAGGTCCGGCACCAGCTTCGTGCCCGCCTTGCCCGGCTTGGTGTCGTACGACACCAGCTGGCGGGTGTAGAAGCGCATGAAGTCCCAGGACATGCCGTAGTAGGCGCGCTGCGGGTCGGCGGAGTCGAGGTCCTGCTTGCCGACCATGCGGAGGGTGCCGCCGGTCTTCTTGGACGCGTTGGCGACCTTGTTCAGAGCAGCGTTGTAACCGGCGCCCTTGCCGTCACCGTCGCTGTCACCGTCGCCGCCACCGCAGGCCGTGGTGGTCACCAGGGCCGCGACGACGAGGGCCGCGCCCGCGGCGAGCCGCCTTTTCGGGGGAAGTGTGGGCATTTTCTCGCAACCTTCCAGATTTGCGGTCCTTGGCTTATCGCTGCCGGAGAACCATGGAAAGAGCCACCTGACCAGCGGCAGGGGCAAGTCAGTCGGGACTGCTAGCGGGTTCCCTTGGGGTCGAGCGCGTCGCGCAGACCGTCCCCGAAGAGGTTGAAGGCGAGCACCGTGATGAAGATCGTCACGCCCGGGAAGACCATGAACATCGGGTCGTGCTCGTACGTTTCGAGAGCGTCGCGCAGCATGCCGCCCCAGGAGGCGGTCGGCGGCTTGACACCCGCGCCCAGGAAGCTGAGGGCGGCCTCCGTGAGGATGTTCGTGGGGATCATCAGCGTCGCGTAGACGGTGATGGGGGCCACGAGGTTCGGCAGGAGTTCGCGGAACAGGATGTGGCGCCGGCCGCCGCCGAGGCTCTTGGCGGCCTCCACGTACTCGCGCTCCCTGAGCGAGAGCGTCTGGCCGCGCACGATGCGCCCGATGTACGGCCAGCCGAAGAAGCCGATGACCAGGACGAGGATCGCGACGCGCACGCTCGTGCCTTGCAGGCCAAGGAGGTCGTCGGGGAGCACCGAGATCAGGGAGATGATGAAGAGCAGCTGCGGGAAGGACAGCAGCACGTCCATCACCCGGCTGATCAGCGCGTCGACCCAGCCGCCGAAGTAGCCGGCGATGATGCCGAAGAGCGTGCCGAGCACCACCGCGACCACGGCGGCGAGGAAGGCCACGAGCAGCGAGATCCGCGCGCCGTAGACGATCCGGCTGAACACGTCGCGGCCCTTGTTGGGCTCGACGCCGAACAGGAAGTCGCTGCTCACGCCGCCGAACGAGCCCGTGGGCAGGTTGGTCAGCGGGTCCAGCTTGTCCTGGTGGAAGTCGTTCGGCGGGTGGCCGAGAAGGCCGACGATCAGGGGCGCGAAGACCGCGACCAGGACCAGTACGAGCACGGTGATTCCGCCGGCCAGGGCCACCTTGTCCCGCTTCAGTCGGTTCCAGGCGATCTGCTTGAGCGACCGCCCCTCGACCTTCTTCACCCCCGCACCAGCTGCGGGAGCGACGTCCTCGGTGGGTTTCGCGTCCGCAGGTGTGTCATGCAATGGCGCCGTCATCGTGGCAGGGACCCCTCTCAACCGGCGGTGACCGGCCCGCACTTGCCGCTGTAGCGACGTGATCGTCCGTCGTACACAGGGGCGAAGGCCCCTTGGAGCGGGAGTCTTCAACGGGGTCGTGATCTGTTACCAGACTTGTCGGGGAATGGATGCGCAACCGTGATGCTGATCGAGGTGTTCCGTTATCCGGACGAGACTGAACGCCGGGCGAACGCAGGGCACTTCGGGGCCAAGGCGCCATGGGAGTCCATACCGTCGCTCGGGCACCCTTAGGGGACATCGCGCACGTCGGCGCTGATCAGCAAGCTCCCGACCGGCTAAATCCGGACGCTGTCCGGATCGGTGCGGAGGGGTTTGTGCCGTTTTGTTCAGTACGGGGCGGGATAGCCGTATCCGCCCGCGGCGGGGGCCGGGGCGGCCTGTGCGTCGCGGTCGTAGAACGGGCGGGCGTTGGCGCGCAGCCACATCGCCACCGGGTCGTGCGGGTCGGCCATCGCCACGGTGGAGACCGGCAGGCCCTCGGGGACGGCGCCGATGGACTGCTGCATCATCGCGCGGACCGTGTCCACCGCGCCCGGCGAGGTGTCGTACACATCGAGGCCGATGGCCAGGTACGGGGCGCCGAGCGCGGGCTGCACCCAGGCGCGGCGCAGCGAGCGGACCGTCGGGGTGCGGTGGGCGTTCTGGCTCAACAGGGCGTAGAACTGCGGGAGTTCGATGGCCGGTTCGGTCAGGCGCAGGGGCCCCGCGGGCTGTAGGTCGAGGCCACTGGCGATGCGGCGCAGGTCCAGCCAGGGGATGCCGACGCCGCCGCCCGGGGCGTGCGGATTCAGCCAGAGGCCGTAGTGGTCGGGGTACAGGGCGCGGGCCGCGTCCAGGCCGGTGAGCACCTCGTAGCCGCGGTTCCAGCCGCTGGCGGAGAGTTCCTGGGCGGAGGTCACGCAGGGGGCGTAGCCGAGCCCTTCGACTTCCATGTTGCCGTACTGCGCGTCGGGGGAACCCGACTGGCCGTGCCAGAGCAGCATCCACACCTGGTCGTCGGCGAGGGCTCCGAGCAGCGCCTCGTACGCGTCGTAGCGGCCCGGCGCCACCTGGCGCAGCATGTGCTCGACGTTTCCCCAAGCTCGCGGGCGCGCTCCAACAGGGGAGGCCCCGTCGCCCGCGGCCGTGCCCGACGCACTCACCCGTAACCGCCCCTTCACGACTTGCCCGACGTGCTCGACCCGTCCGCACGGGTGTGCTCGGGTCGAGTCAATGGAACCAGCTTACTTCTGGCGTGGGCGCCTTGATCGGGGCTCGGGTGGGTCGTTGGTTCCCGTTTCCCTCGGCCGGGGCGTGGGTGTCTCCTCGGCTCGGCCGCGGATGCTGTGCCGCCGCTGCGCGGCGGCCTTCCCACCCGCCCACCCGTTGCTGTCGGCCCCGGGGTGGGGGCCGGGGGCCGTGCGGCGCGGGGTGGCGTTCCCGTGCGGGCCGGGGG
>NZ_JNXT01000082.1 GCF_000716675.1 Streptomyces alboflavus
TCCCTCGGGAAAATCTTCGGCGGGCTCGGGCGCGGGGGCGCCGGGGGGACGGGCGGGGGCGGCTTCGGCTGGGGGGGCGGGCCGGGGAGCTTCGGCGGGGGCGGGACCCGGGGCCGCAGGGGCGGGGGCGGTCGGTTCTGAGACTCATGCGCGGATGCGTGCCCGTACGCACACACAAGTCCCCGTACGTACACACAAGGAGAAGCCCCCATGGCCAAGCAGACCGTCCTCGGGCGCGTGGCGCAGTTGGCGAAGGCCAACGTCAACGCCCTCCTCGACCAGGCCGAGGACCCGCAGAAGATGCTGGACCAGCTGATCCGCGACTACACGGAGAACATCCGGGAGGCCGAGCAGGCCGTCGCGACGACGATCGGTGATCTGCGGCTCCTGGAGGAGGATCACAAGGAGGATCTGGCGGCCGCCGCCGAGTGGGGCGGCAAGGCGATCGCGGCCAGCAAGAAGGCGGACGTGCTGCGCGCGGACGGGAACGCCGCGGAGGCGGACCGGTTCGACGGCCTGGCCAAGGTGGCGTTGGGCAGGCAGCTGCGGTCGGAGCGGGAGGCGAAGGACGCAGAGCCGTCGATCGCCGCGCAGTCCGAGGTGGTCGGCAGGCTCAAGGACGGCCTCGACACGATGAAGATCAAGCTGACGGAACTGCACTCCAAGCGGGACCAGTTGGTGGCCAGGTCGAAGTCGGCCGAGGCGCGGAACCGGATGCTCGACGCGGCCCACAGCATCGATGTCCTCGATCCGACGAGCGAGCTGAGCCGGTTCGAGGAGAAGGTGCGGCGTGAGGAGGCGCGGGCCCTCGGCAGGGAGGAGCTGGCCGCGTCCTCGCTGGACGCGCAGTTCGAGCAGTTGGACAGCCTGAGCGACACGGCGGAGGTGGAGGCGCGGCTCGCGGCGCTGAAGGCGACGACGTGAGCCGACGGGGCGCCTCGACCGGGCCGTGGGCTCAGAACAGGCTCATCAGCGCCTCCGCCGCGTCCATCGGCTGCGAGTCGCCGTCCGGCAGCGCCAGTTCGAACCACACCGTCTTGCCGCGCGGTGTGCGGCGTGAGCCCCAGGCCGCGCTGAGCAGGCCGACGAGCTGCAGGCCGCGCCCGCCCTCGTCGGTGTCGCGGGCGCGGCGGCGGCGCGGCTGGACGAGCCCGGCGTCCCAGACCTCGCAGACCAGGGTGCGGTCGAGCAGCAGGCGCAGGCGGATCTCGCCCTCGCCGTAGCGCAGGGCGTTGGTGACCAGCTCGCTGACGAGGAGTTCGGCCGTGTCGACGAGCGCTTCGAGGTCCCACTCGCGCAGCCGCTGGCAGGCCAGTTCGCGGGCGCGGCCCACGGACTGCGGCTCGCGCGGCAGCGTCCAGTCGCCGACGTGCTCGGCGGGCAGCCCCTGCACCCGCGCCATGAGCAGCGCGATGTCGTCCTCGCCGTGGTGGGTGTCGAGCGTGTTCAGGACGTGGTCGCAGATGTCCTCAAGGGCCTGCGCGGGGTCGTCGAGGGCGCCCACGAAGGCGTTCAGGCCCTCGTCCAGGGGGTGGTCGCGGGACTCGACGAGGCCGTCGGTGTAGAGGGCGAGCAGCGCGCCCTCCGGCAGGTCGACCTCGACCTCCTCGAAGGGTTCGCCGCCGACGCCGAGCGGCATGCCCGGGGGCACGTCGAGCATGAGCGCGGCCTCGCCGGGCTCGACGAGGACCGGCGGCAGATGCCCGGCGTTGGCGAAGGTGACGCGGCGGGTGACGGCGTCGTACACCGCGTACACGCAGGTCGCCAGGTAGACCTCGGCGAGGTCGTCGGTGTCGCGGCCGCGGGCGGGCCCGCCGCGGCGGGCCTGCTCCTTGCCCTGCGGGTTGCCGAGGCCGCGGGCGATCTCGTCGAGCGCGGAGAGCACCTCGGCGGGCTCCAGGTCGAGCAGCGCGAGGGTGCGTACGGCGGAGCGCAGTTCGCCCATGGCGACGGCGGCGCGCAGGCCGCGGCCCATGACGTCGCCGACGACCAGAGCGGTGCGGTGTCCCGGCAGTTCGATGACGTCGAACCAGTCGCCGCCGACCTCGGTGGCGGCGTTGCCGGGCAGATAGCGGCAGGCGATGTCGAGTCCGGCGGCCTCGGGATCGCCGGGCGGGAGCAGGGACCGTTGCAGTATCAGCGCGCGCTCGTGCTCGCGGCGGTAGAGGCGGGCGTTGTCGATGCAGACGGCGGCGCGCGAGGCGAGCTCGACGGCGAGCGCACGGTCGCGTTCGCCGAAGGGTTCGCTGCCCTTCGTACGGGAGAACTGCGCGAGGCCCACGACGGTGTCGTGCGCGACCATCGGCACGGCGAGCGTGGACTGGATGAGGCCGCTGGTGAGGCGGCGGGCGGGCCCGCAGTCGTCGTCGGCGGCGACCAGGCGCGGGCGGGCCGTGCGCAGGGCCTCCGCGCAGGGCGAGTTGAAGGCGAAGCGGTGCACGGAGCCGACGTCGACGGGGCCGGTGCCGTCGGGGAAGGGCGCGTCGGCGACGGCGCTCGCGAAGGCGACGCGGCGCAGTTCGGCGCTGCCCTCGGCGAGGCTCTGGCGGATGTGCGCGGCCTCGTCGCCGTCGAGGAGGCCTTGGTAGAGGTCGACGGAGGCGAGGTCGCAGAAGCCGGGGACGCTGACGTCGAGGAGCTCGCGGGCGGTGGTCTCCAGGTCGAGGGAGTTGCCGATGCGGGCGCCGGCCTCGTTGAGGAGGGCGAGGTTGCGGCGGGCGTGGGCGGCCTCGCGGGCGGCGGCGTGCCGGTTGGTGACGTCGTTGCCGAGGCCGGCGACGCCGATGGGGCGGCCCGAACCGCTGTGCACGCGGTAGAGGTTGATCGACCAGTGGCGGCGTTCGTTGCTGCCCGGGGCGGGGCCGACGATCTGCATGTCCGTGACGGCCTCGCCGGTCTCCAGGACGCGGCGCATGGCGTCCTGCATGCGGTCGGCCTCGTGGCGGGGCAGATAGTCGTGGACCGTGCGGCCGCGGTGGTCGTCGACGGCGCCGCCGAAGACGGCGGCGAACCGGCGGTTGGCGCGCTGCACCTTCAGGTCGGTGCCGAACAGCAGGAAGCCGAACGGAGATTGTCCGAAAATGGCCTGCGAGGCGGCGAGGTCGGTCTCGATCCGGCGGAGCGCGCGGACGTCGACGACGATGCAGACGGCGGAGCGCTCGCCCTCCGGTGTCCGGGCGGGCATCACATAGACCTCGGCGATGCCTTCGAGCCCGGCGGCGGCCGGGGCGGTCCCGCCGCCCCCTCCGGTGGCCGGGGCGTCCGGTCCGGACTCCGGCACGCGGAGGGCCGACTCCGGCACCCGGAACGGGACCGACCCGGTCCACTCCCGCCCGTCGAGGATCTCGGCCATCTTGCGCCGCCCCGCGGGCCGCAGCTCGGGCGCGATGAACGCGTCGATGGGGTCCTTGCCGACGGCGTCGCGCGCGGCCACGCCGAACAGGCGCTCGGCGCGGGCGCTCCACTGGTCGACCAGGCCGTCGGGGCCGATCGAGAAGGAGGCCACCTTGATGTAGTCGTAGATGGACCCGGGCGGGCTGCTCTGCCAGACGACGTCGTCCGTCGTGAGGGGCGGGCCGTCGACGCGGGCGGGCACCGCACCGACACCCCGGTGACGCGCGTCGGCGTCCCCGGGGGCCCCGGCTACGCCTTGCGACCCACCGGTGCCTACGGTTCCGGGCGCGCCGGGGACTACGTCACGCGCGGGGCCGTCGGCGGCGGGGCCACCGGCCGGGGCGTCCTCGTCGCCGGGGCCGTCGTCCGCGGGTCCCGGCGCGTCCTCGCCCGCGGGGTCGGCCGGTCCGTGGCCGGCGCCTTCCCCCGCGGCGACTCGCGCGCCGCCGCGGGCCGCGTCCGCCGCACCCGGCGCACCCGTCACGACGTCCGTGGTCCCCGTCGGCGCCGACGAGAGAGGTCCGCCTCCGGCTCCCGGCACCGGCCGTGCGGGCAGGGCCCCGCCCGACCGCGCCGCAGGCCGCGTCGAACCCGTCGCCTTCGCTGGTATCTCGCTCACGCGAACCGTCCCCTCCAGCTCACCGCGTCCGGTACCGGTCACCGGATGTGGCTGCCCGCAGTATCCAGCACTACGGTGCCGAGCCACACGCCGTTCACGATCACAGCACGGACTAAACGCTTTTTGGCCCGTGTCCGCCTTGTGCTCGTCCCGTGCACTTGTACGTACCGGCGCCCTCTGTCTTCTATCCGGGCAGCGCCAGCTCGAACCACACCGTCTTCCCCGCCGTGCCCGTACGTCCCGGACGCGTGCCCCAGCGCCGGGACGACCGGGCGACCAGCTGGATGCCGCGGCCGCCTTCGTCGTCGGGTGCGGCGGCCCGTTCCGTGGGCGGATCGGGCAGCGGGTCGGACACCTCGACGAGCAGCGTGCCGAGCTGATCGCCCTGGCGCACCAGGCGGACGCCGATGGGCCCCGATGCGTAGCGCAGGGAATTGGTCACCAGCTCGCTGACGAGCAGCACGGCGACGTCACCGAGGGCGCCGAGCCCCCATGCGCCGAGCTGCGCGCGGACGACGGCGCGGGCCGTGCGGACGGCGCCCGGGTCCGCGGGAAAGTCCCACTCGGCGCACGCGCCTTCGGTGTCGATCACGCCGATCACTTCCCGGCCCAACGGCGGACCTATGTCCGGTTTCATGGGGTTAATGGGCACATACCCGATATCCAGGCGGAAGTACCGCGTTCAAGGTGACGTTGTGGCACGAACGGCGTAGAGAGGCGTGCGGCCTGTCCCGCCATCACCTCTCGCGCACCTCGCACGCCCCTGCACCCCGGCCGCCGCAGGGTCGCGGCGGCGGCCGACCCGCTCGGCTCCGGTGGGTGTTCCGGCAGGTCGGAGGGGGTGTCGGAGGGTCCGTCAGACGGGGTGTGCCGAGGCGTCGACGGTAGCGCGGGGCGGGATCGGGCCGCCAGGAAAGTCAGGAGGGCGGTCCGTCAGGATTCCGTCAGGGCGTGGATCGCCGGGATGTCGCCGGGGAGCCAGTCCACGGTCCACAGGTCGCCGGGGCCGAGCCAGCGCAGCTCGTCGTGGTCCTCCAGGGGCTTCGGCTCCCCCGCGAGCAGCCGGGCCCGCCACACCCGCATCACATAACCGCGCCCGAGGTCGAACTCCCCCGGCACCCGCGCGAGCGGCTCCGCCTCGACGCCCAGCTCCTCGCGCAGCTCGCGCACGAGCGCGTCCTCGCCGCGCTCGCCGGGCTCGACCTTTCCCCCGGGCAGCTCCCAGCGCCCGGCGAGTTCCTCGGGCGCGCTGCGGCGGGCGGCGAGCAGCCGCCCGTCGTCGTACAGGGCGGCGCCCACCACCACGATCCGATCGGTCATGCGCGGGAGCCTACGGCCTTCACCTCGCGCCGTTCTGGTTCAGCCGCTCCACCCAGTACAGCTGTTCCTTGCCGCGGTCGTCGAGGCTGTCCGCGATCCTCTGCGCCTCGGCCTTGGTCGCGTACCTGCCGACGCGGTAGCGGTTGCCGTTGTCGTCCTGACGTATCACGAGCCAGGGCAGTATGACCGTCCCGTCGTTCATGCCGTCCCTCCGCTCCCCGCCCCCGGCGCACCCCACGCCTCGATCAGTAAGGAAACCGCAATCCGCATATGCCCGAGCTTACGCCCGACCTTTACGCAGCGGATACGACTTTGCACAAAGAGATACGCAATCGGCCAGCACGGAGGGGGCGCGTCCGCACGGACGCGCCCCCCACACCGGCCCCGGACGGGCACTGCAAGCCCGAACTCGGCCCGCTTTACGGTTCGTTGACGAATGACGCGCCCGCGTGCGCCCCGACCTACGGAGCCGGGTCCGGCGCGGGCGCGGTCGGCACTGTCGGCACCGTCGGCACCGGCATGAGCACCGGGCCGCTCGCGGGCGACGTACGGCAGACGTCCCCGCACTCGGCGTCGAGGGAGCAGCACAGCGAGCAGATCGGCCCCGACCGGACGGGGCAGTCGGCGATGTCGGGGAGTTCGTACGCGGTCTCGCACACCGTGCAGGTGTGGGTGGCCGTGATGTCGGGGACCTCGACGTGCGGGCCGTTCACCGGGTTCGGCCGCGCCAGGTAGTACCTGCCGCGGGTGGCCCAGGCGATCAACGGGCACAGGAGCAGGGCGAGTCCGGCGGCGATGAAGGTCGAGAAGGCCTCGGCGTACCGGCCGAACAGGCCGAAGAACGCCAGGATGGAGACCGTCGAGGCGATCACCATCGCCCCGAATCCGGCCGGGTTCACCGCGTGCAGATAGGCCCGTTTGAACTCGATGTACGGCGGGCTCCAGCCCACCCGCTTGTTGATGACCAGATCGGCGGCGACGGCGACGATCCACGCGATGCCCACGTTGGCGTAGAAGCCGAGGAGCTTGTTGAGGGCCGCGAACATGTTCATCTCCATCAGCGTCAGCGCGATGGCGAGGTTGAGGAAGATGTACCAGACCCGGCCCGGGTGGCGGTGCGTGACGCGGGAGAAGAAGTTCGACCAGGACAGCGAACCGCTGTAGGCGTTGGTCACGTTGATCTTGATCTGCGAGACGATGACGAAGACCGCGGCGGCGGGCAGCGCGAAGGAGCCGAGCCAGGGGCGCAGCGCCTCGATCTGCGGGGCGATCGGCTCCAGGGCATGCGTCTTGCCGACGGCTTCCAGGGCCACGAACGCCAGGAACGCGCCACCGAGCTGCTTGGCGGCGCCGATGATCACCCAGCCGGGTCCGGCCGCGAGAACGGCCAGATTCCATCGCCTTTTGTTCGCCTCGGTCTTGGCCGGCATGAAGCGCAAGTAGTCGGCCTGTTCACCGATCTGTGCGATGAGGGAGAGCGCGACGCCGGTGCCGAGCCCGAAGCCGATCCAGGAGAAGCCCTGGCCCGCGCCCTCGGTGCCCTCGAACGAGCCGAAGGCGCCCCAGGCGTCCGGCGCCTCGAAGGCGAGCACCAGGAACGGCAGGGCCATGCCGACGAGCCAGATCGGCTGGGTCCACGCCTGCACCTTGGCGAGCGCGCCCATGCCGCGGAAGACGATCGGGATGACGATCAGCGTCGTCACCAAGTAGCCGATCTCCACCGGGAGTCCGACCGCCTGGTGCATGGCCTGGGCCATGATCGAGCCTTCGAGGGCGAAGAAGATGAAGGTGAACGAGGCGTAGATCAGCGAGGTGAGGGTGGAGCCGAAGTAGCCGAAGCCCGCGCCGCGCGTGACCAGGTCCATGTCCAGGCCGTACGTCGCGCAGGCCCGCGCGATCGGCACGCCCGTGACGAAGATGATCGTCGCGGCGCACAGGATGGACGCGAATCCACTGGTGAAACCGTACGTGAAGACGATGGACGCGCCGATCGCGAAGTCCGCGAGATAGGCGATGCCGCCGAGCGCCGTGGACGCGACCATGGTCGGCGACCAGCGGCGGAAGGAGTGCGGGGCGTAGCGCAGCGAGTAGTCCTCACGGCTCTCGTCGGCGGCGAGCCGGGCGTAGCTGCGCTTGGGGCCTCCTTCGGCCGGGGTCGCCTCACCCACCGGGCTCGCGTCGTCGCGCGTGACCGTATCCGTCATGGGGGCTCCTGACTTCCGACCGGACTGCGGGTACGGAGGGGGAAGTTAGAAGCCGTGCGTGACGATCCACGGCGGAGCGCGATTGCCCGGGCGTTACGGAACCGGGGCGGGCGTTAACTCGCGATCACGCGGGCCGGACGGGTCACCGCACCGGCAGGTGGTACGCGATGCGATAGCGGTCGGCGGGCACGACGATGTCGGCGGTCTCGACGGGGCGCCCCGAGGCGTAGTACGTCCGCTGGAGGGCGAGCACCACGTGGCCGGGGACGCCGCCGAGGGCGAGCAGCTCCTCGGCGAGGCCGGGGCGGGCGCCGACCTCCTCGGCGACGTTGTCCACGATGACGTCGATGGCGGCCATGCGGTCCACGACGCCGCAGCCGCCGAGGGGGCCCTCCTCAGGGAGCATCACAGGGGTGCGGCCGGTGACGGCCAGGGGCTCCCACGACGTGGAGATCATCATGGCCTCGCCCGCGTCCCGGAAGACATAGCGCGTGCACATCACCCGGTCCCCGGGGCGGATGGCGAGCCGCTCGGCGACCGCGTCGGTCGCGTCCGTCTGCTCGCTGCGGGACTCCCAGGTGCCGCGGGCGTTCTCGGCGGCCTGCTCCTGGCGGAAGGGGGTGGAGGTGCCGGGACCGCGGAAGCCGGTGCGCGCGACGCGGCGCGGGTCGGGGCGCTCGCGCACATAGGTGCCGGAGCCGGAGCGCCCCTCGACCAGACCTTCGGCCATGAGCACCTTGCGGGCCTCGAGAGCGACCGTGTCCGACACCCCGTACTCCTCGCGGATCCTGGCCTGCGAGGGGAGCCGGGTGTGCGGGGGCAGCGAACCATCGGTGATCTTCTTACGGAGATCACCCGCGACGCGCAGATAGGCCGGCTGCTCACCGAATGTCACTGGCCACTCCCATCAGGTTGACAGACAGCAACAGCGTGGCAACCGTGGGTTGTTGGCCGCAACCCTAGGCCAAGGAATCACTCGAAGTGATGATTTCCTGGCCCGCAGGGCTTTACGCAGGACGTTTCGAGCGTTATAGCAATCAACTAACTGATCAGATACGGCGGTTGAGCCACCGGCGCACGCCGTCCGCCACACGGCTCACGCCGGGCGCCCGAGGGGGGCACACGCACCGCCGAACGCACCTCGTCCTCGCGGCCGGCTGGGTCGAGGACCCGGAGCCGTTCCGCGAGGACGAGGGCGAAGCTGTGTGACGGTGTCGCTGGTTGATCACTGCGGGCTGGCGGGCATCAGGGGCTCGGCGCCGGAATCGCCTGCCCTGAGGCCGTCAGTCGGACGGCGTCAGAACTGCAGCCCCCAGGAGTCCAAAGTGCCGATGTCCTGGGACGCGTTGTCGCTGACCCGCAGCTTCCAGGTGCCGTTGGCCGTCTCCGAGGAGGCGTTGACGGTGTACGACGTGTTGATGTCGTCCGAGCTGCCGCCGACTCCGTAGTTCTTGAGGACGTAGGCGGAGCCGTCGGGGGCGACGAGTTCGATCTTCAGGTCACCGACGTAGGTGTGCTTGATGGCGACGGGGACACTGAGGGCCGAGGGGGCGTTGCCCGGGACACCGGTGACGGTCACCGGCGACTCGACGGTGGAGTGGTCGGTGATCGCGAAGTCCGCGCCGTTCTCGAACTTCGGTCCGGGCGGGTTGGTGCCGCCCGCGCCCACGTACAGCAGGCGGTTGGGCGAGCCGCTGCCGGGGCTGCCGACGACGTTCGGGGTGGCGGCGGTCGTCAGGGCCGTGGAGACCTGCGCCGGGGTGGCCGACGGGTTCTCCGCGACGTACAGGGCCGCGGCGCCCGCGACGTGCGGGGACGCCATCGACGTACCGGAGATCGTGCTGGTCGCCGTGTCGTTGGTGTTCCACGCCGACGTGATGCCGGAGCCGGGGGCGAACAGGTCGAGGACGTTGCCGAAGTTGGAGTAGTTGGCCTTGGCGTCGGTGTTGGTGGTGGCGCCGACGGTGATGGCCTCGGTGACGCGTGCGGGCGAGCGGGTGCTGGCGTTGGTGGTCTCGTTGCCCGCGGCGACGGCGTAGGTGATGCCGGCGGCTATGGAGTTGCGGACGGCGGTGTCGAGCGCGCTGTCGGCCGGGCCGCCGAGGCTCATGTTGGCGACGGCCGGCTTGGTGGCGTTGCGCGTCACCCAGTCGATGCCCGCGACGACCTGGGCGGTGGTGCCGGAGCCCGAGTTGTTGAGCACGCGGACGCCGACGATCTTGGCCTTCTTGGCGACGCCGTGCGCGGTGCCGCCGACGGTTCCGGCGACGTGCGTGCCGTGGCCGTGGCCGTCCTGCGCGACGTTGTCGTTGTCGATGGCGTCGTAGCCGTCGACGGCGCGGCCGCCGAAGTCCTGGTGGCTCTTGCGGACACCGGTGTCGATGACGTAGACGGTGGCACCCTCACCGGCCTTGTCCGGGTAGGTGTACTTCTGGTCCAGCGGGAGGTTGCGCTGGTCGATGCGGTCCAAACCCCACGACGGCGGGTTGGGCTGGGTCGCGGAGACCGTGTACGTGCGGTTCTGCACGACGGAGGCGACGGCCGGGTCGGCGGCGAACCTCTTCGCCTCGGCCTCGGACGCCTGCACCTCGTAGCCGTTCAGGACCTTCTTGTACGTCCGCTCGATCTCGGCGCCGTGCTTCTTCGCGAGCGCCTTGCCGGCGGGCGAGTCCGCCTTCGGGGCGTCCGCGTCGAGGGTGACGATGTAGCTGTTGGCGATCGAGCCGGGAGCGTCCGCGTACTGGATCCGGCCTTCCGCTGCCTTCGGCTGCGCGCTCGCGGGGAGCGCGGCGACGACACCGAGGGCGACGGCGGTGGCGGCGGTGAGGGCGAGGGTGCCCGTACCGGCCAGTCTTCGGCGGGGGTGACGCATCACTGCCATCTGAGGGGTCCTCCTCAATCGGTGGTGCGCTGGTGGGGGATGCGACAAGGGCATGACAATGTTTGGCCGACATGTGCACGCCGAGCTGATCAATGTTCAACTCTCTGTCGCCGACGAAAGATTGGCGGATCCATAGGAAACCCACAAGGGCGGTGTTCGGACGTAACACGACCGCCATGCACCGGCCATGACATGGCAGCAATAATCCGTGCATTCCCCCCGTAACAGTGGAGCGGCACGTGGGACGGGGTGGCACCGCCGGACTGCGGCTTCCGCGGGACGGAGGGGGTGGGGGCGCGGCGTTGGCGGGATTTCAGCCACCATCGATTTCCCGGGGGCGGGACGGGCGGGGGTGACCCAGGGGTACGGCTGAGCCGTGGGCCACCCCGCGCGACCCCCGAGACGCGGTCACGTGATCGACGTGTCGCCCTGCTGCTCCAGGAACTTGCGGAGCAGCCCGGCGGCGGCGTCGACCTCCGCGGGGTCGAGGTCGCCGAGGAGGCGGGCGTAGCGGTTCAGATGGTCGGCCATCAGGACCTCCGTGAGCTGCTTGCCGTGCTCCGTGAGCTTGATCCGGACGGTGCGGCGGTCGGCGCCGTCCCTGACCCGCTCGACCAGACCCTTGGCCTCCATCTTGTCGATCCGGTTGGTGATCGCCCCCGAGGTCACCATGGCCGCCTTGAGGAAGGCGCCCGCGGTCAGGGCGTACGGCGGCCCGGAGCGGCGCAGCGTCGTCAGGACGTCGAACTCGCCCCACTCCACGCCGTGCTTGGCGCAGAACACCTTGGCCTCGCGGTCCAGGACCCGGTTCATCCGCTGGACCCTCGCGATCAGCTGCACCGGCCAGAGGTCGTCCCTCAGCTCGGGCCGCTCCTTCTCCCACTGCCCCACGATCGCGTCCACGGCGTCGCTCACGACGTCCCCTCTCCTTCGGCCTGCGCCCGTCTTCCCTCAACGAGCATCTTCTCAACAAGAACCTTCTCAAGGTTAAGACACTTGACGCTGAAAGAACCCACGTGCTTTTATCTCAACGTTGAAACTTTCAGTCTTGAGAAGACGAACGCAGAGACAACGAAGGAGCCCCACCATGTCCGAGCTCGCCCTCGCCCCCGCCGCCCAGGACCTGCTCTTCCGCGAGGCCCGCACGGCCAACACCTTCACCGCCGAGCCCGTCACCGAGGAGCAGATCCAGGCGATCTACGACCTGGTGAAGTACGGCCCCACCGCCTTCAACCAGTCCCCCCTGCGCGTCATCCTCGTCCGCTCCCCCGAGGGCCGCGAGCGCCTGCTCAAGCACATGGCCGAGGGCAACCGCGCCAAGACCGAGACGGCCCCGCTGGTCGCGATCCTCGCCACGGACCACGAGTTCCACGAGGAGCTGCCCCAGCTGGTGCCGCACGCCCCGGGGATCGGCGACCTGTACTTCTCCGAGCGCTCCGTCCGCGAGCAGTCCGCCCTCGTCAACGGCACGCTCCAGGCCGCGTACTTCATCGTCGGCGTCCGCGCGGCGGGCCTCGCCGCCGGACCCATGACGGGCTACGACGCCGAGGGCCTGCGCGCGGAGTTCCTGGACGACGACCACGAGCCGCTGATGGTGGTCAACATCGGCCGCCCCGGCGAGGACGCGTGGTTCCCGCGGTCGCCGCGGCTGGCGTACGAGGACGTCGTGACGTCGGTCTGAGCGCGGGGCGGACGCCGCCTGCCCCTTCCCTTACGTCCACCATTCGCCGTTCCGCTCCAGGGGGTCCCCATGTCCAGCACCACAGCGTCCACCGTGTCCACGGCGTCCACAGCGACCGCCGCGTCCACCACCGCCGTCACAGCGCCCACCACGGCCCCCACCCCCCGCCAAGTCCCCGCCTTCTGGCTGGCGTTGCTGGCCGCCCCCGTGGCCGCCGGGGCCAACGCCCCCGTCCTGATCCTGCCGGACATGGCACGCTCCCTCGGCGTCGCGACCGCCACGGCGACCTGGATGGTGACGGCGTTCGCCTGGGCGATGGCGGCGGGCACCCCGCTGCTCGCGGCCCTGCTGCGCCGCCGCGGCCTGAAGCCCCTGCTGCGGCTGAGCACGGCACTGGTCGTGGGCGGCACCGTGCTCGTGGCGATCGCACCCTGGCTGCCGGTGGCCCTCGCGGGCCGGGTCGGACAGTCACTCGGCGGGGCGGGCCTGGTCGCGGCGGCGATGAACCTGGCGGGCAGCGCGCGCAGGATGGGCGTGATCAGCTCCGGCTTCGGCGTCATGGGGGCGGCGGGACCGCTGCTCGGGGCGACGCTCACGGACGCGGTGTCGTGGCGGCTCGCGTTCGCGGTGTCGGCGATCGCCCTGCTCGCCGTGCCCGCCGTGGCGCGCTACGCCCGCGACGCGCAGCCCGGCGAGGGCCGCTTCGACGCCCGCGGTGCGACGCTGCTCATCGCCCTCGCGACGGCCCTGATCCTGCTGCCGACGGCCCCGCTCCCGGCCGTGGTGGCGGCCCTGCTGACCGCCGTGCTCCTGGCCCTGCACGTCCGCCGCCGCCCGGAGGGCTTCGTACCCTCGACGCTCCTGCGCTCCCCCCTCTTCCTCATCTCCGCGGCCCTCGGCGTCACCCTCTCCACCACCTACTTCACGCTCCTGTTCACCGTGCCGTCCCTGCTCCAGGACCGGGCGGGCTGGTCGAAGGGCGCGATCGGAACGGGCCAGCTGATCACCCTGCTCACCGCGTCGGCCCTGTCCTGGCTGCTCGCGGCGAGCTCGGCCCGCCTGGGCCGGGCGGCGGTCCGCACGATCCTCGTCACCGTCGGCGCGACGGCGGTGGCCACGGCGGCCTTCTCCGCCTCGGGCCCCCTGCTCCTCCTGGCGGCAGGCGCCGCGGCCTTCACCGCGACCGGCGCCAACGCCACCCTCTCGGTCCACGCGGCCTCCGCCACCACCCCCGCCCAACGCCCCACCGCGATAGGCCTCTTCGCCCTCAGCTACCAACTCGGCGGCGCCTTCGGCCCGGGCATCACGACGCTCCTGATCCTCAGCTGACACCCACCCACGCCCAGACGCACGACGGCCCCCGCCCGCAGAGGACGGGGGCCGCACCCGTTCGCCGTCCCGCGTGTGCCGTCCCGCACGACCAGCCGGGCCCGGCGCCGCCCTCACCTGTTCGCGCTGATGTGTTGCCCGTCTTGCCACACCGCCCACAGCCGGGCGTAGGTGCCGCCGGCGGTGAGGAGTTCGTCATGGGCACCGGTCTCGACGACGCGGCCGGCTTCCATGACCGCGATCCGGTCGCACGTGGCGGCTTGGGAGAGCCGGTGCGCGATCACGATGCCGGTCCGCCCGGCGAGGACCGCTTCCGAGGCACGGTCGAGCCGCTCGGCGTGGGCGGAACCGGCCTCGGCGGTGGCTTCGTCGAGGATCGCCAACTCCGGGTCGGCCAGGAGCAGGCGGGCGAGGGCGAGCTGTTGCGCCTGTGCCTCGGTGAGCGGATGTCCCCCGGTGCCGACCACCGTGTCGAGGGCACCCTCCGACAGGTCGAGGAGATCGGCCGCGCCGGTGGTGTCGAGCGCGGCGCGGATCTCGCGGTCGGTGGCGTCGGGCGCGGCGAGCGTGAGGTTCTCTCGCAGTGTCCCGGCGAACACGTGTACTTCCTGGGTGATCACCGCGGTGCGGCAGGGGCGGGTCACTGTCCCGGCGTCGGGTCGGTGAACTCCCGCGATCACGGCGGCGAGCGTGGTCTTCCCTGCCCCGGACGGGCCGACGATCGCAAGGTGCTGACCAGCCGGGATGTCGAGGCCGATGCCGTCGAGCACGAGTGGGCCGTCGGCGTAACGGAACGCGACCTCGTGGAGCCGAACGGCGGTGGCCGGGGCTGCTGGGTCTGTCGGGGCTGCCGGTTCTGTCGGGCCTGTCGGCGTCGTCGCCTCGGCCGCGTCCACCGTCGGGATCGTGGCGACTCCGATCATGCGGCTCAGCGAGGCGAGGGCCGACTGAAGGGTGTCGATGACGAACAGCAGTTGGTTGACCGGCCCCAGCAGGCGCAGCACGAGCAGCATGGCGGTGGTGGCACCGCCGACGGTCGAGGATCCATGGCTGACGAGGACGAATCCGACGACGAGCACGGCGGCGAGGCTCAGGCATTCGCCGAGGTTGAGCCGGGCGTTGAGCATGCTCTGCACGGTGCGTGCCCGCAGCGACTGCACCGCGACGCCCCAGGAGTTGGTCATCACGGCGCGATGACGGTGCTCGGCGAGCCCGAAGCCGAGCACGGTGGCGTGGCCGCGCTGGGACTCGAGGATCTGCTGGGCACGCGCACTCATCGCCGCACGCTCGGCTCGGTACACCCGGGGCCCGGTGCGCAGGTACCACCGCATGGCGAGTACGTAGACGGGCAGTACGACGGCGAACGCGGCCGCATAGGGCCATTCAAGGGCCGCGAGCCCGCCCAGCGACACGACGACGGTGAACGCGGTGACGGTGAGTGCGGGGATCACTGCGGGGGCGGCATCGGCGACGGCGGTGACGTCGTCGCTCGACCGGGATATCAGGTCCCCCGTACCGGCGCGCTCGACGAGGTGCTGCGGGAGCAGCATGGCGCGGCTCACGAGCCGTTCGCGCAGCGCTGCGAGGACGGTGTGGTAAATGCGGGTGGCGTGCACGATCGCCACCGTGGTGCCCACGGCGCCGAGGACGCCCGAGAGCACCATGACGGCCGTGACCGTCAGCACGGTCCCGAGATCCGCGGTGCCCGCCCGCACCCGGTCGACGAGGTACCCGATCGCCACCGGCGGGATCAGGTCGACAGCGGTGCCGACGATCCCGACCACGCCGACGGCGGCGAGCCGGAGCCGGTGTCCGCGGCTGAGCCGCAGGACCTCCCTGGCCGTCGCCCGGCCGCCCGCGACGGGCAGCGCGTGCCCGGTCGTGGCGGATGCCACGCTCATCCCGTCCCCCTTCCGTACGGATGCCACGCTCATCCCACCGTCCTTCCGTGCAGGGGTGCGTCCTCGGACAGGTCGACGACGCGGTCGCAGCGCCCGAGCAGTGCCGGGGACGAGGCGATCAGCAGCGTGGCGCGGTCCGCGCGGACGTCACGCAGACGCACCGCGATCGCGTGCTCGGTGACCGGGTCCACCGCCGTGGTCGGGTCGTGCAGCACGAGCACCGGCGCATCGCTCGCCAGCGCGCGGGCGAGCGCGATCCGCTGGCGCTGGCCGCCGGAGAGGCGGTTGCCGTCCTCCCCGACCGGGAGGTCGAGATCGGCGGCGAAGTCGTCGCACGCCGCGGCTCGCAACGCGGCGTCCGTCAACTCGGGCGCACCGACGGTGAGGTTGTCGCGGATCGTTCCGCTGAACAGCGTGACCCGGTGCGGGGCGACCGTGACCCGGGAGCGGTACTCCTGCGCGGTCAGCTCCCGCGCCGGGAGTCCGTCGAGCCGCACCTCAACCTCGCCGCAGGACCGCGGGTACAGGAGTGCCCTGGCCAGGCGGGCGGCGGTCCGGTCGTCAGCGCGCACTCCCACGAACTCTCCGGGGTCCACCCGGATCGTCACACCGGGCGCGGCCACCTCCACCACCGGCAGCAGCGCGACCTCTGCCCCCGTCCCGTCGTCCTGCCGGGGACCCCCGCCGCCGTCGCCACGCAGCACGTCGATGACGCGCGCGGACGCCGCGCGAGCCCCTGCGAGGTTGGGGATGGAGACGCTCGCGATCGACTGGATCTGCGGCAGCAGCGCCTGGGTGAGGCCGACGGCGGCGATCAGCTCGCCGATGCTCAGCCGCCCGTCCACGGCGAACCAGCCCGCGAGCCCCATCACCGCCGCGACGAACGTGCCGGTGACCGCACCCGAGCCCGCGAGGAACCTCCCGAGCAGCCCCGCGTTGCGCCTGGCCCCGACGAGGGTCTCCTGGCTCGCCTGCCGGTACCTCCTGGTCGCCTCGGCCTCGGCGCGTATCCCCTTGACCACCCGATAGCCGGCGACCAGATCCGTGGCCCGCCCGACGGTGGTGGCCAAGAGCCCCTGGTACGCGCGGGTGTCACGGGAGAGCCGCTCGCTGAGCACTCCCATCAGCCACACCGCGACAGGCGCTCCGAGCAGCACCACAAGCCCGAGCAGCCAGTGCGTCGCAAGCAGCGACACGGCGATGAAGCCGATGGCCGCGATCCTCGAGACCGGCATGATCACCAGGAGCACCCCGTTGGCCAGGCGGGCGACGTCGCTGGTCATCACCGAGACGACGCTGCCGTCCGGAGCCCGGGCGGCACCGCCGACCGGATGCAGCACGGCGGTCGAGAGGGTGCTCCGCAGCCGGTGCTGCACCAGCTGCACCGCGTACGAGGTCAGCCGGTTCGCCGACTTCGCCGCCATCGTCAACGCGACGTACAGGGCCACCAGCACGCCGAGCCACAGCACCAGCTGCCCCGCGTTCCCGGTCGCCAGGGCCCGGTCGATGGCCACCCCCATCACCACGGGGACCGCCGACTCGCCCACCTGCCACACGACCGCGAGCAGCATCGCCGGAACGGTGACCCGCTTCACCGAGAGGATCACGCGCAGCAGGAACCGACCTGGTGTGATGCCCGCCCCGGCTTCGTACGGAGGTGCCTCGCGCGGTGGGGCAGGCGCCTGCAGCAGCACGGGCAGCCAGCGGGTCAGAGGTCCTCGGCCCAGCCCCGCGGTGTCGGCGCCCGGGGCCCGTGAGGAGTTGCTCACGCCTGGCTCCCGTCGGTGCTCCCGTCCCCGCTCCTGAGCGGGAAGCACCAGAGCAGGGCGTCGGCGAAGAGCCCTCGCCACCATGCGTAGTCGTGTCCCCCGGCGAACTCCCGGTAGAGGGTGTCGTAGCCCTTCGCGGTGAGCACCTGGTCCAGCCAGCGGCTGTGGGTGTTCGAGCCCTCCAGCTCACCGACGTCGTGGAAGACGCGGATCGGTGCCGTCTCCTCAGCCAGGCAGTCGGCGATCAGGGTCGGTACGGGGCTGCGGCGCAGCAGCTCAGCCGCCCCGGTGCCCCAGGTGAGGTCGGGGTGGTACCCGCACGACGGGGACTGGAGGATGGCGTTGCCGAACGCCGTCGGGTGGTGGAGCGCTGTCCAGCCGGCGCACAGACCGCCGAAGCTCTCACCGGCCAGCGCGACGTCACCGGGGTCCCGCGAGAGCGGATACCGATGGTGGAGCCACGGCAGCAGTTCCCGGACCAGCATCCGGGAGAACGCCGGGTTGCAGCGCAGCTCTTCGGCGCGTCGCGGGGCCGGCTGCTCGACGAGGACCACGACGCAGGGCCGGATGCGTCCCGCCCGGACCAGGGCGTCGCGCACGCTCGGGGCGCTGTGGTCCGGCGTCCCGTCGAGGTGGATCACGTAGGGCAGTGCGCTCCCGTCCGAGAACTCTCCCGGGGGCATCGAGACCCAGACGCGGCGTTCGTCTCCCAGGAAGTCGCTCGCCAGCACGGCGGGTTCCACCGCCGGGGCCGGTCGCGCCTCGGCCTGGTCGAGCCAGGGCAGTGGGTGGGCGTCGGGCAGCGCGGCCACCGAGGCCCCGGAGAACCGCTCCACCGAACACTCCGAGAACCTCGGCGGCGGGTTGAACGGGTCCGCGACCTGTTCGCCCTCGCCCGACGGACCACGTCGTACGAAGACGTACGAGAAGCGCAGGTCCGCACGCATCCGGAGCGTGAGCACGCGAAACGGCGTCCCCGCCACCGGGGCGAACTCCGTGCCGATCGGGTTGAAGGCGATCCTGGGGCCGATCACCACCGAGAGGGCGACCGTCGTGTCGTCTCCGGGCTCGTCGACGAAGGTCACCTCGACCTCGTCCGCGGAGACCCGCTCGACCAGCGGTGTACGCGTCTCCTTGAGGTGTCGTCGGAACCGCTCCGGGCTCCACTCACCGGCCGACAGCTTCTCGACAGACGGATCAGACATGTATCGCGCTCTCTGGACTTGCCGCACGCGTTCGGGCCGACGATGACCATGAACGACTCACAGGCGTCTCCTTGCTTCGGTGAACAGCAGGTAGCCGAGGTAGCCGCCGCCGAGCACGACGGTGATGACGCCGACCGGCAGCGGGTTGGGGGCGATGTGCTGGGCGAGGTAGTCCGACGCCAGGCACAGCAGCGCCCCGACGAAGGCGGCGGGGACGAGGGTGATCCCCGCGGTACGGGCGAGCCGGTGCCCGATCTGCGGGGCGACCAGGGAGATGAACGCGATCGGCCCCGAGGCGGCGGTGACCGTCGCCGTCAGCGCCACTCCCACCAGGATCAGGCCGAGGCGTGTGGGCGAGACCCGTACCCCGTGCGCGGCGGCCGCGTCGTCGCCCAGCTGCAGCTGCCGCAGCGGCCGGCTCAACGTCCCGGCGAGCAGCAGGAGCGCGGCGATGCAGGCGCCGCCGAAGACGACCTGGTTCCAGGACACGCCGTTGAGCGACCCGGCACCCCAGGCGGCCGCGGACATCGCCTGGTCCAGGTCGGCCTTGAGGATCAGCCAGGTGTTGAGCGACCCGAGCATCGCCGAGACGCCGATGCCGACGACGATCAGCCGGAACCCCTGCACCCCTCGCCGGTGGGCGAGCACGTACACGCCCACGGCGGTGGCCGTCCCGCCCAGCAACGCCCCGCCGACAAGCAGCGCGTAGCCGCCGTCGACGACCAGGATCACGACCAGCGCGCCGGTGTAGGAGCCTTGGGAGAACCCGATGATGCCGGGGTCGGCGAGAGGGTTGCGCAACAGCGACTGGAAGATCGCCCCGCTCACGCCCAGAGCGGCGCCGAACACCAGCGCCGCGGTGACCCGGGGCAGCCGCCACTCGACCACGATCTCGCGGACGAAGCCGGTTTCCCCGCCGGTCAGTGCGGAGAGCACCTGCTCGGGGCTGAGCGCGTACGAGCCGGTCATCAGCGCCAGCACCGCGGTACCGGCGAGCGCGACCGTCAGCGCCGTACAGACGACGACCGTGCGCCACTGGAGCCGGACCGCGATCCGCCCGCGCCGCAGCACCAGCGCCCGCCGCCCGAAGTCCACCCGCGGCTGGGGGGTGTTCACAGTCCGCTCGCTTTCTTCCGCCGTACCAGCGCGACGAGGACGGGAGCACCGACGAAGGCGGTGACGATGCCCACGGGGATCTCGCCGGGCCTCAGCACGACGCGGCCGAGGATGTCGGAGACGAGCAGCAGGCTCGGGGCGAGGAGGATGCTGTAGCCGAAGATCCAGCGTTGGTCCGGGCCGACGATCCAGCGGGCCACGTGCGGCACCATGAGTCCGACGAATGCGATGGGTCCGGCGATCGCGGTGGCGCCACCGGCGAGGAGGGCGAGCGCGATCACCGCGAGCACACGGGTGCGTGCCACCCTGACCCCTTGGGCGACCGCCAGCTCGTCCCCCAGAGCCAGGGCGTTGAGCGGGCCCGACACCGCGAAGGCCAGCACGAGTGCCACCGCGAAGAACGGCAGGATCGGCCATACGACGTCGAGCGGGCGACCCGCGATCGTCCCGGCGTTCCAGTACCGCATCGCGTCGAAGGCGTCCGGGTCGGCCAGCTGGAGCGCTTCCCTGGCGCCGCCGAGCACGGCGCCGACGCAGACCCCGGCGAGCACCAGGACCACCGGCGAGGAACCCTTCCGCGTCGTCCCGAGGGCGAGCACAAGGAGCGTGACGATCAGCGCCCCCGCGAACGCGAACCACATGTAGCCCTGGGCGCTCCGGACGCCGAGCAGGCCCACGGCGACCGTCACCGCGAACGACGCACCGGCGTGCACGCCGAGGATGCCGGGGTCGGCCAGGGGGTTGCGGGTGAGCGCCTGGATCAGCGCGCCCGAGAGACCGAGTGCGACGCCGACGGCCAGACCCACGATCGTGCGCGGCAGCCGGAAGTCGCGGATCGCGAACTGGTCCGGGCTGGAAGGCGGGTTGAGGAGTGCGTCCCAGATCACCGGGACCGGTATCGCCTTGGAGCCGATCATGACGCTGAGGACCATCAGCACGATCAAGGTGGCGAGGGCCCCGACAAGGCCGATGGCCCGGCGGCGGCGTCGCGGGACCGGCGGCTGCCGCTCCGCTGTGGGAGCCGCCGCTTCCGTCGCGTCCATGAGCTTCATCGTTGTTCGCGGGTGAGGGTCAGTTGGCGTCGTCGGGTGCGAGTGTCGCCAGCGCACGGTCGAGCGAGTCCAGGTACCGCAGAACGGGCCCGTAGGAGTTGTTGCCGGGGCAGAAGACTCCCAGCGCGCGACCGGAGTTCACGGCGGGCAGCGACTTCCAGCTGTTGGTCTTGGTCACCGGGACGAAGGGCTCGGCCGGTCGGCCCCCGGCGTCGACGGGGTAGGTGATCACGTCGTACTTGGACAGCTCGCCGATCTGCTCGAACGGCAGGGACTCGTAGGCCAGGGGGTCCTTGCCCTTGGCCGCCTCCGGCAGGTCGAAGCCGATGTCGTCCCGGGCGATCTCGGAGCATCCGATGTCCGCGATGTAGAACGTTCCGGGATCGCTCCAGTCGCCGCGGGAGACGTCGACGAACGAGGTGTCGTCGATGGTCTTGCGGTAGGCCTTCTGGATCTTGGCGACCTTCTTCTTGAAGTCCGCCGTCTGCCGGCTGAGCGCATCCGTGAGGTCGGCGGCCTCCGCGATCTCGCCCGCGAATGCCTTCCACTCGGTATCGAGCCCCCAGGACACGGTCGGGGCGATCGACTCCAGGCGCTTGCCGACCTTGTCCCAGTCCTTCGAGTGGAACTGGACCAGGATGAGGTCCGGCTTGAGACCGGCGAGCTTCTCCAGGTCCACCTCGCCCCCGTTGCTGCCGACGACCTCGGCTGCCTCGTACGCGGCCTTCTGCTTCGCGGGCAGCACGTCGAGTTCGGAGTCGGACACCTCGGTGACGCCCACCGGCTTGCCGCCCAAGTCGATGAAGGGGAGGTTCGTGTTGCCGATCGTGACGATCCGCCGGGGGTCGGCGGGGACCTTGATGGTGCCGTTCTCGGCCTTGACGCTGCGGGTACCGGCGGCCTTGTCGCCGCTGTCGTCGCCTCCACTGCCGCAGGCGGTGAGGACGAGCGACGCGCTCATGAGTGCGGCGGCGAGGGCCGTGCCGCGCCTGGCTCTGGGGGTGCTGCTCATGATGGTTTTTCTCTCTCTTCTTGCCCGGGTGGGGATTTCCCGGGTGGAGGGGGGCAGTCGGCGCTGGTGGGGATCAGTCAGCGGTGGAGAGGAGCAGTCGGCGCTGGAGGGGATCAATCGGCAGTGGAGCGGACGAGTTCATGGACGGTGACGCCCAGGCCGACGGTCCGCGCCGACCTGCGTGTGAGGCCGGCCCGGGCGATGACGGCGTCCAGCTCCGCCGCCGTGCGCAGGCCGGAGCCGTGGCAGACCAGGCCGATCAGGTCTGCCTCGCCGTCGTGCTCGTCGAGCTCGTCGGTGTCGAAGACCTCCTCGATCAGCAGCACTCGTCCGCCGGGGGTGAGGTTCTCGGCTGCCCGGCGCAGTGCGTGCGCGGCGTCGGCGTCGGGCAGGGTCTTGAAGGCGCGGCTGACGAGCACGGCGTCGGCCGCCGGTCCTGGCTCGAAGACGGACTGCTCGAGCACGCCGACGCGGGAGCGTTGCCGCTCGTCGGGAATCGTGGCGGGCAGGTCGCGGCGCAGCCAGTCGGCCTGGGCGGGCAGGGCGCAGATCGTCACGCGCAGGGTCTCGTGGGCCGCGACGTACTCACGGGCGTGCGCACCGGCACCACCGGAGTGGATCACCAGGTGGCGGACCCCGGCGAGCAGGCCGGACGTGGCGATCGGTCCCGCAAGGGCGGGCTGGAACTTCGCGAGGCGCTCCAGGTGGCGGTCCTCGTAGTCCTGCTCGGCTCGCACCTCGGCGAAGGTCTGTCCGGTGACCGAGGCGTAGGCGGGTCGGCCGGTGCGGACCGACTCCGTGAGTCCGTGGAGGCCGAGCAGCTCGCGACCGACCACCCCGGCGGAGTGGAGCCGGTCGGCGATGAACTCAAGGGTGAGGACCTCACCGACCGGCGTCAGGGCATAGCGACCCGGTTCCGTCTCGGTCACCACGTCCAGGGAGTGCAGGTAACGCAGGAGCTTGCCCAGAGCGCGCTCGTCGGCGCCTGCCTTCGCGGCCAGGTCGGTCACGCCGGTCACGCCGCGGGAGATCAGGTCGGGAACACCCAGTTCGACGGCGGTGCGGATCGCGAGCGGCGCGACGAGCTCCGTCAGGTCGTGGAGCTTCTGGAACGGGGTGACCGTCCGCTCCGGGTCGGGCATCGCCCCGTCGGCCTCCAGGGCGACGACCGAGGAGCGACGCCAGTAGCCGGCGAAGTCGATGTCCTCCTTGGGCACACCTCGGTCCTCGACCAGGTGCCGGCGGATGTCCCGGACCGCCGTGTGCTCGCCCGCCAGCCACACGAACGCCTGGCCCGGCCACCACTGCGTACCGCGGACGGCCTCGGTGAGCGGCGAGGCGGTCGCGGCCGTCGTCGTCCCGGCCATCGCCGTCCCGGCCGTCCTCGTCCCGGGGCGGACCAGCCACGTCACGTCCACCCCGGGCAGCTCACGCAGCTCCTGGCGGTGGGCGTCCTCGGCGATCTCGATGAAGACCTGCGCCCGGGCGTCGTACGGGAGCTCGTCGAGCAGGCGGCCGATCGCGGGGAGCGCCGTGTCGTCGCCTGCCACGAGCCACCAGTCGGCGCCGACCGGAAAGGTCTTCGACGTGCTCGGGCCGCTGAGGTGGATCCGGTCACCCGGCCGGGTGCGGTAGGCCCACGTCGTTCCCGCGCCCACCCCGTGCCTGACGAAGTCCACGTCCAGCTCGCCCGCTTCGGGGTCCCACCGCCGGACCGTGTAGGCCCGCGACAGCGGTCGAGGATCCTTGGGCACGGTCAACTTGGCCTCGCCCTGGACCGGGAGCACCGGATCGCGCTGACCGGGGTACGGGAAGTAGAGCCCGAGGTCGTCGTCGAAGCCCTCGGACGCGAAGGCCGGCCGCGCGAAGCCGCCCGCGGTGGTGAAGGCGCGCAGCTGTTCGCCGCCCAGCGTGACCCGCCGCATCCCCGGGGTGATGTCGACGGTGCGGATCACTTCGACCTCACGCAGGGTGGGCGGGTGCACGGTGAGTCGGCGCGAGGTCTTGGGCATGCGGGAAACCGAACTCTCTCATCGCTTCGAAGGAAGGAGCCGCGCGTCGGCATCAGGAGGGCGCGCACCGATAAGGTTAGGGGAACCTTACTTCGAAGAGCGTGCGCAGACTGCCGTACGGTTAGGACATGACCATGCCGTCATCGTTCGCCGCGGGTTCGGGATACCCTCCGCCGATCCCGGGGGCGCGGTGGAGTTTGGCGGACGCGCCCGTTCGACCGCTGCTGCTGTGGGTTCGCACGGGCGCGGCGCATGTGCGCCTCGACGGCGGGCCGGTGCTCCGCCTCAAGGCCGGCGAAGGCGCCTGGATTCCCGCGGACGGCCGGGCGGAGCGGGCGATCACCACTGAGCCGGGCACGGTCGCCTTCCCCCTGTGTCCGCACGCCGGCGTCGGCGCTCGGGGGTTGTCGGAACTGACGCGGTTCGACGTTCCCAGCGGCTGGCAGGACTGGTTGATCCAGCTCTTCAACCTGCAGGTCACTCCGTTCAGCAGCCGCGGGTACTCCCCCGAGGCGATCGCGGAGCTCCTTCGGCGTCCGGGCTCGCCTGCGCCCGCCATGGCCGGGCGGGATCCGGGCCCGGAGGGGTTCGCCTCGCCGGTGATGCCGCGGGGCCGCGGCGCCAGGGCGGTCGCCGAGGAGCTGATGCGCGACCCCGCGCTCGACCTCACGGTCGAGCGCTGGGCGTCGCGGGTGCTGTCCAGCGCGCGCACCCTTCGCCGCGACTTCCTCGCCGACACCGGCCTCACGTTCGAGCGGTGGCGGCTGCTCTGTCGGCTCGGCGCCGCCGTGGAGTTCCTCGCCGCCGGTTACGACGTGGACCAGGTGGCCGCTCTGGTGGGCTTCGCCAGCCGCAACGGCCTCACGCGGGCCTTCAAGGGACGGTTCGGGCTGACCCCCCACGAGTTCGGACGGGAGCTCTTCGCCCGACCTGGCGCCGGTGGGCTGACGCAACGGGCGGCGGCGGCACGGCAGACCGACGACCTGATCCGGATGATGCGCGAGGTGGACTCTCCCGCCGCGCCCGAGATGCTGCCCCCGGCCAGCACGCCGTCACACACCAACGACGTCCACGTCCTCAGCTGGATGTATCGAGGCAGCGGGTACCTGGACATCGGCGATCAGCGCTACGAGCGGGAGCGAGGGGTGGCGACCTGGATCCCGGCGGAGCGGGAGCACGTCACCGGCCTCCGCGAGAACTCCGTCTCCCTGCCGCTGGGCAACGCGAGCACCGCCGACCTCCACCTCACCGCACCGCTGCAGGTGCGGTTCTCGCCCGCGTGGGACGACTACTTGATGTTCTGCTCCATCAGCGCCCGGTCCGCCCTGCGCCCCGACGACCACAACCCCCGCCACACCCTCGACCTGTTCGCGGAACAGGTCACCGCACAGCGAGCGCTGTCGGTGCCGATGCCCACCGATCCGCGCGCGCGTGCGGTCGCGATGGAGTGCTTGCGCCGAATCGGCGAGCCAGGCAGGCCGCACGATGGCGAGCAAGGCGGGACCCACGACGCCGAGCCCGGCGGGACCCCCGACGCCGATGTCCGTGCCGAGATCCACCGCGCCTTCCGCGACGAGACCGGCATGACACTCAGCCGCTGGCGCTATGCCGCCCGCATGCGCATCGCCCGCGACCTGCTCGCAGGCGGCGCCCCGCCCAGCACTGTCGCCCGCCGGATCGGGTACGCCCACCTCCCCACGTTCAGCGCCGCCTTCTCCCGCTTCCACGGACTCTCGCCACGCGAGTACCAGGAACGCGAGGTCGCCGACAGCCTCTGAGAGGACGTCGCCGAGCATTACGCGTCCCAGCACGGGCAGCGAAAAAGGGCCCGACCCCGAAGAGCCGGACCCTCTCTGACCTGCACTTGCGCCAGATCAGCGACGTGGTGGAACGTCAGCCGCTACACGTTGAGGCGGAACGTCACGGCCCCAGCACGGGGGCTCCATCCCAGCTGCTCCAGCACGTCGAGGCCCTGGCCGACGCCGACGGAGTGTCGACTCGGACCTCAGCATCGACTCCGCCCAGGTGCGTGCGCACCAACACGCCGCCGCAGCGCCCGAAGAAGGCGCCACCCACACCGCCTGCCGCCCGACAGGAAGGACCAGCAGGCCGGACGCCAGCGCCGGGCCTCGCCGGGCGGCCGCCCCCGGGCTTCGGCTCCACGCGATACGAGAAGCGCAACACCGTCGAGCGGGCGATCAGCAAGCTGATGCAGCTGCGGCCGTCGCCACCCGCCGTGGCGACAAGCGCGGGTCTCCTCCCTCGGCGCCGCCACCGCTGACGCAGCCCACATCTGGCTTCGATCACGATCGCAGCCAGAACCTGGCAGCTGCGCCACCCTCACCGAAAAGGCCAAAGCTGGACCATTCCCAAGGGTTACGCTGAATCTCTTGGTTCACGGGACGACGAGGGGCGGGACCTCCGTGCGCGCGCTGCATGTTCACCACGTCAAGGATTCACTCAGCCAGGACTTCACCGGCCTGATCGACTTGAGCGATCTGACGGGCAGCCAGCGCGCCCAATCCGACACGATCTTCCTCAGCAGGGCATTGGCAGCTCGCGCCGTACAGCGCTTCACGGGCTGCACCCTCGACGAGGCCGCGGCCGCCGTGACCGACGGGTTCCACGACAACGGGATCGATGCTCTGGCCATCGATGAGGAAAACCGCCGGATCGTCATCGTCCAGTCAAAACTAGACAGTTCAGGAAACTCTGGGCTCTCCCAGGCCGACGCCCTCAAGATCCGGAACGGCTGCAGCGACCTGTTCAACATGAAGTTCGACCGCTTCTCCCCCACGCTCCAAGCGCGTCGCACAGAAATCACTGCAGCCTTGAGTGATGCCGCGGTCACCTTCATCGTGGTTGTCGCCACTACGGGCCGAAGCACCCTGCCAGCGGAGGCCCAGTATGTGTTCGCCGACTTCCTGGCAGAAGCCAACGAAAACGATCCAGTGGTCACCCTGGAAGTACTTGGCCTACGAGAATTCCACTCCATGGCGGTCGAAGGAACAGCAGGACCACAAATCGAGTTGACCGTACCCATCGAGCAGTGGGGCAAGGTCGACCTTCCTTATCAGGCGTACTACGGACTTGTTCAGGCGACAGAAATCGCCTCATGGTTCGAACAGCACGGCGATCGACTCTTCTCGCAGAATCTGCGCAAGTCGCTCGGCAATACCGAGGTAAACGAGGGCTTGACCCACACGCTCCTCACCCAGGGCGAGAACTTCTGGTATTTCAACAACGGAATCACCGCACTCTGCGAGTCCATCAAGAAGACACCTCGCGGTGGCTCTACCCACGCGTACGGGGACTTCAAGATCGAGGGTGTGAGCGTGGTAAATGGGGCACAGACCGTGGCGAGCATCCACCGGGCCGCAAAGAAGGAGGAGAAGTCTCTCGAAGAGGCCCGCGTATGGGTTCGATTCATCTCGCTCGAGGGATGTCCACCCGACTTCGCCACGGATGTGACCCGGGCGACGAACACGCAGAACAGTGTCGAGAATCGCGACTTCGTCGCACTTGATCAACAGCAGGAACGCATTCGCCGGGACATGCTTCTGTCGCTGCACAAGCAGTACTCCGTCAAGCGCGGAGAAAACGTGCCCGCAGAGAGTGACGGGTGCACAGTCGAAGACGCAATCGTCGCCCTTGCCTGCGCCCACAACAATCCGTACTACACAGTCCTGGCGAAGAGCGCGGTCGGCCGGCTGTCCGAAAACACCGAACGAGCACCGTACACAAACTTGTTCAACAACGGGACCAGCGCGCATCGAGTGTGGCGTTGCGTTCAGGTGATGCGTGCGGTCGAGGCAGACTTGACCGATCGCCGGAGGAATCTCGTCGACAGGGAGTTCGCGGTGGCCGCGCACGGGAACCGGCTCGTGCTGCAGCTGGTCTTCAACCAACTCAGACTGGACAAGGTCGACTATGCGAACTACGACTGGGACAAGGAGATCAAGCGGGTGCACAAGGTGACCGGCATCGCTCTCGAGCACCTGACCGAGGCCATCGAGAGCACCTACTCGAACAACTATCTCGCGCCGCTCTTCAAGAACACCACAAAGTGCCGCGACCTGGTCACCCAGGTCGAGGCCAAGTTTGGTTCCGGCTGACCGGCGGCACCCGGCGGATTGACTCTCCGCCGGGTGCCCCAGCACACTCAAGATTCCACGCCTGACCGCAGCAAGCCATGGGCGACATAACTCCCTGGCTGTGGCCCTGGCAGCGCCTTCCGTCGCCAGCCTGCACCGCACGGGCCGCGTCCCACACGAAAACGTCCCGAACGTCAGTAGTGATAACGAGCCGCGAGAATGACGATTTCCTTGTCCGTGACCAGGTAGACGAGGCGGTGCTCATCGTCGATCCGCCGCGACCATGCCCCGGGCAAGTGGTACTTCAGCGGCTCGGGCTTGCCGATCCCCGTGAAGGGGTCACGCTTGACGTCCTCGATGAGCTTGTTGATCCGAGCGAGCATCTTCCGGTCGTTCTTGAGCCAGGACGTGTAGTCCTCCCAGCCCTGATCCTCGAAGACGAGCCTCACGCGGCACCCTCACGTGCCGCATCCGGCGAGTCGGGGTCGATCAGATCCCGCTCGGACACGTTGATGTTGGCCAGGGCGTTCTCGTACGCCTTGAGCAAGCGGCGAGCGTTCGCCGGAGAGCGCAGGAGGTACGAGCCTTCACGTAGCGCCGCATAGTCCTCGGCCGAGACGAGCACCGCGTTGCCGTGCTTGGAGACGATCTCGATGGCCTCGTGATTGTCGTTGACCTTCTTGATCAGCGGAAAGAGCGCCTTGCGGGCTTCACTCGCAGTTATGGACATGACCTGCCCCTTCCCGATTGCGGTACCGAATAACGTACCACTTTCACCACTCCCGGACAGGGCAGATACCTGACGAAAGATCAGGAATCCCAGCACTATCCCAGCACGGGAGACGACGAGGGGCCGACTCCCCGGGAAGCCGACCCCTTACACCTGCAAACTTGACGAAGTGCCTAGCTTGCAGCAATGCGACGCTCACACGTTGAAGCGGAACTCCACCACATCCCCGTCCTGCATCACATACTCCTTGCCCTCCATGCGCGCCTTGCCCGCCGAGCGGGCCTCGGCGACCGAGCCCGTCTCGACCAGGTCGGCGAAGGAGATGACCTCGGCCTTGATGAAGCCCTTCTGGAAGTCGGTGTGGATGACGCCGGCCGCCTCGGGGGCGGTCGCGCCCTGCTTGATGGTCCAGGCGCGGGACTCCTTGGGGCCTGCCGTGAGGTAGGTCTGGAGGCCGAGGGTGCGGAAGCCGACGTGGGCGAGGGTAGCGAGGCCGGGCTCTTCCTGGCCGACGGACTGGAGGAGTTCGAGGGCCTCCTCGTCGTCCAGCTCGGCGAGGTCCGCCTCCAGCTTGGCGTTGAGGAAGATCGCCTCGGCCGGGGCGACCAGGGCGCGCTGCTCGGCCTTGAAGTCGTCGTCGGTCAGCTCGTCCTCGTCGACGTTGAAGACGTAGAGGAAGGGCTTGGTGGTGAGGAGGTGCAGGTCGTGGAGGAGCTCCTCGTTGCCCGAGCCCTGGACGATGCCCGCGGAGAAGAGCGTGTCGCCCTTCTCCAGGATCTCCTTGGCCGCCTCCACCGCCGCCACCTTCGGCGCGATGTCCTTCTTGATGCGCGACTCCTTCTGGAGGCGCGGCAGGACCTTCTCGATCGTCTGGAGGTCCGCGAGGATCAGCTCGGTGTTGATCGTCTCGATGTCGTCCTTGGGCGAGACCTTGCCGTCGACGTGCACGACGTTCTCGTCCTTGAAGGCACGGATGACCTGGCAGATCGCGTCGGACTCGCGGATGTTCGCGAGGAACTTGTTGCCCAGGCCCTCGCCCTCGCTCGCGCCGCGCACGATGCCCGCGATGTCGACGAAGTCGACGGTGGCGGGGAGGATCTTCTGGGAGCTGAAGATCTCGGCGAGCTTGGTGAGGCGCGGGTCCGGGACGCCGACGACACCCACGTTCGGCTCGATCGTCGCGAACGGGTAGTTGGCCGCAAGGACGTCGTTCTTGGTCAGGGCGTTGAACAGGGTCGACTTGCCGACATTGGGCAGACCGACGATTCCGATCGTGAGCGACACGTTGCGACTTCCCGTACGTGAGGACTGGCAGAGGGCTCTGTCAGGGGACTGGCGATCCCTCAGTCTACGGCGTGTCGCGCCCCGCCCCCGTACCACCCGAAGGCACCGGCAGGCCCCGCCCCGGACGCGCCGTCGCCCCCCGCCCCGCGGCCCCCGCACCCC
>NZ_JNXT01000083.1 GCF_000716675.1 Streptomyces alboflavus
ACACACCACCGCAACCGCATCCGGCGACAACTCCACCCGCCGCCCGAACAACTCCGGAACCGTCAACTCCGGCCCCACCACAGCCGTCTCATTGAACCCGGCAAGCGCCACCACCTCATCCGCCACCAACACATCCACCGAACCCACCAACAACCCCGGATCGGCGGTGAACTGACGCAGGACGGAGAGGAAGCGCTGCCCCATGGACTCGACGGTGGAGTGGTCGAACAGGTCGGCCGCGTACTCCAGGACGCATCGCAGCTTCCGCTCCGCGGCATTGGCGGCGAAGCCGAACTCCAGGTCGAACTTGGCGAACCGCGTCTC
Organism: Streptomyces alboflavus; assembly: GCF_000716675.1. GTDB lineage: Bacteria > Actinomycetota > Actinomycetes > Streptomycetales > Streptomycetaceae > Streptomyces > Streptomyces alboflavus. The sequence goes on from NZ_JNXT01000083.1 coordinate 325, forward strand.
CACCGCCTCGAGGCGGGCGTCCAGCTCCGGCAGGCCGAGGTGCACCTTGTCGTCGTCCTGCCAGGTGAACATCACCTGGAACAGCGGGTGGTACGCCGTGGAGCGCTCCGGGTTGAGCAGCTCCACCAGACGCTCGAACGGGGCGTCCTGGTTGTCGTAGGCACCCAGCGCCTTGTCCCGCACCCGGCCGAGGACCTGTGCCAGCGACGGGTTGCCGGACAGGTCGGTCCGCAGCACCCAGGTGTTGACGAAGAATCCCACCAGGTCCGCGAGCGCCTCGTCGTTGCGCCCGGCGATCGTGGACCCCATGGCCACGTCGTCACCGGCCCCCAGGTGGTACAGCAGCACGGCCAGCGCCGACTGCATGACCATCGGCGTCGTCACACCGTGGTCACCGGCCAGCTTCTCCACCGCGGCCGTGAGGGCGGGGTCCACCTCGAACTCGACCACACCGCCGCGGTGGCTCGCCACGGCCGGCCGGGAGTGGTCGAGGGGCAGCTGCGTCTGCTGCGGCGCCCCCGCCAACTCGCCCTGCCAGTAGTCCAGTTGCGTGGACAGCACACTCTCGGGGTCGTTCTCGTCACCGAGGAACTCCCGCTGCCACAGGGCGTAGTCGCCGTACTGGACCTCCAGCTCCGGCCAGTCCGGGTCCCCGCCCTCCAGGCGCGCCGTGTAGGCGGCGGCCAGGTCGCGGGCCAGCGGCACCATCGACTCGCCGTCCGCAGCGGTGTGATGCACGATCAGCACCAGCACGTGCTCCTGGGGGCCGCAGCGAAGCAGTCGGGCCCGTACGGGAATCTCGGCACCCAGATCGAAGACGTAGGACGCCGCCTCGGCCACCGCGTCGGGGACGGCGCCGGGAGCCACATCGGCCACCGGCACCTCCCACCGCAGCTCGTCGAGCGGCACGGGGCGCTGGGCGGGCGTGCCGTCCGCGTCCTCGACGAAGACCGTGCGCAGGCTCTCGTGCCGGACGACGACGTCACGCAGCGCCGAGGACAGGGCGAGCACATCCAGCTTCCCGGTCAGCCGCACCAGGAACGGGATGTTGTAGATCGCCGACGGTCCCTCGAACCGGTCGAGGAACCAAAGCCGCCGCTGGGCGAAGGACAGGGGGATCATTTCGCGACTACTCCTCGATCAGTCGTCCGGCAGAAGCGGACGAATCACATCGCGCTGCGTTCGAATCTTCGACTTATGGGGGTTGAACGGAAATCCCGTTCACCGAAGCAGAACTGGGCAGCGAATTGCCCAGCGCGACGTTCTCCCCCGAATACTGCTGATGCTTCATCCCTGCACCGCACAGCGTCAAGCTGTTTATGTGGCGCCGTGGTTCACGTTCCCGGTCCGTGCCGCAGGACGGATTCCGCCATCCCGGCCACGGTGGGATTCTCAAAGAGTTCCTGTGTGGTGACCCGCACGCCCAGATCCTGGTCGACCATCGCAAGGAGCCTGGTCGCGCGCAACGAGTTGCCTCCGAGTTCGAAGAACGACTCGTCCCTGCCGAGGACCGGGCGGTTGAGGGCCTCCGACCAGATGGTGGCGAGCTGACGCTCCAGGTCCGTGGCCGGCGCCTCCACGTCGCGCTTCACCTTGCCAGGAACGGCTTCCAGCAGCAGCTGGGCGACATCGGCGGCACCCGTGGCGTCTCGCGGGATGAGCGGTGTCTCGACCAGCCGCACCGGCACCGGGCAGTCGCGGACGCTCGCGGCGACGGCCTCCCGGACAGCCGCCTGATCGACGCCGTCCCCCGCGTAGGCAAGGACGACTTCACTGATCCGAAGCTGATCCGGCATCAATTCCTCGACCATCGCGGGATTCGCGAGATCGAGGCCGACGATCAGAGAGTGGTGGGGCATGGTGAGCGTGTCAAGGAACAACTGGAGTCCCCCGGCAGGCTCGATGATACGAAATCCACGACTGCGCGCCGCCGCGGTCGACTGCCCGCGGTTCATCCCGATACCGGTCCACATGCTCCAGGCGAGATGCCGTACCGTGCGGCGGCGTTCATGGTGCCAGTGATCGGCGAATCCGGAAAGGAAACTGTTCGCCGCGGCGTAGGCGCCGAACGAATGCCCGCCGAATTCCGCCGTGACCGAACCGAAGAGCACGAGCGACGCGTCCTGCCGGGCTTCGAGCACCGTCGCGATGGCCAGCGTGCCATCGACCTTCGCGCTGTACTGCTCGGCGTAGGTCGCCATCGTCTCGTTGACGACGGTGTGCGACTCGGACTCGGCCCACTGAGCCGTCGGGTCCGATCCCGCCAGATGCAGCACGCCGTCGAGCGGACGGCCCCAGCGCTCCTCCGCCGACGTCACCGCCGCTTCCAGCGCCTGCGCGTCGGCGACATCGAGCTGTTCGTAGACGACCTCACCGAGTCCGGTCAGTTCGGACAGCCGGTCGGCCTTCTCACCGTCCGCGGCCGAACGGCCCACCAGCAGCAGGCGGGCGCCGTACCCGGCGACGAGGTAGGCGGCCACGTCGTGCGCGATGCCGCCCAGGCCGCCGGTGACCAGGTAGAGACCGCCCGCGATCACGGGCGGACCCGTCATGCCCGGGTCGGCGTCGTCGGCGCCGGTCGGCAGCAGCCGCGGCTGCCACCGCTTCCCCTGCCGCACGGCGACGATCCCGCTGTGGCCCCGGTCGGCGAGCTCGACGCCGAGCGCGTCCCGCCAGCCGGTGCGGTCCGCGGGCAGGTCGACCTGCCTGATCGTCAGCGTCGCGGTCTCGCTGACCGCGGTGCGCACGAGTCCGAGCAGGGCGCAGGTGCCGAGGTCGATGCGGTCGCCGTCGAGCACGTGCACCGCCCCCGAGGTGAGGACGAGCACCGACGGGTGGCCGTACTCGCCGTCCGCGAGCACCCCGAGCAACGCGGACAGTTCCGCGGTCGCGTCCCTCAGCCGGGCGCCGGGGTCACCTGCGAGCGACAGCGGCCGGGCGAACACCACCGTGGTGAGCGGGCCGTGCTCGGCGGTGACGGCCTTGAACAGCCTGTGCAGTTCGCCCCGGTCGGCCGGGCGGACCCGGAACCGGCCCGCCGCGTCCTCGCCGTACTCCTCGTCCGCACGGACGGTGACGACCTGCCCGTCGAGCGGGAGGTGCGTCAGCTCCTCCTCCTCGGCGAAGACGAGGCGCACCCCGGCTCCGTCGTCGGCGGGCCCGGCGTAGGGAAGCTGTGCCCACTGCCGCTGGACGAACCAGCCGTCCGGCTGCTCCTCCTCCGCGCCGGATCCGGCCACACGGTCGGCGAAGGAACCCGCACGCAGTTCGTTGGCCAGGGCGGCGCGCTGGACCTTTCCGCTGCCCGTCTTCGGGAACTCGGCCTCGGTGACCGGGATGAGCAGATCCGGAGCGAGTCCGGACTCGCGCACCAGGACGGCCCGCATCTCTTCCATGGTCCTGGCCAGCCGGTCCTGGTCCCAGTCCTGCGGTACGAAGAAGATCACCAGCTGGTCGCTGTCGGCACCCGGTTCCCGCACGCCGACCGCGCCCACGAAGGTGACCCGTACGTTGTCGATCTGCTCGACGACGTTCTCCAGCTCGTGCGCCATGTAGTTGATCCCGCGCACGATGATCTGGTCCTTGATGCGTCCCGCGATCACGACCTCGCCGTCCGTCACGAAGGCGGAGTCGCCGGTGCGGAACCAGCCGTTCTCGTCGAACGACTCCCGGTTGGCGTCGTCGTTGGCGAAGTAGCCGTGCATCATCGTGCGGCCGCGGATGCGCATCTCCCCCATGCTGCCTTCGGGCAGCACCGTGCCGTCCTCGTCCACGACGCGGATCTGGACCCCGGGGATCGGCCGTCCGACCTTGGAGAGGACGACGGCCCCCTCCGCCGCCGGATCGACGTAGCGGATGGTCGTGTTGAGCGAGGCCGGGTCGATGGCGACGGTGCCTGCGGCCCGGTCGTCACGGCTCTGCCGGCTGTAGGTCACGGCCGTGCACGTCTCGGACATGCCGAACGCCGGGACCATGACGTCGGCGGGCAGCCCGTAGGGAGCGAGCAGTTCCAGGAAGCGGTGGCTCGTGCCCGCGATCACCGGCTCGGCGCCGTTGATGATCTCGCGCAGGGAGGAGAGGTCCCAGGAGCGTTCGGCGTGCTGGTCGGCGAGTTCGTTGACCATGGCGAAGGCGAAGTTCGGGGCCCAGGTCGTGGTCACCCGGTACCGGTCGACCCAGTCCAGCCAGAGCAGCGGGTCGGTGAGGAAGTGGGAGATCTTGGCGTTGACGTGCATGCAGCGCAGGAACATGTCGCGGACGTTGTAGTGAACGACCGTGACGTGGTCGAACGGCATCCAGATCAGGCTCACGTCGTCGCCGGTGAGGCCGAGGTACTGGATGGCGGACAGCGAACGGTCCACCACACTCGCGTTGGTGTGCTGCACGCACTTGGGCACACCGGTGCTTCCGGAGGTGAGCAGGTTGAGGACCGGCGAGTCCCGCCGCGCCGGGTACCAGTCGCTGTCCGGCGGGTACGTGGCCAGTTCCTCGACGGTGAGGATCCGTACGTCCGGCTCGTCCCAGAGCTCCCGCACCCCGGCGAGCGGTGCGGCGGTGGCGGCGTCGGTGACGAGCACCGGGCGGCCGAGCAGCTCCCAGGCGTTGTGCAGTTTGCGGTTGACCTCGTTCGGTGTCGCGTACGTCGTGGCGACGGCCACCGGAGTCGGCACGAAGCCACCGAGCACACAGGCCCAGAACGTCGTGATGTAGCCCCGGTTGTCGTCGAAGACGAACAGCGCGGGGTCGCCGGGGCGCAACCCGGCCGCCCGCAGCCCGGCCAGCACGCGCTCGGCTTCGGCGAGGAGCGCGGGATAGGTCTGCAGTACGTCTTCGTTGCCCCGGGTGACGTAGATCGTCCCCTTGTCCGTCGCCAGTTCAGCGGCCGCGCGCAGCGCTTCCTGCAGCGTGGCGGGCGCGCCGTCCGGGATGTGCAGGGGGCCGCCGTCGAGGTCGGCCAGGGGCCGGTCCGCGGCGTCGAGCGCGACCGGGCCGGGCGTCTGCGGGGTGGCGGGGGCGGCAGGGGTCACGGCACGCACGCCCTTGCGGGCCACTGCGATCGCGTCGCCGACGCCGGGGACGCCCTTGGCCGCGGCGGCGATCTCGTCGAGAACGGCTGAGCCGAGCAGATCCGCGGCGGTCATGCGGCGCTCCCGCTCCGTGCGGATTCCAGCATCTTCGAGCCGATGAACGACACCACTTCGGCAGCCTTCTCCAGGAAGTAGAAATGTCCGCCCGCATATATTCGTTCGCTGTACTGGGCGTTCGTGTGCTCGCGCCAGCGCCGGACGGAATGAAGCGGTGCCTGCGGGTCCGCATCACTTCCGAGCGCGGTGATCAGGCAGTCGAGAGGCTCCTCCGACTTCATCTGGTGTCGCTCCCAGAGCCCGAAGTCCGCTCGGAGAACTTCCAGCAGAACACTCATGACGAATTCATCCGCGGCGATTTCGGGGTCAATTCCGCCGAGTTCGAGCACCGCGTTGCTGAATTCTTCGTCGGAGAGCTCGTGCAGCTGCCTGATCCCGGTCACGTCCGGGGCCGCACGCCCGGAAAGGAATAGCTGTTCCGGGCCGCGCCGGCCACGCGCGCGCAGCGCGGTCGTCAGTTCATAGGCGAGTGCCGCACCACAAGAATGGCCGAAGAAGGAGAACGAACCATCCATAACCGGGCGAAGGGCATGGGTGAGCGCGTTGACGAGCGGGCCCACCTCGGTGAACGACTGCTCGGCGATGCGATTCTGACGACCCGGCAGCTGGACCGCCACCAACTCGATCTCCGGCGGCAGCCAGCGGACCCAGTCGGCGTAGGCGGCCGCGCCCGCACCCGCGTGCGGGAAGCAGATCAACCGGTGTGTGTGCCCTGGTTGTTTCGCGCGCCAGATGTACGGGGTCTCGGGGACAAGTTCCCTGGTCTGAACGGTCATCTGCAGGCAGCTCCATGCTCGACGTTGTCCCGTCGACAGGACAGCGGAATGTCTTGTGGATCAACCGGGGCACGGGCGCACGGCGATGCCACTGACCGCCGCCGACTTCACCAGCCCAACCACCCGTATTGGCCAGGCGGTCTATTAAATCCGGCCACCACATAACCACTGCACTCACATCGAGCGCAAGGCATCCGCTGCCCCCGCAACAGCCACCTGTCCGGCCGACAGGACAGGAATGGATTGCAGCGACAAGTACGGCGGAATAGAAATCTGCTTGACGGTCGACCGTCCGGCGCCTCCAGTGATCCATGCACAGCCGGACAGACACGGCTGCGCGTTCCCGGGCTCTGGACACAAGCGAATTGGTGGGGTTATGTCGGGTGCACGCGCGTTGAATCCCACCGAGAATCTGTGAGGCTTTCGATGGAATACCGCATTCTCGGCCCCTTGGACATACAGGACGGCGGCCTCGCGGTGCCGCTGGATGGGGCAAAACAGCGGACGGTGCTGGCTGCCCTGCTCATCGCCGAGGGCTCACTCGTGTCCGACACGGAACTGAGCAGGCTCCTGTGGGGGGAAAAGCCGCCGGCGACGCACAGCGCCCAGATCTACAATCACGTCTCCCGGTTGCGCAAGACACTCGGCAGCGAGGTGAACATCACCCGCTGTTCACCCGGATATCTCATGCAGATCGGCAACGACTCCTTCGATCTCCGCGAGTTCGAGGACTTGGCGATGCGCGGGCAGTCGGCGTTGCTCGCGGGCCGGTTCGAGGACGCGAGCCGGCCTCTGCACCACGCGCTCTCGCTGTGGCGCGGGCCCGCGCTCGCCGACGTCTCGGAGGCACTCGCACTCACCGAGGGGCCGAGGATCGAGGAGCGCCGGATCTCCGTGGTGGAGAGCAGGATCGAGGCGGACCTCGCGATCGGCAAGCACACCGAGGTGCTTCCCGAACTGACCAGGCTCGTCGAGCAGTACCCCTTGCGCGAGCGCTTCCGCGCCCAGCTGATGACCACGCTGTACCGGTGCGACCGCCAGGCCGAGGCGCTGGTGCTGTACGACTGGAGCAGGAAGATGCTCATCGAGGAGCTCGGCGTCGAGCCGGGAGCACTGCTCCGCCAGGTTCATCAGGCCATCCTCACCGCCGACCCCGCTCTGCACGGTCCGTTCGGCCTCCAGCTCGCCCGCTGAGGCGTCAGGCCCGGTGGCCGGCCGACACGTCGGCTGGCGACCACCGGCCGTACGAGCGCAGGCCGTACAGCAACGGGCGGCAGGCCTCCTGCCCGTGCACGCGCGTCGCCTCGCCGAACACCACCACGTGGTCGCCGACCGACTGCGTCATCGCGACCCGGCAATCCGCGATCGCGTGCGCGTCATCGGGGAGGTGCGGGCCGGCGGCGTCGACGTCCTGCTCCCAGCGGACCCGGTCGAACCGGTCCGGGTCACCGGACGCGAACAGTTCCGCGGTGGCCCGCGCGTCCTCGTGGAGCAGGTTCACCGAGAACGCGCCACGTGCCTGAATGGCCGCCAGCGTAGGGCTGCCCGCGCGCAGGCACACCAGCAGCGTCGGCGGGTCCAGCGAGACGCTGCACACCGACGAGCACGTCAGTCCCCACGGCTGTCCGGCGGGATCGACCCCGGTGACGACAGCCACGCCGGTGGGGAAGCCGCGCATCATCGCGCGCAACCCCTCGGACGCGGACGCGTCGGCCGGGCGAGTGATGCTCAAATCAGTCATGGAGAATCATCCTGTGACTTGGATCCGACAGAGGCGCGGACGGGCTGGCCCGGACTCCACTTGGTCAGCAGCAGCAGGGGGCCGGTCATGATGGTCGTCACGACCGCCATGACGATGAGGGCGACGAACACCGGACGGGTCAGGATGTCCGCGTTGTAGCCGACCTTGAGCACGATCAGTTCGGTGAGGCCGCGGGTGTTCATGAGGATGCCGACGGTGACCGAGGTCTCCTTCGGCTGACCCGCCATCCGGGCACCGAAGTAGCTGCCCACCCCCTTGCCCAGGACCGCCAGCAGGATCGCGCCCACCGTGAGCGCCCAGGGCAGCGGGCCGATGCCGCCCGCGAACACGGTCACTCCCGTCACCACGAAGAAGAACGGGATCATGCTTCGGCCCAGGCTCGTCACCCTGTTGGCCACCTGCTGCCAAGGGCCGTCCGGCGGCAGGGCGAGACCGACAAGGACCGCTCCGAAGATCGCGGTGAGACCCAGGCGTTCCACGGTGAGCGCCATGGTGAGCGCGATCGCGCCCAGGAGCACCGCGGTGATCAGGGGCCGCTGTTCACACAGGTTGTGGGCGGCCCGGGTACGCAGAGCACCGCGCACCCCCAGCGCCGCCGCAGCGCCCCCGCCGAGAACCACGACGGACTGCACGAATCCGTTCAACTCGCCGGTGCTGAGCCCGACCGCCACGGACAACAACAGCCAGCCGGCCGTGTCGATGACCACGGCTGCGGTCATCGACAGGCGCCCCTCCAGGGTCTCGGTCGCGTTCCGCTCGGCGAGGATCCTCGCCATTACGGGTACCGCCGTGATCGACAGCGCCACGGCACACATCAACAGGAAGGCGGGCAGCGGCGCGCTGCCCCGGACGCCGGGTTCGTCCGCCAGGAGGATCCAGCCGGCGAACAGCACGCCGGCGAGCATGGCGGGTACGAGTCCGCCCGCCACCAGCCACACGGACGTCCGCAGCGAGCTCCGGTGGGCACCGAGACGGAGCTTGTGCGCCAGCCCGACGAGGAACAGGACAAGGCCGACTTCGGCGACCAGCTTCATGATGTCGAGGACGTCGCCCGGCAGTACCGCGTCGAACTTCGAGCGACCGAGGAGTGCCACCGCGGCAGGCCCGGCAAGCAGGCCCGCCACGATCTCACCCACGGTTTCCGGTTGCCGCAGCAATCGCGCCGCGCTCCGACCGGCATAGCCGATCACCAGCACGACGGCCAGAGCCACGGCAACATGGACCCCCGTCAGAAGGACGTCACTCATGCCCGTTCGCGCATCGACGCGAAGTACTCGTAGGTGCTCGGCAGCGTCTCGATCAGGTGCCGCGACTTGTCACGGATGGCCGCGAACTCCTTGTGGGCCGCCGCGGTGTCGGACATGCCGAGCGAGGGCGTCGCCCTGGCCGGGATGGCGCCGGTGCCGAGCAGGATGCACATGTAGGAGTACGGCGGCAGGCCGTGGTAGTAGGGGAAGACGTTCTCCGAGTCGGGCAGCTGCACCTTCCAGCGCTCGAGGCGCTCGGCGAGCCCGTCCGGGACGGCCCGGGTCTTGGTGTCCTTCCAGTACTGGGTGTCGTCGCGACCCGCGCCCTGGTAGTGCAGGACCAGGAACTCCCGTACGCCGTCCATGACGTTGGCGATGGACGAGTTGTAGCTCTTGCGCAGCTCCGGGCTCCAGTCCGCGGCCGGGAAGTGCTTCACCAGCTGCTCGATCGCGTGGTGGATGAAGAAGATCCCGGTCGACTCCAGCGGCTCGACGAAGCCGCTGGACAGGCCGATGGCGACACAGTTGTTCTTCCACGACTGCTCGCTGCGGCCGATCCGCATCCGGATGTGGTTGGCCTCGACCTCGGCGGCCTCCGGGCCGACGAACTCGCGCAGCGTGCGCTCGGCCTCCTCCGGCGAGAGGTAGTCCTTGGCGTAGACGTAGCCCGTGCCGATCCGCCCGAACAGCGGGATCGTCCAGATCCAGCCCGCGTCCTGCGCGGTGGCCTGGGTGTAGGGGTTGATGCCGCGCTTCTCCATGTCCAGCGGGACCTGCAGGGCGACCGCGCTGTCGTTGGGCAGCGTGTCCTGGTAGGAGATGAACGGCACCTCGAGCGCCTTGTTCAGGAGCACGCCCCGGAACCCGGTGCAGTCGACGAACACGTCGCCCTCGAGGGACCCGTGGTCCTTGGTGACGATGTGGTCGATCCACCCGCGCTCGTCGAGCCGCACGTCCTGGACCTCATCGATGATGTGGTGCACACCGCGGTCCGTCGAGTACTTGGTGAGGTACTTGGCGAGCAGCGCCGCCTCGAAGTGGTAGGCGTACGGGAACTGCGTCTTGCCCTGGTGCTCCGACATGGTGAGGCCGGAGAGCTCCTTGGCGCCCTCGGTGAACCCCTGGTCGATCAGCGAGCCGTCCAGGAATCGCGGGCTGCGCCCGGCGTCACAGAGGTTCGCCATGACGAAGCAGTCGGTGTCGAACCGGTCGGTGGGTCCGTCCTGCAGCCACCAGTCGGTCAGCGGGAACCCGTTGACCGTGGGCATCTGCTCGAACGGGTGGTAGAAGTGATGCCCCTTGCGCCGCCAGTCCTGGAACCGGACGGCCAGCTTGTAGGTGGCGTTGCACGCCGGCATCCACTCCTCTTCCTTGAGGTCGAGGAACTCAAAGAAGTGCCGGATATCGCTGAACGTCGCTTCACCCACCCCGATCGTGCCGATCTTGCCGGACTCAACGAGGGTTACCGAAATCTTGTCGCCGAATGCCTTCTTCAAGTAAGAGGCAGTCATCCACCCCGCCGTACCGCCGCCTACGATCACGACCCTGTCAGGGTTCTTCGTACTCATCCCAGCACCTCTGGTCCAGTTGTCGGCCTGAATTCCAGGCGCGTGCGTCACTTATCGCCAACACTGACGCCGGGATCTATCAAGCTTCTATTTTTGGGCCACTTCCGAGGGCCGGTTCTGGATTCCGATGTGCTGACCGGAGCCGGTGGGGTCGGAGCTCTATTCATGGGCACGCAAAACGGCCGCCGCAGGACGTTCCCGCGACGGCCGCTCTGTGCGGTGCGATGTGTTTCTCAGCCGAACAACTCCGCAAGGGCTTCCATGTCCATCGGCACCGGAGAGAGCCGGTAATCGGCCGGGGGCTCCACACCGAGGAGATGACGAACGAGGAAGTCCCACTTACGTCGGTTCACGTAATGCTCGTAGCCGAAGTACATGTGATCGGCTCCGGGGACGATGACCAGATCGAAATCCTTGTCCGCGGCGACCAGGGCTTCGGCGAGCCGGAGCGTCAGGTCGGGCGAGACCCGGTCGTCCAGGCCGCCGTGGACCAGCAGCAGCTTCCCTTCGAGGCGGTCGGCGATGTCCACGTTGGACGTCGCGGCGTAGGCGGCCTCGTCGAAGGGGCCGTGGTACGTCTCGGCGTGCTCCTTGTCGAGGTAGCGGAAGTCGTGCATGCCGGACTCCGCGACGCCGACCTTGAACACATCGGGGAAGTCGAGCAGCGCCCGCAGAGCGGCGAACCCACCCGCCGACGTGCCGGTCGCCCCCACCCGGTCCAGGTCCATCCACGGCCGGGTCGCGGCCAGTTCGCGCACCGCCGACACATGGTCGGCCAGGCCGGCGGCCAGCTTGCCGTAGGTGGCGTCGTGGAACTCCTTGTCGCGCCCGGGAGTGCCCGCCCCGTCCACCGCGATCACGACGAAGCCCAGTGCGGCGAGCACCTCGGCTTCGTAGCCGTACCACCCTGGATCGAAGGACGGGCTGACCCGGTTGTCCATCGGCAGGGCGTGCGGGTGGTCGATGACGGGGTACTGACGGCTGGGGTCGAACCCGTGCGGCCGGTACAGCAGGCCGTATATCTCCGTCTTCCCGTCGGCACCGGTCGCCCGGAACCGCTCCGGCGCGCTCCAGCCGCATTCGGTCAGCCGCGTGATGTCGGCGTGCTCCAGCTCGACGAGCACCTTTCCGTCCCAGTCGCGGACGGTGGCCGTCGGCGGGGTGTCCGTCGTGGACGCGGAGTCGATGAAGAACTCCCCGTTCTCCGCCACCGTGACGACGTGGTCGAACGCGTCGTCGGTGACCTTGGCGAATCCGGATCCGTCCAGGTTCACACGGCACACGGTCCGGCGGTAGGGGTCCTCCTCGACGAGCCCGGACGCGATGAAGTGGACCACCCGCCGCTCCTCGTCGACGTGCAGGATCTCCTGCACCGCCCACGGGCCCGACGTCACCTGCCCGAGCAGCTCACCGGATTCGGTGCCGTACAGGTAGAGGTGGCCCCACCCGTCCCGCTGCGAATACCAGAGCAGCTCCCGCCCTCCCGAGAGGAGCCTGACCATCGGCTGCTGCAGCTCCCGTTGTGCGGGCTCCACCCGCGTCTCACCGGTCTCGCTGACCACCGTCCGCACCTCGCCGGACTCCGGGTCGAGCCGGTACAGGCTCAGGGTGTGGACGCTTTCCTTCCCCCAGCCCAGGTAGTACACGGCGGAACCGTCCTCCGCCCACCACGCCCACCGGCGGAAGATCGGCGACATCACCGACATCCCCACCGGGTCCGCCTGTGCGGTGACGACCGTGCCGTTCTCGATGTCGATCACCACGAACTCGGCGACGGTCGAGCTGTCGTCCCCGGGGTGGGGGTACCGCTGGCTCAGCAGCCTCGGCTCACCCCCCGCGGCCGGGGCGGAGTCCACCAGGTGGGTGCGGCGGACGCCCCGGTTGTCGGTGCGGTGGGTCAGCAGCCGCTTCCCGTCGGGCGACCACGCGACGCAGGGCGGCAGATGGGGAAGTCCGACCTTCGCCAGCAGGGTGGAGTACATGAGGTAGTCGGGGCTCGCGCCGTAGTCGACGTCCTCGGTGCCGTCGGACGTCAGCGCCCAGTCGCGGCTGCCGTCCAGGGAACGCGCGCGAAGATCGTGACCGGCGCGGTACACGGCGAATTCACGGTCCGGCGAAGCGACTTCGAGAGGGTTTCCGGGCGGGGCACCCTCGGTCTTCCGAATTGCGTAGTCATCGAGTGCGACCCGCCAATGCTCGCCGAAAGCATCGAATTCCACCGCACCCGCAGTCAGTTCAATGGCGAAGAACGGCAGGGCAGCCGCATCGACTTCCTGCCCCGATTCCGCGGCCAGCGCGGCCGCAAGCCTCTTGTGATCGAATGCGACATCCCTGACACCCGCTTTGGTGTCGACCTGAATGAATCGCTTTCCCTCGGGAGTTCCGACGGTATACCAGAAGCGAGACCCGTCCTCGATCCAGCGCGGCCTGATGTTGGTGCCGAGAACGAGGTTCTTGCGATTGTGCCGCAGCAACCGTTCTGCCGTCTCGTAGACCCGCCCGTCGAGTCGAGTGCCATGCATTGGTTGACCTTCTTTCGAGGTGGTTGCCGAGCAATCCGGGCCGGGGCGCCTTACCCGCGGATCGCCAGCCGCGCCGATCTGGGAGACCTCATTGCTATCAGTCGGCATCGATCGCGTCGACGAGAAGCAGGGCAAGAGGAAGCACGCGGCGAGGAGGGGGAGAACGAGGTGGAAGGGCGGGCAGAAGGAGGGCGGCTGTCCCGTCGGCAGGACAGGACGCACTGATGCCCTGAGCCGGAGGTCTCCGGCTCAGGGCATCAGTATGTCGACTCTCGGACGCTGTCCGCCCGGTACATGGGCTAGCGCGTGGTCTCGCGGTTGAAGACCGCCCGCGCCCACAGGTAGCCGACCACGATGAGGCCGAGGCACCAGGCGATGGCCTTCAGACTGTCGCTGCCGATCTCGGTGCCCAGCATCAGCCCGCGGAGCGTCTCGTTGATCGGGGTGAAGGGCTGGTACTCGGCGAACCAGCGGAGCCCGACCGGCATCGAGTCGGGGGTGACCACGGCGCTGCCGAGGAACGGCAGGAACGTCAGCGGGGTGGGCGCGTTGCTCGCCGTCTCGATGGTCTTGGCTCCCATGCCCATGGCGGCCGACAGCCAGGTGACGGCGAAGGCGAGCAGCACGAGCAGGCCGATGGCGGCGAGCCACTCGATGGGGGAGGCGTTGGGCCGGAAGCCCACCACGAACGCGAGGCCGAGGACGAAGACAAGGCTGATCATGGTCTGGATGACGCTGCCGACCACATGTCCCACCAGCACGGAGGCACGGGAGATGGCCATGGTGCGGAAGCGGTTGATGATGCCTTCGGTCATGTCCGTGCACACGGACACCGCGGTCGTGACGCCCCCGGAGGTGACCGCCATCAAGATGATGCCGGGAACGACGAAGTTGGTGTATTCGCCACGGTCGTTCGAGGCGCCCGGCAGTCCGAGGCCGTTTCCGATCGCACCGCCGAAGACGTACACGAAGAGCAGCAGCATCACGACCGGCATGGCCGCGACGGAGAGCGTGATCGTGGGATAGCGGTACATGTGCTTCAGATTGCGGCGCAACATCGTCATCGAGTCACGCACGGCGTACGCGGAAGTGCTCATCGCAGGGACTCCTTGGCAAGTTCCGTGTTGTCAGATACCTGGCCGGGAACCTGGTTGCCGGTCAGAGCGAGGAAGACATCGTCGAGATCGGGCGTGTGCACCGTCAGTGCTTCGGCCTCGATCTGTGCGGCGTCCAGCCGGTCGAGCACGGTGCGCAGCGCCGGGATGCTCCCGTCGTTGGGGACCTGGAGCGTGAGCGCTTCGTCGTCGCGCAGGGACTGTCCGAGGGCGCGTGCCGCCACGTCGAGGCGGTGCACGTCGGCGAACTGCAGTCGGATGTGGCCACCCGGGATGCGCCGCTTGAGCTCGGCCGCCGTGCCCTCGGCGACGATCTTCCCGCCGTCGAGCACGGCGATCCGGTCGGCGAGTTGGTCGGCCTCTTCCAGGTACTGCGTGGTGAGGAAGATCGTCGTGCCCTCGGCGACGAGGTCGTGGATGATCTGCCACAGGTTGCGGCGGCTGCGGGGGTCGAGGCCGGTCGTCGGCTCGTCGAGGAAGATGATGCTCGGCCTGCCGACCAGGGTCATGGCGAGGTCGAGCTTGCGACGCATGCCGCCGGAGAAGGTGATGGCGGGCTTGTTGGCGACCTCGGCCAGGTCGAACCGCTCGAGCAGCGCGTCGGCCCGCTGCCTGCCCTCGTTTCGGGGCAGGTGGTGCAGGTCGGCCATCAGGATGATGTTCTCCCTGGCGGTCAGCAGGTTGTCCACCGCCGAGAACTGCCCGGTCACACCGATCTCGGCCCGGACAGCGTCCGGCTCCCGGTCCAGCACGTGCCCCGCGACCTGCGCCTGCCCCGCGTCCGCGGAGATGAGCGTGGACAGGATCTGCACGGTGGTGGTCTTTCCCGCACCGTTGGGGCCGAGCAGGGAGAAGACGGTTCCCGCCGGCACCTCCAGGTCGACCCCGTCGAGTACGACCTTCTCTCCGTATGCCTTGCGCAGTCCGAGGGCTGAGATCCCCTTGGGCTGGCCGGCCGTATGGGCGGTCGCGGTCATGATGCCCCTCCTTTTCGTGGCTGTTGCGCAGGTCGGTCTGTGCGGTTCGTGGTCGTGTCACCGGCCTGGGCGGCAGACGAACGGCCTTCTCGTACAGCGGTGTTGTGCGTGGTGGACGCGGTGCGCGAGGGTGGTGCGACGCCGGCCGCGCCCCTGCGTCGACCACCTTCGGCGCGGCTTCGCGGGTGAGTGCGGTCGAGACATCCCGGCGGGGTGTCCGCCGGGGCCGGTTCAGCGGCCGACTCCAGCGATCCGGCGGGAGGCCCTGCGGGGGCACACAAGTCCGCACCGCCCGCGACAGCGACGGCCACGAACGTGCGCCGGGGACTGTCCACATTCAGCGCGAGGTCCATGCCGCCATCATGACACACATCTTGGCGCCATGACGAGCCACTATGGCGCCACATACATTCAGGCGTACGAGACAGGTCACCAGAGGGGGGCGGGACAGCCGTCCGGGCGGCCCCGAAAGCACCGGGAGTTGCGAGTAACCTCTGGCCACGCCACAGGCGCCAGGATGGCGCAGTCGAGGCGCCCCCGCACCCGTGAGAGCCCCTGGGAGACGCCGCCGGAGTAGGGCACGGGGGTGTGTCCACCTCATCGGGGCACAGCACATCGGCTGCGAGGCCACGGGATGGCGGCATCTTGGAGCCACGCATGGCGCGACGCGAAAGCGCGCTGTGCCCGGCAGCCGCGAAGGCCGTTCCCGGCGGGGCAGACGATGTGAGGGAGGTTCCCGGAAGGGCGGGCGAGCGGCCCGGCAGGGGAATCCGATCGTCGGCGCGGATGGACCGACGCGGGAGCGGCAGACGAGTCGGGCTGTACGCCGGGTTCTGTGCCCCGGGGCCTCGCGGCCGTCGGGGCGACGGCCATCCATCTAGGACCGGCATTGCTGCCGGCCTCGTGCGGTCCACCCGCGGACTCGGGCGGGCAGCCCTCGAACGTCCGCGCAGAGCGCGTGTGACGGCGCTCCTTTTGACCTTGCTCCAGGTGGGGTTTACCTAGCCGCCTGAGTCACCTCAGGCGCTGGTGGTCTCTTACACCACCGTTTCACCCTTACCCGGCGCCTGAGCACCGGGCGGTCTGTTCTCTGTGGCACTGTCCCGCGGGTCACCCCGGGTGGCCGTTAGCCACCACCTTGCCCTGTGGAGCCCGGACGTTCCTCGGGAAGGTCCACAAGGACCTCCACGCGGCCGTCCGCCCGGCTCGTCTGCCGTGTCGACCATGGTACCCGCCGGGGCGTGGGGCGGGTGCCGGTGGCGGCCGTGGCCAGGAAGGATCCGGCGAGGATCAGGGTGAAGGCGGCGGCGAAGGTCGCGGTGAGGGATTCGGAGAGGAAGGCGAAGCCCGCGGCGGCGGCGACCGCGGGGTTGATGTAGGTGAAGACCACCGCCCGCGTCGGGCCCGCCTCGCGGATCAGTTCGAGGAAGACGATGAAGGCGAGGGCCGTGCAGATGACGCCCAGGCCCGCGAGCGCCGCCAGGGTCCTGCCGTCCGGGAGCGTGTCGGGCCAGGTCGCCGCGGCCGCGGGGGCGTAGACCAGGGCGGCCAGGGTCAGGCAGGGCGCGATCAGCTGCAGGGTCGGTACGTCCTTGAGGTGGCGGGCCACGATCAAGGGGGCGATGGCGTAGCCGAGGGCCGTGAGCAGGACCTCCGTCAGGGACCAGGCGTTGCCTCCCGTCAGGTGCGGGACGGTGAGCACGGCGACCCCGGCGAAGCCGAGCGCCAGGCCCGTCACCCGGCGCGGGCCGAGGCGTTCGGTGTCGCCGAAGAAGCGGGCCAGGAGCGCCCCGATGATCGGGACCGCGGCGATCAGGAGGCCCGCCGTGGAGCTGGAGAGGTGGCGTTCGGCGTCCGTCAGGGTCCACCAGGGGCCGAGGATCTCCACGCAGGCGAAGGCCAGCATCGGGCGCCAGTGCGTGCGCAGCACGGCGGGCATGCCGCCCTGGCGTATCGCGAAGGGGAGCAGCAGCGCGGCGCCCAGCGCGCAGCGCGTGAACACCACCATCGACGGTGTCAGATCGCTGTCCACCGCCACTTTGATCATGAGGTACGGGATGCCCCAGAGGACGCCCATGACGGAGAAGAGAAGCCAGCCTCGTGCGGTCATGGGGGGAGTTTCGGACAGGGGGGAGGGCCGTGTCTTGAACGCTGTTGCGGCCCCGGTGTCAGGTGTTCGGCGCCCGGTTGCCCGGTGCCGATCTCTCGGTGCCGGTCACGCGCGCCCGGCCCCGAGCGCGCGCTCCCCCGCCCGCACGCTGCTGCGGTACGCCGCCGGTGTCACCCCGAGCACCCGCCGGAACCAGCGCGTCAGATGGGCCTGGTCGGCGAAGCCCACCCGGCCCGCCACCGCCGCCGGGCGCAGTCCGCTCTCCAGGAGCGCGCGGGCCCGGCTGACGCGGTGCTGTGCCAGCCAGGCGTACGGCGGCATTCCCATCGTCGTACGGAAGGCGCGGAGCAGCTGGTAGCGGGACAGGCCGAGTTCCGCGGCGAGTTGGGCGAGGGTGGGGGGTGTGAGGACGTCGTCGGCGAGGCGGTCGCGGACGGCCAGGGCGATGGTGGTCGCGCCGGGTACGGGGGCGGCCGGGTCGAGGGCGGGGCGTGCGCTGCCGTAGCGGTCGGCGAGGGCGGTGAACAGGCCGGTCAGGCGGCTCTCGGCGGTGAGCGCGGCGAGCCGGTCCGGCGGGCCCGGCGCCCGGGCGGCCGTGCTGAGGCCGGTGTGGGCGGCCCGCAGCGCCGCCGCGAGCCGGGGGTCGTCCAGGACCGCGTCGGGGAAGTGCGGCGGGGTGCAGGCGCCGTCGGCGAACAGGTCCGGGGAGGGGTACATCGAGCGGTACGCGTAGCCGTCGCCGGTGCCGGGGCGGCCGGTGTGCGGTTCGCCGGGGGCCAGGATCACGAGGGAGCCGGGGCCTATGTCGAGGCGGCCGCCCCGGTAGTCGATGATCTCGGTGCCGCCGACGCAGACGCCCACGGTGAACTCCTCGTGGGCGTGCGGGGCGTAGCGGTGGCGGTCGAAGCGGGCGGTCAGGAGGTCGAGGGACGTGCCGCCGCCCAGCGGGGCCCGGGTCCACAGGGCGCGCTCGCCGGGCGAGGTGCCGTGCGGCGGGTCGGTGCGGTTCTCCATGGGGCCCACCCTCTTCCGTGCCTGGGTGTGCGCCCACGGCAGTGCGGTTTGCGTGTGCTTCTCGGACGCAGCATGCCCGCGCTCCGGCGGTGCGGTCAGCCTCGTCCCAGTGGGTGAACGTCTCGGCAGCCGCCTTTCATGCCCCGTTCCGGTGCCCGCGCGCACCGCCGCCCGCGTCCGCTTGACCTTGCCGCAGCGTCAACGTTTCTACTGAGGTCATGCGCATCGGAGAGATCGCCGCCGCCGTCGGGCTGACGACGCGCGCCATCAGGCACTACCACCACCTCGGGCTGCTGCCCGAGCCCGCGCGGCGGCCCAACGGGTACCGGGACTACGGGCTCCGCGAGGCCATCGTCCTCGCGCGCGTCAAGCGGCTCACCGAGCTGGGGCTCGGCCTCGACGAGGTGCGGGACGTGCTCGCGGACGACGCGGGGCGCGAGCTGACCGAGGTGCTCGCCGAGCTTGACGACGACCTGGCCCGCCAGGAGGCGGACATCAAGGCGCGCCGGGCCCGGCTCGCGGAGCTGCTGCGCCTCGCCGATGAGGGGCTGCTCACCGGGGAGGGGCCGGTCTCCGCGGGGCTCGCGGAGCTGTTCGGGCGGTTCGGGCCCGCCGCCGCTGCCGGGTCGCCCACCGCCGCCAAGGACCTCGAACACCTGGCCCTCTTCGACGCCACCCTCGACCCGGACCGCCGCGACCGCGTCTACGGCGCCCTGCACCAGCTCGCCGACGACCCCGAACTCGCCGCCCGCGTGCGCGCGTTGTACGCCCGCCTCGACGAACTCGCCGACGCCCCGCCGGACGACCCCCGCGTCGAGCCGCTCGGCAGGGATCTCGCGGCCGTCGTACCGGAGGACTTCCTCGCCGCCCTCACCGAGGGACAGCAGGACGAGGAGGGCGCGGAGCGGCCCGGGCACCGCGGCGCCTTCGGCGAGGCCTTCCTCGACGACTTCGCCCCCGCCCAGGCCGCCGCCGTGCGCGCGATGCTGGGGCACCTCGGCGACCGGACGGGGTGGACGCTGTGAAGCGCCTGGTCCGGGTCGTGCGGCGGCTCGCCGTGCACGAGCTGCGGGGGTTCCACAGCCTCGCGCTGTGGGTGGCGCGGCGGCGGCACGGGCTCGGGGCGGGGGCGCGCCCGGCCTCGTACACCGGACCGCAGACGGCGATGCTCTTCGGCTTCGCGTTCGTGGCGGTCGTGGAGACCGTCGTCCTCGCACTGATCGTGCCGTGGCCGCTGGTGCACTCGGCGCTGCTGGTCGTGGACCTCTACACGGTCCTGCAGATCCTCGCGCTGCACGCGGCGTCCGTGACGCGGCCCCATGTGGCGGGCGCGGACGGGTCGTTGCGGGTGCGGTACGGGCAGTTCCTCGATCTGCGGATCGCGGCCGCCGACATCGAACGGGTACGGGTGGAGCGGCGCTATCCCGAGGGGCGCACCGTCCAAGTGCACGAGGACGGCACCCTCGACGTCGCCGTCGGCAGCCAGACCACGGTGACCGTCGAACTCGCCCGGCCCGTCGCCTTCGTACGCCCCCTGGGGCTGCCCGCCGAGGCCCGCGTGGTGCGGCTGCACGCCGACGACCCGCGCGCCCTGGTCGACGCGCTCACGCGACCCGCCGCCGGTCCCGGCCCCCTCACGCCGGAGCGAACAGCACCTTCGCCCGCCCCGGATCCGCCTGCGTGAGCCGCACCCGCAGCCGCTCCCCCAGCGGCAGCGCGCCCGGCCCCGCCTCGATGCGGGCGACGACCGCGGGCTCGGCCAACTGCACGGTCCCCACGCCCGGTTCGCGTTCCTTCACGTCGACCACCACCCCGTCGAACACCTCCCCCACCCGGTCCTTCAGGAGCGCCGCCTCGACGATGTCCACGCAGCCGCGCTCCACGGCGTTGGCGCGCCGCGTGCCCACGGCCATCTCCCGGGGCAGCTCGGGCAGCGCGGCGAGCACCCAGTCCGGCGGCCCGGCGTCCGCGCACGCGGCGAGGCAGAGCTCGGCGGCGTAGCGGTCGACGAGGCGGCGCAGGGGCGCGGTGCAGTGCGCGTACGGGGCGGCCACCGCGGCGTGCGTCGTCAGCTCCGGGACCTCGCCGCCGCTGAACGCCGTGTACCCGGCGCCGCGCAGCAGCGTCGTGCACTCCTGGAGGAACGCCGCGTGGCGCGGGTCGCGTGGGTCGAGGGAACGGACGAGACGGGCGTACGGGACGTGGTGCGGCCAGTCGATGCCGAGTGCCTTCGCGGTGTGGCGCAGGCGGGTGACGGCGCCGTCGGGGGCGAGCGGCAGGGTGCGCAGCACTCCGGCGCCGGAGGCGATCATGAGGTCGGCGGCGGCCATGCCGGTGAGCAGGGAGATCTGGGCGTTCCAGCCGTCCGCGGGCAGCGGGGCGCGGAAGCCGAGTTCGTACGTCCCGTCCTTCTCGGTGACCTCCTGCTCGGGCACGTTCAAGGAGATGCCGCCGCGCTCGACCTCAAGGCGCTCGCGCAGCCGCCCCACCTCGGCGAGCAGCGCGAGCGGCTCCTCGGCGGTGCCCGTGTCGACGGCGCGCTGCACGCCCTCGTAGTCGAGCTTGGCGCGGCTGCGGACCAGGGCGCGGCGCACGTCGGTGCGTACGGTGCGACCGTCCGCGTCCAGGTCGAGGGTCCACAGGACGGCCGGGCAGGTCTGGTCGGGGAGCAGGCTGGCGGCGCCCTCGCTGAGGGGCGTGGGGTGCAGAGGGACCTTCCCGTCGGGGAAGTAGAGGGTGGTGACGCGGCGGTGCGCCTCCGCGTCCAGCGGCCCCTCGGGGGTGACGTACGCGGCCACGTCCGCGATGGCGTACCGCACCCGGAAGCCGCCGTCCGGCCGCCGCGACAGGTGCATCGCCTGGTCGAGGTCCACGGACGTCGGCGGGTCGACGGTGAAGAAAGGGACGCCCGTCGCGTCCTCGTCCGGGAGGCGGGGGGCCGCCGCGGCGCGCTCGGCCTCGGCGAGCACGTCGGCCGGGAACGTCTCCGGTACGTCGAGTTCTGCGCGCAGGTCGCGCAGCGCGGCCCGCAGCGGAGCCTCGGCTGCGCCGGTCACATGCAGGTGGCGGCGGGGCATGCACCGAGCGTAGGGCGGGGGCCGGGGGTCGGCACCCCGTACGCTTTCGCGGGGGCCGCACCCCCCGCACGCACCCGGCCGTACGGCGACCCGTACCCGGCCGAAAAGGAAAACGGAGAAGCGATCGTGCTCGTCCTGTTGCCGCCGTCCGAAGGCAAGGCCTCGTCCGGGCGGGGGGCGCCCCTCAAACCGGAGTCGCTGTCCCTGCCCGGGCTCGCCGACGCGCGGGCCGCCGTCCTCGACGAACTCGTCGAGCTGTGCGCGGCCGACGAGGACAAGGCGCGTGCGGTGCTCGGGCTCAGTGAGGGGCTGCGCGGCGAGGTCGCCAAGAACACCGAGCTGCGGACCGCCGGGGCGCGGCCCGCCGGGGAGATCTACACCGGTGTCCTCTACGACGCCCTCGGCCTCTCCTCCCTCGACGCCGCCGCCAAGCGGCGTGCCGCGCGCTCCCTCCTCGTCTTCTCCGGCCTGTGGGGGGCCGTCGGCGTCACCGACAAGATCCCCTCCTACCGCTGCTCCATGGGCGTCAAGCTGCCCGGGCTCGGGGCGCTCGGCGCGTACTGGCGCGGGCCCATGGCGTCCGTGCTGCCCGAGGCCGCCGGGGACGGGCTCGTCCTCGACCTGCGGTCCTCCGCGTACGCCTCCGCGTGGAAGCCCAAGGGGGAGGTGGCCGGGCGGACCGCCACCGTCCGCGTGCTGCACGCGCAGGTCGTCGACGGGGTGGAG
This sequence comes from Streptomyces alboflavus, assembly GCF_000716675.1. GTDB lineage: Bacteria > Actinomycetota > Actinomycetes > Streptomycetales > Streptomycetaceae > Streptomyces > Streptomyces alboflavus. The sequence goes on from NZ_JNXT01000083.1 coordinate 22,363, forward strand.
CGGCGGTCCGTCGTCTCCCACTTCAACAAGGCCACGAAGGGGCGGATCGTGCGGGCCCTCCTCACCGCCGGCATCTCCCCCGCCGACCCCGCCGAGCTCGTCACCGCCCTCCGCGACCTCGGCCACGTCGTCGAGGCGGAGCCGCCTGCGCGGGCCGGGCGGGCGTGGGGGTTGGATGTTGTGGTGCGGGAGATTCATTGAGGGGTGCGGGGCCTGGCGGGGGCGCCCCTGGGCCCCGGGGGTGGGTGTCCCGTTGCCGTGGGACGGGGGCACCGTCGATCGGCGCTCCGCGCCTCGTCCTCAATCGCCGGACGGGCTGAAACTTCCCCGGGGCGGGCCGGAAAGGCGCTGCGACGTGAGCCGTATCGGGGCTGAGGGTGCCGGGCTGTTGCCCAGCCAGATGCAGGTTTGGGCGGGCGGGTGGGAGAAAGCCGGTCCGGCGCTTGAGGACGAGGCGCGGAGCGCCGATACGGGGGTGACCCCGGCGCAGCTGAGGGTGCCGGGCTGTTGCTCAGCCAGATGCAGGTTTGGGCGGGCGGGTGGGAGAAAGCCGGTCCGGCGCTTGAGGACGAGGCGCGGAGCGCCGATGCGGGGGTGACCCCGGGGCACGTTGCGGAGGATGCAACGGGCTTTGCGTAGGGTGCGTAGGCGGGGGCACGATGACCCCATGAACCCCGCTGCCGCCGCCAAGGCCTCCGTGCTGGACCTAGCCCCGGTCGTCCCCGTAGTAGTCATCGACGACCCCACGGACGCCCTCCCCCTGGCCCGAGCCCTGGTCGCGGGCGGCCTCCCGGCGATCGAGGTGACCCTGCGGACCCCCGCGGCCCTGGACGCGATCCGCGCGATCGCGGACGGCGTCCCGGACGCGGTGGTCGGCGCCGGGACGATCGTCTCGCCGGAGAACGTCACGGCCGCGGCAGACGCGGGCGCCCGCTTCCTGGTGAGCCCCGGCTGGACGCCAACGCTGCTCGACGCGATGGCGGCGTCGGGGCTGCCGTACCTGCCGGGGGTCTCGACGACGTCGGAGGTCGTGGCGCTGCTTGAGCGCGGCGTGACGGAGATGAAGTTCTTCCCGGCCGAGGCGGCGGGCGGGACGCCGTACCTGAAGTCGCTCGGCGGCCCGCTCCCCCAGGCCCGCTTCTGCCCGACGGGCGGCATCTCCGCGACGTCGGCCCCCGCCTACCTCGCCCTGCCGAACGTGGGCTGCGTGGGCGGCAGTTGGATGCTCCCGCCGGACGCGGTGGCGGCGAAGGACTGGGCACGGGTGGAGTCCCTGGCCCGCGAGGCGGCGACCCTGCGCTGAGGACCACCGCGACCGCGCGAGGAGGTGGGCGGCGGGGCCGGATCCGACCGGCCCCGCCGCCCAGACAGCCTCAGCGCAGGTGTGCCGTGTCGTTCAGCAGCCGCAGGCTCGCGTTGCCGTCGGCGTAGTACGCCACCGCCGACAGCGAGGCCGCCGAGAGTTCCATGCGGAACAGGGACTCGGGGGGCGCGCCGAGGGCGAGGCGGACGAGGGTCTTGATGGGGGTGACGTGCGTGACGAGCAGGACGGTGCGGCCCGCGTGGGCGGTGAGGAGCCGTTCGCGGGCGGCCTCGACGCGGGTCGTGACCTCGGTGAAGGACTCGCCACCGGGCGGCGCGACGTCCGGCGAGGCCAGCCACGCGGTCAGCGCGTCGGGCTGCCGCTCGCGCACCTCCGCGAAGGTCAGCCCCTCCCAGTCCCCGAAGTCCGTCTCGCGCAGGCCCTCTTCGAGGTGGACGTCGAGGCCGAGCCGGGCGGCGACGGTCCGGGCGGTCTCCTGGCAGCGCAGGAGCGGTGAGGAGACGACGGCCTGGACGGTGCCGCGCGCGGCGAGCGCGGCGGCCACGCGGACGGCCTGCTCCCGGCCGACGTCGGAGAGGGAGGGGTTGCTCCCCCCGCTGCCGGAGAAGCGCTTCTGGGGGGTCAGCGGCGTCTCACCGTGCCGGAGGAGTACGAAGGTGGCGGGGGCACCCAGGTCGGCGGACGCACCCCAGCCGACGGGCGGAACCGCCGTCGCGGCGGCGCCCCCGGTCGTCGTACCCCCGAGGGAGACACCCGAGCCGCCACCGGCCGCCACGGACCGCGCGGCCCGCACGTCGGCCCCCTTGGCCACGTCGGCCCCCTGGGCCACCGCCCCCGCAGCCCCGAGCGCACTCGCCGTGAACCCGGCCTCGGCGCCGCCCGTGCCGCGCCCGGCGGACGCCCCGGCCAGCGCGGCCCGCGCCTTCGCCGCGCCCGCGGCCGCGTCCCCGGGCGGCCCCGCGGGCGTACCGGCACCGGACGCGCCCGCGGCGGGCCGGTCGAGCTCGGCCGTCGACGCCGACGGCGACCACTGCTCGCCGCGCTTGCCCGCGTCCATGGCCTCGTTGGCGAGCCGGTCCGCGTGCTTGTTCTTCTCGCGCGGGATCCACTCGTACGTCACCCGGGTCCCGGGCAGGACCCGCGCGGCCTCGGCGGCGAGGGGCTTCATGTCGGGGTGCTTGATCTTCCAGCGGCCCGACATCTGCTCGACGACGAGCTTGGAGTCCATGCGGACGTGCACGCTCGCCGCCGGGTCCAGGGCGTGGGCCGCCTTGAGGCCGGCGACCAGGCCTTTGTACTCGGCGACGTTGTTGGTCGCGACGCCGATGTACTCCGCGGCTTCGGCCAGGGTCTCCCCGGACTCCGCGTCGATGACGACCGCGCCGTAGCCCGCGGGCCCCGGGTTGCCCCGGGAGCCGCCGTCGGCCTCGACGATGAACTCCCGCACCGCGCCCGCCCCTTACAGACCGGACTCGGAGGTGCGCACCAGGATGCGGCTGCAGTTCTCGCAGCGCACGACCTTGTCGGGCGACGCCGCCTTGATGTCGTTCACCTCGGTGATGTCGAGCTCCAGCCGGCAGCCCTCACAGCGCCGCTGGTGGAGCTTGGCCGCGCCGACACCGCCCTGCTTGGCGCGCACCTTGTCGTAGAGCGCGATCAGGTCGGCGGGGATCGACCCCGCGACGACCTCGCGCTCCTTGGTGACGTTGGCGGCCTCGCGGTCGAACTCGCCGGTGGCGGCGTCCCGGCGGCTCGTCGCGTCGTCGACCTTGGACTGGACGGAGCCGACGCGCTCGGTCAGCTCGCTCACGCGCTCCTGCGCGGACTCACGGCGCTCCATGACCTCCAGGACGACGTCCTCCAGGTCGCCCTGGCGCTTGGCGAGCGATGCGATCTCCTTCTGGAGGTTCTCCAGGTCCTTCGGGGAGGTGATCGCACCGGAGTCCAGGCGCTTCTGGTCGCGGGCGGCGCGCTGACGCACCTGGTCCACGTCCTGCTCGGCCTTGGTCTGCTCGCGGGCGCAGTCGCTCTCCTCCGTCGTCGCGGCGACGAGCAGGTCACGGAGCTGCGTGAGGTCCTTCGTCAGGGACTCGATCTCGGCATGCTCGGGCAGCGAGGCGCGCTTGTGCGCGAGCTGCGCGAGGCGCAGGTCCAGGTCCTGGAGGTCGAGGAGACGGATCTGGTCGGCGGGCGCGGCGTTCAGTTGGGGGCTCCAAGGGAATCGGGGTCGGAAGGCGCGCGCGTAGCGCTCGCTGCGAGGGTGGTGGTGGACGACGCCGCGTGGGCGGTCCAGGGGTCGGTCACGGTCTTCGACACATGGACGCGCAGGCCCCAGCCGTGCCGGTCGGAGATCTCGTCGAGCTGCGCCGCGGCCAGCTCGCACCACGGCCACTCGGTGGCCCAGTGCGCGGCGTCGAGCAGCGCGAGCGGCGCCTGTGCGCGCGCCTCCGACACCGGGTGGTGGCGCAGGTCGGCGGTGAGGAACGCGTCCACGCCCGCGGCCCGTACGGCGTCGAAGAGGCTGTCTCCGGAGCCGCCGCTGACGGCGACCCTGCGGATGATCTGCGCGGGGTCGCCCGCGACCCGGACGCCCTGCGCGGTGGCGGGCAGGCACTTCGCCGCGTGCTCGGCGAACTCGGCGAGCGGCAGCGGGTGTTCGAGCTCGCAGACCCGGCCGAGGCCGCGGCGCCCGGCGGCGTCGGACGCGTCCGGCACGAGCGGCCCCAGGACGCGCAGGCCGAGGGCGCCCGCGAGGGCGTCGCTCACGCCCGGGTCGGCGGAGTCGGCGTTCGTGTGCGCGACGTGCAGGGCCACGTCGTGCTTGATCAGGTCGTGCACGACGCGGCCCTTGAAGGTCGAGGCCGCGACCGTCGTCGTACCCCGCAGATACAGCGGGTGGTGCGTGACCAGCAGGTCCGCGCCCAGACGCACCGCCTCGTCGACGATCTCCTGGACGGGGTCGACCGCGAACAGGACCCGCGAGACCTCGGCCTCGGGGTCGCCGCACACGGTGCCGACGGCGTCCCACTGCTCGGCCCGCTCCGCGGGCCACAGGGCGTCGAGGGCGGCGATGACTTCAGACAGACGGGGCACGGAGAAAGGCTACCTTCCCGCCGCGCCCCGCAGGCCACGGGTCACGTACAGCTGAAGTGCTGTGACAAGCAGCTACGTACGATCCGTCGGGCTACTTGACGAGGTGGCCGCGGAGGTCGTCCAGGACCTTGTCCGCCGCCGTCACGCCGAGGCCCAGGTACCAGGTCTCGTCGGGGACGTCCTTGGCCCGGCCGTTCTTGACCGCGTCGAGCTTCTTCCACAGCGGGTTCTTCTCGGCGCCGGAGCGGCCGGTCTTCTCGGCGTCGCCGTAGACGCCGGTGAAGATCCAGTCGGCGTCGGCCTCGTCGATCTTCTCCGGGCTGATCTCCACGGCGAGATCGTTCACCTGCTGGTTCCTGGGCCGCGGCACACCGGCGTCCTGGAGGATGGTGCCGACGAACGACGCCTTGGCGTAGAGCCGGATGCGGTCGGGCATGTAGCGCAGCATCGTGACGGTGGGCTTGTCGGCGCCGAGGTCCTCATCCAGGGCCTTCGCCTTCTTCTCGTACGCGCCGAGCTGCGCCTTGGCGGCGGCCGTCTTGTCGAGCGCGGCGGCGTTGAGGAGGTAGTTCTCCTTCCACGTGAAGCCGGGGCGCACGGAGAAGACGGTCGGGGCGATCTTGGCGAGCTGCGGGTAGAGCTTGGCGGCACGCAGCTCGCTGCCGAGGATCAGGTCGGGCTTGAGGTTCGCGATCGCCTCGAGGTTGAGCGCGTTGATGGTGCCGACGTTCTTCGGGCTGCCCGCGTCCTTCTCCAGGTACGAGGGGATGCCGTCGTCGCCCTCGGTGGGGGCGTAGCCGACGGGCTTCACGCCGAGGGACACGACGTTGTCCAGCTCGCCGACGTCCAGGACCACGACCCGCTTCGGCGCCTGCTTCAGCTCCGTCTTGCCCAGCGCGTGCTCGATGGTGCGCGGGAACTGCCCCGGCTTGGCGCTCGTGCCCATCTTCGCCGTCCTCTCGGCCGCCTTGGCGAAGTCGTCGCCGCCCTGCGCGACGGCCTTGCTGCCGGTGCCGCGGTCGGACTTGCCGGAGTCGTCGCCCGACCCGCAGGCGGAGAGGGCGAGCACGCCGGCCATGGCGAGGGCGAGGGCCGCGGTGCGGTGGTGGGGGCGGTGAGGATGGTGAGGGTGGCGGGGGCGCTGGCGTGGGGACATCGGTGCTCCAGGGGGCTGTGCGGGGTGGTGCGGTCGGGGGTGGCGTGGCCCGGGGGGCGCGGTCTGGGGGTGACCGGCGCCGGGGTCCGGGGCGGGGCCGGTTCCCGGGGGCCGGATTCAGGTCCGGGTACGGGTCCGGGTTCCGGCGTGGGGAGAACTTAGGTTCGCCTAACCATAAGCGCCGTTTTCCAGCCAGCACAGTCGCCCCCTCCCTCTCAGGCGAATCGTCACTTCGCCACACGTACGCGTGAAGCCGGGGGCCTCGCCTGCCACGCCAGTGCGTGCGAAAACTAGCGTCGCGGACGGAGGTGACCCCAGATGACAGCTCCTGTGGCCGAGCCCTCACCCGTGTCCCCGCCCCCGCCGTCCCCCTCGCCGGGGCACGGGACGGCGGCCGGAATCCGACCGCAGCGCACGGCCGGGGCGGAGGTGGCGCCCGCTCCGGCCCCGGGTCCCACACCGACCCCGGGTCCCACACCGGCTCCGGTTCCCGCTCCGGCTCCGGCTCCGACACCAGCCCTCGGCCCGACACCCGCCCCGGCTGCGGCTCCCGGGCCCACCTCACCGTCGGACCCTGCTTCGGTCACGGGCCTGGCCTCGGTCCAGATCGCGGTCCAAGTGCCGGTCCCGGCGCCCGCCCCCGCCCCGCCGGAGCCTGGCTTGGATGCCCTCGGCTCGTTCGACCAGGTCGGCGGGCCCGCTCCCCCCGGCGGGCCAGGCGCGCCGGCTCCCGCCCTCGACGGCGGCGTACCGGCGAACTCCCCCGGCGGGGACGCCCTCAAGCCACCCCCCGGCCGGGCAACCGCACCAGCTCCCCCCGGGGCCCCGAGCGCACCGACTCCCCCCAGCCAGGCAACCGCACCGCCCGCGCCCCGCACACCCGCCCCGCC
>NZ_JNXT01000084.1 GCF_000716675.1 Streptomyces alboflavus
CTTCTGGCCCACCGCAGGGTGAGCGCCGCCCCTGGGGGTCACCCGCCATCGGCGACTGCAGACCCGTGACCTCACCGCCGCTCCGCGGCGGACATCTCCCACCCGCCCCCAAGCTCTTAAGGAGCAGGGGGGACCCCCATCCCGCTTCTGGCCCACCGCAGGGTGAACGCCGCCCGCGGGGGTCGTCCACCATCGGCGACTGCAGGCCCGCGGCCTCGCCGCCGCTTCGCGGCGGATGTCCCCCACCCGCCCACCTCCGAGGCCCCGCCACCGCCGACGCCCGGCCATCCCCGAGGCCCGACTGCTCCCGAGGCCCGACTGCCCCCGACGCCCGGCTGCCCCCGAGGTCCGACTACCCCCGACGCCCGGCTGCCCCCGAGGTCCGACTACCCCCGACGCCCGGCTGCCCCGGGGCCCGGCTGCCCCCGAGGTCCGGCTGCCCCCGGGGCCCGACGCCTGCGGGGCCCGGCGCCTGCGGGGCCCGGCGCCTGCGGCCGCCGATGGCGAATGCCCCCCACTGGCGGCGTTCACCTCGCGGTGAACCAGAAATGGGCGGGCGGGGTGGGAGACATCCGCCGCGAAGCGGCGGCGGAGCCACGGACCCGCAGCCGCCGACAGAAAGTTTATGTAGCGGTCGCTAGACAAATGAGCGACGAGGCGGCTACCGTTTTTGTAGCGGGGGCTACAGATACTCGACCCGAGGGGGACCCAGGCATGTCCGCAGGCATGAGCACAGACACACGCACGACCGAGGCGCCGTACGCCCGAACCACCCTCGGAGAGGGCCCCGCCCTGCTCCTGGCACACGGCGCGGGCGGCTCCGTGGAGGCCAACTTCGGCCCGATCCTGCCGACCCTGGCGGCGACCCACAGAGCCGTGGCCGTCGACTACCCGGGCACGGGGCAGACACCCCGCACCAAGGAGCCCCTCACGCTGGACACCCTCGCGGACGAGCTGATCGCCGCGGCCGACGCGGAGGGCGCGGACACCTTCGCCCTGGCGGGGTATTCGCTGGGCACGGCGGTGGCCGTCCGCACGGCGGCCCGCCACCCGGACCGGGTGAGGGCCCTGGTCCTGACGGCCCACTTCGCCCGCCCGGACACCCGCATGACCCTCACCGCCCAGACCTGGCACCACCTGGCCTCGTCCCGCGACCGGGACGAGCTGGCCCGCTTCCTGCTCCCGCTCGCCCTGAGCCCCGAGGCCCTGGACGCCCTGTCCCCGGAGCAGCTCGCGGCGGCCCTGCGGGGCACGGCGGAATCGGCCCCCGAGGGCAGCGCGGACCACGTCGACCTGGTGCTCCGCACGGACGTCCGCGCGGATCTGGCGGCCATAACCGCCCCGACCCTGGTCATCACGACCACGCGGGACCAGCTGGTCCCGCCCGCCCTCCAGCGCGAGGTGGCAGCCGGGATCAAGGGTGCCGAAGTGGCCGAGATGGGCACAGGCCACCTCCCCTTCGCCGAGGACCCGGCGCGGTGGCAGCGCTTGATCACGGGCTTCCTGGCGGAGGTGGAGTCGGGGCCGTCGGCCAGGGCCGCCGAATAGACCCTGCTCACACTTGGGCCATCAGGGGTTGCCCCTTATTACCGACGGGTAGCATCATGGTCAACGACTAGCTACTTACTGGTACGCCCACGAGGATTCCAGCCTCCCAAGCCACTTACGGAGCCGTCGCCATGGGGCACTACAAGTCGAATCTCCGCGACATCGAGTTCAACCTCTTCGAGGTGCTCGGCCGCGACAAGCTGTACGGCAGCGGCCCGTTCGCGGAGATGGACGTCGAGACCGCCAAGAGCATCCTCAGCGAGCTGTGCCGCCTCGCCGAGAACGAGCTCGCCGAGTCCTACGAGGACGCCGACCGCAACCCGCCGGTCTTCGACCCGGCGACCAGCACCGCCCCGGTCCCGGCCTCCTTCAAGAAGAGCTACCAGGCCTTCATGGACTCCGAGTACTGGCGCCTCGGCCTCCCCGAGGAGATCGGCGGCACCACCGCCCCCCGCTCCCTGATCTGGGCGTACGCGGAGCTGCTGCTCGGCGCCAACCCGGCGGTCTGGATGTACTCCTCCGGCCCGGCCTTCGCCGGCATCCTCTTCGAGGAGGGCAACGAGGCGCAGAAGAAGGTCGCCGAGATCGCCGTGGAGAAGCAGTGGGGCTCCACGATGGTCCTCACCGAGCCGGACGCGGGCTCCGACGTGGGCGCGGGCCGCACCAAGGCCGTGCAGCAGGAGGACGGCTCCTGGCACATCGAGGGCGTGAAGCGCTTCATCACGTCCGGTGAGCACGACATGTCGGAGAACATCCTCCACTACGTCCTCGCCCGCCCCGAGGGCCACGGCCCCGGCACCAAGGGCCTGTCCCTCTTCCTCGTGCCGAAGTACGACTTCGACTGGGAGACCGGCGAGCTCGGCGAGCGCAACGGCGTCTACGCGACCAACGTCGAGCACAAGATGGGCCTGAAGGCGTCCAACACCTGCGAGATGACGTTCGGCGACCAGCACCCCGCCAAGGGCTGGCTGATCGGCGACAAGCACGACGGCATCCGCCAGATGTTCCGCATCATCGAGTTCGCCCGCATGATGGTCGGCACGAAGGCGATCTCGACGCTCTCCACGGGCTACCTGAACGCCCTGGAGTACGCCAAGGAGCGCGTCCAGGGCCCCGACCTCGCCCAGTTCATGGACAAGACCGCGCCGAAGGTGACGATCACTCACCACCCGGACGTGCGCCGCTCCCTGATGACGCAGAAGGCGTACGCGGAGGGCATGCGCGATCTCGTCCTGCACACCGCCGCCGTCCAGGACGAGATCGCGGTCAAGGAGGCGAACGACGAGGACGCCTCGCAGCTCCACGCCCTGAACGACCTGCTCCTGCCCATCGTGAAGGGCTACGGCTCGGAGAAGGCCTACGAGCAGCTGGCGCAGTCGCTCCAGACGTTCGGCGGCTCGGGTTACCTCCAGGAGTACCCGATCGAGCAGTACATCCGCGACGCCAAGATCGACACCCTCTACGAGGGCACCACCGCGATCCAGGGCCAGGACTTCTTCTTCCGGAAGATCGTCCGCAACCAGGGTGCCGCGCTGAACGGCCTCGCCGAGGACATCAAGAAGTTCCTCGCCGTCGGCACCGGCGGCGAGCAGCTCGCCGGGGCCCGCGAGGAGCTGGCCAAGGCGGCCGTCGAGCTGGAGGCCATGGTCGGCGTCATGCTCACCGACCTCGCGGCCACGGAGCAGGACGTCAAGTCCATCTACAAGGTCGGCCTCAACACCACCCGCCTCCTCCTCGCCTCCGGCGACGTCGTCGTCGGGTACCTGCTCCTGCGGGGTGCCGCCGTCGCCGCCGAGAAGCTGGAGACCGCCACGGCGAAGGACCAGGCGTTCTACCAGGGCAAGATCGCCGCCGCGAAATTCTTCGCCGCGAACGTCCTGCCGGGCGTGGCCACCCAGCGCGCCCTCTCCGAGAGCGTGACCCTCGACCTGATGGAACTGGACGAGGCGGCGTTCTAGCCCCACCCCCTGTGGCCCGCCTCCGCACCGGGGCGGGCCACAGCCATGCGCGAACGGGCCGCACGGCCAGAGGCGAAGGCCGGGCAGCCGGGCAGCCGCCGACGGCGAACGGCCCCCACGGGCGGGGGTCACTTTGCTGTGAGGCAGAAACGGGATGGGGGTCCCCCCTGCTCCTTAAGAGCTTGGGGGCGGGTGGGAGATATCCGCCGCGAAGCGGCGGGACAGGAAACCCGCACCAGCCCCCCGCAGGGGCGTAGCTAAGGTGACGCCATGAGCACACGCGCCCGCTTCGACCGCGGCCACACCGACGACCTCATCACCTTCCTGGCGGCGAGCCCCTCCCCGTACCACGCCGTGGCGAGCGCCGCCGAGCGCCTGGAGAAAGCCGGCTTCCGGCAGGTCGCCGAGACCGACACCTGGGACGGCTCGACCGGCGGCAAGTACGTGCTGCGGGGCGGCGCGATCGTCGCGTGGTACGTCCCGGAGGGCACCGCCCCCCACACCCCGTACCGCATCGTCGGCGCCCACACCGACTCCCCGAACCTGCGCGTCAAGCCCCTGCCGGACACCGGTGCGCACGGCTGGCGCCAGGTGGCCGTGGAGATCTACGGCGGCCCCCTGCTCAACTCCTGGCTGGACCGCGACCTGGGCCTGGCGGGCCGCCTGTCCCTGCGCGACGGCACCTCCCGCCTGGTCAACATCGACCGCGCCCTGCTCCGCGTACCCCAACTGGCCATCCACATGGACCGTTCGGTGCACACCGACGGCCTGAAGCTCGACAAGCAGAAGCACATGCAGCCCATCTGGGGCCTCGGCGAGGACGTCCGCGAGGGCGACCTGATCCGCTTCGTCGAGGAGGAGTGCGGCCTCGCCCCCGGCGAGGTGACCGGCTGGGACCTGATGACGCACTCCATCGAGCCGCCCGCGTACCTGGGCCGCGACCGCGACCTGCTCGCGGGCCCCCGCATGGACAACCTCCTGTCCGTGCACGCCGGTACGGCGGCGCTCGCCGCCGCGGCCACTTCCCCCGACGCCGACGCGCTCCCGTACATCCCCGTCCTCGCCGCCTTCGACCACGAGGAGAACGGCTCCCAGTCCGACACCGGCGCCGACGGCCCGCTGCTCGGCACGGTCCTGGAGCGTTCGGTGTTCGCGCGCGGCGGTACGTACGAGGACAAGGCGCGGGCCTTCGCGGGCACCGTCTGTCTGTCGTCCGACACCGGCCACGCCGTCCACCCCAACTACGCCGAGCGGCACGACCCGACGCACCACCCGCGCGCCAACCGGGGCCCGATCCTGAAGGTGAACGTCAACAACCGGTACGCCACCGACGGCGGCGGCCGCGCCGTCTTCGCCGCCGCCTGCGAGAAGGCGGGCGTGCCGTTCCAGGCGTTCGTCTCCAACAACTCGATGCCCTGCGGCACGACGATCGGCCCGATCACGGCCGCGCGGCACGGCATCAAGACGGTCGACATCGGCGTGGCGATCCTGTCGATGCACAGTGCGCGCGAGCTGTGCGGCGCGGACGACCCGCACCTCCTCGCGGACGCGCTGCTCGCGTTCCTGGAGGGCTGAACCGGCCGGTCGCCGGGGGGATATCGCCCCGTATCGGGGTACTCATGGGCGCATGAGACTTCTCGTACGCGACCGGCTCTTCGGCATCGGCGACGACTACTGGATCGAGGACGACCGGGGCCAGAAGGTCTTCCTCGTCGACGGCAAGGCGATGCGGCTGCGGGACACCTTCGAGCTGAAGGATCCACAGGGGCGGGTCCTCATCGACATCCACGCGAAGATGCTCGCCCTGCGCGACACGATGGTGATCGAGCGCGAGGGCGAGCCGCTCGCCCGCGTCAAACGCAAGCGCCTTTCCCTGCTGCGCAATCACTACCGGGTGGAGCTGGCCGACGGATCGAACACCCTCGACGTCAGCGGCAAGATCCTGGACCGCGAGTTCGCCGTCGAGTACGAGGGCGAACTCCTCGCGGACATCTCACGGCGCTGGTTCACCGTCCGCGACACCTACGGCCTCCACATCACCCGCGAGGACGCCGACCCGGCCCTGCTCGTGGCGATCACGGTCTGCGTGATCCACCTGGCGGAGAAGGAACGCGGCGCAACGGACTAGCGGCTCACCCCGTCGGCCTGCCCCGCAGCTGCCGTCCAACCCTGTGGGCAGCTGGGCCGCCAGGGGCGATGGGGGTCCCCCCTGCTCGAGCGAAGCCGAGAGCTTGGGGGAGGGTGGGCACAGCCCCGTCCGACGGCGACCGTTACGACAACCTGCGGTCCTTGAGCGCCGGGAACTCCTCCCGGGTCTGAGCCACCTTGGCCAAGTCGAGGTCCACCGTAAGCACAACCTCCTCCGCCCCGGCCGCCTCGGCCAGAACCTCACCCCACGGGTCGACCACCACGCTGGCCCCCGCCTGCGGCACCCCCGCATGCGTCCCCGCGGTCCCGCACGCCAACACGAACACCTGGTCCTCGACGGCCCGGGCCCGCGCGAACAGCGACCAGTGCGCCCGCCGCCGCGCAGGCCACCCCGCGGGCACGACGAACACCTCGGCCCCGGCGTCGACGAGCCCCCGGAACAGCTCGGGAAAGCGCAGGTCGTAGCAGGTGGCGAGGCCGAGCACGGCCTCGGGCGCCCGGGCGGTGACCAGCTCCGTGCCCGCGCCCATCATCACGGCCTCGCCCTTGTCGAAGCCGAACCGGTGGATCTTCCGGTAGGAGGCGGCGAGCTCGCCCTCGGGCGAGAAGACGAGGGAGGTGTTGTACAGACCCCCGTCGGGGGCGCGTTCCGGGATCGACCCGGCGTGCAGCCACACCCCGGACTCCCGCGCGGCCTTGGCCATCACTTCGTACGTGGGCCCCTGGAGCGGCTCGGCCTCGGCGTCGAAGGACTCGTAGGCGAAGGCCCCCGTCGTCCACAGTTCGGGCAGCACGAGCAGGGCGGAACGCTCCCGCTCGGCGACCTCGCGTACCAGCGAAGACACCCGCTGACGACGGGAATTGACTGATTCGTCATCGTCTACGGCGATCTGGAGGAGAGAGGCGCGCACACTACCACCGTCCTGGCATTCGAGCCGTCAAGTAGGCCTACGATCGTCACACGAAAGCACTGCCGGGGTGCCAGCGGGCAGCGTACTGTGATTTTCCGGGGGAACCCCCCGGACCCCCACGACGCGTCCCAGACACCCACCGCCGCCCGCGTACGACCGCCGAGGGGTCCCGTGAGTCTCCATCCCAGCCTTCAAACCTACGCCGATGCCTGGACCCACTCCGTGGAAGCGATATCCGAGCTGGTGTCCCCCCTCGCCGAGGGGGAGTGGAACCAGCCGACCCCCTGCCCGGCCTGGTCCGTGCGGGACATCGTGTCCCACGTCATCGGCCTCGACTGCGAGATACTGGGGGACCCGCGCCCGATCCACACCCTGCCGCGCGACCTGTACCACGTACAGACCGAGGGCCAGCGCTACATGGAGATGCAGGTCGACGTCCGCCGCCACCACACGGCACCCGAGATGACCTCCGAGCTGGAGTACACGATCATCCGCCGCTCCCGGCAGCTGCGGAACGAGTCCCGTGACCCCTCGACGAAGGTGCGCGGCCCGCTCGGTACCGAGCAGACCCTGGAACTGGCCATGCGGACGCGGGCGTTCGACGTGTGGGTGCACGAGCAGGACCTGCGCACGGCCCTCAGGAAGCCGGGGAACATCGAGTCGCCGGGCGCGTACGTCGCCCGTGACCTGCTGCTGCAGGGGCTGCCGAAGGTGGTCGCGAAGAAGGCGGGCGCCCCGGCGAACTCCGCGGTGGTCTTCGACGTGAGCGGCCCCGTCGAGTTCCTGCGCACGGTGCGCGTCGACGCGGAGGGCAGGGCGACGGTGGACAGCGCCCCCTCGCTCGGCCCGCTCGCCACCATCGGCATGGACTGGGACACGTACTTCCGGCTCGCCTGCGGGCGGGTCTCGTACGCGGCCGTCAAGGACCGGGTGAAGGTCGAGGGCGACCAGGAGCTCGGCGACGCGATCCTCGGGGAGTTCGCCGTCACGCCGTAGCGCGCCGGCCGGGGTTCCGGGGCGGTCCCGGAACCCGGCGGCGCGGCGGGCCCCCGCGCGACGGCCGGGGCGTACGTCTCAGCAGGTCGCCGGAGGTCAGACGGGGACGTGCACCGTCTCCACCCGGCTGGCCACGAGCCGCTCCCGCTCCCTGCGGGCCGCCCGGGTCCGCAGCCGCAGGATCTGGCTGAGGCCGACCGCCTCCAGGACGAAGACCGCCGAGAAGGCGATCCGGTAGTTGTCGCCGGTCGCGTCGAGCAGCACACCGACGGCGAACAGCGTCGTCATCGAGGCGATGAAACCACCCATGTTGGTGATGCCGGAGGCCGTCCCCTGCCGCTCCGGTGGATTCGCGGGCCGTGCGAAGTCGAAGCCGATCATCGAGGCCGGACCGCAGGCGCCGAGCACCACACAGAGGACCACGAGCAGCCACAGCGGCGCGTGCGCCCCCGGCCAGGCGAGCGTGGCCGCCCAGACGGCCGCCGTCGCGCCCACCGTGCCGAGCGCAAGCGGCAGCCGCGCCGTGTGGTGCCGGGCCACGACCTGCCCGAAGACCAGGCCGATCGCCATGTTCGCGAGGACGATCAGCGTGAGCAGGTCCCCCGCCGCGCCGCGGGACAGACCCTGCGCCTCGACCAGGAACGGCAGGCCCCACAGGAGCAGGAACACCATCGCGGGGAACTGCGTCGTGAAGTGCACCCACAGGCCGAGCCGGGTGCCGGGCTCCCGCCAGGACAGCGCGATCTGTTCGCGTACGAAGCCGGGGCCGCCGCCGGACCTGGCCGCGGGCGGCTCCGGCTCGTGGCCCTCCGGGTGGTCCTTCAGGAACACCGCCATCACCACGAGGACGACGACCCCGGCGAGCGCGCTGCCCGCGAACGCCGTGGTCCAGCCGACCTCGTGCAGGACCCGGGCGAGCACCAGCGTCGAGACCAGGTTGCCCGCCATGCCGACGAGCCCGGCGAGCTGGGCGACGAGCGGGCCGCGCCGGACGGGGAACCAGCGGGTGCCGAGCCGCAGCACGCTGATGAACGTCATCGCGTCACCGCAGCCGAGCAGCGCGCGCGAGGCGAGCGCCATGCCGTACGAGGGCGAGAGCGCGAAGCCGAGCTGGCCGAGGGTGAACAGGACGACGCCGAGGGTCAGGACCTTCTTCGTGCCGAGCCGGTCCACCATCAGGCCGACGGGTATCTGCATGCCCGCGTACACCAGGAGCTGGAGTATCGAGAACGTCGACAGGGCGGAGGCGTTGACGTGGAAGCGGTCGGCGGCGTCGAGGCCCGCGACGCCCAGCGAGGTGCGGAAGATGACGGCGACGAAGTAGACGGAGACGCCGACGGACCACACGAGCACCGCCCGCCGTCCGCCCGGCGGGTCCCCGGGCAGCCTGGAGGCCCCGGCCATCGCGCCGGTGGTCATCGTGCCGCTCCCCGGGCGAGGTTCTGGAACCAGCCGACGTGCCGCGTGACCACGTCGACCGCCGCGTCCGCGTCCGCGGCGGTGAGGGCCGCGAGGATCTCCTCGTGCTCGGCGAGGGTCTTGGCGATGCGGTCGGGGTGGGAGTGCATCACGGCGACGCCCATCCGCAGCTGGCGGTCGCGCAGCTGGTCGTAGAGGCGGGACAGGATGTCGTTGCCGCCGCTGCGGACGATCTCGGCGTGGAAGCAGCGGTCGGTCCTCGCCGCCGCCGCGAGGTCACCGGCCGCGGCCTGCTCCCGCTGCTGTTCGAGCAGCGCCGTCAGGCGGTCGATGAGTCCGGCAGGGGCGGGCACCGCCTTGCGCACCGAGTGCGTCTCGACGAGCAGCCGGGTCTCGACCACGTCCGCGATCTCCTGCGCGGAGACCGGCAGGACAAGGGCGCCCTTCTTCGGGTAGAGCCGCAGCAGCCCCTCGACCTCCAGCTTCAGGAGCGCCTCGCGCACCGGCGTGCGGGACACCCCCACGGCCTCGGCCAGCTCGCCCTCGGTGAGGAGCGTGCCGCCCTCGTAGTGGCGCTCCAGGACGCCCTGCTTGACGTGCGCGTAGACGCGCTCGGCGGCGGGGGGCTGCTTGAGGGAGGACTTGGGGGACGACTCCGGGGAGGCCGCGGTGGGGTGCTCGGCAGCGGAGGGGGGCGGGGCCATGGCGGCGGAGGGGGCGGCGGGCATGCGCACAGCATAGATACAACACGTATACGCGGGGATTCCGGTCCACGATCCGGACGGTGATCCACTCGCGCGTGATCCACACGACACGGCTTGGCCGCATCTTTACCCGTTTGGCACGCATCCGTTCCGCCCTCTCGTCAGTCATCTCTGTGACGGCCTTCCCATCTCGCCTGCACCGCAAGGAGATTCGGGACATAAGCCGCCAACTACCTCATCAAGCAGGGACTAACGGAGCGTTCACCTTGAGAATCCGCACCCCGGGCGTGCGCGTGCGCCGTATAAGCGCAGCCGCTGCCGTCACCGCAGGAGCCGTCCTGACCACGGGCATCGCTGTGGCTCCCGCGCAGGCCGCCGCGCCGCCCAAGCCGTCGATCGCCGCCAAGGGCGGCTTCCTGATGAACAACGGCTCGGGCAAGGAACTGTTCAACAAGTCCGCGGACACGCGCCGCGCCACCGGCTCGACGACGAAGATAATGACCGCCCGGGTGGTCCTCGGCCAGCGGAACCTCAACCTGGACTCGAAGGTCACGATCCAGAAGGCGTACAGCGACTACATCGTCCGCAACAACGCCTCGCACGCCCGCCTGATCGTGGGCGACAAGGTGACGGTCCGCCAGCTCCTGTACGGGCTGATGCTGCCGTCCGGCTGCGACGCCGCGTACGCCCTCGCGGACAAGTACGGCAAGGGCTCGACCCGCGCCAAGCGCGTGAAGTCCTTCATCGGCCAGATGAACAAGACGGCCAAGGACCTGAAGCTGAAGAACACGCACTTCGACTCGTTCGACGGCATCAGCAACGGCGCCAACTACTCGACGCCGCGCGACCTGACGAAGCTCGCGAGCAACGCCATGAAGAACTCGCGGTTCCGCACGATCGTCAAGACCAAGACGTACACGGCCAAGACGAAGACCAAGACCGGCGGCACCCGCACCATGGCGCCCTGGAAGAACACCAACGCCCTGCTCGGCTCCTACCGCGGCGCGATCGGCGTGAAGACGGGCTCCGGCGCGCAGGCCAAGTACTGCCTGGTCTTCGCGGCGACGCGCAACGGCAAGACCGTCATCGGCACCGTGCTCACGTCCACGTCCTCCGCGGCCCGGGTCTCGGACGCGAAGAAGATGATGGACTACGGCTTCAAGGTCGCCTAGCGGTCCTTGGGGCAGCGGCTCCTGGAGCAGCAGCCTTGAACACGGGGACGGGGCCCACCGCGCTGTGCGGTGGGCCCCGTCCTTCGTGCTGGGCGGCCCTTCGGACCGGCAGGCGCTACGCCCAGGCCAGCGGGTGCTACGCCCAGGTCATCAGCCGCTTGGGCTGCTCCAGGATCGCCGCCACGTCGCCGAGCACCTTCGAGCCCAGCTCCCCGTCCACCAGACGGTGGTCGAAGGAGAGCGCGAGAGTGGTCACCTGACGGGGCTTCACCTTGCCCTTGTGGACCCACGGCTGGAGCTTGATCGCGCCGACCGCGAGGATCGCGGACTCGCCGGGGTTCAGGATCGGCGTGCCCGTGTCGATGCCGAAGACGCCGATGTTCGTGATCGTGACCGTGCCGCCCTGCATGGCGCCGGGCGACGTCTTGCCCTCGCGGGCCGTGGTCACGAGCTCGCCCAGGGAGGCGGCCAGCTCGGGCAGGGTCTTGGCGTGCGCGTCCTTGATGTTCGGCACGATCAGACCGCGCGGGGTCGCCGCGGCGATGCCCAGGTTCACATAGTGCTTCTGGACGATCTCCTGGTTCGGCTCGTCCCAGGCCGCGTTCACGTCCGGGTTCCGGCGGATCGCGAGGAGCAGCGCCTTGGAGATCAGAAGCAGCGGGTTGACCCGCAGCCCCTCGAAGGCACGATCCTGCTTGAGCTCCTCGACGAGCTTCATCGTGCGCGTCACGTCCACCGTCACGAACTCCGTGACGTGCGGCGCCGTGAAGGCCGAGCCGACCATCGCCTGCGCGGTGGCCTTGCGGACGCCCTTGACCGGGATGCGGGTCTCGCGGGCGTCGCCCGCCGCCACGGGGGCGGCGGCCGGGGCGGGCGCGGCCGGAGCCGGGGCCACGGCGGGCGCGGGCGCCGGGGCGGCCACCGCTGCGTGCACGTCCTCGCGGGTGATGATCCCGTCGGGGCCGGTCGGCGTGATGGTGGCCAGGTCGACGCCCAGGTCCTTGGCGAGCTTGCGGACCGGGGGCTTGGCGAGGGGGCGGGCGCCGGTGGGTGCGGCGACCTGGGGGGCGGCCGGGGCGGCCGGAGCCGGGGCCGGGGCCTGGGAGGCCGGGGCCTGCGGCGCGGGGGCGTGGCCGTTCAGCTCGCCCTGCACCGCCGCCGCGTAGTACGTCCCGGCGGGCGGCTCATCGCCCTGGCCCGGCACGGGCTTGCGGGCCCGGCGCTTGGTGGAGGACTCGGAGACGCCGTACCCGACGAGGACCGGCTGGCGGCCCTTGGGGGCCTCGGGCTCCTCGGGTGCGGCGGGGGCGGTCTCGGGCTTGGCGGGTGCGGCCTCGGGGGCGGGCACGGCGCCGCCGGCCGGACCCACCGTGATGATCACCTGGCCGACGTCCACCGTCGCGCCCTCGGCGAAGCGCAGCTCCGTCACCGTCCCGTCGAACGGGATGGGCAGCTCGACGGCGGCCTTGGCCGTCTCCACCTCGCACACGACCTGTCCGTCGGTGACGGTGTCACCCGGCGCGACGTACCACTTGAGGATCTCGGCCTCGGTGAGTCCCTCGCCCACGTCGGGCATCTTGAACTCGCGCACGGCCGAAGCGGTGTCAGTCATTGTCGTCACGACCCTCTTCCTCAGTACGCCAGCGAGCGGTCGACTGCGTCGAGCACCCGGTCCAGGCCCGGCAGGTAGTCCTCTTCGACCCGGGCGGGCGGATACGGGGCGTGGAAGCCGCCGACGCGGAGCACCGGCGCCTCCAGGTGGTAGAAGCACCGCTCGGTGATGCGTGCGGCGATCTCGGCGCCCGAGCCGAAGAACGTCGGCGCCTCGTGCACCACGATCAGGCGGCCGGTCTTCTCGACCGAGGCCTGCACCGTGTCGAAGTCGAGCGGCGAGACCGTGCGCAGGTCGACGACCTCCAGGGACTTGCCCTCCTCGGCGGCGGCCGCGGCGGCCTCCAGGCAGGTCTTCACCATCGGGCCGTACGCCACGAGGGTCGCGTCCGTGCCCTCGCGGACCGTGGCGGCCTTGTGCAGCGGGCCGGGGATGGCGTCGGGGTCGACCTCGCCCTTGTCCCAGTACCGCCGCTTGGGCTCGAAGTAGATCACCGGGTCGTCGCTCTGGATGGCCTGCTGGAGCATCCAGTAGGCATCGGACGAGTTCGAGGGCGAGACCACCTTCAGGCCCGCGACGTGCGCGAACAGCGACTCCGGGGACTCGCTGTGGTGCTCGACGGCGCCGATGCCGCCGCCGTACGGAATGCGGATGACGACCGGCACCTTGATCTTGCCGAGCGCCCGCGCGTGCATCTTGGCGAGCTGCGTGACGATCTGGTCGTACGCGGGGAAGACGAAGCCGTCGAACTGGATCTCCACCACCGGGCGGTACCCGCGCAGGGCGAGGCCGATGGCCGTGCCGACGATGCCGGACTCGGCGAGCGGGGTGTCGATGACCCGGTCCTCGCCGAAGTCCTTCTGCAGGCCGTCGGTCACCCGGAAGACGCCACCGAGCTTGCCGACGTCCTCGCCCATGACGAGGACCTTCGGGTCGGTGTCGAGGGCCCGGCGAAGGGACTCGTTGATCGCTTTGGCGATCGGAAGTTTCTGTACGGCCATGGCTACTTGACCTCCCCGCCCGCGGCGGCGTTCGCAGGTGCGTCCGCGAACGACGCCTGGTAGGCGGCGAACTGGGCGCGCTCCTCGTCCACGAGCGCGTGCCCGTCGGCGTAGATGTTCTCGAAGATCGACATCGGCTCGGGGTCCGGCATCGCCCGCACCACGTCGCGCACTCGTTTGCCCAACGTCTCGCTCTCGGCCTCGAGTTCCGCGAAGAATCCCTCATCCGCGTGACCCTGGGCCGCCAGGTACGCCCGCAGCCGCAGGATCGGGTCCTTGGCCTCCCACGCCTCGCGCTCCTCGTCGCGCCGGTAGCGCGTCGGGTCGTCCGAGGTGGTGTGGGCGCCCATGCGGTACGTGAACGCCTCGATCAGCGCCGGTCCCTCGCCGCCGCGCGCCCGCTCCAGGGCCCACTTGGTGACCGCGAGACAGGCGAGCACGTCGTTGCCGTCGACGCGGACGCCGGGGAAGCCGTAGCCCTGCGCGCGCTGGTACAGCGGCACCCGGCTCTGCTTCTCGGTCGGCTCGGAGATAGCCCACTGGTTGTTCTGGCAGAAGAACACCACGGGGGCGTTGTAGACGGCGGAGAACGTGAACGACTCGGCCACGTCGCCCTGGCTGGTGGCCCCGTCGCCGAAGTACGCCACCACCGCGCTGTCGGCGCCGTCCTTGGCCATGCCCATCGCGTAGCCCGTGGCGTGCAGCGTCTGCGCGCCGATGACGATCGTGTACAGGTGGAAGCCGTTGGTGTTCGGGTCCCAGCCGCCGTTGTTCACGCCGCGGAACATGCCGAGCAGGAGCGTCGGGTCGACGCCCTTGCACCAGGCCACGCCGTGTTCACGGTAGGTGGGGAAGACATAGTCGTCCGCGTGGGTCGCGCGGCCCGATCCGACCTGCGCGGCCTCCTGGCCGAGCAGCGACGGCCACAGGCCCAGCTCACCCTGTCGCTGCAGTGTGACGGCCTCGGCGTCGAAGCGGCGGGTGAGGACCATGTCCCGGTACAGGGCGCGGAGGTCCTCCGGCGTGAGGTCCGCGACATAGCGGTCGTACTCGGAGTTCTCGACCCGCTCGCCCTCGGGCGTCAGGAGTTGGACGAGCTCCGGCTCGCCGCCCTGCGCGGCGCCCTTGCCCTTCGCGGCGCCCTTGCCCGGGCTCGCGGTCTTCTTGGCGCTCGCACTGGCGCGCTTGCCGCCGCTGCTTGCGCGGCGCGGTGTGCGCGCGGCGGTGCTTTCCACGGTCACGTGTGCTCCTCCGTCGGTCCGGCCCCCGGGGTCCACCGGGAGACCAGTACGGCTCGCCCGATTCCAGCCCGTCGCACGGGGTGGGTGCGGCTCAGCCGGGACAAGGCGTGACAGTTGCTCCGGCGAGCGCCCTTCTCCAAGCACGTTACCCAGTGCGTACCAAAACTGTGAAACCCCGTCTGACCTGCAATTTTGCTTGGATTTCCAAGTAAATTCCGCTAGGAAATCCGACTAAATCGAGAAGAACGGAAACACAGCCTGGTCACAGCACTGATCACAGCCTGGCAGGGGGCCGGAACACCGGCACGTTATCCCGGGCACCCCGGGCACGGGAAGACTTGATGTGTGACACTGGCAGGGTGCGCGAAGAAGGAAAAATCACCGTATTCCTGCTCGACGATCACGAAGTCGTGCGGCGCGGAGTCCACGAACTGCTCTCCGTGGAGTCCGACATCGAGGTGGTCGGCGAGGCCGGCACGGCGGCGGACGCACTGGTGCGGATTCCGGCCACGCGGCCTGATGTAGCGGTCCTCGACGTGCGGCTTCCGGACGGCAGCGGGGTCGAGGTGTGCCGTGAGATCCGTTCCCAGAGCGACGACATCAAATGCCTGATGCTCACGTCGTTCGCCGATGACGAGGCCCTCTTCGACGCCATCATGGCCGGTGCTTCCGGCTATGTGCTCAAAGCCATTCGCGGCAATGAACTCCTCTCCGCGGTGCGCGATGTCGCCGCCGGAAAGTCCCTGCTCGACCCGGTCGCCACGGCCCGCGTCCTGGAGCGCCTGCGCGACGGCAAGAACCCCAAGGGCGACGACCGGCTCGCGAACCTCACCGAACAGGAACGCAAGATCCTGGACCTGATCGGCGAGGGCCTGACCAATCGCGCCATCGGCGAGCGACTGCACCTCGCCGAGAAGACGATCAAGAATTACGTCTCCAGCCTGCTGTCCAAGCTCGGCATGGAGCGCCGGTCGCAGGCCGCCGCGTACGTGGCCCGGATGCAGGCCGAGCGGCGCTGACGCCCCACCCCCTGTCTGCCCCCTTCCGCCCCCTTCCGCCCCCTGTCCGCCGTCTCCGCCCCCACTGCCCCCTCTGCCCGCTTCTGCCCCACGGGGCAGCCTTACACGGGACTTATGGCCCCCTCTTGAGGGGCGGGCGGCTCTTCTTCCGGCGCGGGCCGCTGACGCAGGGTGGGGGAATGCCGACCGAAGAACAGCTCGCCTACGACCTGCTGCGGCGCACGGACTACGGCAGGGTGGCGACCAGCATGCGCGCGCTGCCCTTCCTCGCGGTGGCCCGGCACGTGGTGGTCGAAGGACGCATCCTGCTGCGCATGCACCGGGGCTTCGGCTACCACCAGGCGTGCGTGGGCAGCGTGGTCGCGTACGGCGCCGACAACCTCTCCACCGAGACGGCCCGCGACGGCCAGTGGACGGTCCAGTTCGTCGGCATGTGCGAGACCTTCACCCCCACGACCCGCGACCTGGAGCTCTTCGGCCCCACCCCGCACTACGTGGACGGCGACCTCTTCGACCCGGTGTATCTACGGATAGACCCTCAACTGGCGAAGGTGCACACGCTGACCCGGGCCGGGGACGGCGCCTCCCGGGCGCTCACCCCCGTGGGCGGCCCGGCGAGGTGCTACTCCGTGTCGCCCTCGCCGCCCTGAGCGGCCCCCTCGTTGTTGCCCCCGTCATCCGGCGGCGACTGAGGATCGGTCGGCTCGGTGGGCGGGTCGGTCGGGTCCGTGGGCGGGTCGGTCGGGTCCGTGGGCGGGTCCGTCGGGTCGGTCGGCGGATCAGTCGGCTGCGTGGGCTGCTGAGTGTCCTGCGTGGGCTGCCGAGTCCAGTCCCCGGTCTGCCCCCCACTGCCGTCCCCACCGGGCTGAGTCGCCCCGTCGGGCGTCTCCTCTTCCTTGCTCTTGCTGGGTGACTTCTCCTGTGACTGCTTCGTCGAGGGAGTCGTGGGCGTCTTGTCCTTCTTGTCGCCCTTGTCGTCCGCCGCGGACAGCGCGAAGGCGACACCCGCGACGATCGCGATGACCGCGAGCACGGCGAGGATCCACACCTTGCCGCGCCCACGCCCCCGGCCGCCGTCACGGTGACCGCCGTCGAAGCCGCCGTCGTCGCCGCCCGGCGGCCGCAGCATCGGCCCGGGGATCTGCTGAGTGCCGGAGTCACCGGGGTGCGGCATGGCGGCCGTACCGGCGACGCCCATCGCGGGCGTGTGACCGCCCTCGTGCATCCCGGCCATCTCGACGGGCCCGGTGTTCCAGGTCCCGGTGTGGCTGCCCTGCTCGGCGAGCATCTGCAGGCCGTACTGGACGAGCCCGCGCATCTCCTCGGCGGTCTGGAAGCGGTCGTCCGGGTCCTTGGCGAGGGAGCGCATGACGAGCCCGTCGAGCTCCGGCGGCGCCGCGTCGGAGACCTCGGAGGGCGGCACGGGAGCGTCCTGGACGTGCTGGTAGACCACCGAGAGCGGCGTCTCGCCGGTGAACGGCGGCCTGAGCGCGAGCAGTTCGTACAGCAGACAACCGGTCGCGTACAGGTCGCTGCGGTGGTCGACGGCCTTGCCGAGCGCCTGCTCGGGCGAGAGGTACTGCGGCGTGCCCATGACCATGCCGGTCTGCGTCATCGTCGACTGCGCCCCGTGCAGGGCGCGCGCGATGCCGAAGTCCATCACCTTCACGGAACCGGTGTGGGTGATGCTGACGTTGGCGGGCTTGATGTCGCGGTGCACGATGCCGTGCTGGTGGGAGTACGCGAGCGCCTCGAGCACGCCCGAGACGATGATCAGGGCCTGCTCGGGGCCCGGGGCCTCGGCGTTGATCAGCAGGTCCCGGATCGTGCGGCCCTCGACCAGCTCCATCACGATGTACGGCACGGAGTTGCCGTTGATGTGGTCCTCGCCGGAGTCGTAGACCCCGACGACCGCGTGGTGGTTCAGGCCCGCCACGGACTGGGCCTCGCGCGTGAAGCGGGCCTTGGACACCGGGTCCTCGGCGAGGTCGGAGCGGAGCAGCTTGACCGCGACCGTGCGCCCGAGGCGTACGTCCTCGGCGGCGAACACCTCGGCCATGCCACCGCGGCCGAGCCTGCGGGTGAGCCGGTACCGGCCATCTCCGACGAGCCCGCCATTGCCCCACATCTCGGGCACATCCGACATTCCGCCGCCAGACGCCTCGGGGTCGGACGGGCCCTGAGCGCGCTGCGTCTGTGCCATCAGTCCTCGCCGTCGTTTCTGATCGTGGTCCGTCGTGTGAGGAGCGTGTACCGGATACGTGATAGAGCGGTACGGGGTACTCCGCCGTGCCACGCTACAGCCTTCACGGGGCCCGCCGGTCCGAGCTGGACCGGCCATCAAACCCGCCGGGCGCCCCGAGGGGCAAACTTGTAACGCTTCCGAGACTCTTCTTGCGCGTACGGTCACGGAACGGGCACCGAGCTTGACGTGTCGGGGCCCTCGGGCAGACTTGGCCAGGAATAGCGGAACGATCGCAGTCATAAAGACATCAGCCGATCGCACCCATAGCCACAGTCACAGCAGCGGCGCCGTCTCGCGCCCGCGCCGATGGGGGACGCACGAACATGAGCCAGGACGGCGCTCAGGGCCGGTACGCGGGCAGTTCACTGGCCGGTGGCCGCTATCAGCTGCGCGATCTGCTCGGCGAGGGCGGCATGGCCTCGGTCCACCTCGCGTACGACACGGTGCTCGACCGGCAGGTCGCGATCAAGACACTCCACACGGAGCTGGGTCGCGAGCAGTCCTTCCGCGAGCGCTTCCGCCGCGAGGCGCAGTCCGTGGCCAAGCTCACGCACACCAACATCGTGTCGGTCTTCGACACCGGCGAGGACGATCTCGGCGGCGCGACCATGCCGTACATCGTCATGGAGTACGTCGAGGGCAAGCCGCTCGGCTCGGTCCTGGACGCGGCGATCCGCCAGCACGGCGCGATGCCGAGCGACCAGGCCCTGAAGATCACCGCCGATGTGCTCGCGGCGCTGGAGATCAGCCACGAGATGGGTCTTGTCCACCGCGACATCAAGCCCGGCAACGTGATGATGACCAAGCGCAACGTCGTCAAGGTCATGGACTTCGGCATCGCCCGCGCCATGCAGTCCGGCGTCACGTCGATGACCCAGACCGGCATGGTCGTCGGCACCCCGCAGTACCTCTCCCCGGAGCAGGCCCTCGGCCGCGGCGTCGACGCGCGCTCCGACCTCTACTCCGTCGGCATCATGCTCTTCCAGCTGGTGACCGGACGCCTCCCGTTCGAGGCGGACTCCCCGCTGGCCATTGCGTACGCACACGTCCAGGAGGAGCCGGTCGCTCCCTCCTCGATCAACCGTTCCCTTCCGCCCGCGATCGACGCGATCGTCGCCCGCGCGCTGAAGAAGAACCCGAACGAGCGCTTCCCGACCGCCGAGGCGATGCGCGACGAGTGCCTGCGCGTCGCCCAGTCCTTCCAGGTCGCGGCCCCCAGCATCGTGCCGGGCGCGCAGACCGCGAGCGGCGCGGGCGTCGGCTCCGCGGTGTTCCCGCCGGTCGACACGGCCGCCCCGGCCGCGGGCGGCGTCCAGACCCCGTACCAGCCGGGCCCCTACGGCCCCGCGACCCCCGCCCCGACCCCCACTCCGGGCTACGGCTACCCCCAGCAGGGCTACCAGACCCCGGCCCCCACCAACGCCTACGCCCCCCAGTCCGCCCAGACCCCGCCCCCCTACAACCTCTCCCCGCAGCCCGCGACCACCACCCCGTCCCCCAGCGGCGGCTCCGGCGGCTCCGGCGGCGGCAAGCGGAACATGCCGGTCATCATCGGCTCGATCGTCGTCGCCCTGCTC
The DNA here is from genome assembly GCF_000716675.1 of Streptomyces alboflavus. Lineage (GTDB taxonomy): Bacteria > Actinomycetota > Actinomycetes > Streptomycetales > Streptomycetaceae > Streptomyces > Streptomyces alboflavus. Next base: position 19,552 of record NZ_JNXT01000084.1, read on the forward strand.
GCCATCGGCGGCGTCATCGCGGCGGTCACGATGAACGGCGGCGGCGACGAGGGCGGCGACAGCAAGGAATCCAAGAAGCCGGTGGCGGGCCACCGCGGCCCGGACCGCACCAAGACGGTCGAGAAGACCGTGTGCACGGAGCCGGACACGGCGTACAACGACCCGGACAAGGTCAAGATGCCCGACTTCCGGTTCAAGGACTGGCAGTCGGTGAAGTCCTGCCTCCAGGCCAGCGGATGGCAGTACGACCCGAACAAGGTCGACGAGAACACCTACGGCGAAGACACCGTCATGACGCAGTACCCCAAGGAGGGTACGGACATCGACCCGAAGGACCCGCCGGAGTTCCAGTTCGGGATCTCGACGGGCAACCCGGCCTGACGGTCGGCTCAGGCACCTCGGCGGGCGGCGAGTTGGCGCTCGTAGCCGTCGAGGAGGGTCGACAGGCCGTGGGTGAAGGTGCCCTCGGGGGAGGCGCCGAGTTCGGCTGCGGGGGTTTCCAGGCGGGTGCGCAGGTGGGGGTAGGCCTCGGCCACCTTGCGGGCCTTGGCCATGAAGTCCGCGAGGCGCTCGGCCGGGTCGCCGTCCTCGCGGCTCAGGCGGCGGGTGAGGGAGGCGGTGGCGGCGGTGCCGAGGACGTTGCCGAGGACGAAGGTGAAGACGCCGGCCGCGGCCCGGTCCGCCTCCGCGCGGGTGAAGCCCGCGCCCTCGTGGACGGCCAGGCAGTGGTCGTCGTACCGGGCCTTCGCGGGGCCGTAGAACAGGTACGAGCCGAAGGCCTGCACCAGCCACGGGTGCCGCGTGCACATCTCGTGCAGCCCGACGGCCATCGACGTGACCGCCGCGCGCCAGCCGACGGCGTCCGGGTCGGCCAGCTCGATCTCGTTCCACACCTCGTCGCCGACGAGCTCGACGAGGTCGTCCTTGTTCTTGACGTGCCAGTACACCGCGGTCGCCGCCGAGTCGAGGCGCTTGCCGAGGCTGCGCATGTTCAGGCCTTCGAGGCCCTCGTCGTCGAGTAGCTCGACGGCCGTCCTGATGATCTGGTCCTTGGTCAGCGTGTTGCGCGGCATGGACCGACCTTAGGCCCCGCACTCCCTCTCGCACAAAGTTCAGGAGCAGACTTCTTGAACTAAGTGCAGGATCCTATTGCACATAGTTCAAGTTCTGCTCTACGGTCTTCCTGTACTTAGTTCAAGTCGCAGTCCGGGTCGCAGTCCGAGTCGCTGCCGCGGGGCCTGTCCCCCACCCACACGTCCCGCAAGGAGAGCCCCATGAGCACCGTCGCCGTCGTCTGCCAGCTGCTCGTCGCCGCCGCCTTCCTCAGCATCCCGCTGGTCCGCCACCGCTTCGGCCCCGCAGCCAAGGCCGCCGCCGACCGCGAGCTGGACCGCCAGGGCGTGCCCGCCGGGGTCCTTGAGGCCAACGGGCTGCGGTTCGACGCGGGCGGCCACGAGACCCTCGCCCCGCTCGCGGTCGCCGCGGTGATGGTCACCCTGGCCGGGCTCGGCCTCGCGGACCACGCCTGGTCCCACCCGCTGACCTGGGTCTTCCAGTCCCTCGTCATCGCCATGAACGCCCTGATCCTGCACAGCAACCTGACCGCGACCCGCTCCGTGGAGACCGCCTTCCGGCGCAAGGGCGACCCGGTGCTCGCCCGCATCGACGTGGCCGCGTTCCTCAAGGCCGCCGAGGGCGCGTTCCCCGGCTGGGTGACGGTCCTGCAGAACGTCCGCCACGTGGTGGTGTTCGGCGGGTCGGCGCTCGCGCTGGTCGGGATCGCGGTGGCGGGCTGACGCGGCCCCGCAGGAGTCCGTCGGAGCCCGCGAGAGCCCGCGAGAACTTTTTTCCCCGCACCGGTCACATTCGCCTCGCGCCCTCCGTCAGTGAAGTGAAGCAAGGCGGCGAGGCACCGGCCGGGCCACAGCCACCACGAGCACGAACACAGTCGTCCGCGGCACGCGGACCGAACCCGAAGGAAACAATCATGCAGGCGCGTATGAAGAACCCGGCTTTCGTCCTCCCCGACGGCATCAAGGGCATCGGCACCCTCTTCAAGGCCATCGGCGAGAGCGGCCTCCCCCACGAGCTCCAGGAGCTCGTGGGCCTGCGGGCCAGCCAGATCAACGGCTGCGGCGCCTGCGTCCACGCCCACAACGAGAACCTCGTCAAGGCCGGGACCAGCGGGGAGCGGATCGCCGCCGTGGCCGCCTGGCGCGACGCCCCCTTCTTCACCGACGCCGAGCGCGCCGCCCTCGCCCTGACCGAGAACGTCACCCGCCTCGCCGACCGCTCCACGGAGTCCGTGCCGGACGAGCTGTGGGACGAGGTCGCCGACCACTTCGACGAGCGGGAGCTGTCCGCCCTGATCCTCGTCATCGGCGTGACGAACCTGTTCAACCGCATCAACACGACGATCAAGGAGCCCGCCGGTACGAAGTGGGGCTGAGCGATGCGGCACGCATGAGTAAGGGGCCCGGCACACGTTCTGTGTGCCGGGCCCCTCGCGCCACGAGGTCCTAGGGCCTGTCGATGGGTCCGCGACGCCGCGCCGACCCATCGGACAGGTCCTAGAGGTAAGGGCCGCCCGTACGGCCCGCGATGCCGCCGTCCTCGCCGTCCTCGCCGCCGCCCACACCCGGCGGCAGCGCCCGGCGCATCTGCTCCAACTGGGCCCGCGCGGCCATCTGCTGGGCGAACAGCGTCGTCTGGATCCCGTGGAAGAGCCCTTCGAGCCAGCCCACCAACTGCGCCTGCGCGATCCGCAGTTCCGCGTCACTCGGCGTCGTCTCGTCCGTGAACGGCAGCGAAAGCCGCTCCAACTCCTCGACGAGCTCGGGCGCGAGGCCGTCCTCCAGCTCCTTCACCGAGCTGGCGTGGATCTCCTTGAGCCGCACTCGGCTCGCCTCGTCCAGAGGCGCGGCGCGCACCTCTTCCAGAAGCTGCTTGATCATGCTGCCGATGCGCATGACCTTCGCGGGCTGCTCGACCATGTCCGTCACCGGGACCTCGCGGGACTCGTCGTCTCCGCCACCGAGAGCCATCCCGTCCTGACCCACGACCAGGACCTGGGGGTTCTCCGGCGACCGTTCGTTCCTCGGCATCTCCATGCCGCCATTCTCTCGTACCTGTTGTCCACACATCCGTGGTGCCCCCGTCGGAAGATGATCCACCGTGTACGGGCGCCTGTGTGTTGTCCACTGTGTGGTCCACCGGGGCGGTGGCGGGCTCGCGCGGGCGGGACTGCGCCGGTCGGGTGACGGCGCCCGCCGGGCCGCGCCCGGGTGGATCCGCCCCCGATACGCCCCGCTCAGCCACGGCGCAGGCGCAGGCCGAGGAAGCCGAGGCCCAGGCCGATCAGGACCATCCCGCCGCCGAGCGGCAGTACGCGCAGGCCGGGGAACGCCGGCCCCTCGGCCGCCCGCTCCCGGGGCGCGTCGGCCGAGCCGGGCTCGACGGGGGTCGTCGCCCGTGGCCGCTCGGGCCTTCGTACCTCGCGCGGCGGGGGCGGCAGGGGCCGCCAGACGGCGGGGTCGGGCACGGCCACGGGGTCCGCGCGCCCGGGCCGCAGCCGTCCTTCCCCCGCCCGGCTTCCGGCGAGGGAGCCGGTGCCGTAGTAGGGGGCGGATGCGGTGGGGGACGGTGTGGTGGGGGGTGCGGGGGGTGCGGGAGGTGCCGTGGGCGCTTTGGGCGCTGTGGGGGCGTCAGGGGTGGCGGGAGCCGCGAGGGCGGAGAGGGCGGCGGGGGCGGCGGGGGCCGCGTGCGCCGTCGGCGTACCGGGTCCGGCGGGGAGCAGCAGCGCGAGCAGCACCGGTGGTCCCGCCGCGCGCAGCGCGCCCCGCAGCCGTGAAGTCACCGCGCTGGCCCCCTCCCGGTGCCGGGTCTTCGCCGAGATCGCAGAGATCGCAGAACGCCCGGATCCGCGCCGCGGGCGGGATCAATGGGCGTACGGCCAGCGTCACATGAGGTGCGGCATCCGGCATCTCGGGTGGGACTCCCGCCGGGGGCGGCGCCGGGAACAGGCGCCCCCGGCTCCCGGCGGAAGGCCCGGCACCGGGGCCCCGAAGGAGAAGCCCCGCACCGGACCAGCCGCCGTCGGTCCGCTCAGACCGCCCCCTGCTCCTCCCGCACGAGGAGCACCTTGCCGATGTGCCCGCTCTCCTCAAGCACCCGGTGCGCCGCCGCGGCGTCCCGCATCGGGAGGGTGCGGTCGACGACGGGACGGACCTGGCCCGCGCCGATCAGGGGCCAGACGTGCTCGCGTACGGCCGCGACGATCGCCGTCTTCTCGGCCACGGGGCGGCCCCGCAGCGAGGTCGCGGTGATGGCGCCGCGCTTGCCGAGGAGCGCGGCGATGTTCAGCTCGGCCTTCACGCCGCCCTGCATGCCGATGATGGCGAGGCGGCCGTTGACGGCGAGGGCCCGCACGTTCCGGTCCAGGTACTTGGCGCCCATGATGTCCAGGATCACGTCCGCCCCGGCGCCGTCCGTGGCGGCCCGGACCTCCTCGACGAAGTCCTGCTCGCGGTAGTCGATGAGCACGTCGGCGCCCAGCTCCCCGCAGTACGCCAGCTTCTCCTTGCCGCCCGCCGTCACCGCCACCTTGGCGCCGACGGCCTTCGCGAGCTGGATCGCCATGGTGCCGATGCCGCTCGCGCCGCCGTGCGCGAGCAGCGTCTCGCCGGGGCGCAGATGGGCGACCATGAACACGTTCGACCAGACCGTCGAGGTGACCTCGGGCAGCGCGGCCGCGGTGACGAGGTCGACGCCGTCCGGCACGGGCAGCACCTGCCCGGCGGGCACGGCGACCCGCTCCGCGTACCCGCCGCCCGCGAGCAGCGCGCACACCTCGTCGCCGACCGACCAGCCCACGACACCGGGCCCGAGCGCGGCGATCCGGCCCGAGCACTCCAGGCCGGGGTACGGGGACGAGCCGGGCGGCGGATCGTAGAACCCCTGCCGTTGCAGCAGGTCGGCGCGGTTCACGGCACTGGCGGCCACGTCGATGAGGACTTCGCCCTCGCCGGGTACGGGATCGGGGACCTCGGCCCACTGAAGCGCCTCGGGTCCGCCGGGTTCGGGGATCGTGATCGCATACATGCGGGCGAGGCTACTCCGGGGCGGGGTCACTCCGGGGCGGGGTCACTCCGGGCGGGCGGACACCCACCCCACGCTCAGCCCTGCCGGGGTGACCGCCACGCCTCCGTCGCAGCCGGGGGCGGCGTGGCCGTCGCATTCGGCGACGCCCGCACGATGGTGATCAGACGGTCCGTCAACTGCAGCTCGCCGATCGCCGGATCGTCGTACCCGAGGACCCGATGGCCGCGTACGACACTCACGATCAAGTCGTCCGTCTCCCGCACACCCCGCCCCACCTCGGCCTTTATCACCGGCCTTTCGACGAGGTCGAGCCCGCTGCCCTGCTGGATCAGGTCTTCCATGACCAGGCCCGCGCTGGGGCTGAGCACCGACAGGCCAAGGAGTCGGCCCGCCGCGCTGGCGCTGGTGATGACGGCGTCGGCGCCGGACTGGCGCAGCAGCGGCGCGTTCTCCTCCTCGCGGACCGCCGTCACGATCTTCGCCCCGCGGTTCAGCTGCCGGGCGGTGAGCGTGACGAGGACCGCCGTGTCGTCGCGCTGGGTGGCGATGATGATCTGGCGGGCGCGCTGCAGTTCGGCGCGGAGCAGGACGTCACTGCGGGTCGCGTCGCCGACGACCCCGGCGAAGCCCTCCGTCGTGGCCGCGTCGACGGCCTTCGAGCTCGGGTCGACGATCACGATCTGCTCGGGCTTCAACCCGGTCGCCTGCAGTGTCTGCACCGCCGACCGGCCCTTGGTGCCGAAGCCGACGACGACTGTGTGATCACGCAAGTTGGACCTCCAGCGGGACAGCCGCCATTCCTCGCGGGTGCGTTCGGTGAGCACTTCCAGGGTGGTGCCGACCAGGATGATCAGAAAGAGCACGCGCAGCGGCGTGATCAGCACGATATTGGTGAGCCGCGCGCTGTCGCTGTGCGGCACGATGTCGCCGTATCCGGTGGTGGAGAGCGTCACGGTGGCGTAGTACGAGGCATCGAGCAGGTCGACCTCGTTGTTCGCGTTGTCGTGATAGCCCTCGCGGTCGAGCCACACGATCAGGATCGTCAGCGCGAGCACGCACAACGCCATCAGGAGCCGCTTGCCGACCTGGACCAGCGGACGCTCGACCACGCGTCGGGGCAGTTTGACCCGATGCGTCACCAAATGTTCGTCGGCTTGGCGCGCGATGGCGTCATGGCCGGGAAGTTTCACGTGAAACACACCTCGTCGTCGGGGCCGCCGATGCCCAACTCACCGGGCAGGACGCCCGGTTCGGTCCAGGGCAGATCAAGGATCTCCAGCTCCCGCCCCCGACGCGCGCCGCCCGGCGGAATCACCGCGAGCCCGTCGGCGACGGCGATGCCCCGCAGCATCGCGGGGCCGTTGTAGTGCAGCGGTACGGCGTGCTCCCCGCGCAGCACGACCGGGACGAGCCGGGTGTCCTGCGGATGGCCGTGTACGTCCGCACGCAGGGGCGCGGTGTACGGCTCCGCGGCGGGGCGGCTCGCGAGCCCGCGCAGCAGGGGCTCGGCCAGGGTGAGGAGGCCGGAGACGGCGGCGAGGGGGTTGCCGGGGAGTCCGACGAGGTGGCGCACGCCCGTGCTGTCGGCGCCGCCCGCGCCCTCCTCTCCGGAGGGGAGGCGGGCGAGCAGCATGGGGTGGCCTGGGCGGACGGCGACCCCGTCGACGAGCAGTTCGGCGCCGAGGCGGCGCAGCGTGGGGTGGACGTGGTCGACAGGGCCGGACGCGGTGCCTCCGGTCGTCACGAGGACCTCGGCCGTGGAGGTGGCGAGGGCTTCGTACAGCGCCTCGGCGTCGTCCCCGAGCCGTCGCACCGCGGTCACCTCCGCACCCAGCGCCCGCACCCACGGCGGCAGCATCGGCCCGAGCGCGTCCCGGATGAGGCCGTCCTGAGGAAGCCCCTTGGTCAGCAACTCGTCCCCGAGGACGAGGACTTCGACCCGGGGGCGGGCAGCGACGTACAGCGCGTCGTATCCGGCGGCCGCGGCGAGGCCGAGCACGGCCGGGGTCACGAGCGTGCCGGACGGCAGGAGTCGTTCGCCCGCCCGGCACTCCTGGCCGCGCGGCCGGATGTCCTGTCCCGGTACGACCTCCCGCTGCGCGTGCAGCCGTCCCTTGCCGTCGACGTGCCCGTGCTCACTGCGGATCACGGCCGTCGTGTCACGCGGGATCCGGGCCCCGGTCGCGATCCGCACAGCTTCCCCGTCCCCCAGCGGCTCGGGGCTGCCCTGCCCCGCGAGGATCCCTTCAGCCAGCACCGCCCAGGGCCCCGGCCCCGCCACGGCCCATCCGTCCATCGCGGAGGTGTCGAAGGAGGGGAGGTCGGTGAGGGCGGTGAGGGGGGTGGAGAGGGTGCGGCCGAGGGTTTGGGGGAGCGGGAGTGGGAGGGGGAGGGG
>NZ_JNXT01000085.1 GCF_000716675.1 Streptomyces alboflavus
GGGAGAAAGCCCGTCCGGCGTTTGAGGACGAGGCGCGGAGCGCCGATACGGGGGTGCGCCTCGCAGGGCTGAAGGTGCCGGGCTGGTGGGCAGGCCCGGGACAAGTCCGGGCGGGTGGGTGGGAGAGAGCCCGTCGTGGGGGTCCCCCGGGGGCAATAAGGCAAGGCCGTTGTAGAAGTGATACTCGGGTGGTGTAGACCTTGTATCCGGACGCGGGGGAAACTCGCGGTTCAGAACGTACGACGAGGGTGGGAAACAGCAGTGCAGCGGCGCGTGACAGGTCTGACCGCGGCGGTGGCCGCACTGAGCATGACGGCGCTGCTCGCCGGCTGCGGCGGCGACTCCGGTGACTCCGGCGACGTCACCCTCAAGCTCGTGGCCGCCGACTACGGCGACTCCTCGGCCAACAGCTCCAAGAAGTACTGGAGCGAACTGACGAAGAAGTTCGAGGGCGAGCACCCGGGCATCAAGGTCGAGGTGACCGTGCACTCGTGGACGGACGTCGACCGCGAGGTCAAGGAGATGGTGAAGGACGGGAACGCCCCCGACCTCGCCCAGATCGGCGCGTACGCCGACTACGCCGCGCAGGACAAGCTGTACTCCGCCGACGACCTGCTCTCCATCCCCACCCAGGCCGACTTCCTCGCCCCCCTCTCGAAGGCGGGCGAGGTGGACCGGGTGCAGTACGGCATGCCGTTCGCCGCGTCCACGCGCCTGCTCTTCTTCAACGAGAAGCTGTTCAAGAGCGCCGGGATCAAGCCGCCGGAGAGCTGGACCCAGCTCCAGGCGGCCGCGCAGAAGCTGAAGGCGCGCGGCGTGAAGATCCCCTACGCGCTGCCGCTCGGCCCGGAGGAGGCGCAGGCCGAGACGTTGCAGTGGCTGCTCAGCGGGGGCGGCGGCTACACCGACAACGTCGGCTCGTACGACATCGACTCCAAGCAGAACGTGCAGACCTTCCAGTGGCTGAAGAACGAGCTGGTCGGCAAGGGCCTGACCGGCCCGACCCCGCCCGCCGAGCTCGACCGCGCCGAGGCCTTCGCCGCGTTCACGCGCGGTGACGTCGGCATGCTCAACGGGCACCCCACGCTGATGCAGATGGCCGCGAAGAAGGGCCTGAAGTACGGCATGGTCCCGATGCCCGGCGTCAACGGCAAGGGCCAGTCCACGATGGGCGTCGCCGACTGGATGATGGCCTTCAAGCAGAACGGCCACCGCAAGGAGATCGGCGAGTTCCTCAACTTCGTCTACAGCAAGGAGAACGTCCTGGACTTCTCCCGCGAGTACGACCTGCTGCCCGTCACGGCGTCGGCGTCGCAGGAGATGACGGACAACAAGGAGGACTCCGCGAAGCTCGGCCAGTTCCTCAAGGAGCTGCCCACCTCGCAGCTGTACCCGGTCGGCAAGACGTCCTGGGCGCAGGTCTCCGTGCAGATCAAGAAGTACATCGGCAAGACCGTCGACAAGAACGGCGACCCCGAGGCCATCCTCGGGCAGATCGAGTCGAAGGCGGCCGCGGAGGAGAGCGCGCAGTGACGCGGCGGCGCCGGGGTTAGCGTGGGCGCCATGACGGACGACGACGCGCAGGCCGGTCCCGGCGCACCCTCCCGAGCCGGTGAACCCTCCGGAGCCGGTGAAGCGTCCGGTCCCGGTGAACTCTCCGCGCGGGCCCAGGCCGTGCTCGCCCTGGAGCGGCGCAGCTGGGCCGGGCCCGGCGCCAAGGAGCGGGCCATCCGCGAAGAGCTGGGGCTCGCCCCCGTCCGCTACTACCAGATCCTGAACGCCCTCCTCGACGACCGGCGGGCCCTCGCCCACGATCCGGTCACCGTGAACCGACTGCGGCGGGTTCGGCAGGCGCGGCGCGGCGAGCGTTGACGTTAAGGTCTGGCCCATGGGTGACCCGACGCACTCCCTGCCGCAGCCGCGCACGCCCGCCGGGCGGGACGGACTCGCCGCTCTCCTGGCCCGGCCCGAACGTGCCGTGATCGCCCTCGACTTCGACGGCACGCTCGCGCCGATCGTGCCCGACCCCGAGCGGGCGCGGGCCCATCCCGACGCGGTGCCCGCGCTGGCCGCGCTCGCCCCCAAGGTCCGGTCCGTGGCCGTCGTCACCGGTCGGCCCGCGGGGGTCGCCGTCCGCCACGGCGGGTTCGCCGGGGTCCCGGGGCTCGGACACCTCGTCGTGCTCGGGCACTACGGGGCCGAGCGGTGGGACGCCGTCACCGGGACCGTGCAGGCCGCCGAGCCGCACCCCGGCGTCGCCGCCGTGCGGGCCGAACTGCCCGGCTTCCTGGACGCGATCGGGGCGTGGCGGGGGACCTGGATCGAGGAGAAGGGGCGGGCCGTCGCCGTCCACACGCGGCGGGCGCTGGACCCGCAGGCCGCGTTCGACGCGTTGCGGGGGCCGCTCGGGGAGCTGGCCGCGCGGCACGGCCTGATCGTCGAGCCCGGGCGGCTCGTCCTCGAACTGCGGCCGCCCGGCGTCGACAAGGGGGTGGCCCTCGTCGACTACGTACGTGAGGTGGGCGCCGAGTCCGTCCTCTACGCCGGCGACGACCTCGGCGACGTGCCCGCCTTCACCGCCGTGGACAAGCTGCGCTCCGACGGGGAGGTGCGGGGGCTCCTGGTGTGCAGCGGGAGCCCCGAGGTCACGGAACTCGCCGACCGCGCGGACGTGGTGACCGAGGGACCCGCCGGTGTGGTGGCCCTCCTGTCGGCCTTGGCGCGCCGACTGCCCTGACGGCGCGCGGGAAGGGGCGCCTCAGGGGGTGGTCAGGGCCTGGAGCTGGTCCAGGAACCACTGGGTCGGCGGAAGGGCGGTCGCCGCCGCGGCCAGGCGTTTGGTGCGCTCCGCGCGTTCCGCGGGGGGCATCAGAAGGGCCTCGTGGAGGGCCCCGGCCGTCGCGGACACGTCGTACGGGTTGACAGTGAGCGCGTCCTCGGACAACTCCTCGTGGGCCCCGGCCTCCCGGGAGAGGACGAGGACGCACCCCTCGTCGGAGACGACGGGCACCTCCTTGGCGACGAGGTTCATGCCGTCCCGGATGGGGTTGACGAGGGCGACGTCGGCGAGCCGATAGGCGGCGAGGGAGCGCGCGAAGTCGTCCTTGACGTGGAGGACGACCGGCGTCCACCCCTCGGTGCCGTACGCGGAGTTGATGGCGTCGGCGACCCGGGAGACCTCCGCGGTGTAGTCGCGGTAGACGGCGAGGTCCTGCCGCGAGGGGTAGGCGAAGGCGACGTGCACGACCCGCCCCCGCCACTCGGGCCGGTCGGCGAGAAGCTGTTCGTAGGCGCGAAGACCGCGCACGATGTTCTTGGACAGCTCGGTGCGGTCCACCCGGACGATGACCTTCCGGTCGGGCCCGATCTGCTCCCGCAGCGCGGCGAGGCGCTCCTCGACGTCCGCCCGCCGCGCCCGCTCCCGCAGGAAGTCCGCGTCGGCCCCGAGCCCGTGCACCCCGATCCGGGTCCCGGACGTACCGCCGAGGACGGCGACGCAGCACGCCGTGAAGGCGTCGGCCCAGCGCCCGGTGAGGAAGCCGAGCCGGTCCGCGCCGAGCATCCCGCGCAGAAGCTGCTCGGCGATGTCGTCGGGAAGGAGCCGGAAGTAGTCGACGGGCGCCCAGGGCGTGTGCGAGAAGTGCCCGATGCGCAGGTCGGGCCGGAGCTCGCGGAGCATGCCGGGGACGAGCGCCAGGTGGTAGTCCTGCACGAGGACGGCCGCGCCCGGCGCCGCCTCGCCGGCGAGCGCGTCGGCGAAGGCCCGGTTGTACGTCTCGTACGCGGCCCACTGGGCGCGGAACTCAGGACCGAAGACGGGTTCGAGGGGCGTCTGGTACAGCATGTGGTGCACGAACCACAGGACCGAGTTCGCGACGCCGTTGTACGCGGCGGCGTGCACGTCGGCGTCGATGTCGAGCATCCGCACGCCCGGCTCGCCGACCCCGCGCCGCACGGCCTCCCGGTCGCCTTCGCCGAGCGCCGCGCACACCCACAGGGCGTCGGCCTCGTCGCCGACGGCGCTGAGCCCGGAGACGAGCCCGCCGCCGCCGCGCTTGGCGTCGAGCGTCCCGTCGGCGCCGAGGGAGTACGTCACCGGGCCGCGGTTGGACGCGACGAGGACCTGGGCTGCGCCCGCCTGCTCGGAAGCCATGTGCCGAAACCTAGCCGCTCGGGGAAACGCTCAAACGTACGGCTCAGGCCACCCGCCGAACGTACGGCTCAGGCCACCCGCCGCTCCGCGTACTCCGCCACCTCCGCCATCGGCGGCCGCTCCTCCGTGTCCACCGCGTACGTCCGCGGCTCGAAGCCGTGCTTGCCGCGCACGAACTGGGTCAGCTCGGGCCGTACGAGATGGGCGCGGGCGAGCCGCAGCTGCGCGGTGCGGTAGATCGCGGCCGCCATCCGCCCGAGCGCCTGCCCGTCCTGGTGCCTGTGCCTGCGCACCCCCACGTCGACCTGCGCGAGCGCGTCCAGGCCCACGGTGTGCAGCGCGTCGACGAGCAGGCCCAGTTCCACGCCGTACCCGACGGGGAAGGGGAGGCGTTCCAGGAGCGACCTGCGGGCCGCGTACTCGCCGCCGAGCGGTTGCACGAACCCCGCGAGCTGCGGCCAGTGCATGTTCAGCAGGGGCCGCGCCATCAGCTCGGTGACCCGGCCGCCCTGCCCGGCCGTCGCGCCGGACGCGGGTCCGTCGGCCGCGGGGCCGTCGGACACCGTCATCGGGCGGTCGTACATCGCCTTCACGAACTGCACGTCCGGCTCGGTGAGCAGCGGCCCCACGATGCCGGAGACGAAGTCCGCCGAGAACTCCTTCAGGTCCGCGTCGACGAACGCCACGATGTCACCGTGGGTGACCAGGAGGGAACGCCACAGGACCTCGCCCTTGCCCGGCACGGCGGGCAGCCGCGGCAGGATCGCGTCCCGGTGCACCACCCGGGCCCCGGCGGCCGCGGCCACCTCGGCCGTGCGGTCCGCCGAGCCGGAGTCGATCACCACGAGCTCGTCGACGAGCGGCACCCGCTCCATCAGCTCCCGGCGGATCTCGGCGACGATCCCGCCGACCGTCTCCTCCTCGTCGAGGGCGGGAAGGACCACGCTCACCGAGGTGCCGAGGTCACGCTTGGCGGCTGTCAGGGCGCCGGGCGCTCGGTCGCCGACGGACCAGGAACGCCTGCTCAGCCAGCGCTCGACCTCTTCCAGCACGCGCGTCCTCCCGGTTGTGATCCATCTCGCGCATCGGACGACTATCTCAAGGGTCCAAGGCTTCGGTTACAGTCTTGAACAACGCCGGTGACCATCGCATGTCGGGGGTCCCGGGCGTCACAATCGAATACCGCTCATCCAGAGGGGCAGAGGGATACGGCCCGTTGAAGCCCCGGCAACCCTCCAGCCGGTCTCGTCGCCGCGAACGCGCGCGCCGCGAGGCTCCCGGCTCGGGAAGGTGCCAATTCCGTCTCGCGGCGAGATGCGCCGCGGGGAAGATGAGGAGAAAGGGCCTCGCCTCCATGGCTGTGCAGACTGTCGCCACCACCACGCCTTCCGCGGACACCGTCGATCTCGGACCCGCTTCCGGCCTCTCCTGCCGCGAGTGCGGAACCCGCTTCGACCTCGGCCCCATCTTCGCGTGCGCCGAGTGTTTCGGACCCCTGGAAGTCGCCTACGACCTTCCCCTCGGCGACCCGGAGGGCCTGCGCAAGCGGATCGAGTCGGGACCCGCCAACATCTGGCGGTACGCCCCGCTGCTGCCCGTCCCCGCCGACGTGGCCGACAAGCCGAACCTCAACCCGGGCTGGACCAAGCTCGTCAAGGCCGACAACCTCGCCGCCGAACTGGGCGTCGAGCAGGGCAAGCTGTTCATCAAGGACGACTCGGGCAACCCCACGCACTCCTTCAAGGACCGCGTCGTCGCGCAGGCGCTCGAAGCGGCCCGCGCCTTCGGCTTCACCACCCTGTCCTGCTCCTCCACGGGCAACCTCGCCGGTGCCGTCGGCGCCGCCGCCGCCCGCGCGGGCTTCCGCTCCTGCGTGTTCATCCCGCACGACCTGGAGCAGGGCAAGGTCGTCATGGCCGCGGTGTACGGCGGCGAGCTCGTCGGCATCGAGGGCAACTACGACGACGTGAACCGCTTCTGCTCCGAGCTGATCGGCGACCCGCTGGGCGAGGGCTGGGGCTTCGTCAACGTCAACCTGCGGCCGTACTACGGCGAGGGCTCCAAGACCCTCGCGTACGAGATCTGCGAGCAGCTCGGCTGGCGCCTGCCCGACCAGCTCGTCATCCCCATCGCCTCCGGCTCCCAGCTCACGAAGATCGACAAGGGTCTGAAGGAGCTGATCGCGCTCGGCCTCGTCGAGGACAAGCCGTACAAGATCTTCGGGGCGCAGGCGGAGGGCTGCTCGCCGGTGTCCGCGGCGTTCAAGGCGGGACAGGACGTCGTGCGTCCCCAGAAGCCGAACACCATCGCCAAGTCGCTGGCGATCGGCAACCCCGCCGACGGGCCGTACGTGCTCGACATCGCGCGGCGGACCGGCGGGGCCGTGGAGGACGTCGACGACGCCCAGGTCGTCGACGCGATCAAGCTGCTCGCCCGCACCGAGGGCATCTTCGCGGAGACCGCGGGCGGGGTGACGGTGGGGGTCACCAAGAAGCTGGTCGAGGCCGGCCTCATCGACCCCTCCCTGACCACCGTCGTCCTCAACACCGGTGACGGCCTCAAGACCCTCGACGCGGTTGCCGAGACCTCTCAGGCGACCGCCACCATCCGCCCGAGCCTGGACGCGTTTCGCTCCGCGGGGCTTGCCGGTTAGTCGCCGTAGGGCCTGATGTCTGCTGCCGACTGCGAGTCGTGGTCCGTCCTCGCGCCCACGCGGCGGAGCCGCATATCGAGAACAGCCTCGCGCCCCTGACGGGGCGCTCCCCGTCCTCCCGTACCCCTGAGGTGAAACCCATGAGCGTCAACGTCCGCATCCCCACCATCCTTCGCACCTACACCGGCGGCAAGGCCGAGGTCGCCGCCGAGGGGGCGACCCTCGGTGAGGTCATCGCCGACCTGGAGAAGAACCACACCGGCATCGCGGCCCGGGTCCTCGACGACCAGGGCAAGCTGCGGCGGTTCGTGAACGTGTACGTGAACGACGACGACGTGCGGTTCGAGCAGGGTCTTCAGACCGTGACGCCGGACGGCGCCGGGGTTTCGATCATTCCCGCCGTCGCCGGCGGCTGAGCGCACACAGAGTCACCGGTATTGCCCCCTCCGCGAGAGAAGCGGAGGGGGCAATTCTGTATGGTTGAGCGCGGTACAGTTGGGAATGGAGCGCCGTTCTCGGCGCAAGCAGTGCCGCGCGCATATTCGAAGTCGGCCGCGGAGCCGACAAGAAGTAGCCAAAGTGTCCTGCCTATGTGAGCCTTATGCGGCATTTGCCGGGCCCGACTTGCCCTGGATTCCGTGGAATTCTCCGGAAATCTCCGATAGCGCGTGCCCAGAATTCTCGTCCGATTGACCTGTTGCAGAGGGCAGTTGGACAGATACATTCAGCCGCGGTCGACGCGTTCCGGCGCACACCCCCAACCCATGGGGGGTGAGGTCTGACCCGGGTCCGCGAAGTGCGGGTCTGCGCAAGGGCCAGTAATAGGGGAGTTAGGCATGGCTCAGGGCACCGTCAAGTGGTTCAACGCGGAGAAGGGATATGGCTTCATCGCGGTCGACGGTGGTGCGGATGTATTCGTCCACTACAGCGCGATCCAGATGGACGGCTACCGCACCCTGGAAGAAGGTCAGCGAGTCGAGTTCGAGATCTCGCAGGGCCAGAAGGGTCCGCAGGCGGACATGGTCAAGCTCGCCGTCTGAGCGGCTTGACGCGATCGGCCACCGACGCGACGCAAGTGACGTAGGGCCCGCATCCCGGCTACGGGATGCGGGCCCTACGTCTGTGCGGGGGCGCACGGCAGGTTCGGGGGCGACCTTGCGCCCACCCGTCTCCCGGCCACCACCCCTCATCGACGCCTCTTCGATGCGACCTTGCACTCTAGGGGGTCGAGTGCTAATCATTGGCGTTAGCACTCTACGAGTGAGAGTGACAGAACTTGGATCGGGTCGGTGAGGTCCGCAGGCCGGGTGGGGCAAGGAACCACGCGG
This sequence comes from Streptomyces alboflavus, assembly GCF_000716675.1. Taxonomy (GTDB): domain Bacteria; phylum Actinomycetota; class Actinomycetes; order Streptomycetales; family Streptomycetaceae; genus Streptomyces; species Streptomyces alboflavus. Next base: position 8,135 of record NZ_JNXT01000085.1, read on the forward strand.
TGCGCAGGCCGTCCGTCGCGGGCACCAGCACGGTCCGTTTGCTTTTCCACCCCGTCCGGGAGGACCACTTCACATGGCCAAGATCATCGCGTTCGACGAGGAGGCACGGCGCGGCCTCGAGCGCGGCATGAACCAGCTCGCCGACGCCGTCAAGGTGACCCTGGGCCCCAAGGGTCGCAACGTCGTCCTCGAGAAGAAGTGGGGCGCCCCCACGATCACCAACGATGGTGTGTCCATCGCCAAGGAGATCGAGCTCGAGGACCCGTACGAGAAGATCGGCGCCGAGCTGGTCAAGGAGGTCGCGAAGAAGACGGACGACGTCGCCGGTGACGGCACGACGACCGCGACCGTCCTCGCCCAGGCGCTCGTCAAGGAAGGCCTGCGCAACGTCGCGGCCGGCGCCAACCCGATGGCCCTCAAGCGCGGCATCGAGAAGGCCGTCGAGGCCGTCTCCGGCGCCCTGCTCGAGCAGGCCAAGGACGTGGAGACCAAGGAGCAGATCGCTTCCACCGCCTCCATCTCCGCCGCCGACACCCAGATCGGCGAGCTCATCGCCGAGGCCATGGACAAGGTCGGCAAGGAAGGCGTCATCACCGTCGAGGAGTCCCAGACCTTCGGTCTGGAGCTGGAGCTCACCGAGGGTATGCGCTTCGACAAGGGCTACATCTCGGCGTACTTCGCCACCGACATGGAGCGTATGGAGGCGTCGCTCGACGACCCGTACATCCTGATCGTCAACTCCAAGATCTCGAACGTGAAGGACCTCCTTCCGCTCCTCGAGAAGGTCATGCAGTCCGGCAAGCCGCTGCTGATCATCGCCGAGGACGTCGAGGGCGAGGCCCTGTCCACGCTCGTCGTGAACAAGATCCGCGGCACCTTCAAGTCCGTCGCCGTCAAGGCCCCGGGCTTCGGCGACCGCCGCAAGGCCATGCTCGGCGACATCGCCATCCTCACGGGCGGCACGGTCATCTCCGAGGAGGTCGGCCTCAAGCTGGAGAACGCCGGTCTCGACCTGCTCGGCCGCGCCCGCAAGGTCGTCATCACCAAGGACGAGACGACCATCGTCGACGGCGCCGGTGAGAGCGACCAGGTCCAGGGCCGGGTCAACCAGATCCGCGCCGAGATCGAGAACAGCGACTCGGACTACGACCGCGAGAAGCTCCAGGAGCGCCTGGCGAAGCTCGCGGGCGGCGTGGCCGTCATCAAGGCCGGTGCCGCGACCGAGGTCGAGCTCAAGGAGCGCAAGCACCGCATCGAGGACGCCGTTCGCAACGCGAAGGCGGCCGTCGAGGAGGGCATCGTCGCCGGCGGTGGCGTGGCCCTGCTGCAGGCCTCCTCGGTCTTCGAGAAGCTCGAGCTCGAGGGTGACGAGGCCACCGGTGCCGCCGCTGTGAAGCTGGCCCTGGAGGCCCCGCTGAAGCAGATCGCGGTCAACGCCGGCCTCGAGGGCGGCGTCGTCGTGGAGAAGGTGCGCAACCTGACCGTCGGTCACGGCCTGAACGCCGCGGACGGCGAGTACGTCGACATGATCGCCGAGGGCATCATCGACCCGGCGAAGGTCACGCGTTCCGCCCTGCAGAACGCCGCGTCCATCGCCGCGCTGTTCCTCACCACCGAGGCCGTCATCGCCGACAAGCCGGAGAAGGCCGCCGCCGCGGGCGCTCCGGGCGGCATGCCGGGCGGTGACATGGACTTCTGATCCTCGCGGATCAGCGGTCGTCGCAGTACGCGAACGAGGGCGGCACTCCCTGTCTCAGGGGGTGCCGCCCTCGGGCGTTCCCGGACGGTCACGGAAGACCGGCGGTGCCTGGAGGACCGGCGGTGCTCGGGACGAGCACATCAGGCTCTGTGCGCCGTACGGAAAAACTTCGCGGCCGGTGTCAACCGGATGTGTCCCCGCAGGTCTAGAGAGGTTGTACCGACCAGATGGGGAGCACGTCATTGACCGCTGAGGAGTTCGAGGAGTTCTACGCCCACGCGGTCCGACGGCTCACCGGCCAGCTGTATGTGATGCTCGGCGACCTGCAGGAGGCGCAGGACGTCGTGCAGGAGGCGTTCGTCAAGGCCTGGAGCAGGCGGGGGCGCCTGGTGAAGGAGGCCTCGCCGGAGGCGTGGATCCGCACCGTGGCCTGGCGGCTCGCCGTGCGCCGGTGGCACGGGCGGCGGCGCAGCGAGCAGGCCTGGCAGCGGCACGGCGGCGCGCCGCCCGCGGGCGCGCCCGACCCCGGTTCCGTGGTCCTCGTCGAGGCGCTGAAGGGGCTTTCCCCGCAGCAGCGCAGGACGGTGGCGCTGCACTACATCTGCGATCTGTCGGTGGAGCAGATCGCCGCGGAGACGGGCCAGTCCACCGGCACGGTCAAGACGCATCTGTCCCGGGGGCGGGCCGCCCTCGCCGACCGCTTGCAGGACCCTCGTACCCAGGAGGCGCACGGTGACTGAAGCCCACCACGACGATCCACTGGACGATCCGCTGGCGGACGCGCTCCGGGAGCTGGCCGCGGCGGCGGAGCGCGGCAGCGACCCGGCGCCCGCGCCCGTGGTCACGGCCCGCGGCGAGCGGGTGCGGCGGCGCAGGTTCGCCGTGCTCGCGGCCGGTGCCGTGCTGCTGTTCGGCGGGGCGGGCGGCGCGGTCGCCGCCGGGCTCGCCGGGCCCGAGGAGCAGGTGTCCCCGGCCGACACCCGCGACCCGAGGCCCGCGCCCTCCTCCGGCGACCCCGTGCCCGACCCCACCGACGCCTCCTCGTCGCCGGGCCCGACCGAGACCACCGAGCCCCCCGACGGCCCCGACGCCAGCGCGCCGCCCCCCACCACCGGCACCTCCGGCAGCTCCGCCGATACCGACCCGAGCCGCTCGCCGACGTACCCGCAGCGCACCCCGCCCCCGACCACCGGCACCCAGAGCGCCACCGAGACCCCGTACCGGGGTGCGGGGACGTCGCCGCCCCCGACGTCGGACATGACGGCGGGACCCGACTGACCCCGGTCGGCCCCCGCCCGCAACCGGCCCCTTCCCGCAGCACCCACGACCGGCGGCGCCACCGCGCGCCGCCGGGCGATTCCGCGCGCCCGAACGGAGATCACGCATGCCCGCGGCACCAGTGCGCACCGCCACCCGGCCCGCCCCGCTCCCGCCCTGGCCCGACGTCCGCGAGCCCGGGCGGGAGCGGGGGCGGAAGAGAGGGCGGCGGCGGTGGGCCGGGGGTGTGCGGGCGGTGCCGCGGTGGCTCGCGGGGCGGCTCGACGCGACCGACCGCTTCGTGCTCCAGGTGTATCTGGGCACGCGGGTGGGGCTTTTCGTCACCGGGTACTGCGTGGGGTGGCTGTTTCCCGCGAACTCCCGTGCCAAGGAGGCGCCCGGGCCGCTCTCGGTGTGGGAGCAGTGGGACTGGACGCACTTCCGGCACATAGCGGAGTACGGCTACTTCGGGCCCGCGCCGGGGTACGCGGACGGCCTCGAGAACGAGGAGGCGTTCTTCCCCGGGTTTCCGCTGGTGCTGCGGGCGGTGCGGCTCGTCGTGCCGGACTGGGTGGCGGCCGGGCTGCTGATCTCGCTGGTCTCGGGGGCGGTGGCGATGCTGGCGCTGGCCCGCGTGGCCAGGCTCGCGGGCGCGGACACAGGGATGGGTGAGGGGCCGGGGGCGGGGTCGGGCAAGGGCGGCGGCGCGGGTGCGGCGGTGCGGCTCGGGGGTGCGGACGCCGTCGCCCGGCGTGCCGTCCTCGTCGTCCTGCTCTCGCCCTGCGCGGTCTTCCTCGCCGCGGGCTACTCCGAATCCCTCTTCCTCGCCTGCGCGCTGCCCGCCTGGCTGGCCGCCCGGTCGGGCCGCTGGCGGCTCGCGGCGACGCTCGCCGCGTGCGCCACGACGGCCCGCGTCAGCGGTCTCTTCCTCGCCGCCGCCCTGCTCGTCGACTTCCTCCTGGCCCGCGAAGGCCGCCGCGACTGGCGCCGGCTGCCCTGGCTGACGCTGCCCGCGCTGCCCGTCCTCGCGTACACGCTGTACCTGTACGACCGCACCGGCGACTGGATGGCGTGGAAGCACGCCCAGGAGCGCGGCTGGTACCGCACCTTCCACCCGCCGTGGGAGGCCTGGGGCAACACCTGGAACGCGGCGTTCGACGGCCGCTACTCCACCGGGTACGCCCTGATGTCCCAGGCCGAACTCGCCGCCATGGTGGTCGGGTTGGCGCTGCTCGGCCGGCTGTTGTGGCGCAGGAGGTGGCCGGAGGCGGTGTACATCGCCCTGAACCTGTGGGCACTCGGCACCTCGTACTGGTACACGTCCGTGCCCCGGGCGACGCTGCTGTGGTGGCCGCTGTGGACGGGCCTGGCCGCGTGGAGCCTCCGGGCGGAGTGGCGCGCGCGGGTGGGCCTGTGCGTCCTCGCGCCGCTGAGCACGCTGTTCGCGGTGACGTTCCTGTCGGGGAGATGGACGGGCTGACCTCTCCGGGAAGACCCGCGCCCGCGGCGGCAGCCGCCCCGCGACGGCCGCCACCGCGGGCGGGTGCCCGCCCTTCGGCTACGGCAGGCGGTCCAGGATCCAGGTGCAGAGCTCCTCGGTGACCTGGGTGTGGGGTTCGTTCCTGGATGCGACCTTGAACTCGTCGAGTTCGCTGTCCTCGGGGGAGAGGGCGTTGATGTCGGCGTAGAGGTCGTCGTGGGTGTGGACGTCGCGGATGGCGACGGCGCTGACGGCGGGCACGAAGCAGTGCTCGCGGACGGGCACGTCGACACCGAGTCCGGCGATCTTGTTGAGGGCGTCGGCGAGGATGCCGAAGCCCTCCAGGGTGCCGCCGGGCGCGCCGTCGAACTCGGGCAGTCCCGAGGTGTGGATCTCCGGCTTCTTCAGGGTGAGGACGCGCAGCGTGGCCACGAGCTGGTCGTCGCCCGCGGACTGGGTGTTGAGGTCGGTGCCGACGATGCCGAGGCCCTTGCCGATGACGGCGTCCACGCCGGGCCGGACGCCGTTGCCCTCGCCGGTGCCGACGCCGTTGGCGACTCCGATCTTCCGGGGCCGCCGCGGCCAGTGGCCGACGCGCGCCAACTCGGCGAGGAACTCCTCGCGTTCCTTGTCCGGGGCGGGCGTGTCCTGCCACTCGGCGATGTGCTGGGCGAGCAGCTGCCGGGAGGCGGCGCTGTTGATCTGGCCGGAGAACCGGGGGTCGAGCTTCCGGATGTAGTGCGCGAAGGCCTGGAGCGCGATGGGGATCCAGGCGCCGCGGTGCGGGCTGTCGTACGAGAAGTAGAGCTGCGTCTCGTGCTCGTCGCCGCCGGGTTCGGACTCCATCTTGGCGAGGGCGTACCGCGTGACCAGGCCGCCCATGCTGAACCCGCCGACGGCCAGCGGGTGTTTGCCGACGCGCTCGGCGCCTGCGCGTTTGACGGCGGCGATCGCGGCCTGCGCGTTGTCGAGGATCGACGCGCTGCGCTCGTGGAAGCCGACGAGGACGAGGTCCCTGCCGCGCCTGCGCAGCTCGCTGAGGAACGGGTACGGGGCGTTGAAGTCCAGCCCGTTCCACAGGAAGTCGGGGGTGCTCGGCCCCGAGTTGAAGCCGTCGGCGAGGAGCACGGGCCGGGTCAGGCGGCTGTTGCCCTCGCCCCGGTACACCCAGGCGGTGCCGCCGGGCAGCTCCCAGACGTCGTGCGGCACGGGCGGGACCTGGGTCGGGGCTTCCCTCGGACCCGGGGCGAGGATGATCGGCGGCGCGGCACGCAGGGCTTCCTGGACCTGGGCTTCGGTGGGCGCGTTCTGCTCGGGCATGCGCGTTCCCCTCCCTTGAGCGTCACCAGCTGACGGTCAAGGGGCATCCTCGTTATGGCCCGTACGCTCCGTAAGGCGTGTTTTGCGCCGTAAATCGGAGGTCCACCCGGCCCCAACTGCCCCTAGGGCGTACGGGAGTTGTCGAGCGCCGCCCGGAGGTGGCCGTGCGACTCGTCCAGGAGGCGGGCCGCCGTGGGGCCGTCGACGGAGCCGAGGAGGGTGAGGATGGCGTTCTTGACCTCGCCGTCGGTGGCCGCGAGGGCCGCCTCGATCTCCTCGTCGGAGGCGCCCGTGGCGAGGGCGACGATGCGGCGGGAGCGGGCGCGCAGCTTCTCGTTGGAGGCGCGCACGTCGACCATCAGGTTCCCGTACGTCTTGCCGAGGCGGATCATCGTGATCGTCGACAGCATGTTGAGGACGAGCTTCTGTGCCGTGCCCGCCTTCAACCGGGTGGATCCGGTGAGGAGTTCGGGCCCGACGACGACCTCGATGCCGTGCTCGGCCGCGGCGGCGAGGGCGCTTCTCGCGTTGCAGGACAGGCCGACGGTGAGCGCGCCGCGGGCACGGGCGTGCTCGACGGCGCCGATGGCGTAGGGCGTGCGACCGGACGCGGACACGCCGACCACGGTGTCGTCGGCGGTGAGGCCGAGCGCGTCCAGATCCGCGGCGGCCAGGTCCTCGCGGTCCTCGGCGCCCTCGATCGAGGTGACCACGGCGGCGGGGCCGCCCGCGATGAGGCCGACGACGTCGCCCGGGTCGGTGTTGAACGTGGGCGGACACTCCGAGGCGTCGAGCACCCCGAGCCGCCCCGCGGTGCCCGCGCCCGCGTAGATCAGCCGTCCGCCGCGGGCCATGCGCTCGGCGGTCGCGTCGATGGCGGCGGCGATCCGCGGCACCTGCGCGGCGACGGCCGCGGGCACGGAGGCGTCCTCGCCGTTCATGATCCCGGCGATCTCCGCCGTGGACAGCCGGTCGATCTCGGAGAGCTCGGGCCGGAAGGCCTCGGTGGTGAGGGTCTCCAACTGGGCACGGAGTTCGCCGTAGGCGGCGGGCCCGGTGGGCGTGGAGGTCATAGGGGTGCGGCTCTTTCGGAGGAGAGGGGTGAGATGAGGGCTGGGCGAGCCGATTCAGCCCGTCCGGCGATTGAGGACGAGGCCGGAGGCCGATCGGCGCCCACCCCGGCCGACGGGGACCTCAACGACTGCCCCCGCCCCCGCGAGGACTGTGCCGGTGAGCCAGAGCCTCGTAAGAAGCGGCGAGCGCAGGCGCAGCCGTCTCGTACGTCCGCTGGGCGACCCCCACGAACAGACAGTCCACGACCAGCAGCTGACTCGTCCGAGAGGACATCGCCGCAGGCCGCAACTCGCTCTCACGGGCGGTGGACGTGGTCAGTATGTGATCGGCGTACTGCGAGACGAGCCCGTCGGGCCGCCCGGTGATCGCGACGGTGGTCGCCCCGTGCTCGAAGGCGACCCGCAGCGGCTCGATGACATCGCCCGTGGACCCGGAGTGGGTGATCGCGATGGCGACGTCCTTGGCGCGGAGCGTCACCGCGTTGGTGACGGCCAGGTGCGGATCGGAGTGCGCGTGCGCGACCTGGCCGATGCGCAGCAGCTTCTGTACGAGGTCCTGGGCGACGAGCCCGGACGCGGCGACGCCGTACACCTCCACGCGGCGGGCCGCGGCGAGCGCGCTGACGGCCGCGCCGAGCTGGACGGTGTCGAGCCCGGCGGCGGTGTCGGCGAGGGTCTGCTGCTCGTCGTACGCCAGCTTCGCCACCACGTCCGCGATGGGGTCGTCCACGGCGATGTCGGCGGTGACGGCGGGGGCGCGGCCCGACTGCTGCTGGGCGGCGAGCCCGGCGAGGGCGAGGCGCAGATCGCGATAGCCGGGGTAGCCGAGCAGGCGGGCGGTGCGGACCACCGTGGCCTCGCTGGTGCCGGTGAGCTCGGCGAGGCCGGTGACGGTGAGGGCGGCGGTGCCTGCCGGGTCGCCCGCGACGGCCTCGGCGACCCGCTGCATGGAGCGGGTCATCGACGGCGCGAGCGTGCGGACCTTGGCCGCGAGGGCGGCCGGGGCCGGGGGCGCGCCGCCCGCGAAAATTTCCTTCACGTCATGGGTCACTCCTGAAAGATATTTTCGGGTCCGGGGCGGGTCAAGACCCCCGACGTCCACGCCCCGAAGGACCGGGCCGCGCGCCGGGTGGTCCGGGGCCGCGCCCGCCCCCGGACCACCCGGCGCGCGGCGGGGCGCACAATGGCTGTATGGACTCCTCCGCATCCTCCGTCCCCGTCGGCCCGCTGGAGCGGGCGCTGCACGCGGCCCGCGCGCTGGTCCTCGCCGACCTGGTCGCGGACGAGGTGGCGGAGCCGGACGTGGTGTCGTTCGTCGAGGACTCCGTGGCGCAGCGCCGCTGGTGGGTCGAGCAGTGGCCCGAGGGCGTCGACTTCGTCGCCGGGCTCGTTGCGCAGGACGTTCAGGACGCCCTCCTTGAGCGGTACGGACGGTGGCCGCTGTGCCCGGTGTGCGGCTCGGGCGACCCGCACGCGCTCGACGTGGAGCCGGAGTTGGGCGCCGATCCGCATTGGGTGTGCGCGAAGGCGGGCGTGCTGGTCGCGGCCGTCGGCTCGCTCGGGTCGGTGCGCCGGTGACCCTGTACATCGACCCGCCGATCTGGCCAGGACACGGCCGCCTGTGGTCGCACCTGGTCAGCGACGTGTCGTACGAGGAGCTGCACGCGTTCGCCGCGCGGATCGGCGTGCCGGAGCGGGCCTTCGAGCGGGACCACTACGACCTGCCCGCGCACCGGTACGGGGACGCGGTGCGGGCGGGGGCGGTCGCGGTCGGGTCGAAGGAGCTGGTGCGGCGGCTGACGGAGGCGGGGCTGCGGCGGCGCAAGGGCCGGGGGACGTAGGGGCTGGAAGCCGCCCGAGCCACCCGAGCCATCCGGGAGCCGCCCGGGAGGCGCTGGTCATGTGGTGTTCAGGGCGACCGTCGGATGCAGCCGCGAGGCCCGTACCGCCGGATAGAGGCCCGCGAGCACGCCGATCAGCAGGGTCGCCGCGAGCCCGGACGCCACCGACCACGGCGGCACCACCGCAGTCCAGCCCTGCACGAGGGCGAAGCCGAACGTCACCGCCGTCCCGAGCACCGCGCCCGCCGCGCCGCCGAGCGCCGAGAGCAGCAGGGACTCCGTGAGGAACTGCAGCCGCACCGCGTTCCTGGTGGCGCCGAGCGCGCGCCGCAGGCCGATCTCCGGCCGGCGCTCCAGGACCGAGATGACCATGGTGTTGGCCACGCCGACCCCGCCGACCAGGAGCGCCACCGCGCCGAGGCCGAGCATCAGGCTGGTCAGGCCCTTGTCGGTGGCGGCCTTCGCGGCGAGCGCGTCCGAGGGCCGGGACACCTTCACGGAGCCCTCGGCGCCGGGGCTCACCGTGCGGGCGAGGACGGCCCGAACGTCCTCGACCGTGCCGTCCGGGGACCGCTCGAAGATCATCGAGGGGTGGCCGTCGAAGCGGAAGTGGGTCGCGGCGGCCGGGAAGCCGATCATCGCGACCCGGTCCAGGGTGGGGACGAGCTCCACGGGCTGAAGGATGCCGACCACGACGACGTACTCGTCGTTCATCATGATCTTTCCGCCCGGCTCGGTGATGCCGAGGCGCTCCGCGGCGACCGAGCCGAGGACGGTGACGGGCAGCCGCTCGTTGGCCTTGTTCAGCCAGATCCCCTTGGCCACGCGGGCGCCCAGGGCGTCGAGGAGGTCGGTGCGGGCCGCCTGGGTGGTGACGCCCGCCGTCCGCTCCTCGGGCACCACGTCGCTGCGCCGGATCCTGGCGTCGACGTTCCCGGTGGCCGTGGCGTGCCGGACGGGTCCGATCCGCTCGACCATCGCCACCGCCGACTTCGGCAGCTTCAGCTCGTTGCCCTCCCTGTCCTCGCCCGCCTCGACGGTGAGGAGGTTGGTGCCGAGCCGGTCGAGCCGCGCCATCAGGTCCGACTTGCTCGACTGGGACAGGCCCACCACGGCGACCATCGTGGCGATCCCGATGGCGATGCCGAGGGCGGAGAGGACGACGCGGGCCCGCCGGGCGCGCAGGCCGACGGCGCCGAGGCGCAGGATGTCGCGGGGCGCGAGCGGGGAGGGCCTGAGCCGGGGCGGCTCGGGCGGGGACGCGAACGTCATCGTGAACTCACCTCCTGGCAGTGGGAGTCGGGGCCGCCGACGTCGGAGCAGCGGGAGCCGGAGCAGTGGGAGTCGGGGCGGCCGGAGTCGGCGCAGCCGGAGCAGCCGGAGTCGGACACGATCTCGCCGTCGCGGAACCGGACCCGGCGCGGCAGCGACTCCGCGATCTCCTGGTCGTGCGTGATCACGCAGACCGTCGTGCCCGCCGCGTTCAGCTCGCGCAGGAGCTCCATGACGACCTCGCCGGACGCGCTGTCCAGGGCGCCGGTCGGCTCGTCGGCGAGCAGCAGGTCCGGCTCGCCGACCAGCGCGCGGGCGATGGCCACGCGCTGCTTCTCGCCGCCGGACAGCTCGGCGGGCCGGTGCCCGAGGCGATGGCCGAGCCGGACCCGCTCCAGGGCGGCGCGGGCGCGGGCCCGGCGCCGCCCGCGCGGCACGCCCGCGTACAGGAGCCCGTCCGCGACGTTGTCGACGGCGTCGCGGCCCGCCGCCAGGTGGAAGTGCTGGAACACGAAGCCGATGTGGCGGGCGCGCAGCGTGGACAGCTGCGCGTCCGACAGGCGCCCCACGTCGTACCCGGCCACGCGGACCGTGCCCGCCGTGGGCGCGTCGAGGGTGCCGACGACGTGCAGCATCGTCGACTTGCCGGACCCCGAAGGACCGACGACGGCGAGGAGTTCGCCCGCGCGGACGGTGAGGCTGACGCCGCGCAGGGCGTGCACGTCACCGGCGTACGACTTGGTGACGTCGCGCAGTTCGACGACGGGGGCGGGGACGAAGGGGGCGGGGACGACGGGCGCCGGGCCGGGCGCGGCACCGGGCACGGCACCGGGGGTGGAACCAGGTGTGGAACCGGAGATGGTCATTCCGTGGCCACCCCCACCGTCATCCCCTCCCTGATCCGGGACCCCCTGACCTCGATGCGCCCGTCGGCCGTCATCCCCGTCTCGACCCGCACCGTCCGGGACGTACGGCCCTCGACGACCTGGAGTCCGTAGCCGCCGTCCGTGCCGCGCAGCGCGACGACCGCCTCGACCGGGACGGTCAGGACGTCCTCGCGGCTCTCGCTGACGAACTTCACGCTCGCCGTGGCCTTGGCGTCCTCGCCGGACGCCGCCGACGCGCCCCCGTCCAGGGAGACCTCGACGGTGATGGTGTCGCCGGACGCCTCCTCCTCGCCGGAGTCCTCCGGGTCGACGGTTCCGGTGACCCGGCCGCGCTCGGTGGTGCCGCCGGCCAGGGTCACCTCGACCTTGGTGCCCTTCGCGGTGAGCGAGGCGTCGGTCTGGTCGAGCCGGGCGCGGACGACGGGCCTGGTGGAGGCGACGGTGAGGGCGGCCGTGTCCGGGCCGACCTGGTCGGCGAGGGCGGCGTCCGCGCGGACGACCTTGACCTGCTCGGGCTGGAAGACGACATCTCCCTTGCCGACCCTGCCGGTCGGCGTGCGGTTGAGGGACTTCTGCCACCGCTTGACGGCGGCGGCCGTGGCCCGGTCGTAGCGCGGGTCGACGTACAGGCCGCTGCCGTATCCGAGCGCGACGAGATTGCGCTCCAGCTCCAGTACGTCGCTGCCGCGGGCGCCGACCTTCATCTCGCGGAAGGCGGGCACCGGGCCGTACAGGAGCGTGACCGGCTTGTCGTCCAGCTCGTAGAGGGCCTGCCCGCGGGTGACGGTGGCGCCCTCGCGGGCCGCGACCGTCACGGTGCCGGGCACGGCGGACTTCACGGCGCGCCGCCGCGCGTAGTCGATCTTCCCGTCGACCGTCTTGGCAAGGGCCAGGTCGGCCCGGGTGACGGTGGCGGTGGCGGGCGGCCGCTCGGACCGGCCGCCGCCGGTGTCGCCGCCCTCGTACGCCAGGGCGCCCGCGCCCACCGCCACGGCGGCCGCGGCGGCGCCGACGAGGATTCCCGTACGCCGCCTCATCTACTGCATCCCGTCCAGGCCTTCGAGCAGCTTGCTCGCGCACGCCTTCTCGGCCTGCTTGTACGCGGGCGAGCCCTGGTCGAGCGCCGGGTCCGCGGGGTTCGGGTCGCCGCCGGGGATGACGTTGCCGCCGGACATCGTGGGGTTGGTGAACCGGGAGACGCCGTTGTCGCGCATGCACTTGGCGTGCGCGAGCATCGACTCGTAGTCCTTCTGCGCGTCGCGCTCGGGCGCCAGGTTCGCGGCGGCGACGAACTCCTTGTTGCAGACGCCGTTCTTGCCGCCCTTGTACTCCTCGCCGCCGCCGTTCGGGTCGACGAGCTTCTCGATCTTCGACCAGTCCAGATAGCCGCTCAGCTTCGGGTCGGGGTAGTCCTTCAGGCCGGCTTTGGCGCGCATGCAGCGGACGTAGGTCAGCTGGGCGTCGTAGAAGGCGCTCTTGCCCTCGGCGGCGGGCTTGGAGGCGCCCCCCTCGCCCTTGCCTTCGCCCTTGTCCTTGCCGGACGCCGCGGTCGGCTCCTCGGGAGCGGAGGCGACTCCCTCGTCCTTGACGCCGTCGTCCCCGCCGCCGCAGGCGACGCAGAGGGCCAGGACGGGAGCGGCGACGGCCGCGGCGACACGCAGACGGGTGGTGCCCCGGGAAGCGGTGTGGATGCTCATGCGGACCACCGTCGGGCCCGTACATGGTGGCCGGTCCATGGCCGCATGATGAGCGCGTAACAATGCGCGGGAACGGCGGTCCCGGCCCCCGCGACCGGGTCTGAACAGGGCAAACCCTCACGCATAATCGGCCGCATGGCCCATGTACTGCTGATCGAGGACGACGTGTCCGTGCGCGACGGCATGGAACTGGTGCTGCGCAGGCACGGCTACGACGTCGCCACGGCCGCCACCGGTGAGGACGCCCTCGCCCTCCTCGCCGACCCGGCGGGCGCGGCCGTCGAACTCGCCGTGCTCGACCTGATGCTGCCCGGCATCGACGGCTTCGAGGTCTGCCGACGGCTGCGTGCGAGCGGGTCCACGGTGCCCGTGATCATGCTGACCGCGCGGGGCGACGACACCGACATCGTGCGGGGCCTGGAGGCGGGCGCCGACGACTACGTGGTCAAGCCGGTGACCGCGCCCGTGCTCGAAGCCAGGATCCGGGCGGCGCTGCGCCGGGCCGAACCCACCCAGGCGGCGCGGGGCGAGGATCACGCAGGCCTCGTCATCGACCGGGCCGGGCTCACCGTCGCCAAGCGCGGCACGCCGATCGCCCTGCCGCCCACCGAACTGCGCCTGCTCCTGGAGCTCTCGGCGTCCCCGGCACACGTCTTCAGCCGCGAGCAGTTGCTCGGTTCGGTGTGGGAGCACGGGTTCCTCGGGGACTCCCGGCTCGTGGACGCGGCGGTGGGCAGGCTCCGCGCCAAGATCGAGGACATTCCGGCGCGGCCGCGCTACATCCAGACGGTACGGGGCTTCGGCTACCGGTTCGGGCCGGTGTGAGGGTGCTCCGGCGGGAGGAGCGGGCGCGGGAGGAGCGGGACCGGGAGGAGCGGGCGCGGGAGGGCGGGGGTGCGGCGGGCGCCCGTGGTGCCCTCCGACGTCTCGTCGGCCTGCGCACCCGCCTCGTCGTGGCCTTCGTCCTCATCGCCCTGGTCAGCGCGGTCACGGCGACCGCGCTCGCGTACCGCGAATCCCGCACCGCCGTCCTCGAACGCAAACAGGACGCGGTGCGCGGCGCCTTCAAGAACCGCGTCGAGCAGGCCGCGGCGGACTTCGACGTCCCCGCCGACGAGGTGGCCCTGACCCGCTTCGCCACCACCGTCGCGGACGGCCTCGGCGACGACGCCGTGGTCGTGGCCCGCTACCGCTCCCTCACCGTGTCCTCCGACGCGTCCGCCGACCGCTCCCGGATCACGCCCGCCCTGCGCGCGGCGGTGCGCGACCGCAACCGCATGAGCTTCCAGCGCGTCGACCACGACGGCCGCCCCTACCTGGTCGTGGGCACCCCCGTCACCTTCGACGGCGCGGCGCCCTCGGGCCTCGACGCCTTCGCCATCACCTCGCTGCGGGCGGAGAGCGAGGCGACGGCCGGCGTCCTGGACGCGGTGCGGGACGGCATCGTGCCGGTGGTGCTGCTCGCCGCCGTCCTCGCGCTGCTCTCCGCGGGCACCGTCCTGCGCCCCGTACGCGAACTGGGCCGCGCCACCCGGCGGCACGCGGCCGGTGACCTCACGTCCCGGGTGCGGGTCCGGGGCCGCGACGAACTGGCCGACCTGGCGCGGGACTTCAACAAGACCGCGGACGCCCTGGAGGCGTCCGTCGCCGAACTGCGCGAGCAGGACGCGCGGGCGAAGCGCTTCGTCGCCGACGTCTCGCACGAACTGCGCACCCCCCTCGCCGCGATGACGATGGTCGCCACCGTCCTCGACGAGGACGCGCACGCCCTGCCGCCGGACACGGCCCACGCGGCCCGCACCGTCAGCGAGGAGACGGCGCGGCTGTCCCGGCTCGTGGACGACCTGATGGAGATGTCCCGCTTCGACTCGGGCGCGGCCCGCCTCAACCTCACCCCCACCGACCTCGCGGAAGCCGTCACGGCCACGCTGTCCCTGCGGGCCCTGACCGACCGCGTACGCACCGAACTGCCCCCGGGCGTCCGGGCGCTGGTCGACCGCCGCCGCGTCGACGTGATCGTGGCCAACCTCGTCGGCAACGCCCTGCGCCACGGGGCGCCGCCCGTGACGCTGACCCTCGCCACCGACCCGGCGGGCGACTGGCTGACCGTCGAGGTGGCCGACCGCGGCCCCGGTCTCCCGCCCGAGACCCTCGCCCACGTCTTCGACCGCTTCTACAAGGCCGACTCCGCCCGCACCCGCTCCGAGGGCAGCGGCCTCGGCACCGCCATCGCCCTGGAGAACGCCCGCCTGCACGGCGGCACGATCGAGGCGGCCAACGCCCCCGAAGGCGGCGCGGTGTTCACGTTGCGGCTGCCGTGGCGGCGCCCGAGGCAGGAGGACACATGAAGCACCCACCCGTCGGTGCCGCCCTCGCGACGCTCGCCGTCGTGCTGCTCGCCGGATGCGGGGTCCGCCCCACCGGCGTCCTGGACGGCGGGGAGTCCGCCGGGGGCCTGACCAAGGGCCTGCGCCTGTACTTCGTCTCGCAGGCGGGCCGGCTGGAGGGCGTGTCCCGCCCCAGCATCCCGGCGTACAAGGTCACCGACCCCAACGGCGTCATCAAACTTCTCCTGGCCGGCCCGGTGGACGCGGAACGCGACGCCGGACTCACCACGTTGCTGGGCCGGGACGGGGGCTACCACGGCACGGTCGACGGGAACGGCGGGAACGGCGGGGACAAGGTCACGGTCCACGTGCCGGAGGGGGACCTCGCCGGCTCGTCCGTGGAGGGCCGGAACCTCATGGGCCAACTCGTGTGCAGCATCGCCAGGGCGCGAGCCGTGGCCGACAGGAACGGCACGACCAGGACGGACGACGTCCGCGTCACGATCCGCCCGAGGGCTGACGGCCGCCCGGGGACATATGTGTGCTCGGACTTCCTGAAGTAGCCGTGCGGGCGGCGGACGTTCACCATCAGTCCTGCCGGAGCAGATTCAGCCCCTCCGGCGTTTGAGGAGCGGGGTCTGGGGCGGAGCCCCAGTTTCGGGAAGGGGCGGGGTTGGGGAGCCCTCGGCAGAGCCCCGCACCCGCACGGACACCGCCACCACCCCCAAGGCCGACACCGTCAGCCCGGCCCCCGCCCAAGCAGCCGCCTCATACCCCCACCCCACATCGATGACGGTCCCCCCGAGCCACGGCCCCGCCGTGTTCCCGAGGTTGAACGAGGCCGTGGCCGTGGCCCCCGCCAGCGTGGGCGCCGCGCCCGCGACCTCGAACACGCGGGCGTTGAGCGCGGGCCCGGTGTAGAACGCGGAAACCCCCAGCAGAAACGCAAGAATCACCACGGCGACGGCACTAGCGGAGAACAGCGCGAGGGAGCCGAGAAACACGGTGGAAGCGGCGATCCCGCTGAACAGAACGGTGAAGAGCCGCCCGTCGGTCACCCGCCCCCCGATCGCCGTACCGATCAACGCCCCCACCCCGAACAGCGCGAGCACCCCCGGCACCCACCCATCGTCGAGCCCCGCGACATCGGTGAGCAGCGGAGCGAGATAGCTGAACGCGCAGAACACCCCGCCGGCGGCGAGCGCGACGACGGCGACGGCGAGCCACACCTGCCGGTCCCGGTAGATGACGAGTTCGCGCCGCAGGACGGGCTGTTCGGCGGGCGGGGCGATGCGCGGGACGAGCAGTACGACGCCGACGAGGGCGAGCGCGGAGGCCCCGGCGACGGCCCAGAAGGCGGAGCGCCACCCGAAGTGGTCGCCGAGGAAGGCGCCCGCGGGCACGCCGAGGACGTTGGCGAGGGAGAGCCCGCCGAGCATGACGGCGATGGCCCGCGCCCGCTGCGTCACCGGCACCATCGCGACGGCGACGGACGCGCCGACGGCCCAGAACCCGGCGCAGGCGAGGGCGCTGACGACGCGGGACGCGAACAGGACGGCGTACGAGGGGGCGAGGGCGCCCGCGATCTGGCCGAGGCCGAAGACGCTGATGAGGGCGATGAGGGTGGCCCGGCGCGGCAGCCGCAGGGTGGTGGCGGCGAGCAGTGGGGCGCCGACGACCATGCCGATGGCGAACGCGGAGATCAGCAGTCCGGCGCGCGGCACGGAGACGTTCATGTCGTCGGCGACGGCGGGCAGCAGGCCCGACAGCATGAACTCACTGGTGCCGAGGGCGAAGACGGCGACGCCGAGGGTGTGCACGGCTATGGGCATGCGAGAGGGCACGTTTTTCGCCAACGTGTTCGGGGGCGTGGTCATTCCCACCCCGGGGCGGACCGGTCGGCCCGGGGGCCGACCGGAGCGCGGCCGGACGTCACACGGACGCGCTCAGGCGTCACACGGACGCGCTCAGGCGTCACGCGGACACGCTCAGGCGTCGCGCGGGCGCTCGAAGACCGCCTCGTCGTCACGGTCGGCGGCGCGGGTGAACCCGGCGCGGGTCAGGACGCTGTGGGAGGCGGTGTTGCCGACGTCGGAGAGGCCGCGCACGCCCTGTACGTCCCCGTGGTCGGGGTGGGCGAGGGCCCAGTCGGTGAGGGCGCCGAGTGCCCGCGTCGCGTACCCGTTGCCGCGGGCCGCGGGGACCAGGCTGTAGCCGACCTCCGCCCAGCCGTCCTCGCCGGGCACGCCGTGGAAGCCCATGGCGCCGACGGCGCGCTGGTCCTCGGTGCGGACGACGGCGAACATGCCCCACTCGGGGCGGTGCGTCCCGGCGGCGTACGCCTTCGCGGTGCGTCCCGCCGCTCCGCGCGTGCCCGCGCCGGGCCCGTCGTCGGCCCAGTCGAAGCCGCCGGTGCCGCCCGCGGCGATGTCGGCGGCGGCGTCCGGGGACACCTCGACCAGGTCGACGGGGCCCGCGGGAAGGAGCAGGGGGTTGTGCCAGCGCCAGCGGTCCAGGCGGGCGTGGCCGTCGCGGGTGCCGCGGCCGGTGGCCCACAGCAGGACGCGCCAGTGGTCCTCGCCGTCGTGGGCCGGGGGCACGTTCGGGAACAGGCGGGACAGCAGGGCCTCGCACAGCTCGGCCGGGGGTTCGTAGGCGACGTCGAAGGCGCGCAGGACGTCGTACGTGTGCAGGAGCAGCTCGGCGACGCCCATCGCCGCGAAGCCGGTCGCGTCCGCGGTGCCGTACGGGTACGGGTGCCAGCCGCGCACGCCTCGTGGTGTGGTCCGTACGACCGCCGCGAGCAGGCCCGCCGTCGCCTCCACGACGCGCACCACGCCGTCCGCGTCCGTGTCGTCCTCCAGGCGCATGTCGACCGGGACGTATCCGCCGATGGCCGCGGTGCGGCCGGTGAGCTGTGTCGCGTACGCCGTGAAGTCGCCCGCGATGTGCTCCGCCGTGTCCAGGCAGCTCCACTCCAGGTCGCCCGCGGGCACCGTCCAGTCGTAGTCCGCCGTCGCCACCGCGCGCAGTGCCGCCACCGCGTGCGCCGTCGCCTCGTCGATCCGTTCCCCGCCATTGAAGAGCATGGCGTGAGGTTACGTGAGCAGGTCCAGCTCCGTCCTGAGGTTTTCCCTGGCCAGGGGCTCCCAGTGGGTCGCTCCGTACTCCGTGCGGAACAGGCGTGGCAGGGCGAGCAGTTGGCGCAGGACGTCCGCGCGGCCCGCCCGGAACGCCTCGTCGGGGACGAAGGCGTACTCCTCGCGGACCGCCGCCGCGTATCTGGCGTACGCGTCCGGGGGCGCGGCGAGGATCGCGAGGTCCGCGTCGCACAGGACCTCGCCGTTCGTGTCGCCGTCCGCCGGGTCGTGGGTGACCGTGAGGCGGACCAGGCGGGCCACCTCCGCGGTCGCCTCCTGGGTGAGGCCCGCCTCCGGCAGGGCGCGTTCCGCGAGGCGGGCGCTGCGTTCCTCGTTCTCCGAGCGGTCGGGGGCGTAGACCGCGTCGTGGAACCAGGCTGCGAGCCGCACCAAGTGCGGGGTGTCCGCGTGGGGGTGGAGGGTGTCGATGTGGTCCAGTACGGCGAGCAGGTGCGACCTGTCGTGATACCGCCGGTGCGCCTCGCCCCACCGCGCGATCAGATTCTCCCCGTACGGCTCCGGATCCGGCCCCGGCTCCGCACCCCGCGCCGCGAGCAACGCGTCCCGCCAACGGGTCTGGAGAGCTTCGACATCATCTGCAGCCATACGCCGACCCTAGCGGGGCTCCCCAACCCCACTCCTTCACCGATCCCGGGGCTCTGCCCCTGGACCCCGGGGGTGGGTGTCCCGTGGCGGGTGGGACAGTCCTCCCCCGATCGGCGCTCCGCGCCTCGTCCTCAATCTCCCCCAAGCTCTTGAGGAGCAGGGGGCACCCCCACGACGGGCTGGATCGGTGCTGAGCCAGACCGGGCAGGCGGTGCGGACCGCCCCCGCCGAAGCCATGGCGGGGGCGGGTGG
>NZ_JNXT01000086.1 GCF_000716675.1 Streptomyces alboflavus
GCTGGGCTTCGGGGGTCGGGGCGGCCGGGGCGGCGGGGGCGGGTGTGGGCGCAGCAGCGGGAGCAGGGGCGGACTGAGCCGCGACGGGCGCACCGACCCCACCCCCAGCCTCGGCACCAGCACCCCGGACAGCCGCACGAGCCGCGGCGGCACCGCCCCCCGGCGGCACGTCCGGACCGGGCGGCGGCACCGCGACGCCCGGCTGCCGCACCGCGGCGTGGGCCTCGGGCCCGGGCACGTACCCCATGGCGGGAGCACCGGCCGGACCCGCGGCCATGAAGTTCCCACCGCGCTCCAGGCGGTCGAGGCGGGCCATCACCGAGCGCTCGTCGTCGAACGCGGCGGGGAGCAGCACGCGGGCGCAGATCAGTTCCAGCTGGAGGCGGGGCGAGGTGGCCCCGCGCATCTCCGTGAGGCCTTCGTTGACGAGGTCGGCGGCGCGGCTCAGCTCGGCGCCGCCGAACACCCCGGCCTGGGCCTGCATGCGCTCCACCACGTCGCTGGGGGCGTCGATGAGGCCCTTCTCGGCGGCGTCGGGCACGGCAGCGAGGATCACCAGGTCCCGCAGCCGCTCCAGGAGGTCGGCGACGAAGCGCCGCGGGTCGTTGCCGCCCTCGATGACGCGGTCCACGACCTCGAAGGCGGCGGCGCCGTCTCCGGAGGCGAAGGCCTCGACGACGGAGTCGAGGAGCGAGCCGTCGGTGTACCCGAGCAGGCCCGTCGCCATGGCATACGTCACACCGTCCTCGCGGGCGCCCGCGAGGAGCTGGTCCATGACGGACATGGAGTCACGCACGGATCCGGCACCCGCGCGCACGACGAGCGGCAGGACGCCGTCCTCGATGGCCATGCCCTCGCGCCCGCAGACCTCGGCGAGGTAGTCGCGCAGGGTTCCGGGGGGCACGAGCCGGAACGGATAGTGGTGCGTACGCGACCGGATGGTGCCGATGACCTTCTCGGGCTCCGTCGTCGCGAAGATGAACTTGAGGTGCTCCGGCGGCTCCTCGACGACCTTCAGGAGAGCGTTGAAGCCCGCCGACGTGACCATGTGGGCCTCGTCGATGATGTAGATCTTGTACCGGCTGGACGCGGGCCCGAAGAAGGCCTTCTCCCTCAGGTCACGGGCGTCGTCCACACCACCGTGCGAGGCGGCGTCGATCTCGATGACGTCGATCGAACCCGGCCCGTTCCTGGCCAGGTCCCGACAGGACTGGCACTCGCCGCACGGGCTGGGAGTGGGACCTTGCTCACAGTTCAGACACCGGGCGAGGATGCGCGCGCTCGTCGTCTTGCCGCAGCCGCGCGGGCCACTGAACAGGTACGCGTGATTGACCCGGTTGTTGCGCAGCGCCTGCTGCAGCGGGTCGGTTACATGCTCCTGCCCGATGACCTCGGCGAACGACTCCGGGCGATAACGGCGGTACAGCGCGAGAGACGACACGTATACGAGGTTATAGGCGCCCACTGACAACCCGGACCGCCCCGGACGAAGCCCCCGCCCCCACCGGCCCCACCGCGCGCCCGGCCCCGCCCCCGACCCCGGGCCCCGGAACGCAAAGCGCCCCCCACGCACCCGCCAGAGCCGACCTACCCTTGCTGCCTTCCGGCCCTGGGGGAGTTCAGTCAGATAGCGCCACGTGAGGGGCTGGCCCCCACCCTAGCCGATCCCAGGGGGTGCGAACGAGCCCGCTCCCCCGACAGAAACGCACCAGGTCCCCGCGACCGGAACACGTTCGCGAGCACCCCTCCGCGTCTTGTATTGTTTGCGGCGGAGGATTCGCCTAGTGGCCTAGGGCGCACGCTTGGAAAGCGTGTTGGGGGCAACCCCTCACGAGTTCGAATCTCGTATCCTCCGCCAGTGCCTCACCGGGCACTAACGTCGAAGGGCCCCGCTGCTTGCAGCGGGGCCCTTCGACGTTGCCCGTCTCAGTCGACCGCTGGCAGCTCCTACAGCGCTCCCCGACCTGCCGCGCCACCTTCCGCAGCATCGGCCCCGTGATGTGCATGTAGCGGGCGCGCATCCGGGCCGCTCCCCCGGGTTCCCAACCCATGATCGAGTCGACGACCACGTCCGGAACGCCGAGCAGCAGGAGGACGGTCGCAGCAGTGTGGCGTGCATCATGCAGCCACCCGTCCGGCACGCCCGCGTCCCGCAGCAGCCGCGCTTCCACACGTGGTAGTCGGTGTTGGGGCCCAGCGGCCCGCCGACCGGCGAGGCGAAGACGTACCCCTTGCCCTCCCAGCCGGACCCGGCCACGACCCGCTCCCTCTCCTGCTCCTCCTCCTGGTGCTGCCGCAGAAGCTTGATCACCAGATCGGGCAGGCCGATGGTCGTGAGCGGCTCGCCGCTGACGGCGTCCGCGGCCCGCTCGCCGGTCTGACGGTCGCGGACCTTGGGCTCCGGTCTGAACACGGATGGTGCGCAAGGCAGTTCTCCTATCTACTCGTCTATATGAGTATGCCTGTTGGGATGGATGAGTCCAGAAGACGGCCTCGCGCCCCATCACCCTTCAGGTGGCGGGCAGTTGGTAGGACAGGACGTACGCGTCGGCAGCCATCACGGTGTCGCAGACCTCCACGGCTCGCCCCTCCGTGTCGTACGCGGTCCGGATCAGATGGATCACGGGCACGCCGGACGCGAGCCGCAGCGTCTTGACCTCGGCGGGCGAGGGCATGCGGGCGCGGATCTCTTCCTCGAAGTGGTCGAGGCGGTGGCCGAGTTCTTCGAGGCGGGCGTAGATGCCGCCGGGGCCGGGGTTGGGCTCGGCGATCTGCGTACCGCGTGCGATGTCGAGCGGGAGGTAGGAGGCCGCGAACTCGACGGGGCGGCCATCCAGGAGGTAGCGGCGCCTGCGGGCGAGCACCTTGCGCGCCGAGCCGAGCCGGGTGGAGATGTCCTGCGTGGCCTTCTCCTCCTTCACCTCCAGGCTGTCCACCTGGGGGTGGCTACCGGCCGCGTCCGCTTCGACGATGAACGCCGACTTCCCCTGATCGCGGTGGCGCCGGGCGAACCTGTCCGAGGCGAGGCGCCGCACCGGCGGCCGCGGACGGACGAAGACGCCCTTGCCGTGCTCGGCGTGGACCAGTCCCTCGCCTTGGAGGATGGAGAAGGAGTTGCGGACCGTCATCCGGGACACCCCGTAGTGGTCGACAAGCTCAGCTTCGGAGGGCAGCTTCTCGCCCTCCCGGAACCGCCCACGGTCAATGGCCTCGCGCAGCTGATCGGCGATCTGCCGGAAGACCGCACGATCGCTCGTGGGGTCGACCTCGCCGAGGTGGCCGGTAGGGAGTGAGGTCACGTGTACTCCTTTAGGTATCTAGACGAGTGGGCGAGTGCTGTTGCTACGGTGGAGAGCCTAGCCAGCCGAGAGGGCCGAGGAACGTGAGCACTGACCGCCCCCATTCCGTGAGCGTCGCCGGAGTCATAGTCGACGACCAGGGGCGGGCCCTGCTGATCCAGCGCCGCGACAACGGCCAGTGGGAGCCCCCGGGTGGCGTCCTCGAACGCGAGGAAACCATCCCCGAAGCCCTCCAGCGCGAGGTTCTCGAAGAGACTGGCGTAAAGATCGCGCTTCCCGCGACTCTGACCGGCGTCTACAAGAACATGACGGGCTTGATCGTCTCCCTGGTCTTCCGTTGCGAGGCCGCCGACGGCACGCCCACCACCGGCGCCGAGACCCGCGCCCTGCGCTGGGCCACCCGCGAAGAGGTCACCGAACTCGCCGACGAGGCGTACGCGATCCGCGTCCTGGACGCGCTCGACGCGACGACCCCACCGGCCATCCGCGCCCACGACGGCGTGAAACTCGTCTAGCCCGAACCCGCTGCACATGGCGGCCTAGCAGCACAAAGGAACTTGTATGCACGAGTATACGAGCACCGCCCGGGTCTGGGGACTCACTTGCCCAGGTCTCCCCGAAGAGGTCAGCCGAGCCCGCCGCTGGACCCGCGACATCCTGGGTTCCTCGCCCCTCGCGGAGGACGCCGAACTGATCGCGAGCGAGCTGAGCGCGAACGCGATCCTGCACACGGCCAGTGGCCGGCCCACGGGCAGCTTCCACCTGGCTCTGGCGGTGTCGTCCCAGGTCATCGCCCTTTCGGTCACGGATGGCGGGGGCGCGGGCGGGACCGCTCCGAAGGTCGAGCACCCCGACGAGGAGGCGGTGCACGGCAGAGGCCTGGGCATGGTCAGCGCGCTTGCCCACCGGGTGGTGGTGCGGAACAGCGACGGGGCGCACACGGTGACGGCGGAGCTGTTCACCTCACCGCGGCCGGGACCAGGGGAGCACCCGTGCTGAGCGGCGACGACCTGACCCGCGGGTTCTGGTGCGAGTGCTGGGCGGAGGACCTCGCGAGGTCGGGCCAACCGACAGTGACGACGTACTTCGGCGCGCACTCCGCGACACAGGCAGACGGCTGGCTCCCTACAGCCCTACGAGCCATCACAGCGGAGCGGAACCCCGCCGCCCCCAAGGAGACTTGGGACTGGCTCTACGAGAGCCGCATCAACACCCGGAGAGCCCTCCTGCGCTCGGAACCCTGCACGGTGTCGGTGACCTACGCCAGCACACGCATCACGTGGACGGTGCACCCGGTGCTCTTCCTGCCCCTCGCGGACCACCACGAGGTACCTGAACTCCCGGCGGGTGTACACGACTTCGAGCCCCACACGACCGACTGAATTACAACTTTCTCTACTGGTTCAAGGCGGCTCGCTCCGCTCCCCGCGCGCGGCCCGGCTCCCGGGCCGACGCTCCTGCCTCCGCCCCGCTCCGGCCCGGTCCACCAGGCCGCGCGACGAGAGCTAGCGGCCAACTGACCTCAGAGAAGGGATACGTCGTGGCTGGGGCAGTCGGCTCCACGGACCTCTTGCAAAGCCACTGCTTAATAGGTCACAGGAACCGACAACCTCACCCTCAAAAAAGCCATCACCAACCCCGAGCATGTGCCACTATGCGTATCTACGGGAGGTGGCACCTTGGAACAGGGCTCCATACCTTCGGCACGCTTGGTGCGGTTCTTCATCACATTGCCAGAACCACTTGCAATTCCGGACGGATATGTATGGCATAGAGTTTTCGAGCATGATCCGTCCACAGGATCTATTCAACAGTTCGTGAATCTCACCTTTATGCAGTCCGACGGAATGTCTCGGCAGCAGGGATCCTTGGCTGCAACGTTCGAGGCTCTCGGGCGGGTCAGGGGTGAATCGTAGACTGATCGCCTCCTTGATGCGTCTGACCTGACCGGCCGGTACACAACAGTTGCCGCGACCACCATTCAAGACGAGGCTCAAGAGGTCCCAGACCGCTGGGCCCGCCCGCAAGACGTTCCAGCGGAATACGACCCACTCAACCGCTGCATTGAGGAAATTGCACGTTTCACCCGCTCATACCGTGCGGCCCTCGAATCACCATGCATGGTTCCGACTTACGAGAAAGTCGGCCCCCTCATCCCGTACCAGCTAGGTGACTTCGTTCCTGTGAGATCCGAAGATGGCGAAGAGACGGGGTTCAGAGCATCTGAATGGAAAGACGGAGGGGTAACAATGCTAGACCACGCCAACATCTCCGATTTCCCTGCTGGCGATGAGCTCGAAGCCGAGCATGCTGGCCGCATAGAATACTGCATGAATATGCTGGACCAGGGAAATCCGTTCTTTCTCTGGAAAGAGCGCTTCGTTGAGGCCCGCACCGCGCTATACCGAGACGGAAAGTACGGGGCTGCGGTCACCTTGAGCAATACCGCAAGTGAGGTTTTGCTTGATGGTCTCTTGTCGCTCCTATATTGGGAGTCGGGAAAGAATCCAGAGGAAGTAGCAGACGTGTTTGCTGAAGGGCGTCTAGCCCGCCGAGTCAAGTCGAACTTTTCTGAGCTGCTTGGCGGCAACTGGGCTCTCGACGGCGCGGGGCCCGTCGCTAACTGGTTTCATACGTGCTATCGCCTGCGGCACCGAGTAGTTCACGGCGGATACAGCCCGACGCGCCTAGAGGCACAGACAGCGATAGACGCGACTTTTTCCCTGTCCATATATTCCTGTGATCGCCTGGCTGCGAAAAAGAAGAAGTTCCCCCGAGCCGCTCTTATGGTCATCGCAGAAGAAGGGCTTCGCAAGCGCGGTAAGTGGTGTCACTTTATGCGCGACTTCGTGCGCGACGTCGCTCCCGTCGAACCCTCTTGGCAGGACGCATCACATGCGTGGCGGAGCGAAATGTATGACGCACTGTTGTCGGGGGACTGAACAGCCAATTCTGTATGAGCTACCTCTGCATGTAGCCCTGCGTGGGGGGGCAGCAGGGGGTGAAACGAAGCAGCCCCGCTGAGACCGTCTCGCCCGCCAGCAGACCCGGATCAGGCTCAGACGCTGGGGGCGCTTCCGTCTCAGTCAGGGCCGTTCACTGCCATTCATGTGAGCCCAAAGCCGGTAACCGCTCTCACCACCGGCCGCCCATGAACACAGGTGAACGGCCGCGTCCGATGCTGTCGGGACCACCACAGTTGGAAAGCGTGTTGGGGGCAACCCCTCACGAGTTCGAATCTCGTATCCTCCGCCAGTGCCTGTCCGTCTCGGTCGATCCCTGGCGGCTCCCAGAGCGCCTGGCCGACCTGCCGCTCCCCCGGCGACCGGCTTGCGGCTCAGGCTGGGGCTTGGGTGCCCTGAACGGGTCCGCTGTTCGGTCGACCGCGGAATTCCCCTCTGCCCGTGACATGCGCCTGGTAAGGGGGACAACACCAAGAGTATGGTCTCTTGTATGGCTACCAAGAAGGTGACGGTGACGATCCCCGAGGATCTCCTGGACGAGATCCGCGGGGAGGCGGCGGAACGGGGCTTGTCGGCGTACGTCGCCGAGGCGCTGCGCTTCAAGCGGGACCGCGACCGGCTGCGGGAGCTGTCCGACTGGCTGCAGGAGGAGCACGGCCCTCTCAGTGGGGACGAGCGCACGGCAGCGTTCGAGGAACTGGAAGATCTCGACGCCGAGCACGAGCGCCGCCACACCGCCGGCAAGCACGACGCCGGAGAGGCGGCGTGAAGAAGCGGGCCGGGGAGCCAAGGCAGCGGCCACTGCGCGTCTTCGTACTCGACTGCGAAGCCCTGTCCCTGGCTGTACGAGGCGACCGGAAGATGATCGCCTGGATCGACCTCGCGGCCCGAGGCGAAGCCGAGGTGGTGACGTCTCCGATGACGTTGGTCGAGGCGTACGACGGCAGAACCACCGAGCAGCGCTGGGACTGGGTGCTCTCCAGGCTCAAGGTCGCCGATATCGGGACGGACGAGGCGCGCCAGGCCCGCCGTCTCCTGGCTGACGCGAAGCTGCACGGCCACAAGTACGCGATCGACGCCGTCCTCGCCGTCATCGCGCGACAACAGAAGGGGCAGGTCACCGTCTTCACCTCCGACGTGGCCGACCTCGAGCTACTGGTTCCGAAGTCGATCGTCGTCAAGAAGGTATGACCTGGCGCTCCGGGCACACACGCCGTCCGCCCGTGCGGCCCGGGCACGCGTGCCCGGGCCACCGGGACGCCGATGCTCAGTGGTCGTTGATGAAGCCCGCGACCGAGCCGCCGTTGTCGCCGCGGCCCTCGAAGTTGAGGGTGTACTGGCCGCCCTCCGCCAGGTTGTACCTGCCGCCTTCGGCGGCCGAGTGGGACGTGCAGGTGCCCTTGCCGCCGCGGGCGTACATCTTGTAGCCCTCGATGTCGGGGTTCAGACGGTCCACCGTCGTCCAGGCCGAGTGACCGTTCGCGGCCGTGTCGCACACGGAGATTATGTCTCCGCGCTCCTTCACGTAGACCTTGACGCCGGCCCCCGACCACACGTGGTCCCACGAGCTGCCCCCGGGCGGCACGGGGCCGGCCGTGGCAGTTGGCGCGTTTACGGCGCCCAGCGCGGCCAGGGCGGCCGCGCCGACCAGGGCGGCGACGGTGCGACGCGCACGGCGTGAGCGGTGCCGGTCGGTGGAGAATGCGCTGATCTGAGGCATGTTCCCTCTCAGTTGAAGCAGCTGGATGGGGTGATCACCCTACGAACCACGCGACATCACGTCAGGCGAGAACAAGCCACTGTGACGAAGTCGGGACGCTGTCGGGACGCTCAGGACCGCGTCCTCCGGGAGACACACCGGCCCCCAACCGGACAAGCGGGGGCAACCCTCTGGCTCCCGGCCCGTCATTGACAGGACTTGCGGCAGGACTTCCGGCAGGACTTCCGGAAAGCCGCTCAGGTGCCTACGCGGTTCGCGTCCGCCGTCGGCCCGGCCGCGGGCGCGGGCGCGGGGAGCGTGGCCGTCGCGCGGGAGCGGCCGCGGAGGCCGAAGGCGCCGACGGTCACCGCCAGCAGGGCGGTGGCGAGGGGGACCGTGAGGGCCGCCTGGTAGCCGTCGAGGAGGGCCGCGGGGGTGGTGGAGTCTGTGGCGGCGACGTTCACCGCTGTGGCGCCGGAGAGGCCGAGGGCCGCGCCGAACTGGAAGGACGTGTAGAGGAGGCCGCCCGCCAGGCCCTGTTCCGACTCCTCGACGCCCTCGGTGGCGACGATGGTGAGCGGGCCGTAGGCCAGGGAGAAGCCGAGGCCCAGGATGATCAGGCTCGGGAGCATCATCGGGTACGTCCAGTCGGCGCCCACCGGCAGGAACATGGCGTACGAGAGTGCCGCGAGGAGCAGGCCGCCGAAGATCACCCGGGCGTTGCCGAACCGGTCCACCAGCTTGGGGGTGAGCGTGGGCGACAGGATCGCGTCGACTCCGATGACGATCATCGCGAAGCTCGTCTCCAGCGTGGACCAGCCCCGCAGCTCCTGGAGGTAGAGCACCACGAGGAACTGGAAGCCGAAGAAGCCGGCGGCGAAGAGCAGGCCCACGACGTTGGCGCGGACCAGCGAACCGCGGCGCAGGATGCCGAGGCGCACCAGGGGGTGCGCGACGCGGCGCTCGACCGCCACGAAGGCCGCGAGGAAGGCCAGACCCGCTGCGAGCGTGCCGACCGTCCAGCCGACGCCCGTGTGCGAGGCGCGCTCGACGCCCAGGACGAGCAGCACGATCGCCGCGCTGACCGTGACCGCGCCCCCGAGGTCCACGCCCTGCCCCGCGCGCTCCGGGCGCGGCGACTTCGGCACCAGCGCCAGCGCGGCGACCAGGATGACCGCGGACAGCGCGACCGGGGCGAAGAACACCCAGCGCCAGTCGACCGCGGTGAGCAGCCCGCCGACGACCAGGCCGACGGAGAAGCCGCCCGCCGCCGTACCGGAGTAGATGAGCAGTGCCCGGTCGCGCTGCGGACCCTCCGCGAAGCTCGTCGTGATGATGGACAGACCCGCCGGGGTCATGAAGGCCGCCGCCACGCCGGTGACGAACCGCGCGGCGATCAGCATCCAGCCCTCCGTGGCGAATCCGCCGAGGCCCGAGAAGAGCAGGAAGACGGACAGCCAGAAGACGAACATGCGGCGGCGCCCGAAGAGGTCGGCCGCGCGCCCGCCGAGCAGCATGAAGCCGCCGTAGCCGAGGACGTAGGCGCTCATGACCCACTGCAGTTCGCCGGTGGACATGCCGAGTTCGGCGCGGATCGACGGCAGGGCCACGTTGAGCATGGCCACGTCGATGCCCTCAAGGAAGATCGCCCCGCACAGGACGAGCAATACGCCCCAGTTTCTCCCGCTCATCTGCATTTCTCGGCCCTGCGCTTCCTCGGTGAAGTCCGGTGGTGTGTCGGTGGAGTCCGGTGGTGTCCCGGTGGTGTGTCGGTGGGGTGGGGTGAGGGCGGGACGCCCTCGCTCTGTCACCCGCTCCCTCACCCTCGATCAGCCGGGCAGGGGGAACAACGGCGAAGATCGCGACGTTCGTTCAGTCACGCTTACCGATCAGGCCTACTGATCAGGGCCACCGATCAGGCCTACCGATGCGGAGGACCGGTGTGACGTC
This sequence comes from Streptomyces alboflavus, assembly GCF_000716675.1. GTDB lineage: Bacteria > Actinomycetota > Actinomycetes > Streptomycetales > Streptomycetaceae > Streptomyces > Streptomyces alboflavus. The sequence continues at coordinate 9,912 of NZ_JNXT01000086.1, forward strand.
CATGGACCGCGATGAGCTGGAGTGCTTCCTGATCCTCGCCGAGGAGCTGCACTTCGGTCGCACCGCCGAGCGCATGCGGCTGTCCCGGGCCCGGGTGAGCCAGCTCGTGCAGCGGCTCGAACGGCGCGTAGGCGCCCTGCTGTTCGTCCGTACGAGCCGTCGGGTCAGCCTCACCGCCCTCGGCCGGCAGCTCCGCGCGGACCTGGAGCCGCATCACCGCGCGATCGACGCGGCCCTCGCCAAGGCCGCCGATGCCGCGCGCGGCGTCAGCGGGGTGCTGCACGTCGGCTTCTCCGGCCCTCCGGCCGGGGAGCTCGTGATGCGGGCCGCCGACGCGCTGCGCGCCGCCCATCCCGAACTCGACGTGGAGTTCTGCGAAGTGCCGCTGTCCGATCCGTACGGGCCCCTGCGCAAGGGCGAGTTCGACCTCCAGCTCACCGAGCTGCCCGTGTGCGAGGAAGACTTGGGCGAGGGGCCCGCGCTGCTCACGGAGGAGCGGGTGCTCGCCGTCGTGTCCGGGCACCCCCTCGCCGCCCGTCGGCGGGTCTCGCTGGAGGACCTGGCCGAGGTGCCGCTCCTGAGCGTCGCCGGTGAACTCCCCGCGTACCGGCAGGAGTACCAGGTCCCCGCGCACACCCCCGCGGGCCGCCCCGTCGCACGCGGCCCGGCCGTCACCAACGTGCAGGAGGCCCTGATGCTCGTCGCCGCGGGCAAGGGCGCCTTCCTCACCGCCGCGCACACCGCCACCTACTACGCCCGTCCCGGCGTCTCCTACCTCACCTTCGACGACGCCGCCCCCGTCGGCTACGGCCTCGTCTGGCGCGTCGGCGACAGCACCGGCGCGGTGCGGGCGTTCGCACGGGCCGCGCTGAAGGTGGCGCGGAGTTCGGCCGGTTCGGCCGGGACGGCGGTCGCGGGCGGCGTCCGGCTGGCGGGGGCCGCGTAGCACCGCACGTCACTGCGCCGTGCCGTGCCGTGCCGGAGGAAGGGGCGAAGAGGGGTGCTGGGTACACCCCCGGACACCGTCTCCCCCTATGCCCTGGCGGGCGCGGCCGCAGCAGAGTTGGGGATGTCAGCACGGTACGTCCCCTGCCGGGCGAAGAGACGAAGACGAGGCCCCCTGATGACCATCGACACGCTCCCCCACGCCCCTGCCCACGCCCCTGCCCCCGCCCCTGCCCCTGCCTGGTCCGCGGCTCCGGACCCGGCCCCGGAGCGCGTCACCTGCCCGCGCCCCGCGTCCCCACGGCCCGCGTCCCCGCGCCCCACCTTCTGGCGCGCGCCCTTCGCCGCCGTCACCTTCCGCGAGTTCGGGTACACCCTGGTCTCGCTGCCGATCGCCGTCGCCGGGTTCGTCTTCGCGGTCACGCTGTTCTCGCTGGGCGCGGGGCTCGCCGTCACGCTGCTCGGGCTGCCCGTGTTCGCGGTGATGCTGGCCGGGGCTCGCGGCCTCGGCGCGGTGGAGCGGCGGCGGGCGCGGGAGCAGCTCGGGGTCGAGGTGGCCGAGCCCGCGGCGGTGCGGGTGAGGGACGGTGGGGTCTGGGCGCGGGCGCTGGCCCGGGTCGGGGACGGGGCGGGGTGGCGGGCGCTGGTGTTCCAGGTCGTCATGTTCCCGTGGCGGGTGACGAGTTTCGTGGTGGCGGTGACGCTGTGGGTGACCGGCTGGGCCGTCGCGCTGTTCCCCGCGTACTCCTGGGTGTTCGCGCGCTACACCGACTGGCCGGGATACCGCCTCTTCGACTACACGTCCGGCGGCGAGCACCACGCGTACTACATCGAGTCGCCGTGGCAGGTCGCCGGAGTCGGCGCCGTCGGCTGGCTGCTCGTGCTGCTGACGCCGCTGGTCGTGCGCGCGCTCACCGGTGTGGACCGGGCCGCGGTGCGCTCGCTGCTCGGCAGGTGAGCGTCCGGCCGGGACCGGGACGGTCCGACCCGCGTCAGCCCCACCCCCGCGAGGACCACCGCCATCCCGGCGATGACCCGTACGCCGACCTCCTCCCCCAGGACCAGCGCGCCGAGGCCGACCGAGACGACCGGGAGCAGATAGCCGACCGTGGCCGCCGCGGTCGGCCCCTCGTCGGCGATGAGGCGGGAGTTGAGGTGGAAGGTGAGTCCGGTGCCGAACACGCCGAGGACGACGACGGCGAGGACGCCGGTGAGGGTCGGCGCCGACTCCGTGTGCGGGCTCGCGGGCAGGCCGAGCGTGGTCAGGCCGGTGGCGGCGAGGAGTTGGGCGGCGGAGAGGGCGAGCGGTGGGGTGTCGCGGCCGATGAGGTGGCGGGCCATGTACGCGAAGGCGACGGCGTAGCTGACGGCGGCGGCGAGGAGGGCGAGGGCGCCCGGGCTCGTGAGCCCCGACTGCTGCCAGGGCGCGAAGATCAGCAGGGTGCCGCCGAAGCCGAGCAGGAGCCCGGCGAGCCGCTTCGGGCCGAGCCCCCGCTCCGTACCGAGGAGGAACCCGAGCCCGAGGGACCACAGCGGGGTCGTGGCGTTCATGACGCCCGCGACCCCCGAGTCGACCGTCTGCTCGCCGATGCTGAAGAACAGGAACGGCAGCGCGTTGCAGAACAGGGCCGCCACCAGCAGATGCCCCCAGACGCGGCGGCCCCGCGGCAGGTGCTGGCGGGCCGAGCGGGCGAGGACGAGGAGCACGGCGGCGCCGAGCGCGCAGCGCACGATCGTCACGTGCAGCGGCGCCAGGCCGCCCTCCAGGGCCAGCTTGATCCACAGGAAACTCGAGCCCCACAGCAGGGCGAGGACGGCGATGCGCATGTCTCGACGGTGCCCCCGCCCCATTCGTAAGACAAGCGAAAAGATTCCAAGGCAGCCTTAAGCTCTGCTGCATTCTGGGCGTACGCTGGCCGCATGCTCGACATGCGGCGCATGCAGATCCTGCGGGCGGTCGTCACCAGCGGCTCGGTGACCGCGGCGGCCCGGAACCTCGGCTACACCCCGTCCGCGGTCAGCCAGCAGATGGCGGCTCTGGAGAAGGAGGCGGGCACCCCGCTCCTGGAGCGCACCGGACGCGGGGTGCGGCCCACGGACGCCGGGCTGCTCCTCGCCGACTGCGCGACGGCCATCGGCCGGCACGTGGCCCACGCGGAGACGGCCCTCGCGGATCTGCGCACGGGTCGTACGGGACGGATCTCGGTACGGTACTTCGCCACCGCGGGCGCCCGCGTCGCCGCGCCCGCCCTGGCCCGGCTGCGCCGCGAACACCCCGGCGTACGGGCCGAGTTGCGGCTCACCGACCCGGACGACCCGCTGCCCGAGGTGAAGGCGGGCCGCACGGACGTGGCCCTCGTGGTCCGGCGCCACGACGCGCCCCCGGTCGACGGCCTCCGCTTCGTCCACCTCCTGGACGACCGCTACCGCGCGGTGCTGCCGCCGACCCACCCCCTCGCCGCCCGCACGGAGCTGCGCCTCACCGACCTCGCCGAAGAGCCCTTCGTCGGCAGCGAGTTGCCGGGACCGTGCCTGGACGCGGTCCTCGACGCGTGCGGGTCGGCCGGGTTCACGCCGGACTTCGTGGTGGAGAGCGGGGACTACGCGACCGCGCAGGGGTTCGTGGCCGCCGGGGTGGGTGTCGCCCTGGTGCCGGAGATGGGCCTGGTCACGGCGCCGGGCACGGACGAGGGCCGCCCGGGGTGGGTCGTGCGCGAGGTCGTCGACCCGGAGCCGGTGCGGTCGATCTGGGCGGCAGTACGGGCGACGGCGCCGGAGGGGCCGGTGCTGCGGGCGTTCCTGGGGGCGCTGCGGGACGCGGCGGCGGAGGCGGCGGGTGGGTTCGGTGGGGTGGACGGGGTGAGCGGGTCCGGTGGGGCGGGTGGGTTCGGTGGGGCGGGTGGGGCCACCTCGGCTCACCCCGGTTCCGGCCCCGCGTAGCACCGCACCCGCACCGTCTGCCGCGCGCTCCACCGCTGTTCGCCGACCCCGAGCAGCTCCCAGCCCGCCCGCTCGTACAGCGCCACGGCCCCCGCGTCCGTGGCCACCACGTCGAGCACCGGCCACCGCCCCCGCTCCCGCGCCGCCCCCGCCACCCGGTCGAGGAGCACCGCGCCGATGCCGCGCCCCCGCGCCCCCGGCCCCACGAACAACCGGCTGACCACGGCGGCCCCTTCGCCCGCCGGGCCGACCCGCCCGCCCCACATCCCGGGCGCCACGTCGCCCGCGCCGGGACCGCAGAGCGCGACGTGCCCGACGACGTCCCCGTCGGCCTCGGCCACCCAGGCCCCGAGCAGGCCGGACGGCGTCAGCCAGGCGGCCGGTTCGGCGGGCCAGTTGGTGGGGTAGCCGTCGCCCGCGTGCACGTCGGCGAGCACGCGCACGCAGGCGTCGAGGTCGGCGGGGACCCGCTCCCGTACGAGAGGGTCCACGGCCTGGGCACCTGCGCGGCGATCGCTCATCCGGGCATGGAAACACAGGTCCCGCACGCCCGGCGCGCGCTTTTCCCACCACTGTCCGGGTGACCTCAGGCGAGGGACACCAACTCCCGGTACTCCGTGCTCCACAGGTCCTCGGTGCCGTCGGGCAGCACGAGGACCCGGTCGGGGCGCAGGGCGTCGAGGGCGCCCTCGTCGTGGGTGACCATCACGATCGCTCCGGGGTACGTCCCGACGGCGGCGAGGACCTCGTCGCGGGACGCGGGGTCGAGGTTGTTGGTGGGCTCGTCCAGGAGCAGCACGTTGGCGCCGGAGTGGACCAGTCCGGCCAGCGCGAGCCGCGTCTTCTCGCCGCCGGAGAGCACCTTGGCGGGCTTGTCCACGTCGTCGCCGCCGAACAGGAACGACCCGAGGACCCGCCGCACCTCGCCGTCGGTCAGTCCTGGCGCTGCCGCCGCGAGGTTCTCCCGTACGGTCGACTCCCCGTCCAGGGTGTCGTGTTCCTGCCCGAAGTACCCGACGCGAAGACCGTGTCCGCGCACGACCCGGCCCGCGTCCGGCGTCTCGCGCCCGGCGAGGAGCCGCAGGAGCGTCGTCTTCCCGGCCCCGTTGAACCCGAGCACCACCAGGCGGCTGCCCCGGTCCACGGCGAGGTCCACGCCGTGCAGGACCTTCAGGGTCCCGTACGCCTTCTCCAGGCTGACGGCGCCGAGGGGCATGCGGCCGCAGGGGGCGGGCTCGGGGAGCCGGATGCGGGCGACCTTCTCGCCGCGCCGCGCGGGTTCGGTGCCCGCGAGCAGCCGGTCGGCGCGCCGCGCCATGTTCTTCGCGGCGGTCGCGGTGGCGACGTGGGCGCGCATGCGGTCGGCCTGGGTGCGCAGGGCGGTCGCCTTCCGCTCGGCGTTGGCGCGCTCCCGGGTGCGGCGGCGCTCGTCGGCGGCGCGCTGGGCGAGGTAGGCGGGCCAGGTGGTGTTGTGGACGTCGAGGGCGGCGCGGCCGGGGTCGAGGTGGAAGACGCGGTTGACGACGTCGGCGAGCAGCTTCACGTCGTGGCTGACCAGGACGACTCCGCCCGGGTACGCGCGCAGGAACGCCCGCAGCCACTCCACCGAGTCCCGGTCGAGGTGGTTGGTGGGCTCGTCGAGGAGCAGGGTGTCGGGGCGCGCGAACAGCATCCGGGCGAGTTCGACGCGGCGCCGCTGCCCGCCCGACAGCTCGCCCACCGGCTGCCCGAGGACCCGGTCGGGCAGTCCGAGCCCGGCCGCGACCCGGGCGGCCTCGGCCTCGGCCGCGTAGCCGCCGCGGGCCTGGAAGGCGTCGTCGGCGCGGGCGTAGGCGGCGAGCGCGGCCCGCCCGTCGGCGCTGTCGGCGCTGTCGGCGCTGTCGGCCAGGGCCGCCTCGGCGTCCCGGAGCGCGCGCACCGCCGCGTCGAGGCCGCGCGCGGACAGGATCCGGTCGGTGACGGTGGCGGCGGGGTCGGCGGCGGCCGGGTCCTGGGCGAGGTGGCCGAGGGAGCCGGTGCGGGTGATGGCGCCGGTGCCGGTCGGGGCCGGGTCCGCGAGGGTCTTCAGGAGGGTGGACTTGCCCGCTCCGTTACGGCCGACCAGGCCGACGCGGTCGCCGGGGCCCACGTGGAAGGAGATGCCGGACAGCAGGGTCCGGGCGCCGACGCGCAGGTCGACGTCACGTACAGAAAGCATGAGGAAACGCTCCGCAAGGGCGAAAGGACACACGGGTGACGTGGAGGCGTGTGTCCTGGCTAGGAGATGCGGGGCGTAGACATGCGTCCCAGGCTAGGCGGCGGCCGGACGCGCCCGCACCCGCTTTTCCGGCGCGACCGCCTTTTCCGGCGCGCCCGTTTTTTCCGGCGTGGCCCCCATCGCCGGTACGCCCCCTCCGGTACGTCGCCCTGCGAACCCCCCGCCACCGCGAGATGATCGCCCCATGGACGCCACCCTGCACCTCGCCCAGCAAGAAGAGGCCGACGCGCTGCTGAGCCGCAGCCCGCTGGCCGCGCTCGTAGGAATGCTCCTGGACCAGCAGGTGCCCATGGAGTGGGCGTTCGCGGGCCCGTACACGATCGCCCAGCGGATGGGGGCGGACGACCTCGACGCCCACGACATCGCGGCGTACGACCCGGACGCCTTCGTCGAGCTGCTCTCCGCCAAGCCCGCCGTGCACCGCTACCCGGGCGCGATGGCCGGGCGCGTGCAGAAGCTGTGCCAGTACCTCGTGGAGCACTACGAGGGCGACGCGGAGGCCGTCTGGCGGGACGCGGCCGACGGCAAGGAGCTGCTGCGGCGCCTGAACGAGCTGCCCGGCTTCGGCAAGCAGAAGGCCCAGATCTTCCTCGCCCTGCTCGGCAAGCAGCTCGGCGTGAACCCCAAGGGCTGGCGGGAGGCGGCGGGGGCGTACGGGGAGCCGAAGGCGTTCCGGTCCGTCGCGGACATCACGGGACCCGAGTCGCTGCAGAAGGTCCGCGCCCACAAGCAGGAGATGAAGGCGGCGGCGAAGGGCTAGCCGCCCGGGGCCAAGCGCTCCACTGGATGTGCCACACTCTGCCGTCGTCCACCTGCAGCGTGATCGTGGCTGGTCGCGCAGTTCCCCGCGCCCCTTCGGGGCACTCCCGTACCGCAGCGGACTCTGTCGAACCCGACTACCGCCTACGCTTCGCCGTGCCGAAGACCGACCGCGAGATCTCCCGGCCGATCTGCGTCCCCATCGACCGCAGCAGCGACTTGAACATCCCGCTGCCCATCACCTGCTCGACGACGCCCCCACTCTCCTTCGGCGCCGCCTTCTGCTTGGCCGGACGCGGAGCCTCTGCCGGAGCGGACGCCGACGCGGCGGCCCGCTCGGCCTCCCGCGCGCTCAGCCGCTCGTACGCCGACTCCCGGTCCACCGCCTCCGCGTACCGCCCGTACAGCGGCGAATCGCGGACGGCCCGCTCCAGGTCCGCCGCCGGGATCGGCCCCATCAGGGACTGCGGCGCCCGCAGCCGCGTGACCGCGACGGGCGTGGGCGCGCCCTTCTCGCTGAGCACGGTGACGACGGCCTCGCCGGTGCCGATGCCGGTGAGGGTCTCCTCCAGGTCGTACGCGGAGTTCGGGAACGTACGGACGGTCGCCTTGAGGGCCTTCTCGTCCTCGGGTGTGAAGGCGCGCAGGGCGTGCTGCACGCGGTTGCCGAGCTGGGCGAGGACGTCGGCGGGCACGTCCTTCGGGGTCTGGGTGACGAAGAAGACGCCGACGCCCTTGGACCGGATCAGCCGCACGGTCTGCGTGATGGACTCCAGGAACGCCTTGGAGGCGCCGTTGAACAGCAGATGGGCCTCGTCGAAGAAGAAGACGAGCTTGGGCTTGTCCACGTCCCCGACCTCGGGCAGGTCGTGGTACAGGTCGGCGAGGAGCCACATCAGGAAGGTGGAGAAGAGGGCGGGCTTGTCCTGCACGGAGGGCAGTTCGAGTACGGATACGAGGCCGGGAGCATTCGGTCCGGCACCGGCACCGGACTCCCCGGCCCCGGCACCCGCACCCAGCAGCTCCCGCGTGTCGAACTCCGGCTCCCCGAAGAAGTCCCCCATCCCCTGCGCCTCGAACGCCGTCAGCGCCCGCAGGATGACCCCGGCGGTCGCCGTGGACAGACCGCCGACCGTCTTCAGCTCCGGTTTGCCCTCGTCCGACGTGAGGAAGGCGACGACCGCGCGCAGGTCCTTCAGGTCGACGAGTTCGAGGCCCTTCTGGTCGGCGTAGTGGAAGATCAGGCCGAGCGACTGCTCCTGCGTCTGGTTCAGCTGGAGCACCTTCGAGAGCAGGACCGGCCCGAAGCTGGTGATCGTGGCCCGCACGGGGATCCCGGTGCCGATCCCGCCGAGGGCGTAGAACTCGCTCGGGCACCCGCGCGGCACCCACTCCTGGCCCACGTCCCCGGCCCGCCCGGTGACCCGGTCGTTCGCCTCGCCGGGCGCGGAGATCCCGGACACGTCGCCCTTGATGTCGGCGAGGAAGACGGGCACGCCCTGGGCGGACAGCTGCTCGGCGATCAGCTGGAGGGTCTTGGTCTTGCCGGTGCCGGTGGCGCCCGCGACGAGGCCGTGCCGGTTGAGCATCGGCAGCGGGATGCGCACCTGCGCGCCGGGGAGGCACTGGCCGTCCCACAGCAGGGCGCCGAGGTCGAGGGCGGGCCCTTCGAAGGCGTACCCGGCGGCGATCGCGGCGGCTTCCGGGGGAAGCGCGGCCGACGCGGCCGACTCAGACGACGCGGACGGCTCAGACGACGCGGACGGCGTCAGCGCGGGGTCGGACACGGACTCGTTCGGGTGGTTTCCGCCATCGGGTGTGGACGGCATCGGCTGGCTGTCGCTCACTTCGGCCCCTGCTCCCGGCTTGAGAGTTCCGGGTTTGTCCCGGTTTACGGCGTCATTTCCCAGGGTCGCACTCGGCCGCCATGGCTGCGCCCGGAGAGCCTTGACCGGTAGGCTTTCCGTGTGATCTTCAAGCGCATCGGAAACGGCCGGCCGTACCCCGACCACGGCCGGGAAAGCACCCGGCAGTGGGCGGACGTCGCGCCGCGCCCGGTCCGCCTCGATCAGCTCGTGACGACCAAGGGCCAGCTGGACCTGGAAACGCTGCTCGCCGAGGACTCCACGTTCTACGGCGACCTCTTCGCGCACGTCGTGAAGTGGCAGGGCGATCTGTACCTGGAGGACGGGCTGCACCGCGCCGTCCGCGCCGCGCTCCAGCAGCGCCAGGTGCTGCACGCCCGCGTTCTCGAACTGGGCTGAGCCCGGGCCCCCGGCCCGCGTTGGCCCTTTCGGGTTGGCCTTGGCACCGGGCAATGATCATTTAGTAGGAATCACCGCCGCGCGGCACTACGCTGCGCCCATGAGCATGCTCACTCCCCCCGGCATGGGCGGCAAATACCGCATCACGGGGGACAAATACCCGCGAATGCGCCGCCCGAGCGGACGTCGCCGGATCGTGCTCGCAGTCGTCGCGTCCCTCGCCGTGCTCGGGCTGCTCGGCTGGGGCAGCCTCCAGCTCATCGACGTGTTCTCCGGCGACGACAAGGCGTCGGCGGCGGGCGGGGCGAAGGACTGCGCGACGGCACCGAGGACGGCCGACGCGGCGCGCGAGACCAAGCCGAAAGCTTTCCCCCAGCCCCGCCAGGTCAAGGTCAACGTCCTCAACGCCACCAAGCGCGGCGGCCTCGCCAAGGAGACCGCCGCCGAGCTGAAGAAGCGCGGCTTCACCATCGGCGACGTGGGCAACGCGACGAAGGCGTTCGACAAGAAGGTCGAGGGCCCGGGGATAGTGCTCGGCGCGAAGTCCACCGCCGACACCGCGCTGCCGGTGCTCGCCACCCAGCTCAAGGGCGCCGCCAAGCAGACGGACGCCCGCAAGGGCGGCGAGGTCGACCTGATCCTCGGCTCCCAGTTCAAGGACCTGGCGAAAAAGAAGGACGCCGACAAGGCCCTGGCGGCACTCGCCGCGCCCGCCCCGAAGCCCGCGAAGGCGGAGCGGTCCGACGGCAAGAACTGCTGAGCGCCGAAGGCGGCCCAGCAGTTCTGTCCGATCTGTCCGAGTAGGCCCCGTCCGAGTAAGCCCGGCCCCGAGTAAGCCCTGCCCGAGTAGGCCCCGTCCGAGTAAGCCCTGTCCGTGTGCCCGGAGGGCTACTCCGCCGTCCCGTACATGCGGTCGCCCGCGTCGCCGAGGCCCGGCACGATGTACCCGTTCTCGTTGAGGCGCTCGTCCACCGCCGCCGTCACGACCGTCACCGGCGTGCCCGCGAGCTCGCGCTCCATGACCTCGACGCCCTCCGGGGCGGCGAGCAGGACCACGGCGGTCACGTCGTCCGCGCCGCGCTTGATGAGCTCCTGGATCGCCGCGACCAGCGTGCCGCCGGTGGCCAGCATCGGGTCGAGGACGTAGACCTGGCGGCCGGAGAGGTCCTCCGGCATCCGGGTCGCGTACGTGGACGCCTGCAGCGTCTCCTCGTTGCGGATCATGCCGAGGAAGCCGACCTCGGCGGTCGGGAGCAGCCGGACCATGCCGTCGAGCATGCCGAGACCGGCGCGCAGGATCGGCACGACCAGCGGCCGGGGATACGACAGCTTGACGCCGGTCGTCCCCACCACGGGGGTCTCGATGTCGACCTGCTCGGTGCGCACGTCCCGGGTGGCCTCGTACGCGAGCAGGGTGACCAGCTCGTCGGCCAGGCGCCGGAAGGTCGGGGAGTCGGTGCGCTTGTCGCGCAGCGTGGTGAGTTTGTGCGCCACCAGCGGGTGGTCGACGACGTGGATCCGCATTGTTCAACAGTAACCGGGCGAAGCGGCCCCCTGATCCCCCCGCGCTGGCATCAACCCCGGCCACGGGGGGAAGGTGGACGTACGAACTGGGGTGGTGTGGCCTATGCCCGACCGGGAAGCGCGCGAGAGCGACGCCGAGCGACGCAGGCGACGCGAGACGGAAGCCGAGCGGCGCAGGCGCCGCGCCCAGTTCCTGCACGAGTTGACCGAGGCCCGCGAGCTGCGGGCCCGGGTGACACCACGCCGCGCACGGGCGGCCCGACTGCGGCAGGCGATGCGTATGCGTACGTTCCGCTGGTAGCCGTGAGGGCGGCCGCGGCACCGAAGCGGCATGTGATTCGCAACGCGACGCGGACACAGCGGTCCGAAGACCTCTCCTGAAGCCGTTGTTTCTGCCACGATTCCGAGTGGGCGGGGCTTGGAACAGCACTCCCGCCGCCGACGTCCGCCGGGGGGACCCCCAACCGGCGCCTATGAACAGTGGGAGAGTCACGGTGTACTTCGCCGCACTGCTCGCGCGCACCGAAGACGGGTGGGAAGCGAGCGACACGGAGCTCGACGATGTGGAGACCCTGTCGGATCTGACCGACCTGGCCCGTGAGGCCGCCGCCGGCATCACGGGCGCCGACGACGACACAGTCCTCGTCTTCATCGAACAGGAAGACGCCTGGTTCGGCGTCGTCCGTGTGGACGGCGAGGAGGACCCGCGGATCTACGTCTCCGACGCCGCGGCCGCCGCCCGCAGCGCCTACGGCGAGATCCTGCTCACCGACGAGATGCTGGGCCGCGACCCGGACGACGAGGACGACGCCCTGGAGTCGCTGAACCTCGACGGCACCGAGGACGGCGAGTCCGAGAGCTCCGACGACTCCGAAGGACCGGACGCCGCGGGCGAGACCGTGCCCTCCGGGCCGCTCGGGGACAGGGCGATCCTGGGCGACCTCGGCATCTCCGAGAAGGAGCTGCTCGCCCTGGAGAGCGGCGACGCGCTCAACGAGATCGCCGAGATCCTCGGAGCCGCGGAGGTCCTCGAGACCGTCCGTTAGGTTCACCGTGTGACACGACTCCCGGATCCGGTACGAGAGCGCTGGCGGGCGCCCATGCGACTCGCCCTGGACGAGGCCGAACGGGCCGTCCGGGGCGGTGACGTGCCCGTCGGCGCCGTCGTGCTCGCCGCGGACGGCGAGACGGTGCTCGCCACCGGCCACAACGAACGCGAGGCCGGCGGCGACCCCACCGCGCACGCCGAGATCCTCGCGCTGCGCAGGGCCGCCGAGAGGCTCGGCGGCTGGCGGCTGCCCGGCTGCACGCTCGTCGTCACCCTGGAGCCGTGCGTGATGTGCGCGGGCGCGCTCCAGCAGTCCCGCCTGGAACGCGTCGTCTACGGCGCCCGCGACGCCAAGGCCGGGGCCGCGGGCTCCCTGTGGGACCTGCTGCGCGACCGGCGCCTCAACCACCGGCCCGAAGTGATCGGGGGAGTGCTCGCCGAGGAGGGCGCGCGGCTGCTCACCGACTTCTTCGCCCGCTCCCGGGACCGCGGCGGCCCGGCGGCCGAGGGGTAGTCCAAACGGATTTCGGTCCACGGCCCACCTTGGGCTAGGATCTCTCTCGGTAGCGTGTCCGAGCGGCCGAAGGAGCTCGCCTCGAAAGCGAGTGTGGCGCAAGTCACCGAGGGTTCAAATCCCTCCGCTACCGCCACAGACACCCCGTTGGTCCAGGAAACTGGACCGGCGGGGTGTTTCGCGTGCGGTCCACGCTCCCGACGCCCCGTACGCCCCGTCCGCCCCGCTCCCGGCGACCGGTGAAGCGGAACGCTTCGCACTAAGTACGCACAAGCGATCGGACGGCATCACAAGCAATCAATTCTTCGTTTTATGTGACGCGCCGGGAGAATCAGGCATTCCGCCGAGCGGTCACGGGTAGGGCGCCCACAGTCAGCCGACCCGCACCGGACGGACGTACGGCCATGGGCATCCTGAACTTCATCCGCAGCCTCGGTGACACGGCCAAGGAGGTCGCCCGGGGCGTCGCGGACGCCATCGGCGGTCTGCCCAAGGCCGCCGTCGACATCTACAGCGCCCGCCAGGAGACCAAGCGGCTCGAGATCCACGACCGCAGGCTGCGGGACTTCGCCCGGGACGAGCGCGAGCACGCCGCCGCGGCCACCGGCAAGGGCGGCCCGTCGCCTTCGCCGTCCTCCCAAGTGGACCTGCTGCCACCGCACTCCACCGTCACGGTGCCCCCGAGCCAGTGGTCGGAGGAACAGCGCGAGCACGAGCGCAGGCTCCAGCAGGAGGCGGCCAGGCTCGCCGAGCGGCACGCCCGCCTGACGGACGAACTGGCACGGGGCCGCATCGAGTTGAAGGCGGGCCTGCGCCGCGAGCAGTCCGACCGGGAGCACCACCAGCGCAAGGACGAGCGGTCGCACGGCGCGCAGGTCGACTACGAACTGAACCAGGCGCTCGCCGACGCCGCCCACCACCGCGAGCACACCCCCTTCGCGCTGGTCTATCCGCACCAGGTGAGCGCCCAGATCACCGCCGAGACCCGCAACGGCACCCTGCCCGCCCTCATCACCGCCCCCTTCTTCCGCGCCAGCGACCCGCAAGCGCGGATCGACCCGGTCAACGCCGAGTTCGACTCCCACCTGCGCGAGGCGCTCCGTGAGCTGCCGGGCCCGAAGCTGATGGCGGGCGTGCCCGGACTGTTCCGCCGCCCGCTCAACCGGCACGAGACCGACCTGTACCTGATCCGCCAAGTGCTCGCCGCGCACCCCGTGGTGCTCGTCCACGGCGAGATCACCGAGGGCTGGCGCACCCGCGTCGACATCGTCGCCTGGAACCTCTACGGCGAGGCCTCCGCCGCCGCCACGCTGCCCGAAGTCCCGCGGCGGCTCGGCACCTTCGACGCGCTCTCGCCCCTCGTGCCCGCCGCGGTGCGGCTCTCGCTGCCGTTCCCCGCGCTGCCGACGGAGGCGGGCAGGGAGCGGCACGCGGTCCAGGCGCAGATCGCCACGGTGGCCGCGGGCGTCGCCGCCGTGATCGCCGAGTGGTTCCACGTGGCGGCGGGGCACGACCCGCAGCTGCACGCCCGGCTCGACGGCTCCCTCGACCCGCTGCCCCGCGCCGCCGCCCTCGGCACCGCCGCGATGCTGGACGTCTCCGTCGACCGGGGCCTCAAGGCGGAGACCGACGCGCTCATCCAGCAGGCGGCCACGTACCAGGAGGCCGGACTCGACGAGCCCGCCCTGATCACCGCCCGCCGCGCGCTGCACCTGCCCACGCCCGGCACACGCGCGGAACGCCAGACCTATCTGGACCGCGTGCGCGGACTGCTGCCCGTCCTGGACTCGCTGAAGCTCGGCACCGAGGCGGCCGGGCTGCGGGCCTCCGCCGAAGGCATCGCGGCGGAGGAGAACCGCCGCAGGCTCCTCGGCGAAGACGACAGCGACGACGACAGCGATGACGACGACGTGCGGGGCCGGAGCGGTGCGCCGGGCCCGGGCAAGGGGGAGGATGGCTGACGATGGCGCGGTTTCGGGTGGCGGCGGCCATCGACTTCGGTACGCACGCCAGCGGGTACGCCTGGAGTGCCGTCACCCGGGACGGCGCGGACCCACGGCGGCGCGACATCGTCGACCGGGAGCAGTGGCCCGGGACCACCGAGAAGCGCTATCCGAAGACCCGCTCGGCCCTGCTCCTCGACGGCTCCGACACCGTGCTCGCCTGGGGGTACCCGGCCGTGCGCGCCGAACGCCCGCCGGGCTCCCGCCTCGTCACCGGCATGAAGATGTCGCTGCGCCCCTCCGACGACCCCTCACGGCCCGCCCCCGGCAGCCGCGTGCCCCGCGCCCTCTCCGACGACCTGTCACGGCCCGTGCCGCTGATCGCCGCGTACCTCGCCCGGCTGCGGGAGGTCGCCGTCGCCGAGATCACCGCCGGGGGCCGCTACCGCGAGTCGGACATACGGTGGTGCCTGACCGTGCCCGCCATCTGGTCCCAGGCAGCGCTCGGCGCCATGCGCGAGGCCGCGGGCACGGCCGGTTTCCCGTCCGGGCACGACGCGCTGCTGCTCGAACCCGAGCCGGACATGGCCGCGCTGTACTGCGCCGTCCAGGAGCTGACGCCGACCGGCCCGGTGCGGGCGCTGCTCAGCGCGTTCCGCAGGCCGGGGCGGCGGTTCGTGGTGGCGGACTGCGGCGGCGGCACGGTCGACGTGGTGGCGTACGAGGTGCTCGGGGACGGCTCCCTCGCACAGCTCGGGCGCCCCTCCGGGGGTGCGTTCGGCGCCACGTACACGACGAACAGCTTCATCCAGGACGTGCTCGGCAGCCGGTTCCTCGACCAGACGAACCTGGAGCGGCTGACCCGCCATCACTGGGCTGAGTTCCAGGAGCTGTTGGGCGACTGGGAGACGCACCGCAACACGTTCACGGTCGGCTCCCGCGAGAGCGTGGCGCTGCGTGTGGACGGGCTGCACGGGCTGCTCTCGCCCGAGGACCTGCGCCACCTCGGCGAGGTCCAGGGCGGCAAGGGGGACCGGATCGTCGTCCGGCCCAAGGAGATGGCCGGCCTCCTGGAGTCGGCGGTCGGCGGGATCCTGCCGCTCGTCGACGAGCACGTGGCGCGGGCGGTGGAGGCGGCCGGGGGCGGCCGTCCCGACGTGTATCTGGTCGGCGGGTTCTCCAAGTCGCCCTATCTGCGCGAGCGCGTACGGGCCCACGTCGGGCAGCGGGGGCGGGTCTTCACCCCGGACCGGCCCGAGCGGGCGGTGCTGCACGGGGCGGTGCACCGCTGCTATGCCTCGGCGGTCCGCGAGGACGGCGAACAGGGCGCCGGGGCCGCGACCGCCGCGCGCCGGACCGGGCCCGACATCTCGGAACGCTGCGCGCTCTACACGTACGGTGCCCGCGTCTCCGAGCCGTACGACGACGAGGACGGCGCGCAGGACCGGCCCCTGGAGACCAACGACGAGGGGCGGCACTTCTGCCCCGACCGCTTCCTGCGGTTCGTCACCATCGGGCAGCGCGTCGGCGTCGGCCACGAGGTGGCCCACCGGAACGTGGTGCCCATCCGGGCCGACCTGCCCCTGATGACCGTCGAGTTCTACGCCACGCACGCCCCCGACCCCCGCTACTACGACACGGCGCCCGCCAAGCGCATCGGCCACCTCACCGTCGACCTCAGCACCTGCATGCACCTGCCGCGCGAGGACCGCGAGGTCGACATCCACCTGACCTTCGGCCGCGCGGAGATCACCGTCCGCGCGGTCAACCGGCACGACGGCAAGGCGGCCGACGCGACGCTCGACCTCGATCCCGAGTTCTGAGTGCGCTCCGGCCGCGTGGGACGTGGGACTCCGAGGGCTCTGAGGGCTCTGAGAGCTCCGCAAGGACTCGAACTTCGGCTGACGGGGAGGCGATCCGGATGTTCTCCCGAAGGGGAAACCGCGACGAGGACGGCGAGCGCGTCCGCGAGAGCGGTGGGTACGCCGACGCCGTCCTCCCGGGCGTCCTCGCCCGCCTCGACGCGCTCACCGCCGCGGTACGCGACCTCGGCGACGACGTCGAGCGCCACGAGGAGGACATCCGCGACCTCCTCGCCACGGGCGGTTCCGGCGGCGGTGACGTGCTCGACGAGTCCCGCCGCCGGGCCCTCGACGTCGCGGACGACCTCCAGCAGGTGTGGCTGCTGGCCTGGGAGGCGGGCACGGAGGGGGCCCGCGGGGCACGGGAGCAGGCGTGGGGGGTGGGGGAGCTGATTCGGAGGGTGTTGGGGGTGGGTGGGGTGAGTGGCGTGAGTGGGGTGAGTGGGGTGGAGAGGGCGGGCGGTAGTGAGAGTGCTGCGCCTGGCGTGTCTGCTGCGCCTGGCATGCCTGCCGTGTCTGCTGCGTCTGGCGTGCCTGCTGCGTCTGTCGTGTCTGCTGTGAGTGCGGAGGTCGTGGGGGCCGAGGGTGGTTCGTGGGAGGCCGCGAAGGTGGCGCTGCGGGGTGCCGTCGCCGAGGCGGAGGTGGAGTTCTCCTGGGATCCGGTGTCGCTGGGGTGGGCCGACGGGCGGCCCGGGGCGCCGTCGGGCGTGGGCGCGCCGTCCGGGGCGGGGGTCGACTGCGAGTTGTGGCCCGGCTGTGTGGCCTGGGATCCGGTGCTGTTCGTGGTGCGGCCCGCGGTCGTGCACCGGGGGCAGCGGGTGGCGCCGCCGATGGTGTTCACGGGGGCGGTGGTGTCGGACGGGGTGGAGTCGGGTGGGGGGCTGTCGGGTGGGGCTCCGTCCGGTGGGGATCCGTCCGGGGTTCGGGACGGGGTTCGAGCCGGGGTGCGGGCCAGGGCGTTGTCAGGGGTGCGGGGCGGGGAGCCGGGCGTGGTGCGGGGGCGGGGACGATGG
>NZ_JNXT01000087.1 GCF_000716675.1 Streptomyces alboflavus
CCCCAGTCCCGCCCCTTCCCGAAACTGGGGCTCCGCCCCAGACCCCGCTCCTCAAACGCCGGAGGGGCTAGATAGCTCGCCGCAGCGGCAGAAGTTTTAGCCCGTCCGGCGATTGAGGACGAGGCGCGGAGCGCCGATAAAGCGGGGGTCCAGGGGGCGGCAGCCCCCGGTTTCGGTGAAGGGGCGGGACTGGGGCGCACCCGCGAGGACACCCCTACGGCTTCGCACCCCGCGCCTTCAACAGGTCCGCCATCAGCTTGACCTCGGACTCCTGTGACTCGACCATCCCCTGCGCGAGCCGCCGCTCGACAGCGACGTCGCACCGCTCGACACACCCCTGAGCCATATGGATCCCACCCTTGTGGTGGGCGGTCATCAGCTTCAGGTAGAAGATCTCGGCCTGCTTGCCGTTCAGCTCACCGAGCCGCTTCATCTGGGCGTTGGTGGCCATGCCGGGCATGAGGGAGCCGTCGCCCGCGGAGGGGACGTCGGTCATGTCCATCCACTCCATGGGCTCACCGGGCGGCACCTTCGGCAGCTCCCACAGGTCGAGCCAGCCCAGCATCATGCCGCGCTGGTTGGCCTGGGTCTGCGCGATGTCGTAGGCGAGACGGCGGATCTCCGCGTTCTTGGTGCGGTCGCGGATGACGTAGGACATCTCGACGGCCTGCTGGTGGTGGACGGCCATGTCCCGGGCGAACCCGGCGTCGGCGGACGTGCTCGACGGCGCACCGGCGACGCCGGAGGAGCCCGATGAGCCGTCGGTGGACGCGACGGCGGCGGTGATGCCGCCGGCCGCGAGCACTGCCCCGGCGACGGCGCCGATCAGCCAGTCCCTGCGCTTCATCACGTCATCACTGCCCCAGGCCGTTGGTGCAGGCCGCCCCGGGCTCGGGGGTCTGCTTGCCCTGGACGTAGGTGGAGAAGAAGGTGTCGATCTGCTTGTCGGCCGCGTCCTTCACCACCCGCTGGTGCCCCCAGGCGGACAGCAGGATCGGGTCCTTCTGCTTCTTCACCGGGCTCATCAGGGAGTACGGGGTCTTCTTGACCTTGGCTTCCAGCTTCTTCAAGTCGGCGGGCTTCGCCTGGTCGTTGTACGTCACCCACACCGCGCCGTGCTCCAGGGAGTGCACGGCGTTCTCGTTCGGGATTTCCTTGGTGTAGACGTCGCCGTTGCAGTTCATCCACACCTGGTTGTGGTTGCCGCCGACCGGCGGGGTCACCGGGTAGTTCACCTTGCCGCCGACGTGGGTGCGGCCGAGCTTCTTGGCGTCCCACACCCGCTCGCCGTCGGCGGTCGTGGTGAACTTGGCGACCGCCTTGGCGTCACCCGCCTTGCCTGATTCCTTGTCGTCGTCGGCCTGCGAGATGAGGAAGTAGCCGCCGACGCCCAGCGCGGCGACGATGACCGCGCTCAAGGTGATGGTGAGCACGCTGTTGCGGCGCTCGCGGGCGCGTTCGGCGCGCCGCATCTCCTCTATCCGGGCCTTGCGCTCGGCGCTGCTCGTCTTCTTGGCGGAACCCATGGTGTGTCCTTCTGCGGAAAGCGACGGAGTCGGATGGGTTGAACAAGGTGCGGTGCGTGGAACAGAGGCGGTGCGTGGAGCAGAGGCGGTGCGTGGAACGGGTGGGACCAAAGGGCGATGCGCGGCACAGCCGGGGCGTTGCGGGTGCGTTGATCGTAGCCTCCGCGTCGGCGGGTGGAGGAGGCGCTCTGTCAAATACTGCACGGGCGGCACGGGGGAGGGCCGCCGCCATCCGGCCGATCCCGGCCACGCGGATCCCGGCCACCCGGCCCCGGCCGCCCCGCCGGGCCCGTACCCGCCCCGGATACCCCGGGCCCGGGTGAGCGTGCACTATGGGCAAGGAGCAGCCGCAACGCGCACGAAACCGTGTGGTGGGATGCTCGTGTGCCGGGGCGACGTCCCATGGCTTGGGAGCAGCCGGTTCCGACCAGCAAGGATGGGTGGAAGTCGAGATGGACAAGCAGCAGGAGTTCGTGCTCCGCACTCTGGAGGAGCGCGACATCCGGTTCGTGCGCCTGTGGTTCACGGACGTACTCGGCTTCCTGAAGTCGGTCGCGGTCGCTCCCGCCGAGCTTGAACAGGCCTTCGACGAGGGCATCGGCTTCGACGGCTCGGCCATCGAGGGCTTCGCCCGGGTCTACGAGTCCGACATGATCGCCAAGCCGGACCCGGGCACCTTCCAGGTCCTGCCCTGGCGCGCCGAGGCCCCCGGCACGGCCCGGATGTTCTGCGACATCCTCATGCCGGACGGCTCCCCGTCCTTCGCGGACCCTCGCTACGTGCTGAAGCGGGCGCTCGCCAAGACCTCCGACCTCGGGTTCACCTTCTACACCCACCCCGAGATCGAGTTCTTCCTGCTCAAGGACAAGCCCCTGGACGGCTCCCGGCCGAGCCCCGCCGACAATTCCGGCTACTTCGACCACACCCCGCAGAACGTGGGCATGGACTTCCGCCGCCAGGCCATCACGATGCTCGAATCCATGGGCATCTCGGTCGAGTTCAGCCACCACGAGGGCGCCCCCGGCCAGCAGGAGATCGACCTGCGCTACGCCGACGCGCTCTCCACGGCCGACAACATCATGACGTTCCGCCTGGTCATGAAGCAGGTGGCCCTGGAGCAGGGCGTCCAGGCCACCTTCATGCCGAAGCCGTTCTCCGAGCACCCCGGCTCCGGCATGCACACCCACCTGTCCCTCTTCGAGGGCGACCGCAACGCCTTCTACGAGTCCGGCGCCGAGTACCAGCTCTCCAAGGTCGGCCGCTCCTTCATCGCGGGCCTGCTGAAGCACGCCGCCGAGATCTCCGCGGTCACCAACCAGTGGGTGAACTCCTACAAGCGCATCTGGGGCGGCTCCGAGCGCACCGCGGGCGCCGGCGGCGAGGCCCCCTCGTACATCTGCTGGGGCCACAACAACCGCTCCGCGCTCATCCGCGTGCCCATGTACAAGCCCGGCAAGACCGGCTCGGCCCGCGTCGAGGTCCGCTCCATCGACTCCGGCGCGAACCCGTACCTGACGTACGCCGTCCTGCTCGCCGCCGGCCTCAAGGGCATCGAGGAGGGCTACGAGCTGCCGCCGGGCGCCGACGACGACGTCTGGGCCCTCTCCGACGCGGAGCGGCGCGCCATGGGCATCGAGCCCCTGCCGCAGAACCTCGGCGAGGCGATCGCCCTCATGGAGCGGTCGGAGCTGGTCGCCGAGACGCTCGGCGAGCACGTGTACGACTTTTTCCTGCGGAACAAGAAGCAGGAGTGGGAGGAGTACCGGTCCGAGGTGACCGCGTTCGAGCTCCGCAAGAACCTGCCGGTTCTTTAGGGCTCGGCCCACGTGAGGAGCGCCCCGTCAGGGGCGCGGGGAACTGCGCGCTCAGCCCGAGAAGAGCCGCGGACGCGTCTGCCGAGACAGGAGCAGACGCGTCTGCGGCTTTGTCGTGGTTGCTCGCGCAGTTCCCCGCGCCCCTTTCAGGGGCCCGTCAGGTGGAGGGCACAATGGCGTCCCGCAGCGGGGTCTTCGCGCGGACGCGGTACTCCTGGATCGCCCACCCGTTGCCGTCCGGGTCCGTGAAGTACATGAACGTCGCGCCGTCCTGCTCGGAGTACTGTTGCGGCTCGCTCACGTCCAGGCCGCGGGCCAGCAACTCGGCGTGGGCCTGCTTGATGTCGGCCACGCACAGCTGGAGGCCGTGGTAGCTGCCGGGCTCGGGGGTGGGGCCCGGGGTGGTCTCCCAGATGGCGTCGCCGAGCATGATGGAACAGCCGGACCCGGGCGGCGTGAGCTGCACGATCCGCACGCCCGGCAGGACCTCCGCGTCGATGTCGACGTGGAAGCCGCACTTGCTCTCGTAGAACTCCTTGGCGCGGTCGATGTCGCTGACGGGCACGCCGATCACTTCGAGTGTGTAGTCCATGGCACGAGTACAGCAGTGATCGGGCGGCTTGTCCGGGCGAAGGACTCCGTGGGTCAGGAGAAGCGGTAACGCGTCTGGCTGAACGGCTCGCCCTTGCCGAACCCGAACGCTGTTCGGGGCGCCACCACGAAGACGTACGCGCGTCCCGAAGGGTGCAGGAAGCAGCCGTCCCCCACGTCGTAGTGGAAGAAGCCGCCGTACTTCTGCTCCCAGGCAGCCGCGAGCTCCCGGAGCAGCGCCTCGTCCGTGGTCCGGACCGCCGTGCCCTCGACGACCACGTCCAGGCCCTTGTCCCAGAGGTTGGCGCCGGTCGTCAGGACCACCTCGGCGTTGGACTCCAGGTTGCGGGCCTTGCGCTCCTCAGGGCCGGTGGAGAAGTACAGGGCGTCCCCGTGCCACAGGGCGCTCAGCGGGGTCACGTGCGGGCGCCCGTCGGGACGGACCGTCGAGATCCAGAACAGCTCGGCCGCGGCAAGGGCGTCCCGGGCCTGGGGCCAGGGGGTGGGGGCGACCCCCTCGCTGCTGTAGCGGGCGTCGACGTCGGTACGGGGTTCCTGGCTCGGCATGATGTCGCCTCCTGCTCTCCATGCTCCTGTCCCAGTGGGGACCCCGCACGCGGGCAGAACTCATCGGCCGGGCCCTGGGTAGGCTCGGGCCAGGAACAGGCGAGCGAAGGGCGCGGGGATGACGGTGCCGCAGGGGCGCAGGAGCAGTACGTTCACGCGGCTGCTGCGGTACGGGTTCACCGACCCGTCCGCCGCCGAACGCCTCCTCGCCGCGTCCGAGCTCGACGCCGTCCGCACCGACCCGGTGCTCCTCGACGCCCTCGGCGCCACCGCCGACCCGGACCTGGCGCTGCTCGGCCTGGTCCGGCTCACGGAGGCGCAGCCGGACCACACCGCGCGCCGCGAACTGCTCGACACCCTGATCAGCGCCAAGCCCCTGCGGGACCGCCTGCTCGGCGTCCTGGGCGCCTCCGAGGCCCTCGCCGACCACCTGGCCAGGCACCCCGGGGACTGGCGGGCCCTGGTCACGTACGAGGCCGTCGACCTGCACCCGGGCGTCGCCGAGTTCGAGCGGGGCCTCGCCGAGGCCCACGACCCGGTGTCGCTGCGCGTCGCCTACCGCCGGTGCCTGCTGTCCATCGCCGCCCGCGACGTCTGCGGCACCACCGACGTCTCCCAGGCCGCCGCCGAGCTGGCCGACCTCGCCACGGCCACCCTGCGTGCCGCGCTCGCCATGGCCCGCAGGGCCGCGCCCGCCGACGCCGCCCAGTGCCGCCTCGCGGTGATCGCGATGGGCAAGTGCGGCGGCCACGAGCTGAACTACGTCTCCGACGTCGACGTGATCTTCGTGGGCGAGGCCGTCGAGGGTGCCGACGAGGACAAGGCGCTGCGGGCCGCGACCCGCCTCGCCTCGCACCTGATGCGGATCTGCTCCGAGACCACGGTCGAGGGCACCATCTGGCCGGTCGACGCCAATCTGCGCCCCGAGGGCAGGAACGGCCCGCTGGTGCGGACCCTGTCCAGCCACCTCGCGTACTACCAGCGCTGGGCGAAGACCTGGGAGTTCCAGGCGCTGCTCAAGGCGCGGCCCGTCGCCGGTGACGCCGAGCTCGGCGCGGACTACGTGGCCGCCGTCGCACCGCTGGTGTGGCAGGCCGCCGAGCGCGAGAACTTCATCGACGACGTGCAGAAGATGCGCCGCCGCGTCGTCGAGAACATCCCCGCGGGCGAGGTCGACCGCGAACTGAAGCTCGGCCCCGGCGGCCTGCGCGACGTCGAGTTCGCCGTCCAGCTCCTCCAGTTGGTGCACGGCCGCGCCGACGCCTCGCTGCGCAGCGCCACCACGCTCGACGCCCTCGCCGCGCTCGCCGCGGGCGGCTACGTGGGCCGGGTGGACGCCACCCAGCTCGACGACGCCTACCGCTTCCTGCGCTCCCTGGAACACCGCATCCAGCTCTACCGCCTGCGCCGCACCCATCTGCTGCCCGACGACGACGCCGACCTGCGCCGCATCGGCCGCTCCCTGGGCATGCGCACCGAGCCCCTCACCGACCTCGCCCGCGCCTGGAAGCGGCACACCTCCGTGGTCCGCCGCCTGCACGAGAAGCTGTTCTACCGCCCGCTCCTGGACGCCGTCGCCCAGCTCGCCCCCGGCGAGTCCCGGCTCAGCACGGAGGCGGCCAGGGAACGCCTGGTGGCGCTCGGGTACGCCGACCCCGGCGCGGCCCTGCGCCACCTGGAGGCCCTCGCGTCCGGCGTGACCCGCAAGGCCGCCATCCAGCGCACCCTGCTGCCCGTCCTGCTCGGCTGGTTCGCCGACTCCGCCGACCCCGACGCGGGCCTCCTCGGCTTCCGCAAGGTGTCCGACGCCCTCGGCAAGACCCCCTGGTACCTGCGGCTGCTGCGCGACGAGGGCGCCGCCGCGGAGAACCTGGCCCGGGTGCTCTCGGCCGGCCGGTTCGCCCCCGACCTGCTGCTTCGCGCGCCGGAGGCGGTGGCGCTGCTCGGCGACGCCCGCGGCCTGCAGCCCCGCGAACGCGCGCCCCTGGAGCAGGAGGTCCTGGCCGCCGTGGGCCGCGCCGACGGCGCCGAGCAGGCGGTCGCGGCGGCCCGCGGGGTGCGGCGGCGCGAGCTGTTCCGCACCTCGGCCGCCGACCTCATCGGCTCCTACGGCACCGAGGAGAGCCCCGCCGAGGCCGACGTGGGCGCGCTCGTGGACCGCGTCGGCACCGCTGTGTCCGACCTGACGGCCGCCACCATCGCGGGCACGCTGCGCGCGGTGGTCCGCGCGGGCTGGGGCGACGAACTGCCGACCCGGTTCGCGGTCATCGGCATGGGCCGCTTCGGGGGCCGTGAGCTGAGCTACGGCTCGGACGCGGACGTCCTGTTCGTGCACGAGCCCCGCGAGGGCGTCGACGACCAGGAGGCCGCGAAGGCCGCGAACGCCGTCGTCGCCGAGATGCGGCGGCTGCTGCAGCTGCCGAGCGCCGACCCGCCCCTGGTCATCGACGCGGACCTGCGCCCGGAGGGCAAGTCGGGTCCCCTTGTGCGCACCCTGAAGTCGTACGAGGCCTACTACCGCCGCTGGTCCCTGGTCTGGGAGTCGCAGGCCCTCCTCCGGGCCGACCCGGTCGCGGGCGACGCCGACCTCGCCCGCGCCTTCGTCGACCTCGTGGACCCGCTGCGCTACCCCGCCGAGGGCCTCGGCGAGGACGCGGTCCGCGAGATCCGCCGCCTGAAGGCCCGCATGGAGTCCGAGCGGCTGCCCCGCGGCGCCGACCCCACCCTGCACACCAAGCTCGGCCGCGGCGGCCTCTCCGACGTGGAGTGGACCGTCCAGCTGCTCCAGCTCCAGCACGGCTGGGCCGAACCGGGCCTGCGCACCACCCGCACCCGCGAGGCCCTGCACGCCGCGTGCGCGGCCGAGCTGATCGCCACGGAGGACGCGGCGATCCTCGACGAGGCCTGGGTGCTCGCCACCCGCGTGCGCAACGCGGTGATGCTGGTCCGGGGCAGGGCGGGCGACACGTTCCCGTCGGACGGCAGGGAGCTGGCCGCCGTCGGGCGGTACTTGGGCTATGACGCGGGTCAGGTCGGCGTGATGCTGGACGACTACCGCAGGATCACCCGGCGGGCACGGGCGGTGATGGAGGAGCGGTTCTACGGGGCGTAGCCGGGGCGCGCGCCTAGCGGGCGTACGCCTTCTTCCGTGGCCGCTGCTCCGGCACCAGCTTCGGCAGGGCGTACGGCAGCTTTCCGTACCACAGGCGCGCCACCGTGTAGCCGAACGCCAGGCAGATCATGCCGCCCACCGCGTCCAGCCAGAAGTGGTTGGCGGTGGCCACGATCACGACCAGGGTGAGCGTCGGGTAGAGCAGGCCGAGGACCTTCACCCAGGGCACCGACGCCAGCGCGAAGATCGTCAGGCCGCACCACAGGGACCAGCCGATGTGCATCGACGGCATGGCCGCGTACTGGTTCGACATGTTCTTGAGGTCGCCCGAGGCCATCGAGCCCCAGGTGTTGTGGACGACGACCGTGTCGATGAAGTCGCCGCCGGGCACGAGACGGGGCGGCGCGAGCGGATACAGGTAGTAACCGAGGAGGGCGACGGCGGTCGTCGCGAAGAGCACCAGACGTGTGGCCGCGTACCGGCCGGGATGGCAGCGGTAGAGCCACACCAGGACGCCGAGCGTCACGATGAAGTGCAGCGTCGCGTAGTAGTAGTTCATGCCGACGATGAGCCATGTCACCGAGTCGACCGCGTGGTTGACCGAGCGCTCGAAGGCGAGGCCGAGGCTCTGCTCGACGTCCCAGATCCAGTCGGCGTTGCGCAGCGCGGCGGACTTCTGCTCCGGCACGGCGTTGCGGATCAGTGAGTACGTCCAGTAACTCACCGCGATCAACAGGATCTCGAACCACAGCTTCGGGCGCCGGGGCGTGCGCAGCCGACGCAGGAGATTCCGCCCATTGCGGTCATCTGCCTCGCCCGCGATGGGTGATGAGGTGGCGGGCCCCTGTCGGCCTTCCAGTGTCGTCACAGTCATCTCACCCATAGGCACAGAGTCTGCCAGATAGCCACCACTGCTCAGATCATCCCCCGGTCGGGTTCCGGCCGCATTCCCTACGCCCCAAGTACGAGGAGATCCCCTCCACCGCGAGGACGACCGGTCCCTACGCCCCGGGGGCCGTGCGCGCGGCCGTCGAGCCCCTGACCACCAGCTCCGGCATGAACACGAATTCGCTGTGGGGGGCGGGGGTACCCCCGATCTCCTCCAGGAGCGTGCGCACCGCGGCCTGGCCCATCGCGGGCACCGGCTTGCGGACCGTCGTCAGCGGCGGATCGGTGAAGGCGACGAGCACCGAGTCGTCGAAGCCGACCACGGAGACGTCGTCCGGCACCTCCAGGCCCCGCTCCCGCGCCGCCCGTATCGCGCCGAGCGCCATCATGTCGCTGGCGCACACCACGGCCGTGCAGCCCCGGTCCAGGAGCGCGGCCGCCGCTGCCTGTCCGCCTTCGAGCGTGTACAGGGAGTGCTGGACCAGCTCCGCCTCGATGTCCTCGACGTCCGCGGAACCCAGCCGGAACGTCTCCCGCATCGACCGCGTGAACCCCTCGATCTTCCGCTGTACGGGGACGAAGCGCCGCGGCCCGAGGGCGAGCCCGATCCGGGTGTGCCCGAGCGAGGCGAGGTGGGTGACGGCCAGGCGCATCGCCGCGCGGTCGTCGGGCGAGATGAAGGGCGCCCGCACCTTCGGCGAGAAGCCGTCCACGAGGACGAACGGCACCCCCTGTGCGCGCAACTGCTCGTAGCGAGCGGTGTCCGCGGTGGTGTCCGCGTGCAGGCCCGAGACGAAGATGATGCCCGCGACCCCGCGGTCCACCAGCATCTCGGTCAGCTCGTCCTCGGTGGAGCCGCCCGGGGTCTGGGTGGCGAGCACCGGGGTGTAGCCCTGGCGGGTCAGGGCCTGGCGCGGTCACAGGATTGGACTGTACCGGTCGTGTCTCACGCTGCCCACAAGGCGGGCCTCACCGCTCCCACCAGACCGTCGCGTCCGGCGGGAGCACGGCGTCGGTGCCGGGCCCGCCCAAGTCGGCTCCCGGGGCGCGTGAGTTGAGGCTGCACAGCAGTGGGGTGCCGGGGGCGGGCAGGGTGACGGGGCGGCCGGTGAGGTTCGTGGTCACGACGAGGGTGCGGCCCGCGGCGGTCCTGCGGAACGCGAGCACGCCCGCGGGCGCCTCCTCCCACGCCACGTCCCGGCCCGCGCCGAGCGCCGGGTGCGCGCGGCGCAGCGCGAGTGCCGTCCGGTACAGCTCCAGGGTCGAGGCCGGATCGCCCTGCTGCGCCGCGACCGTGAGGTCCGCCCACCCCGCGGGTTGTGGCAGCCAGCTCGGCCCGCCCGCGACCGGCCCGAACCCGAACGGCGGCCGCACCCCCGACCACGGCAGCGGCACCCGGCACCCGTCCCGCGTGCCCTCCTGTCCTGAAGGCTGCCCCGAACCCTGCCCGGCGCCGCGGAAGAACGCCGGGTCCTGGCGCACCTCGTCGGGCAGGTCCGTCACCTCGGGCAGGCCGAGCTCCTCGCCCTGGTAGAGGTATGCCGAGCCGGGCAGCGCCAGCATCAACAGCGTGGCGGCGCGCGCCCGGCGCAGGCCCCTTGCCGGGTCGCCGTCGGCGAAGCGCGTGGTGTGCCGCACTACGTCGTGGTTGGAGAGCACCCACGTCGCGGGCGCGGCCACGGAGTTCATCGCGGCCAGGGAGCGGTCGATGACGGCGCGCAGCGCGGCCGCGTCCCAGCCCGTCGTGAGATACGTGAAGTTGAAGGCCTGGTGCAGCTCGTCGGGGCGCAGGTACAGCGCGCTGCGCTCCACCGTCGGCGTCCACGCCTCGGCGACGGCGATGCGCTCCCCGTCGTAGCCGTCGAGCAGCGCCCGCCAGTCCCGGTAGATCTCGTGCACGCCGTCCTGGTCGAAGTACGGCACGGGCGCGGCGCCCAGGAGCTTGACCTGCTCGCCGTGGCCGACGTCCGGCAGGCCCGGGGCCTTGATCAGGCCGTGGGCGACGTCCACGCGGAAGCCGTCGACGCCGAGGTCGAGCCAGAAGCGCAGGACGGAGCGGAACTCCTCGCGTACGGCGGGGTGTTCCCAGTCGAAGTCGGGCTGCTCGGGCGCGAACAGATGCAGATACCAGTCGCCGGGGGTGCCGTCGGGGTCGGTGGTGCGGGTCCAGGCGGGGCCGCCGAAGACGGACTCCCAGTCGTTGGGCGGCAGTTCGCCGCCTGGGCCGCGGCCGGGGCGGAAGTGGAAGCGCTCCCGCAGCGGTGAGGCCGGGCCGTCCGCCAGGGCCGCGCGGAACCACTCGTGCTGGTCCGAGCAGTGGTTGGGCACGATGTCGACGATCACCCGCAGGCCCAGTTCATGGGCCCGGCGCACCAGGGCGTCGGCGTCGGCGAGGGTGCCGAAGACGGGGTCGACCACGCGGTAGTCGGCGACGTCGTAGCCGGCGTCGGCCTGCGGCGAGGCGTAGAACGGGGAGAGCCAGACGGCGTCCACGCCGAGGTCCCTGAGGTGCGGCAGGCGCGCCGTCACGCCCGGCAGGTCACCCATGCCGTCGCCGTCGGCGTCGGCGAAGCTGCGCGGATAGACCTGGTAGATGACGGCGTCGTGCCACCAGCCGCGGCCCGCGTCGCGGTCGGTGATGGCATCAGTGGTGGCGTCGGTGATGTGCTGGGTCATGAAGTCCCTTGCCGGTACGGGGATTCCCTGCCGTTCCCCTCAGTGTCGCCCCGACGGATCAGGGCACTGGGATGAACGTGCCGCGCGAGGCGAAGGTCACGAACGCCGGGCGGACCTCGCCCGGGAGAGGGCGGATCCTAGCGCCAAGCCCGGGGCCGCCGTGGCAGGTCGGGTGATCTCCACCGTTCCAGGTCGGACCGTGGCCACGTACTCCCCGGTGGTGTGTTAGAGCGCTAGCGTGGACGGGCGAGCCCCACAAGGGCCCGTTACCGTCCGCCGCTCCTGGGGGATGTCCACGTGGGCGTAAGGGACAGAGCAGTCAAGAGTGACAAAGGGGAGGCCGGGCCGGGGGTCACCACGGTCCTGGTCGTCGACGACGTGGCCGCGAGCCGGTACGCGCTGGGCGCGGTGCTCCGCCGCGCCGGCCACCGGGTTGTCCTGGCCGCGAGCGCCGGCGAGGCGCTGACCGAACTCGACGCGCGGCTGCGCGCGGGTGAACTGCCCGACGTGGCCCTCGTCGACGTGGGCCTGCCCGACATGAGCGGCTACGACCTGTGCCGCCGCCTGAAGGCGTCCCCGACGACCGCGTCCCTGCCCGTCGTGCACTTCTCCGCCGCCGCGCACGGCTCCGCGGACCGCTGCCGCGGCCTGGACGCGGGCGGCGAGGCCTATCTGACCGTGCCCGCCGAACCGGAGGAGATCGCCGCCGTCGTCCGCGCCGCCGCCCGCGGCGCCCGCCACCGCAGCGCCGCCCAGACCCGGGCGGGCCGCCTCAGCCGCCTCGCCGAGGCCGTCCTCGACGTGCAGTCCGCGAGCTCGGTGCGCGAACTGGTGGACGCGGCGGCGGCCGGCGCCGCGGGCCTCGCCGACGCCCCCGCCGCGGCCTTCGTCCTCGGTGAGGAGGGCGAGATCCACTGCGGCCGCTCCCAGCGCCGCGTCGCGGAGCCGCCCGGCGCCGACGCGCACGAGAGCGCCGCCCACCTGATGTGGCGCCTGATGTCCGGCAGGAGCGGCGTCCACACCACGACCGTGCCCGGGCCGATGTGGCCCGCCGGGTTCGTCGGGGCCTCGCGAGGGCCCTCGCCGCTCACGTCGAGCCGCGGCGAGGGGGCATCGGACCAGGCGGGCACGTGCTACCCGGCCCACTGGCGGGACGGCGCCGCGGCGGACGCGGCCGGGCTCTCCGCGCCGGGGGAGGGGGCGCTGCTCGCCCTCGCCCGCACCCGCGAGGACCGCGCGCCGGTGTGCCTGGCCACCGCCGCGTACGCCCAGGACTCCGCCCCCGACCTCGGCCGCCTGGCCCACGCCACGGCCCGCGTCGCGGAACGGCTCCTGATGTACGAGAAGGAACGCCACATCGCGCTGACCCTCCAGCACAGCTTCCTGCCGAGCGCCCTGCCGGACCTGCCGGGCACCGAGATCGTCGTCCGCTACGAACCCGCGTCCCGGCAGGCGGAGATCGGCGGCGACTTCTACGCCGCGCTGCCCACGCCCGCCGGGGTGCTCACCGGCATCGGCGACGTCGTCGGCCACTCCCTCGACGCGGCCACGGTGATGGTGGAACTGCGCCACGCCCTGCGGGCGTACTGCGTCGAGGACCCCGACCCCGGCCGCCTCACCGCCCGCCTCGACCGGATGCTCCAGCGCTACCACCCCGACATCACCGCCACCATGTGCCTGACCCTCGTCGACCCGCCCACGGGCCGCACCCGCGTCGCGAACGCGGGCCACATCCCGCCGCTCGTCGTGAGCGACACCGGCCCCGCCGCCTACATCAGGGCGAACGGCCCCCTGCTCGGCCTTGGCCTCGACCGGCCGCAGCCCGTGGAGACCCGGCTCGCCCCCGGCGACCGCATGCTCATGGTCACTGACGGACTCATCGAGACCCGCGGCACGGACCTCGCCGTGTCCATGGAGCACCTGCGCCTCGCGGCCGCCGCCGCCCCGCCCGGCGTGACCGCCCTGTGCGACACGCTCCTGGAGAGCTTCGGCCGCGAACGGGACGACGACATCGCGCTGTTGGCGCTGCGCCTGACCGCTCCGGCCGTCGGCGCCTAGGGCCTGTCCGATGGGTCGGCGCGGCGTCGCGGCGCCGGCGCGCCCCGAGGACGGCCGAGCGCGGACGGCACGTTCGGCCTTGCCCGCGGAGCCCGTACGGAGACAGGGTGATCACCCAGACCCGTATCCGGACGCACGCCGGAGAGAACACCGCCCGGCTACGGGAGCACGGCGCGCGGCGCCAGCGCGGCGAGCCGTCCCAGCAGGTCGGCGAACGGCCCGTCGGCGGGCTCGTCCGCGAGGATGCCGCCGAGCAGCAGCGCCATCTCCTCGTCGTAGGCGGCGCTCACCGCCGCCAACGCCGCGAAGTCATGGACGAGTTGGAGCTCAAGATCGGCGCGCGGAATGCGGCGGCCGTCCAGCCAGATCAGCGCCGTCGACTCGGCCAGCGAGATCCAGGAGCGCACCACCAGTTCGAGCCGGGCGGGCGGCGCCGTGACGCCGAGGTGCGCGAGGATCTGGTCGTACGCGGCCTGCCGCACCGAGTCGATGAGCGCGTTCGTCGTCGATGAGCCCACCGCGGGACCGCCGCGCATCAGCGCGGAGAAGCCGGGACCGTGCTCGTCGACGAAGCCGAGGAAACGTCCCGTCACGCGCAGCAGGCGCGCCCCCAGCGGCCCCTCGTGCGGCTCGACGAACCGCTCGGCCAGCTCGTCGGCGGCCCGCTTGAGCGCCGCCTCGTACAGGCTGAGCTTGCCGGGGAAGTAGTGGTACACGAGCGGACGCGAGATGCCCGCGGCCGACGCTATCTCGTCGATGGAGACGTCGTCGGGCGAGCGGTTGCTGAACAGCTCGAGGGCGACCCCGATCAGTTGCTGCCGCCGCTCCTCGACACCCATCCTGCGGCGCATCCCGGTAGTCATGCGAACACTCTACCGATGCGATCCGGCCGTGAACGGACGCCCCCGCTCCGCCTGTTCGCCCGAGCCACGTCCCGCCCGCGCCCGCCGCGCCGCTACGCGTCGAGCACGAGCCGCGTGCCGCGCGCCCGCGACACACAGATCAGCATCGAGTCCCCGCGCTCGCCGTCGGTGAGCAGCTCGTCGCGGTGGTCGATCTCGCCCTCCAGGACCCGGTGTCGGCAGGTCCCGCAGAACCCCTGCTCGCAGGAGTACGGGGTGTCGGGCAGCTCGGCGCGGACGGCCGCGAGCACCGTGGTGTCCGCGCCCACGGTCACCGTGCGGCCGCTGCGCCGCAGTTCGACCTCGAAGGCGCTCTCGCCGCCCGCGGCCGTGGTGGGTGCGAACCGCTCCAGGTGCAGGGCACACCCCTCGGGCAGCGCCCCGGCGACGGCGTCCATGAGCCCCTCGGGCCCGCACACGTACACGGCACCCGCCGCGCCCGCCCCGAGGAAGCCCCCCACATCGGGCCGCCCGGCCTCGTCCTCGGCGACGACGGTCACCCGCCCGCCGGGCCCGCCCAGCTTCTCCAACTCCTCCAGGAAGGGCATCGAGGCCCGGCTCCGCCCGCAGTAAAGGAGCCGCCAGTCGGCGCCCGCCGCGTCCACGGCCCGCACCATGGCGAGGACCGGCGTGATCCCGATGCCGCCCGCGACGAAGACGTACGCCGCGGCGTCGTCGACCAGCGGGAACCGGTTGCGCGGCCCGCGCACCTCCACCTCCACGCCCTCGCGCAGCGCCTCGTGCACCTCGCGGGACCCGCCGCGGCCGCCCTCGTCCGCCCTGATGAGCCGGGTGGCGACGGTGTACGAGGACGTGTCCTCGGGGTCCCCGCACAGCGAGTACTGCCGCACCAGGCCCGAGGGCAGCACGAGATCCAGATGCGCGCCAGGACCCCAGGCGGGCAGCCCGTCCAGGTGCCCGCCCTCCAGACGCAGTTGTACGACGCCGTCGGCGACCCGCTCGTGCCGGGCGACGCGCAGCCGCAGGGCCCGCGAGCGCGGCTGCCCGGAGACGGGCTCCTCCAGGGCGGGCAGCGGCCACAGCGGGGAGGCGTCGATGCGGCGGCGCAGGGCGCGGCGGGCGAGGAGGGCGGCGCCGGTCGCAAGGATCACGGCGCGGGCGGTGCGGGGCAGGGGAAGGGGCATGTCAGGCGGCCCCGTTCGCGCGGGCCTCGGCGGCGGTGGCCGCGGGGGACGAGGCGAGGTAGGCGACGGCCTGCTCGGTGCTGCCCTCCTGGGAGGGGTGGTAGGCGCGGCTCAGATAGCGCGGGATGGAGCGGATCATGTCGCCGGTGGTGGGCAGGGTGCCGGCCCGGCCGCTGCGGTGGAAGTCCCGGAAGGAGGCCTTGCCGTCGACGAGCGTCGGGTCGTTCTCCATGAAGAACCGGGCGCCGCGCTGCCACAGGAACACCAGCGCGGTGAAGGCGGTGGCCCAGGTGCGGGCGCGGCGGCGGTAGCTCCCGTCGACGTGCATGAACAGGTCGAAGGCGACCGCCCGGTGCTCGACCTCCTCCGCGCCGTGCCAGCGCAGCAGGTCCAGCATCGTCGGATCGGCCCCGCGCCGGTCCAACTCCTCGGCGTTCAGGACCCAGTCGCCGAGGAACGCGGTGTAGTGCTCGATCGCCGAGATCATCGCGACGCGCTCCATCAGCCACCACTGCCGGGGCCTGCCCGGCGGCAGCGTGCGGTCGCCGAGCAGCTTCTCGAAGAGCCAGTCGACCTGGGCGGTGTACGGGGTGGGGTCGAGACCCTGCTCCCGCAGGTGCGGCAGGACCTCGTCGTGCGCCTGCGCGTGCATGGCCTCCTGGCCGATGAACCCGATGACGTCCTCGCGCAGCCGCTCGTCCCTGATGAGGGGAAGCACCTGCTTGTACACGTGCACGAACCAGCGCTCGCCCGCGGGGAGCAGGAGGTGCAGCACGTTGATCGTGTGCGTCGTGAAGGGGTCCCCCGGGAGCCAGTGGAGCGGGGTGCTGTCCCAGGAGAAGGAGACGTTGCGTGCCTTGAGCGCTATGTGCTCGGAGGCGACGGGCTGCGGGAGCCGGGCCCTCGTATTAGACATGGCGTCAATGTACTGGTGGGTAGCTGGGGTGGTACAGGTGTGTGCGGCGACTTTCCCCCATCCCGCCCCATCCCGCCCCCTCCCGGTCCCGGCCGGGAAATTCAAGGGCCGCGGGGAGGCCGTCGTGCCAGAGTGTGACCATGGACGCAGACTGGGAGAAGCGCATAGCCGCCGCGTGGGACGACCTCGACACGTACGGGGAGGAGCGCGCCCAGGAGTTCAGGGCGCGGATCGAGGCGCTGGCAGGAGAACTGCCGGAGGCCGACGCCCGGGGCCCCTTCGAACGGGCCTGCGCGTTCGACTCGACCGGCCACTCGGACCGGGCGGTCCCCCTGTACCAAGAGGCCCTGGCCCAAGGCATCGACGGCTACCACAGACGCCGCACAGTGATCCAACTCGCCAGCTCCCTGCGGAACACGGGCCGCCTCCAGGAGGCCATCACCCTGCTCACCCCGGAACTCGACGCGGAACACGACGAGTTGGACGACGCCGTCCGCGCCACCCTGGCCCTGTGCCTGATCGACGCGGACCGCGGCCGCGAGGCAGTCGCCCTCGCGGTGGGCGCCCTCGCCCCCCATCTCCCGCGCTACCAGCGATCGATGGCGAACTACGCGCGCCTCCTGGTCGAGCCCGAGTAACCCCGCGCACCCCCGCCG
Organism: Streptomyces alboflavus; assembly: GCF_000716675.1. Taxonomy (GTDB): domain Bacteria; phylum Actinomycetota; class Actinomycetes; order Streptomycetales; family Streptomycetaceae; genus Streptomyces; species Streptomyces alboflavus. Next base: position 16,852 of record NZ_JNXT01000087.1, read on the forward strand.
AAGGCCCCCGCGCCCACCAGCGTGAAGTGACCGGCGGACGATTCGCTCGTTCTGCTGAACGTGTCGTCATCGCAGTCCACGAAAGCCGCCTCCCCGAGCGGCCCCGCATCACCCGTCGTCGACGTGGAGCAGGCCGAGGCCGCCCTCGTCGAGCACTACCCGCGCCTGGTCCGCCTCGCCTACCTGGTGCTGCCCCCGGCCCTGGGCCGCAACCGCCGCGTCCTGACCGCGCACGCCCTGGTCCAGCGGGCACTGCCCCGCGGCCGCGCCAGCGCCCCCGCGGTCCCCGACCAGCGCAGGCAGGCGGGCCGCGGCACCGACCCCGGCTACGCCTACGTCCGCTGCCAGGTCCTGCGCGCCGCGCTGGACGCCGGGCTCCCGCTGAAGCGGCGGGCCTGGCCCAAGCGCGCGCAACTGCCGCCGCTCCTGCCGCAGGTGTGGGGCCTCAGGCTGTTCCCGCGCTCCGGCGGCGCCGACGAACTCGCCCTGGACCAGCGGCTCGCCGCCCTGTCCGGACCCGCCCGCGCCGCGTACGTCCTGCGCGGGCTCGAACGACTCACGGACGACGAGACCCGGCGCATCCTCGACGCCGTCGGCGTCGACACCGACGCCGACTCCGATGAGGCCGACGGCATCGCCGCCGCGCTCGCCGAAGTCGGCGCCGAAGGACCGCCCGGCGGCCGGGGCCCGGCCGCGCTCCTGGAGTCGCCCGAGTTCGACCCGTGCTCCCTGCAGGCCCGGCCCACCGACCTGATGCGCCGCCGCCAGCACCTGAAGGCAGCCGCCGTCGCGGCCGTCGCCGCCCTCGTCTGCGGGGCACTGCTCGGCATGCCCGGCGACGGCTGGGGCCCGGACGGCGCCGCCGCGCCCCCGTACGCGAAGAACCCCGCCGCCGAGGCCGCCCTCGACCCCGGGCGGCTCACCCGGGCCGCGCCCGCCGCCTGGAAGCAGTCCGCGCGCACCGACTTCTCCGTGTGGCCCGCGCGCGGCGAACTCACCGACGACAAGGCGCTGTTGCGCCGCGCACTCGCCGTGTGGGCGCGGCCCGGCGAGACCGTGCAGGTGTCGGCGACGCCGGGCACCGCGTCGGGGGCGCCGCCCGGGCCCCCGCAACTGCTGTTCGCGGGGCCCGTCGACGGGGCCCGCGTCGTGCTCCTGTACGACGGGCTGCGCGTCGTGCGGTACGCCGAGCCGCAGGACGGGACCGGCGGCGCCGCGCTCGACTTCGCCCGCGTGGACGGGGCCGAGGCCGGTGACTCCGGAGCCGTCGTCGTGGGCCGCGCCGACGGCAACGTCCGCTATCTGACGGCGCCCTGGGTGCGGACCGCCGTCGTACGCGACCTCCTCAAGCCCGATGCCGCCGCCACCCCGCTGCGGCGCTCCGCCGACGGGGTCACCGACCCCTTCGGCAGCCCCGCCCTCGCCCGTGAGTGCCGGTCCTGGAACGCCCTCCAGCTCCGCGACCACACCGGGGCCTCGCGGCTCGCCACCGACCTCGGTGAGCTGACGCCCGCGCGCCTCACCGCGGGGCGGCCCGACGCGCCCCGCGACGCCGCGCCCCAGGACTGGGCGAAGACCGCCTGCTCCCTCGCCGCGGCCCGGTCGCACGGGGTGCGGGCCGTGAACTCCTGGCAGTACGCCCGGCAGGCGATGCCCGACGGGAGCGGGGGTGCGGGGTGGGTGTGCACCCGGGCCGAGACCTGGCGTGGTGGCGGCGGGCGGGTGCTCGCCCAGTTCCTCGCGCCCGGGGCCGCGGCGGGGGCCGTTGCCGCCAAGGCCGAAGGGGGGTCCGCCTGTGGGGTGCGGGAGCCGCGGGTGCTTGCCGGGGTGCTGTGGAAGTCCCCTGCGGGGAGCTGGTATCTGCTCGCTGCGGGCAGCAAGGATGTGGCCTCCGTGGCCGTGTCCGGCGGTGAGCGTGCCTCCGGCAACACCCTTGCCGTACGCACCCGGCAGGGTGCCCGCCCCACGGTGACGGGCACCCTGCCCGACGGCACGAAACTCCCCACCCTCCGCTGACCCCGATCCGGCGCTCCGCGCCTCGTCCTCAAACGCCGGACAGGCTCTCTCCCACCTGCCCGCCCGAGCCTGCACCGGCCTGCCCACCAGCCCGGCACCTTCACCCCTGAACGGGGGCGCCCCGGATCGCGCTGCGCGCTCGTCCTCGCCGGACGGGCTTCTCTCCCACCCGCCCGCCCCCGCCATGGCTTCGGTCGGGGTGGGCCGCACTCCCTGCCCGGCGCCTCCAAGCCCGCCTCGGCGAAGTCGTTTCAGCCCGCCCCGGCGAGGAGTTTCCCCGCTCGGCCAGGAGTTCCGCCCGCCTCGGGGAGCCGTATTCAGCCCGTCCGGCGTTTGAGGACGAGGCGCGGAGCGCCGATCGGGGGAGGACTGTCCCACCCGTCACGGGACGCCCGCCTACGGGGTCCAGGGGCAGAGCCCCGGTTTCGGTGAAGGGGCGGGATTGGGGAGCCCCCGGCAGGGCCACCACGTACCCTCGACGGATGTCGTCCCGCTTCGCCCCCCACCCCACCCGCACCACCGTGCGCGGCGGCGAGACGAACATCCCCCGGGGCACCCCCCGCCAGAACACCGCAGCGGCAACCCGCACCTGGAAACCCCCGGCCCCCCTGAACCTGAGCCTCACCCTGGGCCCCCTCCGCAGGGGCCCCGCGGACCCCACCTTCCGCACCACCCCCGACGGCTCCGTCTGGCGAGCCACCCGCACCCCCCAGGGCCCGGCCACCCTCCGCGTGGCCCTGCGCGCGGGCGAGGCGGAGGCGGAGGCCTGGGGCCCGGGCGCGGACTGGGCCCTGGACGGCCTCCCGGACCTCCTCGGCGCCCGGGACACCCCGGAGGACTTCGAGCCCCGCCACCGCCTGGTCGCACAGACCGAGCGCCGCCGCCAGGGCCTGCGCCTGCTGCGCACGGGCCTGGTGATGGAGACCCTGATCCCGTCGATCCTGGAGCAGAAGGTCACGACGGACGAGGCGTACCGTGCCTGGCGCCTCCTCGTCCGCAAGTACGGCGTACCGGCCCCGGGACCGGCCCCCGCCCAGGCCCGTATGCACGTGATGCCGGACCCGCGCACGTGGTCACGCATCCCGTCCTGGGAGTGGCACAAGGCGGGCGTGGACAACAAGCGCGCGTCGACGATCCTGCGCGCGGTGCGGGTGGCCGCGCGCCTGGAGGAAGCGGTGGCGATGGACCCGGTGGCGGCCCGCGCCCGCCTCGAACTGATCCCCGGCATCGGCCCCTGGACCTCCGCCGAAACCGTCCAGCGCAGCAACGGCGCCCCGGATGAGGTGACGGTCGGCGACCTCCACCTCCCCGGCATCATCGGCTACGCCCTCGCGGGCGACCGCACAGCCGACGACACCCGCATGCTCGAACTCCTGGCTCCCTACGAGGGCCAACGCCACCGAGCGGCCCGCCTGATCCTCCTCAGCGGCCACACTCCACCCCGCCGCGCCCCAAGGATGCGCAAGGGAAACATCGCGGCACTCTGACCGACGCGACACTTTCAGCCCGCCGCAGCGGACTCTTCAGCTGGCGCCGCAGCACTTTCAAGCCCGCCTCGGCGCAATCCTCAGCCTGTCGTGGGGGTGCCCCTTGCTCCTTAAGAGCTTGGGGGAGTTTGAGGACGAGGCGCGCAGCGCCGATTCGAGGGCGGCCCGTCCCACGGGCACCTCCGGCCTGCCCGAGTTCAGCCCGTCCGGCGCTTGAGGACGAGCGCGCAGCGCGATCGGCGGCGCCCCGCCCCACCCGAAGGGAACACCCACCCCCGGGGTCCGGGGCGGAGCCCCGGTTTCGGGAAGGGGCGGGACTGGGGAAAGCCCCGCAGGGCCGTCCTACCGCACGGTCACGAACCCCTCAACCCCCCGCTCCCCCCGCGCCACCGCAGGCGCAGCCGCATGCCCCACAGCGACAGCCCCCATCGGATCCCAGTCCCCAGGAAGCTCAAGAGCCCCCCGCACGACATCCCGACAGAACATCGTCGACGACACCCACGCGGACCCGAGCCGCTCCCCGGCCAGCGCGACCAGGAAGTTCTGCACTCCGGCCCCGGCGGCGACGACGAACATCTCCCGCTCGGCCGCATCCCGTCGCGCGTCCCCGTACGTATGGGCCCCGTCCATGACGAGGCACGGCACGACGAGGTAGGGGGCGTTCCGCAGCACGTCCCCGCGCCGCACCCGCCGGGCGATGGCCTCCTCGGACTTCCCGTCCCGCCGCAGATCGGCGATCCAGGCGTCCCGCATGGCGTCGAGCAGCCGCACCCGCGACTCCTCGGACTCCAGGAGCACGAACCGCCAGGGGGTGGTGTGGTGGGGAGCGGGCGCGATGACGGCGGCGGCGACGGCGCGTCGTACGGCTCCGGGGTCGACGGGCTCGTCGGTGAACTCCCGTACGGTCCGCCGCAGCGAAAGCGCCTCGCGCACGGCCTCGGACGTCCCGAGCCGGAACATGTCGTCCCGGGCGTCGCGCACAAGAGCCCGAGCCCCCAGCTCGGAGCCACCCAGCGAACCCCCTGACCCCTCTGGCCTCCCTGGCCTCTCTGGTCCTTCTGGCCCTCCTGAACCCGGCGAGCCCTTGGCGCCCTCCGCACCGCGGACGACCACATGCCCCAGCCCCCGCACGACAGCGACCGGCAACCCCGCGGCCTTGCCCTTGACGAGGTCCCCGGCGGCGGCCAACTCGTCGGCGGTGGCGACGACGGTGGCGACGAGCGGATTGCCGAACGCGTCGGTGCCGCCGCGCAGGTCGTCCAGGACCCGCACGCCCGCCGCACCGATAGCGACGTCGGTGAGCCCGGACCGCCAGGGCCGCCCGAACGTGTCGGTGACGATGACGCCGACGTCGACGCCGAGCGCGTCCCGCAGGCCCTGGCGGATGGCGCGGGCGGAGGCGTCGGGGTCCTCGGGGAGCAACAGGACGGTCCCGGCGGGCGTGTTGGAGGCGTCGACGCCGGCGGCGGCCATCACGAGGCCCTGCCGGTTCTCGACGATGCGCAGCGTCCCGCGCCGGGCCACGACGCGTACGGTCTCCGCGTCGATGGCCGCTTCCCGGTCGGCGGCCGCGACGACGCGCCCCTCGGCCTTGCTGACGATCTTCGAGGTGACGAGCACGACGTCCCCGTCGGCGAGCGCGGGCTCGGCGACGGCGATCAGCTTCGCGACGTCGTCACCGCGCCGCACCTCGGGCATCCCGCCCACGGCCCACACCCGGAACCCGGGCACGTCCCCGGCGGCCGGGGACCCCACGGCACCCGCCCCCACGGAGCCTGCCGCGCCCGCCCCCACGGAGCCTGCCGCGCCCGCCCCCACGGAGCCTGCCGCACCCGCACCCGCGGAACCCACCGCACCACCCCCGGAAGAACCACTCACGCCCGCACCTCCTCAGCCAGCGCCAGCGCCTCCCGCGCCATCGCCGTGGTGGCGTCCTCGTCCGTCATGAGGAGCGGGATGGCCCGGCACCGGATCCCGGCGGACTCGACGCGCTCGACGGCGCCCGCGTCCACCGTGTCGACGAGCCAGCCGTCGAGGAGCCCGCTGCCGTAGTGCTCGGCGACGGCGGCGGCCGTGGTCTCCACGCCGACGGCGGCGAGGACCTTGTCGGCCATGCCGCGCACGGGCGCGTCGCCGACGATGGGGGAGAGGCCGACGACGGGGACCCCGGCCTCGGCGATGGCCTCGCGGATGCCGGGCACGGCGAGGATCGTGCCGACGCTCACGACGGGGTTGGACGGCGGGAAGAGCACGACGTCGGCCTCGGCGATGGCTTCGAGGACGCCGGGCGCGGGCTTGGCCTGCTCGGCGCCGACGGGCACGATCGCGTGCGCGTCGACGGAGGCGCGCAGCCGCACCCAGTACTCCTGGAAGTGCACGGCCTTGCGCTCGCCGTCGAGCTCGATGCCGACGTGCGTCTCGACGCGGTCGTCGGACATGGGGATGAGCCGCACGCCGGGCTGCCAGCGCTCGCACAGCGCCTCGGTGACGGCGCTGAGGGGGTATCCGGCGGCGAGCATCTGCGTGCGCACGATGTGCGTGGCGAAGTCCCGGTCGCCGAGCCCGAACCAGTCGGGTCCGACGCCGTACGCCCCGAGTTCCTCCTTGACCTTGAAGGTCTCGTCGGCCCGCCCCCAGCCCTGCTCCTCGTTGATGCCGCCCCCGAGCGTGTACATCACCGTGTCCAGGTCGGGGCAGACCTTCAGGCCGAACAGGTGGATGTCGTCACCGGTGTTGCCGATGACCGTGATCGCCGCGTCGGGCGCGGCCTTCTTGAGGCCGCGGAGGAAACGGGCGCCGCCGATGCCGCCGGCCAGAACCACAATGCGCATGCGCCCAGCATCGCAGGCGGGTACGACATCGTGTCAGGCGGTCACGGGATTCAGGCGGTCACGGGATCGTGCGGCGCGCGGGCCTCGCACCGGGCGGTGTGCATCGGCATCTCGGTGAGTCCGGGGTAGTACACGTGCAGGCTGACGGCCGGTTCCAGGGAGTCGTTGACGACCTCGTGGACGTACCCCGGCGCGAAGACGCGCTGCGCGCCGGAGCCCAGGGTCCGCGCGGCGCGCTCCGTACGCTCCGTCAGTTCGCCCTGGAGGACGGTCAGTACGCCGCTGGAGCGCCCGTGGTCGTGGGAGCCGCTGCCCTGTCCGGGCACCCACGACAGGAGCCACACCTCGTAGCCCGGCCCGGTGCGCAGGCGGTGGTACCAGCGGGTGGCGGCGTCGTACTGGACGAGGTGGGCCCACTGGGAGCGGTCGGCGGCGATGCCGCGGGCGAGGCCCGCGAACTCGGCGACGGTGACGGGGTGCTCGCGCGCGGGCTGGAGGAGGTGCGGGACTTCGAGGATGTCGCCGGCGATCTGGAGGTCGCTGTCGCTGTTCATGGTGCGGTGGTTCCTCAACGTATGAGTGCTGGGGTGTCGCAGGATGGGGTCGTACGAAGCCGTGCGTTTCGGGCGAGCTGTACGAAGCGGTACGACGCCGTGTGAGGAGGTCGTACGAGGGGAGTGGCTCAACAGCCGGAGGCGTGCCTCAACAGCTGGAACAGATGCCCGTACAGCGACAGCGCGCGGGGGCAGCACCGGAAGACCCGCCAGTGCGGGTCACGGAAAGCGCCAAGTTCGCGAGCATGCCCACCAGGACAGCGGCTCACACCCTTGGTGTCAACTCGACGTCCGAATTGTGGACAATGTTTCACCTCATCCGGTTCCCCTGAGCGGCGAAAGGTTTGTGCAGTCGCCCCCTGGGACACATGCCGCATCAACCAGCGCTCGCGGGCGCGTCAACCGGCGCGTCAACCGGCGCTCGTCCGCCGTTGTGATCCTGTGATCCGAATGTGATCCGGTTCGCTTCGGTGTCGTCCGATGCAACGGGAGTGAGTGCCGTGGCGTCCCTGTCGTTGAGGTCACTGAGTGCCCATGACAGGGCGGACGGTGGACCGGCCGCTGGAGAGTGTCACGTTTTAGGTAGATTTGAACACTTTCCGCAAAGCCTTGGTTCCGCAGAGTGAATAAGGGGCCCAATAGCAGATCTCGGCTTGACTGGCCCGGATCGGCACACTTGTAATTTCACTCGTGTCGTTCAGCCGAAATCGGTAACGGCAGCACCACGGGGACGCGAAGACAGACGAGGGGCGCACATGACCGAGCTGGTTCAGGAACTGCTGGTCGAGGACGCGGACGAAGAAATCGGCTGGCAGGAGCGCGCACTGTGCGCCCAGACCGACCCCGAGTCCTTTTTTCCCGAGAAGGGCGGCTCCACGCGCGAGGCCAAGAAGGTCTGCCTCGCCTGCGAGGTCCGCTCCGAATGCCTTGAGTACGCGCTTGCGAACGACGAACGCTTCGGCATCTGGGGCGGCCTCTCGGAACGGGAACGCCGCCGCCTGAAGAAGGCGGCCGTCTAGCCCGATGGCCGTCCGCCCCCGCCCCGGGGCCGTACGACCGCCGGTGCCCGATCCTCCGCATTGCCCCCTTCGAGCGGCACTCATACCCCTTGTCGCCGCTCGTCACCGCACAACGAACAGCCCGTCGCCCAAGGGTTATCCACAGGCGGCGGGCTGTTGTGGTGCCAGCCGTTAGTGTGGGGCCCCGTCCGAGACGCCACAGCGCCCCCACGGGGCGCGGGCGTCCACCGCAGTCCAGCGAACCGGGGCCCGTACCTCGATGTCCGTGCACAGCCACCCGGCAGCCCACGAAGGCGCTGCCGCCGGGTTCGACCCGTCCCGCGCGGCCGGCTTCGACCCGGCAAGCCCACCCGAGTTCCCGCGGCATGTCGTCACCGCCGTGCTCGTCTCCCACGACGGCGCCCGCTGGCTGCCCGACGCCGTCGCCGGACTCCTCGGCCAGGACCGCCCCGTGCAGAACGCGATCGCGGCCGACACCGGCAGCGCCGACGACTCCGCGCGCCTGCTCACCGAGGCCCTCGGCCCCGACCGCGTGCTGCACCTCGCCCGCCGCTCCGGCTTCGGCACCGCCGTCGACGAGGCGGTCCGCACGGCACCCGTGCTCACCCCCGAGGACCTGCCGTACCTCAAGCGCCCCAGCGGCTGGGACCCGGTGAGCCGCAGCTGGCGCGACGAGACGTACGACATGCCGGAGCTGCCGCACGGCGAGCCCGAGCAGTGGCTGTGGCTCCTGCACGACGACTGCGCGCCCGAGCCCGGCGCCCTCGCCGAGATGCTGCGCGCCGTCGAGAACGAACGCGAGCTCGGCCAGGGCACCCAGGACATCGCGATCGTCGGCCCCAAGCTCCGCGGCTGGTACGACCGCAGGCAGCTGCTCGAGGTCGGCGTCTCCATCGCCCACTCCGGCCGCCGCTGGACCGGCCTCGACCGGCGCGAGCAGGACCAGGGCCAGCACGACCACGTGCGGCCCGTCCTCGCCGTCTCCACCGCCGGGATGCTCATCCGGCGCGAGGTCTTCGAGCAGCTCGGCGGCTTCGACCGGCGCCTGCCCCTGATGCGCGACGACGTCGACCTGTGCTGGCGCGCGCACACCGCGGGACTGCGCGTCCTGGTCGCCCCCGACGCCGTCGTGCGGCACGCCGAGGCCTCCTCGCGCGAGCGCCGCACCGTCGACTGCGTGGGCCGCACGGCCACCTCGCCGCACCGCGTGGACAAGGCCGGCGCCGCGTACACCCTCCTCGTGAACTCCCGCACGGCGGTGCTGCCCTGGGTCTTCGTGCGGCTCGTCGTCGGCACGGTCCTGCGCACCCTCGCCTATCTGCTCGGCAAGGCCCCCGGGCAGGCGCTCGACGAGGTCGCCGGCCTCTTCGGCACCCTGCTGCGGCCCGAGCGGATCCTCGCCGGACGCAGGAAGCGCGGCAAGCCGGTCGTCGAGGCGAGCGAGACCCGGCCGCTGTTCCCGCCGCCCGGTGCCACGGTCCGCGCCACCGTCGAGCAGGTCGCGAGCAACCTGGTCGGCCGCTCCGACCCCGAGGTCTCCGCCGCCGGACGGCACGGCGCCGTCGAGTCGGGACCCGGCGGCGACGACGCCGACTTCCTGGAGATCGAGCAGTTCGCCAGGGTCAAGCGCGTCGCCCGCAAGCCGGGGCCCGTGCTCTTCGTGGTGCTGCTCTTCGTCTCGCTCATCGCCTGCCGGGCCCTGCTCGGCGGCGGCGCGCTCGCGGGCGGAGCGCTGCTCCCCGCGCCCGCCGACGCCTCCGGGCTGTGGTCGCGGTTCCTGGACGGCTGGCATCCGGTGGGCATCGGCGGCACCGAGACCGCGCCGCCCTACCTGGCGTTCCTCGGCCTCCTCTCCACCCTCCTGCTCGGCTCGAGCGGCCTCGCCGTCACGGTGCTCCTGGTCGGCTCGGTGCCCCTCGCGGGCTTCACGGCGTACTTCGCGTCCCGGCCGCTGGTCCAGTCCCGCCTCCTGCGCGCGTGGGCGTCCGTCGCGTACGCCTTCCTGCCCGCCGCCACGGGCGCGCTCGCGGGCGGGCGCATCGGCACCGCCGTCCTCGCGATCCTGCTGCCGCTCATCGCGCGCGCGGGCGTCTCTGCCAGCGGCCTGGCCGCCCCTGACGGCGCCCGCGGCAGCTGGCGCGCCACCTGGGCGTACGCGCTCCTGCTGACCGTCACGACCGCCTTCACGCCGATCGTGTGGCCCATCGCGCTCGTCCTCGGCCTCGCGCTGCTCGCGGTGCACCGCCGCGACCTCGCCGCGTACGGCCCCCGGTTCCTCGCCGCGCTCGGCACGCCCCTGCTCGTGCTCGCGCCCTGGTCGCTCTCGCTGCTGCCGTTCGGCTTCTTCAAGGAGGCCGGGCTCGAGTACGGCACGGGGGCCGCTTCGGCGCTCGACCTGCTCGGCGCCAGCCCCGGCGGGCCCGGCACCGTCAGCGGGCTGCTGCTCATCGGCGTCGTCCTCGCCGCGCTCGGCGCCCTGCTGCGCGGCCAGCGGCAGGCGGCGATCCGTACGGCCTGGGCCGTCGCCCTGGTGGCGCTGGTCTTCGCGGCCCTGTCGAACGGCTCGGCGTGGGCGGGCCCGGCCACGCTCGCGTACGGCATCGCGCTGCTCGCCGCCGCCGCGCTCGGCGCCGACGGGGCCCGCGCGCGGGTCGCCGAGCAGAGCTTCGGCTGGCGGCAGCCGGTGGCCGCGCTCATCGCCTTCGCCGCGGCCGCGGGCCCGCTGCTGGCCGCCGCCGGGTGGATGATCGGCGGCGCCGACGGCCCCCTGGAGCGGCGCGACGCGGTGCAGGTGCCCGCGTTCGTCGCCGAGGAGAGCGGCACCCAGGACCAGGCCCGCACCCTCGTCCTGGACAGCGCCACCACCGCCGAGGTGTCCTACACCCTCGTCCGCGGCGCGGGCGCCCGCCTGGGCGACGCCGAGCTCGCCGCGGCCGACGGCACCCACGAGCGGCTCGACCGGATCGTCGGCCGCCTCCTCGCGGGCTCCGGCGCCGACCAGGCCGACCAGCTCGGCGGCTACGCGGTGCGGTACGTCCTCGTCCGCGACGGCGCCCCCCGCCAGCTGAGCCGCACCCTCGACACCACCCCCGGCCTGACCCGGCTCAGCCAGGAGGACGGCAGCGCCCTGTGGCGCGTGGACCGGCAGGTCGCCCGCGCCGCCATCGTGCCGAGGACCGGCGACCCGGAGCCGGTGGCAGCGGGCCCCGTCGAGCTGCACACCCGCATCCCCGCGGGCAAGGAGGGCCGCGTCCTGCGTCTCGCCGACTCGGCCGACCCGGGCTGGACGGCCACCCTGGACGGCCGTGCGCTGACCCGGACGACCGTCGACGGCTGGGCGCAGGGCTTCGAGCTGCCCCCGACGGCGGGCCGCCTCGACGTCACGTACGAGCCGACGGCCGGGCACACGGGCTGGCTGTGGGCGCAGGGCGCGCTCGCCGTGGTCCTGGTGGTCCTCGCGCTGCCCGGGCGGCGCAGGGACGTCGACGACGACCTGCCCGAGGAGCCCGTGCTGCCCGCCCAGGCGGTCGCGGGCGAGGGCCGCAGGGCGCGCAGGCTGCGGGCCCAGGGCGAGGGCGCCCCCGACGGCTCTGACGGCACCGACGGATCCGGCGCCGGGGCTCCGGGGCAGGAGGGCCTGGGCGGCGTCCCGGCCCAGCACACCCCGGACCAGGCTTCCGGGTACGACGGGTGGCAGACCCCCGCCCCCGCGGGCGCCGACCACGGCGCGTACGGCGGCGAACAGGCCTACCAGGGCGGGCAGTACGGCTCCTACGAACAGCCGTACCAGGCCGATCCCTACCAGGCGGGCCCCGGCGGCGGCGCGCCCGGCGGCCAGTACGACCCGTACGCCTACGGCGGGTCCTACGGAGGCGATCAGCCGGGCTACGGGCAGACGTACGACCCGGCGGGCGGCACCGGAAGCGTCCCCGGCCCGGCCGATCCCGCCGATCCCGCGGACCCCGGCTACGCCCAGCAGCTCCCGCCGCTGCCCCCGCAGTCCCCGCCGATGCCGCCGCGGCCCCCGCGCGGCCCCGACAGTGAGCGTCCCGACGGGAGCCAGCAGTGAACCGCACCACCGTGTCCCTGATCGCCGCGGCCGCCGCCCTGGCCGCCGTCACCGGCTTCGCCTCGGTCAACGCCCCCGACGGCGGCGACGACGCGGCGAAGACCGCGAAGCGGCTGCCCGTGGAGCGCACCAGCCTGCTGTGCCCCGAGCCCAGCACGTCCGACCTCGCGGAGACGAGCTACACCGCCTTCACGCCCTCCTCCGAGGGCGCGGGGAGCGGCGGCAAGGCCGAACTCCTGCCGGCCCCCAAGGTCCTGACGGACACCGCCAAGGAACGCACGAAGGGCCTCAAGCCGTTCCTGACCCAGAAGTCCCCGGGCAAGCCCGTGACGGGCGAGGAGTCGGGCGCCGAGGCGCCCGCCCTTGTGGGCAGCGCCGACGGCGCCCTCGCGCCGGGCTGGACCGTCCAGCAGACCACCACGGTCAGCGCGGGCTCAGGGCGCGGCGTCCAGGGCGCCAACTGCGTCGCCCCCGACACCGAGTTCTGGTTCCCGGGCGCAAGCACCGCCAAGGGCCGCAGCGACTACATCCACCTGACCAACCCGGACGACTCGGCGGCGGTCGTGGACGTCGAGCTGTACGGCCGCGACGGGAGCATCAAGGCCGACGTCGGCCAGTCCATCCAGATCCAGCCGCACTCCAGCGTCCCCGTGCTGCTGTCCACGCTCACCGGCAAGCCGTACACGAACATCACGATGCACGTCGCCGCGCGCAGCGGGCGCGTGGCCGCCGCCGTGCACTCCTCGGACGACAAGCTCGGCGGCGACTGGCTGCCCGCCTCCACCGACCCCGCCCCCAGCCTGGTCCTGCCCGGCATCCCCGAGGACGCCACGTCGGTGCGCCTGGTCGCCTTCGCTCCGGGCTCCGACGACGCGGACCTGAAGGTGCGCCTGGCCTCGCCGACGGGCGCGATCACCCCGGCGGGGCACGAGACGCTGCACGTGAAGTCCGGCATGACGGCCGCCGTCGACCTGGGCGACGTCACCAGGGGGGAGGCCGGTTCGCTGCTCCTGACGCCCACGGAGGACGCGGTGCCGGTGGTCGCGGGGCTGCGCGTCACCCGCGGCAAGGGCGACAAGCAGGAGACGGCGTTCATCCCGGCGACGAGTGCCGTCGGCGCCCGTGCCACGGTCGCCGACAACCGCGCCAAGGGCTCCACGCTCTCCCTGGTGGCCCCCGGGGAGACGGGCCGCGTGAAGGTCACGGCGTCGGCGGGCTCGGAGGCGGGGGAGCCCGTCTCGAAGACGTACACGGTCAAGGGCGGTACGACCCTCGCGGTCGACCCGCCGGTCCCGTCCGGCCTCAAGGGGTCCTACGCCCTCACCCTGGAGACCGAGTCCGGCGGACCTGTGCACGCCGCCCGGATGCTGGAGCTCCCGGAGAACGGCATCCCCATGTTCACGATCCAGACGGTGCCGGACGACCGGGGGACGGTGGCCGTCCCGAAGGCCGAGCAGGACCTCGAAGTGCTGCAGAAGTGAGGGCGGGGGGCCGGGGGTGCGCGGCCGGGTGCCGGGGCGGCGCGGCCGGGGCTCGGGGCTCCTCGCGGGCCCCGGTCTACTCCTCGCCGTAGCGCGGGTCCACGGACTCCGGCGAGAGGCCGAGCAGCTCCGCCACCTGCTCCACGACCACTTCGTGGACCAGCGCGGCCCGCTCGTCCCGGCCCTTGGTGCGGATCTCGACCGGTCGCCGGTAGATCACGACCCGCGCGGGCCGTCCTTCGGAGGCCGAGATCGTCCCGCCGAGAGGCACCGTCCCGGCACCCCACTCCTCGTCACCGGCGGCGCCGGCGTCGCCGCCGATGGTCGGCGGCACGTCGAGCACCAGGAAGTCGATCTCGGTGAGCTGCGGCCAGCGCCGCTCCAGGCGCTCCACGGAGTCCTGCACGAGGTCCGTGAAGGCCTCCGCGCGGCTGGCGGAGAGCGGCACCTGGGGAGGCGCCACGGGGCCGCGCATGCCCCTGCCGTGACGGTCGCGTCGGCGGGGCCTCGGCTCACTGGAGCGGGGTTGTACGGGGTCGTCCATCACTGGGGAAGCGTAGTCCTCGAGATCGCCCTTTCCGCACGGAGCACGGCATGTCGCTTCCTGACCATTCCAGCCAAGCTTGGGCTCGATTGCGTATCTCTCCGGGACCGTCGATCTCGCGACGATTGGCCGCATTTGTACCGAGTGGTGACCGCGTTCAACACCGCTGGCCCCTCTGGTCCCTTGCGTCTTCGCAGGTCAGCGGCGCGCCTGCGGGGGGCCCTGTGCGCGGGATCACAGCACGACACGGGGGAGTGACCTCATGGAGAGTCGTCGCGGCCCGCTCAAGAGTGCGGTACCGTCCAACGTCGTGAGCCCTGTACGTCGCTGTTCGCGCACCGCTTGCGGCCGTCCCGCCGTCGCGACGCTGACGTACGTCTACGCCGACTCGACCGCGGTCCTCGGCCCCCTCGCCACGTACGCCGAACCCCACTGCTACGACCTGTGCGCCGAGCACTCCGAGCGCCTCACCGCGCCGCGCGGCTGGGAGGTCGTCCGCCTCGCCGACGGCTCAGGACCGGCCCGGCCCAGCGGCGACGACCTGGAAGCGCTCGCCAACGCCGTGCGGGAGGCGGCGCGGCCGCAGGAGCGGGCCGCGGGAGCCGGTGGGGGCGGGGCGCGCTCGGCCGACCCGATGGAGGTCGGACGCCGGGGGCATCTGCGGGTGCTGCGCTCGCCGGAGTCCTGAAGCGTCTCTCTGCGGGAGCCGGAGTCCTGAAGCGCCTCTGCGAGAGCCGGAGTCCTGAAGCGTCTCTCCGTAGAAGGCTGTTCTCCGTAGAGGGCTGTTCTCCAGAAGGGTGTTCTCCGTAGAGGGCCGTTATTCACCCTTGAACAACCCGCCCCGCACGCCCCATTGACGTGACGTTGGCACGGACACGACCATTCCCCCCAGTTGCGAGAGATCGCATTCCGCATCGCGGAACCGGGAGGCGTGGTGTACGTCCAGGAGCTGGAGCCCGTGGCCGACTCGCTCGGCCTGTCCGCCCTCGTCGCGACCCTGCCCCTGCTCACCGTCCTCGTCCTGCTCGGCGCCGTCCGCATGAAGGCCCACCGCGCGGGGCTCATCGGCCTCGCGGTCGCCGCAGCCGTCGCCTGGCTCGCCTACGGCATGCCGCTCGGCCAGACCGCGTCCAGCGCCGCCCAGGGCGCCGTCTTCGGGCTCTTCCCCATCCTGTGGATCGTCGTCAACGCCCTGTGGGTGTACCGGATGACCGTCCGCACCCGGCACTTCGACATCCTGCGCCGCTCCTTCGGACGACTCTCCGACGACCCGCGCATCCAGGCGCTCGTCATCGCCTTCTGCTTCGGCGCGCTCCTGGAAGCGCTCGCGGGCTTCGGCGCGCCCGTCGCGATCTGCTCGGTGATGCTGGTCGCGCTCGGCTTCGACCCGGTGCGCGCCGCCGTCGTCGCCCTCGTCGCCAACACCGCGCCCGTGGCCTTCGGTGCCATGGGCACCCCCGTCGTGACGCTCGCCCAGGTCACCGGCATCCCGCTGGACACCGTCGCCACCGTCGTCGGCCGTCAGACCCCGCTGCTCGCCCTCGTCGTACCGCTGCTCCTGGTCGCCCTCGTGGACGGCCGCCGCGGTCTGCGCGAGACCTGGATGCCCGCCGCGGCCTGCGGACTCGCCTTCGCCGCCGCCCAGTTCGCGGCCTCCAACTACGTCTCCGCGCAACTGGCCGACATCGGTGCCGCCTTGGCGGGCGCGGGCGCCCTCGTCGCCGTCCCCGGCGCCCGCAGGCCGGCCGCCGAGCCCGTCCGCGCCGCCGTCCTGACCGGCGCCCGCAGCACGGACCTGGACCACGACGACCCGCGCCCCGACGTGCTGCGCGCCTACGCCCCGTACGCCCTCATCGTCGCGATCTTCTCCGTCGCCCAGATCCCGCCCGTGAAGGACTTCCTCGCCGAGGCGACCCGCACCTTCGACTGGCCCTTCCTGAACGTCGGCGACCCGGCGGGCGACCCCGTCGGCGGGAACGTCTTCTCGCTGCCGGTCGTTTCCACCGGTGGCACGCTCGTGCTCCTCGCGGGCGTCGGCACGGCGGCCGTCCTCCGCGTCCCCGCGCGCGTGGCGGTGCGCGAGTGGCTGGCGACCGTGCACGAACTGCGGTTCGCGATCCTCACCGTGACGAGCGTGCTCGGGCTCGCGTACGTCATGAACCTGTCCGGACAGGCCGCCACCATCGGGCACTTCGTGGCCGACGCGGGCGCGGGCCTCGCCTTCCTCTCGCCGGTGCTCGGCTGGTTCGGCGTCGCCGTGTCCGGATCCGACACCTCCGCCAACGCGCTGTTCGGCTCGCTCCAGGTGACGGCTGCCGAGCAGTCGGGCCTCTCGCCCGAACTCCTCGCCGCCGCGAACAGCTCGGGCGGCGTCCTCGGCAAGATGATCTCCCCGCAGAACCTGACGATCGCCTGCGCGGCCGTCGGGCTCGCGGGCAAGGAGGGCGACCTGCTGCGCAAGGTGCTGCCCTGGAGCATCGGGCTGCTCCTGGTGATGTGCCTCATCGTGGTCGGGCAGAGCACCGCGGTCCTCGGGTGGATGCTGCCCTGACGCGGCTTCCGGCGCGGCGGTGCGGGTAGTTTGTTGCCACCGACGAGGGCTTGCCGAGCTCCCTGAACCTTGCAGAGAGGGTTGCCGTGACTGCTGACCTGTCCCAGCTCGTGAAGGCGTACGACGTGCGCGGGGTGGTCCCGGACCAGTGGGACGAGTCTCTGGCGGAGTTGTTCGGCGCGGCCTTCGTGAGCGTGACGGGAGCGGACGCGATCGTCGTCGGGCACGACATGCGCCCCTCGTCGCCCGGTCTGTCCCGTGCCTTCGCGCGAGGGGCCGCGGCACGCGGCGTCGACGTCACCGAGATCGGCCTGTGCTCGACGGACCAGCTGTACTACGCCTCGGGCGCGCTGAACCTGCCCGGCGCGATGTTCACGGCCTCGCACAACCCGGCGCAGTACAACGGCATCAAGATGTGCCGCGCGGGCGCCGCACCCGTCGGCCAGGACACCGGCCTCGCCGACATCCGCGCCCTGGTCGAGCGCTGGTCGGACGAGGGCGCCCCCGCACAGGACCCGGCGGTGACCCCCGGCACGCTCACGCGCCGCGACACCCTCAAGGACTACGCGGCCCACCTGCGCTCCCTGGTGGACCTCACCACCATCCGCTCCCTGAAGGTCGTCGTCGACGCGGGCAACGGCATGGGCGGCCACACCGTCCCCACCGTCTTCGAAGGCCTGCCCCTCGACCTCGTCCCGATGTACTTCGAGCTGGACGGCACCTTCCCCAACCACGAGGCCAACCCGCTGGACCCGGCCAACATCGTCGACCTCCAGGCGCGCGTGCGCGAGGAGGGCGCCGACCTCGGCATCGCCTTCGACGGCGACGCCGACCGCTGCTTCGTCGTCGACGAGAACGGCGGCCCCGTCTCGCCGTCCGCGATCACCGCCCTGGTCGCCGCCCGCGAACTCGCCAAGCACGGCGGCTCCGGCACGGTCATCCACAACCTGATCACCTCCTGGTCGGTCCCCGAGGTCGTCCGCGAGAACGGCGGCACGCCCGTGCGTACGCGTGTGGGCCACTCCTTCATCAAGGAGGAGATGGCCAAGTCGGGCGCCATCTTCGGCGGCGAGCACTCCGCGCACTACTACTTCCGCGACTTCTGGAACGCCGACACCGGCATGCTGGCCGCGCTGCACGTCCTCGCTGCCCTCGGCGGCCAGGACGGCCCGCTGTCCGGCCTCGTCGAGCAGTACGACCGCTACGCGGGCTCCGGCGAGATCAACTCCACGGTCGACGACCAGAAGGCACGCCTCGCGGCCATCCGGTCCGCGTACGAGGGCCAGGACGGCGTCACCATCGACGAACTCGACGGCCTCACCGTCACGTCCACGGACTGGTGGTTCAACGTCCGCGCCTCCAACACGGAGCCCCTCCTCCGCCTCAACGCGGAGGCCCGCGACCAGCAGACGATGGAGCAGACCCGCGACGCGGCCCTGGCGATCATCAGGGCGTAGCGGCCCGGGCAGCGGCGTCAGGGCGTAGCGGCCCGGGCACCGGGTGCGCGTTCGCGGCCGGGTGTTCTCGGGGCGACTGGGTGCGGGCAGGTTTCCGAGGGGCGACCGGATGCCGACCTCGCGTTTGTGGGCAGGCGTTCCGCATGGCGGAACGGGTGGGCACAAACGCCCACCGGCCCGCACCCGAAGACGAAACGGTCCGCCCCGCCGGGGGGCGCGGGGCACAGCCCCGCCCGCGCCCCCCGGCAAGGCCCCGCCCAGCGGTACCCTGACCAGGCCACAAGCCCCACCCGCCCCACCCCGAAGGGACCCCGCACATGCCGCTCGAAGCCGGCCTCCTGGAGATCCTCGCCTGCCCGGCCTGCCACGCCCCCCTCAAGGAGACGGACACGGAGCTGGTCTGCACGGCGAACGGCACGGACTGCGGCCTGGCCTACCCGGTCCGCGACGGCATCCCCGTCCTCCTGGTCGACGAGGCCCGCCGCCCCGCGTAACGATCGAAGAGGCGCACCGTACGAAGCCGCGACCGGCACCCCGTACGACCACCCAGCCCGCCACCCGCCGTCGCACGGCGATCGGAGGCCGCCCTCATGCTCGACGACTCGCTCCTTGACGCTCCCGAGGCCCTGGCCCGGGCCGACCTGCACGATCTGCTGCGCGGCGCCGCCGAGGCGGGCGCCCGGGTGCGGACCGCGCTCCGGCACGCCACGGAGTCCGGCCTCACGGAACTCAAGCCGGACGGCCGCCCCCGCGCCGTCCTGATCGCGGGCCCGGGCACCGCGGCGACCGGCGTGGCCGACCTCATCACCGCGCTCGCGGGCACCGGCTGCCCCGTCGTGCGCCTCGCGCCCACCGGGGTCGCCCCGGCCGCGGGCGCCCTGCGCTGGTCCCTGCCCGGCTGGACGGGCCCCGTCGACCTGCTGCTCATCGTCACCCCGGACGGCACGGAGCCCGGCCTGACACTCCTCGCCGAGCAGGCGTACCGCCGCGGCTGCACCGTCGTCGCGGTGGCCCCGGCCCGCACCCCGCTGGCCGAGAGCGTGGACGGCTCGCACGGCCTGACGGTCCCGATGGCCACATCGCCGACGGCCGGGTACGGGACGACGACGTACGGCGAGGCGGAGAGCCGCGTCGGCACGAGCCAGGACCCCACCGGCCCCGCCCAGCCGGACCCCACCGCCC
>NZ_JNXT01000088.1 GCF_000716675.1 Streptomyces alboflavus
CGCTTGAGGACGAGGCGCGGAGCGCCGATACGGGGGTGATCCGGTCGGGGCTGAGGGTGCCGGGGTTTCGGGCAAGCCCGGGGCAAGTTGGGGCGGGCGGGTGGGAGAGAGCCCGTCCGGCGCTTGAGGACGAGCGCGCAGCGCGATACGGGGGTGCGCCCGGGCGGGGGTGGGGGTGCCGGGCTGTCGGGCAGGCCCGGGGCAAGTTGGGGCCGGTGGGTGGGAAAGGACCCGCACCCGCGGCTACTGGTCGGAGGAGAAGCGCACCGCCCCCGCCGGCAGGCGAGCCTCGCACCACACCCGTACCCCGTCCCGCAGCTCATTGTCCGCACCGACGAACGCGCCGTCGCCGACCACCGCACCGGTGAGCACAGACCGCGCCCCGACCGAGGCCCGCGCCCCGATGAGCGAGTCGGTGATGACGGCCCCGGGCTCGATGACGGCGCCGGAGAGAACCGTGCTGCCGACGAGCCGGGCCCCCTCCCCCACGAAGGCGTCCTCCCCGATCACCGTGCCACCGGTGAGCTTCGCGCCGGAGGCGACCCGGGCGGACGGCAGGACGAGCCGGTCGCCGCAGCGCCCGGGCACGGCGGGCGACGGCGCGCGGCCGAGGACGAGGTCGGCGGAGCCGCGTACGAAGGCCTGCGGGGTGCCGAGGTCGAGCCAGTAGGTGGAGTCGACCATGCCCTGGAGGTGGGCCCCGGAGGCGAGCAGGCCGGGGAAGGTCTCGCGTTCGACGGAGACGGGCCGCCCCGCGGGGATCGTGTCGATGACGGAGCGCCGGAAGACGTACGCGCCCGCGTTGATCTGGTCGGTGACGATCTCCTGCGGGGTCTGCGGCTTCTCCAGGAAGGCGGTGACGCGCCCGGTCGGATCGGTGGGGACCAGGCCGTACGCCCGCGGGTCGGCGACCTTGGTGAGGTGCAGGGAGACGTCCGCGTCGACGCGCCGGTGCTCGGCGACGAGGGCGCGGATGTCCAGGCCGGTGAGGATGTCGCCGTTGAAGACCAGGACGGGGTCCTCGGGTCCGGAGCGCAGCCGCGAGGCGACGTTGCGGATGGCGCCGCCGGTGCCGAGCGGCTCCTCCTCGGTCACGTACTCGATGTGGAGGCCGAGCGCCGAGCCGTCGCCGAAGTACGGCTCGAACACCTCCGCGAGGTAGGAGGTGGCGAGCACGATGTGGTCGACGCCCGCCGCGCGGGCGCGGGCCAGCTGGTGGGTGAGGAAGGGGACGCCCGCCGCCGGGACCATCGGCTTGGGTGTGTTCACCGTGAGCGGACGCAGCCGGGTGCCCTTGCCGCCGACCAGGAGGATCGCTTCTGTCACCTGTCGTCTCTGCTTCCTGCTGGGGCCGGCCGAGGTTTCGTGTCGGCCGGCCAGTGTATGCAGATGGATGATCGGGGCTTCCGGGCGAGGGCCTCAGCGGCCCTGGAGGCGGGCCGCGACGGACCGAGCCGTGCCGAGCTTCTTGTACAGCAGGCGCCCCGGGCACTCCGTGGCGAACCCGTCCCGGTGGCCGGAGATCACGTTGAGCCTGACGTTGCTGCCCTTCCGGTAGAGGTTGCCACCGCCCGACTTCAGATACGTCTTGCCGCGGGGATTCGCGCCGAACAGGCCGAGCTTCCACGCGGTGAGCTTCGCGACCGCGGTCACCGCCGCCTTGGGCGGGCCGGCGCTGGTGAACGTGCCGAGGACGGCGATGCCCATGCTGTTGCTGTTGAAACCGAGAGTGTGCGCGCCGAGGACCGCCTTGGCCACTCCCCCGGCACGGCCTTCGTAGATGTTTCCGCACTTGTCGACGGCGAAGTTGTAGCCGAAGTCTCGCCAGCCGCTGCTCTTGACGTGGTAGCGGTAGATACTGCGCAGGACGGAGGGCACCTGCGAGCACCTGTAGTTGTTGCCGGTGGCGCTGTGGTGCACGAAGGCCGCCTTGACGGTCCTCGTGTACGCGAAGTTCCGCTCGCGCAGGCTCTCGTCGGCGCCCCAGCCGCGCCGCGTGACGATGCCCGGGCGCGGCCCGACGTACGGCCTGGCATTGGTGAGGTCACCGCCCCGCGCCGCGACGAGGTCTGCCTGTGTCTGGGCCCGGTCGAGCGGGGTGACGGCGGTGGCGCCGAGCGGGGCGAGGTCGGCGTTCACGGCGGACGCGGCCGCGGACTCGGCCGTCAGCAGGTTCGCGGCCGCGTCCGGCAGCCCGGCCTGGACGCCGTCGGCCCGCGCCGGGGCCCCCTGCGGCGCGCCCTCGTACTGGTCGGCGGGCGGCGCCGGGTGCTCCCCGGGGTCGACGAGTTCGAGGCGCAGGCCCGCGGGCAGCGCCGCCTCCGTCTCCGGCAGCGCGCGCCCGGCCCGTCCGGTGGCCCGCCCGGCCCCGCCCGCGCCCCCCTCGGCGGCTGCCCGCACCCGCAGCTCGACCCCGTCCGAGTCGCCGACCCACAGGGGCGCGGTCGAGCCGCGGACGCGGCCCGAGTCGCCCTCGGCCGTGCCGGGGTCGGCGGCGTGTTCGTGGTTGTGCGTCTCGACCTCCTGCCAGGAGGACCAGCTCGTGGTGCCGGTCGCGCGGGTGCGGACCTGGACCCGGCCGTGCAGTTCGACGTCCGGGTCGTCCCAGACGACACCCACCAGGGAGAACGGGCGTACGTCGCGGCGGGCGAGCCCCTGGTCGCGGGACCCGGCGCCGCCCGCGCGGTCGGCGGCGAGCGGTCCCAGGGACAGCGACTGGGTGCTGCCGGGCGGCGTCTTGGCGGCGGGCCGGGTGACGGCCGCGGTATCGGACGACGTCAGGGCGAGGGGGAGGGCGAGCGCCGTGGCGCAGGTGACACCGATCGAGGAAGCAAGGAATCCACGCATACAACTGATAGTTGACATACCGGTACATATCTGTCCATCGGGAGGTGCCCGGAACTGACGGCCCGTCGGCCCGACGACCGCCCGACCGGCGGCCCCAACTGGGCCTCCCACAGCGGCGACACACCGTCGCCCGCGTACCCTTGCGGCCGTGAACGCCAACGACCGCACCCCTGCCGACCTGCTGCGATCCGCGCTCGCCGCGGACCCGGCGCGCCCGCTCGTGACGTACTACGACGACGCGACCGGCGAGCGCGTCGAATTGTCCGTGGCCACCTTCGCCAATTGGGTGGCCAAGACCTCCAACCTCCTCCAGGGCGAACTGTCCGCCGAGCCCGGCGACCGGCTCGCGCTGCTGCTGCCCGCGCACTGGCAGACGGCCGTGTGGCTGCTCGCCTGCTCCTCCGTGGGCGTCGTCGCGGACGTCGGCGGCGACCCGGCGGCGGCGGACCTCGTCGTCAGCGGCCCGGACGACCTGGAGGCCGCCCGGGCCTGCTCCGGCGAGCGCGTGGCCCTCGCCCTGCGCCCCCTCGGCGGCCGCTTCCCCGAGACCCCCGCGGGCTTCGCCGACTACGCCGTGGAGGTGCCGAGCCAGGGCGACCGCTTCGCCCCGTACGCGCCCGTGGACCCCGACGAGCCCGCGCTCGCCGTCGGCGGCCTGGAGCTGACCGGCGCCGAGCTCGTGGCGCGGTCCGGCGCCGACGCCGCCGAGCTGGGCCTCGCCCCGGGCTCCCGGCTGCTCTCCGACCGCCCCTACGACACCTGGGACGGCCTGAGCGCCGGGCTGTACGCGCCCCTTGCCGCGGGCGGCTCGGTGGTCCTGTGCCGCCACCTCGACCGGCTGGGCGAGGGCGGCCTGGAGAAGCGGCTGGAGAGCGAGCGGGTGACGGCGACGGCCCGCTGACGGCCCACCGGCGGCCGAGGCGGGGCACCACGCCGCCATGGCGCCCCGCCCCAGCCCCGCCAGGCCCCGCCGCACCCCGCCCGCGTCCCCCGTTCGGCCCAGCGGAGCCCCTGGCCCGCAGGCCCCCCGGCGCGCGCCGGTCCATGGTCGGTAGGAGCGCTCAGTGCGCACTGAGCGAGCAGAGCGACCGTGCACCGACCGCAGCCATGAGGGGTGGACCGCCACGTGACCGACACCGCGCGCACGCCGTCCGAGCCGGGCGAGGAAGCGGCAGAGACCGCGACCGCGCCACGCGAGGCCACGTACGCGCCGGGGGCGGGCGTGAGCCCCGCGGGGTTCGGACCACGCCGCCGCAGGCTCCGCTGGCTGCGCTGGGCCGCGCTCGCCACCGCCGTCCTCGTGCTCGCCGCGGGCGGCGTCGGCTGGGCCGCGTACACCAAGCTGAACGGGAACATCACCAAAGACACCGGCGCCGCCGCCGAGCTCGCGCGCTACGAGGAGGAGCGGCCGACGCCGCTCGTGCACGACGCCCAGAACATCCTGCTCATCGGCTCCGACTCGCGCTCCGGGCGCGACAACCGCAAGTACGGCCGGGACCTCGGCACCCAGCGCTCGGACACCACGATCCTGCTGCACCTGGCCGCGGACCGGCAGAGCGCGACCGCCGTGTCGCTTCCGCGCGACCTGATGGTGGACATCCCGGGCTGCCGCCGCCCGGACGGCTCCCGTACGCGCGCCCAATTCGCCCAGTTCAACTGGGCGTTCGAGTTCGGCGGCACGGCCTGCACGATCCGCACGGTGGAGAAGCTCACCGACATCCGGATCGACCACCACATGGTCGTGGACTTCGCCGGGTTCAAGGACATGGTGGACGCCGTCGACGGGGTGCGGGTCTGCCTGAAGGAGCCCGTCGACGACCGGGCCGCGAAGGTGCGGCTGCCCGCGGGACCGCAGACCCTCGACGGCGAGCAGGCCCTCGGCTACGTACGCGCCCGCAAGTCCATCGGAAACGGCAGCGACACCGATCGCATGGACCGGCAGCAGGAGTTCCTCGCCGCGCTCGTCAACAAGGTGCGCAGCAATGACGTCCTGCTGAATCCCGTGAAGCTCTATCCCGTTCTGGACGCGGCCACGTCCTCGCTGACGACGGACCCGGGTCTGGCGAGTCTGCGCAGTTTGTACGAACTGGTGCGCGGGGTGCGCAATATCCCCACAGAACGGGTTCAGTTCCTCACCGTGCCGCGGCGTTCCTACACCTATGACGCGAATCGCGACGAGTTGGTCGAACCGGCCGCGGAGGAACTCTTCACGCGGCTGCGGAAGGACGAGCCGGTGCGCGTGACGCGCGACGCCGCGGCGGCCGCGTACGAGCGGACGGCCTCCAAGGCGTACGAGGACGACTCCGAAGAGACGTACGACGAAGGCGAATCCGCGTACGACGACGAGAGCGACGGGAAGCCGGACGACCCGAGTCATACGCCGAGCCCCGCGCCCACATTCCGGGGCAACACGGCCGACCGGACCAGCTGCGAGTAAAACCCGCACCGCCCGGAAGGGCACCTCGGCAAAGAAATTGGGTGGATTGCCCAGTTGTAGGGGCCTCGAAGGTGAGTGGAATTTGTCACCGGCGTCGTTGGACGCTGAACTGGGCGGATAGTGTGAGCCGATCCGGTGCCCGGCCTTCGCGACCGCGCACCGTTGTACGACTGACCGAGCGCCTTCTTGAGGGGGGAAAGGCGCCGCGTGGCCCTGACGGAGGACGCAAACAACCGTGGACGCGCAAGGCCGTGGGCGGGCTGACGACATCGACCCCGCAGACCAGTGGGTACTGAACCCGCAGACAGGCGACTACGAACTGCGACTGAGTCCTTCCGCAGGGCAGTCGGCGCCGCCTGGAGTTCCCGGACCCCGAGGCGCCGCGCCCCGGCCGCCGGGGCGGGGCTCCGAGCGCCCCGGCGGCCGTGAGCGCGGCCGGGACCAGGGGCGCGAGCCCGGCCGTGACCACGGACGCCGCCAGGGATCCGAGCACGGCAGCCGGGAGCACGGCCGCGAGCAGGTGCCGGGCCAGCGCAGGCGGCGCGGCGCGCAGCCGGAGGCGGCCACGGGCGGGCGGCGCAACAGGCGGCCCAAGAAGAAGAACACCGGCAAGAAGATCGCCATCTGGACGGGCGGCACGGTGGCCTTCGTGGTCGTCGTCGCCGCGGTCGGCGGCTATCTCTACTACCAGCACCTCAACGACAACATCACCGCCGTCTCCGACGACGGCGCGGGCACCGGCGGGTTCAGCAAGGACCGCGCCATCAACATCCTGCTCGTCGGCACGGACAAGCGCAGCGGCGACGGCAACAAGGGCTACGGAGACGAGGGCAGCGTCGGCCACGCCGACACCACGCTCCTGCTGCACGTCTCCAAGGACCGCTCCAACGCGACCGCGTTGAGCATCCCGCGCGACATGATCACGGACATTCCGGACTGCCCCACCAAGCAGGACGACGGCTCCACGAAGGTCATCCCGGGCTCGCAGCAGGTCCGCTTCAACGAGAGCCTCGGCCAGAGCGAGCGCACGCCGAGCTGCGTCATGCGCACGGTCACGCAGATCACCGGCATAGAGCTCGACCACTTCATGGTGGCCGACTTCAACGCGGTCAAGACGCTGTCCAGCGCGGTCGACGGCGTGGACGTGTGCCTCGCCAAGGACATCGACGACCCGGATTCGCATCTGAAGCTGTCCAAGGGCAAGCACACGATCGAGGGCGAGGAGGCCCTGGCCTTCGTGCGTACCCGGCACTCCGTGGGCAACGGCGGCGACCTCAGCCGGATCGAACTGCAACAGCAGTTCCTCAGCTCCCTGATGCGCAAGCTGAAGTCCGGGGGCACGCTGACCAGCCCGAAGAAGATGATAAGTCTGGCGGAGGCGGGCACGAAGGCGCTGACCGTCGACTCCAAGATCGCCGACATAATGAAACTCCGTGACCTCGGCATGGAGCTCGGCAAGCTCGACATGAAGAACCTGACCTTCGCGACGACCCCGGTGGTCGACAACCCCGCCGAGCCGAAGCCCGTCACGGTCGTGCTGAACAAGCCCAAGTCCGACGAGCTGTTCTCGATGATGCGCGAGGACGTGTCGCTGACCGAGGTCAAGAAGAAGGAGAAGAAGGAGAAGGCCGCGGTGGCCGCCCGCCTCAAGGGCCCCAAGGCCGACCCCGCCGACGTCCGCGTCGACATCTACAACGGCAGCGGCAAGACGGGCGCCGCGCAGGCGACCCTCGCCTGGCTGCAGAACAACGAGGGTGTGACGAAGTCCAGCCAGCTCGGCAACGCGCCGAAGAACCTGGGCAAGACCACCCTGGAGTACGGCAAGGGCGAGGCCGACCAGGCGCGGCGGCTCGCCGAGCTGATGGGGCTGCCCGGGTCGGCGCTGAAGCCGGGCGAGAGCGAGAAGAACGCGCAGGGGCTGCCCGCGATGGTGCTGACCCTCGGGGCCGACTTCAAGGGCGCGGGGGTGCCCATAAGTGCTCCGTCGAAGGCACCGGACGGCATCCAGAAGGTCGGTGCCGACAAATCCGTGTGTGCCAAGTGACCTGAGACAGTTGTTTGACGTCTCACAGAACGCCACACCTGGCGGCGGGCCGGCGACCGCCGCCGGGTGTGGCGGCGGCACCGCGCCGCAAGTCGCCGTGGGGCGGCCGCACTTGTGAAGCAGGGCGGGGAGGGGCAGGGATGGGGCAGCACAGTGTCCGTGGGGAGGGAGCGTCCGGTGGGGCGGGGACGCGGAAGACTTCGCCCGACGCGGACTCGGGCACGGCGGAGGAATCCGGCACAAGCGACGCCGCCGCGGCGGCGGGATCCCGTGCGGTGGGGGCCGACGGGGCGCGGGCCGGGCGTGGTGCGGGTGCCAAAGGAGCAGGCACCGGCGGCGGACGCGCCAAGAACGGCACCGCCAAGAACGGCACCGGCAAGAACGGCACCGCCAAGGGCGGCACGTCGGGCCCGCCCGGCAAGGGCGCGCGAGGCGGTGGTGACGGGGGCGGCGGCAAGCCGAGACGCCCGCGCAAGCGCCGTGTCCTGCGCTGGTCGGCGATCGTCCTCTCGGTCCTGATACTCGGCACGGCCGGCGCCGGTTACCTCTACTACCAGCACCTGAACAGCAACCTGGAGACGGACGACCTGAACCTGGGCGACCACCGGGCCCCCGAGCCCACGCCCAACTCCGCGGGTCAGACGCCCCTGAACATCCTCCTGATCGGCTCCGACGCCCGGGACTCCAAGGAGAACCAGAAGCTCGGCGGCGCCAAGGAGACCTTCGGCGGCCCGCCGCTCGCGGACGTACAGATGCTCCTGCACCTGTCGGCGGACCGCAGCAACATGTCCGTCATCAGCATGCCGCGCGACACCCTCCTGACCATCCCCAAGTGCACCGACCCGGACGACGGCAAGGTGTACCCGGAGAGCGGCCCGCGCACGATGACGAACGAGTCCCTGGGCCGCGGCGGCCCGGGCTGCACGGTCGCCACCTGGGAGAAGCTGACCAACATCCACATCAACCACTTCATGATGGTCGACTTCGCGGGTGTGGTGTCGATGGCCGACGCGATCGGCGGCGTGCCCGTCTGCGTGGACAAGAACATCCACTCGCGCACCAGCGAGGGCAAGGGCTCGGGCCTGAAGCTGGAGAAGGGCACCACGAACATCAAGGGCGAGCAGGCCCTGCAGTGGCTGCGCACCCGCTACGGCTTCGAGGGCGGCACCGACATATCCCGCGCCAAGGCCCAGCACATGTACATGAACTCGCTGGTCCGCACGCTCCGCGAGAACACCGGCCTGACCAGCCCCAACCGGCTGCGCAAGCTCGCCGAGAACGCGACGAGGGCGCTGAAGGTCGACCCGGGCATCGGCTCCCCCTTGAAGCTCATCGGCCTCGGCAACGAGCTGAAGAAGGTCTCGCCGGAGCGCACGACGATGACGACCATGCCGTTCGAGTACTCCGGAGCCCGGGTGGTCCCGAAGCCCGGCGACGCCGAGCAGCTCTTCAGGCTGGTACGGGACGACATCGCCCTCGACGGCAAGGGCAAGCGCAAGCCCGCCAAGGAGAAGCTGTCGGACGACCCGGCGGCGCCGGACGGGGAGATCGCGCTGCAGGTCCAGAACGGCACGCGCACGGCCACGGAGCCCGCCGCCGGCGGCCGGGCGAGCGCCGTCGCGCAGGAGCTGGCCGGGCTCGGCTTCGTGAAGGCGGCGCCGGACACGTCGGCGTCGGTGACCGAGGACAGGACGGTCATCCGCTATCCGAGCGTGGACCTGGAGGGCGACGCGCAGCGGGTCGCCAAGTCCCTGGGCATGCCGCTGAGTTCGGTGAAGAAGTCGACGGACGTCTCCGGCGTCACGCTGGTCGTCGGCGCCGACTGGCGGGAGGGCGACAAGCCGAAGAAGGCCGCGAAGCAGGACGACTCGACGCCGGATTCGGCGGACGCCCTGAGCGGCTCCGACAAGAAGGCCTGCATGAAGGTGGACCCGAACTTCACCTGGTAGCCGAGGAGCCCCCGGCCCCGGGAAGGGGGGCCGGGGGCTCCTTCAGGCCTCCGCGGCTCAGGGTCTGCCCGAGCCGGGGCACAGGCTCGGGCTCAGGCCTCCTGGGTCTCCCCGAGGACGGCCGGGCGGCGCGAGGCGATGACCCGCTTGGCCAGCGAGCGCGGGCTGGTGAGGAAGCCCCAGCCCCACGACATGTGCATCGTCGCGAGCGCCACGGGGATCTGAAGCCGCGCCTTCAGGGGCAGGCCCTTGCCGGCCGGGACGGAGCCCGCGGCGATGGCGGCGAGGTACCCGCCGGGCACGACCAGGCCCCACGGCGTGAGAGCCGCGCCCACGACGAGCCCCGCGGCGATGGCGCAGACGGCGACCGGCGGCGCGAGGTAGCGCAGGTTGATGGAGCCCTGGTGGTAGCGGGCGACGACGTGGCGCCAGCGGCCGTAGTCCTTGTACTGCTTGGCGAGGGCCTTCACGCTCGGGCGCGGCCGGTAGGAGACCTTCAGCTCCGGCGAGAACCAGATGAGGCCCCCGGCCTCCCTGATCCGGAAGTTCAGCTCCCAGTCCTGGGCGCGGATGAACTCGACGTTGTAGCCGCCCTGTTGCTCCAGGGCCTCGCGCCGGAACACGCCCAGGTACACCGTCTCTGCCTGCTGGGCGTCGCCGCCGGTGTGGAAGGCGGCGTTGCCGACGCCGATCTTCGAGGTCATGGCGGCGGCGACGGCCTGCTCCCAGGCGTTGGTGCCCTGGGCGTGCATGATGCCGCCGACGTTCATCGCGCCGGTCTCCTCCAGGAGGCGCACGGCGGTCGTGATGTAGCCCGGCGAGAGCGCGGCGTGGCCGTCGACGCGTACCACGATCGGGTGGCGCGAGGCCTTGATCGCGGCGTTCAGGGCGGCGGGCGTGCGTCCCGTGGGGTTCGGGACCGTGTGCACCCGCGGGTCCTCCTTCACCAGCTCCGCGGCGATCTCGTCGGTGCGGTCGGTGGAGGGGCCGAGCGCGACCACGACCTCCATCTCGCCCGCGTACTCCTGCTGGAGGATCGCGTGCACGGCTTCACGCAGGTGCCGCTCCTCGTTGAGGACCGGCATGATCACAGAGACAGCGGGGGGATGCACGTCGGACTTCAACTGCGCGGGTTCCTTTTCGTCGCTCGGCCGGGGTCCGAGGGGGGCGCCCCCGGGAAACCCTCGGGAAAGTGGAGCATCGGGCGTCACGTTACCGCGAACGGGGGACACGGGCGCGCGCCGTCCGGGTCGCTACCCCGGTCCGCAGATCGTATGGGCCTACGGTTCTGGCGTCCCCCGCCCAGTGCCACGACCGCGGAGGTGCCCCGCAGTGCCCACACCGCCCCGCTCCCCCGCCACCCCACCGCACCGCCCGCGACCGCCGCGACCGGTCCCGAAGGGGGGTCCACGGGCGGGCCGGCGGGTGCGGCGGCCCCGCTGGGCCATGCGGGTGGCGACCACCCTGTCCGTCGGGGTGCTCGCCGCCGCCGGGATCGGCCACTCCGTGGTCTCGGGCCTGGAGACCGGCATCAGCCGTGTCGACGCCTTCAAGGACATGAAGAACAGGCCCGAGGCGGGCAACGGCATGAACGTGCTGCTCGTGGGCACCGACGGCCGCGACAGGATCACCCGCGAGGAGCGCAGGAAGTACCGCCTCGGCGGAGCGCCCTGCCACTGCACGGACACGGTCATGATCGTGCACATCTCGGAGGACCGGGACCGGGCGAGCGTGGTCAGCCTGCCTCGGGACTCGTACGCCGAGATGCCCGAGCACGTCGACCAGAACTCCCGCAAGCACCACCGGGCGCACCCCGTGAAACTGAACGCGGCGTACGCGGAGGGCGGCCCGAACCTGACCGTGCGCACGGTCGAGAACATGACGAAGGTGAAGATCGACCACTATCTGGAGGTCGACTTCACCAGCTTCATGAAGACGGTGGACGTCCTCGGCGGCGTCGAGATCTGCACGACCCGCCCCCTGAAGGACTCCCACACCGGCCTGAACCTGCCCGTCGGCACGCACGAGCTGAACGGCGGCCAGGCACTGCAGTACGTCCGCTCGCGGTACGTCGACGGGGCCTCCGACCTCGGCCGGATGCAGCGCCAGCAGCGGTTCCTCGCGGCGCTCATCGCGAAGGCGACGAGCAGCGGCGTGCTCCTGAACCCGGTGAAGTTCAACGACGTCACCAAGACGCTCCTGGAGTCGGTGCGGGCCGACAAGGGCTTCGGGACGACGGAGATGCTCACGCTCGGGCGGGCGATGCGGAACTTCTCGCCGTCGTCGTCGGAGTTCACGACGGTGCCGATCGGCAAGATGGGCTTCAAGGTGCCGGGCATCGGCTCCACCTTGAGGTGGGACCCGGTGAAGGCCGGGAAGCTGTTCAAGGCCCTGCGCGAGGACAAGCCGCTCGCCCCGCACACGGTCAAGCGGAAGGCCGCGCTTGTGCCGGTGTCGCCGCAGCAGGTCCGGGTGCAGGTGGACAACGGCACGCGCACGCCGGGCCTCGGCAAGCGGGTCGACGCGGCGCTGCGGACCACCGGGTTCCGCACCACGCGGGCACCGGGGAGCGCGCTGCCGCCGCCCGGCGCGGGGCCCGTGACGCGGAGCGTGGTCGCGTACGACCCGCGCTGGGACCGCTCGGCGAAGTCCCTGGCCGCGGCGCTGCCCGGCTGCGAGATGCGGGTGGTGAAGGGGCAGGGCGCGACGCTGAAGGTCATCGTGGGCAGCGACTTCAAGGACGTGCGTCCGGTGCGGGCGGAGGACGCGTACCAGGGTGAGTACGGGGCGCTGACCGGGGACCAGGTGGTGTGTCCGTAGGCGGCGGGGCGGGGGCCCGGCGCTAGGGCCCCTCCGGCGGGTCGTCGTCGCGTACGGCGTCGGTGCGTTCGTAGCAGTCGTAGTTGTGCTGCTCGACGATCCGGCCGTCGCGGAAGGTCAGGAATGTCGCGATGTGGGCGCGCAGGACCTGTCCGGCGGGCAGATCGCCGAGCGGCACGGCGAGGACACCGGTCCAGGTCACCTCCAGCGCGACCTGGTCGCCCGCGGCGACGGCGTTGAGCACGTCGAAGGTCTGCCGGCTGAGGAGGTTGGCACCCTGCTCGCCCGCCTTGAGGATGGCGGTCAGGTCACGCACCGCCCCGTCCGGCAGGAAGGCGTTGGGGTACTCGCGGTGCACGGCGTCGTCGTGGAAGAACCCGGCGAGCTCCTCGCCGAGGGCGCCGCGGGCGACGGCCTGGTGATAACGAATCGCCGTGTCGATGTTCGGGTGCCGCTGCGCATCCGCCATGCCTCAAGCGTAGGACGGGGCTCCTGGGGCCACCAGGCCCCCGGGAGGCGGCCGCACCGCCGCGCTCAGCTCGCGTCGGGCTCCAGGGCGCGCAGCTCCTTGATGGCGCGGCGGCGCGCGAGTCGGTGCGTACGGCGAATTTGAGCCTCCTTGAAGCGGCGCTCGTTGCGCTCGGAGTCGGGGAGGACCGGGGGCACCGTGCGCGGCTTGCCGTCGGCGTCGACGGCGGCGAAGACGAGGTAGGCGGAGCCGACCTGCTGCGCGGGGGTGGACTCGTTCCAGCGCTCGGCCATCACGCGGACGCCGATCTCCATGGACGTGCGGCCGGTCCAGTTCACTTGCGCGTGCACATGCACCAGGTCGCCGACGCGGACCGGCGACAGGAACGCCATCTCGTCCATGGAGGCGGTGACCGCGGGCCCGCCGGAGTGGCGCCCGGCGACGGCGCCCGCCGCGTCGTCCACCAGTTTCATGATCACGCCGCCGTGCACCGTGCCGAGGAGGTTCGTGTCACCCGCGGTCATGATGTGGCTCAGCGTGGTGCGGGAGGCCGAGGTCGCCTTGCCGGGAAGGTCGTCTCCGGCCCCTATCGGGGCGTGATCAGTCATGGAACAAGCCTAAACGCCCGGTACGCGCCATCGACCGGCCGAAAACGATCGGGGGCCGTCGTCACGTCGGTCCAGTGGCGTACGGCACATTGCATCAGCTCTGCAACAGCACTGACCCGAAACAACGCCCTCCCTGTGAGGCGCGGGGTACAGCACTGCACACTAAGCCACATGAGCGATTGGCCAGACGCGCGGAACAGCAACGGTGACCGCCACGGGTACGGCAGCGACGGCGCACAGCCCGAGGGCGCCCGTGTGATGCGCCACGTCCAGCGCGGCGGCCCCTCGGCCCCCGGCCAGCCCGGCTCGGTCCCGCGCCAGCCTCGCCAGGCTCGCCAGCCCTCGTATGACGACAACGTCTACGACGACCTCTACCGCGACCAGCGCGGCCAGGACCCGCACGCCCACGGCAACGGCCAGGACGGCTACGACAGCGGCTACAACACCGGCCAGGTGTACGGCTCCCCGCAGGGCCGCCCCGAGGGCCCGCAGGGCCCCGGCGGCCCCGGCGGCCCGCCCGCGCCGCCGCGCGCGCCCAAGCCGCCGGTCAACTGGAAGAAGCGCATCACCTGGGGCCTGGTGACGTTCCTCGCCCTGCTGATCGTGGTCTCCGTGAGCACGTACTTCTGGGCGGACTCCAAGCTCAAGCGCGAGGTCGACCTGTCGAAGGTCATCGAGCGGCCCGAGGGCGGCAAGGGCACGAACTACCTGATCGTGGGTTCGGACAGCCGCGCGGGGATGTCCGACGAGGAGAAGAAGAAGCTCCACACCGGCTCCGCCGAGGGCAAGCGCACCGACTCGATGATGATCCTGCACGTCGCGGACGACGGCGGGAACACGATGATCTCGCTGCCCCGCGACTCGAACGTCATGATCCCCTCCTTCAAGGGCTCGGACTCCGGCAAGATCTACCCCGCGCGGAACTGCGACACGACGACCCAGGTCTGCAAGAAGCTGAACGCCGCGTACGGCGAGGACGGCCCCGAGCTGCTCGTGCGCACCGTCGAGGCCAACACCGGCCTGCGCATCGACCACTACGCGGAGATCGGCTTCGGCGGCTTCGCCAAGATCGTGGACGCGGTCGGCGGCGTGGAGATGAACATCCCCAAGGCCTTCAAGGACAAGAAGTCCGGCGCCGACTTCGAGGCGGGCAAGCAGACCCTGAACGGCGAGGAGGCCCTGGCCTTCGTCCGCACCCGCTACGCCCTGCCGGGCAGCGACCTGGACCGCACCAAGAACCAGCAGAAGTTCCTCGCGGCCCTCGCCAACCAGGCGGCGACGCCCGGGACGGTCATGAACCCGTTCAAGCTGTACCCGACGATGGGCGCGGGCCTGGACACCCTGGTCGTCGACAAGGACATGGACCTGATGGACGTGGCCTCCATGTTCTGGGCCATGAAGGGCGTCACCGGCGGCGACGGCAAGTCGATGAACATGCCGATCTCCGGATCCGCGGGCGGCAACCTCGTCTGGGACAAGGCCAAGGTCAAGCAGCTGGTGTCGCAGCTCAACAACGACGAAAAGGTGACGGTGTCCGGCAACTAGCCGACCCGTCCGGCTCGCCGCTCACGGCGACGGCCCCGGTACCGCGTGCTGACGCGACACCGGGGCCGTCGCCGTTCTCCGGGAGGTGACGCGACACCGGGGCCGTCGCCGCCTTCCGGGAGGTACGGACGCCGGTGTACCCCGAACGCCTCGTCCGCCGCGAAGCCGCGCGGGCCCCGTGGCACGGTGGTTCGACCACCACTCACCAGCGCCACCACCGAGCGGAGCCCTGCCATGGCGGACCTCCAGGACGAACTCGACTCCCCGGCCGAGGCAGGGGCGAACGACGAGCGCACCGCGCCCACCCACGACGTGCGCCCGGTGCCCGCCCCCACCGACGACGGCCGAACGCCCGAGCCCGCGCCGGAGCCCCTGGAGCCGG
This sequence comes from Streptomyces alboflavus, assembly GCF_000716675.1. GTDB lineage: Bacteria > Actinomycetota > Actinomycetes > Streptomycetales > Streptomycetaceae > Streptomyces > Streptomyces alboflavus. The sequence continues at coordinate 15,102 of NZ_JNXT01000088.1, forward strand.
AGCTGCGGGACGCCCTGGAGCGGGCCGAGGCCCTGCTCGCCGCGCACCCCGTGGCCGACGGCTACAGCGGCCTGCCCGGAGCACTGCGCGAACTGCCCTGGTACGACCTGGAGTTGGGCGACACCGGACTGCAGACCGACCTGCCGCGGCTGCGGTCGGGCCGGGTCGGCATGCAGTTCTGGTCGCTCCAGATGCCGGACGCCGAGCCCGAGGGCGACCGCGCGGTCAGCTCGGCCCTCGAACAGCTCGACCTGGTCAAGCACGTGGTCGCCCGGTACGCGGGCGGGCTGCGGGTGGCCCGGGACGCTTCCGAGACCACGGACGCCCGCAACTGCGGCCGCATCGCCACCCTGATCGGCCCGGCGAGCGCCCGCGCCATCGGTGACTCGCTCGGCGCCCTGCGCTCGCTGCACACCCTCGGCCTCAGCTCCCTCACCCTGGCCGGCACCTCCTGGGCGGGCGCGGACGGGCTGAGCGCGTTCGGCGAGGAGGTGGTGCGGGAGATGAACCGGCTGGGCGTCCTCGCGGACCTCTCCGGGGCCTCCGAGGCGACGGCGCACCGGGTCCTGGCCGTCTCCAAGGCCCCCTCCCTCTGGACCCGCTCCGGGGCCCGGGCCCTGCGCGAGCACCCCGCGAACCTCAGCGACGAGCTGCTCGCCGCGGTGGGCGCCGCGAAGGGCCTGTGCCTGGTGCCGCTCACGGCCGACCGGGCGGGCCCGACGCTCGGGGACGTGGCCGACCACCTGGAGCATGTGCGCCGGGTGGCGGGGGCCGAGTGCGTCGGGATCTCCGGGATGTACGACACCAGGTCCGGGCACCCCGGGGAGCTGGCCGACGCCTCGCGCTACCCGCGGCTGGTCGCCGAGCTGTTCGGGCGGGGCTGGACCGAGGCCGACGTCACGGCGCTCACCTGGGGCAACGTGCAGCGCGTGCTGCGGGGCGCGGACTTCACGGCGCGGGCGGCGCGGGAGCGGCGGGGTGCGTCGACGGCGACGATCGGGCGGCTCGACGGCTGAGGGCGGCTGCGCGGCTGAGGGCGGCTGCGTAGGCCCGGGGTGGCTGCGCGGGCGCAGGGCGGCGCACGTCGGCCGACGCGCGTCGGGGCGGGCGGCCGGGCGTCGCCCGCCCTGCCCCGGTCGGCCCGCCCCACCCCACCCCGCCCCGGTCAGACCCGGTCAGACTCCGCCACCAGGCAGAAGCAGAACGGGTGCCCCGCCGGGTCCGCGTACACACGCCAGTCCCGCTTGCCGCCGCCGTCGTCCAGGTCGAGCGGGCGGGCGCCGAGGGCGAAGGCGCGCTCCTGGGCCGCGTCGATCTCGGCCCAGGTCGAGCCCCCGTCGAAGTCCAGGTGGAACTGCTGGCCGTTGGTGTCGGAGCGCGGCCACGCGGGCGGGGTGTGGCCGTCGGAGCGCTGGAAGGCGATCCGCACGCGGCCGGGGGCGAGCAGTTCGACCCACTCCCCGTCGCCGTCGTAGTCGTGGATCGTGCCGCCGATGAGCCCGGCGTAGAACTCGGCGAGGGCGTGCGGATCGGGACAGTCGAGCGCGACGGTGCGCAGGCGGACGACAGGGGTGGCCATGAGCTCTCCTCGGTCGGAATCTCTGTTACCGGTATTCGGCGTTCTCTGGTAACCACTCTGGTTACCCCATAGTGGCCCCATACGGGTAACGTCGCAACCATGAACGACAGAGCGCCCGCACCGGGGGGCCTCGCGCTGATCCAGGACCTGGTGAACACGCTGGACATCGAGGCGCGCACCGACGAGCTCGACACCGAGGCGGGGCGGGAACGGTTCGGCCTCGCCCCCGCGGACGTGGACGCGGCCCGCGAGCTGCGGGAGTCACTGCGGGCTGCCTGCCTCGCCCACGCCGGGCACGCGCCGCACCAGGAGGTGCGCCCGCTCGGCGAACTCCTGGCCGGGGCGCCCCTGTTGGTGCGCGTGGACGGGTCCGACGGCGCCGCGTCGCTGGTGCCCGCCGACCCGGGGCCGCTGGTGTCCCGGGTGGCGGCGGCCGTCGCGGAGGCCGTCGTGGCGGGCACCTGGTCCCGCCTCAAGGGCTGCGAGGCCGAGACCTGCCGCTGGGCGTACTACGACCGCAGCCCCGGGGGCCGGGGCCGCTGGTGCGACATGGGGGTGTGCGGGGCGCGGGCCAAGATGCGCGCGTACCGGGCGCGCCGGGGGCCGGGGCGCGTCCAGGCCACTGGAGCCACCGGAGCCACCGGAGCCGCGGATCCCGCCCCGCCCGCGGGCCCGTCGGACACGCCCTAGGCCGCGGGCCGCCCCATCGCCCGGTAGGTCCAGCCCGCCGCGCGCCACCGCTCCGGGTCGAGCGCGTTGCGGCCGTCCAGGAGCACCCGGCGGCCGACCACGGCGCCCAGGGCCTCGGGGTCGAGGTCGCGGAACTCCTGCCACTCCGTGAGGTGCAGGACGACGTCGGCGCCGCGCACGGCGTCCTCGGCGGTGTCGGCGTACCCGAGGGTCGGGAAGAGGCGGCGGGCGTTGGCCATGCCCTTGGGGTCGTACACGGTGACCTGGCCGCCCTGGAGGTGGATCTGCCCGGCCACGTTCAGGGCGGGCGAGTCGCGCACGTCGTCCGAGTCGGGCTTGAAGGCGGCACCGAGGACCGCGACCCGCTTGCCCAGGAAGGACCCGCCGCCGACGGCCTCGCGGGCCAGCTCCACCATGTGGCCGCGGCGGCGCATGTTGATCGAGTCGACCTCGCGCAGGAAGGTGAGGGCCTGGTCGGCGCCCAGCTCGCCCGCGCGGGCCATGAAGGCGCGGATGTCCTTGGGCAGACAGCCGCCGCCGAAGCCGATCCCGGCGCGCAGGAACTTCTTGCCGATGCGGTCGTCGTGGCCGAGTGCCTCGGCGAGCTTCACCACGTCGCCGCCCGCGGCCTCGCAGACCTCGGCCATGGCGTTGATGAAGGAGATCTTCGTGGCGAGGAAGGAGTTGGCGGAGGTCTTGACCAGCTCGGCGGTGGGGAAGTCGGTGACGATGAAGGGGGACCCCTCGGCGACCGGCGTCGCGTACACCTCGCGCAGGATCTTCTCGGCGCGCTCGCTGCGGACGCCGACGACGATCCGGTCGGGGTGCAGGGTGTCGTTGACGGCGAAGCCCTCGCGCAGGAACTCCGGGTTCCAGGCCAGCTCGACCTCGCCGCCCGCGGGGGCCAGCTCGGCGAGCCGGGCGGCGATGCGCTCGGCGCTGCCGACCGGCACGGTGGACTTGCCGACGACCAGGGCGGGCTTGGTGAGGTGCTTGGCCAGCGACTCCATGGCGGCGTCGACGTAGCTCATGTCGCAGGCGTACTCGCCGTGCTTCTGCGGGGTGTTCACGCACACGAAGTGCACGTCGCCGAAGTCTGCGGCCTCGGCCCAGTCCATCGTGAAGCGCAGCCGCCCGGTGGCGCCCTCGATGCCCGCGACATGCTTACGGAGCAGCTCGTCGAGGCCGGGCTCGTACATCGGGACCTCGCCCCGGCGCAGCGTCTCGATCTTCTCCGGCACCACGTCGAGCCCGATGACCTCGAAGCCGAGCTCGGCCATGGCCGCGGCGTGGGTGGCACCGAGGTAGCCGGTGCCGATCACGGTGATCTTGAGGGCCATGCGGTGCTCCAGTGGATCGGGTACGACGGCTGCGCGGTGCCCGAGCATAGTCCTGGCGTAACAGGGGCTCCCACCGGGCACATCTTCCGCTGTCGTCAAGCTCACGTATCCCTGGCGTGGGCCGACCCCTAAAATTCGGGTTACTTAACGGTAATTAGCGTCCGCAGCATCCTTGGAGCGTGAGAGACCTTGGCCGGATCGGCTGACTTCGACCTGTACCGCCCGTCCGAGGAGCACGACATGCTCCGCGACGCGATCCGTTCCCTGGCGGAGGCGAAGATCGCCCCGTTCGCCGCCGCGGTGGACGAGGAGGCCCGCTTCCCGCAGGAGGCCCTCGACGCCCTGGTCTCCTCCGACCTGCACGCCGTGCACGTACCGGAGAGCTACGGCGGCACGGGCGCCGACGCCCTCGCCACGGTCATCGTGATCGAGGAGGTGGCCCGCGTCTGCGCGTCCTCCTCCCTCATCCCGGCCGTGAACAAGCTCGGCTCGCTCCCCGTGATCCTCTCCGGCTCCGAGGACCTGAAGAAGAAGTACATGACGCCGCTGGCCAAGGGCGACGCCATGTTCTCGTACTGCCTCTCCGAGCCGGACGCCGGTTCGGACGCGGCGGGCATGAAGACCCGCGCGGTCCGCGACGGCGACTTCTACGTCCTGAACGGCGTGAAGCGCTGGATCACCAACGCGGGCGTCTCCGAGTACTACACGGTGATGGCCGTGACCGACCCCGAGAAGCGCTCCAAGGGCATCTCGGCCTTCGTCGTCGAGAAGGGCGACGAGGGCGTGTCCTTCGGCGCCCCGGAGAAGAAGCTCGGCATCAAGGGCTCCCCCACCCGCGAGGTCTACCTCGACAACGTCCGTATCCCCGCCGACCGCATGATCGGCGCGGAGGGCACCGGCTTCGCCACCGCCATGAAGACCCTGGACCACACCCGCATCACCATCGCGGCCCAGGCCCTCGGCATCGCGCAGGGCGCCCTCGACTACGCCAAGGGCTACGTCCAGGAGCGCAAGCAGTTCGGCAAGCCGATCGGCGACTTCCAGGGCGTGCAGTTCATGCTCGCGGACATGGCCATGAAGATCTCCGCGGCCCGCGCCCTGACCTACCAGGCCGCCGCCGCCTCCGAGCGCGGCGACGCCGACCTCACCTACCTCGGCGCCGCCGCCAAGTGCTTCGCCTCCGACATCGCCATGGAGGCCACCACGGACGCCGTGCAGCTCCTCGGCGGTTATGGCTACACGCGGGACTACCCGGTGGAGCGGATGATGCGTGACGCCAAGATCACGCAGATCTACGAGGGCACGAACCAGGTGCAGCGGATCGTGATGGCACGGAACCTGCCGTAGTTCCGTCGGTCGCCCCACCGCACGAGACGTCGCCCTCTCCCCGCGCCGGGGAGAGGGCGACGCGCGTGTCCGGGCGGGGTCAGGCGAAGAACTCCATCAGGTCCTTGGTGACCAGTTCCGGCTGCTCCTCCGGGAGGTAGTGGCCCGCGTCCGGGACCGCGCGCACCGCCGCGTCCGTGCCGTGCCGGGTGAGGCTCTCGCGCAGGTAGTCGAGGTTGGCCTCGCCGGCGAGGCCGAGGAGGGGGGCGCGCACCGGCTCGTACGTCGCGAAGTCGGCGATGTCCTGGCGGAAGGCCTGGTACCAGGCGTTGCCCGCGCGGAGGGCGTCCGGCGTGGAGTACGCCGCCGCGTACACGGCACGGGAGCGTTCGTCGATCGACGACTGGTCCTTGAGCATGTAGCCGAACAGCCAGTCGTTGAAGACGCCGACGCGGCCGTCGAGCAGCTGTTCCGGGAGGCCCTTGACCTGGTTGAAGGCGAACCACCAGAGGTAGTAGCCGGGGCCGGTCTCCCAGTCGGTGCCGGGCTCGGCCGTGGGGAGCATGGGGATCTCGAGGAAGTTCTGGTCGGGGTGGGCCACGTCGAGGAGTGCCACCTTGCGGGTGGTCTCGGGGTGGTTGGCGGCGACGGCGTACGCGACCATCGCACCGATGTCGTGTCCGACGAGGTGGGCGCTGTCGTGGCCGAGGTGGCGGATGAGTTCGTGGATGTCGCGCGCCATCGTCTTCTTGTCGTAGCCGGACGGCGGCTTCGCCGAGCCGCCCATGCCCCGCAGGTCCACGGCGATCACGCGGTAGTGGCGGGCCAGCTCCGGCATGATCTTGTGGAACTGCCACCAGGTCTGCGGCCAGCCGCCCAGCAGGACCAGCGGCTCGCCCTCGCCGCCGGCCACGTAGTGCAGCCGGGTGCCGTTCACGTCGGCGTGCGCGCTGGTGAAGTCGCCCTCCAGGAAGGCGGCGAGGTCGCGGTCGGTCAGCGGTGCGTCGGTCATGTCGTTCTCCCCCAGGGGTGCGGCGGTTCACCCGTCGCCAGTTCTAGACTGATCGGTTCATTATTTGGCGAGCGATGAGGCCCGCCTTCGACACGAGAACGTTAACTCATTTAGATCGATCAGTCCAGAACTAGGCGCGAAAACGGGGCGCGGCCCGAACAGCCGCGCCCCGCAGTCCTGTTGAGCTGGTGTGAGCCGACAGGACCTCAGCCGTCCAACTGCTCCAGCGTCGCGATCGACGGCCCCCGCCGGGCCTGCTCGTCCCGCGCCACGTCCTCCGCCGCACCGAGCACACGCACCGCGTTCTGCCACGTCAGCTTGGCGAGGTCGGGCCTGGACCAGCCGCGGTCGAGGAGTTCCGCGACGAGGTTCGGGTAGCCCGCGACGTCGTCGAGGCCGGACGGGGTGAAGGCCGTGCCGTCGTAGTCGCCGCCGATGCCGATGTGGTCGATGCCCGCGACCTCGCGCATGTGGTCGAGGTGGTCGGCGACCGTGGCGGCGGTGGCGATGGGGCGCGGGGTCGACTCCTCGAAGGCCGCGTGCACCTTCATCGCCTCGGGGGTGGTGTCGAGGTGGTGGAAGCCGTGGGCGCGCATGTTCTCGTCGGCGGCGAGGGTCCAGTCGACGGCCGCCTGGAGCACGAACTTCGGGACGAAGGTGGCCATCGCCACGCCGCCGTTCGCGGGCAGGCGTTCCAGGACGTCGTCCGGGATGTTGCGGGGGTGGTCGCACACCGCGCGGGCGGAGGAGTGCGAGAAGATCACCGGCGCGACCGAGGTGTCCAGGGCCGCCCGCATCGTCGTCGCCGCGACGTGCGAGAGGTCCACGAGCATGCCGACGCGGTTCATCTCCCGGACCACCTCGTGGCCGAACGGGGAGAGCCCGCCGACGCCGGGTTCGTCCGTCGCCGAGTCCGCCCAGGCGATGCTGTCGTTGTGCGTGAGCGTCATGTAGCGCACGCCGAGCGTGTGCAGGGCCCGCAGGGTGGCCAGGGAGTTGTTGATGGAGTGGCCGCCCTCGGCGCCCATCAGGGAGGCGATGCGGCCCTCGCTCCTGGCCGCCTCCATGTCGGCGGCGGTGAGCGCGGCGCGCAGGTCCCCGGGATAGCGGGCCAGCAACTGCCGTACGCAGTCGATCTGTTCGAGCGTCGCGCTGACCGCCGTGTCGCCCGCCATGTCCGTGCGGACGTACACCGACCAGAACTGCGCGCCGACGCCGCCCGCCCGCAGCCGCCCGATGTCCGTGTGCAGGCGGCCCGTCTGGTCGGTGGCGATGTCCAGGCGGTCGATGTCGTACCCGGCCTTCTCGCGCAGCGCCCACGGCAGGTCGTTGTGACCGTCGACGACGGGGAACTCAGCGAGCAGGGAACGGGCTTCGGGCAGGCGTTCGGGCAGCATCGTCATGCGCTCACTTTCCCGAGCCGAAGCCGAATCCGGAACCCGCGCCCTCGACCTTGGCGCGAAGCCGCTTGCCCTTCTCCGTCGCCTGGTCGTTCAGCTCCTGCTGGAACTCCCGCATCCGGGAGGCGAGTTCGTCGTCGTGCGCCGCCAGCATGCGCGCCGCGAGCAGGCCCGCGTTGCGCGCGCCGCCCACCGAGACGGTCGCCACGGGCACGCCCGCGGGCATCTGCACGATGGAGAGGAGGCTGTCCATGCCGTCGAGGTACTTGAGCGGGACGGGGACGCCGATCACCGGCAGCGTGGTGACCGAGGCGAGCATGCCGGGCAGGTGGGCGGCGCCGCCCGCGCCCGCGATGATCGCCTTCAGGCCGCGCTCCTCGGCGTGCTCGCCGTACGAGATCATCTCGCGCGGCATGCGGTGCGCGGAGACGACGTCGACCTCGTAGGGGACCTCGAACTCGTCGAGGGCCTTCGCGGCGGCCTCCATCACGGGCCAGTCGGAGTCCGAGCCCATGACGATGCCGACAACGGGGGCAACGGGAGAAGTCATTCGGTGATCGTCCCTCTGAGGTAGCCGGCCGCGTGACGGGCGCGGTCAAGGACGGCGTCAAGGTCGTCGCCGTAGGTGTTGACGTGACCGACCTTGCGGCCGGGCTTCACGTCCTTGCCGTACATGTGGATCTTCAGCTGCGGGTCGCGGGCCATGCAGTGCAGGTACGCGGTGTACATGTCGGGGTAGTCGCCCCCGAGGACGTTCGCCATGACCGTCCACTTCGCGCGCGGGCGGGGGTCGCCGAGCGGCAGGTCGAGGACCGCGCGGACGTGGTTGGCGAACTGGGAGGTGACCGCGCCGTCCTGGCTCCAGTGTCCGGAATTGTGCGGTCGCATCGCGAGTTCGTTGACCAGGACGCGGCCGTCGGCGGTCTCGAACAGCTCGACCGCGAGATGCCCGACCACGCCCAGCTCCTTGGCCACGCGCAGCGCCAGCTCCTGGGCCTGCCCCGCGAGCTCCTCGCTCAGCCCGGGCGCGGGCGCGATCACCGTGTCGCACACGCCGTCGACCTGCCGGGACTCCACGACGGGGTACGCCACGGCCTGCCCGTGCGGCGACCGGACGACGTTCGCCGCCAGTTCCCGTACGAAGCCGACCATCTCCTCGGCGAGCACCGGGACGCCCGCGCGGAAGGGGTCCTCGGCCTGTTCCGGCGAGCGCACGACCCACACGCCCTTGCCGTCGTACCCGCCGCGCACGGTCTTGAGGACGACCGGGAAGCCGTCACCCTCCGTGGCCCCCTCGGCCGCGAAGGCCACGACGTCCGCCGGGTCCTTCACGATGCGGTGGCGGGGGCAGGGCACCCCGAGCTCGTCCAGCTTCGCGCGCATCACCCCCTTGTCCTGGGCGTGCACCAACGCGTCGGGCCCCGGGCGCACGGGGATGCCGTCCGCCTCCAGGGCCCGTAGATGCTCGGTGGGTACGTGTTCGTGATCGAAGGTGATCACGTCGCAGCCCCGCGCGAAGTCACGCAGCGTGTCGAGGTCGCGATAGTCGCCGATGACGACATCGCTGACGACCTGCGCCGCGGAATCCTGCGGGGTGTCACTGAGGAGCTTGAACCTGATGCCGAGCGGGATGCCCGCCTCGTGTGTCATACGAGCGAGCTGCCCCCCGCCGACCATGCCGACTACCGGGAACGTCACACCCACAGGGTATCGGCCATCCGGGAGCGGCCCGATCCCGTGCACCGGCGTCACAGGGGTGCCACGGAGTGACGCCGTCCACGAGCGCCGACGGAGGTCGCTGGTTAGCATGGCTGGGTTGACGCGAACGAAAAAGACGGATCGACCGGGAGAGACGACGGATCGACTGGGGAAACCGACCGGCGATGCGGACGCGGACCACCCGCTCGACTTCGATCCCGTCGACGGACCACACGCAATCGACGGGGGCTGGGGCGACCAACCATGACGGAGCGCGGCGCACTACGGGTGCGGTTCGACCGACTCGCACGTGAAGTGGCCAAGTTCGGGGCCGTGGGGGCGGTCGGAACGCTGGTCAACTTCGCCGTGTTCAACCTGGTGCGGCACCTCACGGACCTCCAGGTGGTGCGCGCGAGCGTCATCGCGACCGTCGTCGCCATCGCCTTCAACTACGTGGGGTTCCGGTACTTCACCTACCGTGACCGCGACAAGAGTGGCCGCACCAAGGAGCTGACGCTCTTCCTGCTGTTCAGCGCGGTCGGCCTCGTCATCGAGAACGGCGTCCTGTACGTCGCGACGTACGGCTTCGACTGGGACAGCAGGCTCCAGTCCAACGTCTTCAAGTTCGTCGGCATGGGCATAGCGACGCTGTTCCGCTTCTGGTCGTACCGCACCTGGGTGTTCCGGACCCTGCCCGCCCGCGAGGCCGTGGCGCATGCGGAATCGTTCCTGGAGGAGCGGGAGCGGGAGCCGGGGGGCGACGAGGGGCGGCCGAGCACGGCGTCGGGGGCTCGGGGCGGCGGGGCCGGGCTCTAGCGGCGTCGCGGCGACCCATCGGACAGGCCCTGGTCGGCTCAGCGCACCGTGCCCCCGGAGGCGTCTGACGCTTCGTGATTCTTACCGTCCCTGCCGTCCCTGCCGTCCCTGCTTTCCTTGCTGTCCTTGCCGTCCTTGCCGTCCTTGCCGTCCTTGCCGTCCCGGTATGACGGCGTACGGGACAGGAAGAGCGCGAACACCGGCGGCTTGCCCTGGAGCATCTCCAGACGGCCGCCGTCCGCTTCGGCCAGATCCCGGGCCACCGCGAGGCCGATTCCTGTCGAATTGCGACCGCTGATGGCCCGCTCGAAGATCCGCGCGCCGAGGTCGGCGGGCACGCCCGGGCCGCTGTCCGTGACCTCCACGACGGCCTGGTTGCCGGTGACGCGGGTGCGCAGGGCGACGGTGCCGCCGCCGTGCATCAGGGAGTTCTCGATCAGCGCGGCCAGGACCTGGGCGACCGCGCCCGGGGTACCGACGGCGTGCAGATGGCGTTTGCCGGAGCTGACGATGGCGCGGCCCGCGCTGCGGTAGGCGGGGCGCCACTCCTCGAGCTGCTGCTTGATCACCTCGTCCAGGTCGAAGGTGACGGCGGAGCCGGTGCTGGGGTCACGGGAGTTGGTGAGCAGCCGCTCCACGACGTCCGTGAGGCGCTCGACCTGTGTGAGGGCGACCGTGGCCTCCTCCTTCACCGTGTCCAGGTCGTCGGTGAGGGTGATCTCCTCCAGGCGCATGGACAGGGCGGTCAGCGGGGTGCGGAGCTGGTGGGACGCGTCCGCGGCCAGGCGCCGCTCCGCGGTGAGCATGCGGGCGATGCGTTCGGCGCTGCCGTCCAGGACGTCGGCCACGCGGTCCAGCTCGGGGACGCCGTAGCGGCGGTGGCGGGGGCGGGGGTCGCCGGAGCCGAGGCGCTCCGCGGTCTCCGCGAGGTCGGTGAGGGGGGAGGTCAGGCGGTTGGCCTGGCGTACGGCGAGGAGGACCGCGGCGACGATGGCGAGGAGGGCGACGCCGCCGATGATGAGCAGGGTCCGGCCGACCTCCTGGGTGACGGCCGTCCGGGGCTCCTCGACCGTGACCTTCTCGCCCTCCTCCCCGTCCCGGGTGGCGCGGATCACGTCGCCCGTGGGGCGGGTGCCCACCTCGATGGGGGCGCGGCCCGGGATCTCGATGCGGGCGTAGCGGTCGGTGTCGACCTGCTTGCGCAGCACCTCCCCGCTGACCCGCTCGTCGCTCAGCAGCCGGCTGTCCACGATGCCCGCGAGGCGCAGGGCCTCCGAGTCCACCCGCTCCTGGGCGCTGTTGCTGATCGTGCGGGTCTCGACGATCACCAGGGAGACGCCGAAGACGGCGATCACCACGAGTACTACGGCGAGGGTCGAGTTGATGAGGCGACGACGCACGGGGCCCTCCGGCCGGGCAGGGGGACGGACCACCCCAGTGTGCCCCTCGCCTGCCGTCCGCCGAGCCACTGTGTCCCCTCGCGGCAACCGGCCCCGCCGCTCCGCGGCGGTTCTCCCCCACCCACCCACCCGCAC
>NZ_JNXT01000089.1 GCF_000716675.1 Streptomyces alboflavus
GCCCGCGCCCGCGTCGGCCCCCGTCGAGCTCCCCCCGCCCGACCGCGTCCCCCTGAGCGTCGACACCCCCTTCGACCTCGCCTCCCTCACCAAGCTCTGCACCACGATCGCCGTCGTGCAGCAGGTGGAGCGCGGCGCCCTCGTCCTCGACGCGCCCGTCGCGCGGTACGCGCCCGAGTGCACGGGCGTCGCCGCGCACGGCATCACGGTGCGGCAGCTGCTCACGCACACCTCGGGGCTGCGGCCCGAACTCCCGCTCTACGAGCTGCCCGACGTGCCCGCGCGGCTGCGGGCGCTGCGTGCCGAGGCGCCCTCCGGCGAGGTGGGCGCGTACGTCTACTCGGACCTGAACATGCTGCTCCTACAGGAGGTCCTGCAGCGGGTCACGGGCCGCCGCCTCGACCGGCTGGTCCGGGACGGGATCACCCGGCCGCTCGGCATGACCGGCACCCGGTTCGGGCCGTGCCCCGGCGCCGCCGCGACCGAGGACCAGCGCCGGCCGTGGGCCAAGGCGGACCGGGGCATGCTGCGGGGCGAGGTGCACGACGAGAACGCGTGGGCGCTCGGCGGCGTGGCCGGGCACGCCGGGCTCTTCGGCACCGCCCGCGACCTGGCCGTGCTGTGCCGGACCCTGCTGAACGGCGGCTCGTACGGCGCCGCCCGGATCCTCGGCCCCGACCACGTCCGTCTGATGCTGGCCGCGCCCGGCCTCGGCTTCGGCGTGGACCAGGCCTGGTTCATGGGGGAACTCGCGGGCCGGGGCGCGGCCGGGCACACCGGCTTCACCGGCACGTCCCTCGTCCTCGACCCCGCCACGGACACGTTCCTGGTGCTCCTCGCCAACACCGTCCACCCCCGGCGGCAGCCCCCCGACAACGGCCCCCGGGTCCGCGCGGCGACGGCGCTGGCGCGGGCGGTGGCGGCGGGGCCCGCGCCCGGGGCCGCCCGGCGCCCCACCACCCCCACGGGCCACTAAACTCACGGGGTGCGCGACCAAGCTTCCCCCGCAGAGACCCTCCGTACCGCCCTCGCGGGCCTCCTGGAGGACCTGCCGCCCAAGGCGGCCGCCCAGGCCGTGGACCGGCTGATCGCGAACTACCGCGGCACCACCCCCACCGGCGCGCCCGTCCTGCGGGACCACGCGGACGTCAGCGCCTACGCCGCGTACCGCATGCCCGCCACCTTCGAGGCCGCCCGCTCCGCCCTCGACGCGCTCGCCGCCGCCGTGCCCGCCGACTGGAGCCCCGCCGGGCACACCGACATCGGCGGCGGCACCGGCGCGGCCACCTGGGCGGTCAACGCCACCTGGCCCGGGGAGCGGCCCGTCACCGTCCTTGACTGGGCCGAGCCCGCGCTCGCCCTCGGCCGGGAGATCGCCACCGCCAACCCGGACCTCGCGCCCGTCCGGTGGCAGCGCGCCCGCATCGGCGCCGCCCTCGACGTGCCGTCCGCCGCGCTCGTCACCGTCTCCTACGTCCTCGGCGAGCTCACGGCCGACGACCGTGCCGCCGTCGTCGACGCGGCCGCCCGTGCCGCGACCGACGCCGTCGTCGTCGTCGAACCCGGCACGCCCGACGGGTACGCCCGTGTCCTCGACGCCCGGGCGCGGCTCATCGACGCCGGGTTCCGGGTCGCCGCGCCCTGCCCCCACAGCGACGCCTGCCCCATCGTGCCCGGCGAGGACTGGTGCCACTTCTCCGTCCGCGTCGCCCGGTCGTCGCTGCACCGGCAGGTCAAGGGCGGCTCCCTCGCCTACGAGGACGAGAAGTTCTCCTACGTCGCCGCCGTCCGCCCCGCCGCCGTTCCCGCCGAGCCCTCGCCCGGCCGGGTCGTCCGCAAGCCGCAGATCCGCAAGGGGATGGTCCTGCTCGACCTGTGCGACGCGGCGGGGGCGCTGCGGCGGGAGACCGTGACGAAGCGGCACGGGGCGCTGTACCGCGAGGCCCGTGACACGCCCTGGGGCGCCCCCTGGCCCCCGGCCGGGACCTAGCCCGCCCGGGAGCCTCCGGGGACCCGGCGGGTCAGGCGGGCCGCAGCCCCGGCTCGCCCGCCTCCACCACGAACGACGCCGCCGTCACGATCGGCGCGCCCGGCGTGGTGACGGCCGACACGGTCTTGAAGTCGGCCCGCGCCTGCCGCCGGTCGAGGCCGACGGTCACATAGCCCCGGCGCCCGTTGTAGAACTTCAGGTGCGGGTTGGCCTTCATGTACGTCTCCCAGTTGGCGGGCCGCTCCGCCCCGTCCTTGCCGCTGGCGATGGACGTGGCGACGATCTCGGTCCCGACGACGTCGGACGACGGGTCGTCGAAGTCGTCCTTGATGTCGAAGGCGTACCCGACGTGTACGTCCCCGGTGAGCACCATCAGGTTGTCGACCCCGGCGGCCTCGGCCCCGGCGAGCACCCGGGCGCGCGAGGCGGCGTACCCGTCCCAGGCGTCCATGCTGACCTTGGCGACGGGGTTGAGGTCGAGCTTGCGCTGGGAGAAGGTGACCTGCTGCGGGACGACGTTCCAGACGGCGCGCGAGCGCCGCCACCCGTCGATGAGCCACCGCTCCTGGCTCGCGCCGGTGATGGTGCGCTTGGGGTCGAGGGACTCGGGCCCGGGCACGTGCGCCCCGTCGCCGTAGGCCTGGTCGGACCGGTACTGGCGGGTGTCGAGGATGTCGAACTGGGCGAGGCGGCCCCAGCCGACGCGGCGGTAGAGCCGCATGTCGGACCCGGTGGGCCGCTGCGGGCGGCGCAGCGGCAGGTTCTCCCAGTACGCGCGGTACGCGGAGGCGCGGCGAAGGAGGAACTCCTCGGGCGGGTTGCCGTTCTCGTCGATGTCGTCGGCGTAGTTGTTCTCGACCTCGTGGTCGTCCCAGGTGACGACGAAGGGGTGGGCGGCGTGGGCGGCCCGCAGGTCGGGGTCGGTCTTGTAGAGCGCGTACCGGCGGCGGTAGTCGTCGAGGGTCTGCGTCTCGCGGTTGAAGACGTCGGGCAGCACGCGGTCGGTGTACTTGCGGGCGCCGCCGACGGAGTTCACGGCGTACTCGTACAGGTAGTCGCCGAGGTGGAAGACGACGTCGACGTCGTCCTCGGCGAGATGTCTGTACGCGGTGAAGTAGCCGTCGTGGTAGGCCTGGCAGGAGACGGCGGCGAGGGTGAGTCCGGTCCGGCCGGCGGCGGGCGGTGCGGTGCGGGTGCGGCCGGTCTCGCTGACCCACTTCCCCGCACGGAAGCGGAAGTAGTACGTCCGGTCGGCGTCGACGTGGTCCACCTCGACGTGCACGGAGTGGTTGAACTCCGGGTGCGCGGGGGCCGTGCCGCGTCTGACGACCCGCCGGAAGCGCGGGTCGCGGGCCAGCTCCCAGTGGACGGTGACGCGCTCGGCGGGCAGGCCGCCGTTCTCCTCGTACGGTCTGGGCGCGAGCCGGGTCCACAGCAGCACGGAGTGCGGCTGCGGGTCGCCGGACGCCACGCCGAGGGTGAAGGGGTCGTCGGACACGCGGGCGGCGTCCATCTCGGCGGCGCCCGCGACCCCGGCGGTCGGCAGGTTGGTGGCGAAGGCGAGGGCGGCGGCCGCGCCGGTTCCGGTCAGGAACCGACGGCGTCCCAAGTGGCGTGCGGCAGCGCGGAGTTCGGGTGCGTGCTGTCCTGCGGGTGTCATGTGCCCCTCCCCTGACGATGGTTGCAAGGTGCATTGGAGTGTCCGGGGGCGACACCCGCCTGTCACGTACACAACAGCCATATGGCGGGCAGATGAGGTCCGTGTGGCGGACCCTCCCGTACGCTGCGGGGCCATGAACGCTGAGCCAACAGCACCGTCGAAGAGCGCCGTGGTCACCGGGGCGGGCTCCGGGATCGGTCGCGCCGTCGCCCTCGAACTCCTCGGTGCGGGCTGGTCGGTGGCGCTCGCCGGCCGCCGCGAGGAGACCCTGCGCGAGACAGCGGCCCTGGCCGGAGGCCCCGCGGCGGACCGCACCCTCTGCCTGCGCACGGACGTCACGTCCCCCGACGACGTGGCGGCCCTCTTCGCCGCCCAGGCCGACCGCTTCGGCCGCCTCGGCCTGCTCTTCAACAACGCCGGTACGTTCGGCCCCCGCGGCACCCCCGTCGAGGAGCTCGACTACGCCGAGTGGCGCCAGGTCGTCGACACCAACCTCAATGGCGCGTTCCTGTGCGCCCAGGCCGCGTTCCGGCGGATGCGGGAGCAGGACCCGCACGGAGGCCGGATCATCAACAACGGCTCCATCTCCGCGCACGTCCCGCGCCCGCACTCCGTCGCGTACACCACCACGAAGCACGCGCTGACGGGCCTCACCAAGTCCCTGTCCCTGGACGGGCGCCCGTACCGCATCGCCGTCGGACAGATCGACATCGGCAACGCCGCCACCGACATGACCGACCGCATGCGCTCGGGGATCCTCCAGGCCAACGGGCAGCTCGCGGTCGAGCCGGTGATGGACGCGGCGGACGTGGCCCGCACCGTGCGACACATGGCGGAGCTGCCGCTGGAGGCGAACGTGCAGTTCGCGACCGTGCTCGCCACGACGATGCCGTACGTCGGACGCGGCTGACGGCGGGCCCGGCGGCGGGCCGCGCGGACCGTGCGTAGGACCGGGCGGGCCGATTGCAGTACGGCGGCGAGGGCTGAGTTCCAGTCATATGCCCGGAGCGGCCTCCGATGTCGTACAACGACGTACTAAGCTCGCTGCTCTCCACGGGAACTTCACATACGGAGCACACCTTGCGCATACGTTCGATGGCCACCGCCGTCCTCGCCGCCACCGCTGTCGCGGCCCCGCTGCTCGTCGCCGCGCCGGCGTCCGCCGCGGCCCACCAGGGCGGCCTGCACCTCGGCTACATCCAGTACGACAGCCCGGGCCGGGACACCGGCTCCAACGGCTCGCGCAACGCGGAGTGGGTGAACATCCACAACAACACCCGCGGCGCCATCCAGCTGAAGGGCTACAAGCTGAAGGACAACACGGGCTTCACGTACACCTTCGGCAGCTACAAGATCGGCGCGGGCAAGACCGTGAAGGTCCGCACCGGCAAGGGCACCAACGCCTCGGGCGTGCGCTACTGGGGCCAGGGCTCGTACGTCTGGAACAACACCAGCGACAAGGCCCGGCTGCTCAAGCCGAGCGGCACGCAGATCGACTCCTGCTCCTGGACGACCCGGGACCACGGGACCAAGAACTGCCACTGAGAAACGTGAGGTGACAGCCGCCGCGCGATCGGGAATGGACCCGGCCGCGCGGCGGTTGTCGTCCGGCATGAGCCCTGACGATCACGCCTCGAACCGCCCTGACGTGCTGCGCTACACCGCCTTCGCCACCGACCCCGCGGGCGGCAACCCCGCCGGTGTCGTCCTGGACGCGAGCGGCCTCGACGACGCGGCCATGCTCGCCCTCGCCGCCGAACTCGGCTACAGCGAGACGGCGTTCCTCACCCCCGGCCCCGCCGTGCCCGACGACGGCGCCCGCTCCTTCACCGTGCGCTACTTCAGCCCCCAGGCCGAGGTCCCCTTCTGCGGGCACGCCACGGTCGCGACGTCGGTCGCCCTCGCGGAGCGCGACGGACCCGGCGACCTGGTGTTCGCCACCCGCGTCGGCGCCGTGCCGGTGCGCGTCACCGAGTCCGACGGCGTGCTGCGCGCGACCCTGACCAGCGTGGAGCCGCACGTCGAGGAGGTCGCGGCGGCCGACGTCGACGAGGCGCTCGCCGCGCTCGGCTGGCGCGCGGACGAGCTGGACCCCGGCCTGCCGCCCCGCATCGCCTTCGCGGGCGCCCGGCACCTGGTCCTCGCCGCCGCCACCCGCGCCCGCCTCGCCGACCTCGACTACGACTTCGACCGCCTGAAGACGCTGATGCTGCGGCTCGACCTGACGACCGTCCAGCTGGTGTGGCGGGAGAGCGCGACGGTCTTCCACGCCCGTGACCCGTTCCCGGTCGGCGGCGTCGTCGAGGACCCGGCGACGGGCGCGGCGGCGGCCGCCTTCGGCGCGTACGCCCGCGCACTCGGCCTGGTCCCCGCCGCCGCCGAACTGACCCTCCACCAGGGCGTGGACATGGGGCGCCCCGGGGTGCTCACGGTGACGCTGCGGGACGGGGACGCGCGGGTGCGGGTCGCGGGGGCGGCGGTGCGCATCCCGGAGTGAGGGGCGCACAGGGCTCCGGGGCGCGCCGGGCGCGCCCCGGAGCGGCGGTCCTACGGCGGACGGGTGTCAGGCCTGGCCCGTACCGGTGTCAGGCCTGGCCCGTCTCGAACCGGGACACCTTGTCGCCGTCGACCGTGAACCGCCACTTCGTACGCATCTCGCCCCAGGTGTCGTTGCGGTAGCTGACCAGGAGCGTGCGCCCGCCGTCTGACTCCGACTCGACGTCCATGTGGCCGTTGGAGGAGAAGATCTCGCGGTCGGTCCAGTCGGCGATGTTCCGGTCGGAGCCGTCGTCGGACATGGTCGCGTCCGGGGTGAGCAGGGCCTCGAAGGCGGCCTTGTCGCCCGCGTTCACAGCGGTCACGAAGGCCCGGACCGTGGGGTCGCCGAGCCGGTTTGTCTGAATGCTCATGCGCCCACGCTCGCACCGGCCCCGTCGCCCCGCCACCCGGGATCGCCCGCGGCCGTGGCAGGCTGCCCCCCATGTCCGACCCGACGCCCGCGCCGCCCCTGCCCGCACCCGACCTGTGGGAGACCGTCGACCGCCTGCACGGCTGGCTCGACTCCCACCGCAGGCACCCGGCCCGCGAGACCCTGCTCCTGCGGATGCTGAAGCTGTCGGAGGAGGTCGGCGAGGTGGCCCAGGCCGTCGTCGGCGCCACCGGGCAGAACCCGCGCAAGGGCACCACGCACACCTGGGACGACGTCGAGTCGGAGCTGTGCGACGTGGTCATCACGGCGCTGGTGGCGCTGCGCACGCTCACCCCGGAGCCGGAGCGCGCGCTCGCGGCCCGGCTGCACGCGGTCGCCGCGCGCTCCACGTCATCGCCGTCGCCGTCGCCTTCGCCGGGGCCCGCTCCCGGTGAAGGCCCCACGCCTGCTCCCGGTCAAGGTCCCACGCCCGCTCCCGCCCAAGACGTGCGCCGCACAGACATGCGCCCCGAGGCCGTACGCCCCGAAGCCGCCGAAATCCAGGAGCGCCCCACCACCTGACGAGTTAGCGTCACCCGCCATGGACTCGAGCACCAGCACGCACACGGGCACCACCGGCACGGCCCCGCACGCCGACACCACCGGCCCCCACGTCACCGACCCCGACGCCGCCCCGCCCCGCCTCACCCGCGTCACCTTCCACGGCCCTCTGTCACAGGAGCGCGCCGACCGCATCGTCCGGCGCGCGGCCGAGCCGCTGGTGCGCGCGGGCGGCGGCACCGTCCTCGACCTCGGCAGCGGCTGGGGCGAGACGCTGCTGCGCGTCCTGGAGGCGGCGCCCGGGTCCACGGGCATCGGCGTCGACCTCAATGAGGAGGACCTGGCGCGGGGCCGCGCGTCCGCGGGCGCGCGCGGGCTCGGTGAGCGGGTCGAGTTCATCGCCGAGTCGGCCACGGACACCGCGCGCGGCCCGGCCGACGTCGTCCTGTGCCTCGGCTCGGCCCACGCCCTGTGCCCGGCCGACGCCCCGCCGCCGTACTCCGCCGACGCCCTGCGCGTCCTGCGCCGCCTGGTCGCGCCGGGCGGACGCGTCGTGCTCGGCGAGGGCTTCTGGCAGCGCACGCCCACGGCCGCCGACCTGGCCGCGCTGTGGCCGGACGCCCGCGCCGACGAGCACCTCGACCTGGGCGGCCTGGCCGAAGCCGCGGTCGCCGCCGGTTTCCGCCCGCTGTGGGTGGAGACGGCGAGCGAGGAGGAGTGGGAGGAGTTCGAGTCCGCGTATCTGGCGGACACCGAGGAGTGGCTGGCCTCGCACCCGCACCACCCGCGGGCCGCGGAGCTGCGCGAGCGCGCCGACCGGCACCGCGCCGGCTTCCTGCGCGGCTACCGCCGGCTGCTCGGCTTCGCGTACCTCACGCTGGCGCCGGTGGCCACGGACTGAGCGGCACGCGCCCGTCCCGCCGGGGCAGCCCCCGCACCGCGCCCCCCGGTCAGTGCCCGAACCACGCCTCGGCCAGCGCGTCGAGCGTCGGTTCGGGCGGCGCGGGCAGCTCGCGCAGGTACCACGGCAGATTGCTGTACACGTGCAGCAGCGTGTACGCGAGGAGCAGGCGCGGCTCGAAGGTGCGGCCGTACGCGGCCATGAACCGGGCGAGCAGCCCGGGCTCCGCGCGCGTGACGAAGAGGCCGACGCCCACGAAGTCGTAGGCGGGGTCGCCGATCATCGCGGGTTCGAAGTCGAAGAGTCCGGTGAGGCGGTGGCCGTCGCCCGGGTCCACCAGGAGGTGCTGGCGCATGAACTCCGTGTGCAGCAGCGCGGGACCGGGCGCGGCGGGCAGCGGGACGGCGTCCAGGAAGGCGGGGATCTGCTCGGCCCAGCTCTCCGGGAGCCCGCGTGCGCGCTGCCGGGCGACGGCGCCCGCGCGCTGCCGCGCGGTGAACTCCCGCCAGTCGCCGGGCCCGAGGACGTCGGCGAGCGGCGCGTGCCCGAGCGCGTGCAGCGCGGCCAGCGTCTCGCCCGCCCGCGTCACCACCCGGTCCTGGTCGGCCGCCGGGATCCGGGGCCACGCCAGGTGCAGGCCCTCGCCGGGCAGCCGGGACATCAGGACGTAGCTCCACCCGTTGACGTACGCCCCGAAGTCGTGCAACTCCGGCGTGGGAACGGGCAGTCGACCCTGTACGTGGCCAAGCACCCGTGCCTCGGTGGCGCCGTCGTCGGCCGCGGCGCCGGGGAAGAGCTTCAGGACGTGCCGCTCCCCCACCGCGTACACGGGCTGGGAGCCCTCGCCGTAGCGTGTGAGGGGCGCGCCCGCGAGGCCGAGCCGGGCGCTCAGGTCCTCGGCGGCGGGCCGCATGACGGCTTCGTCGGGGACGACGGCGTCCCACTCCTCGTCGGTGTCCACGGGGGGCAGCATGATCGGCACGGTAAGGGGCGCGGGCGGGGGCGGCAACGCGATTTCGCCCGGTGCGGGGCCGGTGCGTGGGCGCCGGTGCGCGGGGCGCGGCGGCCGGGCCCGTACGCGGAAGGGTGTCGCGGTCCGCCGTCCGGACCGCGACACCCTCGCACCGTACGCACGCGCCCGGAACCGGGGCCGGGGACTTGATCAGAACTTGAAGGGACCCGGTGTCTGCGCCGACGTGGCGGTGCAGTTCACCGTGATGCCGAAGACGACTATCTTCAGGGAGCTCGCCTCCAGGCTGTCGCCCGCGGCGACGGTGCCGCTCAGCGGACCGGTGGAGACGGGGCTGCCCGCGGGGATCGCGGGGTTGGAGTTGCCGCTGAACGTGGTGGTGCCGGAGCCGTTCTTGGTGAGCGTGAGCGTGGAGTTGACCGCACCGGCGCCGACGTCGATCGGCGCGGTGATCGCCGACGTCGACACCTCGATGGTGGCCGCGGTGCCGTTCTGCGTCGCCTTGAGCGCCGCCGAACCCGAGCCGAACGAGCCGCACTCGAAGCCGATGCTCGCCTCCTGCGGCTCCACCGCGCCCGCGGCCGGAGCGAGGACCAGGGCGCTCACGGCGAGCGCGCCGGCGCCGAGGGCCGAGCCGAGGGCTGATCTGCCATGCCTCATGGGGGCCTGCCTTCAATGGGGGGAGTGTGGGGTGCCCGCCTCGCCGACGGCCGCCGGTGCCCGGCCGCCCGCTGCCCGCTTGCCCGAGGAGCGGCGCGCCCGCCATTACTGACGGTCAGTCAGCGATTTGGGTTGAGGTCATTGAGACACAGGGCCCTTGAGAGAACAAGACACATCCTCATGATTTTTGACATGTCACAGCCAAATCTGGCCATGCGACACACCGCCTCCGGGCCCCGTCGCACGACACCGCCGCCCCCGCCGCGCGGCGCCACCGGGGTGAACCCGGCCACATCCCCCGACATGAACGACCCACGTCCCGAATGAAACACACCAGTGAACGGCTACCATCGCGAACGTCAGACGATATGACCGCGCCGCCGTACCGGCCGTACGGCGGCACCCGGGACCGCCCCGCACCACCCGCGCTCCCGACCCCGTGCCCGACCCGACCCGCCCTGGAGGCCCGCCTTGTCCGAACCGCGCCTGGGTGTGGCCATCGTGACCATGGGCAACCGCCCGAAGGACGTCGACGCCCTCCTCGCGGCCGTGGCCAAACAGGACGTCGCCCCGACCCGCCTGGTCATCGTGGGCAACGGCACCCCGCTGCCGGACTTCCCCGCCTACCCCGGCGAGGTCACGGCGATCGAGCTGGACGAGAACCTGGGCTGCCCCGGCGGCCGCAACGTCGCCCTGGCCCGGCTGCGCGAGTTCGGCGACGTGGACGTGGCCATCGAGCTGGACGACGACGGGCTGCTCGTCGACCCGGACGTCTTCCGCACGGTCCAGCGCCTGTTCGCCGAGGACCCGCGGCTCGGCATCGTCGGCTTCCGCATCGCCGACGAGCGCGGCGAGACCCAGCGCCGCCACGTGCCGCGGCTGCGCGCCAAGGACCCCATGCGCGGCGGCCTCGTCACCTCCTTCCTCGGCGGCGCGCACGCCTTCTCCATGGAGATGCTGGCGCAGACCGGCGACTGGCCCGCGGACTTCTTCTTCACCCACGAGGAGACGGACCTGGCCTGGCGCGCGCTCGACGCGGACTGGAAGGTCCTGTACGAGCCCTCGCTGCTGCTCCAGCACCCGAAGACGTCCCCCGCCCGGCACGCCGTCTACCACCGTATGACGGCCCGCAACCGCGTCTGGCTGGCCCGCCGCCGCCTCCCCCTGCCCCTCATCCCGCTCTACCTGACGGTCTGGACCCTCCTCACCGTGGCCCGCACCCGTTCCGTCGGCGGCCTGAAGGCCTGGGCGGGCGGCTTCGTCGAGGGCTGCCGCACGTCCGGCGGCGAGCGGAAGCCGATGCGGTGGGCGACGGTGTGGCGGATGACGCGGCTCGGGCGCCCGCCGCTGATCTGACGTCGGCCGAAGGGGGCCTCGGCCACCCGGGAGCGCGCGTCGCGGCGTCGCGCGCCAGCCGGGCGACGCCGCACCGTCGCGCCCCTCACGCGCGACGCGTGTCAGGTTCCGGCGCGCCGGATCACGACGTCACCGACCGCGGTGACGGCGCGTACTTCGACTTCCTCGTCGCTCGTCCCCGGACCGTCCGCGGCCGTCATGAGGTTGCGGACCGTGCCCGACTTGGTTCGAACGTCGAGCAGCGCGGCGGTGCCGGGGCGGATGCCGATGTCCACCTGGCCGATCGCGGTACCGAGCACCACCGAGCCGCGCACGGCCTCGCCGATCCGGATACCGCCGTTGGCGGTCTTCGCCTCCACCGCCTCGCACACCTTGTCGACGGAGATCGCGCCGTTGGCCGCGTACACCTTGAGGCTCGCGGCCGCCTCGCCCACCCAGCTGTCGCCGTTGGAGTTCTTGATCGTCGCCGGGCCCGCCAGGGCTCCGATCCGCACCGCACCCGATCCGGTCGCCACCTCGGCCGAGCCTGCCACCTGCTCCACCGTGACGTCCCCGAAGGACGTGCTGAGGACGAGCGAGCCCGTCTGCTCCAAGTGGATGTCGCCGGTGGACGTCTTGAACCGGCACTGCCCCAGCCGACCGCTGCCGCGGAACGCCGCCTTGCGCGCGCTTCCCCTGATGTCCGAACCCGTCGGCAGTCCGATCGTGACGTCGACGGCGCCGTTCTTGCCGAAGAGGCCTCGCTGCGGCGCCTTGACCAGGAGCCTGCCGCCCGCGTACTCCACCCGGGTGCCCTCGGCGGCCTTCACGTCCGTCTCGTTCTCCGGGTCGCTCGGGCGGACCTCGACGAGGGTTTCGGTACGGTCGTCGGCCTCGACGCGGACGCCGCCGTCCGCGATCTCGATCGTTGCGGAGATCGGTTGTGGCGTCTGGAAAACAGGCATGACTGCCCTTCTTGATGGACCGGCTGAGCATCGCCGCTGGCAGGTGGGACGGGGGCTGCGTCGCCCGGCGCGGGAGGGCCGGTCAGTTCACCCAGCCGGTGTAGCGCTGGGTGCCTCGCGGCACACTCTGGTCGGAGCGGTGTGCGCGGTCTTCGAACTCGAGCATCGTGGACGCCGCCCGCACCAGCCAGGCGTTGACCGACAGGCGCTCCCGCTCGGCGGCCTCCTCGATCCGGGCCTTGAGCTGCTCCGGCGGCCGGAAGTTGATGCGGGACGTCGCCCCCTCGTCCCCGTTCGCCGGAACCTTCGGCAGCAAGGGGAGCGATGGCGGCAGTCCGGCGCGCGACCGCCGGTCGTCGGACTCGTCGTCGAACGCGTGGTCCAGGGAGGGCGGCGTCACGACGAACGTCGGGTCGAGGCCACGCAGCCGGATCTCGACCGACCCGGGAGCCAGATCGCGGGTGATCTCGTCCGCGGCGGCCGACAGCGCGTCCAGCAGGGTCAGGCGTGCGGCGGAGGACAGCGGCGCGATGAGGCGCTCGGCGAGCTCGCGCGTCTCCTCGTCACTCGCCTCGGCGGCGACCACGAGCTCTTGCCGCAGGTTGTCGACGTACCGCATGAGTTCCATGGCGCCATCGTCGCACCATCATGGCGCCATTGCAAGCTTTCGTCCAGGTCACAGGGGCTTTGGGCTGGCTCAAGTGGGTCATTTCCCTCCCCACCCGTCCCGTCGACGGGACGGTTCCCCGGCCTTCGGCGCCACGATGACGCCGCCCACTCCCCTGCCCTTACCGGGCTTTCCCGTCCCCCTTCACTCCTCTTCCCCCCTCTTCCCCCCTCTTCTTCTGGCCTCGGCACCGGGGCCAAGGGATGATGGGGATCCAGTGTGTGGGTCGGCCACAGGGGCGCGAGGCGCCGCTGTGGCGCCTGATCGGACGCGCCAGCCGAAGCGGTCTCCGCGCGCCGGCCGACACACCTCCCCGCCGCCGCACCGAGCAGGCGGCGTTACGCCCCGGACCCGCTCGAGCGGCGTCACGGTAGAACCAGCCAATCGCCAGGAGGACGGATGTCCGTTGAGCACCACCAGTCGCCCGAGCTGCTGGGGGACGCCGCCGCCCCTGCCCGCACCGGCTCCGACGAACTGGTCATCCGGGTGGACAAACTGCACTGCGCGGGCTCCGGCGTCTGCGTGTCGGTCGCGCAGCAGGACCTCGCGTTCGGCCCGGACGGCCGGGCGATGGCACTGCACGCGACCACCACGGCCTCCGAGGAACTCTTCGAAGCGGTCGAGATGTGCCCCACCGAAGCGATTCGCGTCCACCGGGCGGCGACGGGCGAACTGGTCGCGCCGCTGGAGTGAGATTCGCCGTCGGGCAACCCGAAGCGCCGGGCAGGGAGACCTGCCCGGCGCTTTTCCGGTTGCGGGCCGCCGCCCACTGCCGGCGGCCCGCGGCTTCCTTCCTCCTTGCTGACTACTGAGTCATCCTGCGCAGACGCGGTCGGCTCTTCTTCGGCTCGGCGGGGATATGGCCGGAGAGCCGGGCGATGGTCGGGTGCTCGAAGATCGTTCTGATCGACACCTCGACCCCCAGGGAACGGCGCAGCCGGCCGATGAGCCGGGTCGCCAGGAGCGAATTGCCACCGAGCTTGAAGAAGTCGTCGTCGATGCCGACCCGGTCGAGGCCCAGAACATCGGCGAACAGCTCACACAACGCCTCCTCCTGGCTGGTACGGCCGCTCCGGTAGCCGCCGCCGTCCGCACCCCCGGCGCCGGGATCGGGCAGGGCCTCCAGGTCGGCCGACGCACCGGACGGCAGCTCGTCCAGCATCACGACGACGGCGGGCACCATGTGTTCGGGCAGCAGTCGGGCCACGTACTCCCGCAGCTCCCCGCCGTCGGCGCCGCCGCCCGGCGAGGGCACGACGTAGCCCACCAGCCGGTCGCTCTCCCGGACGGCGACCACGGTCCGGGACACCGCAGGGTGCGCCGCCAGCACGGCTTCGACGTCGCCCGTCCTGACCTGGTGCCCGTCGATCGTCGCCACGGCGCCCCCGTGTCCGGCGAACTCCACCCGGCCGGCACCGTCCCAGGTGGCCAGATCACCGGTGCGGTGCATCCTGGCCCCGGCCGGACCGTAGGGGTCGGCGACCAGCCGCTGCGCGGTCGGCGCTCCGTCGGCGTGGTAGCCCCGGGGCACCTCGCCGGCGAGGTACAACTCCCCGGTCACGCCCGGCGGTACGGGGCGGAGCGCCGGGCTGAGGACGTAGGCCCTCGTGGTGCCCAGCGGCGAGCCGCCGACCGTCCCGGCCGGTCGGTAGACCTCGACCGTCCGCACGCCGGGAATCCGGTCCCGGACCCGGCCCGCGAACGATCCGCTCCGTACGTCCCCGGTGAGAGCCACGGTGTTCGCCCGGATCGTCTTCGCACACCGGTCCAGCACCTCGGCGAAGAACGGGGCGGACGTGCTGATGACGTCGCCCGCCCAACCGTCCTGGATCAGGTCCGCGGCGTGCGGGGTCACCTCGACGCGGGCTCCGGCGCACAACGCGGCGAGGATCTCGAAGGCCGCCTCGTCCTCGTGGGGCGATGCCGCGAGCAGCCTGGTCCCGGGCGTCAGCTCCGCGCCGGCCGCGAAGCGCCGCGCCGCGTCGGCCAGTGCGCGGTGGTCCAGAGCGATGCCTCCGGAGCTGCCGCCGCGGCCGCGCACGCAGGCCAGGTGCCGCGGGTCCGGCGAGGCCGGGCGCGATCCACCGGTGCCGGTCGGCTCCGGCAGGTCGAGGTCCGCGGGCGTCAGGACGATGTCCGCCCCGGCGACGTCCTGTCGGGCGGGGTCGACCGGCAGGAAGGCGGCTCCGGATCTGACGGTCCCCACCAGCGCGACGGCCAGGTCCACCGAGCGGGGCAGCGCGAGGGCGACGACGGTCTCGGGTCCCGCGCCGCGGCCGGCCAGTTCGACCGCGAGCCGGTCGGCCCGGACGTCCAGCTCCCGGTACGTCAGTGTGTCGGCCCCGTCCGCCACCGCGATCGCGTCGGGGGTCGCCGCCGCCCGGTGCTCGAAGAGCGTGACGGTTGTGTCCTGCGAGGCGGACGCGGCGCCCGCGGGGGCCGCGAGCAGCCGATCGCGTTCGCCCGGCAGCAGCACGTCGACCGTGCCGACCCGCTGGCCGGCGTCCTCGGCGAGCTGGTTCAGGACCGCGTGGAAGCGGGCGGCGACCGCCTCGGCCGTGCCCTTGTCCACCAGTTCGGCGTGGTACTGGACGGTGAACCGGTCGCCTTCGACGATCAGGGTCAGCGGGTAGTTCACGGCGGCGGCCGAGTCGACGCCGGTGATCTCGACCCCGGCCTCCGCCGCTGCCCCGTCGTCCCTCGGCGGATAGGACTGGATCACCACCAACGTGTCGAACAGCGCGGACAGTCCGGTGGCCTGCTGGATCTCGGCCAGGCTGTGGTGATGGTGATCGAGCAGGGCGGTCTGCCGCTGCTGCAGGTCGGTCAGCAGGTCGGTGACCGTGCCGCCGGGAGTGCACTGGACCCGTACCGGCAGGGTGTTGATGAAGATTCCGACCATCGACTCCACCCCGGCCAGGGTGCTCGGCCTGCCCGCGACGGTGGAGCCGAAGACGACGTCCTGCCGGCCGGTCAGGGCGCTGAGCACGAGGGCCCAGGCGCCGTGCACCACCGTTCCGGCCGTGACTCCCAGTTCGGCACGGCAGCGGGCCCACTGCCGGGATTCGTCCGGCGTCAGGGTGAAGTCCACGGCGCCGACGGCCGCGGGCCGCGCCTCGCCCGGGACGAGAGTGGTCGGCCCGTCCAGTCCGGCGAGCTCCGCGGCCCAGACCCGGGAGCTCTCGTCACGGTCCTGACGCGACAGCCACGCCAGGAAGTCCCGGAATCCGCGGGCCGGTTCGAGTGCCGACGGGTCCGGCGCCGCGTAGAGCCGGAGCAGGTCCTGGGCGAGCACCTGCTCCGACCAGCCGTCGAGGAGCACATGGTGGGTGGTGAGGACCAGTTCGGCGCATTCGGGGCTCAGCCGGACCAGGGCCATGCGGAGCAGCGGCGGCTCGGCCCGGTCGAAGCGCGCGGCGCGGTCCTCGCTGAGGAAGCGCCGCAGCTCCTCGTCGCGCGCGCCCTCCGGCAGGTCGCTCAGGTCGATCTCGCGCCACGGCAGCTCGACGCCGTTCACGATGACCTGTACGAGGTTGTCGGTGGAGTCGGTGACGAAGGCGGCCCGCAGATTGGGGTGCCGCTCGAGGACCGCCTGGCCGGCCGCCCGCATCCGGGCGGCGTCGACGTCACCGGACAGGTGGTACAGGGTCTGCATCTGGTAGGTGTCCGGGCCCGTTTCGGACAGCATGGACTCGAACAGCATCCCGGACTGCATCGGGGTCAGCGGCCACACGTCGGCGAGCTGCCCGTAGCGCCGTGTCCAGCTGTCGATGTCGTCGCGGTCGGCCGTGAGCATCGGCTCGGACGTGTCCTCGGCAGCGTACGTCGCCGGATCCGCCGTGCTTGCGGCGAGGGCCAATTCGGCGATGGTCCTCGACTCGAAGATCTGGCGGGTGGTGATCTCGATGCCTCGGGCGCGGGCGCGGATCACCACCTGGATGGAACGGATGCTGTCGCCGCCCATGCCCACGAAGTCGTCGTCGATGCCGACCCGTTCCCGGCCGAGTACCTCCGCGAAGACGTCGGCCAGGGTCTCCTCCTCGGCCGACCGCGGCGCCCGGTACGTGGCACCGGCGAAGCCGGGCTCGGGCAGGCCCTTGCGGTCCAGCTTGCCGTTCGGTGTGATCGGCAGCCGGTCCAGCACGACGAACGCCTTGGGAACCATGAACTCCGGCAGCCGCTCGGCCAGGAAGTCCCGCAGCTTCGACGCCGCCGGAGCCTCTTGGGCCTCCCCGGGGACCACATAGGCGATGAGCCTGCCGTCGCGGGCGACCACCGCCGACTGCCGGATGCCCTCATGGGCACGCAGGACGACCTCGATCTCGCCGAGCTCCACGCGCAGCCCGTTGACCTTGACCTGGAAGTCGCGCCGGCCGAGCATCTCGATCATGCCGTCCGGGGCGAACCGGGCCATGTCCCCGGTGCGGTAGATGCGTTCACCGGTCACATCCGCGTGCGACCAGTCGAGGAACCGTTCGGCGGTGCGCTCCGGCTGGCCGAGGTACTCGCGGGCGAGGCTGACACCTGCCACGCACAGCTCCCCGGTCACGCCCGGCGCCACCGGCTGGAGTGCGTCGTCGAGGATGTACGCCCGCTGGTTGGCGAGCGGACGGCCGTAGGGGATGCTCGCCCAGTCCGGATCGGTCACCTCGACGTCGTAGATCGTCGAGTGGATGGACGCCTCGGTGGCCCCGCCCATCACGATGAAGCGCAACTCGGGCGCGAACACGCGGAGCCGGTCGCACAGCGTGACGGGCACCCAGTCACCGCCGAGCATCGAAAGGCGCAGGCCGGGTATCGGCGCGGCGCCGGTCTGTTCGAGGTGGTCGGTCAGCAGGGTCAGCAGCGCCGGGGCCGAGTGCCAGATCGTGAGGTTCTCGGCGACGATCAGCTCGGCCCAGTGGGCGGGATCCTTCGTCCGGGCCGGGTCGGGGAGCACGACGGTGCCCCCGGCCGTGGTGAGGCCCAGGAACTCGTAGACCGACAGGTCGAAGCTCGGCGAGGACAGGGAGAGGACCGCGTCTCCCGGACCCACGCCGAACCTGGAGTTGAGGTCGGCGAGGGTGTTCATCACTCCGCGGTGGCGCAGCGCGATCGGCTTGGGTGCGCCGGTGGAGCCGGAGCTGTGCAGGATGTAGCAGAGGTCGTCGGGGCCCGAGGTGGGGCCGGGGTTGTGCTCGGGCTGGGCGGTGAGGGCTTCGGCGTCGCGGTCGAGCAGCACCAGCGGGCGGCTTTGGCCCGGGCTCGTCTCGGGCAGGTTCGCCGTCAGATCCGAACGGCTGACCATCACGGCGCAGGACGTGCCGTGCACCATGGTGGCTATGCGCTGGCCGGGGTACTCCGGGTCGAGCGGCACGTAGGAGCCGCCCGCCTTGAGGATGCCGAGCACCGCGACGAGCAGTTCGGGCGAGCGGTCGAGGCACAGGCCCACGCGCACGTCCGGACCGACTCCGAGGGCGATCAGGCGGTGGGCCAGGCGGTTGGCCTCGCGGTTGATCTGCCCGTACGTCCGCCGCTCGGTGCCGCGCACCACGGCGACGGCGTCGGGTGCCCGGTCCGCCTGGATCTCGAACGCCTCGTGCAGGCAGACGTCGTTCGGCAGGTCGGTCCCGGTCTGGTTCCACTCCACGAGCATGCGTCGCAGCTCCACGCCGGTCAGCAGCCGCAGTCGGGCCACGGGCCGGTCGGGGTGGGCCGCTCCGTCCTCGACGAGGGTCCGGTAGTGGTCGAGCAGCCGCGCGGCCGTGGTCGCGTCGAAGAGCCCGGCGTCGTAATGGAGTTCCAGGGCGTGGCCGCCCTCGGTGTCCTCGCGGACGACCAGCTGAAGCTCGTGCGTGAGGCCCGCGGCGGTGTCGCCGGGAGCCGCGAAGCGGATGCCGACGGACGTGGGCCCGGCCTGCGGGACCAGGTCGGCCGTCCAGCGGTGGGCCAGCTCGTCCAGCGTCGACTCACCGACGCCGAGAAGGCGCACCTGTTCGGTGCGGCCCGCGGCATCCGTGCGGTCGAAGCTGATCTGGTCCTGGCCGGTGTAGCGGAAGAGGAGTGCGGCGAAGCCGGCGAGGAGCACGTCCGGTGTCTGCGGTACGCGCAGTTCGGCCCGGGCCGTGTCCGGGCTCCGGGTCGGTACGCCCGCTTGGCGCCGCCGATCCGTCGGCAGCAGCACCATGGGCCATTCGGCGGTGACTGGGGAAAGCGCGTGATTCACTGTCCGGCTCCGAGGTCAGGGGCGTCATCGGTGAGAGGAGAAAAAGAAGTGATAAGTCCCGTTCATTCCGGGACTTATCACTTGTCCCTGAGGGCAGCTCAGTTGGTGAGCACCGGCATGGAGTGCATGCCGAGCATCTCGGGAGAGGGGAAGAACTTCGGCGGGTTGTCCGGGTCGGCACTCAGGTTCGGGAAGCGGTCCATCAGGGCGTTGAACGCGATCCGTCCCTGCATCCGGGCCAGGTGGGCACCCAGGCAGTAGTGGGTGCCGCGGCCGAAGGCGAGCTGGGGGTTGGGCGAACGCTTGAGGTCGAACACGTTCGGGTTGCTGAACTGCCGCGGGTCACGGTTGGCCGCCGCGAGCCACGCCACCACGTACTGGTCGGCGGGGATGGTCTTCCCGGCGAACTCCACCTCGCGGCTGGTGGCTCGATAGGTCGCCGCGGTCGGGGTGAACCACCGGAGCGCCTCCTCGATCATGCCCGGTATGAGCGACCGGTCCGCGCGCACCCGCGCGGCCTCCTCCGGGAGGTGGTCGAGGACCAGCATCGTGTCGCCGATGAGCACCGTGCCGGTGAGGTAGCCGGCGCCGAGCATGACCATCGTGAAGTTCACGGACTCGTTGTCGCTCAACTGCGTGCCGTCGTGACGCTTCATGTTGACGATCACGCTGAGCAGGTCCTCGCCCGGGTTCTTCCGGCGGTCGGCGATGTGCTCGAGGAGGTAGTCGCGCAGGGGCTGGATGTGCTTGATCTGGGCTTCGACGTAGCCCTCGCCGCCCTGGTCGACCGTGGAGACCTTGACCTCGCTGTCGAGGCCCTTGTCCACCAGCTTGAAGAGCTCCCGCTCACTGCTCGGGACGCCCAGCATGTCGCAGAAGAGGTTTCCGGACAGGGGCTCCGCGAAGTCGGCGATCAGCTCGAAGCTGTCCTTGCCCTCCACGGCGTCCAGCAGGTCAGCGGCGTCCTTCTCGAGCCGCGCCTCCAGCTTGGCGAGCGCCGACGGCTTGAACATGCGGTCGGCCTGCTTGCGCAGACTCGCGTGCTCGGCCCCCGTCATCCCCGAGAGGTCGCCCTCGTAGTACTGCGCGCCGGCCGCGGCGTCGGGCA
The DNA here is from genome assembly GCF_000716675.1 of Streptomyces alboflavus. Classification (GTDB taxonomy): domain Bacteria; phylum Actinomycetota; class Actinomycetes; order Streptomycetales; family Streptomycetaceae; genus Streptomyces; species Streptomyces alboflavus. The sequence goes on from NZ_JNXT01000089.1 coordinate 19,931, forward strand.
GCAGCCGCACCGCGTCGGACGAGAAGGTCTCGTGGTCATTGAGGATTTCAACGGTCTCGGGATATCCGTACACGTTCCATACGCCGAGCTTCTCGTCGTACGAGACAAGCTCCTCGGGCTGCTTGTCGCGCAGCCAGAAGAACTCGTCGTTGAGACCCCAGCGGTCAGCGATGTTGGTCATCGATTCTCCAGTTGAACGAATGATGCGAGTGATGCGAGTGATGCAAGTGCGAGGGTGATCCGAATTCCCTGTACCGCACGCGCTAGCGGACGCGCAGGGGAAGCGACTTGGCGCCGATCATGTCCGGCGAGGGGAAGAACGAGGGCGGGTTGTCCGGGTCGGTGCCCAGCTCGGCATAGCGGTCGAGAAGGATGTTCATGGCGATCCGGCCCTCCGCGCGGGCCAGCGGGGCACCGATGCAGAAGTGCACGCCGTGGCCGAAGCTCAGGTGGGGATTGGGATCGCGGGTCACGTCGTAGACGTCCGGGTCGCGGAACTTGGCGGGGTCGCGGTTGGCGGCGCCCGGCCAGATCATGACCACCTTCTCCTCGGGAATGACCTGCCCGCCGAGCTTCACCTCGGTGGCCGACCGCCGGGTGAGCGCCGCGGACGGCGTGAGCACGCGCAGCCCCTCCTCCAGGGCGCCCGGCACCAAGGACCGGTCCGCCCGCACCCGGGCGAACTGCTCGGGGTCGTTGTCCAGGCAGACCAGCGTGTTGCCGAGCAGCATCGTGGTCGTGATGTGCCCGGTGAACAGCAGGATGTTGGCGATGTTGATGATCTCTTGGTCCGTCAGGCGCGTGCCGTCCTGCTCCGCCGCGACCAGGCGGCTGATCAGGTCCTCACGGGGCGTACGGCGGCGGTCGAGCACCTGCTCGCGCATGTAGTCCACCAGCGCCTTGACCCGCTCGACGGCGGCGTCGGCCTGCGCCTGCGCGTCGTCTCCACCGCTGATCAGCGCGGCCCCGGTGGTGCCCTCGATGACCGCGAACGCGATGTTCTTGAAGAACTCGCGGTCACTGGCCGGGATCCCGAGGAGTTCGGAGATGACGATGACCGGCAGCGGATACGCCAGGTCCGCGACCAGGTCCAGCTGGCCCTTCCCCGTCGCCTCGTCGAGCAGGTCCTCGGTGATCTTGCCGATCCGGGACTCCAGTTCGGCGATGACGCGCGGGGTGAACCCGTGGCTGACCAGCTTGCGGTACCTGGTCTGCTCCGGCGGGTCCAGCTGCGACATGTCGCCCTGGCTGTACACGTCGTCCACCTGCACCGAGAAGAGGTGCGCGGTCTTGGAGGAGAACGTCTTCGGTTGGGTGAGGACCTCGAAGACCTCCTGGTAGCCGTAGACGTGCCAGACGCCCGTCTCTTCGTCGAGCTGCACCGTCTGGTCGGGCCGGACACCTCGCAGCCACTGGTGACCGGGGTGGATGTTCCACCGCTCTACAACGCTCGTCACGATTGGTCTCCCTCGCTCTTTCCTGTACGCCGCTCGCCCGGGCCGTCCCCGGCGAGCTCGCGGCTGAGGATCCTGCAGATGTCGGCGGCAGGTCCTGGCAGATACATCTCGTCGTGCGTGGTCTCTATCTCGTGCTGGCGGATCTCCCCCTGGACGAACGGCAGCCACCGCTCCGTGAACGACTCCTCCGGGTTGGGCACCGCCCGGAAGAACAGGACGTCACCGCGGTAGACGGGGGAGGTGAAGCCCGCCATCAGTCGTGCCTGGTTGGCGAAGACGGACACCGCGTTCTCCACGAACTCCTCGTACTGCTCGGCGTTGTCGGCGTTGTTGGCGCTGCCGACGCCCACGAGACCGGACAGCTGCTCACGGAAGTAGGTGCGGAACTCGTCCCCGCTCGGCGGCTCGTCACCGCCCGCCAGATCGGCGCTGGGCACGCTGTCGAGCAGGGCGAGGAGAGCCACCTCGTGTCCGCGCCGCTGCAACTCCGCGGCGATGGCGTGGGCGAGGGTGCCTCCGATCGAATAGCCGACGAGGTGGTAGGGCCCCTCGGGCTGGACGGCGAGGAGTTCGCCGACGTAGTCGGCGACCATGTCCTCGATCGACCCGGGCAGGGGCGTCCCGCGGTGGAAGCCCTTGGCCTGGAGGCCGTAGATCTCCCGGTCACGTGGCAGCCGGGAGGCGAATCCCAGGTAGGGCCAGCAGGTCCCGCCACCGGACTGGACGAACCACAGCGGCTTCCTGGTGGCCGTGCCCGTCCTGATGGGCAGCAGCGGCGCGAACGGATCCGCGGACTCGTGCGCACCGCCGCCCGCCTCCAGCCGGTCGAGCCAGGCGGCGAGTTCGGCCACCGACGGTGACTCGAACACCACCCGGATCGGCAGGTCCACCCCGTGCTCGGCGCGCACGCTCGCCATCAGCCGGGTGACCAGCAGCGAGTGCCCACCGAGCGTGAAGAAGCTGTCGTCGATCCCGACCCGGTCGAGCCCCAGGACCTCGCCGAACAGTCGGCAGAGGCTCTCCTCCCGTGCCGTCCGCGGAGCGCGGCCGGTCGATCCGCCCGCGTAGTCGGGTGCAGGGAGCGCCTTCTTGTCCAGCTTCCCGTTCGGCGTCAGTGGCAGCTTGTCGATGAGCATCACCGCGGACGGCACCATGTGGTTCGGCAGCCGCTCCCGCAAGTAGTCACGCACCCGGGCCAACAACTCCTCGTCCGTGGCCGTGGCGTGCGCGTCGGTCCGTTCACCGACGGGCACCACGTACGCCACCAGGCGCCGATCGCCCTGCCTGTCGTCCACCACCGTCGCGGCCCGCTCGATCTCCGGGTGCGCTCGCAGCGCCGCGTCGATCTCGCCGAGCTCGATCCGGAAGCCGCGGATCTTCACCTGGTCGTCGACGCGGCCGAGGAACAGCAGGTCTCCCGCCGGGGTCTGCCGGACGACGTCACCGGTCCGGTACATGCGCTCGCCGGGTCCGCCGAACGGGTTGGCCACGAAGCGCTCCGCGGTCAGGCCCTGCCGGCCGACGTAGCCGCGCGCCAGTCCCGAACCCGCGATGTACAGCTCACCCGGAACCCCCCTGGGCACCGGCCGCAGAGCCGCGTCGAGAACGTGCAGCTGCGTGTTCACGATGGCCCGGCCGATGCTGAGCGGACCTCCGTCGACCTCCAGCGGGGCACTCATGGTGGCGCAGATCGTGCTCTCCGTGGGCCCGTAGATGTTCACCATCCGGCGGCCGGGAGCGAACGCGGCCACCAGCTCCGGCGGCGTCATCTCGCCCCCGACCACCAGGGAGACCACGGTGGACAGGGACTCGGCGGGCATCGCGGCGAGCAGCGCCGGCGGAATCATCGCGTGCGTGACCCCGTGTGCGGCGATCGTCTCGGCCAGCGGCACGCCCGCGGAAAGCCGCTCCCTGTCCGCGAACACCAAGCTCGCCCCGGACAGCAGGGCCGTGAACATCTCGGCGAGCGAGACGTCGAAGCTCGGTGAGGCGAGCTGCAGCATCCGACTTTCCGGGGTGACGGCGAGCCGCTCCACGTGTGCCTCCACCACGGCGGCGACCCCGCGATGGGTGACGGCCACGCCCTTGGGGCGGCCCGTCGAACCCGAGGTGTAGATGACGTACGCCGTGTGGTCCAGGCTCACGTCGGGCAGTTCGACCGCCTCGGCCGGGCCGACGGGCATCTGGTCGACACGCAGCTCGTCGAGGCCGTGTCCGGCGAGCACCGTGGTGGTCGTGGCGTCCACCACGGCCAGACAGGCACCGCTGTCCTCGATCATGTGCGCGATCCGCTCGGCCGGGTAGGCGACATCGATCGGCAGGTACGCCGCGCCCGCCCGTGCCACGGCGAGGATCGTCACCGGGAGCTCCGGCGAGCGGCGCAGCGAGACGGCCACCACCGACTCCGGGCCGATGCCACGCCGTGCGAGCTCGTACGCCAACTGGCTCGCCCGGTAGTCGATCTCCCCGTACGTGAGGGCCTGCTCCTCGAAGGCCACCGCGAGCGCGTCCGGTCGCGCGGCGACCTGACGCGCGAACAGCTCGGCGATGCTCAGCTCGGGCGCGGTCGGCTCCGGCGCTCCCGCCGCGGCCGGCACCGTCGCCACCCGTCCGACGGGCACGTGCGGGTCTTCCGCCAACTGTGTGAGGACTCGCACGAGTTGGGCGACCACCCGGTCGGCCTCCGACCGCTCGAACAGCTCCGGCTGGTACTGCATGACGAGCCGGAGGTCGGGGTCGGCCACCGCGGCGATGCCGAGCGAGTAGTGCGTGCCGTTCTCGGTCCTCGCGGCGTCGACAGCGAGCCCGTCGGCGGCGTCCGTCGCGGCGATGCTGCCGCTGTCGACCGGATAGGACTCGAAGACGGTGACGGTGTCGAACAGGGTGTTCATCGACACGGCCCGCTGGATGCCGGCGAGGCCGTAGTGGTGGTGGTCGAGCAATTCGGCCTGGTTGTTCTGCAGGTCGGTCAGCACCTTGCCGAGGCTGTCCCACGGGGACATGCGCACCCGCACGGGCAGGGTGTTGATGAAGAGGCCGACCATCTCCTCCACACCCGGTATCGCGGGCGGGCGGCCCGACACAGTGGTGCCGAACACCACGTCCGAGCGGCCGGTCAGGCAGCCCACCACCACCGCCCAGGCGCCCTGCACCAGGGTGTTCAGGGTGACGCCCAGTTCAGCGGCCCGCCGGGACAGTTCACGGGACGTGTCCAGCGGCAGCGGCACGTCCAGCTCCGCCGCCTGTCCGGAGGCCGTGGCGGACTCCGCGCCCTGGGGCGCCACCAGCGTGGGTTCGTCGATCCCGTCGAGTGCGGTCGCCCAGGCGCGCGCCGAGGCCTCGTCGTCCTGCTCGGACAGCCAGCCCAGGAAGTCCCGGTACCCGCCCCGGGTCCGGGGCAGCGCCGAGTCGTCCGCGCCGGAGTGGTAGAGCCGCAGCAGATCCCGCATCAGCAGCCCCAGCGACCAGCCGTCCAGCAACGAGTGGTGCGAGGTCAGGACGATCTCGGCCTCCTCGGGGCCGGTCAGCACCAACGACAGCCGCAGCAGCGGCGGCGTGGCCGGGTCGAACCGGGCGGCCTGGTCCGCCGCCAGGAAGCGGGCCAGCTCCTCGGCACGCTCGTCCGCGCTCCGGTCACGCAGGTCGACCTCGTGCCACGGCAGGACGACGTCCTCGAGCACGAGCTGCACGCGATCGCCGGAGGCACGGCTGGCGAAGGCGGTGCGCAGGTTGGCGTACCGGTCGAGCAGGGCCTGGCCCGCCGCGCGCATCCGGGCCGGGTCCACGACGCCCGACACGTGGTACTGCACCTGTACGTGGTAGGGGTCGTACGCGGCACCGGCCAGCATGGACTGGAACAGCAGCCCGGCCTGCAGGGAGGTCAGCGGCCAGATGTCGGTGAGCCCCGGGTACTGCCGCTCCCAGGCCTCGATCTCGCTCTGTTCGACCGACACCAGGGAGATGTCGGAGGGGGTCAGGCCGCCCGCGCCCTGCTCGGCGGCGTGCCGGGCCAGGCCCGTGAGGGCGTTCAGCCAGAGGTCGGCCAGCTCCTGCACCTCTCCCGCCGACAGCACCCCCTCCGGAGCGCCGAACACGGCGGTCAACTGCGGCCCGTCCGCGGTGTCGCTCACCACGGCGTTGATCTCCAAGGAGGCCATGGCGGGCATGTCGGCGGGGGCCGCGATCAGCTCGGCCGTACCGGCAGCGGAGGTGAAGCCGAGTCCGCGGAGGTGTTCCGGCATGTCCGTGGTGGAGAACCGGCCGAGGTAGTTGAAGGAGATCTGGCCGGTCTCGTGCTGCCGGAGGACCTCCGCGGTCTCCTGGTTCAGGTAGCGCAGCAGTCCGTAGCCGATGCCCTTGTCGGGGATGGCGTGCAGCTGCTCCTTGACCGCCTTGACGGCCGTGCCCGCCGCCGCCCCGCCGCCGAACGCGTCCTGGAGATCGACCCCGGCGACATCGAGGCGGACGGGGAAGACGCTGGTGAACCAGCCCACCGTGCGCGACAGATCCGCACCCGGTACCACTTCCTCCTCACGGCCGTGACCCTCCAGCTTGACCAGCAACGACCGCTCATCGACGCCCCGGACGTGCCGCCAGTGCGCGACCGCCAGCGCCAGCCCGGTCAGGAGGCCGTCGTTGACTCCGCCGTGGAAGGCCGCGGGCAGAGTGGTCAGCAGGGTCTCGGTCACCGGGGCGGGCAGTTCGACCGTGAGCCGCCGCACCGTGGAGCCCACGTCGGTGGCGGGGTCGAGCGGGCGGGAGCCAAGGAGCGGATCGGGCCCCTCCACCTGGGACCGCCACAGCGGCAGTTCGGCCACCCGGCCCGGTGCGGACGCCTCCTCGGTCAAGGCGTGCGACCACCGCCGCACCGAGGTGCCGACCTCCGCGAGCACGGGAGTCTTCCCGGCCCGCACCTGCTCCCAGGCGGAAGCGAGGTCAGGCAGCAGGATGCGCCAGGAGACGCCGTCGATCACGAAGTGGTGCAGCACGATCATCAGCCGGCCCGCACTCCCGGCACCCGCGTCGAAC
>NZ_JNXT01000090.1 GCF_000716675.1 Streptomyces alboflavus
ACCCACCCCCGCGACGACCGCGCCCACCGCACCCCCCGCCCCGCCCAAGGCCCGCGTCCGCAACCGCCTCATAGGGGCCGTCGCAGTCGTCGCCGCCGCCGTCGCCGGAGCCGGCGCGCCCGTCATCGTCACCGCGTCCAGCCAACTGAACGAGTCCCAGAGCCTGGTGACGCTCGCCGAGCTGACCCAGCAGTCGATCACCCTCAGTCACTCCCTGGCCGACGAGCGCGACGAGGTCACCGCGTACATCGCCGCGGGACGCCCCGACGGCAAGGGCCTCTCCGAGAGCCACAGCGCGCGCGTCGACCGGAGCATCGAGGAGCTCCGCGACGCCGCCGACGGCGCGAACACCAACACCTCCGTCACCGCCGGGCTGCGCCGCGACCTCGCCGGGCTCGCGTCCGTGCGCAGGGCCGCGCTCACCGGCAAGACCAGCGCCCTGGACGCCCACAAGGCGTACGCGAAGGCCATCGCTAAACTCCACGGCCTCACCCGCGAACTCGCCGAGAGACTCCCGCCGCGCGCGGGCTCCGGAACCCACGCCCTCGCCGACCTCGACCACGCCGTCGACCAGGCGGGCTCCGCGCGCGGCCTGCTGCTCGCCGCGCTCGCCGTGCCCCGCCCCGCGTCGACCGGCTCCACCGTCGACCCGGTCACCGGGCTGCCCACCAACTCCGGCACCGGGGACAGCGAGGAGGACGGGCGCCGCGACGGCCTCAGCGCCGCCGCGCAGCAGGCCCACGTCCGGGAGCTCGCCGCGCTCGCCGACTTCCTGGACGCCGCGCCCGCCAAGGCCCGCGCCACCTACGAGTCCACCGTCACCGGCAACGCGGTCACGACCGCCGAGCAGTACCTGACACGCCTCACCGACCGGCCCCGGCTCACCGCCGCCGACCAGCGCCTGGACCGCAAGAAGCTCGACAGCGCGCTGTCCGCCCGCATCGAGGCCATGCGCGGCGCCGAGAACGCCCTCGCCGACGCCCGCACCCAGAGCCTCGGCGACCTGCGCGACGACGACGTCACCGCCCTGGAGATCCGCATCGCGCTCGTCGGCGTGCTGCTGCTCGTCGCCGTCGGCGTGTGCATGGGCACCGCCCGCTCGCTGACCCGGCCGCTCGCCGCGCTGCGCCGGGGCGCGGAGCGGGTCGCGACCGCGCCCGCGACCGAGGAGCCGGTGCGCTTCACCGGCCGCGACGACGAGTTCGCCGCGGTCGTACGCTCCGTCAACGCGCTGCACGGCCACGCCGTCGCCCTCCAGGACCGGCTCACCACCCTGGAGTCCGACCGCAAGCACCTCATCGGCCAGCGCCAGACCATGGCCGACGCCCGCCAGGAGATGGCCGACGAGCGCGACGCGCTGCGCGCCGAACTCGCCGAGGCCGCCGTCCACCTGGAGCGGGTGCGCCGCTCCATCCACGGCACGTTCGTGAACCTCGCGCTGCGCACGCTCGGCCTGGTCGAGCGGCAGCTCACCGTCATCGAGAGCCTGGAGGAGCGCGAGCAGGACCCCGACCGGCTCGCCACCCTCTTCAAGCTCGACCACTTCGCCACCGTCACCCGCCGCCACAGCGAGAACCTCCTGGTCCTCGCGGGCGCCGAGCACGGCCACCAGCACGCGGGCCCCGTGCCGCTCGTCGACGTCGTGCGCGCCGCCGTCAGCGAGATCGAGCGGTACGAACGCGTCCGCATCGCCACGCTGCCGCCGCACGCCCACATCGCCGGGTTCGCCGCCGACGACATCAGCCACCTGGTCGCCGAACTCCTGGAGAACGCCACCTCGTTCTCGCCGCCCGACGCCGCCGTCGAGGTGTCCGGCTGGCTCCTGGAGAACGGCGAGGTGATGCTCTCCGTGCAGGACGAGGGCATCGGCGTCGGCGCGGAGCGCCTGGAGGAACTCAACGCGCGGCTCGCGGAGTTCTCCCCCGACGACGTGTACGACCACGAGGGCGGCGACGGACTCGGGCTCGGCCTGTACGTGGTGGCGCGGCTCGCCGCCCGGCACGGGGCACGGGTGCGCCTGCGCGAGCAGAAGCAGGGCGGGATCGCGGCGGTCGTCGTGCTGCCCGACGGCATCCTCGCCGCCCCGCCCGCGGTGGGCATGCCCGGCGCGGTGCCCGCCGCGCGCGCCGAGGCCCCGCTGGTGCAGCTGCCCGGCTCCGAGGCCGAGGCCAACTCCAACGTCCTGCCGTCCCGTTCGGGCGAGCGGGACCCCCTGATCGCCGCCGCGGAGACCACCCTCGAACTCCTGGCGCCGCCCGTCCCGGCCGACCACCCGGACGAAGCGGAGCCGCACGCGCGGCCGGACGACGAGGTCCGGCCGGAGCAGGAGGCGCGCCCGAAGCCGGACGCGCAGTCGCCGTCGGAGCGGGACGCGCCGCTCGCGGCGGAGGAACTCCCGGAGGGCGGGGGCCTTCCGGAAGCCGAGTTCCTACGGAAGGCCGAGGCGCCGCGGAGGGACGCGGAAGCCGCTGACGTGCCGGGCGCGGAAGCCGTCGTCGTACCGGGCGCGGAAGCCGCTGACGTACCGGGCGCGGAAGCCGTCGCCGTACCGGACGAGGAAGCCGCCGACGTGCCGGGCGGGGCCACCGCCGAAGCACCGGACACCGACGCCCCCGTCCTCACCGCCAAGGGCCTCCCCAAGCGGACCCCGAGGATCAGCGCCACTGCCGGGAGCGCCACACCGCAGCCGCGACCCGCCGTCGACGCCGAGGAACTGCGGCGCAGGCTCGGCGGGTTCCAGCAGGGGGCCAAGAGCGGCCGCCGCGACGTGGCGGCGGAACTGGCCCGTACGGAATCCCGTACGGAATCCCGTGCGGAAACTCGCCCAACAGCCCGTACAGAAGAGAGTGCCGAAGGCCACCGTGCCGCAGATGTTCCGGGGGACCCAGTCGAGGAGGCAAGCAGTTGACTGCGCCCATGCGCACACCCGGTTCTTCCGCCGAGCCAGTGAAACCCGCCCCGGTCCCCGACCCCGCGTCGGCGTCCGGCGAACCCATCGCCTACGGACTCAGCAGTGAGGCCAAGAACCTCCACTGGCTCCTGACCAACCTGGTCGAGGAGGTGCCCGGCATCCTCTCGGTCGCCGTCGTCTCGTCCGACGGACTCCTGCTGCTCTCCTCCGACCCCGTGCGCAACGCCGAGCGCCGTCCCGCGTCCAGACCCACCGGGCCGCGGGGTTCCAGCGCCGACCTGGCCACCATCGTGTCCGGGCTCGGCAGCCTCACCCTCGGCGCGGCCCGCCTCATGGACGGCGGCTCGGTCAAGCAGACCGTCGTCGCCATGGCGGAGGGCAGCCTCTTCGTGATGGCGATCAGCGACGGCTCGCTGCTCGGCGTGCACGCGACCCCCGACTGCGACATGACGGTCGTCGCGTACCACATGGCGCTGTTCGTGGGCCGCGCCGGACACGTCCTCACCCCCGAACTCCGCAGCGAGCTGCGCCAGTCGATGGAGAACGCGTGATGAGCGCCGTACCCGAGCTGCCCCGGCGCGGCGGCTCCCGGAAGGCGGCACGCGTGCGCCCGTACTCGCTGACCGGCGGCCGCACCCGCTTCGGGCACGTTCTGCTCGTCGAGACGTTCGTGGCCGCGAACCCCGCCATCGAGGCTCCCGCGGAGCGGCGGGAGCTGGGCAAGGGCGACCCACTGTCCACCCGCGTCATGCCGGAGATGCGGGCCATCGTGGAGATCTGCCGCCGGATGCGTACGGTCGCCGAGATCTCCGCGCTCCTGAAGATGCCACTCGGCGTGGTCCGCGTGCTGCTCAGCGACCTCGCCGACCAGGGAAAGATCCGCGTGTACGGAACGGGCCACGGCCCCGGGCAGCCGAACCGCGCACTGCTCGAAAGGGTGCTGAGTGGACTCCGCCGTCTCTGACTCCACCGTCTCCGAACTCCTCGCCCGCGAAGAGGGCGTGCAGGCCTGGCAGAGCGACCACACCCGCGCGCCGATCGCCACGAAGATCGTCGTCGCGGGCGGCTTCGGCGTGGGCAAGACCACGCTCGTCACCGCCGTCTCCGAGATCACGCCCCTCCAGACGGAGGCGCTGATGACGCAGGCCAGCGCGGACACCGACGACCTGAGCGCCACCCCCGAGAAGACCACGACCACCGTCGCCATGGACTTCGGCCGCATCACGCTGGACGACGACCTGGTGCTCTACCTCTTCGGCACACCCGGCCAGCAGCGCTTCTGGTTCATGTGGGACGACCTGGTGCGCGGCGCGATCGGCGCCGTGGTGCTCGCCGACACCCGCCGCCTCACCGACTGCTTCCCCGCGCTCGACTACTTCGAGAGCTGCGGCATCCCGTACGTCGTGGCCGTCAACCACTTCGAGGGCACCGAGCGGTACGAGGCCGAAGACGTCCGAGAGGCGCTGACGGTGCCCGCGCACATCCCTGTCCTGATCATGGACGCACGGCAGCGGATCTCGGCGATCGAATCGCTGCTCGCCCTGGTGGGGCACGCCCTGGACCGCACCCCCGAGTAGCCCTGAACAGAAGGATCTCTCTCAGCATGCGGAAGATACTCATCGTCGGAGCCGGTCAGTCCGGTCTCCAGATCGCCCTCGGGCTCCAGTCGCAGGGGTACGAGGTCACCCTCATGTCCAACCGCACGGCGGACGAGATCCGGTCCGGCCGGGTCATGTCCACGCAGTGCATGTTCCACACGGCCCTCCAGCACGAGCGCGAACTCGGCCTGAACTTCTGGGAGTCGCAGGCCCCGAACATCGAGGGCGTGGGCGTCTCCGTCGCAGGACCCGACTCCAGCCGCGTGATCGACTGGGTCGGCAAGCTCGACGGGTACGCGCAGTCCGTCGACCAGCGCGTGAAGATGGCCGGCTGGATGGAGACGTTCGCCCAGCGCGGCGGGCAGCTCGTCATCCACGGCGCGGCCGTCTCCGACCTGGACTACTTCTCCCGTACGTACGACCTGGTGCTCGTGTCCGCGGGCAAGGGCGAGCTGGTGTCCATGTTCGAGCGGGACGCCTCGCGGTCGCCGTACGACGCGCCGCAGCGGGCCCTCGCCGTCGCCTACGTCCACGGCCTCGGGCCGCGCCCCGAGCACCCCGAGTTCGACGCCGTGCGCTGCAACCTCGTGCCCGGCGTCGGCGAACTCTTCGTCATGCCGACGCTCACCACGTCCGGCCGCGCCGACATCCTCTTCTGGGAGGGCGTTCCCGGCGGTCCGCTCGACGTCTTCCAGGGCGTCAAGGACCCCGGTGAGCACCTCGCCCTCACCCTCGAACTCCTGGAGAAGTTCCTGCCCTGGGAGTACGCCCGCGCCACCAAGGTCGAACTCACCGACGCCGGCGGCACGTTGGCCGGGCGGTACGCCCCCACCGTGCGCAAGCCCGTCGGGCGGCTGCCCGGTGGTGGGCTCGTCCTCGGTGTCGCCGACGTCGTCGTCGCCAACGACCCGATCACCGGCCAGGGGTCCAACTCCGCGTCCAAGTGCGCCGCTTCCTATCTCTCGTCGATCGTGTCCCACGGGGACGGGTTGTTCGACGAGGCGTGGATGCAGGGGGCGTTCGACCGCTACTGGGCGACCGCGCAGCACGTCACCAAGTGGACCAACGCCATGCTCGGCGCGCCGCCCGAGCACGTCCTCAACCTCCTCGGCGCCGCCGGCGACCTCCAGCCGGTCGCCGACCGCTTCGCCAACGGCTTCAACGACCCGTCGGACTTCGAGAACTACTTCTATGAGGCGGAGCTGGCGGACGGGTACGTGGCTGGGGTCGCGGCTGCGTAGCCCCCAATCCCGCCCCTTCCCGAACCGGGGGCTGCCGCCCCCGGACCCCCGCTATCGGCGCTTCGCGCCTCGTCCTCAAGCGCCGGACGGGCTAGAAACTTCCCCGGGGCGGGCTGGAACTTTGCCGCAGCGGCGAAATTTATAGCCCCTCCGGCGTTTGAGGAGCGGGGTCTGGGGCGGAGCCCCAGTTTCGGTGAAGGGGTGGGTCTGGGGCGCCCCGCGAAGGTCACCCCGCCCACCCCCGGTCCGCCCCCTTCGTCGCCCCCGCGGGCAGCCGGGGCGGGCGGTAGTCGGAGACCGGGGTGGCCCGCGGGTCGGGGCGGACCGCGCCGAGGACGGGGTTCGCGGCGAGGGGCGAGACCTTGACGCGGGCCCCGGGCCGGGGCGCGTGGACGACCTTGCCGCGGCCGAGGTAGAGGGCCACGTGCGTGGCCCGGGGGAAGTAGACGACGAGGTCGCCGGGCCGCAGGTCGCGCAGCGGGACCCGGGGCAGCCGGGCCCACTGCTGCTGGCTGGTGCGGGGGATGCCGTGGCCCGCGACCCCCCAGGCCCGCTGGGTGAGCCCGGAACAGTCGAAGGAGCCGGGCCCCTCCGCCCCCCACTCGTACGGCTTCCCGATCTGCGCGACCGCGTACCGCAGCGCCCGCTCCCCCCGGGCGGACGGCGCCCGCCCGACCCCGGTGGGCGCCCCGAGCGCCCCGGAAGCGACAAGCCGCCGCTGCGCCCGCGCGGCCCCGTCCTCCTCGGCCCGCGCCAGCGCGGCAAGCTCCTCGGCGGAGAGCGAGGCGAGCAGCTCCTCGACCTCCTTGAGGCGGGTCCGCACGGCGTCCCGGGCGGTGCGTTGCCGCTGGGTGAGGGACTCCTGCGTGGCCAGGGCGCGCCGCGCCGCGCGGGCGAGGCCGTCGGCCTTCTTCTCGCCGTCGACGAGCCGGGTGACGGTCGCGGCCCGGTCGGCGGCGGCGCGGCGCAGGACGTGGCGCTGGTCAAGGGCGCCCTGCGGATTCCGGGCGAGGAGGAGCCGTACGTAGGAGGAGATCTCGATGGTGCCGTGCTGGTACTGCTGGCGGGCGAGGCGGCCGGCCGCGCCCCGGCCGGCGTGCGCGGAGGCGCGGGCCTTCGCGAGGCTGCGGTTGAGGCCGGTGACCTGGCGGCGCTGGTCGGTCAGCTTCTCCTCGGTCGCGTTGTACGTCTCCGTGGACTCCTCGGCCTTGCGGTACAGGCGCTGAAGGTCCGTCAGGAGTTCGGCGACGGGGCGCTTGGCGGGGCCCGGTCCTGGGGCCGCGTGCGCGGGTGCGGCGTGCGGGGCCAGGGGGGCGGCGGTGAGCAGTGCGGAGAGTGCGGATCCGGTGCACACCCAGCGCAGCAGCCTTCCTGACATGTCATCACCTCCCGGTGCGGGGCGGGGGGTCCGCCCTTGCACCGTGAGCATCAGGTGGGGCCGGGTGGGGCGCGCGGTGGCGGTGAGCGGTTGGCGCAATGCGGTCACTCGTCCAGGGGTGCGCGGCGCGGCGGGTTGCGCGGGGCCCTGCGGGGCCTTCCCCAATCCCGCCCCTTCCCGGCTGTGACAATTTGCGGCTCCGCCGCGTGGGGGGCTCCGCCCCAGACCCCGCTCCTCAAACGCCGGAGGGGCTGAAACTTACCCGCACGTCAACGCACCGCAGGAGGGGCTTGAATTCACGCCTCGGGCCCAGGACCCGGCTTCGACCACGGCCACTTCAGGTTCCTGAAGCCCCCCTCGCTCCCGCCGCCCCCCGCGTCGTACTCGTACTTCCAGCCCGGGTGCAGGCCGAAGCGGCGGGGGGTGCCCGCTGCCACGCGGCGGTAGACGAGGACCGTGGGCTCGCCGCCCGCGTCGTCGGGGACGGGGACGCGGTAGACCTTCGGGGGGTGGCCGGTCGGGCCGAGGAGGACGGGCAGGACGCGGCCGTCCAGGGGGCCGCCCACGAAGGGGGTCTCTTCACTCTTCACGGGACCAGTGTCTCCCCGGTGACCTGGACGCGCGGCCCGGCCCGGCCGCGTGGTCCCACCCCGCCGCGCGGCCCCGGGGCCCCGCGGCCCACGGCCCTAGAGCAGATGCCCCGCCTCCGCCACCACCGGAAGGACCCTGCGGACCAGCTCGCCCACGGCGCCCTCCGGCGTCTCCAGGGCCAGGGCGTGGCGGACCATCGCGGCGGTCTGGGGGTCGCGGCCCGCCGTGGCCGTGATGTGGGCGACGAACTGCTCGACCAGCCACGCGCGCAGCTCGTCCAGGGGAGGCTGCTTGTCCTCGTCGAGCCAGATGAGGGAGGCCGCCTCGACGGCGGTGATCCACATGCGGACGGTCATCCGGAGCCGGGGGCTGGGCGGCTCGGGGAGTTCCATGTGGTTGAGGATGTGCTCGGCGGCGGCGCGGCGGACGCCGTCGACGATGGCGGTGGTGCGGGAGGTCTCGATGACGCTGCCGCCCTGGAGCAGCGCGCTGAACCCGGTGTCGTGCTCGTCGACGAAGGCGAGGTACCGGTCGAGGGCGCGGCCGAGGCGCCGGGTGAGCGGGCCGTCCTGCGGCTCGGCGAAGCACTGTTCGAGCTCGTCGGCGGCCGTGCGCAGCGCCGCCTCGTACAACTGCTGCTTGCCGCCGGGGAAGTAGCGGTACACCAGGGGCCGCGACACCCCGGCGGCCTCCGCGACGTCGTCGAGCGAGACCTCCTCGGGGGCGCGGTGCGCGAAGAGGTTGAGCGCGGCGTCGAGGAGCTGGCTCTTGCGCTCCTCGACGCTGAGGCGCCGGTACGCGCGGGTGGGGCCGACGGCTTGGGTCATGTCCCGCAGCGTAACCGTGTTTTCGTACGAAGAGTCGGGCGCGGGGACGCCCCGGGGCGGCGGGTGGCCGGGAGCGAGCGGGGCGCCCCGCGGGTCACGCGAGCAGGCCGGAGGACTTCCACAGTCGCCTGCCCGCCCCGCGCAGCACGCCGATGTCGTCCAGGAAGTCGGTCAGCCGCTTCGCGCCGGACTGCATGACCTCGCGCCGGTGACCGCTCGCCTTGACCTGGGCGAGTGCCTCGCGGCGGTCGAGGCCGACGTTCGTGTACACCTGCGGGTTGACGAAGGCGATGGAGAAGACGCGGGCCGCCTCGCCGCTGCTGACGCGGGTCAGCTCGCGCTCCCAGCGCGGCGCGGTCACCATCTGGCGGCGCAGCTCCTCGCGGGCGTACCGGACGTGGCGGGCCTCCTCCACGACGTGGATGCGGGTCACGCCGCGCACGATGGTCTGCACGCGCTCGTCGGGGAACGTCAGGCGCTGCATCCAGTCCAGGATCTCCTCGCCGAGCAGGGTGCAGGCGAAGGAACCCGGTGTGGTGGAGACGGTCTTGAGGACGCGGGCGAGATTGTGGTTGAGCTTGGTGACGGGGTACGTGGGCGCCCCGCCCTTCTCGATCATGCGGGCGAACATCATCGAGTGGCGGCACTCGTCGGCGATCTCCGTGAGCGCGTACCGCACGTGCGCGCTGGTCACGGACTTGTCGTAGATGTGCCGCACGAGCAGCTGCATGAGGATGATCTCGAACCAGATGCCGAGGGAGGCGAGCGAGGCCGCCTCGTGCCGGGCCAGGTCCATGCGCTGTTCCTCGGACATCCGGCGCCACAGCGGGGTGTCGTAGAGCGAGACGAGCTCCGGCGGCCAGAACCACTTGCCGTCCTCGACCGGCGCGTCCCAGTCCAGCTCCTTGTCGGGGTCGAAGGAGTGCTTGGCGGACGACTCCAGGAGTCGCTGCGCCACCTGTTCGCGGTCCTTGAGCAGGCCGAGCGCGTCCCGCAGACCGGCGAGTTCGCTGTCCTCGGTCACGGTCGTCATGAGATCTCCTGCTCCTCGTGTGCTCTCGCAAGCGGGTTACCGGGGGTCACTTCTTATGAGACTGCTTGTCAGCAAGGCCGTCAATCCCTTGCGCACGACTTGTTGACCCCGCGTCTACCACCGTGTGAGCCTGCCAAGGAGCCACCCCTGTGCGGCGGTTGCGCGGCACCGGGAGCCGCCGAGACCCGCGAGGAGCCGTCCGTGTCCACACGCGATCTGTACACCTCAGGCCAGCAGGACCTCACCTGGCAGGTGCCCGCCACGGGCGCCGCCCGCTTCAGCTGGGAGGCCATGTTTGTCGGCCAGGAAGGGGGCTCAGGCCGCGAACGCCTGCTGAACCTCTACCAAAAGGGCAAGGACAAGCAGTGGGACGGCGCCAAGCGCATCGCCTGGGACCTGGAGGTCGACCCGCTGGACCCGCTCGGCACCCCCGACGAGGCCATGTCGATCTACGGCACCCGGTACTGGGACGTGATGTCCCCCGCCGAGCGCGGCGAGCTGCGCAAGCACTACGCCTCCTGGCAGTTCAGCCAGTTCCTGCACGGCGAGCAGGGCGCGATGGTGTGCGCGGCCCGCATCGTGGAGTCCGTCCCCGACCTCGACGCGAAGTTCTACTCCGCCACCCAGACCATGGACGAGGCCCGGCACGCCGAGATCTACAGCCGCTTCCTGCACGAGAAGATCGGCATGCTCTACCCGATCAACGACAACCTGCGGTCGCTGCTCGGCGACACGCTGCGCGACTCCCGCTGGGACATGCCCTACCTCGGCATGCAGGTCCTCATCGAGGGCCTCGCCCTGGCCGCCTTCGGCATGATCCGCGACACCACCGACAAGCCGCTGCCCAAGCAGATCCTCGCGTACGTCATGCAGGACGAGGCCCGGCACGTGGCCTTCGGGCGGATGGCGCTGCGCGACTACTACAAGCAGCTCTCCGACGCCGAACTGCGCGAACGCGAGGAGTTCGTCATCGAGGGCTGCTACTTGATGCGTGACCGGCTGCGCGGGGTGGAGGTCCTGGAGAACTTCGGCATCCCGCTGAAGGACGCCGAGGAGTGCAGCGAGCGCTCCGAATACCTCCAGCTCTTCCGGCAGTTGCTGTTCAGCCGCATCGTGCCGTGCGTCAAGGACATCGGCCTGTGGGGCAAGCGGCTCCAGCAGGCGTACGTCGACATGGGCGTGTTCGAGATGGGCGACTCCAACCTCGACCAGCTGATGGCGCAGGACGAGGAGATCGCGGAGAAGCTGGACGCCGAGCGCTTCGCCGCGGAGGAGGGGGAGCGGGTCGCCGAGGTCGAGGCGGCTGTCGCGGCCGGCGCGGCCACGGACGGCGACTAGGCCACACTCTGGCCTAGTTGAGCTCTAGCGTGTGCGCATGACCGAGACCCAGGAACTCCTCGACGCCCTGCGCGAGCAGCGCCGCACCCTCCTCATCACGGCGCGCGGACTCACCGACGAGCAGGCCGCCACCCGGTCCACCGTCAGCGAGCTGACACTCGGCGGCATCGTGAACCACCTCACGCACGGCGAGCGCAACTGGACGCTCGTCCTGAGCAGCGGCACCGGCGAGACCCCGCCCGGCATGTTCGACATGGACCAGTACAAGATGCCGCAGGGCGCAGGACTGTCCGCACTCGTGGCCGCGTACGAGGCCGCCGCGCGCGCCACCGACGAGGCCGTGGAGCGCGCGGGGCTCGACACCGTCGTGCCGTTGCCCGAGGCGCCCTGGGAGCCGGGCGTCGTACCGCGGTGGTCCGTGCGCCGGATCGTGCTGCACCTGCTGCGCGAGACGGCGCAGCACTCCGGGCACGCGGACTTCCTCCGCGAGGCGATCGACGGCGCGAGCACCACGGCCCAGCTGGGCGACTAGCCACCCCGACGGCGCGGCCTCAGCGCAGGGCCGCCTCCATCACGGCCTTCGCGATCGGCGCCGCGCTCCCGCCGCCGCTGATGTCCGAGCGGTCCGCCGACGCGTCCTCGACGACCACCGCGACCGCCACCGAGGGCTCCGCGTCGCCCGGCTCCTGGGCCCAGGCGATGAACCAGGCGTACGGGGTGCCCGCGTTGCCGATGCCGTGCTGGGCCGTGCCCGTCTTGCCGCCGACGGTCACGCCCTCGATCGCGGCGTTCCGGCCCGTGCCCTTCTCGACGACGTCCGTCATCAGCTCGCGCAACTGCACGGCGGTGCCCGGGTTCATCGCCTGCCGCAGCGTCCGGGTGCCGGTCGACGCCACCGTGTCGCCGTCGTCGGTCGTCGTCCGGTCCACCAGGTAGGGCGCCTTGACCGAGCCGCCGCCCGCCACGGCCGCCGAGACCATCGCCATCTGTAGGGGCGTGGCGCGCGTGTCGTACTGGCCGATGGCGGACAGGGCGAGCTGCGCGTCGTCCATGGCCGTGTCGAAGGTGCTGGTGGCGACCGGGGAAGGGATCCGCAGGCCCGGGGTGTCGAAGCCGAACTTCTTCGCCGTGCCCGCCATGGCGTCCTGGCCGGTGTCGACGCCGAGCTTGGCGAAGACGGTGTTGCAGGACCACTGGAAGGCGTACCGCAGGCTGGCGTTCGCGCACCCCTCGACCTCGTTGGCGAGGCGGGTCGTGGTGCCCGGCAGGGTGTAGGGGGCGGGGGACCTGGTGTCCGCGTCCAGGTCGGTGACCTCGCCCGCGTCGAGCGCGGCCGCCGCCGTCACCACCTTGAACGTCGAGCCCGGCGGATAGGTCTGGCTCAGCGCCCGGTTGAGCATCGGCTTGTCCGGGTCGGCGTTGAGCCCGGCCCAGGCACCGGTCACGGCGCTGCCCGTGCCCGCGAGGCGCTCCGGGTCGTACGACGGCGTCGACACCAGCGCGAGCACCTTGCCGGTGGCCGGGTCGAGGGCGGCCACGGCCCCCTTCTTGCCGCCGAGCCCGGCGTACGCCGCCCGCTGCACGGCCGCCCTGATGGTGGTGACGACCTCGCCGCCGGGGTTCCGGGAGCGGGTGATGTCGTTCCACAGGGGGAGCGGGGCGAGCATGGGGTCGGTGCCGGAGAGGACGTCGTCCTCGGCGTGCTCCAGGAACGTGGTGCCGTACACCTGCGAGGCGAAGCCGGTCACCGGGGCGTACAACGGGCCGCTGCGGTACGTCCGTTCGTAGCGGAGCTGCTCGCCGGTGTCCTTGGCACCCGTCACGGGCTCGCCGTCCACCAGGATGTCGCCGCGCGGCTGGTCGTACCGGGCGATGGCGGTACGGCGGTTGGCGGGATTGTCGTCGTACGCCTGGGAGTCGACGACCTGCACCCGGGTCGCGTTCACGAGCAGGGCCACGAGCAGCAGCGCGCAGAACGCGGCGGCGTGGCGGATGTGGCGGGTCACGCCCGGACCTCCTCGGACTCGGCCCCGGACACCGGCACCGGCTGGGCGCGCGCCGAGTCGCTGACCCGGATCAGGAGCGCCACGATGATCCAGTTCGTGACGACCGACGAACCGCCCTGTGCCAGGAACGGCATGGCCATCCCGGTCAGCGGGATGAGACCCGTCACCCCGCCCGCGATCACGAACACCTGGAGCGCCACGATCGACGCGAGCCCGATCGCGAGCAGCCGCCCGAACGGGTCACGCAGCGCGAGCCCCGCCCGGAATCCGCGCTCCACGAGCAGCGCGTACAGCAGGAAGATCGCCGTGAGCCCGGCGAGCCCCAGCTCCTCCCCGGCCGTCGCCAGGATGAAGTCCGACTTCGCGGCGAAGCCGATGAGGATGGAGTGCCCGAGCCCGAGACCGGTGCCGAGCAGGCCCCCGGCCGCGAACGCGAACAGCGACTGGGCGAGCTGGTTCGGCCCCTCGCCCGCCTCGATCGACGCGAACGGGTGCAGCCAGTCCTCGACCCTGCCGTGCACGTGCGGCTCCAGCGAGCCCACCGCGAACGCCCCGACCGCCGCGAGCAGCAGGCCGACGGCGATCCAGCCGGTGCGCCCGGTGGCGACGTACAGCAGGATCACGAAGAGCCCGAAGAACAGCAGTGACGTGCCGAGGTCGCGCTCCAGGACGAGCACGCCGACGCTGAGCAGCCAGATCGCCACGATCGGCCCGAGCACCCGCCCGGTGGGCAGTTGCAGGCGTTTGAACCTCCACACCTGGCGGCCCGCGTACGCGAGGGCGGTGCGGTTGGCCGCGAGATAACCCGCGAAGAACACCGCCAGCAGGATCTTCGCGAACTCGCCCGGCTGGATGGAGAATCCGCCGACCCGGATCCAGATGCGGGCGCCGTTCACCGCCGGGAAGAAGATCGGCACGATCATCAGGACGAGCGCGGTGACCACGGACAGATAGGCGTAGCCCTTGAGCACGCGGTGGTCGCGCAGGAGCAGCACGACGGCGATGCACAGACCGACGCCGATCGTCGACCAGACGAGCTGCGTGGGCGCCGCCCGGTCGCCGGGCGTCTCCAGGTCGAGCCGGTAGATGAGCACCAGGCCGAGGCCGTTGAGCAGCACCGCGATCGGGAGCAGGAGCGGGTCGGCGTACGGGGCCCGCAGCCGCACCGCCCCGTGGGCGAGGAGCGCGAGCACCCCGAGCCCGGCGCCGTAACCGGCGGCGCCGGGCGGGAGGGAACCGTCGTGGGCGAGCCCCACGGCGCAGTAGCCGTACACCGAGAGCAGCACGGCCACGACGATCAGCGCCAGCTCGGTGCCGCGGCGCCGCGGGACGCGGACAGCGGCGACGGTGGCGGACTCCGCCGCTGTTCCGGTCATGCCCGGAACGTAGCAAGCGGCGGACCTAATGTCCGGTTATGTCGCCGGTGTCCTGGTCAGCACCAGCGCGGCGCGGGCCCGATGTTGGCGATGTAGTGCGCGGCACCCCAGGCCCAGGTGCCGTCCGTGAGCAGGTACCAGCGGTCGTTGTGGTGCACGTACTCGCCGCGCGCCTTGCAGAAGATGTGCACGACCTTGCCGTACGGCTCACTCCGGATGACCTTGCTGCCCCGCGTCGGGGCGTCCCGCAGGAGCAGCCCGGTCTTGGCGGTGACCCGCCCCTTGTAGATCGGCGGATTGTTGTTCGCGTCGTCGGCGGCGGCGCCGGGCGCGGCGGTGAGGACGGTCGCGGCGGCGAGGGCGCCACCGGCCACGAGTATGGAGAGACGGGTGGCGACGGAGGGGCGGGTGCGACGGGCCATGGGGACTCCTCAGGGAGCGGAAGGGTGGCATCGCGACCGGTACAAAGGCCGCGATGTCACGCTATGAGCGACACGAGGAGCACGCAAACGAACACAGACGGTGAAATTGAAGCCCGTCCGGCGTTTGAGGACGAGCAAGGCCGAAGGCCGCGACTCGGCGGTGCGCCGACGCCGGGGGTCACCCCACGTCCCCCACGCCGCCCGAGGCGACCCCGCCAGGAAGGGTGAGCACAGCCACAGCCCCACCGCTCGGCCCCGCGCCAGCGCCCGCGTTGGAGAACACAAGCCGCGCCCCCAGAACCTCCGCCTGCCCCAGAGCAATGGTCAGCCCCAACCCGTGCCCCTTGGTCGTCCCCTCCGTACGAAACCGCTGAGGCCCGTGCTCGATGAGGTAGGCGGGAAACCCGGGCCCGTGATCCCGAACGGTGATCACGGGCCCGTCCACGGTCAAGGACACCGGCGGAGCCCCGTGCTTGAGGGCGTTCCCGACCAGATTCCCGAGCACCCGCTCCAGGCGCCGCCCGTCGGTCTCCGCCACGATGTCCCGCACGACGCGCACCTCGACCTCGGCCCCGGAAGCCCGCACGACGCGTTCGGCCAGGGGAGCGAGGAGGACCGCGTCGAGGTCGACGCGTTCGTTGCGCGAGTCGAGGCGGGAGATCTCCAGGAGGTCCTCGGTCAGCGTGCGCAGCGTCGCCACCCGGTCCCGGACCAGCTCGGTGGGGCGGCCCGGCGGCAGCAGCTCGGCGGCGGCGTGCAGCCCGGTGAGCGGGGTGCGCAGCTCGTGCGCGACATCGGCGGTGAACCGCTGCTCGCTCAGGAGCTTGCCCTGCAGCGACGAGGCCATCGTGTCCAGGGCGCCCGCGACGGTGGCCACCTCGTCCTGGTGGCGGCCGTCGTCGTGGGTGCGGGGGTCGCCCACGCGCGCGTCCAGGTCGCCCGCGCTGATGCGGCGCGCGACCCGGGCCGTCTGGTGCAGCCGCCGGGTCACCCGCGTCACCGCGAACGCCCCGACGAGCAGCGTCGCCCCGATGGCGAGCACCGACGAGCCGACGATGGCCCGGTCGAGCCCGTCGATGGTGCGGGCGCCCTGGGCGTAGTCGACCTGTACGGCGATGGCCCGGCCGCCGTCCGCGGGGCCCGCCGCCCACACGGTGGGCCGCTCGTCGTGGTCGCCGACCATCGTGCCGCGCTCCCCGCTCACCGCGAGGTCGCGCAGCCGCCGCGGCAGGCCGGGCGGGTCGATGCCCACTCCGGGGCCGAGCCGCCCGCCCGCCTCGTACTGCTTGGTGGCGTCGTCGAGCCGGGTGAGGGCGCGGTCGCGGGCCTGGCCGACGGTCTGGTTGGTCACGGCGACATGGACGAGCACGCCGAGCAGCGCCGCGAGCGCGCAGCACATCACGGCGATGAACACCGCGGCTTTCCAGGTCAGCGTCGCGGTCCAGGCGGGCAGCCGGAACGGAAGGCGGGGCGGGCGCGGCAGCCGGAAGCGGCGGGCGCGGGCCTCGGCTCGGGGCGTGGCACGGGCCTCGGCGTGGGGTGTGGACCCGGGGTCGGCGCTCACGGACCCTCGCCCGGACGGTCGTCGGCGCTCGGCTCGGGGGTCTCGCCTGGTCCCGAGGTCTCACCGGGGCCGGGGCCGGGGCCCGCGCCCGGATCGCCCTCGGTCAGCGCGGGCACCTGGCTGCGGGCCCCCTTGGGGCGGGGCGCGTCGGATGAGCGCAGGATCTCGTCCCGGGTGGGCAGCATCGCGCGCTGGTGCCGGTCCCAGGACCAGGCCGTGCGGTACTCGTAGCCGGGGATGCCGGAGACCGCGCGCACCACCAGGTCACGCCCGGCCAGCTCCACGCCGAGCACCGCGTCGGAGGTGCCCATGATCTGGGTGAGGTGCCCCTTCTCCATCGCGTAGACGCGGACGGCGAGCTGCTCCTCCGGCATCCGGATGCCGACGACGAGGTCGTCCTTCCCGTCACCGGTGAAGTCGCGGTAGTACGCCTTGAGGACCGGGCAGTCCTTGGGCTCGCTGCCGCAGTCCTTGAGGGCCTCGACGGTTTCCTTGTAGAGCCCGTCGGGCCCGCTGTAGACGTCCGGGTTCGCGGCCACCTCCGCCCGGACGATGGCGACGGGGTTCACCTTGTGCAGATCGCCGCCGGGCACCTTGACGCCCTCGACCTCCTCGGTGTCCGCCTCGCCGTAGTCACCGACCGGCGACGACGCGGGCGGCAGGTCCGGCCACAGCCGGGTGGGGCCGACGGCCGTCGGCGTGGCGCCCGCGCTCCGCAGGTCGCCGGGGTCGCCGCAGCCCGCCGCCAGCGCGGTCGCGGCCAGCGCGAGGGCGCCCGCGGCGAGCACGCGTCGGCGTGCGGGCCTCGGGTGGCTCGGCCTGCGGCTGCGGTTCAACTGGCACTCCTGCTCGCGGGGGCCGGGCGCGGGGCTTCGGCGCGGGGCCGGGGGTGCCCGGACGCGGCCTCACCGCACGAGGTCGGCGTAGAGAATGATGTTGTCGGTCCGGTGACCGTCCTTGATCGGGCCGCCGCAGGTCAGCAGGCGCAGCTCCGGGCGGTCGGTCGCCCCGTACACCTTATGGGTTGGAAAGTCTTCCTTGCCGACCTGCTGAATCTCGCGCACCTCGAACGTCGCCGTCGAGCCGTCCGCCCGCGGCACCATGATCCGGTCACCCGCCCGCACCTTCGCGACGTTCCGCATGAGCGCGGGCCCGTTCGCCGTGTCGTAGTGCGCGACCACGACCGCAGCGCCCTTCTGACCAGGGGTGACACCGCCCGTCCACCAGCCGGGCAGCTCCGCCTTCGAGGCCGGTGGCACCTGCAGCGCCCCGTCGTCGCCGATGCCGAGGTCGAGCATCCCCGTGGCGTCCACGCCCGCCGCCGGGATCCGCAGACCCGTCGGCCTCGACTCCGCCATCGGGGGCGGCGCCTGCTTGGCCCGCGTGGTCGTGACGTTCTTGACGGCCACGTCGGGGGCGGGGTCGCCGGAGCCGCCGCCCTGCCCGCAGGCGATGAGGCCGACGCCGATGGCGGTGGTGAGGGCAGCGGCGGCGGCGATGCGGCCGACGGGGGTGGTGCGGCGCGGCGGGCGGGGGTGGTCCGTGGGGCGCGTGTGCTCCGCAGGGCTCGGGTGGTCCGCAGGGCTCGGGTGGCCCGCAGAGCTCGGGTGGGCGTCCTGCGCGGCCTCGCCGGGAGTGGGGGTGTGCACGGGGGGCTCCTTGGGGGTGTGCCGGTCAGGCGTCCGTGCGCCCGCGGCGCATCATCGCGAAGCCGAGCCCCGCCGCGCCCGCGGCCGCCATGGCCCCGCCCGCCACGATGAACGCGGGATCCCCGGCGTCCCGCACCCCGGTGGCACCCGCCTTGACGCCGCCCTCGGGGACGCCGGCCACCCCGTCGTCGAGGCGGGCCGACGTGGCCGCGGCGGGGGAGTGCGGGGCGGTGTCGGACGGCGACGCGGCGAAGGCGGCGGTGGCCGGGAGCAGCAGCGCGCCGCCCGCGAACGCGGCGACGGCGGCGGTGCGGAGGGCCGAGGTTCGGCGACGATTGCTCACGGTACGTTCCTTGCGCTCTGCTGCGGGCAGTGACAAGTACGACGCTAGGTGTCCGCCGTTGCGGCGGTTCGGCGACTTTGTAACAGGGGGCCATAGCTGTGCGAGCGGTGCCGTTACGGGATGGGCGGGGTCATGACGTACGAACCCGCCCGGGGTGGCGAACACAGGGCGGATCGCCCTCGACTTCCGCGGAGCCCTGTCAGCTTCTTGCCGGAGCGGTGCCCGGGCTGCTCCCATGGTCATGGGGTGATGGGGCATGAGCGGACTGCGTGTCGTACCGGCCTGGAGGCACGGTCAGGAGCGGCTCTACGTATGCAGGCCGGACGGCGGCAACGTGGCCTGGTACGACAGGGACACCGCCCGTGTGAACCTGCTGAGCGCCGACCGCGAGGCCGACGTCCTCGACGCCCTCGGCCCGTTCCTGACGGGCAACGTCACGGTGGGGCCACCGCCCGTCCCCACCCCCGCCGAGCTGGCCAGGCTCACCCTCCACCCCGACGACGACCTCGCCCCGAACCGGCCCGGCGAGGCCCTGCGCGTCGACCTGGACCGCGACCCGCCGCCCGCGCGCAGGCTGCGGTCCGACCCCCGGCACCGGGCGCTCGCGGCGCAGACCGCGGTCGGCGACGCCCTCGACCGCCTGGACGCGGTCGGCTGGCACACCCTGCACTCGGTCGGCCTCCCCGGCGGCCGCCGCGTGGACCACCTCCTGATCGGCCCCGGCGGGCTGTTCTGCGTCCGGGCGTTACCGGCCCGCAGGCAGCGCGTGCGGGTGGCCGACCCGATGGTGGCCGTGGGGCGCGGCCAGGCGGGGCCGCTGCTGCGGGAACTGCGGGCGGACGCAGGGCGGGCGTCGTTCGCGCTGACGGCGGAGGTGCGGGCGGTGCTCGTGCCCGTGGGCGCGGTGGACGTGGAGGTCGCGGCGCCGCCCCGGGAGGTGCGGGTGTTCCTCGAGGAGGACCTGCCGGCGCTGGCCCGCACGGGCGGGGTCCTCAAGCCGGCGGACGTCGAGGCACTGCACGCGCTGGCCCGCGACCGGCGGACGTGGAACCGGGTGTGAGGGGGGCGCTGGGCCGAGGGGCCGAGGGGTTGAGCCGGGCCCGGGCGCTGGACCGGCGCGCGGGAGCTGGGCAGAGCAGAGGCGCAGGACCCGGCCTCACCCCGGCGGCGGCAGCACCCCGCCCCGCTCCGGGTCCAACAGCGGCCCGAGCAGATCCCCGTACCGCTCGAGCCGCGCCCCGACATCGGTCGCCAGGAACACCAGCAGCCCCGGATCCCGCCGCTCCCGGCACGCCTCCACCTCGGCCCAGGTCACCGGCGTGGACACGGTCGGCTCGGCCCGCGCCCGCAGGGTGTAGGGCGTCGCCGTGGTCTTCGCCGCCGCGTTCTGGCTGAAGTCGACGAACACCTTCCCCGGCCGCAGGGCGCGCGTCATCCGGTGCACCACAAGCCGCGGCAGCGCCTGCTCGGCGGCCACGGCAAGACCCTTCGCGTACGCCGTGACGTCCTCGCTGGGCGTCGGCCGCAGCGACGCCAGCAGGTGCAGCCCCTTGCTGCCCGACGTCTTTACGTACACGGCGAACCCGTCGGCCACCAGCCGCTCCCGCAGCCACAGCGCCGCCTCGCAGGCCTCCACGACGCTCGCGGGCGGCCCCGGGTCGAGGTCGAGCACGAGCCGGTCGGCGAGCCCGGGCGCGTCCGTCCGCCACTGCGGCGTGTGGAACTCGGTGACCAGGTTCGCCGCCCACATCAGGGTCGCCAGGTCCTGCACGACGATCTGCCGCGAGACCCCGTCCGACCGCCGCACCTCGGCCGTCCGCACCCAGGTGGGCGTACCCGGCGGCACGTTCTTGGCGAAGAACCGCTGACCGTCGGGCCCGTCCGGGAAGCGCAGGAAGGACACGGGCCGGTCGCGCAGGTGGGGGAGCAGGGCCCCCGCGGCGGTGGCGTAGTAGTGCAGCACCTCGCCCTTGGTGAAGCCGCTGTCCGCGTAGAGCACCTTGTCGAGATTGCTGAGCGCGAGCCTTCGCCCCTCCACCTCGGTGATGGGCGTCATACGATGAGAATCCCACGAAACCCGGATGAAAGCCCCTTCCTCCCCCGGTCTCTCTCCGAGCTGCCGAAAGGTGCTCCACATGCGGTCCATATGGAACGGCGCCATCTCCTTCGGCCTGGTCAGCATCCCGATCAAGCTCGTGAACGCCACGGAGAACCACTCGATCTCCTTCCGCCAGATCCACACCGAGGACGGCGGCCGCATCCGCTACCGCAAGGTGTGCGAGCTGGAGGACCGCGAGGTCACGAGCGCGGAGATCGGCAAGGGGTACGAGGACGCGGACGGCTCGATCATCCCGATCACGGAGGACGACCTGGCCGCCCTGCCGATCCCGACCGCGAAGACCATCGAGATCGTCGCGTTCGTCCCGGCCGACCGGATCGACCCCCTCCAGATGGACACGGCGTACTACCTGTCGGCCAACGGGGTCCCCGCCGCCAAGCCGTACACCCTCCTGCGCGAGGCGCTGAAGCGCAGCCGGAAGGTGGCCATCGCCAAGTTCGCCCTGCGCGGCCGCGAACGGCTCGGCATGCTGCGGGTCGTGGACGACGTGATCGCGATGCACGGCCTGCTCTGGCCGGACGAGATCCGCGCCACCGACTCCGTCGCACCGGACACCGAGGTCAAGGTCCGCGACGCCGAACTGGACCTGGCCGACGCCCTGATGGACACCCTCGGCGAGGTGGACCTCGACACCCTGCACGACGACTACCGCACGGCCGTGGAGGAGATGATCGCCGCGAAGGTCGAGGGCGGCGGGACCTACACCCCCGCCCCGGCGGCCGAGCCCGGCGGCGGCAAGGTCATCGACCTGATGGCGGCCCTGGAGAACAGCGTCCGGGCGGCGCGGACGGCCCGCGGCGAGAAGTCCGGGGAGGACGGGGGCCAGGAGCGGGAGGCCGAGGTGACGTCCTTGCGCTCGCGTACGACGAAGTCGGCGGCCGGGAAGACGTCCTCCACCCGGAAGTCGACCACCGCCCGCAAGTCGTCCCCGGCGGCCCCCAAGCAGGTGGGCGGCAAGAAGTCGACGGCCAAGTCCGCGCCGAAGGCGAAGGCGGCGGCCCCGAAGAAGAGCACGGCGAAGAAGAGCACGGGGAAGCAGCCGGCATCGGGCACGGCGACCACGAAGTCCACGGCGAAGAAGACGGTGTCGAAGAAGTCGGCGACGCCGAAGAAGACGACGAAGCGGGCGTCGGCGTAGACGAATCCCCGTGAGGGCCCCCTAGGTCGAACCCACCCCACTCACTCCTCACCCGCCCCACTCCTCACCCGCCCTACTCCTCACCCGCCCCACTCTCACCCGCTCCACCCCCACCCGCCCCGCAAACCGTCACCGTGAACAACCCCACCCCCTCCCGCCGACTGGCCACCGCACCGAACCCGGCGGCGCGGGCCCGGGCCTCCGTCTCGGCGACGTCCCGGCACTTCATCACCCACAACCGCCCGTCCCGGTTGGGCAGGACGTTGGCGATGAAGTCGAGCTGGGGATGGCGGGTCTGGGTGGTGAAGACGAGGGTGCCGCCCGGCGCGAGCAGCGCGCGCAGGCGCTCGATGGAGGCGCGGATGACGTCGTCGTCGAGCAGCAGCTCGTAGAGCCCGGACACCACGATGACGTCCGGAGGACCCGCGTCCGGCTCCTTGGGGTCGAGCGCGTCCCCGGTCTCGTACGAGATGTTGCTGATCCCGCGCTCCTGGGCGAGCCGCTCGCCCTGCCGCAGCCCGGCCACGGCGAGGTCGCGGCACACGACGCGCACCCGCCGGGGCCCGTGCGCGGCGGCCAGGTCCTGGAGGTAGCGCCCGGGCCCGCCGGCGACGTCGAGGACGAGGACTTCACGGTCGGGCCGCGCGGCGACCTGCTCCCGCAGCACGTCTTGAAGAAGCTCACGCCGGGAGCGGATGGCGCGCCACCCGACGGCGTTCAGGTAGACGCGATCCACGAGACGCCCGAGCCCGAGGACGCCATGGGCACGGTTCACGTACACGTAGTCGAGCATGGTGCCGCTGTCGAAGCCGTGCCGATAGCCGATCCGGACGCCCCGCGAGGACCGCCCGACGGTGCTCAACAGGCCTCGCGTCACTGCCCACTTGAGGTTGCGCAGAGGTTTCGTCATGCCCGCAAGAGTCGTGCCGCGGACCGCCGCCGGGCATCCGCACGGGTACTCGGGCCCGCCTGAGTACCCCTGCTCCCGACCCCCCTGACCTGGTGCCCACTTGCTAGGTTGCGAGTTGATCGCACGGCCGAACGGCCCAAGCACCCCAGGAGGTCCCCGTGTCAGGCTCCGACCCCAGGCTCGACTCGTCCGCCGAGATACGCGCGCGGATCGACACGAGCAAGCCGCACTCGGCGCGCTTCTGGAACTACTTCGTGGGCGGCAAGGACAACTACGAGAAGGACCGCGAACTGGGCGACCAGATCAAGGAGATCTTCCCGGGCCTGGTGGACGTGGCCCGCACCAGCCGCCACTTCCTCGGCCGTGCCGTCCGCCACCTGGCGGGGGAGCAGGGGATCCGCCAGTTCCTGGACATCGGCACGGGCCTGCCGACCGCGGACAACACGCACGACGTGGCCCAGCGCGTCGCCCCCGACTCCCGCATCGTGTACGTGGACAACGACCCCCTGGTCCTGGCCCACGCCCGCGCGCTCCTGACGAGCACGCCGGAGGGCGTCACGTCGTACATCGACGCGAACATGTACGAGCCGGAGGCCATCCTGGCGGCCGCGGGCGAGACCCTGGACCTCTCCCGCCCCGTGGCCCTCATGATCCTCAACACCCTCGGCCACGTCTCCTCGTACGACGAGGCGCGCGACCTCGTGAACCGCCTGATGGCAGGACTCCCCTCGGGCAGCTACCTGGTGATCAGCGACTCGACGTCCACGAGCGAGGGCATGATCGCGGCGTCGGAGGCGTACAACAAGAGCGGCGCGATCCCCTACTACGTCCGCAGCGTCGAGGAGATCACCGGCTTCTTCGACGGCCTCACCCTCACCGACCCCGGAGTGACCCAGGTCACCCGCTGGCGCCCGGACCCCACCACGGACACCACCGTCGCAGCCGACGCCTACGCAGGCGTCGCCCGCAAGCCCTGACCCCCTCCCCACCCCGCCCGGGGCGCCCTGCCGGGCCCCCGGGCGCAACTCCCCGGCGACCGCACCAAGCCCCCCGGACGCTGCACAAATACCCGTTCATGCCGACCCCCACGAAGCTGGTAGGGTTCTACCCGTCGCCGCCACACAGCGGCAGACACGCCCCCGTAGCTCAGGGGATAGAGCAACGGCCTCCGGAGCCGTGTGCGCAGGTTCGAATCCTGCCGGGGGCACAGAAGCCGGAACAGCGCGATCAAGTCGCTGACCAGCAGAAGTGCCACATACAAAGAGCCGGACTCAGTCCCACTGAGTCCGGCTCTTTGTCGTTCTCACGCACGGTTCCCGAGTGAGTGGCGAGTGAGAATCAAGGCGTCTGCTCGCCCCATCCCATCGCCTCTTCGATCTTCTTGTTGTTCACCTCCTCATGTCCGTCGATGCAGCCCTCGTACCGGCGATGGATGACCTCCGGTGAGTTGCCCGCGCGGCGGGCGACCTCGGCCACGGGGACGCCCGCGTTCAGCCAGTTCGTGATGCAGGTGTGCCGCAGGTCGTACGGCCTGTGAGCGAGCGGTGAATCCACCTTCTCCGGCGGAAGCGCGACGGGGCGGGCTTCCTGCCACACGCGCCAGTAGCTCGATGTCCCGAGCACGTCGCCTCGCTCGTTGGGGAAGATCCGGCCGTCCTTCGCCGTACCGAACTCCCTGACATGCTCGCGCAGCATCGCGACCAGGAGCGGCGGGATGGGCACCGGGCGATCGGTCTTGACCTCACGGGACTTGAGTCCCCGCTTGTCGTGCCGCTTGCCGGAGTCCGTCCACTTCTTGCCGGAGACCGGGCGGGTCTCCTTCAGGGTGAGGGTGCCCCACCCCTTCTCGGGGAGGTAGCAGTCCTTCTCTCTGAGGCCGACCGCTTCCGCAGGCCGCATCGCCGCGTAGAGCAGGCAGGCGAAGAACGCGACCAGGCGGCGCCCTCGGTTGCGGTGGACCGAGCCGACATACGAGACGGCCGTCAGGAGCTGGGTCCCCTGCGTCGCGTTCACCAGGACTCTGGGGTCCACGACGTCGCCGCGGGCGGACCCTGAGCGCTTCATGCCCGCGAGCGGATTCGCGTCCAGGTACCCGCACTCGATCGCGTACTCCATGGCGGTGTTGAAGCCGCGGCGGCGTCGCTTGTAGGTCTCCCCCGCCGCCGGGGAGTCGTCCAGCTTGAACGAGAGCCGGTACTGGACGTCGCGGACCACCTTGGGGTCGGTGAGGGCCGACAACGGCAGCGAGCGCTGCTCAAGCCATGTGCACGTGGCCGCGAGATCGCGGGGCGGCTCTTCGTCCTCGTGAGCCGGTACGACGCCCCATCGCATCGCGAGGCGAACCTCTTCGAGCGTCGGCGCCTTCTTCCCGTCGCCCATCATCGCGAGCGCCACCGTGGCGAGGCTGTCCGCCACCCCTTCTCGGGTCTTGGCCGCGGAGGTTCGCCAGCGGCTCGCCATGTACTCGCGGCTGAAGTCCCACCATGAGCGGTCGGGTCTGGTGTTCGCTCGTGCAGCAGCCGCCCTGAGTTCGGACTCCGGGAGCCCGGTCTCGACGTCGAATGCCTCACCCTTGACCATCGCCTTCCACAGCTCGGAGCGGCGATGGTCAGCGAGGGTGACCGTGGGGAAGCTTGCCGTTTTGACCTTGCCTGCCACGAGCCAACGAATTTGGAACGGGGCCTTCTTGCTCCGTACTTGGTTGACCTTCCATACCCGCACGTCCGTGGACAGGTTCGGTTCCTCGGCCCCGGGCGGGCGCCCGCTCTCGCGGGCGCCCTTCGGGTTGTCGCGGTGGGTCACGCAGCTTCTCCCAGCGTCTCGATCCAGCGCTCCAATTCGGAGCGGCTGTTGGACGACATTCACCATGCCTACGTCTGCGACAGCTTGGGCACCTTGATCACGACATGGTCGGTTTGCGTGCCTGCCGACGAGCGGGTGCAGAT
>NZ_JNXT01000091.1 GCF_000716675.1 Streptomyces alboflavus
CACCCCCCCGGGGAGGGAGAAGGGCGGGCGGGTGGGGAAAAAAGCCCGTCCGGCGTTTGAGGACGAGCGCGCAGCGCGACCGGCGCCCACCCCGGGCAACGTACAGACAAAGCACCCCAGGGCGCCCCACGACCAGGAGGGCGAGCCTAGGAGGGCCGGTCCTCGAAGGCAGGCAGCGCGAAGATCCTGACCTTCGCCTCGTCGTCCATCAACTCCACAAGCGGCAACACCAGCTCCCAGAGATCCCGCTTCCCGACCTCCCGGACAAGCGCGTCAAGCTCCGCGTCGGAGAGCGCGGCGGCCCGCGAGGCGACCACCCGGCGGGAGTCCTCGGGCAGCACCTCCACGAGGGGCAGGAACTCCCCCCACAGGCCGGTGGCGACGACGGCGGGAACGACCCCGCCGAGGACGTCGGGGTCCCGCAGGGACGGCAGCCCCGCCACCGTACGCAACTCCTCGGGCCCCAGCAGCGCGACCAGCGGAAGCAACGACTCCCAGAGCCCCTGCCCGGCCACGGTCACGACGAGCGGATCGAGCCGCTCGGGCGGCTGCGCGGCGGCGAGGGACGCGATCCGCCCGCGCTGCTCCCCGGTCACCATCCCGGCGACGGCGAGCGCCTCGGCCCAAAGACCGTCGGCGGCGGCCGTCCCGATGACGCCGGCGAGCCGCTCCTCACCCATCAACTCGACGATGTGCCCGAGCCGTTCGGGCACGTCGATGAGGAAGCCGGTGCGCAGCACCACGGCGTCGGCGACCTGCGGCAGGATCCGTCCGAGCGCGCTGTCGCGCAGATGGCCGACGAACCGCCCCATCGTGATGTGGTCCTCGCGCTCGGCGAGGGCGACGGCGATGCGGACGAGCAGGTCCTCGTCGAGCCGGTCGACGATGCCGCTGATGCGCCGCGGGTCGAGGTGCGCGCAGGACTCGGCGGTGAAGGAGACGGGCAGCTTCTCGATGATGTCGGCGGCGCGGGCGGGTTCGAGGCGCCCGGCGACGGCGGCGGCGAGCCGGGGCCCGAGCGCCTTCTGGGAGATGGCGGCGGCGACCCCGGCGGGCACGAGCTTGGTCGCGGAGGCGATGCGGTCGAGCATGTCGGGCGCCCGGTCGTGGAGCGTCGCGACGCAGTCGGCCCGGAAGCGGCGCACGTCCTCGGCGGGCAGTTCCCCGAGGAAGGCGAGCGCGTCGGGCTCGACGTCGAGGAGGCGGGCGGTCTTTTGGGCCTCGGCCCTGCCGCGCAGCTTGTCCATGGTGTCCTCGCCCCCGCCTACCGGAAGAGGATCCGGCGTACGGGCCCGCGGGCCAGCGCGGGCACCAGCTTCAGGGCCTCCTCGGCGGCCTGGTTCAGGCCGGACGCCCGGCTCTCGCGCTCTCGGCGCAGCGCGTCGGCGAGGGCCGCGAGCCGTTCGGACGGCAGCGCGGCGAAGGACTCGGGGGGCCTGACCCCCAGTTCCGCGGTCAGTTTCTCCAGTGCTTCGGTGCTCACGGGACCTCCCGGAGGGTGCGCTGGGCTTCAAGGTCCCGAGAGTGGAGCGAAATTGAATAATAGTCAATAGCGGGGGGCGGGACGAGGGCAGCCCGGGCAAGCGGAAGGGGGCGGGGAGAGCCGCCGGAAACCCGGCAGCACCTCCCCGCCCCCTCGCGGAGCGCGGATCAGCCCTTGACGGCCCCCGCCGCCAGACCCGACCCGAGCCTGCGGTGGACGACGACGAAGAAGAGCATGACGGGCACCGTGACCAGCGTGGAGCTGGCCATCACGGGACCCCAGGACGTGGTGTTCTCACCGAAGAACTGGAAGATGCCCACGGCCGCCGTGTACTTGTCGCTGCCCTTCATGAAGGTGTACGCGAACACGAACTCGTTCCACGCCGTGATGAAGGCGAAGATCGAGGTGGCGACGAGCCCGGGCGCGACCAGCGGAAGCAGCACCGACCAGAACATCCGGAACCAGGAGGCGCCGTCGATGTACGCGGCCTCCTCGACCTCCTTGGGCACCGCCGCCACGAACCCGCGCAGGGTCCAGATGGCGAACGGCAGCGACAGGGCGATGTAGACGATCGACAGGCCGAGCAGCGAGTTGAGCATCTCGTAGTCCCGCATCTGGATGAACAGCGGGATGACGAGGGCCTCCAGCGGCACCATCTGCACGATCAGGATCATGATCAGCACCGAGGTGCGGAACTTGAACTTGAAGCGGGCCACCGCGATCGCCGCGAACAGCGAGAGCAGCGCCGCCGCCAGGATCGTGGCGATCCCGACGATCGCCGAGTTCAGCAGGTACTGCCCGAAGTTGCCCCGGTCGAAGACGAAGTCGAAGTGCTCGAAGCTGATGCCGCTCGGCAGCAGGTCCGAGCCGCGCGTGAGCGCCTTCGGGTCGAGGGCGGTGGAGACCATCCAGTAGACGGGGAAGAGCGTGAAGACCAGCAGGGCCGCCACGGACAGCGGCAGGCCGATGCGTGCGGCGAGCGAGGTGCGGCGGGTGGTCACAGGTCCTCCTCCCCCTGCCGGAACAGCGTCCGGATGTAGACGATGGTGATGGCGAGCAGCAGCAGCGTGAGCAGGACCGCGGCCGCGGCGCCCGCGCCGTAGTCGTTCTTGGCGAACGCCTCGATGTAGGAGTACACGCCGAGGTTGTAGACGTCGGGATTGGAGCCGC
Source organism: Streptomyces alboflavus (assembly GCF_000716675.1). Taxonomy (GTDB): domain Bacteria; phylum Actinomycetota; class Actinomycetes; order Streptomycetales; family Streptomycetaceae; genus Streptomyces; species Streptomyces alboflavus. The sequence goes on from NZ_JNXT01000091.1 coordinate 2,654, forward strand.
TGCCTCCCGGCATCAGGAAGACCTGGGTGAAGACCTTGAAGTCCCAGATGGTGGAGAGGATGGTCACCACCAGGAAGACGGGCTTGATGGTCGGCACGGTGATCTTCCAGAACCGCTGCCAGGCGTTGGCGCCGTCGATCTCCCCGGCCTCGTACAGCTCCTTGGGAATCGTCAGGAGTCCCGCGAGGACGGTGATCGCCACGAACGGGAAGCCGTGGTGCACGACGTTGATGGTGGCGATGGCGTAGAACGGAAGGCGTTCGGTGAACCAGTTGGTGGTCTCGGCGTCGATCAGGCCCATGGAGTCGGCGACTTGGCTGACCATGCCGTCCTCGGGCGAGAACAGCCAGATCCAGACGTACGTGCCGGTCACCGCGGGCATCGCCCAGGCGGCCAGGATCGACACCGAGCAGATCAGCCTCCAGGTCGGGCCGAGGCGGTTGAGGAGCAGCGCCACGGCCGTGCCGAGGGCGACGGTCAGGCCGACACAGGCGAACGCGAAGAACACCGTGTTGGGCAGGACCGTCTTCCACAGCAGCTCGCCGGTCAGCAGGTCCGTGTAGTTGTCGAAGCCGGTGTAAGTGCCCTTGCCGCCGCCGAACTTGACGACGTAGTCCTGCAGCGACAGCTTGCCGACCTGGATCAGCGGCCACAGCAGCAGGCCGATGAGCACGACGAGCGCGGGGGCGAGCAGCAGCCAGGGGCGGGTGAGGGTGGTCAGTCTCTTGCGGCGGCGCGCGGCGTCACCGTCGTCGTCGCGGCGGGAGCGAAGGCTCGAAGAGCCGGACGAACCGTCCTTCGAGCCGTCGCTGACGAGCATGTCTTTCACGTGGTCACTCGTCCCTGTGTGCCTACTTGTCCTTGGCGAAGATCTCGTCCATGTCCTTGGCCGCCTTGTTCGCGGCCTCCTTCACGGACGACTTGCCGGTGAGGATCGACTGGACCATGCCGGTGACGACCTGGGAGGCCTGGATCTCGCCGTACGCCTTGGTCTTGGGCACCGTGGCGCCGGCCTCGATCATCTGCTTCGCGAACGGCTCGACCAGCGGGTCCTTCTGGCCCTCGATCTTCTTCAGCTCGGAGTTCTGGCCGGGGAAGTAGTTGGTCTGCTTGGCCCACTTCGCGGCGAACTCACCGGTCGTCATGAGCTTGACCAGCTCCCAGGCCAGTTCCTTCTTGTCCGTGTCGAACGTGGACAAGTAGGAGCCGCCGAGGAAGGACTTGCTCATGCCGCCGGTCTCGCCCGGGATCGGGACCGCGCCGAGCTTGCCCTTGAGCTTGGGGTTCGCATCCGTGATGGCCTTCGGGGTCCAATTGCCGCCGATCGCCATGGCGATCTGGCTCTTGTTCCAGGCGTCGCCGACCTCCTTCTCGGTCCAGGTGTTCACCTTGGCCGGGGAGACCTTGTCCTTGGTGGCGAGGCCGGTGTAGAACTCCAGGCCCTTGATCGCCTGGGGCGAGTTGATGGCGGACTTCCACTCGTCGCCGTCCTGGGTGGCGAGTTCACCGCCCGCGCCCCAGATGAAGGGGGTCGCGAACATCTCCGCGCCGCCCGCCACCGGGAACGGGATCAGGCCCGGCTCCTTGTCCTTCAGCGTCTTCGCCGTGGCCTGGAGCTCCTTCCAGGTCGTCGGCGGCTTCAGGTTGTGCTTCTCGAAGATGTCCTTGCGGTAGACGATGGACCGCACGCCCGCGTACCACGGCATGCCGTACTGCTTGCCGTCCAGCGTGCCGGCGTCCTTCAGGCCCTCGACCAGGTCGCCCGCGAGGCCGGACTTCTTCACCTCGTCCGTGACGTCGACGAGCCCCTCGGTCTCGGCGAACTGCGGCACCCAGGTGGTGCCGACCTCGGCGACGTCGGGGACCTGGTCCGGGCCGCCCTCGATCGCGGTCGTGAATTTCTTCTGGGCGGTCGCCCACTGCTGGTACTCGACCTTGATCTTGGCGCCGGTCTTCTTTTCGAAGGCCGCGCCGACCTCCTTGAAGAAGGGCCGGGGATCGGGGTTGGTGCCCTCCATGATCCACACGGTGAGCGTCTTGCCCTTGCCCTCGACCTTGCCGCCGTTGTCGCCGCTGTCGCCGCCGTCGTCGCCACCGCACGCGGTCGCGGTCAGACCGAGCGTCAAGGCGATACAACCTGCCACGATGACACGTCGCTTCATGCCGGCCCCCTTCAGGTTCCTTTGGTGAGAGCGATTCTGGTCACACAGAGTGTGGGCGGTCTAGACCCTTTCGGCGAAGCGGCCGAACCGTAATCACCGTTGCGCAGTGCGCTACGGCTTGCAATCGTCGTTGCGCACCACGCAATCGCGGTGTAGGCGCGGGGAGCGGAGAGCACGAAAAACGCGACGCCCGCCCAGTGTCCGGTCGGGGACAGGGCAGGCGCCGCGCCAGTTCCGTACGCCGTTGTACGGGACGTATGAGGGGGCCGTACGGATTACACCGTGAGGGCCCGGTCGGTCGGGCGAATGGGTGAGGGAAGATCACTCGCACCGGTGAGGAAGCGGTCCACGCCGCGGGCGGCCGAGCGCCCCTCGGCGATCGCCCACACGATGAGCGACTGACCGCGCCCGGCGTCACCGGCGACGAACACACCGGGGACGTTCGTCTGGAACTCGCCGTCCCTGGCGACGTTCCCGCGCGCGTCCAGGTCGAGCCCGAACTGCTCCACCATGCCGTTCTCGCGGTCGGTGCCGGTGAAGCCCATGGCCAGGGTGACGAGCTGGGCGGGGATGCGCCGCTCCGTGCCCGGCTTCTGGTTGAGCTTGCCGTCCACGAACTCGACCTCGACGAGGTGCAGGAACTGCACGTTCCCGTCCTCGTCGCCCTCGAAGTGGGTGGTCGAGACGGAGTAGACGCGCTCGCCGCCCTCCTCGTGGGCCGAGGTGACCTTGTAGAGCATGGGGAAGGTCGGCCAGGGCTGCCCGGCGGACCGCTCGTCGCCGGGGCGGGGCATGATCTCCAGCTGGGTGACGGAGGCCGCGCCCTGCCGGTGGGCGGTGCCCACGCAGTCCGCGCCGGTGTCGCCGCCGCCGATGACGACGACGTGCTTGCCCTCGGCGGAGACGGGCGTGGTCACGTAGTCGCCCTCCTGCACCTTGTTGGCGAGCGGCAGGTACTCCATCGCCTGGTAGACGCCCTTGAGCTCGCGGCCGGGGACGGGCAGGTCACGGGCGGTGGTGGCGCCGGCGGCGATGACCACGGCGTCGTAGCGCTTGCGCAGCTTCGTCGCGTCGATGTCGCGGCCGATCTCCACGCCGGTGCGGAACTTGGTGCCCTCCGCGCGCATCTGCTCGATGCGGCGGTTGATGTGCCGCTTCTCCATCTTGAACTCGGGGATGCCGTAGCGAAGGAGGCCGCCGATGCGGTCGGCGCGCTCGTACACGGCGACGGTGTGGCCGGCGCGGGTGAGCTGCTGGGCGGCGGCGAGGCCCGCCGGGCCCGAGCCGATCACGGCGACGGTCTTGCCGGACAGGCGCTCGGGGGCCTGCGGCGCCACGTCACCGGTCTCCCACGCCTTGTCGATGATGGAGACTTCGACGTTCTTGATGGTGACGGCGGGCTGGTTGATGCCGAGGACGCAGGCCGCCTCGCAGGGGGCCGGGCACAGCCGCCCGGTGAACTCCGGGAAGTTGTTCGTGGCGTGCAGCCGCTCCTGGGCCGCGGACCAGTCCTCGCGGTAGGCGTAGTCGTTCCACTCGGGGATGAGGTTCCCGAGCGGACAGCCGTTGTGGCAGAACGGGATGCCGCAGTCCATGCAGCGCGAGGCCTGCTTGGAGATGATCGGGAGCAGCGAGCCGGGGACGTAGACCTCGTTCCAGTCCCGCAGCCGCTCGGGGACCGGGCGGGTCTCGGCGACCTCGCGGCCGTGGTTCAAAAAGCCCTTGGGATCAGCCATTGGTCGCCGCCTCCATCATCTTCTCGGTGATCTCGGACTCGGAGAGTCCGGCTCGCTCGGCGGCGTCCTTGGCGGCGAGCACTGCCTTGTACGTGCTGGGGATGATCCTGCTGAAGCGGGCCACGGACGTGTCCCAGTCCACGAGCAGCTTCTCGGCGACGGTGGAGCCCGTCTCCTCCTGGTGGCGGCGCACGACGTCGTGCAGCCACTGCTTGTCGGTGTCGTCGAGCGGCTCGACGGCCGCCAGGTTCCCGGCGTTGACGTTGTCGCGGTCCAGGTCGATGACGTACGCGATGCCGCCCGACATGCCGGCCGCGAAGTTGCGCCCGGTCTCGCCGAGGACGACCGCATGGCCGCCGGTCATGTACTCGCAGCCGTGGTCGCCCACGCCCTCGGACACCACGAGCGCGCCGGAGTTGCGCACGCAGAACCGCTCGCCGGTGCGGCCGCGCAGGAACAGCTCGCCGCCGGTCGCGCCGTAGCCGATGGTGTTGCCCGCGATGGTGGAGTACTCGGCGAGGTGGTCGGCGCCGCGGTCGGGGCGGACGATGATCCGGCCGCCGGAGAGGCCCTTGCCGACGTAGTCGTTGGCGTCGCCCTCCAGGCGCAGGGTGACGCCGCGCGGCACGAAGGCGCCGAAGGACTGGCCCGCGGAGCCGGTGAAGGTGATGTCGATGGTGTCGTCGGGCAGGCCCGCGCCGCCGAACTTCTTCGTCACCTCGTGGCCGAGCATGGTGCCGACGGTGCGGTTGATGTTGCGGATGGCGACCTGGGCGCGGACCGGCTGGGCGTCCGCCTGGGAGTCGGCGGCGAGCGCGTCGGCCGCGAGCTTGATCAGCTCGTTGTCGAGGGCCTTCTCCAGGCCGTGGTCCTGGGCGACGACCTGGTGGCGCACGGCGCCGCCGGGCAGGTCCGGGACGTGGAACAGCGGCTCCAGGTCCAGGCCCTGGGCCTTCCAGTGGTTCACGGCCCGCTCGGTGTCGAGGAGTTCGGCGTGGCCGACGGCCTCCTCGATGGAGCGGAAGCCGAGCTCGGCGAGGAGTTCGCGGACCTCCTGCGCGATGAACTCGAAGAAGTTCACGACGTACTCGGCCTTGCCGCTGAAGCGCTCGCGCAGCGTCGGGTTCTGCGTGGCGATGCCGACCGGGCAGGTGTCCAGGTGGCAGACGCGCATCATGACGCAGCCGGACACGACGAGCGGGGCGGTCGCGAAGCCGAACTCCTCGGCGCCGAGCAGCGCGGCGATGAGCACGTCGCGGCCGGTCTTCAGCTGGCCGTCGGTCTGCACGACGATGCGGTCGCGCAGGCCGTTCAGGAGCAGCGTCTGCTGGGTCTCGGCGAGGCCGAGCTCCCAGGGGCCGCCCGCGTGCTTGAGCGAGGTGAGCGGCGAGGCGCCGGTGCCGCCGTCGTGGCCGGAGATGAGGACGACGTCCGCGTGCGCCTTGGAGACGCCCGCGGCGACCGTGCCGACGCCGACCTCGGAGACCAGCTTCACGTGGATGCGGGCCTGCGGGTTGGCGTTCTTCAGGTCGTGGATGAGCTGGGCGAGGTCCTCGATGGAGTAGATGTCGTGGTGCGGCGGCGGGGAGATGAGCCCCACGCCCGGCGTCGAGTGCCGGGTCTTGGCCACCCACGGGTAGACCTTGTGTCCGGGCAGCTGGCCGCCCTCGCCGGGCTTGGCGCCCTGGGCCATCTTGATCTGGATGTCGTCGGCGTTGACCAGGTACTCGCTGGTCACGCCGAAGCGGCCGGAGGCGACCTGCTTGATGGAGGAGCGGCGCGCCGGGTCGTACAGGCGGTCGGCGTCCTCGCCGCCCTCGCCGGTGTTGGACTTGCCGCCCAGCTGGTTCATGGCGATGGCGAGGGTCTCGTGCGCCTCGCGGGAGATCGATCCGTACGACATGGCGCCCGTGGAGAAGCGCTTGACGATCTCGGAGACCGGCTCGACCTCCTCGACGGGGATCGCCGTGCGCCCCTCGCTCTTGAAGCCGAACAGGCCGCGGAGCGTCATCAGGCGCTCGGACTGCTCGTTCACGCGGTCCGTGTACTGCTTGAAGATGTCGTAGCGGCGGCTGCGCGTGGAGTGCTGGAGGCGGAAGACCGTGTCGGGGTCGAACAGGTGCGGCTCGCCCTCGCGGCGCCACTGGTACTCGCCCCCTATGTCCAGGGCGCGGTGCGCGGACGGCACGCCGGAGGCCGGGTAGGCCTTGGCGTGGCGGGCGGCGACCTCCTGGGCGATGACGTCGATGCCGACGCCGCCGATCTTGGAGGCGGTGCCGTTGAAGTACTTCTCGACGAAGGCCTCCTGGAGGCCGACGGCCTCGAAGACCTGGGCGCCGCGGTAGGAGGCGACCGTGGAGATGCCCATCTTGGACATCACCTTCAACACGCCCTTGCCGAGGGCGAAGATCAGGTTGCGGATGGCCTGCTCGGCCCCGCCGTTCTCATCGGCGTGCAGGAAGGTGCCCGCGCGGACCAGGTCCTCGACGGACTCCATCGCCAGGTACGGGTTGACGGCCGCGGCGCCGAAGCCGATGAGCAGCGCGACGTGGTGGACCTCGCGCACGTCGCCCGCCTCGACGAGCAGGCCCACCTGGGTGCGCTGCTTGGTGCGGATGAGGTGGTGGTGGACGGCCGCGGTGAGCAGGAGCGAGGGGATCGGGGCGTGCTCGGCGTCGGAATGCCGGTCGGAGAGCACGATCAGGCGGGCGCCGGCCTCGATGGCGGCGTCGGCCTCGGCGCAGATCTCCTCGATGCGGGCGGTCAGGGCGTCGCCGCCACCGCCGACGCGGTACAGGCCGGAGAGCGTCGCGGCCTTCATGCCGGGCATGTCGCCGTCGGCGTTGATGTGGATGAGCTTGGCCAGCTCGTCGTTGTCGATGACCGGGAAGGGCAGGGTGACGCTGCGGCAGGAGGCCGCGGTGGGGTCGAGGAGGTTGCCCTGCGGGCCGAGCGAGGAACGCAGGCTCGTCACCAGCTCCTCACGGATGGCGTCAAGGGGCGGGTTGGTGACCTGCGCGAAGAGCTGGGTGAAGTAGTCGAAGATCAGCCGCGGGCGTGCGGAGAGCGCGGCGATCGGCGTGTCCGTGCCCATCGAGCCGATCGGCTCGGCCCCGGCCTTGGCCATCGGGGCGAGCAGGATGCGCAGCTCCTCCTCGGTGTAGCCGAAGGTCTGCTGGCGGCGCGTGACGGAGGCGTGGGTGTGCACGATGTGCTCGCGCTCGGGCAGGTCGGACAGCTCGATCTCGCCGGCCTCCAGCCACTCCGCGTAGGGCTTCTCGGCGGCGAGGGCGGCCTTGATCTCGTCGTCCTCGACGATGCGGTGCTCGGCGGTGTCGACGAGGAACATCCGGCCGGGCTGCAGACGGCCCTTGCGGACGACCTTGGCCGGGTCGATGTCGAGGACGCCGACCTCGGAGCCGAGGACGACCAGGCCGTCGTCGGTGACCCAGTAGCGGCCGGGGCGCAGGCCGTTGCGGTCGAGGACCGCGCCGACCTGGGTGCCGTCGGTGAAGGTGACGCAGGCCGGACCGTCCCAGGGCTCCATCATCGTGGCGTGGAACTGGTAGAAGGCGCGGCGGGCTGCGTCCATGGAGGCGTGGTTCTCCCAGGCCTCCGGGATCATCATCAGGACCGAGTGCGGCAGCGAGCGGCCGCCGAGGTGCAGGAGTTCGAGGACTTCGTCGAAGGAGGCGGAGTCGGAGGCGTCCGGCGTACAGACCGGGAAGATCCGCTCCAGCTTGTCCCCGGCGCCGAACACGTCGGAGACGAGCTGCGACTCGCGGGCCCGCATCCAGTTGCGGTTGCCCTTGACGGTGTTGATCTCACCGTTGTGCGCCACGAAGCGGTACGGGTGGGCGAGCGGCCAGCTCGGGAAGGTGTTCGTGGAGAAGCGCGAGTGGACGAGGGCGATGGCCGTGGCGAAGCGGCGGTCGGACAGGTCCGGGAAGAAGGGCTCGAGCTGGCCGGTGGTCAGCATGCCCTTGTAGACGATCGTGCGGGCCGAGAGCGAGGGGAAGTAGGTGGCCGCCTCGCGTTCGGCGCGCTTGCGCAGCACGAACGCCTTGCGGTCCAGGACGAGCCCGCTGCTCTCGCTGTCCGCGACGAACAGCTGGCGGAAGACCGGCATGGTCGAGCGGGCGGTGGCGCCGAGCAGCGTCGGGGCGACGGGGACCTCGCGCCAGCCGAGCACGGTCAGGCCCTCTTCGGCGGCGATCGTCTCGATCCGTGAGACGGATTCGGCGGCGGAGTCCTGCGGCAGGAAGGCGATGCCGACGGCGTACGCGCCCGCCTCAGGGAGGCTGAATCCGGCCACTTCGCGCAGGAACGCGTCCGGGACCTGGAGCAGGATGCCGGCGCCGTCGCCGGAGTCGGGCTCGGAACCGGTGGCGCCGCGGTGTTCGAGATTGCGCAGTACGGTCAGCGCCTGCTCGACGAGCTCATGGCTCGCCTCACCGGTGAGGGTGGCCACGAACCCGACGCCACAGGCGTCGTGCTCATTACGGGGGTCGTACATCCCTTGCGGGGCGGGGCGACCGTCCATGGGCGACCAGGCGTCGGAACGCATCGGCACTCCCGTCGTCGTGATGGGGGCGACCTCCCGGGCGAATGGGGCTCCGGGGGCGCGAGCGGCGATAGGGACGACGTTGGCCCTGGCTAAATTTCGTGCAGGTTACATGATGGACCGCTTCTCGAAAAGCGGATACTTCATTCCAACATGTGGACGCGCTCTGGGGGTCGAGAGCGGCGGGAGCGGACCGGAAGCGGACAGATCGGTGGCCGCGGGTCCGGAGCGCCAGGGGCCTCATTGCCCGCAGCGCTTACGGCTCATGCCCGGCGGTCAAGGAATCGAAACCGCACGGTAACGACTACTTATGCAGAATCCTGCATACACCTGCACGGCCGCCTATCCTACGGCCGTCCCGAACAGGCTGCCCAGGGCGTACGTCACACCTGCCGCGGCACCGCCCAGCGCGAGCTGCCGCAGCCCGCTGAACCACCAGGACCGCGCCGTCACCCTGGCCACGACCGCACCGCACGCGAAGAGCCCGATCAGCGCGAGCAGCAGCGCGGGCCACAGGGCACTGGCCCCGAGCAGATACGGCAGTACGGGCAGCAGCGCGCCCAGCGCGAAGGAGCCGAACGAGGACACGGCGGCGACCAGCGGCGAGGGCAGGTCGCCCGGGTCGATGCCCAGCTCCTCGCGGGCGTGGATCTCCAGGGCCTGCTCGGGGTCCTTGGACAGCTGCCGGGCGACCTCACCGGCAAGCTCGGGCTCGACGCCGCGCGACACGTACAGCGCGGCCAGCTCCCGCTCCTCGTCCTGGGGGTGCTTGTGCAACTCCCTGCGCTCCACGTCCAGTTCGGCCTGGACCAGCTCGCGCTGCGAGGCCACGGAGGTGTACTCGCCCGCGGCCATGGAGAACGCGCCGGCGGCGAGCCCCGCGAGGCCGGTGATGACGATGGTCTCGCGCGACACCGCCCCGCCCGCGACACCGGTCATCAGGGCCAGGTTGGACACGAGACCGTCCATGGCGCCGAAGACGGCGGGGCGCAGCCAGCCGCCGTTGACGTCGCGATGGGTGTGGTTGTCCCGGTGCGCCTCGTGCAGCGGGGCCTCGATCTCGATGATCGCCATGACGAAAACTCTTCCTCCCACTCGGACGGGGGCACGCGCACGCGGACGGGGGCACACGTCACCCCGGTACGGAGCACTCCGGCCCCGGTCCCTCCCCCTCGGACACCCTCGAAAGTACGCGCGAAAAATCTTGCCCGCCAGCAAGGAAGGCCGTACTTACCTGCGAAAACGCGCCTCGGCAGGCCCTCCCCCGAACCTCGCGCGGAGCCTGCCCGACATGCCGAAGGGGTGACGCTGAGCGCACGAATGCTCACATGAGTGCCGTCGCGTGGCAGGGATGGTCCAACGCACTGCAACCCGGCAGTCAGCGTGACAGGGAGGCACGGCATGGCATCCGTCGCATGTGTTCCCTCGGTCCCGGCGCCCGGTGACGCCGGCGGACTCCGCGAGCGGGCCCGCGGCGCGATGCTCGGCCTCGCCGTCGGCGACGCGCTCGGCGCGCCCGCGGAGAACATGAAGCCGTCCGAGATCCGCCGCCGCTGGGGCCGCATCACGGGGTACGTCGTGGAGCATCCGGCGGGGACGGACGACACCGAGTACGCCATCTTCTCCGGCCTTCTCCTCGCCCGGCACGGCTCCGCGCTCACCGTCGCGCACGTCGAGGCGGCCTGGCACCAGTGGATCGCCGACCTCGACGAAGGCCCGTTCCGCGGCGCGGGGTTCAGCGAACGCGGCACCCTGGAGAACCTGCGCCGGGGCCTCGCCGCGCCCATCTCCGCCCAGCACCGGCACGCCTGGAGCGACGGGCTCGCGATGCGCGCCGCCCCCTTCGGCGTCTTCGCCGCGGGCGCCCCCGCCGAGGCGGCCCGACTCGTCGCCGTCGACGGCACCGTCAGCCACGAGGGCGAGGGCATCCACGGCGGCCGCGCGGTGGCCGCGGGCGTGGCGGCGGCGATGGCCGGGGCGCCGGTGGAGTCGGTGGTCGCGGCGGCCCTGTCCGTCATCCCGGCGGACAGCTGGACCGCCCGCTCGCTGCGCCGGGCCGTCGCCGTCGCCCACCGCGGCGAACGCGCGGTCCGCTCGGCGGTCGTCATCGGCGGCTACCCGTGGACGGACCTCGCCCCCGAGGCGGTCGGCCTCGCCTTCGGCGCGTACGCGGCCGCCGGGGGCGACTTCACGACGGCGGTCCTCACAGCGGTGAACATGGGCCGCGACGCCGACACCACGGCGGCGGTCGCGGGCGCCCTGGCAGGCGCGAGCTGCGGCGCGACCGCGATCCCCCCGGAGTGGTCCACCCCCATCGGCCCGGCCCTCGGCACCTGCCTGCCGTCGATGCGGGGCCATCACGTCCTGGACATCGCCGACCTCTTGACCCCGGACGAGGAGGCACCGTGAAGCCTCCTCCCCCCGCTGTGGGCAGCTGGTCCGCCCAGAGGGCGGCAGGGGCATCCCCTGCTCGAGCGGAACCGAGAGGTTCGGGAAGGGCGGACACGGCGGCGCCGCGCGGCTCACTCGCCGTGACCGGGGCCCCGGCGCCGGGCACCCTCGACGCCCACGCCGGCCAAGGCCCCCCTGGGGCGACCCCCGCACAGGGCACGACGACGGACGCCCGCGCCGAAGGCCTCCTCCTCGGCCTGGCCGCGGGCGACGCCGCGGGCTGGCCCGCGGCCCGCCACCGCGCGGCCCGCATGCCCACCTGGACCCGCCGCCTCACCCGAGAACTGGACACCTTCGCCGAACACAACGCGACCACCACCCTCCCCGTCCCCATCGCCCTGAACCAGCCCCCCGAACCCCTGCGCCTCGGCCCCTCCGACGACGCCGAGTGGGCGGCCTTCACCGCCGAAGCCGTACTGAAGGCGACGGACGGCACCCTGGACCGCACCCTCACCAGGGACCGCCGCACCCGAGCGACCCTGGCCCTCGCCTGGAACACCCTGGCCAGCGAGGTGGCAGCGGCGGCAGCCCGCGCCCCGGAGGTGGAGTCCGCCCTCCTCCCCCTGCGCGCCCGCATCTCCGTACGCGCGGGCCTCGGCAACCTCGCTGCAGGCCTGCGCCCACCCGCCACCGGCCACGACAACCCGCACTTCTTCGACGACGCCGCCTGCGTACGCGCCTGCGTCCTCGCCCTGGTCCACCCTGGCGCCCCCGAACGGGCCGCCGACCTGGCCGAGTTCGACGCCCGCTACACCCAGGACGGCGACGGCGTGCACGGCGCCCGCGCGATGGCCGCGGCGATCGCGACCGCGCTCACGGGCGCGTCCCCCGAGGAGGCCACGGCCGCCGCCCTCACCCAACTGCCCGCGCACACGGAGATCGGCCGCAACGCCCGCCACGCCCTGGACCTGGCCCGCGCCTGCGCACAGGACCCGGCCGGCGCCACCTTCGCGCTGGTCCCGCTCCTGGAGCACAGCATCGTCGACCACGTCTACAGCTACGGCATCGCCGCCGCCGAGACCGTCCCGGTGGCCCTGGCCCTGGCCGTCGCCTCCGAGGGCCGGATCCGCGAGGCGGTCCCCGCGGCCGCCTGCCTGTCCCGCGTGGCCGACTCCGCACCCGCCCTCACCGGCGCGCTGACCGGCGCCCTGGCCACGGCCACCGCCATCCCGTACACGTGGCGGGAGACCTGCCGCACCCTCTCCGGCTGCGCCCTGCCGCGCCTCGCGGGCACCGATCTGGTGGAGCTGGCCGGGCAGTTGGCGCGGGCCCACACCGAACCACCCACACCGCAGGAGGACTCGGGACATGCCACCACTGGATCCGACACCGGGAAGCTCCCGGGCGAGCCGCCCGACGCTGACCCTCGCCGACCGCGTGACGGGCGCCCTGGTCGGCGCGGCGGTCGGTGACGCGCTCGGCGGCCCCGTCGAGGGCTGCTCCCCCGACCAGATCGCCGAGCGCCACAGCGGCCGCGTCCGGGGGATCGTCGGCCCCTGGCACGGGGACGACTGGCGCACGGCCCGCCCCATCGCCCCGTACCACAAGGGCGACGGCCACATCACCGACGACACCCTGATGACCCACGCGCTGATCCGCGTGTACGCGACGGTCCGCGACCACCTCGACGCGTACGCGATCGCCGACCACCTGGTCCCCGACCTGATCACCACCCCGCGCTGGATCCCCGAACTGGAGGCGGACGCCCTCCCCCTGCACCGCCTCTTCCTCGCCGAGAAGTGGCTCGTGGCCCGCCTCCACTACGGCCACGTGGATCCGCGCGAGGCGGGCGCGGGCAACATCGTCAACTGCGGCGCCGCGATGTACATGGCACCGGTCGGCCTGGTCAACGCGGCGAACCCGGCGGGCGCGTACGCCGAGGCCCTGGACGTCGCGGGCGCGCACCAGTCGTCGTACGGCAGGGAGGCGGCCGGGGTCTTCGCGGCGGCGGTGGCGGCGGCCTGCGTCCCCGGCGCGACGCCCGCCTCGGTCGTCGAGACCTGCCTCGCCCTGGCGAAGGACGGCACGCGCGCGGCGATCGAGGCGGTGGCCGAAGTGGCGTCCGGGTACGACGAGTTCGAGCCCGCCCTCGCCCCGCTCCGGACGGCGGTCGCCCCCTTCGACACGGTCGGCCCGGACTACCGCGCCCCGTCCCTCGGCGCCCGCCGCCCCTCCCGCCTGCACGCCATCGAGGAGCTGCCCGTCGCCCTGGGCATGCTCCTGATCGCCGACGGCGACTACCGCCGCACCGTGCTCGGCTCGGTGAACTACGGCCGCGACTGCGACTCGACCGCCACGATGAGCGGCGCCATCGCGGGCGCCCTGCGCGGCGCGTCCACCGTCCCCGATGACTGGTCGACGACGGTCGCCGAGGCGAGCCGCCTCGACCTCCGCACCCCCGCCCTCACCCTCACGGAAGTCGCCCGGGAGATCTTCACCAAGGACCGCACCCGCCGCCGCACCCACGAGGCGGCGTTCACGTCCCTGACGGACCCCGCCGCATGACCCGCCTGACCTGGCTCCAGCCCGAGGACCTCATCGCGCACGAGTTCCGGCAGGCGGAGGAGGAGGGCAGAGACGTCACGGAGGCGGCGGCCCGCTGGCGGGCGGCGGGCGGCCGCACCGCCCCGCCGCGGTCGGGCGCGTCCCCAGACGAGGCCTCGCCACAGCTACGGGCCCTGGCGGAAGACCTGTTGACCGAACTCGGGCAGGAACGGGAACGGGAAGACGCTGCCGAAGCGGCACATTTCCAGCCCGTCCGGCGATTGAGGACGAGGCGCGAAGCGCCGATCGACGGGAGCCGTCCCACCCGCACGGGACACCCACCCGGCTGGGGCCCAGGGGGCGCAGCGCCCCTGGTTACGGGAAGGGGCGGGACTGGGGAGCCCCCGGCAGGGCCCACCCACCGCACCCGCCTCCACACGGCCTGGCTGGGCCGAGCCGCAGGCTGCCTCCTCGGCAAGCCCGTCGAAAAGCTCCCCCTGGAAGGCATCCGTGCCCTGGCGAAGGCCACCGGCAACTGGCCCCTGAGCACCTGGTTCACGGCACAGGGAGTCCCACCCGAGCTGACCACCACGTACCCCTGGAACAGACGCTCGGCACCCACCTCCCTGGCCGAGAACATCAACGGCATGCCGGAGGACGACGACCTCAACTACCCCCTGCTGAACCTGCTGCTCCTCCAGCGCCACGGCAAGGCGTTCACGACGCACGACGTGGCCACGCTGTGGCTGGAGGAACTCCCGGCCGCGAGGACCTTCACGGCGGAACGCGTGGCGTACCGCAACCTCCTGAACGGCGTACCGCCGCCACGGACGGCCCGCCACCACAACCCGTTCCGGGAGTGGATCGGCGCCCTGATCCGCGCGGACGTGCACGGCTGGACGAACCCGGGTGACCCGGCGTCGGCGGCGGAGCAGGCGCACCGGGACGCGTGTCTGACGCACACGGGCAACGGCGTGTACGGGGCGATGTTCGCGGCGGCGACGATCGCGGCGGCGGCGTCGGGGACGGCCGACGTGCACGCGAGCCTGGCGGCGGGCCTCGACGTGGTACCGCCGGACTCGCGCCTGGCCCGGGCGGTGCGCCGCGGCGTCGACCTCGCGGGGGCGCACCGGGACTTCGACGCCGTGGTGGACCGGCTGCACGCCGAGTTCGGCAGGTACCACTGGGTGCACGTCGTCCCGAACGCGGCGCTGCTCGCGGCCGCCCTCACGCACGCCGACGGCGACTTCACCGCGTCGATCACGCGCGTGGTGTCGGGCGGCTGGGACACGGACTCCAACGGGGCGACGGCGGGCTCGGTCGCGGGCCTGCTGTCCGGTCGCCCTGACGCGCTCCCGGACCGCTGGACAGCCCCGCTCCACAACCGGCTCGCCACCTCGGTCGGCGGCTTCCACGGCACCGGCTTCGACACCCTCGCGCGTCTCACCGCGCACCTGACCGACGACCCCGCCCCGCAGGAGGCACCCCACCCATGACCCGGCCCCACATCGCCGTACTCGGCAGCACCAACATGGACCTCGTCGCGTACGTGGCCAAGGCCCCGCAGCGCGGGGAGACCGTCACCGGCCGCGAGTTCCGCACCCTCCCCGGCGGCAAGGGCGCCAACCAGGCCGTCGCCGCGGCCCGCGCGGGCGCCACCGTCGCGATGATCGGCGCCGTCGGAAACGACGCCTTCGGCACCCAACTGCGGTCGGCGCTCGACCACTCGGGCGTGGACACCGACCTGCTGCGCACGGTCGAGGGCCCGAGCGGCACGGCCCACATCGTCGTGGACGACGACGGCGGCAACGCGATCGTCGTGATCCCCGGCGCGAACGCCACGCTCACCGCGCTGTCCGCGGGCGACAGGGCCGAGATCGCCTCCGCCGCCGCGCTCCTGCTCCAGCTGGAGGTCCCACTTGAGGGCGTGCTGGCCGCCGCCCGTACCGCCCGCGAGCACGGCGTCCGCACCATCCTCACCCCGGCGCCCGCGCAGCCGCTGCCGCCCGAACTCCTCGCCGCCACCGACCTGTTGCTCCCCAACGAGCACGAGGCCGCCGCCCTCACCGGCATCACGGACCCGGCCGCGGCGGCCCGCGCGCTGCTCTCCCAGGTCCCGGAGGTCGTCGTGACGCTCGGCGCTGCGGGCAGCCTGTACGCCGCCCGGGGCGCCGAGCCCGTCACGGTGCCCGCGCGGCGGGTCACGGCGGTGGACACGACGGGCGCGGGCGACACCTTCGCGGGCGCGCTCGCGGTGGCGCTCTGCGAGGGCAACTCCGTTCCGGACGCCATGAGTTGGGCGTCGGCGGCGTCCGCGCTCTCCGTGCAGCGGACGGGAGCGGCGACCTCCATGCCGTACCGCGCGGAGATCGACGCCGAAGCGGGAGCGAGCGCATGAGCCCGTCCGCACCGCTGACCGCGCCCACGGCCCCGCCCTCACCACCGCCGCCCCTGACGGGCCTGCGCGTCCTCGACCTGGCCACCCTCTTCGCCGGTCCCCTCGCCGCCACGCTCCTCGGCGACTTCGGCGCGGACGTCGTCAAGGTCGAGCACCCGACCCGACCCGACCCGTCGCGGGGGCACGGCCCGGCGAAGGACGGCGTCGGCCTGTGGTGGAAGCTGCTCGGCCGCAACAAGCGCACGATGACGCTCGACCTCTCCACCCCGGGCGGCCGCACCACGCTGCTCCGGCTCGCCGCCGACGCGGACGTGATCGTGGAGAACTTCCGCCCCGGCACCCTGGAGAAGTGGGACCTCGGCTGGGAGCGGCTGAGCGCCGCGAACCCGCGTCTCGTGCTCGCCCGGGTCACCGGCTTCGGCCAGTTCGGGCCGTACGCGCGCCGCCCCGGGTTCGGCACCCTCGCGGAGGCGATGTGCGGGTTCGCCGCGGCCACCGGGGAGCCGGACGGGCCGCCGACGCTGCCGCCGTTCGGCCTCGCGGACTCCATCGCGGGTCTGGCGACGGCGTACGCGGTCATGACCGCCCTGGCGGCGCGCGCACACACGGGCCGCGGCCAGGTCGTCGACATGGCGATCATCGAGCCGATCCTCACGGTGCTCGGCCCGCAGCCCCTCTGGTACGACCAGCTCGGCCATGTGCAGCCGCGCACCGGCAACCGCTCCGCGAACAACGCGCCCCGCAACACCTACCGCACGGCGGACGACCGGTGGGTCGCCGTCTCCACCTCCGCGCAGTCGATCGCCGAGCGCGTGCTGTGCCTGGTGGGACGCCCCGACCTGGCCGCCGAGCCGTGGTTCGGCTCCGGCACGGGGCGCGCCGCCCACGCGGACGTGCTCGACGAGGCGGTCGGCGCGTGGATCGCGGACCGCACCCGCGCCGAGGTGATCGAGGCGTTCGAGAAGGCGGAGGCGGCGGTGGCACCCGTCCAGGACGTACGGGACGTCATGACCGACCCCCAGTACGCGGCCCTCGGCACCATCACCACCGTCCCCGACGACCCGGAGCTGGGCGACCTGCGCATGCAGAACGTGCTGTTCCGCCTCAGCGAGACCCCGGGCGCCATCCGCTGGGCGGGCCGCCCGCACGGCGCCGACACCGACGCGGTCCTCACCGAGCTCGGCCTCACCGGCCGCGAGATCAGCTCGCTGCGCGAGGCGGGCGCCCTGTGAGACCGATCCCGCTGACCTGGCTGTACGTGCCCGGGGACCGGCCCGACGTGGTGGCGAAGGCGCTCGTGGCGGGCGCGGACGTGGTGGTGGTCGACCTGGAGGACGCGGTCGCCCCGGCCCGCAAGGAGTACGCCCGCGCGGCCACGGCGGAACTCCTCGCCGAGCCGCCGCCCCCGCCGTCGCCGGGCGCCGCCCGCCCGGCCGTGCAGGTCCGCGTGAACGCGCTCGGCACCCCGCTGTCCGACGCGGACCTGAAGGCCGTCGCCCCGCTGCCCGGACTCGCCGGGCTGCGGCTGCCCAAGGTCACCTCACCGGCCGACGTGATCCGCGCGGCGGAGCGGGCGGCGCCGCACGACGGCGGGGCGCCCGCGCTGCACGCCCTCCTGGAGTCCGCCCTCGGCATCGAGCGGGCCCACGCCATCGCCACCGCGCACCCGGCGCTGCGCGGGGTGTCCATCGGGGAGGCCGACCTCCGCGCCGACCTGGGCGTACGCGAGGACGCGGGGCTCGACTGGGCGCGCTCGCGGGTGATCGTGGCCGCGCGGGCGGCGGCGCTCCCGGCGCCGCCGCAGTCCGTGCACCCCGACATCCGGGACACGGACGGCCTCGCGGCGTCCTGCGCGCACGGGCGCACCCTGGGCTTCCTGGGCCGGGCTGCGATCCACCCGCGTCAGCTCCCGGTGATCGAGCGCGCCTATCTGCCCACCGCCCGGGAGGTCGAGGAGGCCGAGTCGGTCCTCAAGGCGGCGGCGTCCGAGGAGGGCGCGCTCGCACTGCCCGACGGCCGCTTCGTGGACCGGGCGGTGGTGGAGCAGGCCCGCAGGACGCTGGCGCTCGCCGGGAGCGGGCCGTAGCGGGGCCGGTCGGGGGTCGGGGCGGAGCCCGTCAGCCCTTGTCGGCCGCCGCGTCCGTGGGCTTCGTGGACTTCGGCTTGGTCAGGTCCTTGGTCATGGACGGGGCCTTGGTGTCGCCGCCGGACGTGGCGTCGGCGGTCTCCTTGTCACCGGCGTCGGCATCGGTGTCGTCGGCCGCCGCGTCACCGGTGCCGGAGAGCTGCTTCTCCTCCGCCGCGCCGGGTTCGACGACCTCCTCGCGGCCGGGCCGGGTCCGCGCCGACACCACGAAGTAGACGACGGCGAGGACGAAGACGAGCAGCGCCGTCCAGTTGTTCAGACGCAGGCCGAGGAACTCGTGGGCGTCGTCGACGCGCATGTACTCGATCCAGAAGCGGCCGGCGCAGTACGACGCGACGTACAGCGCGAAGGCGCGGCCGTGGCCGAGCTTGAAGCGGCGGTCGGCCCAGATGACCAGGACGGCGACGCCGATGCACCACAGCGACTCGTACAGGAACGTCGGGTGGTAGGTGCCGGGGACCCGGCCGTCCTCCGCGGAGGTGATCTTCAGCGCCCACGGCAGGTCGGTCTTCTTGCCGTACAGCTCCTGGTTGAACCAGTTCCCCCAGCGGCCGATGGCCTGGGCGACGGCGATGCCGGGGGCCAGCGCGTCGGCCCACGCGGGCAGCGGGATGCCCCGGCGGCGACAGCCGATCCAGGCGCCGACGGCGCCGAAGGCGATGGCGCCCCAGATGCCGAGCCCGCCCTCCCAGATCTTGAAGGCGTCCACCCAGTCACGGCCGTCGCTGAAGTACAGCTGGTAGTCCGTGATCACGTGGTACAGGCGGCCGCCGACGAGTCCGAAGGGCACCGCCCACACGGAGATGTCGGCCACGGTGCCGGGCCGGCCACCGCGGGCGACCCACCGCCTGTTGCCGAGCCACACGGCAACGAAGACGCCGATGATGATGCAGAACGCGTAGCCGCGCAGCGGAATCGGGCCGAGATCGACCACTCCGCGCGAGGGGCTGGGGATGTAGGCAAATTCCATGGCAGGGTCGACGCTACCGTGCCGGGCGGCGGCGACGGCAGGCAGCCCCGCAACGGGTCCATAACGGGGCCGGGCACAGACGGGCCCGGGGACGGGGCCGACGCCCCCGTCCCCGGGCCGCGCGAACCGCCGGACCGCCGCCCGGCTACTGGTTCGCCTTCTCCACCATGGCCTTGAGCTTCTGGGGGGTCAGCGGGTTCTGCTGGTCGCTGAAGATGTCCTTGCCGTCGAGCAGGACCGTGGGCGTGCCGCGGAGCTCGGCCTTCTGGAAGGCCTCGTGGGACTTGCCGACCCAGCTGTTGTGGGTGCCGTCGTTCACGCACTTCTTGAACGGGGCGGTGACAAGGCCGTCGACCTTGCCCGCGAGCTCGATCAGCTTGGCGTTGTCGGCGAAGGCGTCGTCGGGCTCCGGCGGCTGGTTCTTGAACAGCTCGTCGTGGTACGGAGCGAACTTGCCCGCGTCCTGGGCGCAGGCGGCGGCGTTGGCGGCGTGCAGGGAGCCGCTGCCGCCCATGTTCCCGTCGATGAGGGTCGCGAGGTGGTAGTTCACCTTCAGCATGCCCCGGGCGGCGAGGTCGTTGATCGTCGAGCGGTACATGTCCTCGAAGTTCTTGCAGGCCGGGCAGCGGAAGTCCTCCCAGACCGTGAGCGTGGACTTCGCGCTGTCCTTGCCGAGCGGGATGGACAGCTTGTCCTCGCCGCTCGCCCCCTTGGGCACGACGACCGGGCCGGTGGTGTCCTTGTCCTTCTTGTCGTCGCCCGCGCCTGCCGCGAGTACGCCGACGACCGCGGCCAGGCCGAGCACGCCGACGACGGCCGCGCCGACCAGGAGCCCGCGGCGCCGCTTGTCGCGCGCCTTCTGCCGCTCCCGCTCCACGGCAAGGCGTTCACGGGCCGATTGCTTACCTTCTCGGTTCTTCTCGCTCACATCCGGGCAAACGAACCGGGGAGGCCCGTGCGGCCTCCCCGGTCCCAGGTCCACCCTTAAGGATTACGCGTGTTCGCGTACGCCCTTCGCAAGGTCACCCGCGAGCTCGCGGACCGCGGCGACACCGGCCGCCTCGTCGTCGGCGTCCAGCATCCGCTGGACGAACGCCGAGCCGACGATGACGCCGTCGGCGAAGCCCGCGACCTCGGCGGCCTGCGCGGCGTTCGAGACGCCGAGGCCGACGCAGACCGGCAGTTCGGTGGTCGCGCGGGTGCGCTCCACCAGGTCCTGCGCCTGGGCGCCCACGGAGACGCGAGTGCCGGTGACGCCCATCAGCGAGGCCGCGTACACGAAGCCCGAACCGGCCGCCGTGATCGTCGCGAGCCGGGCGTCCTTGCTGCTCGGCGCGACGACGAAGACGGTGGCGAGGTCGTGCTTGGCCGCGTGCTCGCGCCACAGCGCCGACTCCTGCACCGGCAGGTCGGGCAGGATGCAGCCCGCGCCGCCCGCCGCGGCGAGCTCGGCGGTGAAGCGCTCCACGCCGTAGCGGTCGATGGGGTTCCAGTACGTCATGACGAGCACCGGCTTGCCCGTGGCCGCGTGGGCCTCGCGCACCGTGCGGAACACGTCGGCGATCTTCACGCCGCCGCGCAGGGCGATGTCGTCGGCGGTCTGGATGACCGGCCCGTCCAGGACGGGGTCGCTGTGCGGCAGGCCGACCTCGACGACGTCCGCGCCGCCCTCGAAGGCCGCCTTGATCGCCTCGATGCCGCCGTCCACGGTGGGGAAGCCCGCCGGGAGGTAGGCGATGAGCGCCGACCTGCCCTCGGCCTTGGCGGCGGCGAGGGTGTCGTTCAACAGCTGGATGTTCCCGCTCACTTGGCGTCCCCCTCGATCTCGGCGTTGTCTCCCGCGGCGTCCGCCGCGACGGCGGCGTCCGTGTCGTACAGGTTGAAGTAGCGGGCTGCGGTGTCCATGTCCTTGTCGCCGCGGCCCGACAGGTTGACGATGATCAGCCCGTCCTTGCCCAGCTCCTTGCCGATCTCCAGGGCGCCCGCGAGGGCGTGCGCGCTCTCGATCGCCGGGATGATGCCCTCGGTGCGCGAGAGCAGGCGCAGGGCCTCCATCGCGGCGGCGTCGGTGACCGCGCGGTACTCGCCGCGGCCGCTGTCCTTGAGGAAGGCGTGCTCGGGGCCGATGCCCGGGTAGTCGAGTCCGGCCGAGATCGAGTAGGGCTCGGTGATCTGGCCCTCCTCGTCCTGGAGGACGTAGCTGCGCGAGCCGTGCAGGATGCCCGGTTCGCCCGCGGTCAGGGTGGCCGCGTGCTCGCCGGTCTCCACGCCGTGCCCCGCGGGCTCGCAGCCGATGAGGCGTACGTCGGCGTCCGGGATGAACGCGTGGAACAGGCCGATCGCGTTGGAGCCGCCGCCGACGCAGGCGACGGCGGCGTCGGGCAGGCGCCCGGCGCGCTCCAGGATCTGCCGCCTGGCCTCGACGCCGATGACGCGGTGGAAGTCGCGGACCATGGCGGGGAAGGGGTGCGGGCCCGCCACGGTGCCGAACAGGTAGTGGGTGTGGTCGACGTTGGCCACCCAGTCGCGGAACGCCTCGTTGATCGCGTCCTTGAGCGTACGGCTGCCGGACTTCACCGCGACGACCTCGGCGCCGAGCATCCGCATGCGCGCGACGTTCAGGGCCTGCCGCTGGGTGTCGATCTCCCCCATGTAGATGGTGCACTCGAGCCCGAACAGCGCGCAGGCGGTGGCCGTCGCGACGCCGTGCTGGCCCGCGCCGGTCTCGGCGATGACCCGGGTCTTGCCCATGCGCTTGGTGAGCAGCGCCTGCCCGAGCACGTTGTTGATCTTGTGGGACCCGGTGTGGTTCAGGTCCTCGCGCTTGAGGAACACCCGGGCGCCACCGGCGTGTTCGGCGAACCTCGGCACCTCCGTGAGGGCGCTCGGGCGGCCCGTGTAGTTCACGAGCAGGTCGTCGAGCTCGCGCGCGAACTCCGGGTCCGCCTTCGCCTTCTCGAACTCGACGGCCACCTCGTCGACGGCGGCGACCAGCGCCTCCGGGATGAACTTGCCGCCGAACGCGCCGAAGTACCCTTCGGCGCTCGGGATCCGACCCTCCGGGTCGGGAATGAAGTACTCGCTGGGCATGTGGAACCTCGCGTGATGTGGTGTGGTCTGTCGGTCACCGTATTGCGCGGGCGCCTCTGGCCGGCGGGGGTGCGGAAGCCGTCCCCGCCGCTGCGCGGCGGATACTCCCCACCCGCCCGCCCGGAACTCTGGGCCCCGGGTGCGGGTACGGAAGCCGTCCCGCCGCTCCGCGACGGATCTCCCCACCCACCCGCCCGTGAAG
>NZ_JNXT01000092.1 GCF_000716675.1 Streptomyces alboflavus
ATCTGCACCCGCTCGTCGGCAGGCACGCAAACCGACCATGTCGTGATCAAGGTGCCCAAGCTGTCGCAGACGTAGGCATGGTGAATGTCGTCCAACAGCTGGGTGGGCCGGCTGGAGGGACGCAACGTTGCGTTTGTGCGCTTGTTGACCTCGTCGGGGGTGCGGCGGCTGGAAGGGGCGTCGCTGTTGACGTTCGAGGTGCCGTCACTGCGCCTGGAGGGTGGCCGTTACTACACGGGGCGCCTCGCGGCGGCGGTCACGCGCTCCAAGAAGGCCCGTACCTACTACGTCGAGGCTCATGTGGTGGGCGATATCGAGAGCTACGTCGAGTCCTCGCGCGCCGACGCCATCCGCACGGCCCAGGCCCGGGGCCGGTACGACGGTGTGCGGGACATGCGGCTGATCACACGGGTGAGCCGGGGCCTGAAACCGACGGTGTACTGGCGCGACCGCCAGGGTGTGACGGGCCGGATCGCGCTGACGGAGGCCACCTGGGACGAACGGATGACGTGGTACACCGAGGGCCCGGCCGGGGTGGAGCCGTTGTGGCTGTGGCTGAACGAGTTGGGCCTGCCGTTCCAGCCGCATTCGTGGAACAACGTCTTCACGGCGGCGAACCAGCGGTGCCGGGCGGTGCTGGATCCGGGACCGGAGCGCCGGCTGGACCCACACCGCAGCCTAGCCCCGTATGCGACGCCGCATTCCTGCCGGCACAGCTTCGCCCTCTACATGCTGGTGATCTTGCACCATCTGATGGACCAGCGGTTCGGGCTGAGTCCCGAGGAGCGGCGGGACTTCCGGCTGCTGTACGGGGATCCGTGGCGGATGGTGCAGGACCTTTTGGGTCATGCGTTCTTGGAGACGACCCGGGAGCGGTATCTGGCTCCGGTCGCCGACCTGCAGCTGCGGTCGTTGCTGTCCACCGCGCCCGTGTTCGGTGAAGGGGAGCACCCTGCGCGGGAGATGGATGAGGTGTTCGCGTGTCTGGCCCGGGAAGCCGAGGGCATCCAGGACATCGACGCCAAGCTGCGGGTCACCGAGCGGGCGGATCGATGAGTCGGCGCGGGCGCACGGCGCCGCTGCCGACAACGCCGGTGCGCAGGCCGCCGGTTGCGGTGGGCGACGGCCTCGTCGTCGAGCACCGTGACCGAACGGGAGCGGTCGCGGTCTACGACTTCCGTACGCTGCCGGGCTCAGAGGCCCTGCGCCGCTCGCTGGCCCGCCTGTTCGCCGCGCGGTGCGTGCCGAGCCGGTGGACCTCTCATCACAGCAGCCGATACTTCTGGCATCCCTTGCAGGCGTTCACCGCGTACCTGGCCGTGCTGGACACCCCGGTGGGCGACCTCGACGAACTGACCGCGGGGGTGTGGACGCAGTGGCGGCTCAGCCAGCCGAACACCCGGCTCGGCTACCGCCAGATCACCACTGTGCGGGGGCTGTTACTGGACGATGCGCGGCTGTCCGCGGCGGCGCGGGAAGCGCTCGCCCGCCGTGTCCTGTTCCCCGGGACGAAGGAAGTGTCCTTCCAGGGCGCCGAGTTTGACGCGATCGTCATGGCGGCACGGCGGGTGTTCCGTGCCGCGCATCTGCGGATCACGGATAACGCCCGCCACCTCGCCCAGTGGCGCTCGGGGGTGCTCGCTCGCGGCAGCGAGGCATGGCTGCTGGGTGAGGCGCTGGACTGTCTGGCCCGAACCGGTGAGGTGCCCCGGGATACTCGGGCTGGCCAGCGCGGCCGGGTGCTCGCCCGCTATGCGCGGGTGCTGGGCGGGCAGAAGCCCGAGCACACGTGGCAGCGGCTGTTTCTGACCCGGATGGAGACGGTCGCGCTGGGGGTGCTGCTGCTGGCCGAGCACGGCTGGAACCTATCGGTGATCAACCGGTTGAGGGTGCCACGAGCGGCCCCGGACGCCGGCAGTGACGGCCCGCGGATCTACCGGGTCGAGCTGGAGAAGCACAAACGGGGCGCCGGCCGGTACTTCGAGACCCGCAACCTCACCGACGACGGGGCCGCCTCTCCCGGGCGGCTCATCACGCAGGCGCTGGAGACCACCGTGTTCGCCCGCGCGGCCGTGCACGTCCTGAGCCCCGGCACGGACCGCTTGCTGATCTGGCGCTCCGGAAAGGCCCCGCTGGACGACCGCCCGCAGCGCGAGGCGGGCAGGAGGTCGGGGATCGGGGTGTTCGGGTTCGGGATCTCCGGCGTTACGGCCCATCGCTGGGCGACCCAGCAGGGCTTTGCTTGCTCGCCGTTTCGCCGGGGGCGGCGGACGGTGAACACGCTGCACCGGCGGGAGCCTGGACAGAACAGCCAGGCCACCCACGACCGCGTCTACGCGCTGGCCGATCCCCAGGTCCGCCAGGCGGCGATCCCGGTCATCGCCGAGGCTGCCGAAGCCGTGGTGGCCACGGCCCGCGCGACCGTGTTCGCCGCCGAACTGCGCACGGAAGCCGATCCGGGCGACCAATCGACCGTCACCGCCGACTGCCATGACGTCGCCAACAGCCCCTATCCCGGCCCAGGCGGAGGCTGCTCGGCCTCCTTCTTGATGTGCCTGGCCTGCCCCAACGCCCGGATCCACCCCGCCCATTACAGCCGTCTGGCCCACCTGCACCACGCGCTCGGCAACCTGCGCACCGCCCTCGAGCCCGGCGAGTGGCAGCGCCAGTGGGAGGAGGGGCACACCCGTCTGGAACACCTCAAGGGCCAGCTCGGCGCCGCGGTGTGGACCCGCGCCCTGACCGACGTGAGTGACACCGACCGCCACCTCATCGCCCTGCTGCTCAACGGAGACCTCGACCCGTGACGGCCACCCCAATTCCTGCTCCGGCCCTTGTTCTTCCCGGCCCGGACACTCCCGTCATCCCCGCCCACCGGATCGTCGACGGCTACCGCGGCCCCATCGCGCACTACGCGGCGCCGGCCTGGCCGCTGATCCCCATGAACGCCAACCCGGGCGTCACGCACACCACCATCCACTGGCCTGCGTTCCCCGGCCCGTTCCGCGAGGAGCTGCGGCTGGCCGCCTGGACGATGATCAACGGCGAGCTGCCCGCGGTGTTCCTGCGGGAGCGCCATCCCACCTGGCGCTCCCGCCAGGCACCCAAGGCGCTCTACCAGACGATCAACACCTGGTGCCGGCTGGCCGGATGGCTCACCGGCCGGGGCATCACCACGCTGAGCGCCTGCACCACGCAGGTGCTGGGCGAATACGGCCGGCACGTGCGCGACAGCGGGGCGGCCCGCATCACCGTGCACAGCATGCTGTCGTCGCTGACCCGGCTGTGGGTCTTCGACCAGATCAGCGGCCGTCCCAGCGGCATCGCCTGCCCGCCGTGGGAAACGGAGGGGGTGGACGATTTCCTGCCGCCGGCGACGCCGGGTGGCGAGAACGCCACCGAGGCGATCAGTGAGCAGACCATGGGCCCGCTGCTCGTCTGGGCGATCCGCATGGTCGAGGAGTTCAGCGACGACATCCTGACCGCCTGGGCCGAACACAACTGGCTGCGTGCGACGGCCGCCGCGAACATCGCCACGCCCGCCTCACGCGCTGCCCTTCGGGCCTTCATGGACCGCATCGACGCTGGCCGGCTGCCGATTCCGACCACCCGGTGGCTGGGCCGAACCACCATCGCGGGCGCCTATATCGCGGCCCTCACCGGCGCCTCCCTGAATCAGGTCTACAACGCCACCCGCGATCTCGGGTGGCGGCAGGCCGCCCGGGAGCGTCCCGGCCCGTGCCCGCTGCGCGTCCCGGTGGCCGGCCAACTCGGCGGCACGCCGTGGAGAGAAGCCCTCGACTACACCGAAGCAGGCTTCCTGATGCGCCAGTTGGGCACGGCGTGCTTCATCGTCATCGCCTATCTGACCGGGATGCGCCCCGGCGAGGTGGCCGGGCTGCGCAGCGGCTGCTGCCCCGACCCACGGCCGGACAGTGCGGGGCGCACCGGGCGGCACTTGATCACGAGCACGGTGTACAAGACGGCCCGCGACAAGGACGGCAACCACCGCTCTGAAGGCGAGATCCGCGACGTCCCCTGGGTGGCCATCGCCCCCGTAGTGAACGCCATCCGGGTTCTGGAACGCATGGTGCCCCAAGGCGAGTTGCTGTTCGATCACCACGCCCACGACCTGCGCGGCACCCGCGCCGGCACCGGTTCGCTCACCGTGCACAGCCTGGGCGTCCGAGTGGAGGACTTCATCACCTGGGCCAACCAGGAGGCAGCAGTGCGCGGGCTGGCCGGTGAGGTCATCCCACCGGACCCGCACGGCAGGATCGGCACCGAACGCTTCCGCAGGAGCCTGGCCTGGCACATCGCCCGCCGCCCCGGCGGCCTGGTCGCGCTCGCCATTCAGTACGGCCATCTGCGCACGTCCGTAGCGGCCGGGTACGCCGCTCGCAGCCGGGACGGCATCCACGACCTCCTCGACGTCGAGACGGCGCGCGCCACCATCGACACCGTCGCCGACCTGAACGCCGCGCTCGAGGAGGGCGCCGGCATCTCCGGGCCCGCCGCCCGCCGGGCCATCACGGCCGCCGCCACCGCACCCCAGTACACCGGCACAGTCATCACCGCGCGGCAGGCCCGACAGCTCCTCGCCAACCCCCAGTTGGCCGTCTACGACAATCTCCATGCACTGCTGATGTGCGTCTACAAGCGCGACAAAGCCCTGTGCCACCGCGGCCTCAAGGAGGCTCCCAGCCTCAACCAGTGCGTCCCCGGTTGCGCGAACATCGCCCGCACCGATCAGCAGGCCACCGGCCTCCGCCTGCGTGCCACCGCGCTGGACCAGCAGGCAGACTGCGTCCCCGGCCCGCTGGGCGAGCGCCTGCGCGACAACGCCACCCGGCTGCGCGGCCTCGCCGACGCCCACCACCGCACCCGCACCACTCTCCAGGACGGCACGGCATGAGCCCCGCACCCGACGAACGCGCCCGTATCCGCGCGGCCATGGACCGCATCCTTGGGGGAACCGCGCAGCATTCCACCGGCGCGCTGACGATCGTCGCCCTGGCCCAGGAGGCCGGCGTCCCGCGCAACGCGCTCACCCAGCGCCACCTCGACCTCAAGAACGCCTTCTACGCGCAGGTCAGAGCCCGCGGACAGACACCGGACTCCGAGATCCGCCTGCGCCGGCAGATCGTCAAACTCAAGGAACTCCGCGCCAAAGACGCCGCCGAACTCGCCCAGCTGCGCACCGACGTCGCGCAGCTGGTGCGCGTCGTCAACCAACTGACCGCGCACAACCGGCAGCTGCTCCATGCCCTGTCCCAGCCCGACTCTTCGGTCCGGGCGCTGCCGACGCAGCCGTCCCCGGGCCGCAGTCGCTGAGCGCTCCCGGACGGGCACAGCGCCCACTGGTTAGACATCCCTCTATGTTGACGTCCATCGATCCAAGAGGCAGTCTTGTTTCCACAGACATCGATACAGCTGGAGGAGTTCCCCATGAGCGAGCAGTCCGATCTGCGAGAGACGGTCCGCGCCGGCTATGCCGCCGCTGCCCTCAAGGTCAGCCAGGGCGGCACTGCGTGTTGCGGCTCCGAGGCGGTCGAGATCGACGAGAACTTCGGGTCCGGTCTGTACGGGTCCGATGACCGCGAGGCGCTGCCCGCCGACGCGGTTGCCGCCTCGCTGGGGTGCGGCAACCCCACCGCGGTGGCCGACCTGCGCGAAGGCGAGCGCGTGTTGGACCTCGGTTCGGGCGGTGGCATCGATGTCCTGCTGTCCGCGCGCCGGGTCGGGGCGAGCGGCAAGGCGTACGGGCTGGACATGACCGAGGAAATGCTCGCGCTCGCGCTGGCCAACAAGGAGAAGGCCGGGGCGAGCAACGTCGAGTTCCTCAAGGGCACCATCGAGGCGATCCCGCTGCCCGCGAACACCATTGACGTGGTGATCTCCAACTGCGTGATCAACCTGTCCGTCGACAAGCCCGCCGTCTTCGCGGAGATGTTCCGGGTGCTGACCCCGGGCGGGCGGATCGGCATCTCGGACGTCGTCGCCGAGGACCACCTCAGCGCCGACCAGCGGGCCGAGCGTGGCAACTACGTGGGCTGCATCGCGGGCGCCCTCTCGTTCAGCGAGTACCGGCAGGGCCTGGAGGCGGCCGGGTTCACCGATGTCACCGTCACTTCGACCCACCAGGTCGCCGACGGCATGCACTCCGCCGTCGTCCGCGCGACGAAGCCCGCCACCGCCGACCTCCTGCCACTCGTCGAGACGGCCGGAGCGGCACAGGGCTCGTCCTGCTGCAGCTGACCCGCATCACCCCCGTATGCCGAAGGGCCGCACCCCCAAGGGTGCGGCCCTTCGCGTGCGCGCGGCGGCCGGGTCAGATACGGGCCGGGGTCAGGGCCTGGTCCCGGTCGGCGAGTTGGGCGAGGTAGCGCTCGGCGTCCAGGGCGGCGGCGCAGCCGGAGCCAGCGGCGGTGATGGCCTGCCGGTAGGTGTGGTCCACGACGTCTCCGGCGCCGAACACGCCTTGGAGGCTGGTGCGCGTCGAGGGGGCCTGCACCGTGAGGTAGCCCTCGGCGTCCAAGTCGAGCTGGCCGGTGAACAGTTCGGTGCGCGGGTCGTGCCCGATGGCGATGAACAGCCCCGTCACGTCCAGGTCGCGGGTGGCGCCGGTGGAGGTGTCACGCAGGACGACGCCGGCGAGCATGCCGTCCTTCTCCTTCAGCTCGGCGATCTCGCTGTCGAACGCGAAGGAGATCTTGTCGTCGGCGAAGGCCCGGTTCTGCATGACCTGGGAGGCCCGCAAGGTGGAGCGGCGGTGCACGACGGTGACCGAGCGGGCGAAGCGGGTGAGGAAGGTGGCCTCTTCCATGGCGGTGTCGCCGCCGCCGACCACGACGATGTCGCGGTCCCGGAAGAAGAAGCCGTCGCAGGTCGCGCACCAGGACACGCCCCGGCCGGACAGCTCGTCCTCCTTGGGCAGTCCGAGCTTGCGGTAGCCGGACCCGGTCGCGATGATCACCGTCTTCGCGCGGTGGACGGTGCCGGCGGAGTCGGTGAGGAGCTTGATGTCGCCGGTGAGGTCCACCTCGACGATGTCGTCGTCGACCATCTCGGCGCCGAACTTGTCGGCCTGGGCCCGCATGTCCTCCATCAGGGCCGGTCCGTCGACGCCGTCGGGGAAGCCGGGGAAGTTCTCCACCTCGGTCGTGGTCGTGAGCGAGCCGCCGACGAAGATGGAGCTGCCGAACAGCAGGGGCTTCAGTTGGGCGCGGGCGGTGTAGAGGGCGGCGGTGTATCCGGCGGGGCCGGAGCCGATGATGACGACCTCGCGTATCTCGCTCACGCCGTCGCCTCCGGCTTCGCCGGGGCGATCTCGGCGATCAGGCCCTCGACGAGGGTCTTGATCTCGTCGCGGATCGGGCGGACGGCCTCGACGCCCTGTCCGGCGGGGTCCTCGAGCTTCCAGTCGAGGTAGCGCTTGCCGGGGAAGACGGGGCAGGTGTCGCCGCAGCCCATGGTGATGCAGACGTCCGATTCCTTCACCGCGTCGACGGTGAGGATCTTCGGTACCTCGGCGGAGATGTCGATGCCGACCTCGGCCATCGCGGCGACGGCTGCCGGGTTGACCTGCTCGCCGGGGTTGGAGCCGGCGGAGCGGACCTCGACGCGGTCACCGGCCAGGTGGGTCAGCCAGGCGGCGGCCATCTGGGAGCGGCCGGCGTTGTGGACGCAGACGAACAGGACGGACGGCTTGTCGGCCATGGTGATCGTTCTCTCTCGTCGCAGGGCGGAACCCAGCCGCCGATGACTTCAGCCCCCGCTGGTATCAGCGAGTGGTGATGTGACAGTATCAGTGCATGCTGACTTCAGTCGATCCTGATGTGATCCGGGTGCTGGGCGATCCGCTCCGCCTGAAGATCGTGACCCTGCTGGCGCGCGAGACGCTGTGCACGACGCACCTGGTCGAGGAGACCGGAGCCAAGCAGACCAACCTGTCCAACCACATGAAGGTGCTGCGCGAGGCCGGGATCGTGGAGACCGAGCCCTGCGGCCGCTTCACCTACTACAAGCTCAAGCCCGAGGTCCTGGCCGGCCTGTCCGAGCAGTTCGCCGAACTCGCCGCATCCGCCCGCACCGCCACCGAGAACAAGAGGGCCTGCCCGTGACCTCCACCGAGCCCACCACCGCCCCCGCTCCGACTGGCAGCGGGGACGACTCGATCGTCAAGAAGCTCTCCACCCTCGACCGCTACCTCGCGGTGTGGATCCTGCTCGCCATGGCCGTCGGCCTGGGCCTGGGCCGTCTGATCCCGGGCATGAACGACGCGCTCGCGAAGATCGAGATCGGCGGTATCTCCCTGCCGATCGCGCTGGGCCTGCTGGTCATGATGTACCCGGTGCTGGCGAAGGTGCGCTACGACCGGCTCGACCGCGTGACCGGCGACAAGAAGCTGATGGTCTCCTCGCTGGTCATCAACTGGATCGTGGGACCGGTGGTGATGTTCGCCCTGGCGTGGATCTTCCTGCCGGACCTGCCCGAGTACCGCACGGGATTGATCATCGTTGGCCTGGCCCGCTGCATCGCCATGGTCATCATCTGGAACGACCTCGCCTGCGGCGACCGCGAGGCCGCCGCCGTCCTGGTCGCCCTCAACTCGGTCTTCCAGGTGCTGGCGTTCGGACTGCTGGGCTGGTTCTACCTCGACCTGCTGCCGCGCTGGATGAACCTCGGCGACGGTCAGGGGCTGGACGTGTCGGTGTGGCACATCGCGCTCAACGTCGTCATCTTCCTGGGCATCCCGCTGCTGGCCGGGTTCCTGACTCGCCGCATCGGCGAGCAGAAGCTGGGCCGTACCGACTACGAGCAGAAGTTCCTGCCGAAGATCGGGCCGTGGGCGCTGTACGGGCTGCTGTTCACGATCGTCATCCTCTTCGCCCTCCAAGGGAAGACGATCACCTCCCAGCCGGTCGACGTCATCCGGATCGCGCTGCCGCTGCTGGTCTACTTCGCCGTCATGTTCTTCGGCACGTTCCTGCTCGGCAAGGGCCTGGGCCTGGCCTACGACCGCACCGCGACGCTCGCCTTCACCGCGGCGGGCAACAACTTCGAGCTGGCCATCGCGGTCGCCATCGCCACCTTCGGCGTCACCAGCGGGCAGGCCCTGTCCGGCGTCGTCGGCCCGCTCATCGAAGTCCCGGTGCTGATCGGCCTGGTCTACGTCGCACTCGCCTGGCGCAGGAAGTTCGCCCCCGACGCGGTGACGACGGCCCCATGACGCGGCACACGGATGTGGTGGTGGTCGGCGGCGGCCAGGCAGGGCTCGCCGCCGGCTACCACCTGCGCCGCCACCGCCTCGACTTCGTGATCCTGGACGCGGAGGCGGCGCCGGGCGGGGCCTGGCAGCACATGTGGGACTCCCTGCACCTGTTCTCCCCTGCCCAGTACTCCTCGCTGCCCGGTCGGCTCATGCCCGCCCAACCGGGCGAGACGTACCCGGATACCGGACACGTGGTGAACTACCTCGCCGACTACGAGAAGCGCTACGACCTGCCCATCCAGCACGGCACCCGCGTGGACGCCGTACGCCGCGACACAGACCGGCTCCTGGTCGAGGCGGACTCGGGCACGTGGCGGGCCCGCGCGGTCATCAGCGCCACCGGCACGTGGTCGCGGCCGTTCCTGCCCGCCGTCCCCGGCCGATCCGTCTTCACCGGACGGCAACTGCACACGGTGAACTACCGTTCTCCGGCCGACTTCGCCGGACAGCGCGTCCTTGTGGTCGGTGGCGGAAACTCCGGCGCCCAGATCGCCGCCGACCTCGCTCTCGACGGCCAGGTCGAGGTGACCTGGGTGACGCAGCGCCCGCCGCGGTTCCTGCCCGACGACATCGACGGCCGCGCCCTGTTCGACGTCGCCACCGCCCGCCGCCGCGCACTCGAGGCCGGCCGCAGCGACACCGGCGGCGTCGCCTCGCTCGGCGACATCGTGGCCGTGCCGCCCGTCCGCGCCGCCCGCGATGCTGGACTCCTCACCGCACAGCCGATGTTCACCCAGCTCACCGCCACCGCTGTCCGATGGGCCGAC
This sequence comes from Streptomyces alboflavus, assembly GCF_000716675.1. Taxonomy (GTDB): domain Bacteria; phylum Actinomycetota; class Actinomycetes; order Streptomycetales; family Streptomycetaceae; genus Streptomyces; species Streptomyces alboflavus. The sequence goes on from NZ_JNXT01000092.1 coordinate 10,042, forward strand.
GGCAGCACACGGGAAGCCGATGCGGTCATCTGGTGCACCGGTTTTCGTCCGGCCCTGGCCCACCTCGCCCCGCTGAACCTGCGCGGTGCGCGCGGCCACATCCCCACCGACGGAACCCGGGCTCTGGGCGAGCCGCGGCTGCACCTGCTCGGGTACGGCGACTGGACCGGCCCGGCCTCCGCGACCCTCATCGGTGTCGGCCGCCCGGCCAGGGACGCGGCCCGCGAGATCGCCGCCCTCATGTGAGCTCTGGCAGTAGAAGCAGTGCTGCTGCCTCTGGCCCGCCCGGCTCGTGCCGGGCGGGCCAGGGCTCTCGGCTAGGCGGCCTTGACCCGATCATCGAGGACGCCTGCACCCTCGCCGTCGCGCCGGTGCCTGGCTAGCTGATGGCTGGGCTGCGACGCTCGACGAGGACGACGTCGCGCCAGACCCCGTGATGACGACCGATCCGCTCCCGGGTACCGATGACTCGGAAGCCCGCGCGCTCATGCACGGCCAGGCTGGCCGTGTTCTCGGGGAAGATCCCGGACTGGATCGTCCAGATCCCCGCCTGCTCGGTGGACTCGATCAGCGCCTTGAGCAGAGCCGAGGCGATACCGCGTCCTCGCGCTGCGGGATGCACGTACACCGAGTGCTCGACGACTCCCGCGTACGCACACCGGTCGGAGACCCGAGTCGCGGCAGCCCAGCCCAACACCGCGCCGTCGGCGTCCACGGCGGCGAAGCGGTGCTCACGCAGTTTCGCCGCGTCGAAGACGTCCCAGTCCGGCGCGGCGGTCTCGAACGTCGCGTTGCCCTCGTCGATCCCCGCCTGATAGATCGCCAGGACCGCCTCGGCGTGCGCGGCCTCCAGCGGCACGATGACGACGGACGCCGGAGCGGGGTGTGCGGGCATGGCCGGCTCCTCCTGGGGGCGGGTCACCGTGCAGCGGTGGTCAGCAGCTGGCCCATCGCGACCAGCACGCTGGGCTCGACACGGTAGTAGACCCACGTCCCGCGCCGCTCGGAACTGAGCAGACCGGCGTCCTTGAGCTTCTTCAGGTGGTGGGAGACGGTCGGCTGCGAGACACCGACGTCGGAGATGTCGCACACGCACGCCTCGCCGCCCTCGTGCGAGGCGACCGCGGAGAACAACCGCAGACGGATCGGATCGCCGAGCGCCTTGAACATCTTCGCGGTCCGCTCGGCCTCCTCGGCCGTCAACGGGCGCTCGTTCAGCGGCGGGCAGCACGGCGCCACCGCCCCATCCGGCTGGTTCAGGACCGGCAGCTCCACCACACTCGAATTCGACATGCGTCAATATTGACATCCATCGAAGAGGTAGGGCAAGCTCTGAGGCGTCAAGGATATCGACAAACGTCGAAGCAGAAGATCGACGGCACCCTGCCAATGGAGCACCCGATGAACGAGCACACCCTCGCCACCACCCTGCCGACCGTGGTCATCGGCGCCGGCCCGATCGGCCTGGCCGCCGCCTCCCAGCTCATCGAGCGCGGCATCGAGCCGCTGGTCCTGGAGGCCGGCGACGCCGCGGGCAGCGCCGTGCGCGAGTGGTCGCATGTCCGCCTCTTCTCCACCTGGGCCGAAGTCGTCGACCCCGCCGCCGAGAAGCTCCTGGCCCCGACCGGCTGGGTCAAGCCCGACGGCGCCACCTACCCCACCGGCGGCGACTGGGCCAGTAGGTACCTGCAGCCGCTCGCCGAAGTCCTCGGCGACACGGTCCGCTACGGCGCCCGCGTCACCGGCGTCTCCCGCACCGGCCGCGACCGCGTGGTCGACGCCGACCGCGAGCAGCAGCCCTTCACCGTGCACGTCCAGTTCGCCGACGGCCGCGAGGAGCGCCTCCTGGCGCGTGCCGTCATCGACGCCTCCGGTACATGGTCGACCCCGAGCCCGCTCGGCGGCGACGGCCTGCCCGCCCTCGGTGAGCGCTCGGCCGCCGACCGCGTGTCCTACCGCGTGCCCGACCTCAAGGACCCCGCCGTTCGTGCCCGTTACGCGGGCAAGCGCACCGCCGTCGTCGGCTCCGGCGCCTCCGCCTTCACCGCGCTCGCCTACATCGCGGACCTGGCCAAGGAGGTCCCCGGCACGCACGCGGTGTGGATCCTGCGGCGCGGCATCTCCGGTTCCACTTTCGGTGGCGGCAGCGCCGACCAGCTCCCCGCCCGCGGTGCCCTGGGACTCGCCGCCAAGGCCGCGGTCGATGACGGATACGCGGACGCGGTCACCGGCTTCCGCACCGCCGCCGTCGAACGCGACGGCGACCAGATCGTCCTCGTCGGCGAGGACGGCCGCCGCCTGGACCCGGTCGACGAGGTCATCGGCCTGACCGGCTTCCGCCCCGACCTGTCCTTCGTCAACGAACTCCGCCTCGGCCTCGACGAGCGCCTCCAGGCCCCCGTCGAACTCGCCCCGCTCATCGACCCCAACGTCCACTCCTGCGGCACCGTCTACCCCCACGGCGTCAACGAGCTCTCCCACCCGGAAACGGACGTCTACCTGGTCGGCATGAAGTCCTACGGCCGCGCCCCGACCTTCCTCGCCATGACCGGCTACGAGCAGGTCCGCTCCATCGCCGCCGCCCTCGCCGGCGACCAGGACGCCGCCGAACGCGTCGAGTTGACCCTGCCCGAGACCGGAGTGTGCGGCGGTGCTGGCCTCTTCGACGAGCCCCAGACCGAGGCATCGGACGGCGGCTGTTGCGGCGCACCGGCAACCCTCCAGATCGGAGTGGGCGCTCCCGCAACCTCCGGCGGTTGCTGACCCAAGCACAACCTTCAGCACGCGCGGGGCCGCGACCGGAGCAGGGGACCGGTCGCGGCCCCGCGCTGCGCTCCCGGCCAACGAATCCGTGCGCGCGGCTTCAACACGTAGAACTTGACAGGGAACGCACCTGGGAGGACTCCACGACCGTCGCGAATCACGAGTCTCTGACCCTGCGCGCGGTCTTCGACCACGATGCCGAAGGCCGGGACACGAAGTGGACCTTCGCGGCCTACGAGACACCGGTCAGCGACCGCCTGTGGCACGGCACGGCTACCGCCTCCACACCCACCGCGATCGTGAGCGCGCTGCTCGACGCGGTAGCCACCGAGAACGCTTGGGGCAGCGGCCTCTCCCCCACCGCTCCCGAGGCCGCCATCACCGAGGCGACCAGTCCGCTCACCGAAGCGGACTGGAAGCACACCGTCGACGGGCGCTACATCACTTGGGAGGCCCCTGGTCCCCAGGTAGGCGGCGTTCAGTTCGACGCCTTCGCCGCCCAGAAGGCAGACAGCCCGCTTCTCACCTGGACCATCTGGGGCGGCCACTCCATCCACCAACCGGCCTGGGCACTCCACCTGTCCGCGAAGGCCCCAGCAGCTCTGGTGCAGTACCTCACCTTCGAGATGGCCGAGGGTCAAGGAACCCGCCTTGTACGACCGGCAGCTGACGGCCCGGCGCTCCGCACCGCTCAAGCCCCTGCTCCCGTGGCTGCATTGTCACCGGTCGTGCAACGTCTCGGGCGCAGTCGATGAGCCTCCCTCTGTGCAGATGATGATGCTTTATATCGGCCCCGACATCATCGCCGCCGTTGGGAGCTCTGCTACGCCCCGTCGCGCGCCACGATGACGCACCCTCATGGTGCTACGTCACCTGGGTGATATTTGATGTGCCCTCTCGGTTCCCGGCCTCAATCACGCGCCGCGCAGCGCTAAGGTTCACCTGCGGCATGACCACCGCTCCCCGGAGACCCTTCGGCCCATTCCTCCAAGCTCGGGTGAACCGGTCAGTCATCGAACGGAACCGTACGAACTCGCATCGGATCTCGACCTGTCAGACGCCTTGGGCCGGGGCGTTCAGGAGAGCCATGCCTGCTGGCGAACAATCCGTTCAGTCCGTTGCCCTACGCCGCCGCCAGTACACCGGCGAGACATTCCAGCAAGCTCGTCGGGCCATCGACCGGCTAGGTGCCGGTGCAGCACCAATCCCTGCTCCGCAAAGCCCCGCCCAAGAGCGGCTGGAGGCACGTGTATTCCTCAACCTGCTGGAGCACCGCAACCACTACACCCGATATCCCCTCGGCATCAAAGCGGTCCAGCCCGCTACGGACGGCATCACCCTCCACGTGGAGAGCGTAGAACGAGCCGCCGAGATCCTCTTCGCCCTTCTCCCCGTCCACTCACCGGGCGAAGAAGTGCACGGCCTGCCTGGTCTGCGCATCATCAATCGGCTACAGTCCGCGATCGAACTACAGGTGCTGAACCAACCGACCCGGCTTCGCCTGCGTGGTCTACCAGCATCACAGTGGCATCACGCAGAGCAGATCACGCTCTCCAAATGGATCGATCCGGACGCCACGCAGCTCTGTTGGCGCACGGCGCCAAAGACGTGGACCCCAGCCGAGCGCGAACACATGACCGTATGGGAAGACGACTCCGATCCCTTCATCCGGATGTGCCTGCGCGGGAGCTGGCTCGGCAGCGCACTTCTGCGCCGCGCAGCCCTGCTCCACACGGTGGCCAACACCTACTTCGTCGACGGCTACCGCGGATCCGGACTCACCGCGATGAGATGGGTCATGCGGTCCTCGCACGCCCCTCAGCACGGGCCGGGCGCCCGCCATGCCGTCGCCGCACTGCTAGCCCCCGGCTACGGGCTACCGCTGCGGCTGATCAGATTCCGCGGTGACACCGACGAAAGCTACGGCAGCGACCAACACTTCGTACTCGAAGACTCCGCCAAGACCGCCAGACTGGAGCTGCAGGCTTCCACCGAGAGGCCATCGGAGTTCCTCAGCCCCGAACTATGGAAGACAATTCTCCGCAGAATTCCTGCATCCCCGCCGAGCGACGAGCTACCTCACGTCGTCACGATCAGCCTGGGCAGCGTCAGCTAGTCAGGAACTCCGGTCGATCAACCGCCCACAATGGACATAAGATCGACTGTCTGGGTGAACCATCGGCACGGTCGCGACCTGATTCCCTGCGTTGCACTAACATCCAGCGCAGGGCTTGGCGAGGTCCTACTTGCGCAGCGCTCACCCGACGGGGAACTGTGCGATGAGCCAACTCGGCTGGCATCGCGTTTCAGTTCAGCTTGTGCCTCACGGAAGCGCACCGCGCGACCTGGGTCGGGACAGGAACGCGGAGCGGAAAGACAACCGTGAAACGCACTCGCCTCGAACGCCGCGCCGAAAAGCTCCAGGTAGCCACCGGACTGGACTGGGCAGAAGCCCTGAAGCGGGTCAGAAGGCTGGCGCCCACTGCGCCCCTGATTCCCGAAGCTCAGGAAGAACAAGCCATCCTGGAAGGATACTTCCTGAAGCAGCACGCCTGGCCGCTCATCTCGACACGGAACCCCTGGGGTATCTGCTCCACGGACCCTCGTCCTGACGCTCTTGTCCTCACATTCGAGGATGAAGACGCCAATCGCGAGTTTCCTGGTGAATCGATGGCAAGGGAACTGGTACGCCTGTTGCCTCGCATTTCCGAAGGAGAGTTGCGAGGCATTCCAGGGGCCCGCTTCTCTATCGAGGACGGCACCATTGTCCTGCGCAGAGTCAATCTACCGGGCTCCATCATTCTGGCCGGCGTCGACGTCGAGGACTGGATCACCGCCCTCGAACTCCAGACACGGGACTACGACTCGGACGGCATTGTGATGTGCCAGGCCGAGGCCCCCGACCAGTGGCACAGCAGTGAAAAGCCGTATCGCAGCACGAAAGCACACACCGTGCATGCCCGCCTCAACCGTCTGCTCAGTTCCTCATCCTGGGTGGCCAGCGGCATGCTGCGTCGCGCGCCCCTTCTACGCACGATCGGCGTTCCCCTGAGCACTACCGCTTGGAGCAACCTGGACCGGGATCACGGAGGCCATGAGTGGATCATCGACTACATCCACGAGCCGCTGGTACGGGTGCCCTACCATCACCAAGCCTTCATCAGCTTGCTGACGGACCCGGAGTGCGGGCTGCCGATCACGGTGACGGACCTGGACTGCGGATGCGACCTCCCACCCGACCGCCTCTACGGATGCCGGGTCTACGCCCACAGCCCCACAGGCCGCCCCGGCGGACTGCAGGTTCGCTTCTCGCACCGCCTTGGCCGCAAGGCCCAGCGCGACACCACTGACCGGGACTATGAGGCTCGACGACGGTTGCACCGGCGGCTGTCGGCGCATCTGAGGAACGACTCACTTCGCCGACTCCACACGGAGGGTGCTGGCGCCAAGCGGAGTGGAGAACTCGGCGATACATAGCACGGGATCCCCGGTTAGCGAAACCGGGGATCCCCCGCACCATTAGTGGTCCACCGCCATTCCCTGCCCATCACGTCGAAAGGCAATACCACCACGACAGCCCCCAACTCCACACTCCACTTGGGCCCGCACGCCCACGACAGACCTCTATCCCGCGGCGTAGCTGAGGCGCAGAAGGTCGCCGGCGCGCTCCAGGTCCCGCTCCGTACGGAGCTGCAGCTCCAGGTCGCCGGTGCCATGGTGGCCAAGCCCTGTCACGTCCCGGGTGAAGCCGGGGACGAGGTCGACCTCCTTCGGGTCGGCCTTGAGGTAGACGAGGATCTTGGTCTGCTGCGGCACGCACACGCTGGCGAAGTTCCGCAGCCGCCGGTAGGCGCGGTACTGCTTGCGCTGCACCCGGGTAACGCCGTCCCCGAGCCCGACCAAGACTTCGTCGACCGCCTGGGCCAGCTCGGCCATCGCACCGCCCTGCTTCCGATCCGGCGGCAGCCCGGCCGCGCGGCGCCGTACCCGCTTGGCCTCGGCCGAGTGCCCGGTGACGGAGGCCACGGTCTCAAGGCCGAAGTGGTCGCTGCCGAAGTACCGGTAGCGGACCAGGTCGATCGAGCGCCGGTGCTCGCGTACGGCGTGCGCGTCGTAGCGGGTGAAGTCGCCAGCCACACAGATCAGCCGAGGTGCGCTCCACAGAATCTGGGACGCGGCCGTCACCCCGAGCCGGTCGCGGACCAGGTTCCGGAAGGCGTCCTTGTGATTCGTCAGCCAGGCCATGTAGTAGAGACCCTGGTTGATCACCCCTGCGTCGGTGCCGCGCTTGTACTCGACGATCACCGGGGCCCCATTCTCATCGAGGCCCAGCGAGTCGATCCGTCCGCCGTCGACGCAGTCGATGACGTACTCGCTCGCGAGGAACGTGACGCCCAGCATCGCCTCCATGTGCGCCTCGACAAGATCCTGCACATCCGCCTCGACCGCAGCAAGATGCGCGCTCACTTCCTTGACACCACCTGCTGTCTTGAACAGCTTCAGGACCGCCACTCCCCCTTCATGATCTCGGTGCCACACGAGAACAGCACTGAGCGCAGGGATATTTCCGCAGCCACGGCTCCCTTCGTCCGCGCCCGTCTAGCATGAGGAGTCGCCGCCAAAGCACAGATCCGTTTTCACGCAACCCTGCTGCGCCTTCGGGCCAGAAGTTGGGAATAGGAGCCCCTTTGCACGACGAAGCCGAAGCTGCCCGCAACAACCTTCCAGAGCAAGCGCATCAAGCAGGCGCCCGTGCGCCGCATGAGGGGCCTTCAGCCAGAGATATCGAGGCCCTTCTCACCAACGAGGCCATCCCGGCACACGTGCGCTCCCTTGTCGGACTGCTCTGGGAGGGCAACGTAAAGCTGGACGACGCTCTCGCGTTGAACGTGGGAGACGTCATCCCCACCAGGCGTGAAATCCCCATCAGCGAGCAGACCCTCCGGCTGCTGCAAGAGGCCATCGGCGACCGTGAGCAAGGCCCCCTGTTCGCCACCCCCTCGGGCCAGCGAGTGAGCCGCAGGGCTATCTCAACTCAGGTGCGGAGTACCACTCGGCACTCCGCCCACGACATCCGGCTCGGCGGACACCGTGACCGCCACAGCGGTCCGCGCCGAAGCTCTCGCTGAACACGTGAAAGCCGCCCCTGTTCCCCAGGTGACCTGGGGAACAGGGGCGGCTTTCATGCGCCTGACGCCTCATCAGAAAGTGCTGCGAACGTGCGTCATACGTGCGTCACGTGCGTCGCTCGTGCGTCGCTCGTGCGTCAAGATATCGCCCGTAACGCCCACAACGCACATAATGCACACCAGGCGAAACTGCAGGTCAGCGGCCCTTCCCGGCGGGCTCAAGGATCGCGACGCACTCGACATGATGGGTCATAGAGAACAGGTTGACCGTCACAGTCCCTTCCCCTCTCAAACAGACACCCATGGCAGCGGCTCACCGTGGCGATGGTTCCGCCGCTCGGCGGCCCTGACCCGGTGCGGATGACGCAGGCCAGGCCGCTCCAGTCCCGGGTGAAGATGACCTGGGCCCGTGTCGCGCCCCGTAGCGTTCCACGTAGTCGGTGACGCCGCCGCTGACCGGGGAGACGGACAGCAAGTTCTTGGCGGCCCGGGTTCCGCTGACGGCATGGCTCGCGGCGCGCGCGTCTGCCGCCACAACCCAGAAACCTCCACGGCGTTGCGATACGCGAGTTCAGCAGCGAGGCGCTCCCTGTGCGCCGTGTCGTGGGCCTCGGAACCCAGCGGCTGACTCCTCGCTTGGTCTCGCAGTCGCCAGACTTCCGCCACTTCCTCGCCTCGCCGGTAGCCGATCACATGGGGGGTGCCGTCCCGGCGAGTGAAGACCGGAGTGGAGTCGTGCAGGCAGAAATACTCGTTGGCCCGCCCGGGCTGAACAGGATCCAGCCTTCCACCGCGAGCTGGCCTACCGGCGGGCAACGCCATGCACCTGACATGCCAGAGCTCCAAAGTGCGCTCAGGGCTCATACCCTGACGGGTAGTGTCGCCCGTACAGAGCGCGGCGATACCCACTCGTCCCGCGCGTAATCCATCCGTTGCGCAAATCCCCGTGCGTGACCGCAGCCGACGCCCGGCCAAGGCGGCACCTCCCGCGCCTCGGCCGGGCGCCGTGTAGCCGACGGGCGCCCCCGGAAGCACCCGTCGGCCGTCCATTTGATGCAAAAGCCACCAGAGGCGCCGGGTCACACGTCCGCGGTCGCCTTGATCCAGTCCCGGTACAGGGCGATGTTGGTGTAGCCGCTCCAGCTCCCGGTCGGCTTCGTACCCACCGCGCAGACCCCCGCCTGAACCCACTGCCCGGTCGCGGGACTCTGCACCATCACCGGTCCGCCGGAGTCTCCGCCGGCCACCGCGCCGTCCCCCCCGAAGCAGAGCACGGCGGGCCGGGCGTCTGTGCATTCGGTCTGGGTGATGGTGCCGTTGGCGTGCTTGAGCCCGACGGGCAAGGGGCCGGACCAGTCGGAGTTCTCGGAGCCCCAGCCGAAGATCTCGGCCGTCTCACCTTGGGCGATGTCCTCGGCTCCGGCCAACGGAGCGTAGGTGGTGCTGACTTCGTGGTCCAGCTCAATCAGCGCAATGTCGTTGCTGGGCCAGTCGTAGTCGGGGTGCCGTACGACGCGGACGCCGTTGGCGGTGGTGCCGCCCTGCGTGCGGTCCAGGGAGCCGATCCGCACCTGGGGAGTATCGCCTTCGTTGATGCAGTGGGCTGCTGTGAGCACCCAGCGGGGCGCGATGAGACTGGCCGTGCAGAAGTGGTTTGCACCGCCCAGCGATGCGATCCAGGGCTTCTCCTCGGTGGCAGGCGCACCGCCGACTATGCGCTCATGGACGCCCGTTGAACCGACGGCGGGGCGGTCGTCGGCTGAGGCTGCCGTCGGAACGCTCAGGGCTCCGGCTGCCAGCGCGAGGGCCGCTGCGCTCAGCAGTGACCGGGTGAGCAGGCACGGTCTTGTACGCATGAATCTTCCTTTCGTTGTCGATCCGCAACGATGTACGGGCCAAGTCGTCGCAGTTCTGGCTCGCCTCGGCGCCGTCCTGGGAGTGAGCCCCATGGCGTCCAGGCAAGCGCCGCCTCACATGCGCGAGGACGCGCGTGTAGCCACCTCCCGCGTCCTCCGGCGGGCATCACCTGCTGGTTGAGGAAGTCATCGCGGTCCTGCTGGACCACGCGGCTGTCACTCGACGATGTTGAGCAGCCTGTTCGGAGAACCTGGCCCCGGGTTGCCCACGACGTCAGAGGCTGCGCCCTCGGTCAGGGCGGAGGCGACCTCGTCGGGTGTCGCGTCGGGATGACCCGCCAGGTACACGGCTGCGGCGCCCGTGACGTGCGGGGAGGCCATGGACGTGCCGGACATGATCTGCGTGGCGTCGTCGCCCGTGTTCCAGCCGGCAGTGATGTTGACGCCCGGGGCGTAGAGGTCCAGCACCTCCCCGTAGTTGGAGAACTCGGCTTGGCTATCGGCGTCATCGGTGGCACCCACGGTGATCGCCTCAGCGACGCGTGCGGGTGACTGCCCCCCTGCGTCGGTGCTTTCGTTTCCGGCGGACACGCTGTATGTCACGCCTGCGGCAATGGAGTTGCGCACAGCTTGATCGATGGCTTCGTCCGCGTCGCCGCCCAACGACATGTTGGCGACCGAGGGACCGGAGGCGTTCGCGGTGACCCAGTCGACGCCCGCGACCACGCTCTCGGTGGTACCGGAGCCCTCGTCGTCGAGCACCCGGACGCCGACCACCTTGGCCCTCTTGGCCACGCCGTAGGACTCGCCCGCTACCGTGGTGGCCACATGCGTACCGTGGCCGTCGCCGTCCTGGGCCTCGTTGTCGCCGTCGATGGTGTCGATGCCGTCCTCGGCACGGCCGCCGAAGTCTTGGTGCGTCTTATGGACACCGGTGTCGATGACGTACGCGGTGACACCTTCGCCGCCCGCGTCCGGATAGGTGTACTTCTGGTCGAGCGGCAGCTCGGGCTGGTCGATCCGGTCCAGACCCCAGTTCTCGGGGTTCTCCTGGGTGGCGGACTTCTTGACCCGTTGGTTGGCATGGACCTTGTCGACGGCCGGATCGGCCGCGAGCCTCTCCGCCTCCTGGTCGGACATCGCCACCGAGTAACCCTTAAGGGCATGGGTGAAGGTCCGCTTCACCTTGCCCCCGTAGCTGGTGACCACTGACCTGCCTGCTGCCGAGTCCGCCTTGGACGCGGACTTCTTGAGGGTGACGATGTAGGTGCCCTTGACCGCGGTGGCTGACTGCGCGCCGACGATCGTGCCCGCCGGGGGCGCGGCGTCCGCGGGCAGGGCCCCCAGCGTGCCGAGAGCCGCGGCGGCGACCGTGGCGGAGATGCCGACAGCGACCTTCTTACGCACTACTGCCATGTCTGGGATTCCTTCTTGTGTGGGGGGGGGACAGCCTTGGGTGGGGGACGGCGCTGGGAACATGCCTTGCTCCGGCGACAGGGTGGTCACTGACAACACGGAGCTGATGCGTCGTCGCGGCCGAATGCGCGCTCAGCGCCTGACCTGCCAGCTCAGCTCGCCGGTCATGAGCTTGCGCAGCTTCGGGTCGCGCACCGCCTTGTTGGGGTCGGTTGCCCGCGCGGTGACGGTGTGCGAGCGGCCGTCGGCGGGCACCTTGAGGGCGCTGGGGGTGACACTGCTCGCGCCCCGGGCCTGACGAGCCTCGCGGCCGTCGACGTACCAACGCAGCCGCGTGTGCTGGGACGCCGCGACGCGGATCCGCTCCGCGCCGTGCACCCGCTCGTCGGTAGGCGTGACTTCGGTGAGGACCGGTGCGTGCTTACGGAAGCCCGCGATCATCGCCTCGCGGCCGGGCAGGTTGAACTCGCGGCCCAGCGTGCGCATGATCGAGTCCTCGGTGGGGCGGTTGATGCCGTGCGCGTGATATCCGCCGCCCTCGTACGCGCCGACGGTGCCGCCGTCCGGCGACTCCTGACCGAGCCAGCGGTGCCACTTCGCCCGCTGTGCGGCCATCTCGTCCGCGCTGAGCTTGCTGGTGTTGGGCTCCGCCGGCTCGGGGCCGGTGTAGGTGCTGTCGTCGTACCAGTACTCGTCGGCGAGCTTGCCGAACGAGTGGCCCGTCTCGTGGACGGCGACCTGGTCGGAGTCAGGGTGGTCGGAAGAGGCGGTGCCTATGCCGTCGTAGCCCGACGGTGAGGTGATGGCGTTGTAGCCCGCGCCGCCGTACTTGGTGGAGTTGCTGAGCACGATGACAAGGTCGGAGTCCTCGGCCTTCGACGCGTACCCCTCGACCTTGTTGGTGTCGACGCACAGCAGGCGCTCGATGTTGTTGCAGAAGAAGGTCGAGCTCAGCGCAGTGTTCTTCTTCACGTCGACCGTCGGGTCACCCGAGACACCGGAGTCCTGCGAGTGCGCGTCGACGGCCCAGACATTGAACACGTCCTCGTACTCGGCGTACGGCTGGACGGCGGCCATCTCCTTCCACTTCGTGCGCACGTCGGCGTGGAAGTCCTCCTGCTGGCCGGCGGTATAGCCGTCGCCGATGAAGATGACGTCGACCTTGGCGTCGGTCGGCCCCGCCTCCACGATCGGCACGACATCGCCGTCGTCCTTGATCGTGGACCGCTCCTTCGCCGTGAGCGGGGCGGAGGCGGGTACATGCGTGTGGCGGGGGTGACCATCGGGACGGGTGAAGTATTCGACTTCGACGTGATCCGTGGAATGGGCCGAGTGCTGGCCGTCCGGTCGAGCGGATGGAGGGCCGTCGCCCCCGCTCTGGGCCGCGGTCGCGGCGATCGGAGCCGTGCCGGCGAGAGCCGCCGTCAAGGCGATTCCGCCGGCCACGGCCAGACGCTTGCGGGATATGCGGGACGCATGTCTGCGCACGGGAGATCTCCCAAGAGGCAGCGCGCACCTGGAGATACCAAGTCCGCGACATGAGTGGGGGGTTAGAGAGCCAGAGAAGCGATATGGCGAATACGCCGCCGCCAAGGACATGACATTCGGTCGAGCCGGACCACAACGGCAGGGGGGACGCCTACGCTGTCCGAACGTCCACTACCTCTACTGCCTGTTCCAAGGCCTCGTGCAGACGGTGCGCGGAGTGGGGCGGGGGGGGCGCCTGCTCCCGCCCCGGGCCGCGGCCGATGCGAATCCGGGCCCTGGCAGCACCTTTCGCCGCCAGGGACCAGATCGCGGGTCACAGCTCAGCGCTTGCGGGACATGCAGGGCACACCCCGGCGCACAGCAGCATGGAGAGACGGCGCGCGCCTACGCACTCCAACTCACCGCGGCGGGTGGTCCAGGCAGGATCAGTTCGGCAGTTGCCACTTCTGGTTGGGGCCCCCAGGGAACCCGAACGTCAGTCGACTGCTGTCAGCGAAATCCGGCATCAGGCAACCTCCGAAGGCACGCAACTCGCGAACCTCCATCCCGCTCCACAGAGGCGCGCTCGCGCAGTCTTCCAGCCGGACCGTGTTGTCCTGCGCGACCCCTATGCACTGGCCCCGTGCGCTCTCGATCCGGCGATCCTGCCGAATGGTCCAGGTCTGCGCGTCGCCGCCGCGGCAGTCGGCGAGCTTCACCACGCCGCCTCCGGCGACGTTCAGGCAGCGCCCGGTGCCTTCATTGACGATGCTGCCCGCGCGAACGCTGTCGCCGACGGCTGCGGCGCCCGGCGCGGTGGCCACCGTGACCAGTGCTCCGGCTCCGAGTACGGAGAGGGCGGCGGAGACGAACTTCCTCTTACTCATGACAACTCCTTGATGGGTGCGGTTCCAGGCAGGACGTCCTGCCGTGGCCATGTGGTGAGGTGAGTGGGCGTCGCTGAGCTCCATCGCGGTGCTCACCGCGAAGCGAGCGGCCCCGAGCGCACGATGCCGGTGCCGACGCGTGTAGTGGAGAGCTGCCGACGCGGCCTCAGGGTTGGGCGTTCGGCGGCACGGATGTGATGGTGCGCACGCGCCTGGCCGTCCAGTCCAGCGTGCTGCGGACGTCCTCGGCCCAACGGCAACGGAGCAAGCGGCAACGGAGCGAGATGCCGCGGCACCAACGCTTCAACACCCCGTCCAATGTGCCGAGTTGTTGAAACGCGTTGACGTGATGGGAGACCTTAGGGAGCAAACCTCGGTTGGTCAACCGCACCGACGAGGCCGCGTTGCCCCCGGGCGAGGTCAGGCATCGGAACCGACAGCTTGACCAGGGACGGAAGGGGCTGCCCATACTTGCGACCGCGCGACAGAAACACACATGAGTCAACAGTCGTCCACTCGGCCGTCACTTGGAGAATCCCCTCCCTCCGCGAGCGACATCTGACACTTCATCAAAATACTGATGCCGCCTGAGCCTTCCCATCACAGTGTGACGTGTGACATTTTATGCGCCACACCCGCACACCGAGCACATCGGCCGGAACGCGGCGTGTCCTTCATCCACCGCACGGTCCGCCTCCCTCATAGCTGCACCCTCGTGCGACTGCCGACCGATCGGAGATCACCTTGATACAAGGGCCCCGTGCGCCCTCGGACCGTGGCCGCCCTGCCGTGGCGCAGCAGTAGCAGCCGCCCAACTGACAGTGAGTCACTGAGCGTGACCGCGAGCGAGCCCCCTACCTCCTTGCGCGCCTCCACGCCGCTCACACGTCCCCTCCGTGCTCGGAAGGATCCCCCCACACCGTGCTCACCCCCCACCCCTCACCCCCCACCCCCTTAACCC
>NZ_JNXT01000093.1 GCF_000716675.1 Streptomyces alboflavus
GGCGGTCAGCGCGGGGGGGGTGGAGGGTGAGGTGGAGGTGCCCGTGGTCGCCGGGTGGCGGGGTGGTTCGGGGGGCGCGGGTCGGGTTGGCTCCGTCGCCGGGTGGCGGGGTGCCTCCGTCGACGGGCGGCGGGGTGGTTCTGGGGCTGGGTGGCGGGGTGGTTCTGGGGCCGGAGGGCGCGGTGGCTCCGGGGCCGCAGGTCGAGGCGGTTCAGGGGCCGCAGGACGTGGTGGCTCCGGGGCCGGGGGCCGGGGAGGTTCCGGAACCGCAGGCCGAGGCGGCTGCGGGGCCGCAGGCCGGTGCGGCTGGGACGGTTCCGGCGTGGGGCGCTGAGGTGGTCGTGGGGCCGATGACGTCAACCAGCCCGGGAGGGCCTGGCGTTGGTCGGGGGCGGCCCCGCGCCCGGCCGGGTCCGCGTCACGCTGCCCGGGGACGGCGTCCCGCTCCCCCTGAACCGACGCCACATCACGCCGAGCCGGAGCCACGTCACCGGAGACCTCGCCCCGCTGTCCGGGAACCCCCCGAACCCCGGAGCCCCCACCCCCGCCCCCGTGCACGTCCACGTCACGGCCGTCGGCGGCACCGGGCCCAACACCCGCCCCACCGCCACCCTCAGCACCCCCAGTGCCTTCAGCACCCTCAGTGCCCTCAGTGCCCCCAGCGCCCTGAGCACCCTCGTCCCCCTCAGCCACCGTGTCCGACGCCGAAGCGAAGCGGTCGTCCAGGGTGTCGGCTGCCTTGGCCGGGCCCGTGTCGTCCTTCGACTCGTCGTACAACTGGCCCCACCAGTCGTCCTCCTGGCCGGAACGGGCCCCGTGACCGGTGTGCCTCTCCCCCTGCTGGCTCATGCCCCTATTGTCCACCGCACAGGGCGTACGAAAACGGTGCATCAAGAAATTCCGGCCGTCACGGGCGGGGGTGGGCCGGGGTGGCGCGGAAAGCGCCGGGCGGCCCCACCCCCCACGGGAGGACCGCCCGGCGCAGGGGGACACCTTGGCAGAACGGCGGGTACTGCGGGGATGATGTTCGCGGCGGGTTTACGCCGTGGCCGCTTTCCGCCACGGCCGGCGGACCGCGCCAGGACGATCGGGAGGCCCGGCCTGCCCGGAACGCATCGGGGAGGGACGGCGCCGCATGCTGGCTGCGATAGGTCTGGACGAGACGCACGAGGCGGCGTACCGCGCGCTGGTGTCGGTGGGCGCCGCCGACGTGCCCGACCTGGCGCGCCGGCTCACCCTGGGCGAACCGGAGACCGAGCGGGCCCTGCGCCGCCTGGAGCGGCACGGCCTGGCCGCGCAGGCCTCGGGCCGGGCGGGCCGCTGGGTGGCGGCGCCGCCCGGGGTCGCCCTCGGCGCGCTGCTCACCCAGCACCGGCACGAGCTGGAGAAGGCCGAGCTGGCGGCGACGCTGCTCGCCGAGGAGTACCGCGCGCGGGCCGCCGAGCCCACCGTCCACGACCTGGTCGAGGTGGTGACCGGCGCGGCCGCCGTCTCCCAGCGCTTCCTCCAGCTCCAGCTCGGCGCGAGCCGGGAGGTGTGCGCGCTGGTGACGGGCAGGCCGGTGGCGGTGACGGGCGTGGAGAACGACGCGGAGGAGCAGGCCGCGAACCGGGGTGTGCGCTACCGCGTGGTCATCGAGCGCGAGGTCCTCGCCGCGCCCACGGGCCTCATGGAGGTCGCGGCGGCCATGCGGCGCGAGGAGCGGATCCGGGTCGCCGACCGCGTGCCGACGAAGCTGGTGGTCGCCGACGGCACCCTCGCGATGGTGCCGCTGACGTCGCGGACGGCGGAGCCCGCCGCGCTCGTGGTGCACGCGAGCGGCCTCCTGGAGTCCCTGACGGGCCTGTTCGAGGCGGTGTGGCGGACGGCGCTGCCGCTGCGCCTCGGCGAGGGCGACGCGGTGCGCGAGGCGGGCGCCGACGGACCGGACGGCACGGACCTGGAGGTCCTCTCGCTGCTCCTCGCCGGGATGACCGACGCCAGCGTCGCCAAGCAGCTCGACCTGGGCCTGCGGACCGTGCAGCGCCGGGTCAAGCGGCTGATGGAGCTGACCGGCGTGACGACCCGCCTCCAGCTCGGCTGGCACGCGTACGAGCGCGGCTGGGTGGCCCGCGAGGCGGCCGTGGGCCCCCTGGGGACCGCACCTCACGCGGGCCCCCGGGACTGACCCCGACCTGCGGTTTCGTACCCGCTCCTGCACTCTGGGCAGATGGGAGCGTGGGAACTCCTGCTGGTCGGCGTGGTGATGCTGCTCGGCCTGTGCGGAGTGCTGGTGCCCGGCGTGCCGGGGTCCTGGCTCGTATGGGCCGGGACCGCGTGGTGGGCGCTGCAGGACCCGAACGGGATCGCCTGGGGCGTCCTCGTCGGCGCGACCCTGGTGCTCCTGCTGTCCCAGGCCGTGCGCTGGCAGCTGCCGCCGCGCCGCCTCCGGGAGTCGGGGGCGACCCATCGGATGGCCGCGTACGCGGGCGGGGGCGCTCTGCTCGGCTTCTGCGTGCTGCCGGTGGTCGGGGCGCTGCCGGGGTTCGTCGGCGGAATGTATCTGGCGGAGCGGATACGGCTCGGCGGGCGCGGGGAGGCCGTGACGGCGGTGCGGACGGCGCTGCGGGCCGGGGGGTGGAGCGTGTTCGTGGAGCTGTTCGCGTGCCTGCTGATCGTGGGGGCGTGGGTGGGGGCGGAGGTCTGGGGCGGCTGAGACTCACATCCTCGCCTCCGTACATCCGATCTCTCCGTACTCATTGACGTACCCGTACGTCATCTCTAACTTTCAGCGGCAGATACCTCCGATGACTCGGCCAGGAGGCCTCATGCCACGCCCGTCCAGAAGAGCCGTGCTCGCCACCGGACCCGCGCTCGGCGGGGCGGTGCTCGTCGGCGGACTGCCCGCGCAGGCCGCGGCGGACGCGCCGCGGGCGCGGGAGCACACCGCCCCCGACCCCTGGCGCACCGTCCTCGACGACGCGGACATGGTCTGGCAGCGGATGCCGAGGACCTGGTACGAGGGCCCGTTCCTGGGCAACGGCTTCCTCGGCTCCGGGATCTACGCCGAGCCCGGCCGCGAGACGGCGGCCGTGCGCTTCAACGTGCAGCACTCCGAGGTGCAGGACCACCGCCCCGAGTTCGGCTCGCTCTTCGGGCTCGCCCGGCTGCCGATCGGCCACTTCACCCTGGAGCCCGTCGGGAGGATCACCGGGCTCGACTGGCGGCTGCGGCTGCGCGACGCCGAGCTGACGGGGACGCTCACCACGGACCGGGGCACGCTCCGCGTCCGCGCGCATGTGCACACCTCGCGTGCGGTGCTCGCCGTGGAGGTGACGGGGAGCGCGGGCGAGCGCGGCTTCCGCTGGGTGTTCCATCCGGCGGAGGCGATCAGCCCACGGGCCGCGTTCAAGCCGGTGCCCGCGGGCTACGAGGGCAATCCGCCCGCACGGGTGGAGAGCCACGACGGGGTGTCGGCGGCCGTGCAGCCGCTGCTCGCGGGCGGGCAGCACGTCACCGCCTGGCGCGAGCAACGGCGGGGCGGGGCACGGACGTTGTACGTCCACGTGGCGCACTCGCACCCGAAGTCCACGGCCCGCGACCGGGCGGTGCGCGCGGTGCGGTCCGCCGCCCGGCTGCCGTACGACACGCTCGCCGCGCCGCACCGCGCCTGGTGGGACGCCTACTACCGCAAGAGCTTCCTGTCGCTGCCGGACGCCCGCATGCAGCGCTTCTACTGGATCCAGCTCTACAAGATCGCGGCAGCGGCTCGCCGCGATGCCCCGGTGATGGCGACCTGCGGGCCGTGGCTGGAGCCGACGCCGTGGCCGAACACCTGGTGGAACCTGAACGTACAGCTGGAGTACTGGCCGATCCACGGCGCCAACCACCTCGAACTCGACGCCGTCACGCGGGCGTTGAGCGAGTTCCGGGACAACCTGGCCAAGGAGGTCGCCGCACCCTACCGCGCGGACTCCCTCGGCATGCCGCGCACCACTGACACCCGACTGGTCAACGGCGCCTCCGTCACGAACGGCGGCTACGGCGTGGGCATCCCGGGCCAGGATCCCCCGACCCCCGAGGTCGGCAACCTCACCTGGGCGCTGCACAACGTCTGGCTGAGCTACCGCCACACCATGGACACCGCGATCCTGCGGGACGTCCTCTTCCCGCTCCTGCGCGGCGCCGTGAACTACTACCTGCACTTCCTCCAGCCGGGCCCGGACGGCAAGTTGCACCTCCCGGCGACCTTCTCCCCCGAGTACGGCGGCAACAGCCGGGACTGCACCTACGACCTGATGCTCCTCACCTGGGGCTGCCGCACGCTCCTGGAGGCGGCCGAACTCCTCGGCGTGGACGACGAGTTGGCGCCGCGCTGGCGCGAGGTCCTGGCGCGGCTCGTCGCGTACCCCACCAACGCGAACGGCTACATGATCGGCGCCGACATCCCGTTCGCGAAGTCGCACCGCCACTACTCGCACCTCCTCGCGGTCTATCCGCTGTACGAGGTGACAGGCCGGGCACCCGCCGAGAAGGCGCTGATCGAGAAGTCCCTCGCGCACTGGGTGGGCTTCGAAGGGGCCCTGCAGGGCTACACGTTCACGGGCGCCGCGTCGATCTCGGCGCTGCTCGGCAAGGGCGAGGACGCCCTGAAGTACCTGGGGCAGCTGATGAGCCGGTTCATCCAGGCGAACACCATGTACAAGGAGTCGGGCCCGGTCATCGAGACGCCGCTGTCGGCCGCGCAGTCGCTGCACGACATGGTGTGCCAGTCCTGGGGCGACGTCATCCGCGTCTTTCCCGCGCTGCCCGCCGCGTGGCCGGACCTGGTGGTCCACGACTTCCGCACCCAGGGGGCGTTCCTGCTCAGCGCGGTGCGCGAGCGGGGGGCGACGCGGTGGGTGCGCCTGGTGAGCGAGGCGGGCGCGCCGTGCGTCGTGCGGCACGGCATCGCGGGTCCGGTCGAGGTGCGGGACGCGCGGGGGCGGCCGCTGCCCCACGAGGACGCGGGCGGCGGTGCGCTGCGCATCACGCTCGGCAAGGGCGACTCGGCGCTGATCACGGCCCGGGGGGACCGGCCCGACCTGCGGATCAGGCCGGTCAAGCCGGGTGCCGACGCCCCGAGATGGGGGCTGCCCGCGAGCTGACGAGACGTCGGGCGAGGCGTCGGGACGGGGCGTTGACACGAAGAGCCGAAACGACTTAGGTATGCCTTACCTAAGTCGAGGCTCGCTCGGGCGCGCCTCGTCCCTGACACCCAGAGAGGTGCCGTCCACCATGCCCACCCGCACTCACGTCCGCGCCTGCGTCACCGCACTCGCCGCCGCCGCGCTCACCGCCGCCTTCGCCGGATCCGCCGCGGCGGCCGACGTCACGGCCAAGCGCACCATCACCGACGGCGGCAAAACGTACAACCTCCAGCTGACCGGCCCGGACACCGCGTCGGCCGCGGGCGCCAACGTCACGGTCTCGGGCACCGGTTACAACACCGCGCAGGGCGTGTACGTCAGCCTGTGCGCCGTCAGCGGGGCGCCCGGCGCCAACAAGCCGACGCCGTGCCTGGGCGGCCAGGACCAGTCCGGCACGACCGGCGCCTCGCACTGGGTGTCCAACGTCGGCGGCGGCACGGTGCCGAACAGCTCCCGCTTCGGCGCGGGCGGCACATTCTCCGTGAAAATCCACGTGAAGGCCGACCTGGGCAACGGCCAGGTGTGCGGCGAGACCGTGGAGTGCGCGATCGTGACGCGCGCCGACCACTTCGACTCCGGCGACCGCAAGTACGACGTGCACATCCCGGTCACCTTCCAGTAGGCCGGACGATCACACGATGAGACGCACCTCGCTGCTGGCCGCGTCGGCGCTGACGCTCGCCGGTCTCACCGCGGGCTTCGCACCCGCGGGCCCCGAGGGCGCCGGTGCCGCCGAATCCGCCGAGGAGAAGGCGAGTTATCGGCGCACGGGCGACTTCACGACGGCCGGGAAACCGCTCGACGTCACGATCCACCCCGATTCGAAGAAGCTGTACGTCGGCTCCGACGACGACTCGGGGACGGCGGACGTCAACGAGATGGGGCTGTACGTGCTCGACCGGGCCAGCGGCGCGGTGCGCGGCCGGACCACGAAGACGCCCGGCTCGAACGGCGTGCCGCGCGAGTCGGCCGTCCGCAAGATCGCCGCGCCGCTGCCGGGCGACGGCGTCGTCTTCCACTATCCGCTCAAGGGCCTCGGCACGGCCAAGGACGGCGACCAGGAGGCCAAGGGCGTCTGGCTCGCGGGCGCCAAGGTCACCGACGTCGGTCCCGGAGTCACGGACGGGACGACGCTGGTGGCCCAGGGCGCTGTCCTCACGGAGGTCGTGACGGCCACGGGGGAGGCCAGACGGACGCTGACGCTGCCGGGCGCCGGACAGTTCGCCGTCGACACCGCGCGGCAGGCGGTGTGGTCGACGGACCTCGCGCAGAACAAGCTGTACCGGATCGACACCACCTCCTTCACCGTCACCAAGACCGCCGAACTCCCCGTCACGGAAGGGACGGAGGGCTTCACAGCCGTCGACCCGGCGACCGGCTCGGTCTGGGTCGGACGGCAGGACAAGGTGATGGTGTTCGACGCCGAGAGCGCCGCGCGCGGCACCGTCGACGGCAAGGACCTGGCGCGGGACGTGGCCTTCGACGGCACCCGGGCGTACGTCGCCCGGCAGGACGTCGGCGACCCGGGCGCGCCCGACTACGACGGCCGGGGTTCCCTGACGGTCCTCGACACCGGCACGTTGAAGCCGGTCGCCGAGCCGGTGTCGCTGCCCGGCAACGAGGCCCAACTCGGCTACGCCGCCGTGGCGGTGGCGCCGGGCGGCGCCGAGGTGTTCGTGACGAGCCCGGCCCAGAACCGGATCACCCGGATCGAGCGGAACACCCCGCCGAAGGTCACCGCGTCGCCGGCCGACGTGAGCGCCGACGACGGAGCCGAGGTCACGTTCACCGCGCGGGCCGACGGCACCCCCGAGCCCGCCGTGCGCTGGCAGCGGAGCACGGACGGCGGCCGTTCCTGGACCGCGGTCGAGGGCGCCACGAAACCCTCGTACACCTTCACCGCCCGCGCGCGCCTCGACGGGCACCGCTACCGCGCGGAGTTCAGCAACGACGCCGGTACGGCGCACTCGGAGCCCGCCACCCTCAAGGTCCGCGCGAAACCGGGCGACGAGGGCTCGGCGACCGGCCCCCAGGGGCAGCGGCTCACCGTCACCCCGGTGAACGAACTCGCGCCCAGGAAACAGAAGTTGACCGTCACGGGCTCCGGCTACGACGAGAAGAAGGGCATCTACGCGGCCCTGTGCGTCGACAACGGCCCCGGGAAGACACCGACGCCCTGTGTGGGCGGCGCGGCCACGGACGGCGGCTCGAAGGCATCGGCGTGGATCTCGAACAACCCGCCGCCGCACGGCGCGGACCTGGCCGTCCCCTACGGCAAGAACGGCTCGTTCAAGGTCGAGCTGACCGTCGACGCCAAGGACGGCTCGACGGACTGCCGCACCACGCGCTGCGTCCTCGCGACTCGCGCGGACCACACCCTGCCCGGCGACCGCTCGCAGGACGTCCGGGTGCCGGTGACCTTCGCCGACGGCGGCGGTGACGGCCCCGGCGATGGCGACGGCGACGGCGGTACGGACGACGGCGGGTCCGACGGCTCCGGCGGGGGCGGCCCGGCGGGCGGCTCCGACTCCGGCGGGTCCGGGGGCCCGGACGGCTCCGGCACGGCGGGCTCGGACGGATCCGGCGGCTCTGTCGGCGGCACCGGCAACGCCGGGTCGGACGGCAGCCTCGCCTCCACCGGCCAGACCATCGGCGGCGCCGCGGCACTCGCGGCGGCGCTGACGGCGGCGGGCTGGTACGCGATGCGACGGGCCCGCCGGGGCACCGACGGCCTGGGCGGGACGGGGTGAACTCCCCGTCGCCCAGGAAGAGATGAACTCCCCTTCCCCATAAGGAGTTCAGGCAAGCAGGAGGGGGCCTTCGCACGTGCGGCGCGAAGGCCCCCTCTCGTCGTGGGTGCCCCTACGCCGTGAGCAGTGGTGCCTCCTCCGCCCGCGCGGCCGCCTGTTCCGTCCGCAGATGACGTACCGCGTAGGAACGCCAGGGCCGCCACATGTCGGCCGGCGGCTCGCCCGGCGGCGCCACGTCCGGATCGCCGAGGGCCCGGGTCCGGATGGCCGCGGCCGCCACCGCGTCGACACCGGGCACCGCGCGCAGCTGCCGCTCGGCGTCGTCGCGGTCGACGCCCGCGTCCAGGCGCACCGTGCCGTCGGCGAGGGCGGCCGCGAGCGGGAGCCGTCCGGCGACGGCCTCCGGCGCGGGGAAGACATGGGTGAGCGTGCCGCACGGCGACGGCAGCGGGGTGCCGTGCTCGACGACGAGCCGCCGTGCCTCATCCCGGCCGACGACCGCGCGCACCGCGAACTCCTCCGGGTCGGCCGCGCCCGGCGAGCGCAGTCCGGGGCGGGCCCGGACGAGGGGGGCGAGGCGGGGGTCGGCGGCGAGCCGCTCGTCGACGGCGTACGGGTCGGCGTCCAGGTCGAAGAGGCCGCGCAGGCGCTGCACGGCGGTGGTCAGGTCGCGCAGGTCGGTGAGGTGGAGGCGGGCCTCGAGCCAGCCGCAGCGGTGGCTGTCGGAGCCCTTGCGGGCGTCGCGCTCCTCGACGGCGACGATCCCGGAGGCGTACGGCAGCCGCAGGGTGCGCCGGTAGGTGCGGGCGCCGCGCTCCCCGCTGACGTCCTCGACGCCGGGCAGCGCCTCGTGGGCGAGCAGGTCGAAGACGGCGGCGGCCTGGTAGGGGCCGCGGTGGGCGAGGCGCAGCGGGATGCCTGCGGCGGGGGTGCCGCGGCCGCCGCCGCGCTTGGGCGCGGCGGCGCGCAGGCCGGTGGGCGTCAGCTCGTACACGGCCCGGATGGTGTCGTTGAACTGCCGGACGCTGGCGAATCCGGCGGCGAACGCGATCTCCGTGACCGGCAGGTCGGTGGTCTGGAGCAGCACGCGGGCGGTGTGCGCGCGCTGGGCGCGGGCGA
This sequence comes from Streptomyces alboflavus, assembly GCF_000716675.1. Taxonomy (GTDB): domain Bacteria; phylum Actinomycetota; class Actinomycetes; order Streptomycetales; family Streptomycetaceae; genus Streptomyces; species Streptomyces alboflavus. The sequence goes on from NZ_JNXT01000093.1 coordinate 9,038, forward strand.
GCGCGACCGGGCCCGCGCCGAGCTCGGCGGTGAGCTGGCGCTGGACCTGGCGGGCGCTGTACCCGAGCCGGACGGCGAGGCCGCCGACGCCTTCGCGGTCGACGACGCCGTCCCCGATCATCCGCATGGCCCGGCCGACCACGTCGGCGCGGACGTTCCACTCGGCGGAGCCGGGCACGGCGTCGGGGCGGCAGCGGCGGCAGGCCCGGAAGCCGTTGCTCTGCGCGGCGGCGGCCGTCGGGTAGTAGCGGACGTTCTGCCGCTTGGGCGTGACCGCCGGGCAGCTCGGCCGGCAGTAGATGCCGGTCGTCTCGACGGCGAAGAAGAACTCCCCGTCAAAACGCGCGTCACGGCTGCGCACGGCCTCGTACCTGGTGTCTTGATCGCTCACGTCATCCAGTGTGAGCCGGGTGGGGCAGGGCCGCTAGCGGAAATCGGACGCCACGCTCCGGGCCCCGCAAGGGGCGCGGGGAACTGCGCGCCCAGCCCCCACCGCCCCGCGGGGGACGAACCGACCGCACCCCACGTGCTCAGCGCAGCCGCCCACGCTTCGCCTCCATGGCGGCCTTGCCCTCGGCCCCCCGCCGCTTCCACTCCCGACGCATGTCGGCCCGGACCCGGGCATCGGTCTTGGCGACGATGCGCTGGTTCTCCCGGATCAGCTTCCGGTAGCTGTCCAGGCGCCGCTCGGGGAGCGTGCCGTCCTCAAGGGCGGCGAGTACGGCGCAGCCCGGCTCCGCGACGTGCGCGCAGTCCTGGAAGCGGCACCCCTCGGCGAGCTCCTCGATCTCGGCGAAGACCTGGCCGACGCCGGTCCCCGCGTCGTACAGGCCGACGCCCCGCAGCCCCGGCGTGTCGATGAGGACACCGCCGCCGGGCAGGACGAGGAGGTTGCGGGTGGTGGTGGTGTGCCGCCCCTTGCCGTCGACGTCGCGGATCGCCTGGACGTCCATGACGTCGGCCCCGGCGAGCGCGTTGGCGAGGGTCGACTTGCCCGCGCCGGACTGCCCGAGGAGCACCGACGTACCGCCGGAGAGGACTGCGGCGAGGACGTCGACGCCGTCGCCGTCGGCGGCGCTGACGGGCAGCACCTGCACGCCGGGCGCGGTCGTCTCCACGTCCTCGACGAGGTACGACAGGGCGGTGACGTCGGGCACGAGGTCGGCCTTGGTGAGGACGACGACGGGCTGGGCGCCGGACTCCCAGCCGAGCGCGAGGAACCGCTCGATGCGGCCGAGGTCGAGCTCGGCGGCCAGGGACACCGCGATGACGGCGTGGTCGACGTTGGCCGCGAGGATCTGCCCCTCGGACCGCTTGGAGGAGGTGGACCGCACGAACGAGGTGCGGCGCGGCAGGTAGGCCCGTACGTAGCGGGGGTCGCTGGTGCCGGGCGCGTCGACGGCCGCCCAGTCGCCGGTGCAGATGACCCTCAGGGGGTCGTGCGGGGTGACGTAGGTGGTGTCGGCGCGGATGACGCCTTCCTCGGTGACGACCAGGTCGCAGCTGCCGCGGTCGACGCGGACGACGCGTCCGGGGAGCAGGCCCTGGGCCGCGTACGGGGCGAAGGCGGCGGCCCAGTCCTCGTCCCAGCCGTACGGCACGAGGGAGGACACCGCGGACTCGGAGAGAGCCGCGGAGACGGCAGCCGCGGAGGAAGCAGAAGAAGCAGAAGAAGCGGAGGATGCAGAGGAAGAGCGGAAAGCGGAGGAAGACAAGGGGAACCCTTCACAGGGTGGCCCCGGCCCACGCGCCGGACGGGCGCGGCGAAGGACGAGAGAGGTCAGCCGGAGACCACGGGGGTGGTGTGGATGAACGTCTGGATGCGGGCAGCATCGTTCGCAACGACAGCCATGACTCACACCTCCTGGGAACCTGCTCGGCCGACTGCGGCGGTCGCGCATCGCTTCCGCCGAGGAACGCGTTGACTGTAGCTCCCGCCTCCTGCGGACCGCCACCTCTTTTTCCGCCCACCCGATCCGCGCTCCGCGCCGCCGGGGGCGACCTCACTCCAGCGTCACCCAACTCCCCCTGCACACACGCGAGTTGGCCCTCCGAATTGACGCGTTCCCACCCTGACAGACCCCCGCGGCGCCGTTATGCTGGTGAGCTCTCTCGGGCGGAGCACTTACGGGGGACGTATGACGACGCCTGAATCACCCGTCCCATCCGGCGTGGGCAGGGAACTGCCGGACCGCACCGCGACGCGGCGGCTGTGCGCCGGGGTCTACCTGGACGCCGAGTTCCGCGACGCCGTCCTGCACCGGGTCTACAACGCGCGCAAACGCCGGGTCGCGCCGTCGTACGGCTACGACCTCGTGCCCGTCGTGACGCACGCGTGGCGTGCCTGGTGGCTGTCCACCGTCGGCGACGCCGTGCTGCTCACGCTGTGCTGCACAGCGGTCCTGCTGTACCCGCTCCCGGCGCTCCTCGCCGCCGTGGCCCTCTTCGACATCGGCCTGGTGGCCGCGCTGGTCACGTACGCCACACGCTCGGTCCGGGCCCTGGGACACCGGTACACCGACGCCCCGGACCCGGCCCCGGACACCGACGAGGACACGGACACGCCCCGGTGGCGCAGGACCCTCGGCTACGACCTCGTCATCGCCGCCCTCGTCACCGTGGGCGTGGTCGCGGCCGTCAGGGGACGCGCGGGCGACGGCGTGTTCCTCACGGCCGCCGCGATCGCCCTGACGCTCTGCGCCCTCCTCGCGGTCCTCGGCACCCTGCGCCAGCTCGCCGTGAACCGGCTGCGCGCCCACGGCACGGATCCGCGCCGCCCGCGCACCCGCGGCCGCCTCGCCGTGATCGAGAACCAGCAGCGGCACCCCCTGGTCGTGTACTCGGGCGCGAGCCCGTTCGTCGGCAGCGGCAGCGGCCTGCGCACCTGGTCGTTCGCGCAGCGCCTGATCGAGGCCAAGCCCCTCGGCGTCGACAAGGACGTCGAGTTCGAGAAGAAGCCGTTCGCCACCCGGGAGTTGGTGGAGGAGCTGCGGCGCGCGATCACGGCCCTCGACACCGAGGAGGACCCCGAGACCCGCCTTCCGGGGCTGCGGGTGCTCGACTCCCTCTTCGTGGAGGGCCGTTACGCGCGCGGTTACGCGGACGACCTGGAGCCCGCAGCCCGCGCCGGGCTCGTCGAGCGGATCCTGGACCGGCCGCAGGAGACGGCCCGGCACTATCTGACGTGCCAGGTGGAGTCCTGGGGCGGCGAGGTGGTGACCACCGTCTTCGTGCATGTGTCGCTGCAAGGGCGCACGATGTACATCGAGTTCAGCAGCCGGGCGCTCGCGCCGACCCGCCTCGCCTACCAGGTCGTCGACACCATCGGCGGGACGGGCACCCTGGCGACGCTGCGTGCGGCCGCACTGCACGGCGGCCGCGTCCGGGACATCGCGCTCGCGCCCGTGCGGCTGGTGCGGGCGACGCTGGCGCTGCTCGGCGCGCTGGGCATCGGGGGCGATCCCACCGTGGCGCAGCTCAAGCGGGGGCGGGACATCGGCGCCGACTACAGCGCACGTGAGCGGGCGGCCATCAAGACGGACGAGAACTATTTCCAGGCCTTCGACGTCGTGAAGCACCTGAAGATCATCGAGCAGCGGCTGCTCTCGACGGTCGGCGACTTCCTCACCGAGCACGGCGTGGACACCTCCGAGTTCCGGCGCCGGGCCACGGCCATCCTCAACAACGGCGTCATCAGCACCGGCTCCGGCAACCAGATCAACCTGTCCGACGTGGCCATGGGCGAGAACACGAGTGTCGGCAAGTGATCCCGGGAGGAACACCGTGCGGAACAACGGGATCATCAGCGGAGGCTCCGGCAACCGGATCACCGTCTCCGGTGTCGCCATGGGCGAGAACACGAGCGTGACGGGCACCCCCGCGACCGGCCCCGACAGCAGAGAGAGCACGGAGAGCGCCCAGGCACCGCCCGGACCGGAGCCCGAGGCCTGGGACCTGGGCGCGGTCACGGTCCTGTCCGTGGAGACCCGCGCCCTCATCGACGCGCTGTCCCGGCGCGGCACGCAGCGCAAGACGGTCACCGCGCGCCGCGAGCGGTTCCGCGAGTTCCGCTGGGTCGACGCGGGCCGCCCGGTGCGGGTCGCCGTGACCCAGTCGCTGCACCCGGGCCAACTGTCGGCGGGCAGCGCGGTGGCGGCCCTGCGCGCCGCGTACGCACCGCGCTTCCTCGCCCTCGTCGGCATCGCCGGCGCCGTCCACCCGGACCTGCACCTGGGCGATGTGGTCGTGGCGCAGGAGATCGTGCACTACGAACCCCGCAAGGTGACGCCCGAGGGGATCCGCAGGCGCGGCCGCAGCCACCCGGTGGCCGCCGAGGTGCAGCACGCCGTCAACGACTTCTTCACGGAGCACGACGAGCCCTGGCGGCTGCCCTGGGCCGGGGAGCACCGGGCGCTGCGCGGCCTCGTCGGCTCGGGCGAGGCCGTCCTCGCCGACACCGACGCGGCCGAGCGGGCCTATCTGCGCGGGTACAACGAGAAGGTCCTCGCGGTGGAGACGGAGGGCGCGGGCCTCGCCGAGGCCGTGTACGCGGGCCCCGCCCACGACCGCGCCCCCGAGCCCTGGCTGTTGGTCCGTGGCATGTCGGACGCGGCGGGCCCCGACAAGGACGACCGCCATCACGCCGTCGCCGCCCGCAACGCCGCGGAGGTCTTCTGCGCCCTGCTCCCCCACCTGTTGTGAGGCCGGGCGTGCACCCGCCGCGCCCCCGCCCGCGACCCCGCACGCCCGTGACCCCGCGCGCGCCCGCGACGACCCCGAACGGACGGAGGCAGGATGGCGGAGCCGGACGAGGTGACCCTCGGACGCGTACTCCTGACCGAGTACGAACAGCTGAAGGCGGAGCAGACCGGCCGGATCCGGCTGCGCGACAACCTCCTGTACGCGATGCTCGCCGCCACGGCCGCCGTCATCGCTTCCACCCTGCGCGCGGGCGACCACGCGGCGCTCCTGCTGCTGCTCCCGCCGATCACGCTGCTGCTCGGATGGACGTACCTCGTCAACGACGAGAAGATCTCCGCCATCGGCCGCCATGTGCGCACGACGCTCGCGCCGCGCCTGGCCGAAGTCCTCGATGTGGACGAGGAGATCCTCACCTGGGAGTCGGCCCACCGCGACGACCGGCGCCGGACCTCGCGCAAGGCCCTGCAGCTCGCCGTGGACCTGCTGGCGTTCGCGGTCTCGCCGCTGGCCGCGCTGACCGCCTTCTGGGTCAACGGCCACCTCACCTGGCCGCTGCTCGCGGTCTCGGGCGCTCAGACCGCCGCCGTCGGCGTCCTCGCCTGGCAGATCGTGGTGTACGCCGACCTCGGCCGGGGCTGAGGCCGGGCCCGCCGCTCCGTTCGGTCCAGATCACGCGCCAAGAATCCAACAACCTGCCGACGCAAAGAATTGAGACCGCACCTTCCGCGGGATGTGATGGACCCATGGAACTTCCCCACCACGAGGACGTGTCCCCCGGCACCGGCGGTCTCGCACCCCGCGCGTGGTACGCGGGCTCGGACGCCGCCGTGCTCTCACTGAACGGGAGCTGGCGGTTCCGGCTCTCCCCCGGCGCCCACGGGCTCGACGAGTCGTTCGCCGCCGCCGACTTCGACGCCGCGGCCTGGGACGAGGTCGTCGTGCCCGGGCACTGGGTCCTCCAGGGCCACGGCGCGCCCGTCTACACCAACCAGATGTATCCGTTCCCCGTCGACCCGCCGCGGGTGCCGACTCAGAACCCGACGGGCGACCATCTGCGCGGCTTCGACCTGCCCGGGGGCTGGCCCGCGGACGGGGACGCGGTGCTGCGGTTCGACGGGGTCGAGTCGTGTGCGCGGGTGTGGCTGAACGGCACCCTGCTCGGTGACTTCAAGGGGTCCCGGCTCCCGCACGAGTTCGCGGTGGGGCACCTGCTGCGACCGGAGGGCAACGTCCTCGCGGTGCGCGTGCACCAGTGGTCCTCGGGGTCGTACCTGGAGGACCAGGACCAGTGGTGGCTGCCCGGCATCTTCCGGGACGTGACGCTCCTGCACCGGCCCGAGGGCGCGGCGCGGGACTTCTTCACGCACGCCTCGTACGACCACGAGGCGGGCACGGGCACGCTGCGGGTGGACTCCGACGTGCCGGGCCGGGTGACGGTACCGGAGCTCGGCGTGGACATCGCGACCGGGCAGAGCGTGACCGTGCCGGTCGAGCCGTGGTCGGCGGAGCGGCCCCGCCTGTACGACGCGGAGCTGGCGACGGCGGGCGAGCGGATCCCGCTGCGGGTGGGGTTCCGCACGGTCGCCCTCACCGACGGCCTGATCACCGTGAACGGGCGGCCGTTGCTGTTCCGGGGCGTCAACCGGCACGAGTTCCACCCGGAGAAGGGCCGCGCCCTCGACCGCGCCACGATGCGCGCCGACGTCCAGCTGATGAAGCAGAACAACATCAACGCCGTCCGCACCTCCCACTACCCGCCGCACCCCGCCTTCCTCGACCTCTGCGACGAGCTGGGCCTGTGGGTCATCGACGAGTGCGACCTGGAGACGCACGGCTTCACGATGCTGGGCTGGCGCGGCAATCCCGCCGACGACGACCGCTGGACCCCGGCCCTCCTCGACCGCGCCGCCCGCACCGTCGAGCGCGACAAGAACCATCCGTCGGTGATCATCTGGTCGCTCGGCAACGAGTGCGGCACGGGCAGGGGCCTGCGCGCCATGGCCGCGTGGATCCGCGACCGCGACCCGGACCGGCTCCTGCACTACGAGGGCGACCCGTCCTGCCAGGACACCGACATGTACTCGCGGATGTACGCCGACCACGCCGAGGTCGAACGCATCGGCCGGGGCGAGGTCGAGGGACCCGAGGCACGGCGCCGGCTGCCCTTCGTCCTCTGCGAGTACGGGCACGCCATGGGCAACGGCCCCGGCGGCCTGCGCGAGTACCAGGACCTCTTCGAGCGGTACGAGCGGCTGCAGGGCGGCTTCATCTGGGAGTGGATCGACCACGGCCTGCGGCACCCGGCGTTCGGGTACGCCTACGGCGGCGACTTCGGCGAGGAGCTGCACGACGGGAACTTCGTCTGCGACGGCCTGTGCTTCCCCGACCGGTCGCCGTCCCCCGGGCTCCTCGACTACAAGCAGGTGATCCAGCCGGTGCGGTTCACCTACGACCCGGTGTCCGGCACGGTGTCGGTGACCAACCTGTACGACTTCGCGGACCTGGCGGAGCTCGCGTTCGAGTGGACGTACCTCGCGGACGGCCCCGCGCACCCGGTGTCGGGCCCCCTGGACGTGCCGCCCGAGCTGGGCCCCGGCGAGAGCGTCGAGCTGAAGCTGCCCGACCCGCCGCAGGCCGCGGGCGGCGCCGAGATCCGGCTGCACGTGTCGGCCATGGTGTGCGAGGAGACCAACTGGACCTCCCTCGACCACGTGGTGGCCCGCGCCGACTTCGCCGTCACCCCGCGCCCGCCCGTGCCCGTCGCCACCGGCGAACGCCCGCGCCGCAGCGGCTACGACGTGGCGCTCGGCCCCGGCCGCTTCGACGCCCGCACGGGCGAGCTGCGCGCACTCGCCGACGTCACCCTGACCGCGGCCCCGCGCCTGGAGGTGTGGCGGGTGCCCACCGACAACGACGACGGCGCGCCCTGGCAGCCCGACACCCGCTACGGCCCGCTCTGGCGCAAGCTGGGCCTCGACCGCATGCAACACCGCCTGGACGGCGTCGAGTCGGACGCCGACGGGCTCACCGTGCGCACCCGCGTCGCCCCGGCGGCACGCGACCTGGCGCTGCGCACCGTCTACCGCTGGACGTCCGACGGCACGGCCCTCAGGCTCGCGGTGGCGGTGACGCCGGAGGGCGACTGGGAGGTGCCGCTGCCCCGGCTCGGGATCCGGCTCGGCCTTCCCGCCGTCCTGGGGTACGCGCACTGGTTCGGCGGCGGCCCCGGGGAGGCGTACCCGGACACGGGATCCGCCTCGTGCGTGAGCCGTTGGAACATGGACGTCGGCCGGATGCAGACGCCGTACGTCCGCCCGCAGGAGAACGGCGCCCGCGCCGACGTCCGCTGGGCCGAGCTGCGCGACGGCTTCGACGGCGCCGGGGTGCGGATCGTCGGCGACCCGGAGTTCTGGTTCTCGGCCCGGCGCTGGAGCGACACGGAGCTCGACGCGGCGGCCCACCGCACGGACCTGAAGCCGGGCCCCTCGGTGTGGGTGCACCTCGACCACGGGCAGCGCGGCATCGGCTCGCAGTCCTGCGGCCCCGGGGTCCTTCCGCAGCACGAACTCCACGCGGAACCGGCGGAGTTCACCTTCACGTTCGCCATGGCCGGACGAGGGCGGTGAGAGAAGACTGAACGGGGCGGCGCGCCCCGCGGCCACCGGCCGCCGGACCCTTCCTGACCCGGAGAAACACGGTTACGGCCGCCTAGACTGGGAATGACGACGACCCACGCGCCGCCCTGGGGGGAGGGAACATCCCGTGTCACAACAGCAGCTGGGCCGCAGCCCGGTCCGGCCGGATCCGGAGCCGCCGCCCCCGGGCGATTCGCGCCAGGGCCGGTTCGTGGGCTGGCTCGGCGGCTTCGGCTGCGTCGCCGCGGGGTACGCCGTGTTCCAGTCCCTGGTGGGCGTGTTGCCGCAGGAGCTGTCCACGGACGCCGCGCGGTACGGCATCGCGGGCGTCAGCGGCGCCGGCACGGCCCTCGCGGCCTGGCTCGCGGCGGCGCTCCTTCGCGCCCGGGCGGGCACGGACGACGACGGCGCGCCGACCGCGCCGCGCGCCCTCGGCACCGGCGCGGCCGCGGGGTCCGCCCACGCCCCGGGCCCCTTCCCGGCGCTCGCCGCCGCGACGCACCGCACCCTGCACGCCGAACTCGCCGTCCTCGACGACCCCGACCGCGGCCTGCTCAAGGGCTGGCCGCACGCCCTGGACGAGCAGACCCTGCCGGTACGGCCCACGCCCACCGGCACCGCGTACGGACTGCACCTCGTCCTCGAACTCGGCGTGCAGGACGGCCGGTTGAACCCCTCGGAGCTGGTGGAGACGCTGTGGCGGCAGCGGCTTTCCGACGGCGGCTGGGCGGCCCGCTCCCAGGGCGCGGTGCCGAGGCCCGAGGTGACGGCGCTGGTCCTCGGCGCGCTCGCCCGCGCGGGCGCGGACCCGGCGCGGCTCGCGGACGAGGCGGCGCGCTGCGCGGCCCGCTTCACCGCCGACCTGGAGCCGTCGGGGCTCGCCCGCACGCACGTCGTGACGACGGTCCTGCGGGGCATGCTGCGGGCGGCGCCCGGCTCCCCGGCCATCGCCCGGCTGCGGGACGAGCTGGTCGACCGGACCATCACCGACCCGGCCCGCGAGCACCGCCGCTGCTGGGGCCCGGCCCTGCGCGGGCCCGCCGCGCACACCACACGGCCCTCGCCCGCGCACACGGCGCAGGCCGTGGTCGCCCTGGACCGCGCGGCCCGGGTCCTCGGCGAGGACGGCAACACCCGGGCCGCCCGCGAGGACGGCATCCGCTGGCTGCTTTCCTGCCCGATGCCGGGGCACGAGACGTGCGCGGACCTGCGCAACACGCAGGAGGAGGTGCGCCGCCCGCACCCGCAGGACTCCTGGCGCCAAGAGGTCCTTTTCGTACGGCACTTCACGGCCGCATGGATGGTGCGGGCCCTGCTCACGCCCGGGGCCTGGGAGATCGCCGTGGCCGAGGACCGCGAGGAGGCGTGGCGGACGCTGCTCGCGGACGCGGTCGCCGGTGTGCTGCGCCAGCAGGACGAGGGCATCTGGAACTGGGACGGCCACGATCTCGGCCGTCCCCTGTGGATGACCTATCAGGGCCTTTCGGCGCTGCGGGCCCATGCCGTATGGATGTATCAGCCGGACCGCTGAGGGCCTGTCTGTGAACCCCCGCCTGCGCAGCGGCGGGGGTTCACAGACAGGCCCTCGACTCCGGCTCCGCGGTCCCGGCGGGCGGGGGCGTGGAACGGACGGAAGGCGGAGTGACCGCATGGGTGGTCGGCACGTGCTGCGGGCCAGGCGGCTGCTGGAGGGAGCCCTCGACGGGCGGGACGGGCCCGACGGCCTCGACGAGGAGGAGCTGGTGCGGGCGGCGCGCGCGGTCGTCGCCGAACTGGGCTCCCCGGGGCGGCTCTCGGCGCTGGTCGCGGAGCTGGCGGCGGGCGTCGGCGACCCCTCGGGGTGCGCGCGGCTCTCGTACCGGCACGTCCTCGGCTTCGACAAGCTGCTGCTCGTGTCCGTCGGCACCCGGCACATGCTGCGCGCGCACGTCTGGCACCCCGGCTCGCACCGTGCGGGCCGCGAGGACATCCACAACCACCGTTCCGCGCTGGCCTCGTTCGTGGTGCGCGGCACTCTCGGCATGGAGCTGTACGAGACGGCGGGCGACGGCCCGCTGGCGGCGGCGCGCTACCGCGAGTCGCTGTCGGCGGAGGTCAGCGACTGGCTCCTCGAACCCGCGGGCCGGGCGCGGCTGCGGCTGACGCAGACCGCCGAGTACACGGCGGGCAGTGGCTACGCACTGCCGTCGTACGCGCTGCACCGGGCGTGGTGCGCCTCGCCGGGCGCGGCCGTGACGCTGTTCCTGGAGACGGGAGCGGGGCGGCGGCGCTACACGGACGTGTTCACGGGCGACGGCCGGGACGGGCGGGCGCAGGCGTACGCGAAGGAGCCGCTGGAGGTGGTGGAGTATCTGGCGGAGCTGCGGGCGCTGGCCGAACTGATCGGCGGGAGCGAGGAGTTGGCGCGCTCCTAGGCCTCCGGGGTGGTGCGGTCAGCGGGTGCGCAGGCGGCTCAGTGCCTGGCCCACGATCTCGCGGTTGTAGTCGTCGATCTCGACCGTGTCCAGCTCGCCGGGGGTGAGCCAGCGGTGGTCCTGGTCGGGGTGGGGCAGGGTCACGTCGAAGCTGAGCGGGCTGACGAGGAAGTTGTCCTGCCAGTTCTTGACCTCGTGCCCTCGGTACTGGCTGACGAAGGAGGACTCGCCGACCTTGCGCACGACGTGGCCGAGCAGTCCGGTCTCCTCCTTCAGCTCGCGCAGCACGCCGTCGCGCGGGCTCTCGCCCGGCTCCAGCTTTCCGCAGGGCACCCCCCACACACGTGGCAGGAACCGCTCCGTCTCACTGCGACGCACGAGCAGCACGCGGCCCCGGTGGGCCACGACGGCTGCCGCAAGATGGTTCTCGCCAGGGATAGCCATGGCACCACCGTAGCGAGGATTCAGGGCCCGGGACAGCCATGGACGCCGTCCGCGCCCCGCCCGCGCGCCCCCGGCGTGTCCGATTCCTTCAAGACCCGCGCGGAGCCGCTGCCTACGCTTTCCGGCATGAACAGCGACGACACCGCACAGCACACGAACACCCCGGGCCGCGCGCCGCGTGTCACGCCCCGCCTCGACATGGTGGGGATCGTCACCTCCGACATGGCGGCGTCCCTCGCCTTCTACCGCAGGCTCGGCCTCGACTTCCCGCCCGGCGCCGAGGACCTGCCGCACGCCGAGGCCACCGTCCCCGGCGGCCCGCGCTTCGCCCTCGACAGCGAGGAGACGATCCGCTCCTTCGCCCCCGACTGGCAGCCAGCGGAAGGCGGCGGGCGCATCGGGCTCGCCTTCCACTGCGGTACACCCGCGGGCGTGGACGCGGTGTACGAGGAGCTGACGGCCGCCGGGTACCGCTCCGAGCTGAAGCCGTTCGACGCGGAGTGGGGGCAGCGGTACGCGACGGTGCTCGACCCCGACGGCAACGGCGCCGACCTGTTCGCCCCGCTGCCGCGCTGACCGGCGGCCGCACGCTCCCCGTCAGTCCGAGCCGAGCAGCTCGGTCAGGCGCATGCCCGTCAACTCCTTGACGTCCCGGGCCAGATGGGCCTGGTCGGCGAAGCCCGCGGCGGCCGCCGTGTCCGCGTACGGCTGTCCGGCGCGGGCCAGGGCGAGCGCCCGCTGGAGCCGCAGAACGCGCGCGAGGGTCTTGGGGCCGTAGCCGAACGCGGGCAGGGAGCGGCGGTGCAGCTGACGGGCGCCGAGGCCCGCGGCGTCGGCGGTCTCGGCGACGCCCCGGCCCGCGCTCAGCGAGCGGACGACCTCGGTCAGGAGCGGGTCGGGCGGCGGCCGGTCCGCCGCCCGCTCCCCGGCGACGGCCTCGAGCGCGGCCACGGGGTCCTCGGCCCCGTCCACGCGCGCGGTGAGGCGGCGCACCTCGGCGGCGCCCCACAGGTCCGCCAACTCCACGCGCAGGTCGCGCAGTTCGTGCGCGGGGGCGCCGAGGATCGCGGGGGCCGTGCCGGGCGCGAAACGGACGCCGACGTACCGGCCGGACTCCTGGACGCCGGGCAGATACGCGTGCGTGTCCGGCCCCGCGACGTAGAGCCTGCCCTCGGTCCACAGCAGGTCCATGCAGCCGTCGGGCAGGACCGGCGAGGGAGCCGGGGCGCCGGGGGCGGCGTCCGGGGCGGCCGTCTTGCTCCACACGACGGCGCCGGGCAGCACCAGGGAGGGCCGCTCGGCGTACGCGGGCACCGCCGCCCCCTCGTGCCTGCCTCCGCCGACCGCCATGCCCCCAGGCTACGACGCGCCCGTGCGGTGTTCCTGGGGGCTGACCCCGTACTCCCGCTTGAAGGCGCTGGACAGGGCGAACGCGCTGCCGTAGCCGACCTTGCGCGCGATCGAGGCGATCGTCAGCTCGCTGTCGCGCAGCAGGTCGGCGGCCAGGGCGAGCCGCCAGCCGGTCAGGTACGTCATCGGGGGCTCGCCGACGAGTTCGCTGAAGCGCCGGGCGAGCGCGGCCCGCGAGACGCCCGCCTTGGCGGCCAGCGAGGCGACCGTCCAGGGGTGCGCCGGGTCGTCCTGGAGGAGCCGCAGGACCGGGCCGACGACGGGGTCGCCCATGGCCACGTACCAAGCCGGGGCGGCCGCCTCCGGGCGCGAGAACCACGCCCGCAGGGCCGCGATGAGCAGCAGGTCGAGCAGCCGGTCGAGGACGACCTCCTGGCCGGGGTCGTCCTTGTCGATCTCCTCGGCGAGGAACGGTGTGAGGGGGCAGTCCCACACCTCCGTCGGCAGGACGAGCAGCGGCGGCAGCGCGTCGAGGAGGCGTCCGGTGATCTCGCCGCGCATCTGGTACGTCCCGATCAGCATCTGGACGTGCCCGTCGGGCTGGCCCCAGCGGCGCAGGCCGAGCATCGCGTAGTGGCCCTCGGGGGCGCCGTTCAGCGGGGCGCAGGACTGGCCGGGGCCGATCTCGCCGAAGGGCGGGGTGTCCCGGTCGCCGGTGACCAGGTAGGGGTCGGGGCCGCGGGCGATGGCGACGTCGCCGGGGCGGATCAGGCGGGGCGGCCGGTCGGGGTGCGGAGTGCCGTCCGCGTTCTCCGGGACGATCCAGGCCTCACCGGCCACCATGATCATGACCGAGACGGGCGCGCCGTCGGCGATCCGGACCGACCAGGGCGGCTCGAAACACGCGCGGAGCATGAAGGCGCCCCGGGCGCGGGGGCCCTCCAGGAGGCCTGCGAGTACGTCCATGGGGGCAGCGTAGACGCACGCGTATGCGGGTGAGCCGTTCACGGATGGCCCCCGTGCGGGCACCGGCGGTTGACTTCACCCATGACCACGAACGAGCAGAACACACAGCACACGCAGGGCACTCAGGCACCGCTGACGGTCCTTGTCACCGGGGCGACCGGACGGGTCGGGAGCCGGGTCGCCGAGGCCGCGCGGGCCGCGGGGCACGAGGTGCGGTCCGCCTCGCGGTCCGGCGCGGTGCGGTTCGACTGGTACGACGCGTCGACGTGGGCGGATGCCCTGCGGGGCGCCGACGCCGCGTTCCTCGCCTACCAGCCCGACGTCGGCGCGCCCGGTGCCGCCGAGGCCGTCGGCGCGTTCGCCCGGCAGGCCGTCGATCTTGGGGTGCGCCACCTCGTCCTGCTCTCGGCGCGCGGTGAGGACCAGGCGCACGCCACGGAGGACGCGCTCGCCGTGCCCGGGGCGCGGTGGACCGTCGTGCGGGCCAGCTGGTTCGCGCAGAACCTCAGCGAAGGGCCGCTGGCGGACGCCATGCGGGAGAGCGGGGAGCTGGCGTTCCCCGGGGGTGAGGTGCTTGAACCCTTCATCGACGTGCGGGACATCGCGGACGTCGTCCTCGCCGTGCTCGGGGCGGGCGAGCGGTACGACGGGCGTGTCCTGGAGGTCAGTGGGGGGCGTCTGCTGTCCTTCCGGGACGCCGTCGCCGAGGTCTCTGCCGCCGTGGGGCGGGAATTCGGGTACGTGCCCGTTCCCGCCGTCGAATACGGCGCCGCTCTGCGGGAATTCGGTGTCCCCGACGCGGAGGTCGAATTCCTCATCGAGCTCTTCGAAACAAACCTGGACGGCCGCAACGCCCATGTCTCCACCGGCGTCCAGGACATACTCGGCCGGGCCCCGAGGGAATTCTCCGCCTTCGTCCAGGAGGCGGCCACCGCGGCTGCGTGGAAGCCCTGAGACACCCCGTGCGGGTGGGCCGGGGCGCCCCCGAATCGGCGCTCCGCGCCTCGTCCTCAATCGCCGGACGGGCTCTCTCCCACCCACCCGCCCAAACCTGCACAGCCCGAGCAACAGCCCGGCACCTCAGACCCGAAGCACCCACCCGCAGACCGAAAAAGGGCGGGCGGGCGGGAAACAGCCCGTCCGGCACTTGAGGACGAGGCCGCAGGCCGACCGGGGGCACCCCGAACGCCC
>NZ_JNXT01000094.1 GCF_000716675.1 Streptomyces alboflavus
GTGCGGGGGTGGGGTGGCGGGTTCTTCGAGGGTGGTGGGGGCCTGGGGCGGGGCCGGGGGGAGCGGGGGGTTGGCCGGGTCTATGCCGATGGCGGGGGCCACGAATTCCAGTTCGCGCAGGAGGGCCTGGGAGGAGCCGAGGGGGCCGCCGCCGGAGAGGAGTTCGTCGTTGGACAGGGGGGCGGGGAAGTCCACGGGGACGTACGCTCCCGCGTGGTCGTAGTGCCAGACCAGGTGGGACTGCTGGGCGGTGGAGTCGAACATCTCCAGGAGCTGTTCGTAGTCGCCGCCGAGCTCGTCGACGGGGGTGACCTCCAGGCCGCAGATCTTCAGGAGGTAGGCGCGGCGCAGGAAGTGCAGCGCGTCGTAGTCGAAGCCCGCGACCGGGGCCACGTCGCCGGAGAGCCCCGGCATGTACGCGAACACGGGCACCGCCGGCAGCCCCGCGTCGCCCAACGCCTTGTCGTACGCGGCGAGTTCCTCGGCGAAGGGATTGTCGGGGCTGTGGCACAGCACGTCGACGAGGGGGACCAGCCACAGGTCGCAGGCCAAGAAATGCTCCTAGGGTCGGTGAACGGCTTCCTCTGTACACAGCTACCGTGCGTGTTGTTCCGGCAGCGTAGTGGCACCGGGGCCCGCTCAGCCTCCCCCGTGCACGTCCCAGATCCACACCCCGTCCACCCACTGTGCGCGCTGCCCGAGGAGATCGTCGACCGTCGTGCGCAGCGCCGCGGCGCCGGGCTGCGGCGCGAGGACGAGGAGGCCCGCCTTCCAGTACCGCAGGTCGACGCGGGCGGCCTCCCGCCAGGCCTCGGTGATCCGCACGGCCTGACCCGAATTGCGCACGTCCCGCAGGAGGTTGGAGGTGTTGCGGGGCGAGGCGCCGTAGATGCCGACGCGGTCGGGGCCCCAGGGTCCGTTGAAGTAGCCGCCGGGCAGCCGGAATCCCAGGTCGGCGGTGGTCTGCCAGTGCAGGGCCTCGGCGTAGGCGGGGTCGGGCAGCGGCACCGGTACGAGGGTCTCGCCGGACGCCGTGTCGACGTACCGCTTCCAGGTGCCGTCGGCGATGAACGCGGGGACCTCGGTGCGGTCGACGGCCTTCAGGGGGAGGGGGTAGAGGGGGAGGAGGGAGAGGGCCACGGCCGTGAGTCCGGCGTAGCGGAAGGGCCTTCCCCACCTCCGCTCGCCCTCGGCGCCTCGCGCCACCAGTTGCCCCACCGCGAGCGCCACCAGCATGCCCAACGCGGGCGCGCACACCATCGCCACCCGTGACTCGATGACCGACTCGAACAGCGGCTTGTCGGAGAGCAGGGACCAGGGGCCGGACAGCACGACGTCCGTCCACGGGATGCGGAACTTCGGTCCGAGGGACAGGAACGCCGCCGCGACCGCCGTGAAGGCCAGGGCTTTCACGGTCGCGCTGCGCCACAGCCACACCACGATCAGCAGGGCCAGGGCGACGAGGGGCCAGCCGTAGAAGGCGTTCTGCTCCGTGGGGTTCATGGAGAGGGCCGCCGCCGTGTCCGCGTCGCCCGCGAGGGAGCGCTCGGCGAAGGACAGCAGGGCCAGCGGGCTGTTGCCCGCGTTGTCGCCGTGCAGGACGCTCTTGTAGCTCTGCGGCCCGAAGAACTGCCACCAGAGGGGGAACGCCACCAGGGGCAGGCAGACGGCGAGCCCGATGCCGATGCCGCGGGCCAGCGGACGCCAGGCCGCGCGCGCCACATCGCGGCGCACCACCGCGTACGCCACCGTGAACAGCAGCATGCCCATCGCGGCGAGCAGCAGCGGCTCCTCGCCGAGGAAGATCTGGTACGTCGCGAAGAGGCCGAGGACGACCCCGTCCCGTACGACGTTCGTGCCCTCGCAGAGCCGCAGCGCCCGGTCGATGATCAGCGGGATCATGAACAGCACGATGAAGTTCGGGTGCGCGTGCGCGTGGCTGATCATCGGGGGCGCGAAGGCGGCGAGGGCCGCGCCGAGGGCGGCGGCGCCCCGGTGGCGCACGAGACGGCGGACGATCAGCCAGTACCAGGCGAAGGCCGTCGCGGCGAGGCCGAGGGTCATGGCGAGGTTGAGGCTGATGGCCGGGCCGAACAGCCAGGTGACGGGCGCGAGCGGGACGGACAGGCCGAGCATGACCGTGTTCGCCATGAGGTTCACGCCGTCGGGATACCCCTGTAGGTCCGTGAACAGGGGGTTCTGGAGATGCCGCACGTTGTGTGCCGTCACCTCGAAGAACCACTCCCACTGGTTCTGGTCCTGGAGGGCGTGCGGGAGGTAGCGGTGGTCCGGGGATATCCAGCGGGACGAGTACAGGACCGTCGTGAAGGCGACGAAGAGGGCGGCGACCAGGAGGTCGGCGCGGCGCACGGAGCGGATCTTGAGGGCGGAGACCTCGGCGAGCACCCGGACGTAGTCACCGGGCCTGACCTTCGATCCCTCCTGGTGCGACCAGCGCACCGGGACCTCGGCGACCGGCCAGCCCTCGCGCCGGAAGTGATGCAGGATCTCCACGTCGATGCCCCAGCCGCTGAGGCGGGACGCGGCGAAGGCCGCGCGGGCACGGTCGCCGTCGAAGAGCTTGAACCCGCACTGGGTGTCACGGATCCCGGGGACGGCGACCGTGCGTATCAGGAAGTTGCCGCCGCGGCCGAGCAGCTCGCGCAGCCGGTGCTGGTGGACGCCGATCGTCGCGCCCGGCCGGGCGCGCGAGCCGACCGCCGCCGCGTGCCCGTCGGCGAGCGCCTTCTCCAGGGCCTCGAGCTCCTCGATCGGCGCGGCCAGGTCGGCGTCCGTGACCAGGACGCGACGGCCGTACGAGGCGAGGACGCCCTGGCGCAGGGCGTGGCCCTTGCCACGGTTGCGGCCGCCGCGCAGGAGCTGGATGCGGGGGTCCGCGGCGGCGGCCTCGGCGGCGATCTCCGCCGTCCGGTCCGTGGAGCCGTCGTCGACGACGATCAGCTCCCACTGCGGGCGGCCCGCGTCGGCGGCCGGTCCGTCCAGGTAGGCGCGGATCGCGTCCAGGGTGGGGGCGAGGCGGCGTTCCTCGTTGTAGGCGGGGATGACGATGGTGAGGTCGACGCTCATGCGGGGGCCTGCGGGGAGTGCTGGCCCGGGCCCTCGCCCGGACGGGCCTCCTGGCCGCCGCTCGCGGCCAGGCCCTCCACCAGGTCCAGGGAGTGGGCGTTGTACTCCGCCACGATCGCGTGCGCGAGGACGGCGTCGTGGCAGGTCAGGGCCTCCACCAGGTCCAGGTGGCGGGACCAGAGGCGGCCGCGCAGGTCGCCGCCGCGCTCCGCCTCGCGGCGCAGGTGCGGGACCGCGCACACCCAGGACTGCACGCGCAGGCGGTGCAGGAAGTCCGAGAGGTAGGCGTTGCCGAACAGGGCGCTCAGTTCGCGCCAGAAGCGGAGGTCGTAGCCGATCAGGACGGTGAGGTCGCCGGCCGCGGCCGCGCGGGCCGCCTCCTCGCCGCGGCGGCGCACCGACACGAAGCTCGCGGCCGGTACGGAGTGGTGGGCCGCCGTCGTCGCCACCTCGCGGAAGATGGCGTCCGCGATCAGGCCGCGGGCCTGGAGCATGCCGCGGTAGTCGGCCAGGGTGTGCTCGTGCACGCGGAAGCCGCGGTGCTGCACGGAGTCCAGGAGGCCCTGCGCCGAGAGGTTCACCAAAGCCTCGCGGACCGGGGTCGCGGAGACGCCGTACTGGTCGGCTATCTCCTTCACCGTGAACTCCTGGCCCGGCACGAGGCGGCCCGCGAGGATCTCGTCGCGCAGGGCGTCGGCGATCTGCTGGCGCAGGGTGCTGCGGATGACGGCCGGGCCGTCGGGTCCGGGCATGGTGGTGGGCCTCCCCCTACGCATTTCTCTGACGTGGGCGTCCTCGAACGGACGTGGGTAAGTTCTGGTCACTTACGAGCACGTCAGACTACGTGGTCGGGGTTCCCGGGCCCCATGACCGAGGTCACGGCGGTGTGCGGGGGCCGTGGGGCGGGTGGGGCGACCCCCTGCGGTCACCCCACCCGGCCCCGGCGGCCGCGTCAGGCCACGTGGGCGTCGGCGGCGTCCAGGGCCGCGTCCAGGGCCGCGAGGCCCGCCTTCGCGTCGAGCTCCGAGATGTTGCAGGGCGGCACCACGTGCGTACGGTTCATGTTCACGAACGGCCAGAGCCCGTGCGCCTTCGCGGCGGCGGCGAACGCGGCCATGGGGGCGTTCGCCTCCCCCGCCGGGTTGTAGGGCACGAGCGGCTCCCGGGTCTCCCGGTCCCGCACCAGCTCAAGGGCCCAGAACATGCCGAGCCCGCGCACCTCGCCCACGCTCGGGTGCCGCTCCGCCAGCTCCCGGAGGCCAGGCCCGATGACGTCCTCGCCCATGCGGGCGGCGTGCTCGACGACGCCCTCGTCCGCCATGACGTTGATCGTCGCGACGGCGGCCGCGCAGGCCAGCGGGTGCCCGGAGTAGGTGAGCCCGCCCGGGTAGGGCCGCTTGGCGAAGGTCTCGGCGATGGCGCCGGAGATGGCGACGCCGCCGAGCGGCACGTAACCGGAGTTCACGCCCTTGGCGAAGGTCAGCAGGTCGGGGACGACACCCTCATAGTGGTCGACGGCGAACCACTTGCCCGTACGCCCGAAGCCCGCCATGACCTCGTCGAGGACGAGCACGATCCCGTACCGGTCGCACAGCTCGCGGACGCCCGCGAGGTAGCCGGGCGGCGGCGGCATGATCCCGGCGGTGCCCGGGACGGTCTCCAGGATGATCGCGGCGATCGTCGCCGGACCCTCGAAGGCGATGGTGTCCTCCAGGTGCTGGAGGGCCCGCTCGCACTCCTGGGCCTCGTTCTCGGAGTGGAACGGCGAGCGGTAGAGGAACGGCGCCCAGAAGCGGACGACGCCCGCCGAGCCGTTGTCGGACGGCCAGCGGCGCGGGTCACCGGTGAGGTTGATCGCCGCGGCGGTGCCGCCGTGGTACGAGCGGTACGCGGAGAGCACCTTCGGGCGGCCCGTGTGCAGCCGGGCCATCCGGGTGGCGTTCTCCACGGCCTCCGCGCCGCCGTTGGTGAAGAAGATCTTGTCCAGGTCGCCGGGGGTGCGCTCGGCGATGAGCCGGGCGGCCTCACTCCGCGCCTCCAGGGCGAAGGCGGGCGCGAACGTCGTCATCGTCGCGGCCTGCTCCTGGATCGCGGCGACGACCTTCGGGTGCTGGTAGCCGATGTTCGTGTAGACGAGCCCGCTGGTGAAGTCGAGGTACCGGTTGCCCTCGTAGTCCCAGAAGTACGAGCCTTCCGCGCCGGCCACGGCGAGCGGGGTGATGAGGTCCTGGGCGGACCAGGAGTGGAACACGTGGGCGCGGTCCGCGGCGGACACGGCTGCGCCGAGCTGCGGGTTTGGCTGAGGGGTCATGGGGCCGAGGGTAGATGTCCACGTGGTGGACGGGACATGGGCGTCCTGTCTGGCGACTCGCCGGGAACGCGACATTCTGTCGGGCGGGTGCGGCGGGCGCCGCCGGTGCCAGGGAACGGAGGGCGCGGCGGAGGGCGAGGGCGACGGGGACTTCACGACCCGCGTCGCCCTCACCTTCCCCCTCGGGGGAACACCGTCCGCACCGCCCGCGCCCAGCGGTTGACGCCGAGGTCGGGGCGGACGGCCGCGAAGCCGCCGCAGTACTTGGTGAACTCGGCGGCGCGCAGGCCGTAGCGGTGCAGGACGCGGTCGGCCTCGGTGAGGCGGCCGCGGGTCTTGGTCTCGACGAGGACGAGGCCGCTGTCGGCGGCGGCGGTGCGGCCCGTGGCCACGTCCCGCACCACGAGGGCCGCGTCGCAGGTCACGCGCTGGCCGTCGGCGACGAAGGTGGCGCGGCGGTAGTCCGTGACGAGGGAGGGGGTGAGTCCGTGCGGGGCCTCGATGCCGTACGAACCCCTCAGCACCCCGGCGAGGAAGCCTCGCCGGGTGGCGTCGAGGGCGTCGTCGGCGCCCTCCATCCGCTGCCGGTGCTTGACGGTCTCACCGCGCCCG
Source organism: Streptomyces alboflavus (assembly GCF_000716675.1). Taxonomy (GTDB): domain Bacteria; phylum Actinomycetota; class Actinomycetes; order Streptomycetales; family Streptomycetaceae; genus Streptomyces; species Streptomyces alboflavus. The sequence goes on from NZ_JNXT01000094.1 coordinate 6,011, forward strand.
GTCTTCAGCTTGATCTCGAACTGCCGCTCCCCGCTGTCCTGGTAGACCCGCTCGCGGACGCGGTAGCGCAGCCTGCGGCCCTGGCGGTGGTCGTGGTACGTGTGCAGGGCGGGGGTGTCGTAGTACGTGGAGAGGTAGCCGAACGAGCGGCGGCCGCCGATGCTGAGGGCGCGGAACGGGCCGCCCGCGCGGCGCGGGTCGGTGAGCAGCGCCGCGAAGTCCTCGAAGATGTCGACAGGGACGAGATAGCTGCGGTCGTAGCGGGCGAGGAGCTCCGCGCGGACGTTCAGCTCGTCGAGCGAGACGGGGTGCGCGGCGAGTGCGGCACGGCTCAGGGCACGTACGGCGGGTTTCACGCGGCCTCCTTGGCGTACGGCGGGGTCACTCGTACGAACTCCCCATCGTGGGCCATAGGTTCCGGCTGACGGAAGCGGACTTCCAGCACCATCAGGTCGCGTACGTAGTCAACCTCCTGGACCGTCCAGCCGAGCGGTTCGCCGAGGCGTCGGGCCAGCTCGGCACGGAGGGCGTCCTCGTGCCGGTACACGGCGTCGAGGGTGACCAGGGCGCGGCGGTCGCGGGCGTACAGGCGCGGGTGGTCGCCGACGTACATCACCAGGAGCAGCACGCCGGAGAGGCCCGCGGCCAGCGGCAGCGAGAGCCCCGGCAGGCCGCACAGGAGGCCGAGGACGAGGGTCGTGAAGTAGTACGCGACCTCCTGGTGGCGTACGGAGTCGGAGCGGAGCCGGACGATCGACAGGACGCCGAAGAGCCCGAACCCGAGCGCGAGACCGCCGCCGCCGGACGCCTCCGACAGGGCCGCGACGACCGCGAACAGGGCGACGTTCAGGGCGAGGTAGGCGGGCACGAGCTCGCGCCTGCGGTGCCGTGGGCAGAACACGGCGAAGGTCAGGAGCGAGACGGCCACGAGGTCGAGGCCGAGGTGCGCGGAGAGGGTCGGGATGTCCATGGGCGGGACGTTAGGGAGGTGCGGGTTAAAGGGGCTGCCGGTGGGGGTTAGGACCTGCCCCTGATGTGCGCCGGGATTCCAGAGACCCCCATTGACAGCACCCTGTCGAGATGACAGCATCCTTACATAAGCCATCGAGTGGAGGTCACCATGAGCACCACCGCTACCGCTACCGTTCACCTCGCCGTCTACGACGCCCTCGCCGACTGGGAGACGGGCTACGCCACCGCCTATCTGGCCCGCACGGGGCACCAGATCCGCACCGTCGCCGCCACCCGCGAGCCCGTCACCACCGTCGGCGGCGTCCGCATCCAGCCCGACCTGACCCTCGACGAGCTGCGGCCCGAGGACAGCGAGCTGCTGATCCTGCCGGGCGGCGACCTGTGGGACACGGGCGACTCGCTCGCCCCGTTCGCCCGCGCGGCCCGCACGTTCCTGGACGCGGGCGTGCCCGTGGCCGCGATCTGCGGGGCCACGGCGGGGCTCGCCAGAGAGGGGCTCCTCGACGACCGGGCACACACCAGCGCGGTGTCGATGTACCTGGACGCGACCGGCTACAAGGGCGCGGACCACTACGTCGAGTCGGACGCCGTCACCGACGGCGACCTGATCACGGCGGGCCCGACGGAGCCGGTGGCGTTCGCCCGCGAGGTCCTGAAGCGGATGGGCGCGTTCGAGGGCGAGAAGCTGGACGCGTGGTACCGGCTGTTCCACGACTCGGACCCGACGGCGTACGAGACGCTGGCGTCATGAGCCGTCCCGAAGCGGCCGACGGCGGTCAGCGGGCGGCCGACGGCGGCAAGGCGGTCGTCAACGTCACCGTCGCCGAGGGCGCCGTCGGCCGCCCCGAGCAGGACCTCCTGACCCGCACCGCCCTCGGCGTCTTCCGCCTCAACGGCCAGTTCCTCACCGTCTCCGAGGAGATGGCCCGCCCGGCCGGGCTGACGGCCGCCTGGTGGCAGGTGCTCGGCGCGGTCCTGCGCGAACCACAGCCCGTCGCCGGGATCGCCCGCGCCATGGGCATCACGCGCCAGAGCGTGCAGCGCGTCGCGGACCTCCTGGTACGACAGGGCCTCGCCGAGTACACCCCCAACCCGGCCCACCGCCGCGCCAAACTCCTGCGCCCCACCGACGAGGGCCGCGCCGCCGTCCAGCGCATCCAGCCCGCCCACGCGGACCTGGCAACCCGCCTCAAGGAGGCCCTCGGCGAGGAACAGTTCGCGCAGACCGCGCAGGTGTTGGAGCGGCTGTCCGAGGTCCTGGCGGGGCTGGAGGCGACCGTGGCCGTCAAGCCCTAGCCAGGACGAGGGCGTCGTACAGCGGCGAATCGGCGAACGGCAGCACCTCGCCGAACCACTCGTAGCCCCACGTCTCGTACAGGGAGCGCACCTTGGGGTGGGAACGCTCGACGAGGAGCGTTGCCCGCGGCTCGGATCGGCCGTCGAGCAGATGCGCATGAATCGCCTTCGCCGCGCCGGTGCCCCGTACCTCATCGACGACCATGAGCTCGGACAGGGCGAACGTCCGGTGGCCGTCCTCGTCGACGGCGCCGTCCGGCACCGGCGTGCGAAGCCCTGCCCACCACCTGGTTCCGCGCTGAAGGGTGCAGCCGTAGGCATAGCCGACCGGGGTCCCGTCCAGGTGGCCGACGACCACGGCGAAGCCGGGCACCTCCGTGTTCCAGCCGAGCCGCTCGTCGAACCGCTCGACACTGTGGAAGTCCTCGGCGAGCCGGTCGGCGTAGATCTCCGCGTACAGGTCGAGGAGTTGAGGACGGATCTCGTCGAGCCCTGCCACACTCCGTCGTTCCAGCCGCATGCGGTCCACGCTCACGCTCCCGCCCGTCGCGTCTGCTCCAGGAAGTCGGCCGCCGCGGGTACGTGGGCGTGACGGCGCATCTGCCGCCTCAGGCCGTCGAGCTTGTCCCGCACCCGCTCACTCTGAACCCGTCGGCCTATCGTCATCACATGCCGTGCAGTGCGCGGACGAACCGGCTCGCTGCCGGGACGGACACGCGCTGCGGCAGGTGCTTAAGGAGGTGCGGAGATGAGCCGACGCCTTCCGTCAGATGCTCGGCGAGACGTTCACGCAGTACGAGGCGGCGCCCTCCGCCGTCTCACGGATGTGTCACAGATTCCGTCGACGGACTGCGGAAAAGGCGCGCATGTAGTGGGCTTATAGCGGACTCGGGGGCGTCCCATGAACCGTACGCACGGTGCGTAGACTCCTCGATCTGTCGCACGGCGATGTACGCGAGGTCGCCGCACCGCGGTGGCTGAAAATCAGGGGGAGGGCGGCGCCGATGGCCATGGAGAAACTCGGCCCGGGGGATCCGCAGCGGATCGGTGTCTACCGGCTGCTCGCGCGGCTCGGCGCGGGCGGTATGGGGCAGGTGTATCTGGCGCGCTCCGACCGCGGGCGCACCGTCGCGGTCAAGCTGGTGCGGGAGGAGCTGGCCGCGCAGGACGAGTTCCGCGGGCGGTTCCGGCAGGAGGTGGGGGCCGCGCGGCGGGTCGGCGGGGCGTGGACCGCGCCGGTTCTCGACGCGGACACGGAGGCCGACATCCCGTGGGTCGCCACGGGGTACGTCGCCGGGCCCTCGCTGCAGGCCGTCGTCTCGCACGACCACGGGCCCCTCCCCGAGCGGTCCGTGAACATCCTCGCCGCCGGGCTCGCCAACGCCCTCAAGGACATCCACGCCGCCGGGCTCATCCACCGCGACCTGAAGCCCTCCAACGTCCTCGTCACCATCGACGGGCCCCGCGTCATCGACTTCGGGATCGCCCGGGCGCTGGAGACCGTCACCGACGGGGGGCTCACCCGGACCGGCGCGCTCGTCGGGTCGCCCGGGTTCATGGCGCCCGAGCAGGTGCGCGGCGACCGCGTCACCGAGGCCTGCGACATCTTCTGCCTCGGGTCCGTCCTCGCCTACGCGGCCACCGGAGCGCTGCCCTTCGGCACCGCCAACAGCGGGGTGCACGCGCTGATGTTCCGCATCGCGCAGGAGGAGCCCGACCTGGAGGCCCTGCCCGAGTCCCTGCGCGATCTTGTCGGGCACTGTCTCTCCAAGGCCCCCGGGGATCGGCCGTCCCTGGACGAGATACTCGCCCGGACCGGGGCCGAGGACACCCTCTCCGAGGGCAAGTCCCTGGAGCCCTGGCTGCCCGGGGCCCTCGTCGCCCAACTCGGGCGGCACGCCGTGCAGTTGCTGGAGATCGAGGAGCCCGAGGGGGCGGCAGCAGCCGGGGGCACGTCCGGATCCGGTGAGTCCGGGTCCGGTGAGTCCGGGTCCGGTGAGTCCGGGTCCGGTAAGTCCGCGTCCGGGGAGTCCGGGGCCGCGGGAGCGGCAGGTGCGGGAGCTGCTGCGGCAGGTGCGGGAGCCGCAGCCGCTGCGGCAGGTACGGCAGGTGCGGCCGGGCCCTCCGCCCAAGGCGCCCCCGGCACCGACGCCCCGCCCGCCGCACCCCCGGGCGCCCCGTCCGGCCACGACACCCCACCCCCACCCGGCACCCCCGGCCAGGCCCCCGTCAACCACCTCCCCACCATGGTCAGCGGCCTGCCCCCGGCCCCGACGGCCGCGCCGACCCCGACCCCCGGGCCCACGCCCACCCACTCCCCCGCGTACGCCTACCCCCACCAGGCGCCGGGCTACGGCTATCCGCACCCGCAGCAACCCCCGTACGGCTCGACCCCGCCCTACGGCCCCACACCCCCGTACGGCCTCACCGCAGGGGAGCCGCAGCGGCGCAGCGGGCGTTCCACCGCGCTGCTCGTCGCCGTGGCGCTGATCGTCGCCCTCGGCGCGGGCGGCACCGTGTACGCGACGATGAAGGGCGACGACGGCGACCCGAAGGCGCGGGGCGGAGGCGACGGGAAGAACCGGCAGAGCAGTGCGCCGGAGACGCCCGGCTCGCCGTCGGAGTCCGACTCCGGGCCGTCCCCCTCGCCGTCCACGTCGGCCGTCTCGGACAAGACGGTGCCGGACAAGTTCGTCGGGACGTGGAACGGCACGGTCAGCGGCGACGCCGGGCTCAGCACCCGCCGGCTGACCATCCAGCAGGGCGAGGAGGGCGACACCATCCTGTCCATGACGGCCGACGGGCCGCTGGAGGGCGGCGGCACCTACCACTGCGTGTTCCAGGGCGAGTTGAGGTCCGCGAGCGAGGACCGGCTGAACATCGGCCCGACGCGCGTCACCGTCGGCGGCCCCCCGGCCTGCGACCCCGGCAAGCCGACCGTCGTCACGATCCTGCCGAGCGGCGAACTGCACCGCGTCAACACCGACGGCACCCGCGCCCTCACGTACACCAAGGGAAGCTGACAGCAAGCACGACCGGCGGCCAGGGCAACCCGCCCGCGCGGCAGGCCGGTTGAACCGGCGGCGAACGTCCGGCGGCGGAAGGGCGAAGTCCCCCGCCCGGGCGTTCCCCGCTCCGGGGGCGCCTCCGTAGCGTGCGGGCGTGGACTGGTTGAGCCCCGAGAACGTCGTAGCCGTGCTGACCGCCGCGCTCGGGCTCCTCGCCACGCTGGGAGCCATCTGGTACGAGCGCCGGGTGCCGCGGCGCAAGCGCGTCGGCTACCGCGTGCAGATGGACACCGCGATCGGCGACAACGTCCGCACGGGCGGGGCGAACGCGCGCCTCGGGCTCTTCGACGAGACGCCGGAGATGTCCGACGCGACGCTGGTGCTGCTTCGGGTGGAGAACGACGGCTCGCAGTCCATCAGCGACGCCGACTACACCGGGCGGGCCCTGCACGGCCTGACCGCCGTGTTCACCGGCCGTACCGTGCGCGGCCTCGCCGTCACCGCGCCTGCGGGCGCCGACCACCTGATGGAGCACTTCACCCCGGCGGCGGGGCTGCGCTACGACGGCTCGACCGTGTACATCCCGCGCGTCCCGCTGAACCGGGGCCAGCACTACAAGCTCCTCGTGCTGCTCACCGGCGGAGCCGTCGGCCGCGAGGTCACCGTGTCCGGCGGCATCCAGGCGGGCGAGGTGCAGCCCAACAGGTCCACGACGCCCGACGACAAGCCGCCGCTGTTCAGCCGCCCCGCGAAGGTCCTCACCGCGCTGCTCACCGCGTCCGTCGTCACGCTCGCCGCGATGATCCTGCTGAGTGACGAGGACGACCCGACGCCCATCGAGTGCGCCACGGGACAGCTCACCGTCGTCGGGTCCACGGCGTTCCGGCCCGTCGCCGAGGAGCTGAAGGAGAAGTACGAGGACGACTGCCCGGGAGCCGGGATCACCGTCAGCGCGCACGGCAGCACCGCGGGGATACGCGAACTCGAAGCGGAGGGCGCCAGGTCGGCGAAGTCGGCGAAGAAGTCGCCGCCCCTGATCGCCCTGTCCGACGGGCCCAAGTCGGACGGCTATCCGCGGCTGGTCGAGCACCGCGTGGCGGTCTCGGCGTACGCGCTGGTCGTCAACGACGGCGTACGGCTGCGGAATCTGTCCCTGAAGGACGTGCGGCGGCTCTACCGCGGCGAGATCAGGAACTGGGAGCAGCTCGGCGGGCCCGACCAGGAGGTCGTCCTCGTCAGCCGCGGGTCCAGCTCGGGCACCCGCGACACCCTGCAACGCCGCCTGCTCGGCGGCGACTTCGAGATCAAGGCGTCGTCCAACGACTGCGTGCGCAAGGACGACGCCCGCGCGCCCGTGATCCGCTGCGAACTCGACTCCACCGAGCAGGTCATCGACGCCGTCGGCCGCATCCCCGGCGCCCTCGGCTACAGCGAGCTGCGCGCCGCCACGAGCCTGAAGGGCCTGCACCGGCTGTCCCTGGACGGCACCCAGGCGTCCACGGACGGCCTCGCGAGAAGCGACGGCTACCCGTACCGCGAGATCGAGTACGCCTACACCTACGGGCAGCCGCCCGCCGACTCGCTCGCGTCGAGCTTCCTCGCGTACGCGCGCGGCAGTGGCCAGGACGCGATCCGCACCCATGGCCATCTGCCGTGCGCGACACCCGAGGGACTGCGGGCCTGCGCCGAGCTGCCCGACGAGAAGCCGGGCAGCGACTCGGCTAGATGAACGAGTTGATCTCGATCGTCTCGGTACGGCCCGGACCCACGCCGATCGCGGAGATCGGGGCGCCGGACATCTCCTCCAGGGCCTTCACATAGCCCTGCGCGTTCTTCGGCAGGTCGGCGAAGGTCTGGGCCTTGGTGATGTCCTCGGACCAGCCCGGCAGCATCTCGTAGATCGGCTTCGCGTGGTGGAAGTCCGTCTGGTTGTACGGCAGTTCCTCGACGCGCTTGCCGTCGATCTCGTACGCGACGCAGACCGGGATCTGCTCCCAGCCGGTGAGGACGTCCAGCTTGGTGAGGAAGAAGTCCGTCAGGCCGTTCACGCGGGTCGCGTAGCGGGCGATCGGGGCGTCGAACCAGCCGCAGCGGCGGTCACGGCCGGTGGTGACACCGCGCTCGCCGCCGATGGTGCGCAGCGCCTCGCCGTCCTTGTCGAACAGCTCCGTCGGGAACGGACCGGCGCCGACGCGCGTGGTGTACGCCTTCAGGATGCCGATGACCCGGCTGATCTTCGTCGGACCCACGCCGGTGCCCGTGCAGGCGCCGCCCGCGGTCGGGTTCGACGAGGTGACGAAGGGGTACGTGCCGTGGTCCACGTCCAGGAGCGTGCCCTGGCCGCCCTCGAACAGGACGACCTTGTCCTCGTCGAGCGCGTTGTTGAGGATCAGCGTGGTGTCGGCCACGTACTGCTTGATGTTCTCGCCGTGCTCCAGGAGCTGCTCGACGATCTGCTCCGCCTCGATGGCGCGGCGGTTGAACACCTTCGTCAGGAGCTGGTTCTTCTGCTCCAGGGCCGCTTCGACCTTCTGCTTCAGGATCGACTCGTCGTAGAGGTCCTGGACGCGGATGCCGGTGCGGTTGATCTTGTCGGCGTACGTCGGGCCGATGCCGCGCCCGGTCGTACCGATCTTCCGCTTGCCGAGGAAGCGCTCACCGACCTTGTCGACCGTCACGTTGTACGGCGTGATGATGTGCGCGTTACCGCTGATCAGCAGCTTCGACGTGTCGACGCCGCGCTCGTTCAGACCGCTCAGCTCGGAGAGCAGGACCGACGGGTCGACGACGACTCCGTTGCCGATGACAGGCACGCAGTCCGGGGAGAGGATCCCGGAAGGGAGGAGATGCAGCGCGTACTTCTGGTCGCCTACGACAACCGTGTGGCCGGCGTTGTTGCCGCCCTGGTAACGCACTACATAGTCCACGGAGCCACCGAGCAGGTCGGTGGCCTTTCCCTTGCCTTCGTCACCCCACTGAGCACCGAGCAGCACGAGTGCGGGCACAGGCGTACACCCCTTCCGGGCGGGGCATGTCCAAGGTCAGGGGCCACAGCGACAGGCCGTCGGCCGTCGGTGTGGGTGTGCCTTGGTTGCCCCGGAATAGACGAAGCCCCTGGCGCAATAGCGCAAGGGGCTCTTGCACAAAGATGCTACCCGAGACCTAAAGAAAGGGCGCACGTGTCGGCTCGCGACCAGCTTCTGGTGGTCATCGACCCGGTCGCCCGGCGCACGGACGGGGAGTCCGTGCGCATCGCCAAGGACGTGCTTGGCGCGGGCGCGGGCGTCAGGGTGTGCCTGCCTGAAAGCCCTGAGGAATTCACGAAAGCGCTGGTCAGACGGGGGACACGGCGGCCCGTCGTGGTGGGCGACGATGCCGCGCTGCTGCGTGCGGTCGGTGTCCTTCACCGGGAGCGCGCGCTCGCGTCCGCCGTTCTCTCCGTCGTGCCCGTCGGCTCCGCCGCGTCCGCCGTCCGGCTCGCCCGGGGGCTCGGCGTGCCCGTCGGGGCGGTCGCGGCGGCACGGGCCGTCCTGGAGGGTGCGCCCCGGCGGCTCGATCTGCTCGTGGACGACCGGGACGGGGTGGTCCTCGGGGACGTGCTGATCCCGCCCGTGGGTGCGGTGGGGGCCGGTCTCTCCGGGGCCGGTGGCTCCGGGGACGCCGGTGGCTCCGGGGACGCCGGGGGCGGGGAGCGGCATCCGTGGCTGCGGACCTGTCAGTCGCTCGTGCGGACGCTGGCCGTGCGGCCCTCGCGGGTGGTGCCCGGCGGGCCCTCGCGGCTGCGGGTCGAGGCGGACGGGGTGACCCTGGTGGACCTCGACCAGCCCGTCGAGGGCGTGTCCGTGCGGCCCGGCGGTGCGGGGTTCGCGCGGGTCGAGGTGCATCCGGCGTCGGTCGGGGCGGAGGTGGCGCCCGTGCGGGCGCGGGCCCGGTCGGTGACGGTGTCGGGGCCGGACTTCCGCTACCGGGCGGACGCGGTGGTCACGGGTCCGGTGCGGAGCCGGACGTGGCACGTGCGGGCGCAGGCCTGGGGGCTTGTGCTGCCTCGGTGAGGCGCCGCCGACGCGCGGGTCAGCGGGGCGGCGGGCCGAAGAGGGACTCCCTGTGGGCGCGCCAGCGGGTCATCATGCCCGCCAGTTCCACCTGGACGAACTCGAAGAAGGCGAGGGTCTCCTCCAGGCGGTGGCCCGCCGGGGAGTCGGGGCCGAGGCTCGCGATGCCGTCGCGCAGGGAGGTCTCCCAGCGCTTGAGGACGGAGTCCCGGTTGGTCAGCGCCTCGTACCACTGGTCGCTGTGCACCCGGAAGATGTCGCGCCGCGAACCGGGCTCCCGCTCGCGCGCGACCATGTACTGCTGGCTGAGATAGCGCACCGCCCCCGACACCGCCGCCGGGCTCACATGCAGCCGCTCCCCCAGCTCGGCCGCCGTGAGCGAGCCGGACTCGGAGGCGAGCAGCGCGGCGAAGACGCGCGCGGGCATGCGCGGCATCCCGGCCCAGACCAGCTGCGCCGCGAACTGCTCGGTGAACCGGGAGGCGGCCGCCAGGTCCTCCGTACGCCCCGCCGCCGTGTCCTTCTCGTCCGTGCTCATCCCTGGATCATCTCCCTTGCTCGCCCCGGCCACCCAAGTTTATACAGTTCCTTAACTTCACAAATTTGTGAAAACAGCGTACTTTCAAAAACATGACGAAGGCAATCACCGTCTCCGGGCTGCACAAGTCGTTCGGCCGGACACACGCCCTCGACGGCCTCGACCTCGACGTCGAGCGCGGCGAGGTCCACGGCTTCCTCGGGCCCAACGGGGCCGGCAAGTCCACCGCCATCCGCGTCCTGCTCGGCCTCCTTCGCGCCGACTCCGGCGCCGCGCAGCTCCTCGGCAAGGACCCCTGGCACGACGCCGTCGCACTGCACCGGCGCCTCGCGTACGTACCGGGCGACGTCACCCTGTGGCGGAACCTCTCCGGCGGCGAGGTCATCGATCTGTACGGCAGGCTGCGGGGCGGCCTGGACAAGGAGCGGCGGGCCGAGCTGATCGAGCGGTTCGAGCTGGACCCGACGAAGAAGGGCCGCGCCTACTCCAAGGGGAACCGCCAGAAGGTCGCCCTGGTCGCCGCGTTCGCGTCGGACGTCGAGCTGCTGATCCTCGACGAGCCGACGTCCGGCCTCGACCCGCTCATGGAGGAGGTCTTCCAGAGCTGCGTGGTCCGGGCCCGCGCAGAGGGCCGTACCGTCCTGCTGTCCTCGCACCTCCTCAGCGAGGTGGAGACCCTCTGCGACCGGGTCAGCATCATCCGCAAGGGCAGCACGGTGGAGTCCGGCTCCCTCGCCGACCTGCGCCACCTCACCCGCACCAGCGTCCGCGCCGAACTCGCCGCCGAGCCGGGCGACCTGTCCCGCCTTCCAGGCGTGCACGACCTGGCGGTCGAAGGACACCGCGTCGCCCTCCAGGTCGACACCGACAAGCTGGACGCCGTCCTGCGCACCCTCGCCGACTCCGGCATCCGGTCCCTGACCAGCACTCCACCCACCCTGGAGGAGCTGTTCATGCGGCACTACCAGGACGACGTGACGTCGGAACGCACCGAAGAGGCGACGGCGCGATGACCGCCCTGACGAGCGTCACCGGCACCCCGCCCCTGCTGCGCCTCGCGCTGCGCCGCGACCGCGTCATCATCCCCGTGTGGCTCGCCGTCATCGCGACGATGGTCCTGAGCATGCCGAACACCCTCAAGGAGGTGTACGGCACGGCGGCCCAGCGCGCCGACCTGATGGACTCGCTCGCCACCAACGCCTCCCTGCGCGCCCTCTACGGCCCGGTGTTCGACCAGTCCTTCGGCGGGCTCACGGCCTGGCGCGTCGGCACCTTCGCCGGGGTGCTCGCCGCCGTGATGAGCCTCGTCATCGTCGTACGGCACACGCGCGAGGAAGAGGAGACGGGCCGCCAGGAGATGATCTCCTCGGCCATGGTCGGCCGCCGCGCGCCGCTGACGTCGGCGCTGCTCACGGCGCTCGTCGCGAACGCGCTGCTCGGCCTGCTCGTCGCCGCCGGGCTCGCGGGCGAGGGCGGCGCGGGGGCGCTCGCGCTGGGGCTCGGCATCGCCTGCGTGGGCATGGTGTTCGCCACGATGGCGGCGATGGTCGCCCAGTTCACGGAGAGCGCCCGGCTCGCCAAGGGCCTCACGTCGGCGCTGCTCGGCGCGGCGTTCGTCCTGCGCGCGGCGGGCGACTCGGCGACGGCCGACGGCTCCTCGCTGCTCACCTGGCTGTCGCCGGTCGGCTGGCAGGAGAACATGCGCGCGTTCGGCGCGGAACGGTGGTGGGTGCTGCTGCTCTTCGCGGGCGCCATCGCCGTCCAGACCATCGGGGCGTACGAACTCGCCGGGCGCCGCGACGTCGGCATGAGCTTCCTGCCGTCCCGGCCAGGACCCGCGCACGGCCGCCTCGGCACGGCGGGCGCCCTGGCGTGGCGGCTGCAGCGCGGCGCCGTCGGCGGCTGGAGCCTCGGCTTCCTCGCCGCCGGAGTCGTCTTCGGCGGGATGACGGAGGGCGCCACCGACCTCGTCGGCGACAACGAGAACACCCGCGAGATCTTCCAGCGCATGGGCGGCCAGACCGGCCTCACCGACGCCTTCCTCGCCGCGATCGTCGGGATCATCGGCATGGTCGGCGCGCTCCACGTCGTCGCCTCGGTCCTGCGGCTGCACGGCGAGGAGACCTCGCAGCGCGCCGAGCCGGTCCTCGCGAACGCCGTGGGCAGGCTGCGCTGGGCCGCGGGCCACCTCGTCATCGCCTTCACGGGCGCCGCGCTGATCATGCTGCTCGCGGCCTTCGGCCTCGGCATCGGGTACGGACAGGACGTCGGGCCGATCGTCGGCGCCTGCCTGGTCCAGCTCCCCGCGATCTGGCTGATCGGCTCCCTCGCGGTGCTGCTGCACGGCCTCTCGCCCCAACTGGCCGTCGGCGCCTGGGGCGTGGCGGGCCTGGCCCTGCTCATCGGCTGGATCGGACCCGCACTCGACGTACCGCAGCCGATCATGAACCTGTCGCCGTTCTCGCACCTGCCGAAGCTCCCGGGGCAGGACATGGCGTGGACCCCGGTGCTGCTGCTCACGGCGGCCGCGGTGGCCTGCACGGCGGCCGGGCTCGCGGGGCTGCGCAGGCGGGACCTGGCGACGGGCTGAGCACACCCCCTCAGCACGCGACGGGCAGCTCCTCAAGGCCCCGGATCACGAAGCCCGGCTTGCGCACGGGCTCCGCGGCGAGCCGCAGGTCCGGGGCCCGGCGCAGCAACGCCCGCAGCGAGGCCGCCAGTTCGATGCGGGCCAGCGGCGCGCCGACGCAGTAGTGGATGCCCGCGCCGAAGGAGATGTGCGGGTTGTCGGCGCGGGCCAGGTCCAGGGTGTCGGGGGCGGTGAACGCGGCCGGGTCCCGGTTGGCGGAGCCGAACAGGAGCGCCACCTCGCTACCGCGCGGAACGACGGTGTCCCCGACCTCGATGTCGTCGAGCACCCACCGCTCGAAGAGCTGGAGCGGCGTGTCGTGACGCAGCAGCTCCTCGACGGCGGTGGGAAGGAGCCGCTCCGGCTCCGCGCGCAGGGCGGCGAGCTGCTCCGGGTGACTGAAGAGAACGTTCCACCCATTGGCGGTGGAGTTCACGGTGGCCTCGTGCCCCGCGTTCAGGAGCAGCACGCAGGTCGAGATCATCTCCTGCTCGCTCAGCCGCTCGCCCTCGTCGTGCGCGGCGATGAGGGCGCTGATGAGATCGTCGCCGGGCTCCTTGCGCCGAGCGGAGATCAACTCCCTCAGGTACGCCGAGAACTCCACCGACGCGCGCACGGCCCGGGCCGCCGTCTCCGCCCCCGGGTTCAGCTCGTACATCCCGCAGATGTCCGCCGACCAGGGCCGCAGAGGCCCCCGGTCCGCCTCCGGGATGCCCAGCATCTCGGCGATCACCGCGACGGGCAGCGGCTCGGCGACCCGCGCCACCAGGTCCCCGCCCCCGTCCGCCACGAGCCCCCGCACCAGGTCGTCGGCGAGCCCCTCGACGTACGGGCGGAGCCGCTCGACCGTGCGCGGCGTGAACGCCTTCGCCACCAGGCGGCGGACACGGGTGTGCGCCGGGGCCTCCAGGTCGAGCATGCCGTGGTCGTTGAGGACGTGGAACGGCTCGTGCTCGGGCGGCGGGGCCTGGCGGCCGAACTCCTCGTGGCTGTACCGGTGCAGATAGGTGCGGCCGAGGCGGCGGTCGCGCAGCAGGGCCGAGACGTCCGCGTGGTGCGGGATCAGGTACTGGCGGCTGGGTTCGTAGTAGTGCGCGCGGCCCCGGGCGCGCAGGGCGGCGTACGCGGGATAGGGATCGGCCACGAACTCGGGCGACCAGGGGTCGAAGGGGGCGTCCATGCCCGGACGCTAGCCCCGCGCCCCCCGCCTGACCAGCCCCCCGCCCCGCCCCCGGCCCTTGGCCCCGCTCAGCCCGGCGTGACGAGCCGCGCCTCGTACGCGAACACCGCAGCCTGGGTGCGGTCGCGCAGGCCGAGCTTCACCAGGACCCGGCTGACGTGCGTCTTGATCGTGGACTCGGCGACGACGAGGCGGGCGGCGATCTCCCCGTTCGACAGGCCCTGCGCGATGAGCACCAGGACCTCCGTCTCGCGCTCGGTCAGCTCGCCGTACTGCGCCTGCGCCTGCGCGGACGCCGCGAGCCGCGGGTTGTCCGACAGCTTCGAGAACTCCGTGATCAGGCGGCGCGTGACGCTCGGCGCGAGCAGGGCCTCGCCGGAGGCCACCACCCGTACGCCGTCGGCGAGCTGGCGGGCGGAGGCGTCCTTGAGCAGGAAGCCGGACGCGCCCGCGCGCAGCGCCTGGTACACGTACTCGTCCAGGTCGAACGTCGTCAGGACGAGGACCTTCGTCTCGACCCGGGCGTCCGCGACGATCTCGCGGGTCGCCTCGATGCCGTTCAGCTCCGGCATGCGGATGTCCATCAGGACGACGTCAGGGGCGAGTTCCCGCACGCGCTCGACGGCCTCGCGCCCGTTCACCGCCTCGCCGACTACCTCGATGTCCGGCATCGCGTTCAACAGCACGGAGAAACCCTCGCGGACCATCATCTGGTCGTCGGCGATCAGGACGCGGATGGTGCGGTTCATCAGGCGTGACCTCCGGCGGGCTTGTCGAGGGAGATGGTGCGGGTGGAGTCGGGGGACGAGGGCGCGGCCCCCGGCGAGGCGGGCCCGGCGGCCGGCCCCGGGGCACCCCCGGTGTCCGCGGCCTTCGGGACACCGCCCGCGTCCGCGGCCTTCGGAGCACCGCCCGCGTCGGCGGCCTTCGGGGCACCCCCCGCGTCCGCGGCCCGCGGGGCGTCCACCGGCACCGGCAGGAACACCGTCACCTCGTACCCCCCGTCCTCCGTCGGCTCCGCCGTCATGTCGCCGTCCAGCATCGACACCCGCTCCCGCATCCCCGTGATGCCGTGCCCGGCGCCCGGCGAGGGCTTCACCAGCTCCGTCGGGGGCCCGTTGACGACCCGCAGGCCGAGCCCGCCGAGGACGTAGCCGATCTCCACCCGGGCCGTCGCGCCCGGCGCGTGCCGCAGGCTGTTGCTCAGCGCCTCCTGCACGATGCGGTACGCCGATAGCTCCACGCCCTGCGGCAGCTCGCGGGCCGCGCCGGTGACGACCTTCTCCACGGCGAGGCCGGTGCCGCGCACGTTGTCGAGCAGCCGGTCGATGTCGGCGAGCGTCGGCTGCGGCGCGTCCGGGGCCTCGTAGTCCTCCGCCCGTACGACACCGAGGACACGGCGCAGCTCGGTCAGGGCGATCACCGCGTTCTCGCGGATCGTCGCGAAGGCCTGCTCCAGCTCCGGCGGCGGGTTCTCCACCCGGTACGGGGCGGCCTCCGCCTGGATCGCGACCACCGACATGTGGTGGGCGACCACGTCGTGCAGCTCCCGGGCGATGTTCGTACGCTCCTCGAGCAGGGTGCGCCGGTCCCGCTCCACGGCCGTCACGGTGCGCTCCGCCACCACCTCGCGGCGGGTGTGGGAGTTCGCGGCGACCAGGCTGACCAGGGCGACCGCGACGCCGCTGACCACGGCGAGGGGGCCGCTGTTGGAGCCGTAGTGGCCCCCGGCGCTGTCCGCGAGGAACGAGTACAGGGTCGTCAGGACCCACATCCACGCCGCCGTGCGGGGGCGGGTGCGGGCCGCGACCACCATCATGACCATGGTGTGCCCCACGAAGGAGCCCGGCGACCACGGGAAGTCGCCGCCGGAGGCCGCGGCCGCGAGGAACGGGGTCGCCGTCAGGGACAGCCACCAGGCGAGCACCGGGCGCACCAGCGTCAGCGCGACCGTGACCGCCGGGATCAGCGACGCCACGACGTCGACGAGGGTGTTGCCGCCGTAGCCGCCGGACATCGCCGCGTACGTGACCATCACCGTGAACGCGGCCATCGTCAGGACCACGCCGTGCGGGAACCACACGGCGAGCCTGCGTATCCGCTCCGGCAGCCACTGCACCAGCGGGGCGTCCGGGCTCAGCGGGGGCAGGGGGCGGTAGGCGAAGGCGTCGTGGAAGAGGTCCGTGCGCAGGCCCTGGAGGGCGTTCTGCGCGAGGTGGAACTCCGGGCTGCGCGTTTTCTCGGTCACGCGTCAGACGGTACGGGGCGGGGCGACGACGCCGCGTCCCCTCCGGGACGGGTTCGCCGGGGTCCGTCCCAGGTACTACGTGGCGGACGCCGGGGCCTTGCCGGGGTCCCCCCAACCCCACCCCTCCCCGAATCCGGGCCTCCGCCCCGGCCCCCGGAGGTGGCTCTCCCCTCACCGTGAGACAACCCACCCCCGATCGGCGCTCCGCACCTCGTCCTCAAACGCCGGACGGGCTCTCTCCCACCCGCCCGCCCGAACTCGGACCGGCTAGTCCGACAGCCCGGCACCCTCAGCCCTGCCG
>NZ_JNXT01000095.1 GCF_000716675.1 Streptomyces alboflavus
GTCCCACCCCCACCCCCACCCTCACCGCCCCGGCCCCGGCGCCGAGCACCGGATCCGCGCCGAGCACCGGATCCTCGCCACCCACCCGGCCGCCCCGCTCCCGCACGGCCATAGCCCTGGCCACCGCGGCCGCCGTCCTGGCGACGGGCGGCATAGCCACGGGGGCCTGGCTCCTGGCGACGAACGGGAACGACTCGGGTGACCGCGGCAAGCGGACGGACGAGGCCGCCGACGAGAAGCCGCTGACACCGCCCGATGACACCTCGCCCTCGGGCCCCGACCGCACCCCCGACCCCGACGACACACGCCCGGACGGCGGGGACGCCTCCCCGGCACCGCCCCCGACCAAGGGCACGCCCAAACCGAAGCCCCCCGCGGGCTACCGCACGGTGAACGACCCGTCCGGCTTCACCCTCACCGTCCCCGACGGCTTCACGCGCTCCCCCGAACCGCCCCGCGTCTACTACTACTCCGCCGCCAAGAGGTTCCGCATCGGCGTCCACCCGCAGCCCATCACCCCCGAAGGACCACTGGCGGTGATGCGCAAGGCCCACAAGAAGGGGCCGTCGCACTACCCCGGCTACCGCTCCGGTTCCGTCACCCGCACCACCCACAACGGCCGTCCCGCCGCCCTGTGGACCTTCACCTGGAACGGCGCGGGCACCGACGGCGGTCCCCGCGTCACGTACGACCTGAGCTGGAACGAGAACGGCAGGATGCACGACGTGTGGGTCTCGGCGCCCGCGAAGAACCGCCCCCTGGGCAAGGAGTACTTCGACCGGGCCCTCGCCTCCTTCAAGCCGACCCGCTGACGCCCCCGCCGGGCGAACCCATGCGAACGGGGGACGGCTCCGCCATGTCCGGCGGCCCGCCTCCCGCGCGCTCCGGATAGAACTCGCGCGGAGCGCCCCGCGCGTCCCGGGCCCGGGCGAGCAGCCCCGCCGGGTACTCGACGAGCCAGTAGCTGACCGCCCCCGCGGCCAGCGCCACGGCGAGCACGATCAGCGTCCCCGCCGCGAAGCCGAGCGGACCGCGCGGTAGGAGCCCCCACCCGTCCAGCTCCAGCATCACCGGCTCGTGCCAGATGTAGAGGCTGTAGCTGATGAGGCCGACGCCGGTCACCCAGCGCGCCCGCAGCGCCCCGAGCCAGCGCGGCCCGCGGCCGTCCCGCTCCCGGGGCCGCAGCGTCGCGTACAGGAGCACGGTCCACAGGAGCGCGGCCAGCGGATGGTAGTAGGTGTACGCGATGTCGCCCGGGTCGGCCGCGTACGAGAGGCCGTACACGCCGCCGAACGCCGCGAGCGCCACCGGCCCCGCGATCCGCGCGTCGAGCCGTCCGCGCTCCCCGAGCGCCACCAGGAGCACGGCGAGCGCCATGCCCGCCGCGAAGCCGCCGAAGCGGGCCTGCGGGCGGAAGTACACCGGCCAGTCGGTGTACGGCACGTCGAGGACGTGGTGCGCGGCCGCGATCCACAGCACCGGCGCCACGAACAGCGCCCCGCAGCCCGCCAGGCACAGCGCCACCCGCGCCCGGCGCGTGGCCAGGCGGCGGCAGGCCCGGATCGCGAGCGGCCCGAGGGCCACCAGGGCCAGATAGAAGGCGACTTCGAGGGAGAGCGACCAGGTCGGGCCGAGGGTGTAGAAGATGCGTTCGCGGTCGAGGACGTGCGTGAAGGTGAGGTGGCCGAGCAGGTCGCGCCAGTCGCCGGGCAGGGTCGGATTGCGGCTCGACCAGACGAGCAGGACGGCGAGGAAGTACACCGGCAGGATGCGGATCGCCCGCCGGAACAGGAAGTCCCGGCCCGAGCGGACCCCGCTCCCCTCGGACGGGGGCGCGTCGGGCCCGTCGATGGCCGCGCGGGCGTAGGACAGCGTCAGCAGGTACGCCGACATCACGAAGAACAGGTCGATGACTTCGAGGGAGAGCAGCGCGCCCAGCCAGGGGTTGTCGACCGGTGGGTGCGCCCCGGCGGCGTCGTACGTGTAGTACTGCTGCCACACGTGGAAGACGACGGTGCTGAGGGCGGCGAGGCCGCGCAGGCCCTGGAGTTCGACGGCGCGGGCCCGGGCGGAGCCGCGGGTGCGGGGCCCGGCGGGCAGGGGCTCGGCCGGGAGCGGCGCCTCCTTCGTGAGCGTGGGCGCGGGGGTCCTCATGAGGCCTCCGCGTCCGCCGCCGCGGCGCGCGGCGTGACCCGCCACTGCCGCTCCCCCAGCGCCTCCTTCAGATGCGCCTGCCGGGCCACGAGGTTCTTGAAGTGGGTGTAGAAGACCGTGGTGACGAGGAGATAGCGCCAGAACCAGGCCTTCCTGCGGCGCAGTTCGGGCACCGCGAGCCGCCACGCGAAGGCGGCCTGCACCAGCCCGGCGGACAGCGTGAGCGCCGCCGCGAGCAGGCACACCGGCACCGCCCAGTCGAGCTTGTCCGCGCCGCCCGCCCGCCACGCGGCGTGCAGCAGCACCGGCAGGATCTGCAGGGTCAGCCAGGGCTGCACCTCGCGCCACCCCAACAACACCCACAGGCCTGTCTTCTGACGGTGCGTGAACCGCTCCGACCGCAGCGCCACGCGCAGGTGCCGCAGCGACACCTGGAGCCAGCCCTGCGCCCAGCGCGAGCGCTGGTTCCACAGCGGCCGCAGCGTCGTCGGGGCCAGCTCGCGCGAGATGAGGGTGCGGTCCATGGCGATGCGGGCGCCCGCGCCGAGGGCCCGCAGGGTGGAGTCGATGTCCTCGGTGAGCATCGAGCCGTGCATGCGGGTGCGGGCGAGGAGGTCGGTGCGCCAGAAGCCGTTGGAGCCGCCGAACACCCCGAATCCGTACAGGCGGGTGCGGCCCGGGTGGCTCACGGCGTAGATGGCCTCGAACTCGACGGCGACCATGCGCGCCACCCAGGAGCTGTCGCCGTTGCGGACCACGCAGTGCCCCTGGACGACGTCGTAGCCGTTCGAGAGCCAGTCCCAGGCGTGCCTGAACGCGTCCGGCGCCGGGTGGTGGTCGGCGTCGAAGACGCCCACGAACTCGCCGCGCACCCGGGTCACGGCCGCGTTCAGGTTCTGCGCCTTGGACGTGGAGCCCGCGACGGGCAGCAGCACGAGCCGCGGATCGCGGCGCGCCACCTCGCGCAGGGTGTCCTCGACGGGCAGCGGGTGCGGGGTGTTGTAGGCGAGGACGATCTCCAACTCGCCCGGGTACTCCAGGCGCAGGAACGACTCGACGGTGTCGACGATCGTCGCCGCCTCGTTCGGCAGGTACGCCGCGATGACCGCGCTCGCGGGCGGGTACGGCTGCGCGGCGGCGGCCGGACGTGCCGGGGCGTCCAGCGCGAACAGGCACTCCAGGACGATGAGCAGCGCCGACGCGACGAGCCCCGCGACGACGACCCAGTAGGCGTACGCGGCCACGTCCACGCCGAGTCGGTCGTACGCCTGCTGGTAGAGCAGAAACGGCACGCCGACGCCGAGGAGCAGCATCAGGACGGGCGAGAGGAGCGGGGTGAGCGCGGCGCGCAGGGTGCCGAGGCCCGCTCGGGCGCGGGCGTGCCGGGGTCCGTCCTGCGGCTTCGCCCGCATCCACGGCTGCCAGCGCACCGGCCGCAGATCGCGGTGGCGCAGGGCCTCGTCGGTGGCCTCGCGGGCGCTGCGGGCGGCCGCCTCGTGGCCGCCGGAGTCCTCGTACGCGGTGAGCGGGGTGAAGCCGATGGCCGGGGTGAGCCGGACGTTCTCGTCCGCGACGACGAAGCGGGTGCCCGCGACGGACGCCGCGAACGCCGCGAGGTCCTGCCGCGCGCTCTCCTCGTCGACGCCGGGCATGAGGACAAGGAGATGCCCGTCGTCGTCCCAGCCGAGCCGGTCGCAGACGCCGCCGAGGCCGCCCCCTGCGGGCGCTGTACCGGCCACGACCTGCGCGAGCCGCTCGGCGACCTCCCGGTGCACGCGCGGCCCGAGCCGCTTCTCCAGGGCGGGCATCTCGGCGACCCCGACGACGGCGAGAACACCGCCGCGCCGCCGCCGGACGGCGCAACTCACGCTCCAGCTCGTCCATGAAGTGCGGCCCCGAGTAGAGCCCCGTGCGCGGGTCGCGCAACAACTGCTCCACCGGTACGGGCACGCGGTGCAGCTTCGCCGCGATGCGCGCCGACAGTTCGACGGGCGCGCAGCCGCTCGGCAGGCAGTCGTCCGCGCCCCGCCGCAGCATGTCGGCGACGGCGGCGGGTTCGCGTGCCGCCGCGCCCACCAGGACCAGCGGCAGCGCCTGCCCGGCCGGCTGCGACCGCACCTCCGTGATGACGTCGCCCCCGGGGCACCGCCCGCCGGGACCGTCGTCGAGCGCGACGATGGCGTCCGGCGGGGTCTGGCGTATGTGCGGGTGTATACGGCCGGGGACGGTGTGGTCGACCTCGTAGCCGCTCGACTCCAGGGTGCGGGTGAGCTGTTCGCGCCCCGGGCCCGGGGCGGCGACGGCGAGGATGCGGCCGGGGGCATGCGGGGACGGGGGCGTGGATAGGTTGGTGGTGCCCGAGGGCGTGGCCGGTGCGGGGGCGGTAGGGGTTGTTGTCGGAGTGGATCCGGATGAAGAGTACGAAGTGAGCAAAGTGGGTGGTCCCATCCTGTTGCGGATTGTGGGGGGAGGACCGGTTGAGTCGACCGGGGCACGGGCCGCGGGCTGTCGCGCCGCGAAGGCCGGCTGTTGACTTGTCGATCGCCGAACCGCCGCTCGGAACAGGGACGGACAGCCCCTCGGACCAGGGGCGGACAACGCCTCGGACCGGGGACGGACAGCCCCTCGAACCGGGGGCAAACGGCCACTTCAGCCTCAACGATCACTGTGACACCGCACCTTCGGCGGCGTAACGCTCTCATTAAGTCGCCGTGCACACACCGAGGAGTACGACCCGTGGATTCCGAGCCCCTCTTCCCCGCCCTGGCCGCGCCGGGCCCCGCCCCCGCCCTGACCTTCGGCGACCGCACCCTGACCTACGCCGGCCTGGCCTCGGCGGCGAGGACTCTGGCGTCCCGCCTCACCGCGGCGGGCGCGACCCGCGTCGCCGTCTGGGCCACCCCCACCCTGGAGACGGCGGTGGCCGTGGTGGCGGCGCTGCGGGCCGGGGTGCCCGCGGTGCCGCTGAACCCGAAGTCGGGGGCGGCGGAGCTGGGTCACATCGTGGCGGACAGCGAGCCGTCGCTGGTGCTTGCGGGGGCGGGGGACGAGTTGCCCGAGGCCCTGGCGGGGTTGGGGCGGGTGGATGTGGTGGCTGAGGTGGCCGACGCGGGCGCCTCGGGCTCGGCCGACGCGGGCGCCTCCGGCTCGGCCGACACGGGCGCCTCCGGCTCGGCCGACGCGGGCGACGCGGGCGCCTTCGGCCCGGCCGACACGGGCGATGCTGGCGCCTCCCGCTCGGCCGACGCGGCCGCCGCCCTGGCCCCCTCCTCCCCCGCCCTCATCGTCTACACCTCCGGCACCACCGGCCCCCCGAAGGGCGCCGTGCTCTCCCGCCGCGCGATCTCCTCCACCCTGGACGCCCTTGAGGACGCCTGGCAGTGGACCGACGCCGACGTCCTCGTGCACGGCCTGCCCCTCTTCCACGTGCACGGCCTGATCCTCGGGATCCTCGGCCCGCTGCGGCGCGGCGGCTCGGTGCGGCACCTGGGCAGGTTCAGCACCGAGGGCGTGGCCCGGGAGCTGGCCACGGGCGGGACCATGCTGTTCGGGGTGCCGACGATGTACCACCGGATCGCCGAGGCCCTGCCCGACGAGCCCGAGCTGGTGAAGGCCCTGTCCGGGGCGCGGCTCCTGGTCTCGGGATCGGCGGCGCTGCCCGTCCACGACCACGAGCGGATCGCGTCGGCGACGGGGCGGCGGGTCGTCGAGCGGTACGGCATGACGGAGACGCTGATGAACACCAGTGTCCGCGCGGACGGCGAACCGCGCGCGGGCACCGTCGGCGTGCCGCTGCCCGGCGTCGAACTGCGCCTCGTCGACGAGGCCGACGCCGAGATCCCGCCCGACGCCGGGCCCGAGGCCGTCGGCGAGATCCAGGTCCGCGGCCCGAACCTCTTCACCTCCTACCTCAACCGGCCCGACGCGACCGAGGCCGCCTTCGCCCCCGGCGGGTGGTTCCGCACCGGGGACATGGCCGTGCGGGACACCGACGGGTACGTCCGCATCGTCGGGCGCAAGGCGACCGACCTCATCAAGAGCGGCGGCTACAAGATCGGCGCGGGTGAGATCGAGAACGCGCTCCTCGAACACCCCGGCGTCCGCGAGGCCGCCGTCACCGGCGAGCCGGACCCCGACCTC
This sequence comes from Streptomyces alboflavus, assembly GCF_000716675.1. Lineage (GTDB taxonomy): Bacteria > Actinomycetota > Actinomycetes > Streptomycetales > Streptomycetaceae > Streptomyces > Streptomyces alboflavus. The sequence goes on from NZ_JNXT01000095.1 coordinate 6,295, forward strand.
GGCGAACGCGTCGTCGCCTGGATCGCCCCCGCCGACCCCGCCCTGCCGCCGACCCTCGACGCCCTGGCCGCGCACGTCGCCGCCCGCCTGGCCCCGCACAAGCGGCCCCGCGTCCTGCACCTTGTGGACGCGCTGCCGCGCAACGACATGGGGAAGATCTTGAAGCGGGCGCTGGGGAAGGGCTGAGGGCGGTTCCCTGCCGGGGGCTCCCCAATCCCACCCCTTCCCGAAACTGGGGGCTCCGCCCCCAGACCCCCGCTCCTCAAACGCCGGAGGGGCTATCACTAGCCCGTCCGGCGTTTGAGGACGAGGCGCGGAGCGCCGACAGGGGGGTCCAGGGGGCGCAGCCCCCGGTTTCGGAGAAGGGGCGGGACTGGGGCGCCCCGCGAGGGCTACCGCACCCCCACCCCCCGCACCACCTCCTGCGACACCGCCCCACCCCGGTCATCCCGCACCTTCGCCCGGAACGAGATCGCCTCCGCGCCGCCGGGCACCTTCAGCTTGCCCGTCCAGGCGGACGAACGGCCGGAGCGGTCGAGGTGGACGTCGTGCCAGGACTTGCCGTCGTCGTAGGAGACGGACAGGGAGGCGGACCCGATCCGCCCGGTGCCCACGGCGCCCTTCACATACGAGGCGGAGATGCCGACCGGCACGGTCCGGCCGCCGCGGACGTCGCCGGAGAGGTCCGTGGGGACGTCGAAGCCCAGGTTCAGGAGGGGCAGGAACGTCTTGCGGTCGTCGGGGGTGTGGGCGGAGCGGAAGGTCCATTCCGAGTGGGCCTTCGTGGCGAGGCGCCAGCGGGTGGGGTCGAGGGTGGTGTCGGTGACGAGTTTGTAGGGGCGTTCTTCGGGGGCCGCGCCGGTGACGTACACGCCGGAGCTGGTGCGGCGGTCGATCAGTTTGCCGTCGGCGTAGACGGCCGTGGTCTGGGTCAGGGAGTCGTCGCTCCAGACGTTGCCGAAGCCGGTGTGGTCGGGGCCCGAGTCGCCCCAGCCGGGGGCGTTGAAGTCCAGGTTGTCGCCGCTGCGTTGCTGGCCCCAGCCGAGGCCGGTGCCCAGCCAGGGGTGCCAGACCGGCTTGAACCAGGAGAGCGGGGTGCGCTTGCCGGGACGGTAGTCGACGAGGCCGCTGCGCTGTTCGACGGCGTCGGGGCCGTAGTGCAGGGACTCGTGCCAGTGGCGGCCCTTCCCGGCGGCCACGTAGTCGGTGCGGGTCGCGGGGTAGGAGATCCGCTCGGGGAAGCCGAGGCCGATCTCGAAGGTGTCGGTGAGGGAGTAGCGGAACTCGCCGCCCGGCTCAGTGCGGCGGGTGGGGGCGTGGAACTTGGTGGGGATCACGGCCAGTTCGCGCGCCGACGGCTTGTACGTCAGGTCACGCGACGGGATCGTGCCCGCGTGGCCGTCCTCCAGGTCGTACACGTACGGGGTGTGGGGAGTCGCCTCGGACTCCACCGACCGTCCGCGCCGGGCCGCGTCCCGCAGGCGTGCCCCGTCCGCCGCGTTCACCGTGGCGATCACCAGCGGCCGGTCCGCGTTGTCGTCCGTGCCGAACCAGGCGTTCAGGCGGCCCGGCACGCCGTCGGTCACGAACAGCGCCTTCGCGCCCGCGTCCTGCGCGGCTTGCGCGAGCTGAGAGGGGGCCGGTTGCCCGGTCGCGCCCGTGCGGGTCACCACAACCGCCTTGCCCCGTACGTTCTTCCCTTCGTACGCGGCCGGTGAGCCGTCGCCCGCGTCCACGAGCTTCAGCCGGGAGCGGCCCTCGCCGAGGGTGGAGCCGGGCTGCGGCACGGCCTCGCCGATGCCCTCGACGTCGAGGAGCGGCTTGCCGAGGCGCCACACCGTGCGGTACTCGAAGCGCCCTTCGGCCACCTTCGGCGTCGGCGCGGCGAACACGCTGTCGTACTTCACCGGCACCTGCACGGCTCCCTGATAGGCGGAGCCGTTCGCCGTGCGGTCGTACTCCATGACGAGCTGGCGGGTCTCCGCGCTGCGCGGCACCCTGGCGGTGATCTCCCGCAACTCACGGGCGTCCAGGGTCACTTGGCGGTCGCGGTCCAGGGTGACCTCGGGGGCCGCGAGGAAGCCGATGCCGAGGGAGTCCTTGCCGTGGGCGCCGCGCACGTCGAGGAACGAGGACAGGGCGTACGCACCGGGCTTCAGGCGGAGCTTCAGCTCGCCGGACTCCCCTACCGTCGCCGGGTACGGGTCCGCCCCCTTCAGCAGCGGCTGGACCACCAGGTCCGCGGGGGTCGCGGCGCCGTCGCGGTCCTTGACCTTGACGGTGAGCGTGTACCGCTCCTCCTCCTTGACCAGGCCGAACGCCGTCCGCGCGACCTCCTTGCCGCCCGCGCTCGCCACCACCGCGCCGCTGGTGGCGCCGACGGGAGCCTTCGCGCCGTCGCCGGTCACGGTCGTGGACGCGGTGCCGTGCGCGGGGACGGTCAGCTTGGTGTCGGCGAGGGTGGCCACGCCGTCGGCCGCTCCCCGCGTGGCAAGGGTCAACTCCACCGGGTCGGTGGTGGAGTTGGTGTATGTCAGCTTCCTCGTCACCGGCTTGTTCTCGGCGTACGGCCAGCGGTAGAAGCCGAAGTCGGCGCCGCCCGTCGCGGTGACCTTCGCGTCGATCGCCGACGGCACGTCGACGCGGCCCGCGCCCAGCTCGTACACGGACGCGTCGAGGCCGTGGGACGTGGACATCAGGGCGTCCTTGAGCTGCTGTCCGCTCCAGCCGGGGTGACGCTCGGCGAGCAGCGCGGCGACGCCCGCGATGTGCGGGGTCGCCATCGACGTACCGCTCATGGAGGTGTAGTAGCCCTGCCCGGAGGTGAGTTGGGAGCGGGCGGCGAGGATGTCGACGCCGGGGGCGGACAGGTCGGGCTTGAGGGCGTTGTCGCCGGCGCGGGGGCCCTGACTGGTGAAGTAGGCGGCCTTGTCGGCGGAGTCGACGGCGCCGACGGTCAGCGCGGAGTCGGCCGCGCCGGGCGAGCCGATCGACGAGGGCGCGCCGGTGTTGCCCGCCGCGACGACGAAGAGCGCGCCGGTGTCCTTGGTGAGCGTGTTGACGGCGGTGGCCATCGGGTCGGTGCCGTCGCTGGGCTCCCGCGAACCGAGGCTCATGGACACGATCTTGGCGTCGACGTCCTTCGCGGCCCACTCCATGCCCGCGATGATCTCCGACTCGCTGCCGAAGCCCTCGTCGCTGAGCACCTTGCCGACGGCGAGGTCCGCGCCCGGCGCGACCCCCTTCTCCTTGCCGTCGGACGCGGCACCGCTGCCGCCGACCGTGGACGTGACGTGGGTGCCGTGGCCGCCGCGGTCGGCGACCTCCTGGCCAGGGATGAAGCTCTTCGTCGCGCCGACGCGGTCCTTGAGGTCGGGGTGCGTGAGGTCGGCGCCGGTGTCGAGGACGGCGACCCGCACGCCCTTGCCGGTGAGCCCGGCCTCCCAGGCCTTCGGCGTGCCGATCTGGGCGTTGCTCTCGGCCAGGTCGGCCTCGACCCGGCCGTCGAGCCAGATCTTCGCGATGCCGCCGCCGAAGCGGCGCCCGCTCCCCCGTGCCGCGTCTCCGTCGGCCGCGGTGACGGACCGCCAGAACGCCGTGCCCTCGGCCGCCTTGAGGGCGGCGGCGCGCGCACTCGGCAGCGAACGGACCTTGTCCGCGCCGCGCGGGGTGCGCGCGTCCGCCGCGCCGCGGGACGTGTCGTACGTGACGATCAGCGGCGTCGTCGCCTTCGCGGCGCCGCGGCCACCGCCCTGCCGCAGCAGCTCCGTCACGTCGAAGAGGCGTTCGTCCAGGACGCCCGCGCGCAGATAGGGCCGTGCCTCGTCCGGTACGACGGTGACGTGGCCGTCGGTGACGGAGGTGCGGACGGCTCCGCTCGCGCCGCGCGGCCGCTCCACCGTGACGGTCCGCTTGCCGCCGCCGAGCTCGGTGACGGTGACCTCGTCGCCGGTGATGAGGGTGACGGTCCTGGGGGCCGTGGACTTCCCTGCGCCGCGCGGCTGTTGGGCCTTGCCCGGGGCGCTCTCGGCGGCCGCCGGGGTGGCGGTCGCGGCCAGGGAGGCGGGGAGCAGGGCGAGGGCAAGACCGGCGGGCAGGAATCTGAGCCGGGCCGCGCGGGCTCTTCGGCCGCCGGGGGCGCTTCCTCTTCGTCGTCTTGGGGCGCTTCGGGGTCTCGGCATCAACGCGACCTCTCTTCGTCGGCTCCGGGTGGGGGGTGGCTCCCGGGTGCTGCGAAGAAGTGTCAGGCGCGTGATGTTGCGGAAGAGTTGCCGGGGACTGGCGGGAAGCTGCCAGGGCGGCTTCCCGCCAGGTCGACGGTTCGGCAAGAATGTCGGCGAGCGGGTGACACGGGTCTTCTACGGGGGCGGTCATGGACGGTCTGGTGCAGTTCACGACGGACGGCGGCGCGCACGTGGTGCTCGCCGACGTCGACGACGACGGGTCGGGCGCCCGCCTGGTGTCGCGCGGCGACGGACCCGCCCTGGCCGCCCGCACCTTCGAGGCCTCCCTGGGCCCGGTGCGCACCGCCGCCGAGTCGGCCCTGCGGGTGTTCCGCGACGGCGAACTCGCCCCGGACTCCGTGGAGATCGAGTTCGGCGTACGGATGACGGCGGAGGCCGGAGCGGTCATCGTGAAGGGCTCCGGGGAGGGGCATCTGCTGGTGCGGTTGTCGTGGTCGCCGGAGCGGGGTGGTGAGGCGGGGGTGTCTGGGGCGGCAGGTGCCGCCGGGGCTGTTGGTGCGGCCGGGGCTGTCGGTGCCGCCGAGGCTGTCAGTGCCGCCGAAGCTGTCGGTGCCGCCGGGGCCGGAGCGGCCCCCATGGCCCCCAGGCCTTCGGGTGAATCCGTGGACGCGGGCGCCCTCGGGAGCCCCGGCACCGCGGGCGTTCCACGGGACTTGGGGCACGCGGCCTCGAACGGAGAGCCCACGCCCACCTCATGAGCAGTACGACCTGGCACGCCCGGGTGGAGTGCGGACGCGAGACCGGCGCCGGGTTCCTCGTGTCGGAGCGGCACGTGCTGACCTGCGCGCACGTCGTGCGGGACAGCGGCGCCGCCGGGGTCGCGGTCTCCTTCCCGCACCACGGGGAACTCGGCGCGGTCCCCGCCGTCGTCGGGGCGCACGGCGGCTGGAGCGGCCACGACGACCACTCCGGCGACCTCGCCGTCCTCGAACTCGACCGGCCCGTGCCCATCCCGCCCGCCGGATTCGCCGTCCCCGACGACGCCTACGTGGAACCACGCCCGCGGCTGGTCGCGTACGGCTTCCCGCGCGGGTACGCCGAGGGCACCATCGCCGAGTACCGCGCCACCGCCGCCCAGCTGATCGCCGACGAGTGGGTCCAGCTGGAGGCCTGGAGCGCCCACGGCCAGCCCCTCGCGCCCGGCTTCAGCGGCGCCGCGGTGACCCTGGCCGACAACGGACTCGTCGTCGGCATGGTGTCGGCGGTGGCGGGCGCGGCCGGGGTGCGCAACGGGCGGATGCTGCCCGCGCCGGTCATGGCCCGCTACTGGCCCCGCCTCGCCGAGCTGATCCCGGTGCCCGGCCGGGGCCGCGCGGCACGGCACCGGCTGCGCACCCTGGTGGAGGACGCCGAGAAGGCGGGCCCGGCGGCGGGCCGCTCGGCAGCGTGGGCGCCGGAGCGGCTCTACCTCGACGCGGTCGGGCCGCTGGGTCCGCCGGTGCCGCCGGGCGGGTTCGCCTCGCTGTGGTCGGCGGCCTGGTACGTGCTCTCGGAGGTGGACGTGCCGGGGGCGGTGGAGCGGTTCGCGGACCGGCTCACGGAGCTCGCGGGGGTGCGGGGCGCGGGCGAGTTAGGGGCGGGGCCCGGCGCCGGGCAGGCAGGGGACGCACGGCGGGTGTGCGACGTGCGGGACGCTCCTTGGGTACGGGAGGGGCGGGACGCCGCTTGGGGGTGGGAGGCCGGGGCGCGGGGAGCCGTGAGGTCGGCGGACGGGGTGCCGGGAGCGGTGCCGTCGGCAGCCGAGGGGCCGGAACCCGAGACCTCGGCGTCTGTGACGCCGGGGGCCCCGGCCGCTCCGCGCGCCGCCGGACGCGCCCCCTCCGCCTGGTCCCCGATCCTCGTCGAACTCGCCCGCAGCGGCGCCGGTGACGACCAGGTCCTGGTCGAGGTGTCCGCGTGCCGCGACGGGCACCGGCACCCGGTGGGCTCACGCACGCTGACCAGGAGCCAGGTCCGGCCGTACGTCCAGGAGCGCATCGACGCGGCCTTCGGCCAGCTCGCCCCCGACGCCGAGGAGCTGATCGCGTTCGTCCTGCCCCGGGAGTGGCTGAACGAGCCCGTGGCCCACTGGGAGCGCAGCGTCGACGACCCGACGCCGCTCGGCTGCTCCTACCCCCTGGTCGTCACCGACCGGGCGCGCCGCGCGGGCGGCCTGCGCCACCAGCTGGCCCGCACCTGGGAGCGGCTCGACGGCAAGGCCACGACGGTCGTGCACCGCGTCGAGTGCGCCACCGGCGAGCAGCCGAACAAGCTCCGCTTCCGCCTGCGCAGCGGCGAGGCCGACCTCGCGGGGTTCGCGGCCCCGCCCCGGGCGCCCCGCCTGAAGCGGCACTTCGAGGTGTCCCTGAACGCGCCCGCGCCGGTGCTGCTGTGGGCGCGGGTGGGGTGCGAGCACGAGGCCGGGGGGAGCGGGGGTGCCGGAGTCGCCGGCGGGAACGGGGGCGCCGGGGCCGCCGTCGAGGCTGGGGACGCCAGGACCGCCGACGAGACTGGGGACGCCAGGACCGCCGACGGCGTCCGCACCGACCCCGGACCCACCCGACCCGCCGGGGACCGCGGCGGGACCACCCCCGCAGCGGGCACCGCCGACACCCCGGCGACCACCCCCGCAGCGGGCACCGCCGACACCCCCGCACCCCCCGCCTCCTGCCCCGGCTCCGCCTTCCTCGACCAGCTCGCCGCCCATCTGACGCGGCTTCCGCCCGCCGAACTGCCGCGCCGTGTCCTGGCGTTGCGCGAGAGCGCCGACGCCGCCGACGAACCCGATCGGCACTGGGCCCGGGACATCCAGCTCCTGTGGGACGACCCGCGCTGCTTCCCGGACGCGGCGGCGGCCCCGCTGCGCTCCCCCGTCACCTGACCCGCCCGCCCGCACCGACGAAAGAGACCGCATGTCCCTGTGGCCCGTCTACACCGGCACGAACGAGCCGCACGACGGCATCACGCGGCTGCCCCCGCCGCCGCCGTGGCGCGCCTTCGACGGCGGCCCCGTCCTCGACGCCCCGCCCGCGGACCGCTCCGCGACCTCCCCGGACCGCGCGCACCGCGCCCGCACCTACCGCGCCACCGACGAGTGCGTCCACCTCGTCAACGCCGCCCTGTACCTGCGCCGCCCGCTGCTCGTCACCGGGCCGCCCGGCAGCGGCAAGTCGAGCCTCGCGTACGCGGTCGCGCGCGAGCTGGGCCTCGGCCCGGTGCTCCGCTGGAACATCACGAGCCGCAGCACGCTGCACGACGGCCTGTACCAGTACGACCCGCTGTCGCGCCTGTACGCGGCGGGCCGCGCCGCCGCCGACAGCGCCCCGGCCGCCGGGCCCCGCACCGGCGTCGACTCCGGCGCGGACAACGGCACTTCGGGCGCCGACGCCACGGCGGGCGCCGCCCCCGCCACCCCGCCCCAGGACCGCACCGGCATCGAGGACCACCTGCGCCTCGGCCCGCTCGGCACCGCCCTGCTCCCCTACGCCCACCCCCGTGCCCTGCTCATCGACGAGATCGACAAGAGCGACCTGGACCTGCCGAACGACCTCCTGAACGTCCTGGAGGAGGGCCAGTACGAGATCCCGGAGCTGGCGCGCGTCGCCCGGCACACGCCGACCGCCTCGCTGCCCGCCGACGGCTCGGACGAGCCGGTGCCGGTGGTGAAGGGCCGGGTGCGCTGCCGCGCGTTCCCGTTCGTGGTGCTCACCAGCAACGGCGAGCGCGAGTTCCCGCCCGCCTTCCTGCGCCGCTGCGTCACCCTGCGCCTGCGCCGCCCGCACGGCGAGCACCTGGAGGAGATCGTCCGCGCCCACCTCGGTGAACCGGACGCGCACGCACGTGAGTTGATCGACCGGTTCGTGGCCCGGGGCAGCGGCGGCGAGCTGGCCACCGACCAGCTCCTCAACGCCATCTACCTCACCGGCGCGGCCGGTCTGGAGGCCTCCTCGCGGGACGATCTCGCCCGGCTGCTCATGCCGTATCTGAGCGAGGGCACGGAGCACGCCCCGGACCAGGGCTCCGATGCGGGCTTCTGAACCGGTTCCGGGCGAGGGTGGGGGCGGGGGCGCCCCGGGAGCCGAGGGCGCCCCCGCTCCCACCCATGCCCCCGCCCGCGCCTCCGCCGTCGCCGCGCTCGCCGCCGCCCTCACCGGCGCGGCCGGCGGCGGCGAAGGCCCATCCGCCGCCGAACTCGCCGAACTCCTCTGGCTGGCCCGGCATCTGCCGCCGCCCCCGGAGCCCGAGGACCCGCCCGGGGCGGCGGGCGACGGCACGGCGTCGCGTCCCTCGGCGCCCGGCGCCCCCGGCTCCGGCGCCCTCCGCGCGACGCCCCCCACCGACCTGACCCTGCGACCCGCAGCGGACCCGGCCGCCCCGCACGACCCGGCAGCCCGCACCGCCCCGTCCGACCCCACCACCCCGGACACCCCCGCGTCACCGCACCCCGGCCGCACTCCCCCGGCCACCGACCCCGCCCCGCCCGCCGACTCCCGCGTCCCCCTGCACCTCCCCGCCGGAGGCCACCGCAGGGACGCCGCCGGGGACACCCCGACGGGACCGGAGGCGGGCCCGACCCACCCCACCCGCACGGCAGTCGACGGCACCGTCCTCCACGTACCCGTGCCGCCGATGATCGCCCACCCGCTGGCGCTCCAGCGCGCCCTGCGTCCGCTCGGGCGCCGCGTGCCCGCGCCGGTCGGGCGGGTCCTCGACGAGGAGGCGACCGCGCACCGCATCGCGACGCTCGGCGCGCACCCGCGCGGCTGGCTGCCGGTGCTCCGCCCCGCCGAGGAGCGCTGGCTGCGGCTGTGTCTGGTGCACGACGACGGGCCGACGATGCCGGTGTGGCGGCCGCTGGTGCGCGAACTGCACGCCGCGCTCGCGCAGTCGGGGCTCTTCCGCACCGTCGAGCTGCACCGGGCCGGGCCCGACGGGAGGGTCGCGGCGCGCGCGGCCGCCGCGCCCGCGGCGGGCCGAACCGTCGTCCTCCTGGTCAGCGACTGCATGGGCCCGCAGTGGCGCGAGGGCGGGGCCGGGCGGCGCTGGTACCGGACCCTGCGCCACTGGGCGTCGCGGCTGCCCCTCGCCGTGCTCCAGCCGCTGCCCGAGCGGCTCTGGTCCACGACCGCGCTGCCCGCGACGCCGGGCCTGTTCGCCGCGCCGCACGCCGCCGCCCCCACGGCGACGTACACGTTCGAGCCCTTCGACCCCGACGCCGAGCCGTCCGCCGTCCCCCCGGACGCCCTGCCCGTGCCCGTCCTCGACGCGTCCCCGCGGTGGCTGGCCAACTGGTCGTCGCTCGTCGCCGACGCGGGCGGGCGCCGACTGCCCGGCTCCGTCGGCTGGCTGGCGTCCCGCCCGGCCGCCGCGCTCGCCCGGGACGGCGTGGAGCGCGCGGACGTCACGCTGCTCTCGCCCCAGGACCTGGTCCTGCGGTTCCGCTCGACCGCGTCGCCGGAGGCGTTCCGGCTCGCCGGGCACCTGGCGGTGGGCGAGCCGCACCTGCCGGTCATGCGGCTCGTCCAGGCGGCGGTGGAGCGGCACCCCCGTGCCCAGCACCTGGCGGAGGTCATCCTCAGCGGCATGCTCACGGGCACGCCCGACGGGCCGCCGGGGTCGTACGCGTTCCGGGACGGGGTGCGCGAGGTGCTGCTCGGGACGGTGCCGAGGTCGGCGCGCGGGCGTACCCGGCAACACCTCGCGCGGGTGGGGGCGTTGATCGACGAGCGGGCCGGGGTGGCGCCCGGGGAGCTGCGGGCCGTGGCGCGGGGGGCAGGGGGCTCGTCGACGGTGGTCGAGGGGGAGCCGTTCGCGGCGGTGAGCGCGGAGAGCGTGCGGCAGCTGTCGGGGGCGGCGGACGAGGACGAGGGCGCGCTCTCCCGGCTGATCGACGGGCGGTACCGGGTGACGGGCCGGTTCCGGCACGGTCAGGACCTGTGCGCGCAGGACACCCGGCAGGGCGACCGCACCGTGGTCGTGGCGCGCTACCGCGACGCGTCGCCGGACTCGCTCCCGCGCTTCGAAGCACTGCGGCACGCCCTCTCCGGCCTCCGGCACCCGAACGTGGCCGCCCTGCTGGCAGACGGCGCCCTGCGCGGAGTACCCCACCTGGTCCTGGAACACCACGAGGGGGAGACCCTGCACGCCGCGCTCGACCGGCACCGGGGCGGCCTCCCCGTCAACCAACCCGTCGATGTGGCACGACAGTTGGCCCTGGGCGTGCAGGCCCTGCACACGCACGGCATCGCCCACGGCCAGCTGTCGGCCCGCTGCGTCGTCCTCGCCGACCACGGCCCCGTCCTCTACGGATTCGGCCAGCTCGCCCTCGACGACACGACCCGCGCGGCCGACCTCCGCGACCTCGGCCACCTCGTGCACCTGATGCGCACCGGGGACTGGCTGACGCGGCCGGAACAGCTCGCGCTCCCCCTGGGCGCCGACCACGCGCTGCCGGAGCACCTGGAACGCGAGCTGCGGCAGGCCGTGGCCGATCTGGTGGCGGAGGATCCCGCGCTCCAGACGCGGGGCGCCCAGCGGCTCGAACAGCTCGACATGCAGGGGGAGCACCGGCGCCACTACGGCCTGCTCGGCCCGCTGCGCGTCACCCGCGGCGGCTCCGCGCTGGCCGTCGACTCCCCCCAGGAACAGGCCATGCTGTGCATGCTGCTGCTCCGCGAGGGCGACACGGTACACAAGGACGAACTCGTCGCGGGGCTGTGGAAGACCCCCGGCCCGGACGGCGGCCGCCTGGTGCGGACGTACGCGTCCCGGCTGCGCAACGCCCTCGGCCCCCGGTCCGTGACCCGGCGCGGCGACGGGTACGCACTCCTCGTCGCCCCCGGCGACATCGACGTGGTGCGCTGCCGGAGGCTGGCCGCCGAGGCCGAACAAGCCCGCAGCTCAGGCGACTTCGCCCGCGGTCGCGCGCTCGTCGAGTCCGCGCTCGGGCTGTGGCGCGGCGAACCCCTGTCCGGCGTTCCGGGCCCTGCGGCGCGGACCACCCGCACCTGGCTGCGTCTCACCCGGATGGCGCTGCTCCGCAGCCGCGCCGAACTCGACCTGGAGACCGAGGACTTCGACCGCGCCGTCACCGGACTCCAGGCCGCGCTCGACGAGTTCCCCCACGACATCGACCTGCTCCGCCTCCACCTCGTGGCGCTCAAGGGCCAGGGCCGCATCGACGAGGCGATCGCCGCGTACGAGGAGTACCGCACGCTGCGCCTCGCGGAACTCGGCACCGAACCGCCCGCCGTCCTGCGGGAACTCCGCCAGGAGCTGGGCGGCCTGCGCGCCGCCGAGACGCCGGCCCTGGCGCCCACCACGTTCTCCTTCTCCTTCACCACGAGCCCCGGCTGGCAGGCCGACACCCTGATGAAGCTCAGCCGGACCGTGGCCCGGCTGCTCACGCAGGGCGGCGCCACGGCGGAACAGTTCGAGCTGCTGCCCCGCGAGCGCGGCTGGGACGCGGTGGTCTCCGCCGAGGTGCCGCGCGCCGCGCTCCTGGAGACGATCCTGCACGAACTGCCGTTCACCGCAGGCTCGTACGCGGGTCTCGGGCTGCTCGTCACCGTCGGGGGCGGCTCGGAGCCGGAGGCCCCGCCGTGCCCCGGCATCACCGCCGGGGCCGACGAGGCGATCGTCATGGTTCTCGGCGACGTCCACGGCGAGCTGTACCGCGAGGAGCTGGCGGACCTGACACGGTTCGTCCGGGTGCCGGGGTCGGCCGCCTGGGTCTGCCGGGTCAAGGCCGCCGCGGCTCGCCCCACCGGCATGTTCCCCTCCCTGCGGGACACCCTCGACCAGGCCGACACCGTCGTCCTCGGCTTCGACGGCACCCTCACCCGGCTCTACGCCCCCGGCAAGGCCCGCGAGGCCGCGCTGCGGCTGCTCGCCCTCGTCGTGGAGCGCCGCGACCCGGAGGCGGCGCTCGGCGGTGTGCCGCTGCCCCGCGCCGGGGGCGGCAGCGAGTACGTCCACCCGCTGGACGTCCTGCGCGCCTTCGCCGCCGAAGGCCCTCTCGCCGCGGACCTCGCCGACCAGCTGGACCGCATCGAACGGCAGGCCGTGTTCGGGGCGAAGCCCGTGCCGCACGCCACCGCCCTCGTCCGGCTCCTGGCGGACGGCACCGGCTCCGGGCCCGGCCCACGGCCGCGCACCCGGCCCCGCGCCGTGTGCCTGGTCACCGACACCGCGCCGCGCGCCGTGGCGACGTACGTGGCCACCCATGAGCTGACCATCCGCGCGGACCGCATCCACTGCCGCACCGGCGACCTCAGCCGGCTCCTGCCCGACCCGGAGGGCCTGCGCCGCGTGCTCGCGCGACCCGGCGTGACCGCCGACCGCTGCCTGATGATCGGCTCCACCGTCGCGGAGGCGACCGCCGCCCGCGCCCTGGACGTCCCGTTCGTCGGGTACGCGCCCGACGACCGCACCCGGGAGCGCCTGCTCGCCGCCGGGGCCCGGCACACGGTGAGCACCCTCTCCCAGCTCGTCGACGCCGTCCGCCGGACCTGAGCCGCCGTCAGGCCTCGGGCGAGCGCGCGTCGTAGCGCAGGAAGGCCCGCCACCGCGCCGTGAGCAGGGCCACGGCGAGCACGCACGCGACGCCGCCCCCGACGATCGCCACCCGGGGCGAGAGGGCCTGGCCGACCGCCCCCGCCAGGAAGTCGCCGAGCCGCGGGCCGCCCGCGACGACCACGATGAACACGCCCTGGAGCCGTCCGCGCATCGCGTCCGGCGTGGCCGCCTGGAGCATCGTGTTGCGGAACACCATGGAGATCATGTCCGAGCACCCGGCGACCGCGAGGAAGAAGACGCCGAGCCACAGGTTCCGGGTGAGGCCGAACACCGCGATCGCCGTGCCCCAGGCCGCCACCGACACCACGATCATGAGCCCGTGCCTGCGGACGCGGCCCTGCCAGCCCGAGAACACCCCGCCGAGCAGCGCGCCCACCGCGGGCGCCGCCGCGAGCAGGCCCGCCGTCTTCGCGTCGCCGCCGTACCAGACCACCGCGACCGCGGGGAACAGCGACCGCGGATGCGCGAGGACCATCGCGCACAGGTCGGTGAAGAAGGTCATGCGGAGGTTGGGGCGGGTGGCGAGGAAGCGCAGGCCGTCCAGGACGGAGGCACGCCGCCGCTTGCCGCCGCCCGCCTCGCCCCCGTCGGCCTCGCCGCCCGCGTCGGCCCCCTTCGCCCCGCCGTCGCCCGGGCGCATCGCGGGCAGCCGCCACATCGCGTACAGCGCCGCCGTGAACGCCACCGCGTCGATGAGGTACGCCGACTGATAGCCCCACAGGCCCACGAGCAGCCCGCCGAGCATCGGGCCGACGGTGATGCCGGTCGTCATGGTGAGGGAGTTCAGGGCGTTCGCGGCCGGGAGCTGCTCGGCCGGAAGGAGGCGCGGGATCATCGACGCGCGGGCCGGGGCGTTCAGCGCGGCGCACACCGCCTGCAGCGCGACCACGGCGTACAGGAACCACACGTGCGCGTAGTCGAGCAGCGCCCCGCCCGCGAGCGCGACCGACAGGGCGCACAGGCCGACCGCCGAGTACAGGCCCACCTTGCGGCGGTCCACGGTGTCGGCGACCGCGCCCCCGTACAGGCCGAACACCACCAGCGGCACGAGCGTGAAAAGACCGACCAGGCCGACGGCGAAGCTGGAGCCGGTCATGTCGTACACCTGGAGCGACACGGCGAGCGACGTCATCGCCTGGCCGATCCAGGAGATGGTGTTGCCGACCCAGAGCCGCCGGTAGTCGACGGAGGTGCGCAGCGGGGTGAGGTCGGCGAAGAGGCGGCGCCGCTCGGGGGCGGCGGCCGGAGCGGCGGGGACGTCGGCGTCGGGGACGTCCGGCACGACGTCCACGGCCACGAGGGCATCACCTTGCCCCGGTATCGGAGGGTCGTCCCGGTCGGACCGGTCGTCAGGCGCGTCTTCCCCAGATGCTCGTGTCACACGGGATGCTAACCGGCGCAGGGGCCGCCGCCTCAAGCAGATTTGTCGATCGGTCGGCCGGGCTCGCGCAAACGCGGCCCGGCCCCGAGGATCACCCGCCCGGCGGCGCCCCGCCCGGCGCACTCCAGCGCGCGCGGCGCCCCGCGGCGCCGCACGATGCGAGACAGGAACGCCGTCCGGCGGTCCGCACGGTCTGCGCTCTCGGGAGGATCTGCCATGACCGTCAGCCTGGAACAGCTGCGTCGCTGCCATATCGCCGTCGACCTGGGGGCCGCGCGGACCCGCGTGTACGTGAAGGGCGCGGGCCTCGTCGTCGACGAGCCGAGTGCCGCCGCCGTGAACACCCGCACCGGCGCGCTGATCGCGGTGGGCCAGTTCGCGGAACAGATGACGGGGCGTACGCCCGGCTACATCCGGGTGGTGCGGCCCGTGTCCGGCGGGACCGTCGTCGACATCGAGATGTGCCAGCGGATGCTGCGGCACCTGCTCGGCGAGAAGCTGCGGCGCACGCTGCGCCGCAAGCCGAGGCTGCGGGCCGCCGCGTGCACCCCGCACGACGCGGACCCGCTGGCGCAGCGGGCGGCGGTCGAGACGATGGTCGGGCTCGGCGCGCGCCGCGTGGAGCTGGTGGACACCCTGATCGCGGCCGCGGTCGGCTGCGGGCTGCCCGTGGAGCGGCCCGAGGCGTCGATGATCCTGGTGTGCGGCGCGGCGACCACGCAGGTGGCCGTGCTCTCCCTCGGCTCGATCGTGACGGCCGAGCGGATCCCCGTCGGCGGTGAGGCCATCGACCACGCGATCGTGCAGCACCTGCGCCACCAGCACGAGTTGATGCTGCCCTCGCAGTCGGTGCGGCCGCTCCAGCTCGCCCTCAGCGGCAACGGCCTGACCCCGCACGGCCCGGAGTCCACCGAGATCCACGGCCGGGACGTGGCGACGGGCCTCGCCCGCTCGGTGCAGGTCGAGACGGCTGCCGTCCGGGACGCCATCCACACGCCGCTGACCGCGGTCCTCGACGGTATCGGCAAGGTCCTGCGGGACTGCCCGCCCGACCTGGTGGCCGACCTCGCCGACCGCGGGATCATGATGGTCGGCGGCAGCGCGCTGCTCCCCGGCCTCGACCAGATGCTCGTGAACGCGACCGGCATGCCCGTACGCATCGCGGAACGGCCCGACGTGTGCGCGGTGCTCGGCCTGGGTGCGATGCTCGAAGGCAAGATCCAACCACTGGTCCTCGACCCGCTGGCCGGCTGACCACCACCGGGCGTGGCCTCGAACCGACGCGGAAGTACGCCGACGCCATGACCGACGACGTCACCACACCCCCCTTGCCCCTGCTCCTCGACGCCGTCCTCAGCGTCGGCACCGAACTCGAACTCCACGCCACGCTCCAGCACATCGTGACCAGCGCGGTACGCCTGACGGGGGCGCGGTGGGGAGTCCTTGAGGTCGGTGCGGGGGCCGGGGGCGGAGCGGGGGAGGTG
>NZ_JNXT01000096.1 GCF_000716675.1 Streptomyces alboflavus
CGGTGGGGGCGTGGGGGTGGGGTTGCGCTGCGTTATCACGAGGCGGGGCCCGGGGGGTCGGATGCGCCTGTGCTGGTGATGTTGCACGGGGGCGGGCCGGGGGCCAGTGCGTGGGCGGCGTTCGGGGGTGTGGTGGAGGGCTTCGCGGCGCGCTTCCGGACGTTGCTCGTCGATCTGCCGGGGTTCGGACGGTCGGACAAGCCCGAGTTGGACAAGGACGTGTTCTCGTTCGGGGCGGACGCCGTGGCGGGGCTGCTCGACGAACTCGGGATCGCGAAGGCGCACTTCGCGGGCGTGTCGCTCGGCGGCGGAGTGTGCGTACGGATGGCGCTCGACCATCCGGACAAGGTCGACCGGCTGCTGCTCACGGCCCCGGCGGGCCTCTCGCTCAACCTCTTCACCGCCGAGCCCACCGAAGGTGTCAAGCGCCTCATCGAGCTCAGCGTCGCCCCCGAGCCGACCCGTGAGCACGTGCGCGCCTTCCTGATCTCCCTGGT
The DNA here is from genome assembly GCF_000716675.1 of Streptomyces alboflavus. Lineage (GTDB taxonomy): Bacteria > Actinomycetota > Actinomycetes > Streptomycetales > Streptomycetaceae > Streptomyces > Streptomyces alboflavus. The sequence continues at coordinate 498 of NZ_JNXT01000096.1, forward strand.
GCAGGACCCGGCCCTCGTGACGGACGCGCTCGTCGAGGAGCGGTACGCGCAGGCCCTCGACCCCGGCGCCCGCCTCGGCGCCCAGCGGCTCGGCGCGGCCTTCGCCAAGTGGCCCGAGGGGGCCCGGCTGTGGCGCGAGGCGCACCGGATCACCCGGCCCACGCTCCTCACCTGGGGCCGCGAGGACCGGGTCAACCCCGTCGACGGCGCGTTCGTCGCGCTCAAGGCGATGCCGGACGCCCGCCTGCACGTGTTCCCGCGCTGCGGGCATCTGGCGTACGTGGAGCGGGAGGCGGAGTTCCTGCGCCTGGCCGTCGACTTCCTCGAAGGCTGACCGGGCGCCGCCGCCGGGACCGTACGCTGGTGCCATGGGCGCGGCGATCAGTCTGGACAAGGTGCGGGCCGTGGCGCCCGGCCTCGTCAGTCTCTACAAGACGGCGGGGGAGCGGCTGCGGGCCCACGGCCTGGAGGGCGAGCGCGCCGCCGTGTACCTGGTCGTCGACTACTCCGGCTCGATGCGGCCGTACTTCGACGACGGCAGCGTGCAGGCGCTCGCCGACCGCGTGCTCGGCCTCTCCGCGCACCTGGACGACGACGGAGTCGTACCCGCCGTCTTCTTCTCCACGGACGTGGACACGGTCGTCGACGTCGAACTGACCGGCCACCAGGGCCGCATCGGCGAGATCGTCGCCGGGCTCGGACACATGGGGCGGACGAACTACCACGCCGCGATGGACGCCGTCATCGACCACTACCTGGACTGCGGCGCCACCGCGCCCGCCCTGGTGGTCTTCCAGACCGACGGCGGCCCCCTGAACAGGGCAGCCGCCGAGCGGTACCTGTGCAAGGCGGCGAAGCTGCCGCTGTTCTGGCAGTTCATCGGCTTCGGCGACCCCACGAGCAACCAGTTCGACTATCTGCGCAGGCTCGACGAACTGCCCGTGCCAGGGCGCCGCGTCGTCGACAACGCCGGGTTCTTCCACCTCGGCGAGGACCCGGCCGCCGTCCCGGACGACTTCCTGTACGACCACCTCGTCGCCGAGTTCCCGCAGTGGCTGGCCGCGGCGCGCGAGCACGGCATCGTCGCACCCCGCACCGCGGCCCCCTAGGGCCGGGGCTCACCCCACCAGCGCCCGGCGCAGCTTGACCAGCGTCCCCGCGTCAAGCCCGAGGCCCTTCGTCAGATAGCCGCCGAAGCTTCCGTACTGCCGTGTCACCTCGGCGAGCGCCGCGTCCAGATAGCCGGTGCGGACCTCCTGGAGCGGGACGAGCAGGTCCGGGTTCTGCATCATGCCGGTCTGCCGCAGCGTCTCGCGCAGCCTCGCGTCGTACGCGGCGCGGAAGGTGTTGGACGCCAAGTAGTCGTCCACGGCGGTGCGTTCGGGCACGCCGAGGGCGCGAAGCAGGACGTACGTCGTCCAGCCCGTGCGGTCCTTGCCCGACGTGCAGTGGTAGAGCAGGGGCGCGGCCGCGCCGCCGCCCGCGATGTCGCGCAGCGTCGCGCCGAACTGCGCGCGGTCCGTGGCGTCCGTGACGAACGTGCGGTAGACGTCCCGCATGAACGCCTCGGCCTTCCCGCCGCCGAGCATCTCCTCCTGCTTGACCGGGTCCCGGGACCCGATCACGGTCATGAGCTGCCGGAACAGGCCGTTGTCGGTGACGGGCCGCGCGGTCGCGACCAGCCCGGCGGGCAGCCGGTCCTGGCCGTCGTACTGGACCTCCTCCGCGACCCGGAAGTCCACCACCTTCCGCAGCCTGAGCCCGGCCAGCGTCGAGACGTCCCCGTCCGTGAGCTTGCTGAGCGCGTCCGCACGGAAGACCCGGCCGTGCCGCACCCGCTCGCCGTCATAGGTGCGGTAGCCGCCCACGTCACGGACGTTGACCGCCCCTTGGAGGGGGATCTGCCGGGGTGTTCCGGAGGTGTGGGGGTGCGTGTACGAGGGCCGGGGCGCCGTCGGCGCGGCGTGCGCCGTCACCGCCGGCGCGGCGGTGAGGACGAGCGTGAGGACCGCGACGGTGGCCGCCGTACGGGTGCGTGTGCTGCGCATCGGACCGCCTTTCCGTGCCTGTCGCCGTCCGGCCAAACGGTTGTTTGGTCGGGGTCGAGTGGGACGGTATCGGCGGCCTCTCGAAGGGGGAAGGCGCGTACGAAGGTTATTTGACGGGGTGTCAGTACGGGGGAGGTGGCGCGGGCGCGTGTGCCTGATGTGAGGGGTGCCCTCGGTCGCGTACCGCCTCGACCGCGTACCGCCCGCTACTCCGCGAGCCGCGCTGCCGCCCGGCGCTGGCGGTCCGCCACGCCGTCCAGGAAGCGGATGACCGTCTCCAGCTCGGCGGTCGTGAACTCCTCGCAGAACTCCTCCACCTCGCGCCCCCAGTCCGCGAAGGCCGCCGTCAGGCCCGCCATCTTCTCGGCGCGGAACTCCACCAGGACCCGCCGCTTGTCCGTCGGGTGCTTCACCCGGCGCACGAAGCCCTTGGCCTCCAGGCGGTCCACGAGGCCGGTCACGGACGCGGGCGCCAGGCCCGTCTCGGCCGCGAGGTCCTTGGCGGTCAGGGGGCCCTTGCGGATGAGCAGGTCGAGGGTCTTGCTCTCGGTGGCGTTCAGGCCCTGCCGGGCGGCGACGGCCGAGTGGAACATCACGGTGACCGCGCTGTTGGCCCGGCCCGCGGCGGACAGGCGCGCCACGACGTCGGCGCGCTCCGGGTCCGATGGCTCCGGGTCCGATGGCTCCTGGGGCGTGCGGCTCTTCGGCATGGAGTGAGCCTAGCAAGAAGTTCGTTCGGTCGAACGAAAGACTTGTGATCACTGATCGCCCCGTGCAAGTCTTTCGTTAGGCCGAACGAAATAAATCGGAGGCCCACCCGTCCCGTCAACGAGACCCGAGGAGCCCTGGAGCCGACATGACCGCCACCCTGACCACCCCGCCCGCGGACGGCGCCGCCGTCGGCGCCCCGCACCCCCGGCGCTGGGCGGCCGCCGCCGTGATGATGGTCGCCGCCCTCATGGACCTGCTCGACGTGACGATCGTGAACGTCGCGATCCCGTCGATCGGGCGGGACCTCGGCGCGTCCGAGAGCGCCCTGCAGTGGATCGTCTCCGCCTATCTGCTCGGCTTCGCCGCCACCCTGATCGTCGCCGGGCACCTCGGCGACCGGTACGGCCGCAAGGCCCTGTTCCTGACCGGCACCGCGGGCTTCGGCCTGGCGAGCCTCGCCTGCGGGATCGCGCAGTCGCCGGGGCAGCTGGTCGCGGCCCGCGCCGTGCAGGGCGTCATGGCCGCGCTCCTCATGCCGCAGGTGCTCGGTTCCTTCCGCACGCTGTTCCGGGGCAAGGAGCGCGGCACGGCCTTCGGGATGTACGGAGCCGTGGCCGGGTTCGCGTCCGCGATCGGGCTGCTGCTCGGCGGGCTTCTCACCGACGCCGACCTGTTCGGCTGGGGCTGGCGGTCGGTGTTCCTGGTGAACATCCCCGTGGCCGTCGCCACCTTCGTCGCCGGGGCCGTCCTTGTACCCGCCACGCGGGAGCGCTCCGCCGGACGGCCCGACGTGCTCGGCAGCCTGGTCCTCGCCGGGGCCCTGGTCGCCGTCGTCCTTCCGCTGGTCCAGGGCCGCGCCAACGGCTGGCCGGTGTGGGGCTGGGTGTGCCTGGGCGCCGGGGTGGCCGCGCTCGCCGGGCTCGGCGTGGTCGAGGGGCGCCGCCGCTCGCACCGGACCGTGCCGCTGCTGCCCGCGCGCGCCTTCAAGCTGCCCGCGTTCTCCGTGGGCGTCCTGGTGCAGCTCCTGTTCTCCGTCGGCATGCAGGGCTTCTTCCTGGTCTTCGCGATCTGGCTGCAGGGCAGCGAGGGCTACACGCCGCTGCAGGCCGGCCTCGTCACCGTCGCCTTCTCCGTCGGCGGCTTCCTGACCGCGCCCGCCGCGGACGCCCTGGCGCTGCGCTTCGGGCGGCTCGTGCTCGCCGCCGGGGCGCTGCTCATGGCGGGCGGCTTCGCCTGGGTGTGGGCGGCGGTGGCGGACGCGAGCGACGCGCACACCGGGGCCTGGCCGCTGGTGCCGGGGCTCCTGGTGGCGGGCGCGGGGCTCGGCTTCCTGGTCGTGCCGCTGGTGAACGTGGTGCTCTCGGCCGTGCCCGGCGACATCGCGGGCGGGGCGTCCGGCATCTTCTCCACGGCCCAGCAGTTCGGCGGGGCGCTCGGGGCGGCGGTCATCGGGACGGTGTTCTTCGGCCGTGTCCCGTCCGGTCCGTCCGGTCCGTCGGGCCCGTCGGGTGAGCACGGCCCGGTGGGTACGGCGACGGGGCTCACCGACGCGCTCGGCGCCGCGATGCCGTGGGTGGTGGCCGCGTTCGCGCTCTGCGCGCTGCTGTGTCCGGCACTGCCGCGGCGGGCGGTGGAGCGGCCCGAGTGAGGCCTGCGTTTCCGCCGTCGACCCGGTCTCCGGAAGGCTCTCGCCTGCCGGGGCCGGGCGCATGTTAAGGTTAACCGTTGCAGTTTTGGTACCCATGAACTTTATGTGCGCCTGACGGAATGCTTCCGAGGGCGCATTATTTTGTTTTTCCGGCTCTTTTGCGGGCCGGACCCCGGTCTCTCCGGATGGGGGTCCTTGCAGCGCTGGGAGAACCACAATTCCGTGGCTCTCCTTAATCTGCCCCTGTTGAGGAGATTGACATGGCAACTGGAACCGTGAAGTGGTTCAACTCGGAAAAGGGCTTCGGCTTCATCGAGCAGGACGGCGGCGGCCCCGACGTCTTCGCCCACTACTCCAACATCGCCAGCTCCGGCTTCCGTGAGCTCCTGGAGGGCCAGAAGGTCTCCTTCGAGGTGACCCAGGGCCAGAAGGGCCTGCAGGCCGAGAACATCGTTCCCGCCTGATCTCGCTTCTCGCGAACCTCGCAGCCGGGGCCCGCACCACCACGGTGCGGGTCCCGGCTTGTGTGCTGTCACCGGCAGCTGTCACCGGCCAGGAAGGCTTGCCCCATGAATCGCCCCGACCGTCCCGCGCGCCCCGCCCGTCGGCGCTCATCGAACGACCGCACGGCAGGCTCGGCCCCCCGCGGCTCGGCAGGCCAGAGCACCCGTGGCGGTGCCGGATCGGCCTCCCGCGGACAGGCATCGGGCGACGCCGGCCGGAAGAGCACCGGTAGCGCGGGCAACGCCGGCGGCTCGCGCAACGGCGGCTCCGGCGGCACCCGGAACGCGGGCAGCGGCAAGCGCCCGGTGAACGGCGGCGGCCGAGGCGGCCGCAAGACCTCCCGCCCCACCCCGGCACGCACGGCGCCCGCCGACTTCGCGCTGCCCGAGACCCTCACCCCGGCGCTGCCCGCCGTCGAGGGCTTCGAAGACCTCGACATGCCCGAGGCGCTGCTCAAGACCCTCGCCGCGCAGGGCGTCACCTCGCCCTTCCCGATCCAGGCCGCGACCCTGCCGAACTCCCTGGCCGGACGCGACGTCCTCGGCCGCGGCCGCACCGGCTCCGGCAAGACCCTCGCCTTCGGCCTCGCGCTCCTCGGCCGCACCGCGGGCCGCCGCGCCGAGCCCGGCAAGCCGCTCGCCCTGGTCCTCGTCCCCACCCGCGAGCTGGCGCAGCAGGTCACCGACGCCCTCGCGCCGTACGCCACCTCCGTGAACCTGCGCGTCGCAGCCGTCGTCGGCGGCCTGTCGATCAACAAGCAGGCCGCGACGCTGCGCCGCGGCGTCGAGGTGCTCGTCGCCACCCCGGGCCGCCTGAAGGACCTCATCGACCGCGGCGACTGCGCCCTCGGCCAGGTCCGCGTCACCGTCCTCGACGAGGCCGACCAGATGGCCGACATGGGCTTCCTGCCCCAGGTCACCGCGCTGCTCGGGCAGGTGGAACAGGGCGGCCAGACGATGCTGTTCTCGGCGACCCTGGACCGCAACGTCGACCGCCTCGTCCGCGGCTACCTCAGCGACCCCGTCGTGCACTCCGTCGACCCCTCCGCGGGCGCGGTGACCACGATGGAGCACCACGTCCTGTACGTCGCCGACGAGACGGACAAGAAGGCCGTCGCCCTGCGCATCGCCGCGCGCGAGGGCAACGTCATCCTCTTCCTGCACACCAAGCGCGCCGTGGACCGCTTCACCAAGCGGCTCCTCGCCAGCGGGGTGCGGGCCTCCGGGCTGCACGGCGGCCGCTCGCAGCCGCAGCGCAACCGCACCCTGGAGCAGTTCAAGAGCGGCGAGGTCACCGCGCTCGTCGCCACCAACGTGGCCGCGCGCGGCATCCACGTCGACGACCTCGACCTGGTCGTGAACGTCGACCCGCCCGTCGACCACAAGGACTACCTGCACCGCGGCGGCCGCACCGCCCGCGCGGGCGAGTCCGGCCGAGTCGTCACGCTCGTCCTGCCCGAGGAGAAGCGCGAGGTGGCCCGCCTGATGTCCGACGCGGGCATCAAGCCGGAGGCCGTCGCCGTCCGCTCGTCCTCCGCGGAACTGGTCACGATCACCGGGGCGCGCGAGCCCTCCGGTGTGCCGGTCGTCATCGCGCCGCCCGTCCAGGTCGTGGCGCAGCGCAAGGCGCCGTCCGGCGGGGGGCGCGGCAGCGGTGGCGCGAGCCGCGCGAGCCGCGCGGGTGGCGCGGGTGGCGCGGCCTCCGCGGGCCGGGGTCGTGGAGGCCGCGGCAGGCGCGGAGGGCGGGGGCGCAGCGCGGCTGCGTGACCGACCCGGCTCGGCTGCCGCCTTTGCGCTGAGTGCCGCACCAGGCTTTCGTTTGCCTGCCGGTTCGTCGTGGCTGGTCGCGCCCGCGCGGCGGAGCCGCATGTGTCAGGGCCCCGCGCCCCTCAGGGGGCGTCATCGCACCGCAGCCGACTCGGTCACGTATCGCACTCCAGCACCGTTCTGCACAGGCCGCAGCGTGCCCTGATGCGGCCGCGTGCGGGTACGCGGATTCGTTGGTGGCAGGTCGGGCAGGGGAAGGACACCCGTAGCGGGCCCGTGCCTTCGGAGCGGGAAAAGGCGTACGGGCCGGCGGGGCGCGGGCCCGTCGCCGTGCCGTGGTCCTGCGCGTATCTGCGGTCCTTGGCGTACCGGCGCCGCCCGGCCCAGCCCGCCGCCGTCAGCGGGGGCTGCTGCTCGTCCTGGCGGGCCCGGGCGAGCCCTTTCGTGTACGCCGTGTACGCCTGCGGGCTGGTGAACCAGGTCTCGGGTGCCTCGCCGAACGCGAGGGAGCGCTTGGCGAGGACGTAGCCGAACTCCTCCGGCGTCAGATAGCCGAGCTTCTGCGAGGAGGCGCTGTCCTCGCGGTAGGCGTCGAGGAGGAGCCAGCCCGCACCCAGGTACGTCGTCGCCGTGTCGGTCAGGATCTCGTTGGCGCGCGTGCCCGGGAACGTCAGGTCGAGGCGGTGCAGGTACACGTGCATCACCTCGTGCGCGAGGGCCGCGCCGATGTCCCTGCGGTGCGTGCGGAAACGGTCGTTCAGCTCGATGAAGTACTCGGGCCCCGCGGCGAGTTCGACGGACGCCGCGTGCTGCATCTCCCGGAACGACACGATCATGCGGGCGTCCGGGAGCCGCAGGTGCCGCACCATCTCGCGGGCCACCCGCTGCGCGCCCAGATACAGGTCGTCCTGGTCGCAGAAGGCCACGTCGGCCGGGGCCACGCTGGTGTCGAAGCTGTGCACGGTGTCGTACGAGAGCCGTCGGTACAGCGCGGTGATGGCCGCGTGCACCGTCTCCAGATGCGGATAGCCGTGCTCCACCGGACCGCCGTTCGCCACGCCCCCACCCCCTGAGCACCGTCCGATTCGTCCCCACTGTACGGGGGTTGTTCGCACCGGTAACCAGCCCCGGCCCCAACGGCTGGCCGAAAACCGCCCCTTGTCGCCCGCGCGCGGCCCTCCTCATAATCCAACAACGCTTGGCGGGCTCATGCCACGCAGTGCCTCTCGTGGCTCGTGCGGCATGGGCCCGCCGCGTGCGCAACCCCCCACAACTCCCACGAAGGGGCAAGAAGTTGAAGACGAAGTTCCGTGGAGTCAAGAGAGCCGCCGTCCTCGGGTCGGTCGCCCTCGGTTTCGCCAGCCTGCAGCCCGTCGCCGCGCAGGCGGCCCCGCACCCCGGCCCGAACCCCGGCGAGCGTGTCGTCGGCGGTGTGCGTGCCGCGCAGGGTGAGTTCCCGTTCATGGTCCGGCTCTCGATGGGCTGTGGCGGCTCCCTGCTCAAGCAGGACGTCGTCCTGACCGCCGCGCACTGTGTCGACGGCTCGGGCAACAACACCTCCATCACCGCCACCGGCGGCGTCGTCGACCTGCAGAGCTCCAGCGCCATCAAGGTCAAGTCCACCAAGGTCCTGCAGGCCCCCGGCTACAACGGCAAGGGCAAGGACTGGGCGCTGATCAAGCTCGCCAAGCCGATCAAGCAGCCCACGCTGAAGATCGCCACCACCACCAAGTACAACAACGGCAACTTCACCGTCGCGGGCTGGGGTGCCAACCGCGAGGGCGGCGCGCAGCAGCGCTACCTGCTCAAGGCCACCGTGCCCTTCGTGAGCGACGCCGACTGCCAGGCCGCCTACAGCGGCGACATCATCCCGGGCGAGGAGATCTGCGCGGGCAAGCTCAACGTGGGTGGCGTCGACACCTGCCAGGGCGACTCCGGCGGCCCCATGTTCCGCAAGGACGAGGCCGGCCAGTACATCCAGGTCGGCATCGTGAGCTGGGGCAACGGCTGCGCCCGCCCGAAGTTCCCCGGTGTCTACACCGAGGTCTCGACCTTCGCGGCCGAGATAGCCAAGCAGGCCAACCGGCTCTGACCAGCTTCGATCAGCTCTGACGCCCCGGGCGCCACGGGTGCCCGTGAGGTGAACGGCTGAGCTGTCGCGGGGCCGGGTCACGATGACCCGGCCCCGTTCCGTGCCCGCGCCCGACCTCGCTCCGCATGTCATATATGGGACACTCGGGGGCGTACGAGACAGGCGCGGCAAGGGTGGACGACAGCACATGGCGATCACGGTGGTCATCGCGGACGACCAGGACATGGTCCGCACCGGCTTCCGCATGATCCTGGAGAGCACGGACGACATCGAGGTCCTCGCCGACGTCACCGACGGCGAGGCCGCGCTCGCCGCCGTCGCCCGCCACGACCCCGACGTGCTGCTCCTCGACATCCGCATGCCGCGCCTCGACGGCCTGGAGGTCACCCGCCGCCTGGCCGCCCGCGCCGGGGTGCGCCCCCGCGTCGTCATCGTCACCACCTTCGACCTCGACGCCTACGTGCACGCGGCCCTCGGCGCCGGGGCCAGCGGCTTCCTCCTGAAGAACGCGAGCCCCGCCATGCTGGTGGAGGCCGTGCGCGCGGCGGCCGTCGGCGACGCCCTCGTCTCGCCCGCGATCACCGTACGACTGCTGCGGGAGCTGGCCGCCAAAAGCCCGGACGCCGAACCGGCCCCCGGCACCCGCACCCCCTCCGAACCCCTCACCCAGCGCGAGCAGGACGTCGTGCGCGCCCTCGCCCGCGGCCGCACCAACAACGAGATCGCCGCCGAACTCTTCGTCTCCCTGTCCACGGTCAAGTCCCACCTCGCCAACGTCCAGGCCAAGCTGGACGCCCGCAACCGCGTCGAGATCGCCGCCTGGGCCTGGGAGTCCGGCCTCGCCACCCGCACGCCGTGACCACCGCGATCCTCGACCGGTACACGCGCCTCCTCGACGGGCACCCCGCCCGCCGCACCGCCGCCCGGCTGCTGCTCGCCGCCGTCCTCGTCCTGCTCGTCACCGTCGAGGGCCTGACCCTGGCCCGCCAGCCCACCGGGCCGCGCGCCGCCGTCTGGACGGCGGGCATCCTCTGTTGCCTGTGCGCCGTCCCCTGGTCCCGCCCCGCCCTCGCCACCCGCGCCTGGCTCGCCGCCTGCGTGTCCTGGGCCGCCACCCTGTACGTCTTCGTGAGCGCCCGGCCGCAGATCGTCTGGGGCATGGGCGAGGCCATCGCGCTGCTCGTGCTGCTCACCGGCGTCCTGCTGCGGCTGCCCGCCCGCCGCGCCGCCGTGCTCGGGCCGCTCCTGGCGCTCGCCTGCGTGGCCGCGCCGGTGCGCGACGCCTCTCCGGGCCGGTTCACGCTCCTGTTCTCCGCGCTGGCCGCCGTGGTGAGCGCCTTCTCTCTGCTTCTACGCGCCCAGCAGGCGCAGCGCGTCCGCGACATCGAGGCCGTGCGCGCCGCGGAACGTCTCGAACTCGCCCGGGAACTGCACGATCTGGTCGCCCACCACGTCACCGGAATCGTCGTGCAGGCCCGCGCCGCGTCCTTCACCGAGGTCGGCGCCGCCGCCGCGACCAGCGCTTTCGTGCGGATCGCGGACGCGGGCGACGAGGCGCTCGGCGCCATGCGGCGGCTGGTGCGGGTCCTGCGCGAGGGCGAGGCCCGCACCGTGCCCGTGGCCGGTCTCGCCGAGCTGCGCGAGCTGTCCGAGACGTTCACCCGCACCGGCCCACCGGTCACCGTTCATGTGGAACAGGGCCTTCAGGAGCGGCTTCCGGCCGATCTCGCGGCCACCGCCCACCACATCGTCCGCGAGGCACTGACCAACGTCCGCAAACACGCCACCGACGTCTCGGCGGTGCGCGTCGGCGTCCGCGTCGTCGAGGGCGGCGTGGAGGTGCGGGTCGCCGACGACGGCGGGCAGCCGGGCGAGCGGTCCGGTGAGCGGGGCGGGTTCGGGCTGACCGGCCTCGAGGAACGGGCCACGGCGCTCGGCGGCACGTTGACGGCGGGGCCGTCGCCCGAGGGGGGCTGGGAGGTACGGGCCGTACTGCCGTACGGGCAGGGGACGGGGGCGTAAGGCCATTCCAGCCCGTCCGGCGATTGAGGACGAGGCGCGGAGCGCCGATACGGGGGTCCAGGGGGCGGAGCCCCCGGCAGGGCCGGACGTTAGTCCAAGACCTGTCCCACCTTTGTCCATGGGCGCCCTCGCCCGACGCACCGCATCGTGACCGTCACGAATTCAGTTCCACGGAGGGTGCGTTCATGCTGCCGACACAGACATCCGGTTCAGGGTCCGGACCGAGCCGCAGAGCCGTGGTCGCCTCGGGAGCGATCGCGGGGATAGGGGCCGCCGTCGGAGTCGGCACCGCCTCCGCGCACGCGGCCCCGCCGTCCTCGCCCACCGCCCGCCCGGCGGCGGACGAGGCGATCCTGCGCTCCGCCGCCCTGGAGGTGCGCGTCGCCACCGGCTTCCCGCGCGTCGTGTCGTACACCGACCGCAAGAGCCGCGCCGTCCTGCACGGACAGCCGGACCCCGTCGGCACGCTCCTCATCGACGACAAGGAGCACACGCCGAAGGTCACCGCGACCGTGCGCGGCGACCGCGCCGCGTACACCCTCACCCTCGACGGCGGCACCCGCATCGACGTCGAGATCGCGGTCGAGGGCCACCAGGTGCACTGGCGCGTCACGAAGATCGCCGACACCGCCGCCCTGCGCGTCGGCACCCTGCGCGTCCCCGGCCTCGCCCTCCTCTCCGTGCGCAGCGACCAGCCCGGCGCGGCCCTGCTCGCCGCCAAGGTGCAGCTCGACAAGGCCAAGAGCGGCGACACCCTGGTGAAGCTCACGCCGGACACCCCCGCCGACGCGGCCAGCGGCTGCGCGTACGCGGTGCTCGCCCACGACAAGCTCGGCGGCGCCGTCGAGACCAACACGGTCTACGACAAGCCCACCGCGGAGACCAACTGGGAGAACGGCCGCCTGTGGCGCCAGACCGTGCGCAAGGACGCCCACGTCGAGGCCCGCCTCACCCCCGGCCAGTGGACCCACCGCGCCGCCACCTCCCCGGCCGGCGCCACCGAACCCCTGCCGTACGCGACCGTCGTCATCACCGGCGACCGCAACGGCGACGGCAAGGTCGACTGGCAGGACGCCGCCATCGCCTTCCGCGACATCATGGTGAACCCGCTCGGCGCGGACGAGCAGCACCTGCGCGTCGTCCCGCACATCCCCTTCAACTTCGCCTCGCAGGCCACCAACCCGTTCCTCGCCACCCTCGACGACGTCAAGCGGATCCACCTGGCCACCGACGGGCTGCGCCAGTACACGCTCCTCAAGGGCTACCAGTCCGAGGGCCACGACTCCGCGCACCCCGACTACGCGGGCAACTACAACCGGCGCGCGGGCGGCCTCGCCGACATGAACACCCTGGTCCGCGAGGGCGCCAAGTGGAACAGCGACTTCGGCGTCCACGTCAACGCCACCGAGTCCTACCCCGTCGCGAACGCCTTCTCCGACACCCTCGTAGACAAGAACAACGAGCAGTGGGACTGGCTCGACCAGAGCTACCGCATCGACCAGCGCCGCGACCTGGTCTCCGGCGACATCGTCAAGCGCTTCGCCGACCTGCGCCGCGACGCCCACCCGGCCCTCAACACCCTCTACATCGACGTGTTCCGCGAGTCCGGCTGGACCTCCGACCGCCTCCAGCGCACCTTCCGCGACCAGGGCTGGATGATCACCAGCGAATGGGGCCACGGCTTCGAACGCTCCGCGCTGTGGTCGCACTGGGCCACCGAGACCGACTACGGCCCCGACAGCTCGCGCGGCATCAACTCCCAGCTCATCCGCTTCATCCGGCACCACCAGAAGGACGTCTTCGCCGACAAGTGGCCCTCGCTCCTCGGCATCGCCCGCATGGGCAACTTCACCGGCTGGACCGGCAAGACCGACTGGACGAAGTTCTACGAACTGATCTGGACGCACGCCCTGCCCGCCAAGTACCTCCAGGCACAGCCCATCAAGACCTGGGGCGAGCACGAGATCACCTTCTTCGGCGCCGGATCCACCTCCGTCTCCGACGCCGACGGCGGCACCCGCCGCATCACCACCGACGGCCACCTCGTCTACGACGGCGGCAGCTACCTGCTGCCCTGGGAGCCCCGCAAGGCCACCGACCCCGCGAAGCTCTACCACTTCAACCCCGACGGCGGAACGACCAGTTGGGCGCTGCCCCGGGGCTGGAGGGGCGTCCGCAAGGTCGCCCTGTACCGCCTCACCGACCAGGGCCGCGCCTTCGTCGCCGACGTCCCCGTGCGCGCCGGGAAGATCACCCTCGACGCCGACGCCAAGCAGCCCTACGTCGTCGACCGCACCCGCGCCCGCCGCACCCCCGACCCCGACTGGGGCCAGGGCACCGCGCTGCGCGACCCCGGCTTCCACGCGGGCGACCTGGACGCCTGGCAGGTCAGCGGCCCCGCGTCGGTGGAGCGCAGCAAGCTCGGCGACTACGAACTCGTCGTCGCCGCGGGCGCCGCCGCCTCCGTCAGCCAGCGCCTGCGCCGCCTCAAGCCCGGCACCTACGCGGCGTCCGTACAGGTCGAGGTGGGCGAGAAGGCGGGACAGCGGCGCCGCGCCGCCCTGGAGGTCCGCACCGCCGACGGCGTCACCGCCACCAACTGGACGCACACCTCCACCGCGGGCAACTTCGTCGCCGCCGACCGCAAGCACGGCACCCGCTTCCAGCGCCTGTTCACCTACTTCACCGTCCCCGAGGGCGGCGGCCCCGTCCGGCTCGCCCTGCGCGCCGTCGCCGGGGACACCCGCGTGCGCTTCGACAACGTACGCGTCGTCGCCGTCGGCGACCGGGCCCCGCTCGGCCGGGGCGTCCTCGCCCACGAGGACTTCGAGGACGTACCGCAGGGCTGGGGCCCCTTCGTGAAGGGCGACGCCGGGGGCGCCACCGACCCCCGCACACACATCGCGCAGCGCCACGCCCCGTACACCCAGCGCGGCTGGAACGGCAAGGCCGTCGACGACGTCGTGGACGGCACCCAGTCCCTGAAGTCCCGCGGCGAGAACGACGGCCTCGTCTACCGCACGGTGCCGCACACCGTCCGCTTCGAGGGCGGCAAGCGCTACCGGGTGTCGTTCCGGTACGAGAACGAGAAGGCCGGGCAGTACGCGTGGGTGACCGCCGTCGACGAGCCGGACCCGCGCGAACTGTCCAGCGAGGCCCTGCCCGTCGCCACCGCCCCCACCACCCTGTCCTACGAGTTCACCGCCCCCGCGGACGGCGAGGCGTGGGTCGGCCTGCGGAAGGTCGGCGACGACGGGAAGGCGGAGTTCGTGCTCGACGCGTTCGAGGTGCGGGAGGCCTAGGGCCGGTCCGATGGGTCGGCGCCGCTCCTTGCTCCACGCCGACCCATCGGACAGGCCCCAGGACGGACAGGCCCGCCGGACAGGTCCTGACGCCTGTCCGGCGGGCCGGGGCTCGACGCCCCGGACCCTGGGACTCCGGGACCCGTCAGGCGCGGAAGTCGTCCGCGTGGTCCTCGGCCCACCGCGCGAACGTCCGCGCGGGGCGGCCCGTGACGTCCGCCACCGCCGTCGTCACCTCCGGGTCCGTGCCGACGCTGTCACCGATGGACTTCAGCAAGGTCGGCAGCATCTCCGGCGGCACGTGCGGGAACATCTCCGCGGGCACCTCGTCCGGCGCTATCTCCTCGAAGCGGAGCTCCCGGCCGACCGCCCGGCCCACCGCGTGGATCTGCTCCCGCGTGGTGATGCCCTCCGGGCCGGTCAGGGAGTACACGGCGCCGGTGTGCCCGGCGGGATCGCGCAGCGCCACGGCGGCGACGGCCGCGATGTCGGCCTCGTGGACCGGCGCGGTCATGGCCTCGCCGAACGGCCCGCGGACCGTGTCGCCCGCGCGGACCTGCGGCGCCCACTGCAACGAGTTCGTGCAGAACGCGCCCGGCCGCAGGGCCGTCCAGCCGAGCCCGCTCTCCCGGACATGCCGCTCCAGCGCGGAGTGCACGACGTGGATGGGGTGCTCGGCGGCCTCGTCGTGGTCGACGATGATCGACGACAGGACCACGACGTGCTTGACCCCGCCGTCCCGCGCCGCCGCGAGCAGCGCCGGGGTGTCCTCGCCGCCCGCCGCCAGGTGCAGGAACAGCGCCGTCGCGCCCTCGAACAGCGCGGCCATGGCCGCGGGTTCACCCGGCCCCGCGAACCGCGCCACCTCCACCCCGTCCGGCAACTGCGCGCGCGCCGGATCCCGGGTCAGGGCGCGCACCGGCACCCGGTCGGCGGCGAGCTGGGAGACGAGAGCACGGCCTACGTTTCCGGTGGCACCGGTCACGACGATCACGGGGGGCTCCTGGAGGTCGGGACGACACCGGGCCGGGGGCGCGCGCCCCCGGCCCGGTTCTGATCATCACCGACCCTAGGCGGCGGCCCCGGCCCGCCGGATCCTCACCAGGAAGTAGATGCCCCGCGTCCTCCTGGTCCGGCAGACCTAGGTCGCAGGACCTGGGCCCGGCGCGCCCGCCTCACACTCCTCCGGCGCTCCGGCGCACCCGCAACGCCCGCTCCAGGTCGTCCAGTTGGTCCACGAGCCGACGGCGCAGCGCGGGCAGCACGTCGGTGCGCTCCAGGCACCGCTCGCCCAGGCGCAGGGTGTCCTCGTCGACGGCGTACACCGGGAACGCGTACCGGCCCGCGGCCTCGGCGATGGCGGGTCCGCGGCGGGCGGCGAGCGCCACCGCGTCCTCGAAGAACCGCGGCACGTACGTGTGGACGACCGCGTCCTGCTCGGGCTGCCAGAACCCCTGCGCGGTCGCGGTGAACAGGTAGTTGGACAGCTCGTCGGAGCCGAACATCGCGTCCCACGCGGCCCGCTTGGCGGCCGGGTCGGGCAACGCCGCCCGGCAGCGCGCGGCGCCTTCCCTGCCGGTCGCGCTCGGGTCCCTGCGCAGCTCGGCGGCGATGGCGTCCTCGTCGGTCGCACCGAGCACCGCGAGCCGGCAAAGGACCCGCCAGCGCAGCTCGGGGTCGAGCTCGGGCCCGCCGGGCACGGCACCCTGCTCCAGCCACGTCGCCAGCGGCTCGGGCTGCGTCGCCGCGTCGATGAGCCCCCGCACCGCCACCAGCCGAAGGCCCGGGTGCGAACCGTCCTCCGTACGCCGGATCACGTCCTGGCACAGCGCGTCCAGGACGGCGAGGGCGGCGCCGCGGCCGTCCGGCGGGGTGTAGCGCCCGGCGACCACGGCCGACGCGAACGGCAGCACACCGGAGACCAGCGCCAGATCGCTCTCCGCGGGCAGATGCGCCCGCGCCGCCGCCAGGAACGCGCCCGGCGCCAGATCGCCGTCGCGCACCATGTCGCGCAGCGCGTTCCACAGCACCGCCCGCGTCAGCGGATCCGGCACCCCCGAAAGAGACGTGAGGACCGTCTCCTGCGACACCGCGTCCAGGCGGATCTTCGCGTACGTCAAGTCGTGGTCGTTGGGCACGATCAGCGCGGGCCTGCCCCCGTCACGCGCCGCGGGGGCCTCCTGCTCCGGCACGTCCGTCTCGTACCGCTCGCGCAGCACCAGCGCCTTCCCGTCCGACAGATCACGGTCGAACACGCCGACCGCCACCCGGTGCGGACGGCTGCCGTCCCGCTCCAGGGACAGCGTCCACTCCCGGCCGCCGTGCGTGACCGTCGGCGTGAACGCGTCCACACCGGTTGTCCGCAGCCACGACCGCGCCCAGCCGTGCACGTCGCGGTCCGTGGCCGACGCGAGGTTGTCGATGAAGTCGGCGAGCGTGGCGTTGCCGAACCTGTGCCGCGCGAAGTGCGCGTTGATGCCCGCGAGGAAGTCCTTCTCACCCAGCCACGCCACGAGCTGGCGCAGCGCGCTCGCGCCCTTCGCGTAGGAGATCCCGTCGAAGTTGAGCATCGCCGACGCCGTGTCCGGCACCGCGTCCGGGTCCGGCGCGACCGGGTGCGTGGACGGCCGCTGGTCGGCGTCGTACCCCCAGGGCTTGCGGGCGACGGCGAAGTCCACCCACGTGTCGGTGAAACGCGTCGCCTCGCTCAGCGTCTGATAGCCCATGTACTCCGCGAACGACTCGTTCAGCCAGATGTCGTCCCACCACTTCAGCGTCACCAGGTCGCCGAACCACATGTGCGCCATCTCGTGCGCGACGACCATGCCGCGGATCTGCCGCTCGGTGTCGGTGACCGCCGAGCGGTACACGAAGTCGTCGCGGAAGGTGACCAGGCCCGGGTTCTCCATGGCGCCCGCGTTGAACTCGGGGACGAACGCCTGGTCGTAGGAGTCGAAGGGGTAGGGCTCGGTGAACTTCTCCTCGTACCGGTCGAAGCACGCCCGCGTGATGTCGAGCAGCTCGTCGGCGTCGGCGTCCAGATGCGGCGCGAGCGAGCGACGGCAGTGCAGGCCGAACGGCAGCCCCCGGTGCTCGGTGCGCACCGAGTGCCAGGGCCCCGCCGCGACCGCCACCAGGTACGTCGAGAGCGGCGGCGTCGGCGCCGCCCGCCACTCGCCCGCCGCCACCTGCTCGGTGACGCCGTTGGCCAGGACCGTCCAGCCCTTGGGCGCCCGCACGGTGAGCGCGAACTCCGCCTTCAGGTCGGGCTGGTCGAAGGCCGCGAAGACCCGCTGCACGTCCTCCATGAACAACTGCGTGTAGACGTAACTCTCGCCGTCGCTCGGGTCGGTGAAGCGGTGCATGCCCTCGCCGGTGCGGGAGTAGCGCATCGACGCGTCCACGCGCAGCTCGTGCTCACCGGCCGCGAGGGCCCGCAGCGGAAGCCGGTTGTCCAGCAGGTCCGCCGGGTCGAGCGGGGCACCGTCGAGGGTGACGGACCGCAGCTCCGCGGGCTTCAGCTCGACGAAGGTGTCCCCGTCCGCGGCGGCCGCGAACGTGATCACCGTGCGGGAGTCGAAGGTGTCCTCGCCGGTGGTGAGATCGAGCGCGATCTCGTACCGCCGGACGTCGAGGATCCGGGCTCGGGTCTGCGCTTCGTCGCGCGTCAGTACGGGCATCAGGCCATGGTGCCTGATCGGACGAGGCGGCCGGGAGTGGGAGTCCCCGCGACGGGGGCGCCGCCGCGGATATGGGCGCCGACCGGGACCTCAGCGGACGCCGGCGCCGACCGGGACCTCAGCGGGCGCCGTCCGCGATGCTCTCGTGATGGCGGATGACCTCCGCGATGATGAAGTTCAGGAACTTCTCGGCGAACGCCGGGTCCAGCTTCGCGTTCTCCGCCAGCTCCCGCAGCCGCGCGATCTGCCGGGCCTCCCGCGCCGGGTCGGCGGGCGGCAGCTGGTGGTTGGCCTTGAGGTGGCCGACCTGCTGGGTGCACTTGAAGCGCTCGGCGAGCATGTGGACGACGGCCGCGTCGATGTTGTCGATGCTCTCGCGCAGCCGGGACAGCTCCGCGCGCACCGCGGGGTCCACGGCGTCCCCGGCACCGGCCCCGGCCGCGCCGCTGTCGTCACTGGTGTGGCGTGTGGTCATGGCAGCCGAGCCTACGTGCCCGCACCCGCTCCGCCCGAAGCCGCCGTGCCACCCGGAGCCGCAGGACCCCCCGATGCGGCCGTGCCGTCGAGCGACGTGAGCGTCGGCGGCCGCTCCGGGTCGGGCACCTGCTGCGACCAGCCACCCGGCACCGCCCGCCCCTGCTGCTCCCGGAACCGCACCGGCGCCGTACCGACACGACGCGTGAACAGCCGCGAGAAGTACGCCGGATCGTCGTAGCCCACCCGCCGGGCCACCGCCGCCACCGGCAGCTCCGTCGCGGCGAGCAGCTCCTTGGCGCGGCCGAGCCGGATGCCGAGGAGATAGTCCTTCGGACTGCACCCCGCCCCCCGGCGCACCGCCGTCCGCAGCTCCGCGGGCGTCATGCCGTGCCGGGCCGCGTGCTCGGTCACCGAGAGCGCCTTGAACGCGTCCCTGGCCAAGGACTGCAGCACCGGGTCGCCGTCCGGCGCGACGTCGGCGCGGGCCCGGCGCAGCGCCACAAGGAGCTCATGGACGGCGGCGCTCGTCTCGACCTCGAGCAGCGGATTGCCGCGGCGGGCGGCGCGGGCGATGCGCCCGACGACGCCGCGCGCCCCGTCCGGGTCGGCGAGCGGCACCACCGGCCGGTCCGGCTCGATGTAGCCCAGCTCCGTGTACGTCGTCGTGGCGGGCCCCGTGAAGTCCACGAAGCACTCGTCCCAGCCCGTCTCCGGATCGGCGCCGTAGTGGTGCGGCACCCCCGGCGACAGCCAGATCAACGCGGGTGCCGTGACCGTCCTGCGGCGCCCGTCCGGCGCCCGGAACCAGCCGCTGCCCGAACTGATCACCAGAGCCACGTGGTGGTCCAGGGTGCGGGGCCCCACGGCGGGCAGCGTGCCGTGCTGCAGGCCCACGCCCAGACACACCAGGCCCAGGCGGTGATGGACCGGGCTCGGCGTGAAATACCGCATCCACGTGTGGTACATCCGCTGCCGCCCCTCTCGTCTCCACGCCCGGCGCCCCCGCCGCCACCGGATCGCTGCGTCCAACCCGGCTCGATCTTTGTCCATGGACCCTGCCGCCCGCCAGAGGCAATCGTGGCCGCAGTAGTGATCGGGAGGGACACGATGGACGCCAGCCACCACGTGGCAGACGACGGCACCGGCACCCGCGGCGACAGCTTCCGGGTGGGCGCGGACGACTTCGAACTCGACGGGAGGCCGGTGCGGCTGCTCTCCGGGGCGCTGCACTACTTCCGGGTGCACGAGGCCCAGTGGGGGCACCGGCTCGCGATGCTGCGGGCGATGGGCCTCAACTGCGTCGAGACGTACGTCCCCTGGAACCTGCACGAACCACGGCCCGGCGAGCTCCACGACGTCACGGCCCTCGGCCGCTTCCTCGACGCCGCCCACGCCGCAGGACTGTGGGCGATCGTCCGCCCGGGACCCTACATCTGCGCAGAGTGGGACAACGGCGGCCTGCCGCACTGGCTCACCGCCGAGGTCGGCGGCCGCGTCCGCACCCGCGACGCGGACTACCTCGCGCACGTCGAGCGCTGGTTCGCCCGCCTGCTGCCCCAGGTCGTGTCCCGTCAACACGACCGCGGCGGCCCCGTCATCATGGTGCAGGTCGAGAACGAGTACGGCAGCTACGGCTCCGACCAGGTCTACCTGCGCCACCTCGCCGACCTCCTCACCGCCCACGGCATCACCGCGGAACTGTGCACCTCCGACGGCCCCGAGGACCACATGCTCACCGGCGGCAGCGTCCCCGGCGTCCTCGCCACCGTGAACTTCGGCTCCGCCGCCCGCGACGGCTTCGCCACCCTGCGCCGCCACCGCCCCAAGGGACCCCTGATGTGCATGGAGTTCTGGTGCGGCTGGTTCGACCACTGGGGCGCCGAACCCGTCCTGCGCGACCCGGCCGACGCCGCGGCCGCCCTCCGCGAAATCCTCGACTGCGGCGCCTCCGTCAACCTCTACATGGCCCACGGCGGCACCAACTTCGCGGGCTGGGCGGGCGCCAACCGGGCCGACGACACCGCGCCCGACGGCACCGTGTCCGACGGCACCCCCCTCGGCGGCGGCCTCCACGACGGCGCCCTCCAGCCCGACATCACCTCCTACGACTACGACGCGCCCATCGACGAACGCGGCCACCCCACCGAGAAGTTCTGGCTCTTCCGCGAGATCCTCGCCGCCCACACCGACGGCCCCCTGCCCGAGGTGCCCCCGGCCCCCGCCGCCCTCGCCGCCCCCACCACGACCCGCCTCACCGACCGGGTCCCCCTCGACACCGTCGCCGACGCCCTCGGCACCCCCGAGACGGAACACGCCGTCCCGCCCACCTTCGAACAACTCGGCGTCGACCGGGGCCTGGTCCGCTACACCCTCGACCTGCCCGGGCCACGCGAGCCCTACCCCCTGACCGTGCGCGGCCTGCGCGACCGCGCCACCGTGTACATCGACGGCGCCCGCGCCGGCGTCCTCACCGAAGCCACCCCCACCCTCCCCGCCCCCGTCCCAGGACCCGCCCGCGTGACCCTCTGGACCGAGTCCCTCGGACGGGTCAACTACGGGCCGCGGCTCGGCGAGACCAAGGGCGTCACCGGGGGTGTCCTGCACGAACGGCAGTACGTCCACGGGGTGCGGGCCGTGGGCCTGCCCCTCGCCGCCTTCGACTCCGCCGACGCGGTCCGCGCCCTCCCGGCGAACCCTTCGGCCCCGGGGCGGGCCGGGCTCTACCGCGGCACCCTCGACGTGCGCGGCCCCGGCGACGCCGCCCTCGAACTCCCCGGCTGGGGGCGCGGCTTCGCCTGGATCAACGGCTTCTGCCTCGGCCGGTACTGGGGCGTCGGCCCGCAGCACGCCCTGTACGTGCCGGGTCCTGTGCTGCGGGAGGGCGCCAATGAGGTGTGGGTGCTGGAGGTCGAGGGGGAGGTGGGGGAGGGGGTGGTGCGGCTGGGGTGACCTCGCGGGGGCGCCCCAGTCCCAGCGGCGAAAGTCATAGCCCCTCCGGTGTTGGAGGGGGGGGGGTGTGGGGGGGAGCCCCAGTTTTCGGGAAGGGGTGGGATTGGGGAGCCCCCGGCAGGGCCCCTACACCCACCCC
>NZ_JNXT01000097.1 GCF_000716675.1 Streptomyces alboflavus
GCCCCGCCCGCCCCACCCCCCCCCGCCACCCCCGCCGGCAAGGCGTTGCGCACCCCCACCCGAAGCCGGCCCCCGACCACCCGCACCCGCACCTCGACCACCTCCCCGGGCGCATGCTTCGCCGCGTTCGTGAGGCACTCCTGCACCACCCGGTGCACCGCGGCCTGCCGCAGCGGCGAGAGCCGGTACGCGGCGCCGTCGACGAGCAGCTCCACGGGACTGCCCGCACGCCCGCTCGCGGCGGCGAGCTCGGGCAGGGCCTCCAGGCCAGGCGTGGGCGCCCCGTCGACCCCGCGCTGGACGATGATCTCGTTGAGCATCCGGTGCGCCGACCGCGCGGTCTCCGACAGCTCGTCGAACCCGGCCGCGTACGGCGTCGCCCCGGCCCGCCGGCCGAGGACCTGCGAGCGCACGCTCAGGAGCGTCAGCTCGCGCCCGACGAAGTCGTGGACGTCCCGCGCGATCCGCAGCCGCTCCTGCTGGACCGCTTCGAGGGCCTGCGTCGCGGCCCGCTGGGCCTGGAGCTCCCGCACCAGGTCCTGCCGGTTGGCGGCGACGCCGACGCCCGCCGCGAGCACCCCGATCGGCACGACGAGGCTGAGGAATTCGCTGAGGGTGTCCCCGCGGTGCACCGGCCAGCCGGGCAGCGTGAACATCACGTATGCGAACAAGACGTACCCGACAACCCCCACGGCCCCGGCGAGCCGCCCCCGGTAGCGCGCCAGCGAGTACAGCGCGAACTGCGCGAGCGTCAGCTCGTGCAGCCAGCCGAGCAGCACCAGCGCGACGAGGAAGGGCACCCAGGGCGCGAACCGCCGCAGCAGCAGCGACGACGCGCCCGCCGCGAGGACGAGGGCCGCCATGACGCCGTTGAGGGGGTTGTCCTCGGCCGCCGCGAGGCCCGGGACGTCGAGGGCCATCAGGGCGAGGCAGGCCAGGGCGGTGAGCACATCCAGGGCCCGGGGTTCGCGGGCGCAACGCCGAGCGAGGCGACGGGCCGCGGCCGCCGCCTTGCGTAGCGCCTCGGCGGCGGGCAGGTCGTACATAGCCCTCCCATCATCCCTGGACTCTCGTCCGCGACACATCGGACTTTTGGCCTTGATGTCCCCGGGCGGCACGCCCCGCACCGCCGCCACGGGCCCTCGGGCCACCGGACAGCGGCCCGGGGCACCCGGCGATTCGGGTGTACCCACGGCGCGGCTGACGCGCCGCCGCGCGCACCGGAGTTCCAATCGGACCATGTGGTATGCCCAGAATCCGGGTCGACGGACCCGTCAGCTCGCCGGTGACGCCGCGGTCCTGCTGTGGACCGCGGCCTGGACCGCCGCCGCGGTCGTCGCGTACCGCCTCGCCGTCCTGCTCACCCGCCCGGGGCCGGACTCGGGCGTCGCCTCCTCCGGCTCGCCCGCCGCACGCCTGCCCCTCGTCGGCGACGACGTCGGCGCCGCGCTGCGCTCCGTGGTGGGCGTCGTCGACGACATCGACCCGGTGACGATGCGCGCCGGGCTCGTGGTGAGCGCGGTCGCCCTGCTCCTGGTGCCGGTCGGCCTGGTCCTCGCCCGCTGGCTGCCGCGCCGCCTGCGCTGGGTCCGGCAGGCCGCCGCGGCCCGGGACCTCGCCGAGTCCGACGACGGCCGCGAACTCCTCGCCCTGCGCTCCCTGCTCCGCCCCCTGGACGAGGTGGCCACGACCGCCGCCGCCCTCGCCGACACCCCCGGCCTCGCGGACGCCACCCCCGGCAGCCTCGCCGAGGGCTGGCGCAGCGCCGACCCGCGCGTGCTCGACGCGCTCGCGGACGCCGAGCTGGAGCGCCTCGGCCTCGCGCCCGGACCGGGCCCGGCACCGGCGGGGCCGCCGGTGGCCGAGCCCGCCGCATGACAGCTGAGCCGCGCGGCCTGCACGCCCCGTACAGCGACGCGGTACTGCGCGCGATCCCGCTCGGCGCGCTGCTCGTCGGCGAGGACGGCCGGGTCGTCGCGGCCAATCCGCAGTTCGCGACGGTGTGCGGGATCGAGGGCGTCGACCTGTCGACGGGCGCGTCGGCCGAGCCCATCGCCGAGGCGATGGCGCGGCAGCTCCCGGACATGGACGTCGCGAAGGCGGGCGCGCTGCGCGGCCAGTTCGTCCGCAAGGCGGAGCTGCGCCTGACCGACGGCCGCACCCTGCGCCGCAGCCGCCAGCCGATCGACGCGGGCGACACCCGCCTCGGCGTCCTGTGGCTGGTCGAGGACATCACCGACCAACTGCGGTACGAGGACGACCTGCACCGGCACATCGACTCCCTCGGCGAACTGGCCCGCGACCGCGCCGAGTTCGCCGCCCGCACCTCGCACGAGCTGCGCACCCCGCTGGCCACCGTGCTCACCTTCTGCGAGCTCCTCGCCGACCCCGCCGCGGGCACCCTCACCGCCGCCCAGCGCGAGTACGTCGACACCATCCGACGCGGCGCCCAGCGCATGCACGACATGGCCGACGGCCTCCTGCACCGCTACGCCCAGGCCGCCGGCGCCGCCCCGCCCGCCTACGCCCCGCTCGACCCCGGCCCCCTCCTGGCCCGCCTCGTCGCCGACGCCACTCCCCTGGCCACCCGCGGCGGCGTCTTCGTCGGCCTCGATCTGCCCGCCGCCCGCCCCCCGCTCGTCGCCGACGCCGACCAGCTGGAGCGGGCCCTCGCCGCGCTGCTCGACAACGCCGTGAAGTTCACCCCCGCGGGCGGCGCCGTCACGGTGACCGCCCGCCCGTACGACGGTGACTCCCCCGGCTGGGAGTTCGTCGTACGCGACGACGGCATCGGCATTCCCAAGGAGTTCCACGAGGAGGTCTTCACCGAGTTCGTGCGCGCCCCCAACGCCCGCCGCGGCCCCTACCCCGGCACCGGTCTCGGCCTCAGCGTCGTGCGGGACGCGGTGCGGCTGCACGCGGGCACCGTCACCCTGCACAGCTCCGAGGGCCACGGCACCGCCGTCGAGGTGCGGCTGCCCGCCGCGGGACCGCCCGGGAGCGGCCCCGCATGACCTGCCTGCTGCTCGTCGAGGACGACCCCGACCTCGGGCTCGCGCTGCGGGTCCTGTTCACCCGCGCCGGGTACGAGGTCGTGACCGCCGACGACGGCCAGGCCGCGCTGCGGCTCCTCTTCGCCCGGCGGCCCGCCCTGATGGTCCTCGACCTGGTCCTGCCGGGCCTCGACGGCTGGGAGGTCCTCGACCGCACCCGCGACCTCACCGACCTGCCCGTCCTCATCCTGTCCGGCCGCACAAGACCCGCCGAACGGGTCCGCGGCCTGCGCTCCGGCGCCGACGACTACCTGTGCAAGCCCTTCGACCACCTGGAGCTCCTCGCCCGCGTCGAGGCGCTCCTGCGCCGCAGCAACCCCGAGCAGTGGCGCGGCGACTACGTCGAAGCGGGCCTCCGCCTGGTCCCCGAACGCCGTTCGGCCGTCTGGCAGGGCCACGAGACCCGCCTGAGCGCCATCGAGTACCGCCTCCTCGAAGTCCTCGTCCGCAACCGCGGCCGCGTGGTCACCACCGAACAGCTCCTCGACCTCGTCTGGGACGACCCCGACGCGACGGGCCGCGAACGCGTGAAGTTCGCGGTGCTGCGTCTGCGCAGGAAGCTGGCGGTCGGGGACGGAGAGGATCCTTTGGAGTCGGTACGGGGCCTGGGCTACCGCTACAGGGGCGATCACACGCAGGAGGACGGTTCGAGCCCGTCCGGCGTTTGAGGACGAGGCCCGAAGGGCCGAAAAGCGGGGAAAGGGGCGCAGCCCCATAAGGGCACGGGGGCCATAAGTCCCACCCGCACGGGACCCAAGGGCCAGGGCCTAAGCCCTGAACCAGCCTCGGCCGAAGGCTCGCAACCGAGGAGCAACCGAAGACACCCCACCCCGGCAACCCACACCCCCCACGCTCCTGAAGTCCGCACCGCACCCCGCACCCGCCAGGAGCCCACCCCCGTGACGCCCGCCGCCCCGGTGACCCAGATCCCCACGCCCCAGCTGCCCCACCGCTCCGTGGCCATCGTCCTCGGCACCCGCCCCGAACTGGTCAAGCTCGCCCACCTGGTCCGTCTGCTCGGCCCCGCCGCGCACCTGGTCCACACGGGCCAGCACTACGACGCCGACCTCTCGGGGCGCTTCCTGACGGAGCTGGGCCTGCCCGAGCCGACCCTCCTCGAAGGCGTCGGCGGCCAGCCCCGCGCCGTACAGATCTCCGCCGCACTCACCCAGCTCGACGCGCTGTTCGCGGCCGAGCCCCCGCTGGCCGTGGTGGTGCAGGGCGACACGAACGCCTCCCTGGCCGGGGCCCTCGCGGCGAACTCCCGCGGCATCCCCCTGGTGCACGTCGAGGCGGGCCTGCGCAGCCACGACCGGGCGATGCCCGAGGAGCACAACCGCGTCGTGATCGACCAGCTCGCGGACGTGCTGTGCGCGGCGACCGAGGACAACCGGGACCTGCTGCGCGCCGAGGGCGTCCCGGCCGGACGCGTCGCCGTCACGGGCAACACCGTCGTCGAGGCCGTACGGGAGCACCTGCCCGCCGAGGACGAGCGTGCCGCGCTGCTCGCCGCGCACGGCGTCACCGCCGACCGCTACCTCCTCGCCACCGTGCACCGGCCCGAGAACACCGACGACCCGGATGCGCTGCGCGCCATCCTCGGCGAGCTGGCGGACCTTGCCGCCGAGCTGCCGGTCCTCTTCGCCGTGCACCCGCGCACGAAGGCCCGCCTGGAGGCCGCCGGGCTCGGGCACCTGCTGGCCGCGCTCACTGTGCTTCCGCCGCTCGGGTACGGGGAGTTCCTCGCGCTCGCCCGGCACGCGGCCGTGCTCGTCTCCGACTCCGGGGGTGTGCAGGAGGAGACCACCGTGCTCGGGCGGCCGCTCGTCGTCGTGCGGCGCTCCACGGAGCGGCCGGAGGCCATGGAGTCCGGCTTCGCCGAACTGGTCGCCCCGGGGCGGGCGATCGGGCGGGCCGTGCGGCGGCGGCTCGCCGAGGGTGAGGTGGGGCTGCGGCGCTTGACGGACGCGCCCTCGCCGTTCGGGGACGGGCTCGCCTCCCAGCGGATCGTGGCCCTCCTCGGTGCGGTTGCCTTGGGGCGGCGGCCCGAGCAGGGGCAACTGTCCGTCGCCGCCTGACCCCCGCTCCCCATGGGGGCTGCGCCCCCTCTCCCCCTGCCTCTTCGGCCCTCCGGGCCTCGTCCTCAATCGCCGGACGGGCTCAACGCCTCCCCCTGGCCGGACGGGCCCCACACCGTCCGTGCCTTCTCTCCCCCCGAGGACCCCGTGCTCACCCCCCACTACCTGCTCTACGCCCTCCCCTTCTTCCTCCTCGCCTGCTTCCTGCTCTACTGGGCCGGGGCCCGGCACGCCTACACGCGCCGCAAGCCCACCCCGGACGGGGACCCTGCGGCCTTCGACTGGCACTTCTTCGTGCCGTGTCGCGACGAGGAGACCGTGATCGGCGCGACCGTCACCCAGCTGCGCACGGACTTCCCGGCCGCGCATGTGTGGGTGGTCGACGACGACAGCGACGACAGCACCGCGGCCGTCGTGACCGCGCTGGCCGACGGCGACGGTCACGTCCACCTGGTCTCGCGCCGCCGCCCCGACGCCCGCATCGGCAAGGGCGCGGCCCTCAACTCGGCGTACACGGCCCTGAACGACTTCCTGCCCGCGGCCGCCGACCGCTCGCGGGCCGTCGTGTGCGTCGTCGACGCCGACGGGCGCCTCGCCCCGGACGCGCTCGCGCGGGTCAGCGGCGACACCGGCTTCGGTGACCCGGAGACCGGCGGTGTGCAGGTCAGCGTACGGATGCGCAATGTCACCGAGCGGCGTCCGCTGGCGGAGCACGGGCGGGTCGCCAACGTCTTCGCGCGGCTGCTCGTGCGGATGCAGGACATGGAGTTCGCGGTGTCCAACGCGGGCATGCAGCTGCTGCGGGGGCGTACGGGTTCCGTCGGTCTCGGCGGCAACGGGCAGTTCACGCGGCTCACCGCGCTCGACCGGATTGCCGCCGCCGAGCGCCGCCCGTGGCAGCGTGACGCGCTCCTGGAGGACTACGAGCTGGGCCTGCACATGATCCTCGGCGGCTACCGCGTCGCCCACATCGCCGACACCTACGTCTCGCAGGAGGGACTGCCGCGCGCCCGGCGCTTCCTCACCCAGCGCACCCGCTGGGCCCAGGGCAACCTGCAGTGCGTGCGCTACGCGCCCCGCATCGTCGGCTCCCGGCACTACTCGGGCCGCGGCGTCCTGGAGACCCTGTACACGTTCATGCAGCCCCTCGCCCACGTGGCGACGCTCATCCTGAGCGTGCTGCTGCTCGGCGCGGTCGTCGCGGGCGGCTCGATGCGGGACGCGTTCCTCGGCAACTGGCCGCTGATCCTCGTCCTGTGCGCCCTGTCGGTGCTGCCGTTCGTGGCCTGGGGCCCGCTCTACCGCCGGGACTTCGCCCCGGACCGCTCCCGCCTGACCGGCCTGCTGTGGGGCCTCGCCCTGTGGCTGTACGCGTACCACGTGTTCATCGTGTCGGCGCGCGGGTTCCTGCGTCTCCTTCGGGGCCGCAACGGCTGGGCGAAGACGCGGCGCAACGCGGAGTCCGTGGGGACGGGGCCGGTGGCGACGGAGGCCTGACCGGCGGGGGTACGTGAACGAGGGCGCCCGGAACCGAACGGTTCCGGGCGCCCTCGTGTGCCTGAACTGCCTTACGCGGCCGGGAGGTTGTCCAGCTGCGTCTGGAGGCGCGCGATGTCCTCCTCGGCCTTGGCGAGGCGGCCGCGGATCTTGTCCACGACGTTGTCCGGCGCCTTGGCGAGGAACGCCTCGTTGCCGAGCTTGGCCGTGGCCTGGGCCTTCTCCTTCTCGGCCGCCGCCAAGTCCTTGGCGAGGCGCTTGCGCTCCGCCGCCACGTCGATCGTGCCGGACAGGTCGAGGGCGACGCTCGCGCCCGCGACCGGCAGCGTCGCCGTCGCCGCGAAGGACTCGCCCTCGGGCTGGAGGCGCAGGAGCTGGCGGATCGCGGCCTCGTGCGGGGCGAACGGCGTGCCGTCCAGGGCGAGGCGGGCCGGGACCTTCTGGCCGGGCTGGAGGCCCTGGTCGGCGCGGAACCGGCGGACCTCGGTGACCAGGTCCTGGAGGGAGAGGATCTCCTTCTCGGCGCCCGCGTCACGGAAGGCGCTGTCCTTGGGCCAGTCGGCGACCACCACGGACTCACCGCCCGTGAGCGTGGTCCACAGGGTCTCCGTCACGAACGGCACGACCGGGTGGAGCAGGCGCAGCGTGACGTCCAGGACCTCGCCGAGGACGCGCTTGCTGACCTCGGCGGCCGGGCCGCCCGCCATGAACGTGGTCTTGGAAAGCTCCACGTACCAGTCGAAGACCTCGTCCCACGCGAAGTGGAAGAGGGCGTCGGAGAGCTTCGCGAACTGGTAGTCCTCGTAGAACGCGTCGACCTCGGCGACCACCGTGTTCAGGCGGGAGAGGATCCAGCGGTCGGTCGCCGACATGTCGGCGGCGTCGGGCAGCGGGCCCTCGACCGTGGCGCCGTTCATGAGGGCGAAGCGGGTGGCGTTCCAGATCTTGTTGGCGAAGTTCCGGGAGCCCTGCACCCAGTCCTCGCCGATCGGCACGTCGACGCCCGGGTTGGCGCCGCGGGCGAGGGTGAAGCGCAGGGCGTCCGAGCCGTACTTGTCCATCCAGTCCAGCGGGTTGACCGCGTTCCCGAAGGACTTCGACATCTTCTTGCCGAACTGGTCACGGACCATGCCGTGCAGGGCGACGGTGTGGAACGGCGGGGTGCCGTCCATCGCGTACAGGCCGAACATCATCATCCGGGCGACCCAGAAGAAGAGGATGTCGTAGCCGGTGACCAGGACGGAGTTCGGGTAGAACTTCGCGAGGCTGTCGGTCTTCTCGGGCCAGCCGAGGGTGGAGAACGGCCACAGACCGGACGAGAACCAGGTGTCGAGGACGTCGGTGTCCTGCGTCCAGCCCTCGCCGGTGGGCGGCTCCTCGTCGGGGCCGACGCAGACGATCTCGCCGTTCGGGCCGTACCAGACGGGGATGCGGTGGCCCCACCAGAGCTGGCGCGAGATGCACCAGTCGTGGAGGTTGTCGACCCAGTCGAAGTAGCGCTTCTCCATCTCCTGCGGATGGATCTTGACCTGGCCGTCGCGGACCGCGTCACCGGCGGCCTTGGCGAGCGGGCCGACCTTGACCCACCACTGCATGGACAGGCGCGGCTCGACGGTGGTCTTGCAGCGGGAGCAGTGGCCGACCGAGTGGGAGTACGGCCGCTTCTCGGCGACGATGCGGCCCTCGGCGCGCAGCGCGCCGACGATGGCGGAGCGGGCCTCCAGGCGGTCCAGGCCCTGGAAGGGGCCGGGCACAGTGATGATGGCGTGCTCGTCCATCACCGCGATGTTCGGCAGGGAGTGGCGCTGGCCGATCTCGAAGTCGTTCGGGTCGTGGGCGGGCGTCACCTTGACGGCGCCGGTACCGAACTCGGGGTCGACGTGCGTGTCGGCGACGACCGGGATGGAGCGGTCGGTGAGCGGGAGCTTGATGAGCTTGCCGACGAGGTGCTTGTACCGCTCGTCGTCGGGGTGCACAGCGACGGCGGTGTCACCGAGCATCGTCTCGGCGCGGGTGGTGGCGACGACGATGGTCTCGTCGCCCTCGCCGTACGTCATCGAGACGAGCTCGCCGTCGTCGTCCTGGTACTCGACCTCGATGTCGGAGATCGCCGTCAGACAGCGGGGGCACCAGTTGATGATGCGCTCGGCGCGGTAGATCAGCTCGTCCTCGTAGAGCCGCTTGAAGATCGTCTGGACGGCCTTGGAGAGGCCCTCGTCCATGGTGAAGCGCTCGCGGGACCAGGCGACGCCGTCGCCGAGGCGGCGCATCTGGCCGCTGATCTGCCCGCCGGACTCGTTCTTCCACTTCCAGACGCGCTCGACGAAGGCCTCGCGGCCGAGGTCGTGGCGGGACTTGCCCTCCTTGCCGAGCTCGCGCTCGACGACGTTCTGGGTGGCGATGCCCGCGTGGTCCATGCCGGGCTGCCACAGGACCTCGAAGCCCTGCATGCGCTTGCGGCGGGTCAGGGCGTCGATGAGGGTGTGCTCGAAGGCGTGGCCCAGGTGCAGGCTGCCGGTCACGTTCGGCGGCGGGATGACGACGGTGTACGGCGGCTTCTCACTGCTCGCGTCCGCGTCGAAGTAACCACGCTCCACCCAGCGCTCGTACAGCGCCCCTTCTACCTCGGACGGCGCGTACTGCGTCGGGAGTTCGGGGGCGGTCGCTGGGGGCTGCTGCTGAGCGTTCTCGGTCACGCGCCCAGTTTAGGGGTGTCACAGAGTGGTCCCGAAACCAGAATCTTCAGTAACGGTTGGCTCCCCGGGGCCCACGCGGGTCTCCGCGTCGGTGAGGATGTTGGGAACACATAAGCGCGCGGGAAAATGTGGGCGCGCTCAGGCGTTCGAGGGGAACCCCAGTAATGAGCTACAACCAGCCGGGCCCGTACGGCGGGCAGCAGCCGCAGCAGCCCGGGCCGTACGGCGGCCAGCCTCAGCAGCCTGGCCCCTACGGCCAGCCGCCGCAGGCCCCGCAGCCCGGCTACGGCTACCCCCAGCAGGCGCCCCAGGGGGTGCCGCCGCAGCAGCCGCCCTACGGCCAGCCGGGTTACGGCCAGCCGCAGCAGGCTCCGTACGGCCAGCCGCAGCAGCCCGGCCCGTACGGCCAGCAGCCCCAGGCCCCCTACGGCCAGGTCCCGCCGCCGCCCGGCGGTGGCGGCGGCAAGAAGACAGGCCTGATCATCGGCGCGGTCGCGGTCGTCGCGGCCATCGGCGTCGGCGCCTACTTCGTCCTCGGCGGCAGCGACAGCGGCAGCTCCGGCACGGTCAAGGACGACGGCCCGCACAAGCTGACCACGCCCGCGACGGTCCTCTCGGACTACAACAAGAAGCCGAACAGCGACTCCGGCAGCGACATGTCGTCCGACGAGATCGCTAAGGCCGAGGAGTACGGGGTGAAGAACCCCACCGAGGTCAAGGCCCAGTACATGGCGGGCACCCAGGAGAACCCCCTCGGGCAGAAGATCCTCCAGCTGAACGGCGTCTACGGCGACATCGAGGACCCCGAGGCGGTCGTCGACAAGATGTTCTCCTCGGCGAAGGAGAAGTCCGAGAAGAGCAGCGGCAGCTCGACCGGCCGGAAGGTCACGGTCATCGGCGACCCGAAGTCGTACAACCCGTCCGACCTCGACGGCGCGATGATGAAGTGCCAGGAGATGAAGTACGCCATGGGCTCGGGCTCGTCGACCGGCAGCAGCGACGCCCCGAAGGAGATGTCGATGGCGACCTGCATCTGGGGCGACAACAGCACGATCGGCGTCGTGGTCACCGCGGACGTGGCGAGTGCCATGGGCGGCAAGGCCGCCGACCTGGACGAGGCCGCCGAGAAGACGGCCAAGTTCCGCAAGGAAGTCCGCGTCAAGCGCTGACGCCGAGGCGCGCGTCGCGCACCGGCAAGGGCCCCGGCCGTCGCGGCCGGGGCCCGCTTCCGTCACGATGGTGCGCGCAGCACCGCATCACGAAGGGGGAACCCCACACATGAGCCACAACCAGCCGGGTCCGTACGGCGGACAGCAGCCCGGTCCCTACGGCGGCGGTCAGCCGCAGCAGCCAGGCCCCTACGGCCAGCAGCCGGGCCCCCAGGGCCCCGGTTACGGCTATCCGCAGCAGCAGCCCCAGCAGCCCGGTTACGGCTACCCCCAGCAGGCCCCGCAGGGCGTCCCGCCGCAGCAGCCCCCGTACGGCCAGCCGCAGCAGCCCGGCCCTTACGGCCAGCAGCCGCAGGCTCCCTACGGCCAGGTCCCGCCGCCCCCGCAGGGCGGAGGTGGCGGCAAGAAGACGGGCCTGATCATCGGCGCGGTCGCGGTCGTCGCGGCCATCGGCGTCGGCGCCTACTTCGTCCTCGGCGGCGACGACAGCGGCTCCGCCAAGGTCAAGGACGACGGCCCGCACAAGCTGACCACGCCCGAGACCGTCATCGACGGCGAGTTCAAGAAGGACGCGGGCTCCGGCGGCGGCTTCGGCGGCATCAACACCGACAAGGCCGAGAAGGCCGGGGTGAAGAACGCCAAGGACGTCGGGGCGGACTACCAGTCCGGCAACAAGGACAACCCGCTGTCCATCAAGGCCCTGAACTTCGGCGGCGTGTACGGCGAGATCGACGACCCGGAGAGCGTCGTGGACAAGATGTTCGCCAACGCCAAGAAGGAACAGGGCAAGGGCTCGGGGCCGAAGACGACGGTGGTCGGCGACCCGAAGTCGTACAACCCCTCCGACCTCGACGGCGCGGTCATGAAGTGCCAGGAGATGAAGGTCGACACCAGCGGTTCGGCCAACTCCTCGGCGCCCAAGGAGACGTCCGCCGCCGTCTGCATCTGGGGCGACCACAGCACGATCGGCTTCACCGTGAACATCGACGTGGCCAGCGCCATGGCGGGCAAGAGCGCCGACCTGGGCGACGCCGCCGAGAAGACGGCGAAGCTCCGCAAGGACGCGCGCGTCAAGCTCTGATCCGTCGTTACGGACACCAGCGAGGGCCCGGTCGCTCCGGCCGGGCCCTTCGCATGCCTCAGGGGGAGGACAGAAAGTGGGCAGCAGGAAGGCCGTGACCGCCGTCGCCGGGATCGGTGTCGTCGCCCTGCTCGGAGTCGGCGCGTACGTCGGCTTCGGTGAGGGCGACGACTCGGGTGGCCACGGGGGTGTCGGCGCGGCCGGCGGGCCGCACAAGTTGATTGCGCCGAACACGGTGTTGGGGAAGTACGAGCAGGTCGAGGGCATCACCTCGGCCGCGATGGAGGACCCCGCGGGCTTCGGGGTGCGCGGCGCGAAGACGGTCCAGGCGGTGTACGGCTCCGGCAGGGGAGCCAAGGCGATCAGCGCCGGGCTGATCCAGTACACCGGCGCGTACGGGACGGTGGCCGCGCCGGAGAAGACCGTCGACGCGCTGTTCGCGGACCTCGCGGACAGGGCGAGGAAGCCGGGCAAGGGCGGTGAGAAGAGCACGATGGTGGGCAGGCCGGAGGACTTCGGCGCGGCCGGCGTGGTCGTCAAGTGCCAGGAGACACGGACCGAAGGCCGCTCCTCCGCCGCCCCCGAGAGCCGCCAGGTGCTCCGCGCGCCCGTGTGCGCCTGGGCCGACCGCAGCACCGCCGCCATCGTCATGCCGATGGACACCCGCGCCACCAAGGCGGGCAAGGCCGTGTCCCTCGCCGAGGCCGCGGCCACCACGAAGCGGCTCCGCGAGGAAGTACGCGTCGCGCGCTGACGGCGCCGAGGAGAGAGACGGCACAAGGGCGCCCGGCGAGGTCAACTCGCCGGGCGCCCTTGGCCGTTCACGTACCGCCGCGCGGACTCCGCCGCGCGGACTCCGCCGCGCGGACTATGCGGACTTCTGCTCGCCCGCCCCGGAGCCCCGCACGTCGCGCGGCACCAGCGTCGGGTTCACGTTCGAGTGGACGACGTCCGCCGTGATGACGACGCGGGCCACGTCCTTGCGGGACGGCACCTCGTACATCACGGACTGGAGGACTTCCTCCATGATGGCGCGCAGGCCGCGTGCGCCGGTCTGGCGCAGGATCGCCTGGTCGGCGATGGCCTCCAGGGCCGCGCGCTCGAAGTCCAGCTCCACGCCGTCGAGTTCGAAGAGGCGCTGGTACTGCTTGACGAGGGCGTTGCGCGGCTCGACCAGGATCTGCAGGAGCGCTTCGCGGTCGAGGTTGTGGACCGAGGTGATGACGGGAAGACGGCCGATGAACTCGGGGATCATCCCGAACTTCACCAGGTCCTCCGGCATGATGTCCTCGAACTGGTCCTTCTCCTCCAGCTCCCGCTTGGAGCGGATGGTCGCGCCGAAGCCGATGCCCTTGGCACCCGCCCGCGACTCGATGATCTTCTCCAGGCCCGCGAACGCACCGCCCACGATGAACAGCACGTTCGTCGTGTCGATCTGGATGAACTCCTGGTGCGGGTGCTTGCGGCCGCCCTGCGGCGGGACGGAGGCCGTCGTGCCCTCCAGGATCTTCAACAGGGCCTGCTGGACGCCTTCACCCGATACGTCGCGCGTGATCGACGGGTTTTCGCTCTTCCGGGCGACCTTGTCGATCTCGTCGATGTAGATGATGCCCGTCTCGGCCTTCTTGACGTCGTAGTCGGCGGCCTGGATGAGCTTCAGGAGGATGTTCTCGACGTCCTCGCCGACATAGCCCGCCTCCGTGAGCGCCGTCGCGTCCGCGATGGCGAAGGGGACGTTCAGCATGCGGGCGAGCGTCTGCGCGAGCAGCGTCTTGCCGGAGCCGGTGGGGCCGAGCAGCAGGATGTTGGACTTCGCGAGCTCGATGGCGTCCTCGCGGCCCTGAGCGCCGCCGTTCTCCCCGGCCTGGACGCGCTTGTAGTGGTTGTAGACGGCGACGGAGAGCGCCTTCTTGGCGGGCTCCTGACCGACCACGTACCCCTCGAGGAACTCATAGATCTCGCGGGGCTTGGGCAGTTCCTCCCAGCGGACCTCGCTCGTCTCGGCGAGTTCTTCCTCGATGATCTCGTTACAGAGATCGATGCACTCATCGCAGATGTACACGCCGGGGCCTGCGATGAGCTTCTTGACCTGCTTCTGACTCTTTCCGCAGAACGAGCACTTGAGCAGATCGCCGCCGTCACCGATGCGTGCCACGGTGTGCTTCCCCTTCGCCTGGGAGACGCCGTTGGTCCAGCGGCTCCTGGTGCCTTGTATCCGACGGTACCTTGCCTGGCCCCCCGTTCGGGCCCCCCTTGGCGCGGTTCGCTTCCGCATGGGCCGCGTCGAGGGGTGGGCGGACGGTGCTGCGACGCCCCGGGCGAGGCCGGCAGGTGGCTCGCCCGGGGCTCGGACGGGACTCTAGAGAACCGAGGAGTTGTTCATCTTCCGGGTGGAGATGATCTGGTCGATCAGGCCGTACGCCAGCGCGTCCTCGGCGGTGAGGATCTTGTCGCGCTCGATGTCGTCGCGGATCTTCTCGATCGGCGTCGTGGAGTGCTTGGCCAGCATCTCCTCGAGCTGCGTACGCATCCGGAGGATCTCGTTGGCCGCGATCTCCAGGTCGGAGAGCTGCTCACGGCCGGTGCCGCCGGACGGCTGGTGGATCAGCACACGGGCGTTCGGCAGGGCCATGCGCTTGCCCGGCGTGCCCGCGGCGAGGAGCACGGCGGCCGCGGAGGACGCCTGGCCCATGCAGACCGTCTGGATGTCGGGCTTCACGAACTGCATCGTGTCGTAGATCGCGGTGAGCGCCGTGAAGGAGCCGCCCGGGCTGTTGATGTAGACCGAGATGTCCCGGTCGGGGTCCATCGACTCCAGGCACAGGAGCTGCGCCATGACGTCGTTGGCGGAGGCGTCGTCGATCTGGACGCCGAGGAAGATCACGCGCTCTTCGAAGAGCTTCGCGTACGGGTCGTACTCGCGCACGCCCTGCGAGGTGCGCTCGACGAAGCGCGGGATCACATAGCGGTTGTCCACCTGCGGGCCGGTGTGCAGGCCCGAGGCCTGGCCGCTGACGGGGAAGGTGTTCATCTGAGGCGTTCCGTCCTGGTGTGAGCGTGGGCTTGGTCGGCTGGGGCCGCTCCCGGCGGCCGCCGCTGTGCGGGGCCGGTGCCGGGGGCCCGGGGGTGCCTTGGTCAGGCCCCCGTGCCGCCGCCGCCCGGAACACCCGAAGCGGCGCTGATGATCTCGTCGATGAGGCCGTACTCCTTGGCCTCCTCGGTGGTGAACCAGCGGTCGCGGTCACCGTCGCGGATGATCGCCTCGACCGTCTGGCCGGAGTGGCGGGCGGTGATCTCGGCCATGCGCTGCTTGGTGCGCAGCAGGTACTCGGCCTGGATCTTGACGTCCGAGGCGGTGCCGCCGATGCCGGCGGAGCCCTGGTGCATCAGGATGTCCGTGTGCGGCAGGGCGAAGCGCTTGCCGGCGGTGCCGCCGGTGAGCAGGAACTGGCCCATGGAGGCCGCCATGCCCATGCCGATGGTCACCACGTCGTTCGGGATGTACTGCATCGTGTCGTAGATCGCCATGCCGGCGGTCACCGAGCCACCGGGGCTGTTGATGTAGAGGTAGATGTCCTTCGACGGGTCGGCCGCGAGGAGGAGCATCTGCGCCGTGATCTTGTTCGCGATGTCGTCGTCGACCTGCTGGCCGAGGAAGACGATGCGCTCGCCGAGCAGTCGGTTGTACACATGGTCGCCGAGGCCACCACCGATGGACGGCTCACCGGCTGCGTAAGGCATCAGATTCGTCACGTATCCACCTGCTCGTCTCTGACGGCTCCGGCCGTCTCGCACTCTTCGTCCCGGGGGCAAGGACTCCACTGCCCCCGTATTCATGGACCCTAACGCGCAGGTCCCTTCGGGGAATCCCGCATGGGCGACTGTTCGCTGTGAGCGCAGGTTGCGCCCCCGGCGGGGGCGCGGCCCACTCAGGGATGTGGGGGCCCACCCGTTGGGGCCGGGGGGACTGTGCCCCGTAAGGGGCGCGGGGAACTGCGCGAGCAACTACAGCCGCCCCGCGGCCGCCGACGGCGCGAGGCCTGGCAGACGCGTCTGCCCAGTCCTGCTCCATCGGCCTCTGCGGGCCGTCGTCGGTTGCTCGCGCAGTTCCCCGCGCCCCTAAAGACAAAAGACCGCTGGGCCCCCGGGGACACGAGTCCCGGGGGCCCAGCGGTTACGGCAGTGGAAGATCAGGCTTCCGACTTCTCCTCGTCGGCCTTGGCCGACTCGGCGTCGGCCTCGGCGGAGGCGTCCGCCTGCTCGCCCTCGGTGGCCTCGTCCTCGTCGTCGAGGTCGACGACCTCGCCGTTGGTGTCCTTGACCGTCGCGGCCTCGACCACGACCGCGAGCGCCTTGCCGCGGGCGACCTCGCCGACGAGCATCGGCACCTGGCCACCCTCGACGACGGCCTGGGCGAACTGGTCGGGGCTCATGCCGGAGGACTGCGCGCGACGCATGAGGTGCTCGGTGAGCTCCTCCTGGTTCACGTTCAGCTTCTCCTTGTTGACGAGCTCGTCCAGGACGAACTGCGTCTTGATGCCCTTCTCCGCCTGCTCCTTGGTCTCGGCGTCGAACTCTTCCTCGGTCTTGCCCTGGATCTCCAGGTACTTCGCGAGGTCGAGGCCCATCTGGCCGAGCTGGTGGTGCTCCAGGTTGTGCTTGCGGGTGCGGATCTCGTCCTCGAGCAGCTTCTCGGGGACGGGGACCTCGACCAGCTCCAGGAGCTTCTCCAGGACGCGCTCCTGGGCCTGGGTGGCCTGGTCGAACTGGCGGGCCGTCTCCAGGCGCTTGCGGCTGTCGGCCTTCAGCTCGTCGAGGGTGTCGAACTCCGACGCCAGCTGCGCGAAGTCGTCGTCCAGCTCCGGCAGTTCACGCTTGGCGACCTGGGTGACCTTGACGGTGACCTCGGACTCCTTGCCGGCCGCCGAGCCGCCCTTGAGCTCGGAGGTGAAGGTGGCCTCAGCCCCGGCCTCCAGGCCCTTCACGGCGTCGTCGATGCCCTCGAGCAGCTCGCCGGAGCCGATCGTGTAGGAGACGCCGGACGCGACGCCGTCCTCCAGGACCTCGCCCTCGACCTTGGCCTCCAGGTCGATCGTCACGACGTCGCCGTCCTCGGCGGCACGCTCGACCGGGGACGTGGAGGCGAAGCGCTCGCGCAGCTCCTCGACGGCCTTGTCGACGTCCTCGTCGGCGATCTCGACGGCGTCGACCTCGACCTCGATGCCGGAGTAGTCCGGGATCTCGATGGTCGGACGGACGTCGACCTCAGCGGTGAAGTTGAGGGTCTCGTTGTCCTTCAGCTCGGTGATGTCCACCTCGGGCTGGCCCAGGACGTTGAGCTCGGCCTCGTTGACCGCCTCGGTGTAGAACTTCGGGAGGGCGTCGTTGACAGCCTCCTCGAGCACCGCACCGCGGCCGAACCGCTGGTCGATGACGCGGGCCGGGATCTTGCCCTTACGGAAGCCCTTCACCGTGACCTGCTGGTTGATCTTCTTGTACGCCGCGTCGAGGCTGTCCTTGAGCTCCTCGAAGGGCACCTCGACAGTGAGCCGAACCCGGGTCGGGTTCAGGGTCTCCACGGCGCTCTTCACGGTTCGGTCTCCTTGTGGGCTGACTTCTTGGATTCTGCCCGGTTGAGAGACACACGGGCACGCAGCTTGCATAGTAACGGCACGCGGGAGCCGACCCACAATGCGATCTTGGTCAGCGGACCGCCGGGGCCGTACGGAGCTCGGTCCCCACCGGGTAACAGGCCACCGGACGCGGGGGAACCAGCTGGTCGGGGTGGCGGGATTTGAACCCACGGCCTTCCGCTCCCAAAGCGGACGCGCTACCAAGCTGCGCCACACCCCGTCGGTGCGACACGTAGGGTACATGCCCGCAGGCAGTGCGGCGCCCGCGCGAACGGGAGTGAATGGGGGTGTGCGGCGCACCGCCTCGACCCGCTACGATGCTGTCCGTGCCGCGCACGCTGACCTG
This sequence comes from Streptomyces alboflavus, assembly GCF_000716675.1. GTDB lineage: Bacteria > Actinomycetota > Actinomycetes > Streptomycetales > Streptomycetaceae > Streptomyces > Streptomyces alboflavus. The sequence goes on from NZ_JNXT01000097.1 coordinate 17,554, forward strand.
CGAGGGGTCGCTGCGCGAGCTGTGCGGGCGTAGCTCAATGGTAGAGCCCTAGTCTTCCAAACTAGCTACGCGGGTTCGATTCCCGTCGCCCGCTCTGTGGCCTCCGGCCCGGTGTGCAGGTTCGCCCCTGTGCCCGGGCCGGAGGCTTTTTCGTGCCCGGGCCGGAGGCTTTTTCGTGCGCCGGGGCGCTTCGGTCAGGGGTTGCGTACGTCGACGCTGTAGACGGAGCGGACGCCGTAGGGGACGTAGAGGGCGTCGCCCACGAGGGTCAGGGGCGCCCCGCCCCCCTTGGGGTCGTGGTCGAACTCTCCCGGGGGCAGGCGGCGGCCGGAGCGGGCCCAGATCTCCTCGCCGCTGGAGCGGTCCAGGGCCGCGAGCCGACCGGTCGGGGAGGCGATGTAGAGGCGGGAGCCGGCGGCCAGGGGCGGGCCGGGGAAGTCCACGGAGGACGTGCGGCTCCACAGCCTGCGGCCCGTGCCCGGGTCGAAGGCGCCGACGCTGCCGTTGTCGGAGACGAAGTAGAGCGTGCCGCCCGCGAGGTGGAGGCGCGTGTCCGCGCCCTGGGGGTGGGACAGGCGCACGGTGTGGGCACGGCGGGAGGACGGCTCGACCACGACGACGGAGTGGTGCTGCCGCTTCTTCCCCTGGGGTTCGCGGACGAACACGAGGCCGTCGCCCGCCCGGCCGACGAAGTACAGCTCGCCGCGGGCCTCGGCGGTCCACAGCGGCCTGCCGTCGCGCGGATCGACGGGTGAGACGCGGGTCGTGACGGCGGCGCCGTCCGGCCCCGGGGGCACGCAGACCAGGTAGCCGCGCCCGTCGGCCGCGCGCACGTTGCAGCCCTGGTCAGCGGGCAGCTCGCGCTGCCAGACAGGCTTGTCGCGGCCGGGGACGAGCAGGGCGTAGGCGCTGTTCTCGGCGCCGGTGAGCGTGAGGATGCCGTGCTTCGTGGCCACCGCGCCCCCGATGTCGGGAGCCGGGTCCGGGGCCAGGGCGCTCTCGCCGTGCGTGGTGGTGTGCTTCCACCGCAGCTTGCCGGTGCGCACGTCGCGGGCCTGGATCTCGTACCGGGCGACGACGGTGTCCGCGGACTTCTTGGTCTCGTGGCTCCGGTAGACGTACACCTGCCGGCGGTCGGCCGACGTGCCGATGATGTTGCCGAGGCCGCTCCACATTCCTTCCGGTTCCGTGCCGTTGACGGGCTGCTTCCACCCCACCTTCCCGGTGGTCAGCGAGAAGCGCGCGGCCTGGACGTCGTCACCCGCGCACACCAGCCCTCCGCGTGCGGCGACGCAGCGCGTGAAGGACGCGGAGGCCATGCTCTCCGGCGCCAGCTCGACCCTGGCCTGCCAGGACCGCCATCCGGCCGGAAGGTCGCTGGACGGCGTGTCGCCGTCGAGCAGGCGGACGCCCGTCCAGGCCCCGAGCACCGCGAGCGCCAGACCGCCCACCGACGCCGCGAGCAGGAGTCTTCGGCGCTTGCGGGGCCGGGACGCGAGGGCCGCGTCCGGCGTCTGCGGCGGTCGGCGCGGAACCGGTTCCCCCCGCAGCAGCGCCAACAGCTCGTCCGGCGTGGGGCGTTCCTTCGGGTGCTTGGTCAGGCACTGGGTGACGAAGGGGCGCAACTCGGCGGGGACGCGGTCGAGTTCGGGGATGGATTCGACGACGCCGGTCGCGGTCTCGTACGGGGACGCGGAGTCGAAGGGTCCCCGGCCGGTCGCCGCGTAGGTGAGGACCGAGCCGAGGGAGAAGATGTCGGAGGCGGGGCCCACGTCGCGGGGGGACGTGAGTTGTTCCGGGGACATGTAGGGCGGGGTGCCCATGACGCGGCCGGTCTGGGTGAGGGGGTCGCCCGCGAGGGCCTCGGCGGCGCGGGAGACGCCGAAGTCGATGACGCGGGGGCCGTCCTCGGCCAGCATCACGTTGGCCGGTTTGAGGTCGCGGTGGACGACGCCTACGCGGTGGATGTCGCGGAGGGCCTCGGTGAGCCCGGCGGCGAGTTCCAGGAGGCGGTCCGGGGGCAGCGGGCCCTCGCGGCGGACGTGGGTGCCCAGGTTCTCGCCGGGGATGTAGAGCGTGGCCATCCAGGGGCTCGCGGCGTCCGCGTCGGCGTCCACGACGGGTGCCGTGAACGCGCCGCTGACCTGCCGTGCGGCCGCCACCTCGCGGCGGAAACGGGCGCGGAACTCGGGGTCGTCGGCGTACTGCCCGTGCACGACCTTGACCGCGAGGCGGCGGCCGGATGCGGAGCGGGCGAGGTAGACGACGCCCATTCCGCCCGAGCCGAGCCGGTCCTCGACCGGATAGCCGCCGATCCGTGCGGGATCGGTTTCCCGTAGCGCCATCCGACCAGGACCCCCCGTCCGCCGCCGCGCACCGTCAGAACTGTATGTCCCCGATGGTCTCGGCCAGCGAGTCGAGGAGTTCCTGGATGTCGTCGGCCATTCCCGTGGAGGCGAGCACGAAGCCGAAGAGCGCCGCGACGATGGCGGGCCATACCTTGATGTTTCCCTGACGCACCATCATGACAAGGACGATCGCCAACAGCAGCACCACTGACAGCGAAATGGCCACACAGATCACACCCTAGGTCGGTCGCTCTCCCGCCCGAGGGGGTACGACCCCGTACTCCCCCGCCAGAACCATCGTGCCACCAACAGCACCTCGCTATGCGGCCGGTGACACATCGTCGGCCAAGCCTTGACCTGTGGTGCAGGTGCGCCGCGCGGGCCGGGAGGGGCTCGGGCACTCGCGGCGGGCGCCAACCGGGGCCATGCGTACGGGAATTCGACGGGTCCACCGGACGGCGAATTTCGACTTGATCGTTTCCATGGCCGGTCGCCGCAGGGGCGTCGGCGCGGCATCTTCCGGCGCCGCGCGCCCGGCCGCGTACGCACAAGCAGTTCACAGGAATTCGAATTGTTGCCGAGAGCACATGGGGCGATGCCCCATAACCCGCCACGCACCGATCAACCGGACATTTCACCAGAGTCGCCCGCGGGCGTTATGCGCGATTTAAGCGGTGTGAATGCTGACCTATCGGACAGTTAGCCGCCGTGCAACTGGGGTACCCGCGCCACGAATAAGGAAAAGGGCCGATGACGTTCGCACGGCGTTCCGATGGATGTGATGAACGGTGCCGATGAACAACCGGCGGGCGCGGCGCCGGAAACGAGCCAGAAGACGCGTCGGGAACACGGCAGGAACACGGAGCGATGAACGGGATGAATGAGTTGAGGGTTTTACGGGAACACCGGGGCGACGCTAGGGTGCCTCAGATGTTCCACGCTGCCATGACCCCCGCAGGCGCAGTGCGGTCCCGGATCGTCTCACCGAGCTCCTGGTGGGAGGGCCTGTGACGAACTCCGCTCAGCCGCACGGGCGGCACCGGGCGCCGCTGCCTCCCCTGCAGTCCCCTGGGCAGGAGCCGGTCCCCGGAATGCCGGGCCCCCGCGCCCCCCGATCCGCCGCGGCCACGGCCACCCCCCGCCAGGCCGGCCGCCACTCCGCCCCGCCCGTTCCCCCCACCGCCTCTACGGCCCCCACGTACCGAACCCCCCACCCCCCCCCCGCCCCCGCGGCGCCCGCCACCGCCCGCCCCGCCGACGGCGCGGGCAAGCCCGCCAAGC
>NZ_JNXT01000098.1 GCF_000716675.1 Streptomyces alboflavus
GGGGAGGGCTGGGGGAGGGCTGGGGGAGGGCTGGCCTTGCGGAGAGGTTCTCCGTATCGTACTCCGCAAGTAACCGGAGAAGTTCTCCGTTAAGGGATGAGGGGTGCGGGATGAGTGACCTCCAAGGAGACGTCGGGCTCGGTCAGGGAGCCGACGGGCCCGGGCGGGCGGGGATCTGGACTTTCGCCTTCGAGGGACAGCCCGCGGGGCGGGTGCGCGAAGCGGCCGTGGAGATCGAGGAGTTGGGGTACGGGGCGATCTGGTACGGGGAGGCGTTCGGGCGTGACACGCACGGGCAGGCGTGGCTGCTGCTGTCCGCCACCCGGCGGATCGTCGTCGCGTCCGGCATCGCCAACATCGCGTACCGGGAACCCCTCGCCATGGCCAACGCCGAGCGGACGCTCGGCGAGGCCTTCCCCGGCCGCTACGTCCTGGGCCTGGGCGGGCACCGGGTCGGCGACACCGCCACGGAGGTGGACGGCTACGAGCTGCCCGCGCGCGGGCGGGCGGTCGCGACCATGCGGGGCTACCTGGACGCCATGGACGCGGCGCCCGCGTACGGCCCGGTGCCGGACCGCGCCCCGCGTCGCCTCCTGGCCGCGCTCGGGCCGAAGATGCTGGGTCTCGCGGGCGAGCGCACCTGGGGCGCGCATCCGTACTTCGTGCCGGTGGAGCACACCGCGCGGGCGCGGGACATCCTGGGGCCCGATTCGTTCCTCGGGGTCGAGCAGGCCGTCGTCCTCGACACGGACCGAGCCCGGGCCCGCGAGGTGGCCACGGAGCACGTCGTCGGGTACCTGCGGGCGCCCCACCAGCTCGCGAATCTGCGGCGGCTCGGCTTCCAGGAGGAGGCCGACAGCGGTGAGCCGAGCCGACGTCTGGTGGACGCGATCGTCGCCTACGGAGACGTCGACGACATCCACGCGCGCGTGGCGGAGCATTTCGCGGCCGGAGCGGACCACGTCTGCGTACAGGTCCTGACGGCCGACCCCGGCGAGCTGCCCCTGCGGCAGTGGCGGGAGCTGGCGCCGGTGCTCACCCGCTGACCGCCGCCGAGCCCTCCTGCCGCCAGGCTCTCAACCGCCTATCCCCGCCCCCGCATCCCGAACAGCTCCGCCCACTCCTCCACGCCGAGGTCCCTGGGCAGGAGTGCGGCGCTGTGGCCGCCTCGCCGCGCCCACTCCTGGATCCTGTGCCGGGGCAGGTCGGGAGCCGCTGAGGCAAGGATCTGGGGCAGTCCTCGGCCCCGTCCGGTGAACACCCGGCGTACGAAGTCCTGGTACTCCTGCCGCCGCGCGGACGCGACCAGGGGCCGCTCCCGACGGGCGATCGTCATCAGGCCGCCGTCGACGTTGGGGCGCGGCCGGAACGCCGCCGCTGGGACGCGGCCTTCGAGGCCGAACGCGTACCAGGGCCACCACTGGGCCGTCATCAGCGTCGCCCCGCCGACTCCGGCGCGACGGCGGGCGACCTCCCACTGGACGAGCAGGACGGCGTCGGTCCAGCCCGTCGAGCGCAGGATGCGGCGCAGCATGGGGGTCGTCTCGTGGAAGGGGAGGTTGCCGACCAGGACGTGTGGCTCCGGCGGGGTGCGATAGCGCAGGAAGTCGGCGGTGACGATCGTCGTCGAGGGGGCGGTGCGCCGCCGCAGGCGTTCGGCCCGGCGGTGGTCGATCTCGATGCCCGTGAGGCGTCGGCCCAGGCGTTGCAGGGGGAGCGTCAGAGCCCCGTCCCCGGTGCCGATCTCGACGATCGGGCCGTGGGTGCGGCCCACGAGGTCGACGAACGTGCCGATGGTGGAGCGGTCGGTGAGGAAGTTCTGGCCGAACTCATGGCGGCCATGGTGGTGCGTACGCACAGGTGTCTCCGCGGCTTCGAGGTAAGCCGGGCAGCACGAAGTGCCGCTCGGCGCTTACGCGTGGAAGCGGCGGGGCGTTCCAGAGTGGGATGAGGTCGGCCCGCCGCTAGGCGCGGCGGATCCTCGTGATTGCGGCAGCTGCGAATGCGCACATGGGAGGCAGCGTACGGGGCGGCCGGGGCCTATAGGCAAGTGATTTTTCGCCGGGACCGGAGCAGGCCGTACCTGCAACCCGGAGCCGTATCGGCAGCTCTGGAGACGTATCAGCAGCCCTGGAGATGTACCGGCAGCCCCGGAGGCGTACCGGCACCCCTGGAGATGACGATTACTCGTCCTCGTCCTCGTCGTCCAGGCGCGCGAGCCACGTGGCGAGCCGCTCCACCGGGACCTCGAAGTCCGGGTTGAGGTCCACGAAGGTGCGGAGCTGCTCGGCGAGCCACTCGAAGGTGACCTCCTCCTCGCCGCGCCGCTTCTCCAGCTCCTCGATGCCACGGTCGGTGAAGTACAACTCTTGCTCCTGGTGCGGGCCGGACCCGGGCCGGTGGCCGGGCTGCGTTCCGTTTCATCGTACGGCCGTACGCCGGTGGGCCCGGTCCCAAGTCCCGTACAGGACGCGGAGCCGGGCCCACCCGACGTGCCGAACGGCGGTGACCGCCGCGGACTAGGCCTCGAAGACCTCGTTCAGGAGCTGCTCCTGCTCCTGCTCGTGGCGCTTCTTGGAGCCGACCGCCGGGGACGAGCCGTGCGGCCGCGAGATGCGGCGCAGACGCTCGTCGTGCGGGATGTCGGCGCCGACCGCCAGGTCCAGGTGGTCGATCAGGTTGAGGGCGATGAAGGGCCACGCACCCTGGTTCGCCGGCTCCTCCTGGGCCCACAGGTACTTCTCGGCGTTCGGGAACTTGGCGATCTCCGCCTGGAGCTCGGCACCCGGCAGCGGGTACAGGCGCTCGATGCGGATGATCGCCGTGTCCGTGACGCCGCGCTTCTTCCGCTCGGCCTCCAGCTCGTAGTAGAGCTTGCCGGCGCAGAAGACGACCTTGCGGACCGCGTTGACGTCCACCGAGTCGTCGCCGATGACCGGGCGGAAGCCGCCCGTCGTGAACTCCTCCGTCTTGGAGGCCGCGGCCTTGAGGCGCAGCATCCACTTCGGGGTGAAGACCACCAGCGGCTTGTGGTGCGGGTTGTGCACCTGCCACCGCAGGAGGTGGAAGTAGTTCGACGGGAGGGTCGGCATCGCGACCGTCATGTTGTTCTGGGCGCAGAGCTGCAGGAAGCGCTCCGGGCGGGCCGACGAGTGGTCGGGGCCCTGGCCCTCGTAGCCGTGCGGAAGCAGCAGGGTGACGCCGGACGTCTGGCCCCACTTCTGCTCGGCCGACGAGATGAACTCGTCCACGACCGTCTGCGCGCCGTTGACGAAGTCGCCGAACTGCGCCTCCCACATCACGAGGGACTCGGGACGCGCGAGGGAGTAGCCGTACTCGAAGCCCATGGCCGCGTACTCGGAGAGCAGCGAGTCGTAGGCGTTGAAGCGGGCCTGGTCCTCGGAGAGGTACAGCAGCGGCGTGTAGTCGTCGCCCGTGTTGCGGTCGATCAGGACCGCGTGGCGCTGGCCGAACGTGCCGCGGCGGGAGTCCTGGCCCGCCAGGCGCACCGGGGTGCCCTCCAGGAGGAGGGAGCCGATGGCCAGGGTCTCGCCCATGCCCCAGTCGATCGTGCCGTCCTCGACCATGGCCGCGCGGCGCTGCAGCTGGGGCAGCAGACGCGGGTGGACGGTGACGTGGTCGGGGATGTTGACCTGGGACTCGGCGATGCGCTTGACGACCTCCTGGGAGATCGCCGTGCTGACCGCCACCGGGAACTCGGCCTGCGGCTCGGGGACCTCCGCCGGGGCGGGCTGCGAGGTGGCTTCACGGACCTCCGTGAAGACCTTCTCCAGCTGGCCCTGGTAGTCCTGGAGGGCCTGCTCGGCCTCTTCCAGGGTGATGTCGCCGCGGCCGATCAGGGACTCGGTGTACAGCTTGCGGACCGAGCGCTTCTTGTCGATCAGGTCGTACATCAGCGGCTGCGTGAACGCCGGGTTGTCGGACTCGTTGTGTCCGCGGCGGCGGTAGCAGATCAGGTCGATGACGACGTCCTTGTTGAACGCCTGGCGGAACTCGAAGGCGAGCCGCGCGACGCGGACGACGGCCTCCGGGTCGTCGCCGTTCACGTGGAAGATCGGCGCTTCGATCATCCGGGCCACGTCCGTGGAGTACATCGACGAACGCGACGACTCCGGAGCGGCCGTGAAGCCGACCTGGTTGTTGATGACGACGTGGACCGTGCCGCCGGTGCGGTAGCCCCGCAGCTGCGACATGTTCAGGGTCTCCGCGACGACACCCTGGCCCGCGAAGGCCGCGTCTCCGTGGAGGGCCACCGGCAGGACCGTGAAGTCCGTGCCGCCCTTGTTGATGATGTCCTGCTTGGCGCGGGCGATGCCCTCCAGGACCGGGTCGACCGCCTCCAGGTGGGAGGGGTTCGCGGCCAGGGAGACCTTGATCTGCTCGCCGTCCAGGCCCGTGAAGGTGCCCTCGGCGCCCAGGTGGTACTTGACGTCTCCGGAGCCGTGCATCGACTTCGGGTCGAGGTTGCCCTCGAACTCGCGGAAGATCTGGGCGTACGACTTGCCCACGATGTTGGCGAGGACGTTCAGGCGGCCGCGGTGGGCCATGCCGATGACGACCTCGTCCAGGCGGGACTCGGCCGCACTGTCGATGACCGCGTCCAGGAGCGGGATGACGGACTCGCCGCCCTCCAGGGAGAAGCGCTTCTGGCCGACGTACTTCGTCTGCAGGAAGGTCTCGAAGGCCTCGGCGGCGTTCAGCCGGCGCAGGATGCGCAGCTGCTCCTCGCGCTCCGGCTTGGAGGCGTGCTGGCGCTCGATGCGGTCCTGCAGCCACTTGCGCTGCTTGGGGTCCTGGATGTGCATGAACTCGACGCCGGTGGTGCGGCAGTACGAGTCGCGCAGGACGCCGAGGACGTCGCGCAGCTTCATCATCGACTTGCCGGCGAAGCCGCCGACGGCGAACTCGCGCTCCAGGTCCCAGAGCGTCAGGCCGTGCTCGGTGATGTCCAGGTCGGGGTGCTTGCGCTGCTTGTACTCCAGCGGGTCCGTGTCGGCCATGACGTGGCCGCGGACGCGGTAGGAGTGGATCAGCTCGAAGACCCGGGCGGCCTTGGTGACGTCGTCGTCGTGGCTGGCGTCGATGTCCTTGAGCCAGCGGACCGGCTCGTAGGGGATGCGCAGGGCCTCGAAGATCTCGTCGAAGAAGCCGTTCTCGCCGAGGAGGAGGTTCGCGACGATGCGCAGGAACTCGCCGGACGCCGCACCCTGGATCACGCGGTGGTCGTACGTCGAGGTCAGCGTCATGACCTTGGAGATGCCCAGCTTGTTCAGGGTGTCCTGGGACGTGCCCTGGAACTCCGCCGGGTAGTCCATCGAGCCGACGCCCATGATGACCGACTGGCCGGGCATCAGACGCGGCACGGAGTGGACGGTGCCGAGGCCACCGGGGTTGGTCAGGGAGACCGTGACGCCGGTGAAGTCGTCCATGCCGAGCTTGCCGTCGCGGGCGCGCCGGACGATGTCCTCGTAGGCCTGCCAGAACTCGAAGAAGTTCAGGGTCTCGGCCTTCTTGATGCCCGCTACAACCAGTTGGCGGTCGCCGTTGGGCTTCACCAGGTCGATGGCGAGGCCGAAGTTGATGTGCTCCGGCTTGACCAGCGTCGGCTTGCCGTCCTTCTCCACGAAGGAGTAGTTCATCGACGGCATGGCCTTGATGGCCTGCACCATCGCGTACCCGATGAGGTGCGTGAAGGAGATCTTCCCGCCGCGGGCACGCTTCAGGTGGTTGTTGATGACGATGCGGTTGTCGAACAGCAGCTTCACCGGGACCGCGCGCACGGACGTGGCCGTGGGCACCTCCAGGGAGGCGTTCATGTTCTTCGCCACGGCTGCGGACGGGCCGCGCAGCGGGACGTACTCGGGACCCGCCTTCTCGTCGGCGTCCGCCGCGGCCTTGGCGGGCTCCGCCTTCGCGGGCGCGGCCTTGGCGGCCGCGGGCTTCGCGGCTGCGGGCTTCGCGGGGGCGGGAGCCGGGGCCTGCGTCGCCGGAGCGGCCGCGGGCTTCGCTGCGGGAGCGGCCGGGGCTGCGGGCTTCGCGGCGGCCGGGGCGGGGGACGTGGTGGACGCGACCCCCGCGGCCGCGTCACCCGCCGGCTTGGCCGGTGTGGCGGCGACAGAGGCGCCCACGCCCGGCTTGTAGTCGGCGAAGAAGTCCCACCAGGCACGGTCGACCGAATTCGGGTCCTGGAGGTACTGCTGATAGATCTCGTCGACGAGCCACTCATTGGGACCGAACGCGGCAGCAGGGTTCTTGCCCTGCGCTTCTTGGTCGGTCGAAGTGCTCGAGTTACTGGGGGACTGTGGCGACACGGCGGCAACCGCCCTCTTCCGCTTCACAAGGTGATGGACAGCGGAAATAAAGGCTACGCCTCCAAGGACGCGCAGTGCAGACCGGGCCGGTCATCCGTCGCGTAAGTCACACCGGGAAGCTGGTTTCGGGGCTGTAAATGGCGGGAAACAAGCGAAGTTCGCCTACGGCGAGGCGCCGCGTGGAGCCCTGGTGGGGACGTCTGTGCACGTCCTGGGTACGTCGACACGCGGCTGCGACCCGTCCGGCGCACCGTGCGCGCGCCCAGAGGTCGCTTCCGCTTCGAACCTTACGTCAACTTCAGTGTTCGGGCAGACCCGGAAGAGTGACCTGAATTCGGCAGCCCCGAGTCGATTCGGCCACGCCGATGTGCCCGCCGTGCAGATCGACCGCCCAGCGCGCGATCGCGAGCCCGAGGCCGGTGCCGCCGTCGCTGCCCGGCGGGACGCCGACGTGCGCGCCCCGGTTGAAGCGCTCGAAGACGCGGTGCCACTCCGACTCCGGGATGCCGGGACCCTCGTCGAGGACCTCCAGGTCCAGGGACTCCGGGTGCGGGCCGCGCCGGGCGAGCACCGTCACCCGGCCGTGCGGCGGGCTGTGCTTGACCGCGTTGTCGATGAGGTTGGCGACGACCTGGTGCAGCCGCTCGGCGTCCGCGTGGGCGGTCAGCTCCGGAGGCGACACGTCCAGGTGCAGATGCACGTCCGTACGGGTGTGACTGCCGGAGCCCGACGTCATCCCTTTGCGCGCGGAGGCCACCATGTTGGCCTCCTTCAGGACACCCGACAGATAGGGCCACACTTCGAAGCGCCGCGCCTTGAGCGGAACGACGCCGTTGTCCAGGCGCGACAGATCGAGCAGGGTCTCCACCAGGCGGCCGAGGCGCTCGGTCTGCTTCAGGGCGGTGCGCATGGTCTCCGGGTCGGCCGCCGAGACGCCGTCGACGACGTTCTCCAGGACGGCGCGCAACGCGGCGATGGGCGTGCGCAGCTCGTGCGAGACGTTGGCGACGAGCTCCTTGCGCTGCTGGTCCTGCGCCTCCAGATCGTCCGCCATGCGGTTGATCGTCATCGCCACGTCGCCCAGCTCGTCGCGGCGGTCGGCTCCCTGCACGCGCCGCGTGTAGTCGCCGTGCGAGACCGCGCGGGCCACCGAGTTCATCTCGTCGAGGGGCGCGGTGAGGCTGTGGGCGACGAACTGCGTGATCAGCAGCGTCGCGATCACGGAGAAGACCGTGATGAAGCGGAGCTCGGTCTCCGTCTCCATGGCCACCATCAGCAGCCCGGTGGTGATGAAGACCGAGACGACCACCAGGGTGCCGAGCTTCGTCTTGATGGAGAACGGCCGCACACCCGCGAACGGGCCGTTCAGGCCGATGCTCCCGCCCCGGTCGCAGCGCCACTTCCGGACCGTGCCCCGCTCGGCGTCCGCAGCGCCGCCGGGGGTGCCGCCCGGGGTGCCGTGCGCACTGCCCGGGGTACCGCTCAGGGCGCCGCGAGCCGTCCCGCCGGCGGCGCCCGGGTCCGCCGTCATGGCGTCGGGGTCTCCAGGGCGTACCCGACCCCGTGGACCGTACGGATGCGTTCCGCACCGATCTTGCGGCGCAGCGCCTTGATGTGGCTGTCGACGGTGCGGGTGCCGGACGCGTCGGCCCAGTCCCACACCTCGGCGAGCAGCTGCTCGCGCGAGAGCACCGCGCGCGGGGTGTTGGCGAGGCACACCAGGAGGTCGAACTCCGTGGGCGTCAGATGGACGTCCTCGCTGCGCACTCGCACACGCCGCTGCGCGTGGTCGATCTCCAGCTCGCCCAGGCGCAGGATGCCGCTGCGCGGCGTCGTGGCGGCCAGCGCGGCCCGCTCGACCCGGCGCAGCAGGACGTGCACGCGCGCGGCGAGCTCGCGCATCGAGAACGGCTTGGTCATGTAGTCGTCGGCGCCGACGCCGAGCCCGACCAGCATGTCCGTCTCGTCGTCCCGCGCGGTGAGCATCAGTACCGGTACCGGCCGCTGGGCCTGCACGCGTCGGCAGACCTCCAGACCGTCGAATCCCGGCAGCATGATGTCGAGGATCAGCAGATCCGGCTGCCATGCCTGTGCCGTGTCCACCGCCGCCGGGCCGTCCGCCGCCGTTTGCACGACGAAACCCTCGGCGCGCAGCCGGGCGGCGATGGCGTCGACGATCGTCGGGTCGTCCTCGACCACCAGAACCCGGCGCTGGGCGCCCGGCATCGCTGCCGTGGCGCTGTTGTGGGAGGTGTGTGTCTGCTCCATCGCCCCGCCCCTGACGTGATCGCTTGGTGTCCGGTCAGCAGAGTACGGGGCGTGACGGCACCTCGGCTACGCAGCCCTTGTCGCGAGATGAACCACGTCCGGTACGCCCCGGGCAACGGGGATCTCTTCCGTACGTACCTGTTGGAACCCGGCATTCCGTAGAGCGGAGTCGAAAGCGGGTGAGGGCTGCGCGGACCACACGGCGAGGACTCCGCCGGGGTTGAGACGTGCCTGGCAGGCGGCGAGACCGGCGGGGGAGTAGAGGCTCTCGTTGTCCTCGGTGACGGTCCAGTCGGGACCGTTGTCGATGTCGAGGCACAGGGCGTCGTAGGTGCCGGAGGGGGTGTTGGCGCCTGCGAATGAGCCATTGACATATGCGAGCAGGTCGGTGTGCAGGATCTCCGTGCGCGGGTCCGCGAGCGCCTCCTGCGACAGCTCCGACAGCGGTCCTTCGAGATGCCAGTCGATGATGGCCCGCTCGCGCTCGACCACGGAAATACGGCCCCAGCGCGGGTCCTTGGCGGCGTGGGCGAGCGAGAAGCCGACGCCCAGACCACCGATGAGGACGCTCGGCCGCGGCCTTCCGTCCAGGGCGTCGTACGCCGCGTCGACGAGGAGTCGCTCGGAGCGGCCGTCCGAGGTGTCCATCAGGAACATGCCGTTGGCAATGATCTGCAACAGGTCTCCGTGGCGGCGCAGCACGACTTCGCCGTAGGGGCCTTCGTGCCGGTCGAGAACCACGGGGGGATCGGGTCGGTACGGGGTGTGCATCGGCCCATTTTGCTGCCGCCTCGCGGGCGTGTGCTGCGGGACGCCGGGGAATGGTGTGGGGTTGCTGTGAGTTCCTGTGAGTCGCGTCTCACGTGGCGTCGGTCATAGACAGCAGGGGAAAGATCGGTGAAGCGTGATCCCGTGATCTTTCTGTGATGGAAGATCAGTGAAGCCGTGATGGAAGGAGCGCCTCAGCGTGGACCGGTCTGTGCGGGTTTCGGGCGGGGGCGCCGCCGTGGGTGAGGACGGCGGCGGGGCGGCGACTGAGGGCGCTGGGGGTGCCGCGGGTGCTGCGGACGCCGGAGGTGTCGTGGGTCTGCCGGTGGCCGTGGGCGCGGAGGCGCTGCTCGGGACCGCGGGGCTCGTGACGCTGGACGCGGTGCCGAGCCAGGCCGGTGGGTCGGGCCAGGCCGGTGGGTCGGGCCGGGCGGGCGTCGCGGACCGGGCGAGCGGGGTGGGTCTTGCCGCCGGGCCGGTGCCGGGGGTGCCCGACGAGGCGGCCCAGGGTGCGGGTGCCGGGGCGAGTGCCGGGGCCTGCGCCGTGCGGGCGGGGCTTCGGGGGCTGCGCGGGCTGCGGCCCTGGCGGTTGCTGCCGACGCCGACCGGTACGCCCTTCACCTTCGGTTACGCCGTCGTCCTCCTCCTGACCTCGCTCTTCGCCGAGTACGGCGACCCCTCCCTCATCTCCTCCCTGCATCAGGGTTCGAGCACGGACGTGGCGCACCTCGCGGACCGGCCGATGTTCGTCCTCGTCGCCAGCGCGCTGTGGATCGCGGGCGGGATCACGTCGCCGTACGCCATCGTGTTCCTGCTGGTCCTCACCGCGCTGGAGCGCCGCGTGGGCGGGCTCCGCACTGCCGGCGTCTTCCTGCTCGGGCACGCCGTCGCCACGCTGGCCACCGAGGTCCCCGTCGGGCTCTCGGTCCTGGCCGGCCACCTGCCCAGCAGCTCCGTCTACCGCCTCGACTACGGCATCAGCTTCGGCGTCGCCGCCAGTGTCGGCGCGCTCGCCGGGCTCCTCGCGCCATGGCTGCGCTGGGCCGTCCTCGCCGGGTTCGGCTGGATGCTGGTCCAGGACCTCATCGCCTTCACGGACCCGATGACCAACTGGGGCCACCTGCTCGCGCTGGTCGTGGGGGTCGCGACGTGGCCGCTGCTGCGGGGGCACGGGCGGGGCGCTTCCGCTTAGGTCGTCCGCGCAGCCGCTCGGCCGGGTTCTCTGCCGTCATATACGCGGAGTGACGGTCTCCGGATAAATGTCTTGCGGTGCAAGGTACTTCGCGACTATCTTGTACCGCATGACAAAGGAACTGTCCGCGATGCACGACCAGCGTCGCAGTCAGTTGCTGCGCGGGGTGCTCGACCTGTGCTTGCTCGCGCTCATCGGCGAACGCCCCCGGTACGGGTACGAGTTCGTGGAGGCCCTCACCGAGAGCGGCCTCGACCTGGTGAGCGAAGGCAGCATCTATCCCTTGCTCGCCCGGATGGAGAGAGCAGGGCTGGTCGACTCCTACCGCGCCCCGTCCGCAGCGGGCGGGGCGCCGCGCAAGTACTACCGCCTCACGGACGCGGGCACGGCCGAGCTGGCCGCGGGCCGCGCCACCTGGGGCACCTTCACGGTGGCCGTCTCCAGGACCTTGGAAGGCCAGGGCGGCGCACAGAACAGCGACACGGGGGACGCGGGGGCACGGCATGACACAGCAGGCGACCAATGAGGCGACCGAGAGCATGCCCGGTGAGGCGGAGCGCGCCCGCGTGCTGGCGGTCTGCCGGAGCAACTGGGAGTACCGAGGCATCGACGACGCCTCCGTGCGCGAGATGCTGGCCGAGCTCTCCGAGCACCTGGAGGAGGCCGCGTCGGCGGGCCGCTCCCCGAAGGACGTGGTGGGCGCGGACGTGCCGGGCTTCGCCGCCTCCTGGGCCCGGGCGCGCACACCCCTGCGCCTGCGGGTGCTGCGGATGGCCGCACTGATCCCGTTCGCCCTCGCTGTGCTGCTGCTCCTCACGCACCTGATCGACCGGACCCTCGCGCTGCCCGTCGAGGCCCCGCGCATAGCGTTCTACGCCGTGATAATCGCCGTCGGTGTCGCGCTGGAGCTGCGGCGGGGAAGCCTCGGTTTCCTGAGGTGGCTGCTGGTCGGACTGATAGGCATCGGAATCGCGCAGCTCACCACCTGGCTCGTGGGCGACGGCACGCTCTTCCGGCTGCCCCTGTGGGCGACGCTGCTCCTGATGCTGCCCGGGCTTCCTTACGCCTACGGGGACATACGAGCGAGGAAGGCCGTGGCTGCGGCGGCCGAGTAGCGGCCGAGCGATCGGGGGCTCAGGCCTCCTCCGGCCCCTTCCGGCGTGCGCTCGTCAGGCCGGCGACCACCCGCCACCCCAACGACTCGTAGAGGGCGCGCCCTTCCGGAGTCCCGGCCAGTACGCCGATCTCCGCGCCTTCGTCCACGGCGGCGACCGCGAGGGTGCGCATGACCAGGCTGCCCAGGCCCTTGCGGCGGTGCTGCGGGGATGTCTCGATCTGGTCGGCGACGGCTGTGCGGCCGGTCGGGGCGATCTGGCCGCGTGCCGCCCAGTGCCCGTCGGCGGTGGTGACCATCGCGCGGAAGACGCCGCCCCGCGACCAGGTGCGGAGCCGGTAGCCGTCCGGGACGACCAGGTGGTTCGGGGGGACCGGGGCGAGCGGCACGGTCATCAGGAAGCCGTCCTCGGGGTCGACCCACCACTCGGGGCCGAGCCAGGGCGCGACGCGGTCCGGGAAGTCGAAGACCTTCAACCAGACGTCGGCGCCGGTCACCGACGAGGCCACCTTGCGTACGTCCGCCTCCTGGACGTCCGCGCCGGTGGCGCCGAGGACGTACCGGTACGGATGCTTGATCTGGCCGACGTCGATCGTGAAACCCCAGGGCTCCACGGCGGGCGGGGCGGCACCGCGCGAGACGCCCCAGCCGTCGATCCAGGCCCGGACGGCGTCGCGGCCCGTGAGGGGGGTTCCCTCTGCTCCCTGTGTCCCGCGCATGGGGTACCCCTTCAGCTGACGATCGACGTGTAATGGCTGCTAATGCTTAGAGAACCTTACGTAGAGGGGTTTCGGCGGCGACAGAGGTGATCGCTGACAGCGAACAAGTCCGGGGGAACATTCAGAGGCTCACAAGCATTGAGTCGGTATAGCTCAACTTGAATGCCGAAGGGGAGATCATGGCTGCTGAGTCCACGTCGTACACATCGCTCGCTCTGCCCGTGCTGCCGCTCGATGACGAGATCGTGCTGCCCGGCATGGTGGTGCCGTTCGACCTGTCCGATGCCGAAGTACGAGCCGCGGTGGAGGCCGCGCAGGCCGCCGCGCGGTCCAGTGGAAGCAGCAGCAAGCCGAAGGTGCTGCTTGTTCCGCGGATCGACGGGACATACGCGGGCATGGGCGTGCTCGGCACGGTCGAGCAGGTCGGACGGCTCGCGGACGGGGATCCGGGGGCGCTGATCCGCGCTCGTGGGCGGGTGCGCATCGGTGCGGGCACGACCGGTCCCGGCGCGGCGCTGTGGGTGGAGGGCACGCGGGTCGACGAGACCGTGCCCGACCCGCTGCCCGGTGCCACCGCCGAGCTGGTCAAGGAGTACAAGGCGCTGGCGACGAGCTGGCTGAAGAAGCGCGGGGCCTGGCAGGTGGTCGACCGTGTGCAGCAGATCGACGACGTGTCGGCGCTCGCGGACAACTCCGGTTACTCCCCGTTCCTCACCACCGAGCAGAAGATCCAGCTCCTGGAGACCGAGGACCCGACGGCGCGCCTGAAGCTGGCCACCGAGCAGCTGCGGGAGCACCTGGCCGAGCAGGACGTGGCCGAGTCCATCGCCAAGGACGTCCAGGAGGGTGTGGACAAGCAGCAGCGCGAGTTCCTGCTGCGGCGCCAGCTGGAGGCGGTGCGCAAGGAGCTGCGCGAACTGGACGGCAAGGAGGGCGAGGAGGAGTCCGACGACTACCGCGCCCGGGTCGAGGCCGCCGACCTGCCGGAGAACGTACGGGAAGCGGCGCTGAAGGAAGTCGAGAAGCTGGAGCGCGCGAGCGACCAGTCGCCCGAGGGCTCCTGGATCCGCACGTGGCTCGACACGGTCCTGGAACTGCCGTGGAACGAGCGCACCGAGGACGAGTACGACATCAAGGGCGCCCAGGAGATCCTCGACGCGGAGCACGCGGGACTGCAGGACGTGAAGGAGCGCATCACCGAGTACCTGGCGGTGCGCAAGCGGCGCTCGGACCGGGGCATGGGCGTCGTGGGCGGACGGCGCGGTGGCGCGGTCCTGGCCCTGGTCGGCCCGCCCGGAGTCGGCAAGACCTCGCTCGGGGAGTCCGTGGCGCACGCCATGGGACGCAAGTTCGTGCGGGTCGCGCTCGGCGGTGTGCGCGACGAGGCGGAGATCCGCGGTCACCGGCGTACGTACGTGGGTGCGCTGCCCGGGCGGATCGTGCGGGCCATCAAGGAGGCCGGGTCCATGAACCCGGTGGTGCTGCTCGACGAGATCGACAAGGTCGGCTCGGACTTCCGGGGCGACCCGGCGGCCGCGCTCCTCGAAGTGCTCGACCCGGCGCAGAACCACACCTTCCGCGACCACTACCTGGAGGTCGAACTCGACCTGAGCGACGTGGTGTTCCTGGCGACGGCCAATGTGCTCGAAGCGATCCCGGAGGCGCTGCTCGACCGCATGGAGCTGGTCAGGCTCGACGGGTACACGGAGGACGAGAAGGTCGTCATCGCCCGGGACCACCTGCTGCCGCGACAGCTGGAGCGGGCCGGGCTCGGCGACGGCGAGGTGACGATCGACGAGGGCGCGCTGCGCAAGCTGGCGGGGGAGTACACCCGCGAGGCGGGCGTGCGCAATCTGGAGCGTTCCGTCGCCCGGCTGCTCCGCAAGGTCGCGGCGCAGCACGAACTGGGTGAGCGGGAGCTGCCGTTCACCGTGGGCGCGGACGAGCTGCGCGGGCTGATCGGGCGGCCGCACCACGTGCCGGAGTCCGCGCAGGACCCGGCCGAGCGGCGGACCGCGGTGCCCGGTGTGGCCACGGGGCTCGCGGTCACCGGAGCCGGTGGTGACGTGCTGTTCGTGGAGGCGTCGCTGGCCGACCCGGAGACGGGCGCGGCGGGGCTGACGCTCACCGGACAGCTCGGTGACGTGATGAAGGAGTCCGCGCAGATCGCGCTGTCCTTCCTGCGTTCGCGCGGCGCCGAGCTGGAGCTGCCCGTGGGTGACCTGAAGGAGCGGGGCGTGCACATCCACTTCCCGGCGGGCGCCGTGCCGAAGGACGGGCCGAGCGCGGGCGTCACGATGACGACGGCGCTGGCGTCGCTGCTCAGCGGCCGCCTGGTCCGTACGGACGTGGCGATGACCGGTGAGGTGTCGCTGACCGGGCGGGTGCTGCCCATCGGCGGTGTCAAGCAGAAGCTGCTCGCCGCGCACCGGGCCGGGATCACCACCGTCGTGATCCCCAAGCGGAACGAGCCGGACCTGGACGACGTCCCGGCCGAGGTCCTGGAGAAGCTGGACGTGCACGCGGTGACGGACGTCCGCCAGGTCCTGGAGCTGGCGCTCGCGCCGGCGGAGGTGAGGGTGCCGGCGGCGGCGTGACACGGCTTCCCGTCGCGGCGTGACGGGCGCGGCGGGGAAGGGCGGGGCCCGGATCCCCAGGAGGGTCCGGGCCCCGCCGCTCACCCGTACGGCGTCTGCTGCCTGGTGGGCGGCGCGCGCCTGGCGGGTGGGAGTGGGCGCGCGGGAGGCGTGCCCGGTGGGTGGGAGTGGGCGCGCGGGAAGCGTGCCCGGTGAGTGGTGATGTGCTCGTGGGCGGGAGAGGGGCCCGGTCAGCCGCTGGCCAGGGCCTGGACCCTGTCGTAGGCGCCGTTGAACTTGTTGTGGTCGCCGACGATGGGACCGGTCGAGGTGTACTGCCACATGGTGTGGAAGCCCCAGCCGGCCGGGAGTTCGCCGGGGCTGGTGTTGTAGCGGGCGATCCACAGGGGGTTGGTGCTGCCGAAGCCGCCGTAGTTGCCGGTGCACTGCTTCCACCAGCTGGTGGCGGTGTAGATGACGGCGTCACGGCTGGTGCGCGCCTTGTAGGTATTGAGGAAGTCGCGGATCCAGGCGACCATCGCGGACGGGGACTTGCCGAAGCAGGCCGCGCCGTAGGGGTTCCACTCGATGTCGAGGGCGCCCGGCAGGGTCTTGCCGTCGCGGGACCAGCCGCCGCCGTTGCTCGCGAAGTAGTTGGCCTGGGCGGCGCCGCTGGAGGTGTCGGGGGTGGCGAAGTGGTAGGCGCCGCGGATCATGCCGATGTTGTACGAGCCGTTGTACTGCTGGGTGAAGTACGGGTTCTTGTAGGAGGTGGACTCCGTCGCCTTGACGTAGGCCCACCGCACGCCGCTGTTCCACAGGGCCTGCCAGTTGACGTTGCCCTGGTGGCTGCTGACGTCGACGCCCTCGGTCTGGACGGCGTCGCCGCCGCTGGGCCGACCGCCCTGGCCGTCGTGTTCCAGGACGCCCATGCCCATGCGGGCGGAGCCGCGCGGCGGGACGTCGTCACCGTCGGCGGCCGACGCGGCGCCGGGCAGGGTGATGAGGAGGGCGAGGGCGGAGAGGACGGCGAGGAGAATGCCGGCCGCGGGGTGGGCGCGGCGGGCGGTACCAGGTCTGTGCACGGGCATGGCGTGCCTCCGAATGGCCTCGTGGAGTCGCGTGCGCAGGCGCGCCGTTTCCGTACGCGGGGTTCATGGTTCCCACGTCGTACGGAGGGCGTGCGGTGGGTACGGGACTCGGTGGGGGGACCTGTCGACATGTCGCTGGTGTGAACATGTCATCAATGACGCTACGCACGTAGACCCCGAAGGGGAAGAGGCACTCGCGCCCGCCGTTGGTCTACGCCTGCGAAATACTGGTCGAGCTGCGGTGATGGCCGTGGTCGGCGGAAACTTTCAGGATCGGAAAAGTGTGGCATGGGTGCTGACATGCGCGAGGGCGCGGGCCGCGGCGAGGGCGCCGGGGTGGGCCGGGCCGGGTCCGGCGGTGGTGTGGACCACGAGTTTCTGGCCCTGGAGCGGGAGTTGACGCTGCTGCTTCGCCGGGCGCGGGCCTCGTCCGGGGAGATGGCCCGGCAGGTGCATCCGGACCTGGAGCCGGCCGCGTACGGGCTGCTGGCGTTCCTGGACGAGTCGGGGCCGCGGCGGGCCACCGATCTCGCCGCGTTCATCGGGGTCGGCAAGGCGACGATGAGCAGGCAGCTGCGGGGGCTCGAGCAGTTGGGGCTTGTCGCGCGTGAGCCAGACCCCGCCGATGGCAGGGCCTGGCTCGTGCGGCTCACGGAGGAAGGGCGTGAGCGGTTCTGGACGGTTCGGGGGGCCCGGCGGGAGCGGTACGTCCGGCAGCTCGCCGGGTGGGACCGGGGGGAGGTGGCCGAGCTTGCCCGGTTGCTGGGGAAGCTCAATTCTGGCGCGGAGGCCTAGGGTGGGGTGTGTGCCGCCCGCTTCGCGGCGGATTTGTCCCACCCGCTCCACCCGTTTACCCCGCGCCGGATGGTGGGCGTTGCGCCCCGAGCGTCCCCATGGACGTCCTGCGTGCGCTGCGGGTCCGTTCGGGGACTACTTCTCCCCGAACACCACCGCCAGCGGCTGCGGCGTCTTGTACACCGTCGACGGTTCCGTCACGTGGTCCGCGCCCAGGTAGAGGCGGCCGCCCGCGTAGAGGGCGCGGCGGTCGGACTCGAAGCGGGACTCCATCTCGTAGCTGTCCGACGGGTTCTGGAGGATCTGCCGCGCCTTGAGGGTGCCGGGGTCGGCCTGCCAGACGCCGCCGCCCTCCTCGCGGGCGATGTTCGCCTCCTGGTACGCGATGACCTTGCCGGAGTCGTCGAGGCCGATCGGCACCAGACGGCCCGAGTCCGAGCCGGGCGTCCGGTGCAGCTGCTTGCCGGTCCTCAGGTCGAAGGACACCAGGTCGTTCCTGGCCTCGGACGAACTGCTGGCGGGGTCCGAAGTGCCCAGGTACAGCGCGTTCTTCTCCTTGCTGACCGCCAGCTGGGCGCAGCCCGTGACCTCGGTCGCCGGGCAGTCGGCCTCGTACTTGCCGTGCTTGCCGCCGCCCGCGGGGATCGTGCTCAGCTCCTTGCCCCGCGCCGCGCTGTCGTCGACGGTGACGAACCGCGAGATTCCGGAGCCGCCCTGCGACTTGCCGTCGTCGGCGGCGAGCACCAGCGGGTCGACGGCGACCACATGGACGTACTCCGTGCCCTGCGGCAGCTTGTACGTGGACTTCGGCGCGCGCGTCGCCGGGTCGACCGTCTCCACCTGGAGCTTGGGGTCGTCGGTGTCGCCGCAGTCGCGGACCACGACCAGCTTGGTGTCGTCGCCCGCGTGGCCTACCGTGTCGCAGGTTTCGTCGGACGGCTTCCACAGGGGGGTGCCGTCGAGCTTCCAGCCCGCGCTCGCGCTGGTGCCCGCCGCGGCGACCGTGCCGCCGCCGACCGCGATCTCGTCGAACATCTCGGCACTGCCGTATTCATTCACGGCCTGCTTGTGCCAGAGCAGCTTTCCCTTGTTGATGTCGACGACGCCGATCTCCGTGCAGACGGACGGGTCCTTATTGTCGTTCTGGAAGACGACGGCGACCTTTCCGTCCTTGGTGGGCGTCTGGGACGACCAGCAGACCTCGCCGGTGAGCGGGACCTCCCACTCGGCCTTTCCGCCGGCCAGGGGATAGCCGGATATCTTCTTGAGCCCGGCCTTGACGAAATTCTTGTCCGTCGCCCACATGCCCATGGCACCGGCCATCTCACCGACCTTCGGCTGCGCCACCTCGGCGAGCACCTTCGCCTCGGCCCCGGCCGAACCCGAACCGCCCTCCTTGCTGTCGCCGTCGTCGTCGTCCGAACCACAGCCGCTGAGCACCAGCGCGGCCGCGAGTACCGAACCCGCGATGACCGCCATGCGCCGGGACATTCAATTCTCCTTCGTGCGCGGGCACATGACCGGATGTGGCCATGCGTTCCCCTCGCCCGCTGATCCTTCCCTGTTGCCGAACCGAATTTCAACAGGCAATTCCTGATCTCTGCTTCAGTTGAAATGTTCCCGAGATCAGTTCGCCGCGACTGCGGGAATGGATGAATTGAATTGTTCTCTATTTGTCCCGGCCGGTGGGTGCCGAAACGCATGCAGGGCTACAACTCCGCGTACACCACCGCCGCGTCGTCGTGCCGCTTCCCCCGCGGGAACAGCGCGCCCTCCGGGTCGGCCCGCTCCAGCTCCCGCACCCGGTCCACCAGGGCCTGCGGCCCGCTCTTGCGCAGCAGCGCGAAGCAGTCCGCCCAGTCGCCCTCGCGGAACGTCTCGACCCAGCGCCCGGCGCCGTCCGTCAGGGCCGCGAGCGCGGTGACGGCGGAGCGGGGCCGTTCGCCGGTGACCGCGAGCGCCGCCACCGCCGGATCCGCCGCCGCCGTGAAGAAGCCGCCCTCGGCGTTCCGCAGCGCCTCGACCGCCGCCGCGTACCTGCGCCCCTCGGCCTGCCGCTCCGCCGAGCCGCGCGGCAGCGCCCGTACGGCGTCGCGCTGCCTGCGGACCGCGTCCGGGAGCTGGTCGAGCCGCGGGTCGAGGACCGCCTCCACCTCGCCGTCGGCGTCCGCCACGAGCAGCGCGGAGTCCGACAGGACCAGGTGCTCGACGCGCTCCGCGTCCCACCGGGCGAGGACCACCGTCGCCTGCGGGGTGCGCGGGTGAGAAAGGTCACAGGTGTCACGGTGGGTGTCCGCGGTGCGTGCGATGGCCGTCGCGAGGATCTCAGACAGCGTCAGATCCCGCCGTGAAACGGACAGTTCACCCAGGGCGCCGCCCAGCCGTGCGGTGAACCAGGGGACGGTGTGCGAACAGCCGGCGTCGCCGGACGGAGGGGTCACCCCGTCCAGGAGCACCAGTGATCCGCCCTGTCCGGACGCGGGGAGCGCCACGGACGCGTAGTCCTCGTCGGGGCGGTCCGGGTCGCCGGGTTCGGTGGTCAGTTCGATGCGCATTCGGCCAGTCTGCCCGAGGCGCGTGTGTACCCCCGGGGCGGACGGTGCGGGCGGCCACAGAGGGTGAGTCGGCAGGTCAGGCGCCGGATTTCGGCCGGAATGATCAACTCCGACGTCGGTGTGGCGGCGCATCCTGCCAAAGCCGCCCACAGACGTCCAACTGGCACACCGCGCGCGGCCCGCACGACACGCAGGGTGACTTGCTCACCAACTCCCTGCCGATGTTCACTCCTTCAGGTGGCCAGGCAGACGATGCTCGACTGCCGCGCTCCGGCACTGGAATCGTCTGCGAAGGTCGGGAACCGTGCCGGGAGCGCTCGCGTTGACGGATCGTCACCTGGGCCCTAGGGCAGACGAAAACAGGAATGCGAGCACCGGTGCAAGAGATGCGGCCTCGGCGCGAAGGCAGGCAGAAGGCCCCGGCAGACGACTCGCCGGGCGCGACCCCTCCCGCGGAGCGCGGGCCCGACGCCGCGGAGGGCACGCCGGAGCCCGGCGCGGGCACGGCTGCGTCGGCGGGTTCGCCCATGACGGGTGCGGCTTCTTCCACGACGGGTGCGCCTTCGTACGCGGCTTCTTCCACGACGGGGACGGCCCCGTCCACGACGGATGCGCCTTCGTCCACGGCTTCGCCCATGACAGGTACGGGCCCGTCCGCGACCTCGTCCACGACAGGCACAGCTTCGCTCACGACGCCCCCGGCCGCTCCGGCCTCCCCGACGGCCGGGGGCGTCGTGAGCGAAGCTGTGCCTGTCGTGGAC
>NZ_JNXT01000099.1 GCF_000716675.1 Streptomyces alboflavus
GGGTGGGAGAGAGCCCGTCCGGCGCTTGAGGACGAGCGCGCAGCGCGATACGGGGACGCCCCCGGCAGGGCTGACGGTGCCGGGCTTTCGGGCAAGCCCGGGGCAAGCTCGGGCGGGCGGGTGGGAGAGAGCCCGTCCGGCGCTTGAGGACGAGGCGCGGAGCGCCGAGACGGGGGCGGCCCGTCCCACCCGCACGGGACACCCACCCCGGGCGCAGGCCCGCCGCCAGGCGCCCCGTACCGTGGGGGTGTGTACCGGTTCCTGCTGACGCCCCGCTGGTGGGGCATCAACCTCTTCGTCGCCCTGGCGATCCCCGTATGCCTCTTCATGGGCTCCTGGCAGCTCACCCGCTTCGAGGACCGCGTACAGGACCACAAGGACGCCGAACGGCAGGCGACCACGGACACGGGCGCGGCCCGCCCGCTGGCGTCCCTGCTGCCGGTGGACCGGAAGACCTCGGGCGAGACGGCGACGGCGACCGGCCGGTGGGGCAGGCAACTGCTCGTGCCGGACCGGGAGTTGGACGACAAGAGCGGGTTCTACGTCCTGACGATGCTGCGGACCGACGGCGGCAGGTCACTGCCGGTGGTGCGGGGCTGGCTGCCCGGAACGGCGGACGCGAAGAAGGCCCCGGCACCGCCGAAGGGCGAGGTCACGGTCACCGGCGCACTCCAGGCCTCGGAGAGCCGGAGCTCGAACGGCGTGACCACGGCGGGCGGCCTCCCGTCCGGCCAGGTGGGCATGATCAGCGCGGCGTCGCTGGTGAACATGGTTCCGGACGAGTTGTACGACGCGTGGGTCACGCTCGACCGGGGCACGGGGCCGCTGACGCCGGTGCCCGCGACGGCGCCGGAGGACTCGGGCCTGAGCATGAAGGCCTTCCAGAACCTCGGCTACACCGGCGAGTGGTTCGTCTTCGCGGGCTTCCTGGTGTTCATGTGGTTCCGGCTGTTCCGACGCGACCGGGAACTCGCACGGGACGCCGAGCTGGGCCTCGTACCGGACGCCACGGAGGCGTAACCGACCACCCCCGCGAGCCGAGGCACCGCACGGGGCGCACGGCACGTGTCACCAGCGCCGCGCGCGTCACTGCGCCGCGAGCACCCCGGTCTTGTACACGGTCCCCGCACACGCGTTGGGCACCGTCGCACCCGCGGAGGGCGAGCCCGGCTCGGCCGTCAGGGACACGGCGACCTTGCCGTCCTCCGTGCCCTCGTCCCGGGCCAGCTGCGTCGTCGTGCCGTCCGGAGCGCCGCTCTCGGAGCCGCTGCCGCCACTGCCGCCACCGCTGTCGCTGGGTGTGGGGTTGGGCGAGGGGTCGCCGCCGTCGGACGGACAGGACCCCGAGGGGACGAAGGCGAACCGCACCTCGTACGAAGCGCCGGGCTTCAGGACGAGCGCGCTGGACTCCTGCGCCGGGTCGGGCAGACCGGTCGCGGCGTCGCCCGCAGTGTGGTCGACGACGTTCACGTTCGCGGGGTCGGCCGCGCCCAGGGCCGCGGCGCTGACGCTCCCGGCCGAGTTGACGGTGCAGCTGTTGCCGGAGGTGTTGGAGATCCGGAAGGTGCCGTAGACCGTGCCGTTGGCCTCGGCGGGGGCGACGGAGCCCGTGGCGCCGAGCTGGGCGGCGTCGCAGCTGGGCGAGGACACGGCGTCCGTGTCGTCGTCCGTCGGGTCGGGGCCGCCGGTGGCGCCGCCCTGCTTGCCGTCCTTGCCCTTGCCGTCCTTGCCCTTCCCCTCCTTGCCCTTCTCTTCCTTCTTGTCCTTCTTGTCTTCCTTGTCCTTGACCTTGTCGCCCTTGCCGCGCTCGTCGCGGTCCTCGCCGCCGCCGGTGTCGCCCTGGCTGGGCTGGTTGCTGCCCGCGCCGACGATGGAGGGCCGCGCGTTCGAGTCGCCGCCGGAACCGGCGACGTGCACGAGGGCCGGGATGGCCGTGCCGACGAGGAGTGCCGCCGCCGCCACGCCCACGAGGGCCTGGCGCTTGCGGGCCCGGCGCGCGGGCACCGCGTGCCGCAGCCGCTCCAGGGCGGCGTCCCCGGGCTGGATCTCCTGGACGGCCTGCTGGAGCATGCGCCGCAGCGCGAGTTCGTCGCCGTGCAGGTCGTCGGGGTCGTCGGGGTCGTCACCGAAGGGGTTGCCGCCGAAGGGGCCACCGCCGGAGCCACCGGAACCGCCAGAGCCGGAGCCACCGCCCGGACCCGTCCCGCGCGGACCGCCGCCCGAGCCTCCGACCGTGCCGCCGTCCCGAGCACCGTCCTGGGCGCCGCCGTCCCGCTCACCGCCGCCCCGCGCGTCACCGTCCCGGGCGCTGCCACCCGGGCCACCGCCCCGGGCGGGGCCGTCGCTCGACGTGCCCTCCTGCGGGCCTTCGGCGGAGTCGCTCACGATCAGACCGAGTACGCCGAGTCCGCGGTCGGGGCGGCTCTTGCCGCTCGGCCCGTGTTTCACAGTTCCGTTCCCAGCGTCTTGCCCGCGGGCGCGCTTGGCGTCCCGCTCGTCGTACATGACCCGCTTGTCCAGCGCGCTCGGCTTGTCCGGCCCGCTCGCCCCGTCCAGTCCGCTCGTCTTGTCCAGCACACTCGTCTTGTCCAGCGCGCCGCGCGTGCCCCGCTTGCCCGTCTCGCCCGTCATGCCGGGGCCTCCATGGCGACGCGCAGGGCCGCGATGCCCCGCGAGCCGTACGCCTTGACCGAGCCGAGGGATATCCCGAGGGTCTCGGCGACCTGGGCCTCGGTCATGTCCGCGAAGTACCGCAGGACGAGGACCTCGCGCTGGCGGCGCTGCAGGCCGCGCATGGCCTTGATGAGTTCGTCGCGCTCCAGGAGGTCGTACGCCCCCTCCTCGGCGCTCGCCATGTCCGGCATCGGCTTGGTGAGCAGCTTCAGGCCGAGGATGCGGCGGCGCAGCGCGGACCGGGAGAGGTTGACGACGGTCTGGCGCAGGTACGCCAGGGTCTTCTCGGGGTCGCGCACGCGCTTGCGCGCGGAGTGCACGCGGATGAACGCTTCCTGCACGACGTCCTCGCAGGAGGCGGTGTCGTCCAGGAGCAGCGCCGCGAGGCCGAGCAGCGACCTGTAGTGGGCGCGGTAGGTCTCGGTGAGATGGTCGACGGTGGTGCCCGCGGTCACGCTCAACTCATCGCCCTCGCGCTGAGTCGGGATGCGGGCGGGCCGCGCTGCGGGCATGGGGGCGATCACCGGCATGCCGCCGGGTACGCGCGGGCGCCGGGGCGGTCGCAAGGCCACCGCGCCGCTCGCTGCTGTGAAGTCCAGTACCTCTGCTGCCACGCCTGTTTGACACGCTTCCCCCCATCAGGGTTGTACGCGTCGGGTGTGGTGTTCCGCATCGCCTGCCCGGTGCGGGCCGCAGGCGCCGTGGTCGCGGCGTGCGCCGCGGTTGCGGAAACCGCTCGCGACGATGCATCAAAAGCCCCCATGCGTACCAGCTCTTCCCCTATGCCCCATATTCTTTTTCGCAGCGCTTCAGGCCGCCCACTGGAGGGCGACGGCGAAGACGCGCGCCACGCCGTCGCGGTTGCACGACGCGGAAGCCGCATCTTCGAACGCGGAGACGCCCCAGTTCAAGCGGTCTGGACCATCGGATTGAACACAGAACTTACACAGTTCCTACAGGGCGCTCCGCTCCGGGAGGCCCTTACGGCGGCGGAAGCAGCGCCTCCGCGACCGCGACCCGCACCGCTCAACCGCCGCCGCTGAATTCGCCTCAGCCGCCGCCGGTGAACTCGCCCGCGATCAGCTCCGCGATCTGCGTGGTGTTCAGGGCCGCGCCCTTGCGCAGGTTGTCCCCGCACGCGAAGAACTCCAGCGCCGTCGGGTCGTCGAGGGCGCGGCGCAGCCGTCCGACCCACGTCGGGTCGGTGCCCGTGGCGTCGGCGGGGGTGGGGAACTCACCGGCGGCGGGGTCGTCGAAGAGCACGACGCCCGGCGCGGTCGCCAGGATCTCGCGGGCGCGGGCCACGGTCACCTCGTCCTCGAAGCGTGCGTGCACCGTCACCGAGTGGGTGGTGACGACGGGGACGCGGACGCAGGTGACGGCGACCTTCAGGTCGGGCAGGCCGAGGATCTTGCGGGACTCGTCGCGGACCTTCATCTCCTCCGAGGACCAGCCGTCCTCACGGAGCGCGCCGACCCACGGCACGACGTTCAGCGCGACGGGCTCGGGGAAGGGCCCGGTGTCGTCGCCCACGGTCCGGCGGACGTCCCCGGGGCCGGTGCCGAGCTCCGAGCCCGCGACGAGCTTCAGCTGCCGCCGCAGGGTGTCGATGCCGTCCTTCCCGGCCCCGCTCACCGCCTGGTACGAGGAGACGATCAGCTCGCGCAGGCCGAACTCGGCGTGCAGGGCGCCGAGGGCGACGATCATCGACAGGGTGGTGCAGTTGGGGTTGGCCACGATGCCGCGCGGCCGGAGCCGGGCGGCGTGCGGGTTGACCTCGGGCACGACCAGCGGGACGTCCGGGTCCATCCGGAAGGCGGCGGAGTTGTCGACGACCACGACGCCGCGCGACGCGGCGATGGGCGCCCACTGCTCGGCCACGTCGACGGGGACGTCGAACATGGCGACGTCCACGCCGTCGAAGACGTCCTCGCTCAGCGCGAGGACCTCGACCTCCGCACCGCGCACGGCCAGCTTGCGGCCGGCCGAGCGCGGTGAGGCGACGAGTCGGATCTCGCCCCAGATGTCGGCGTGCTGCGACAGGATCTGGAGCATCACCGTGCCGACGGCCCCGGTCGCTCCGACGACCGCGAGCGTCGGCTTGCGGTTCATCGCCCGGTGCCTCCATAGACCACGGCCTCGTCGGAGTCCGAGTCGAGGCCGAAGGCGGTGTGCACGGCGCGCACGGCCTCGTTCACGTCGTCGGCGCGGGTGACCACGGAGATGCGGATCTCGGACGTCGAGATCAGCTCGATGTTCACGCCCGCGTCGCTGAGCGCCTCGAAGAAGGTCGCCGTGACGCCCGGGTTGGTCTTCATGCCCGCGCCGACGAGGGAGATCTTGGCGATCTGGTCGTCGTAGCGCAGGGAGTCGAAGCCGACCTGGGCGCGGGTCTTCTCCAGCGCGTCGATGGCCTTGCGGCCCTCGGTCTTCGGCAGCGTGAAGGAGATGTCGGTCAGGCCCGTCGCGGCGGCCGACACGTTCTGTACGACCATGTCGATGTTGACCTCGGCGTCGGCGATCGCCCGGAAGATCGACGCGGCCTCGCCGGGCTTGTCCGGGACGCCCACGACCGTGATCTTGGCCTCGGACGTGTCGTGCGCGACACCGGAGATGATGGCCTGCTCCACCTTGCGGTCCCCTTGCAGTTCGTTGCTGACCCACGTGCCCTGCAGTCCCGAGAAGGACGAGCGGACGTGGATCGGGATGTTGTAACGGCGGGCGTACTCCACGCAGCGGTGGAGCAGCACCTTGGACCCGGAGCTGGCGAGCTCCAGCATGTCCTCGAACGAGATCCACTCGATCTTGCGCGCCTTCTTCACGACGCGCGGGTCGGCGGTGAACACACCGTCGACGTCCGTGTAGATCTCGCAGACCTCCGCGTCGAGCGCGGCGGCGAGGGCGACAGCGGTGGTGTCGGAACCGCCGCGGCCCAGCGTGGTGATGTTCTTGCCCTCCTGGCTGACGCCCTGGAACCCGGCGACGATGGCGATGTTGCCCTCGTCGATCGAGGTCCGGATGCGGCCGGGCGTGACATCGATGATGCGCGCTTTGTTGTGCACCGAGTCGGTGATGACACCGGCCTGGCTGCCGGTGAACGACTGGGCGGCGTGGCCCAGGTTTTTGATCGCCATGGCAAGGAGTGCCATGGAGATCCGCTCTCCGGCGGTCAGCAGCATGTCGAATTCGCGCCCGGCAGGAATCGGCGATACCTGTCCGGCGAGATCGATCAACTCATCCGTCGTGTCACCCATCGCCGACACCACGACAACGACCTGGTGGCCGTTCTTCTTGGCGTCGACGATCCTCTTGGCGACCCGCTTGATGCCCTCGGCATCGGCTACGGAGGAGCCTCCGTACTTCTGCACGACAAGGCCCACGTGCGCTCCTCGCTCAGTCCGTCTCGTTCCGCATCACTGCGGTCGGCTCAGTCTAACGAGCGGCCGAAATCCGCCCCGCGAGTATCAGATCGTGAGATATCCCGCTCACGCCTTGATCATCACGGTGGCCCTTTGTCCTCCGACCGCTCCGGGGACTCCTCTGCCCGCTGCGGACCGGAGCACTCCGGAAAGTGGGGTGGCTCACAGCCGCCCGGCCGATCCGGGCCTGGTCCCGCCTAGTCCACGTAGTCCTTGAGTTTCCCGGTGTCCAGGGTGATGCCCACGGGCTCCGGCAGTTCGACGGTGTCGCCGAAGGGCCGCTTGATGAGGCTGCGGTACTTTCCGTCCTCCGGGTCGGCGTGCACCTCGATCGAGGCGGCGTCACGGTCGACGAGGAGATACACGGGGATGCCGGAGGCGGCATAGGCGGCGGGCTTCTCGACGTGGTCGCGCCGGTCGGAGTCACGGTCGTAGGAAGTGACCTCCACGGCCATCAGCACGCCTGCGGGATCGGCCCATTGGCCCTGCCCCACAAAGTTCTCATCGGGCGCGAGCACACCGTCCGGGATGGCCATCCCCTGCCGGTACCCCTTGACCTTGAGCCCCTGCTCCGGAAACAGGGACAGCTCGGGGCGCCGCTGCATGCAGTGCTTGATCAGCCACATGACGATCTGGCCGTGAGAACCGTCCGGCACCGGCTTGACCTGGACCTTTCCATTGATGAACTCCAGCCGCACGGTCTGGGGCGCGCAGCGGGCCAGCTCTTCGAATTCCTCGATGGACATCTGGGGCCGGTCCGTGGTCCTGGGGGTCATGGTCTCGCCTCCTTCAGTCCATGGTGCCTGGACCGGCACGTCTTGCACACTCATCCGCGCCCCCTCGGCGCCAGCCCGGCCCCACGGCGGACCTCGTCGGCGTCCGCCGCGCCCCGGTCGACCACCCACCTGCTGCTGTGTCCGCTCAAGGCGGCGATCTGGTCGTAGTCCTCGTCGTAGTGCAGGACGGTGACGCGGTGCCGCTGCGCGGTGGCCGCGATGACCAGGTCGGGCAGGGAGAGGGCGCGGTGGTTGCCCTTCTTGATGGCCTTGTCCTGGGTGGCGATGGCCGCGTCCCAGACGTCGTCGGGGCAGTGGTGGTGGTCGAAGCCGTCCAGCCACTGCCTCAGCCGCTCGGCGTCCTCGGCGTCCCGCGCCGAATACATCATCTCGATGCGTACGGCGCCACTGACACCCAACAGGCCTCGCTGGTGGAGGGGTTCGAGGACCTCCGCCACCGCGGGCTGCGGCCAGCGCGCGAGGGCGGACTTGTCGATGAGATGCCGCTCGCTCACGCCGCCGACGTCCCTTCACCGTGTCCGCCGCGCTCGTCGCGCACGTCGTACTGAAGGTCGATCCGCCCCGTCCTGACGGCTTCGATGAAGTCCTGGCGACGCATGTACTTCGCCAGCCGCATGGCGGCTTCCTTCACCGCCTCCTCGTCCGACTCCACGCCGAACGCCCGGCGCAGGTCCGCGAGAAATCCCTCGTCCATCTCGATGGTGACGTTGCGGGCCATGTCAGGCCCCCCTTCGGCGCGAGGACTGGCTGCACTCATGGGACTACCTCCAAAGATAGGCGTGCTTGCTGTTGGCTTCAGGCGCGCGCTGCGCGCCCCTCCCCGGGTGGGGAAATCTGTGAGGTCAGTGGGGTCACCTGGGCCGCTTCCGCGTCGGCAGCCCCGCCGCCCGTCGCGCCTCGTCGGCGCGTGCCTCGACGTCCACCGGCGGCTCCACCGGGCGGAGGCCGGGCAGGAACGTCGTCGGGACCACCCCGGGCGGCGGTCCCGCCTCGTCGAGCCCGCACTCCGCGCGGCACTCGGCGCACAGCCCGTTGATCAGGGGTACGGCTGTCTCCGGCTCCTCGCAGAGGCCGCAGACGAACACGGCCCGTGTGACGCGGGCCTTGGGCCGGGTCTTGGCCGGGGGCTTCGGGGGCATCTTGCTCTCCAGTCGTTTGCGGGCGAGTCCGCCCGGGTTGGTGACGGGGGACGGCAGTCCGGCCGTCAAGGCATGGGTCAGTTCGGCGGGGGTCGCCCCGCGCGCCAGCCACTCGGCCGCGAGGGGTTCCAGCGCCTCGCACTCGGCCTCGGAAAGGGCCATCCGACGGTCCGCCACGCGGAGTTCAGCCAGCGTGCGGTGCGCTGCGCTGGGCTCTTCGGGGGCCTCGGTGGCTTCCGCCGGGTCCGGCTCGGCGTCGGCCGCCTCCGGTTCCGGCTCGTCGGCCCTGGCCAGGCCCGGCTGGTGGTCGTGCGTGACGTCGCGCCCGTGCCGCGCCTGTACGAATCCCGCCCACCACTCCTCTGACCTGCGCAGACGCGACCAGTACGTCCTGGTCACCCAGCGCATCGTGTGGTCCTCGACGGTGAGGTGTTCCTTCACCCAGCGCAGGTGGCCCGCGTCCGTCAGGCGACTCATCGCCGTACGGACGGCCTGCTGGCCGTAGCGGGGGTGTTCGGCGGCGATGACCTTGTGACCCATCGCCGCGCCAACGGCGAGGTGGTCGATGAAGGTCGCGATCTCCGCTTCACGTGCGCCCAAGTGTGCGAAGTCGGCTTCGCTGTGCGGTGATTCGTCACCCGCAGGGCGTTTGCCGTAACCCGTTTTGGCCATCGGGTGTGACGGGGACGGCAGGGCGGGATTAAGCTGGCTGTAAGCCACGGTCGACTGCTTTCGATCCGTAGGACTAGGCCTCGGTACCGGTGTTGGCGCACCGGCCGGGGCCGTTTCTTTGTCGCGAACCTAGGGCGACTTTACGTTCTGATGCAAGCTGACCACGGAACGTCACTCTTGAGGGTGATGCGCCGTTCAACTCCCGTAGGCGGTTGGTTGGTTGGGTCTGAATTCAACCAACCAAACCCAGGGGAAGAGCTCGGGTCCCGGGGCTCAAGCTCCGGGCCGACCTGCGGAGATGAAGGCCTTCCAGGCGGGTGCGGAGACGTTGAGGTGGGGGCCTGCGGCCCGCTTGGAGTCGCGTATGTGGACGGCGTCGGGCCCGCCGAGGGCGACTTCGACGCAGTTGGCGCCTTCGTCGTCGCTGTACGTGGACTTCCGCCAGTCCAAGGCCACCTCGACACAGTTGGAGCCTTCGCCGTCGCTGTAACTGGACTTGAACCACGTCAGTTCGTCGCTCACAGGTCGCTCGCCATCTGCTCGATGAGGTCGGCCGACTCGACCGGACCGAGGGCCACCGTCCGGATCATGCTAAGCCGCTCCGTGTGCTTGCAGACCACCCGCGAGTCCGCGGTGAATTGGCTGACCGCCTGGCCGTCAGACAGCGCGAACCGCTCGTGGTCACGCGTCTCCAGCAGCACCATTGGGCCAGCGAGCGCGACCGGGATCGCCCTGCTGTACGGCAGCACCTGAAGCGTGATGTTGTTCCGCTGCGCGAGCTCCTGAAGGTGAACCAACTGCTCTTTGTCCACCAGCGGGCTGTGCAACACCGCCTCGTACAGCACGAAGCTGAACCCGACGAGCGGCTTGCGGGTCAGGAGCTGCTGTCGCTCCATGCGCGCCGCGACTCGCTCTTCGACCGCGTCCTCGTCCAACGGCGGCAGCGAGTCGCCCATCAGCCGCCTCGCGTAGGCCTCGGTCTGCAAGAGCCCTGGGATCAGGGCGAGTTCGTAGGACCAGAGCGTGAGCGCATCCCGCTCGTACTGCATGAAGTCCTGAGCCCTCGCCGGAAACGGCTCCCTCCTCACGTAATCCTTAGCCGCACTCAGCAACCCTTCCGCGTGGCACAGCTCGTCCGCGACGTCCAGGACGCGGGCCGTCGGCATCCGCACACCCTGCTCCATCGCCTTGATCGTGTCCGGCGAATAGTTGGACGCCGCGCCCAGCTCCTCGCGGGTGACGTTGGCCTTGGTGCGCCAGCGTTTCAGCTGGTTGCCGCCGTACCTCCACGTACCGGGAGACCCTGGAGACGAGGAGTTGTACTGGACCGGCACAGCGGCCACCTCCCACAGCTACACGTGCGCGTGTCACCCCGCGGTCACTACCGAGCGTAGCCCGTCCACCAGCACCGTGTGACCATGAACAACGCGTTTCACTGGCCCGACTGGGTCCCCCTGGCGGGCCACCAACTCCGGGTGTCCGGAGTGCACTTCGACGCGCTGCGCGTCCCCGGCGTACGCGGGGAGCTGGTGGCGGCGCGCCTGATCGAGGAGGCGGACGGGGACGCGGGCCCCGTGATCTGCGAGGCCGTCGGCTTCCGGTGGATGTACTTCCTGGTGGCGCCCGGCA
The DNA here is from genome assembly GCF_000716675.1 of Streptomyces alboflavus. GTDB lineage: Bacteria > Actinomycetota > Actinomycetes > Streptomycetales > Streptomycetaceae > Streptomyces > Streptomyces alboflavus. The sequence goes on from NZ_JNXT01000099.1 coordinate 10,330, forward strand.
CGGCGCGGGGGCACACCTGGCCGCTCGGGGTGCAGCGCTTCGGCGGGGCGGGCTGCCGCACGGTGACGTACATCGGCGTACCGGCCCTGGACGGCAACACCTGGCCGCTGCGCTGGTACAGCGAGCCGACGCCGACGGCGCCGTTCGTGGACCCGGCGGGGCTGCGGGCGGCGCTGGGAGGCGGGGCCGCCTAGTAGTGCGATGGGTGTGGTGGCGGGCAGGTTGGAGATCCAGTAGCCCGATCATGTGGCTGGTCTGCGCCTGAGTCTGTGATGTGGGCATGAAGTGGGGACTTGGGGACCGCAGCGACAGGCGCGCCGACCCTGCGTCGCGGATTCTGGACGGCGTGGCGCTCGTCCACAGAATCGGTTCCGCTGGTTTTGGAGTGTCTAGCGTGAGGTTGTCGGCTACCCCCACTGAAGGGCATCAGCATGACCACCACCTCCCCTCGTACCCAGTACGGACCTCCCCTGCATCCCGGGGAGTCCTTCCGCGTCGATCCCAACGGGCCGCAGGCACACACCGACCCCGTGGCCGTAGCCGTCCAGCACCTCGTGCCGTTCCTCGGGCTGCGGGCCGTGCTGCCGGTACCGGACAGCCGGACGCGACAGTGGGTGTTCCGCTACGAGTCGTACCTGAAGGAAGGGAAGGAGCAGGGGGAAGGCGAGCTGCTCGTCAAGGATCCCGACTACTTCCTGATCGAGGTCGATCCCGGGCTGGACGGGGAGAGCAGGATCGTCCGCGACGCTCGGCCGCTCAGCGAGTGGGGTTCCCTGGCGGGCATCGGCCAGCTCCTGGCGTTCCTGCCGATCCCCGGTATGCAGAACAAGGACGGCGCCAGCCACTACTGGGCCTTCCACGTCAAGGACGGCCGGCTCCTGTACCGGAACATCGAGATCAAGCACACGTCGGGATACCCCGACTCGATCAAGCGGGACGACCGGCCCGTCGCCGGCGAGTGGATGTCACTGGGCGGCATCGGCCTGATCACCTCGTTCATGTCCGTCCCCGAAGCGGAGAAGACCGGCGGCGTGCACCAGTTCCGGGTCTTCTCCTTCGACCCCGACTGGAAACTGATGGTCCGCACCATCGGGATCAAGGAAGGGGGCGGTCACGACGACAGCCTGATCGCACCCGACACCCAGGTCACCGGGACGTCGTTGCCGGCCCTGGACGGGATCACGCAGCTTGCCGCCATCGTTCCGGTCGTGCCCAAGCCCACCGACCCGGCCGACCTCTTCCGGTTCAATGTTCTCCACTTCAAGCCCCAGTGGGAGCTGAACCTACGGGCCATCGAGGTCAAGAAGGGCGGCCCCGCCTACACCGTGGAACGTCTCGATTCCCTCGTCGGGCAGGTGTACGCGCAGGTGAGCGCATTCATGTCGGATCTCCATCGGAAGCTCAAGCAGTGGTTCCAAGCGGTGGTGAGCTGGGCCAAGGGTGTTTGGAACGAGATCACGCAGTACTTCTCGGCCTCCTCCCGCTAGGTTCCGTCTGACGGGTCATGCACGTAGCCACAGGCGAATGGCGGCAACGGTCACGGTGCCGTGAAAGACATAAGCCCGCTTGTCGAACCGTGTCGCAACCGCCCGGTTGATCTTCAACTTCCCGATCTAGGCCCGGGGCCAGCACCCCTCGGCAGCTCCACGGTGACGCGGAGCCCGCCCTCGGGGCGCGGGGTGAGGGTGAGGGTGCCGTCGTGCGCGTTCGTGATCGTCTTGACGATGGCGAGGCCCAGGCCGAGGCCCGCGTGGTCGGTGTGGAGGCGTTCGGCGCCGCGCTGGAACGGCTCGGTGAGCGTCGCCGCCAGCTCCGGGGAGACGAGGTCGCCGGTGTTCTCGACGGTGAGCGTCACCGTCCTGGGGCCGAGGCCCGTGGTGACCCACACGGTGCCGTGCGCGGGCAGGTTGTGGACGATCGCGTTGTGCACGAGGTTCGTGGCCAGTTGGAGCAGGAGGGCCTGCGAGCCGGTCGTGGGGGTGATGTCGCCGGAGGTTTCGAGGGTGACGCCGCGCTTCTCCGCGAGGGGGAGGAGGGTTTCGGTGGCCTCTTCCGCCATCAGGGACAGGTCGACGTGTTCCGGGGTGAAGGACCGCTGGTCGGCGCGGCTGAGCAGGAGCAGGGCCTCGGTGAGGTCGATGGCGCGGGTGTTGACGGTGTGGAGGCGGTCGATGACTTCCTTCGTGTCATGGTCCGGGTCGGTGCGGGCCACGTCGAGCAGCGTCTTGGAGACCGCCAGCGGGGTGCGCAGCTCGTGCGAGGCGTTGGCCGCGAACCTCCGCTGCTCGGCGACGTGCGCTTCGAGCCGTTCCAGCATCGTGTCGAAGGCGTCGGCGAGTTCACGGAACTCGTCCTGGCGGCCCGGGAGGCGGATCCGGTGGGAGAGCGATCCGGTCGCGGCCATGCGGGTGGCGTCCGTGATGCGGGTCAGCGGGGCGAGCATGCGACCGGCGAGGAACCATCCGCCCACGAGGCCGAAGACCAGCAGGAACACCATGACCGCGACTGCCGTCGGCCCGAAACCGCGCACCATGTCGGTGCCCGGAGTCTGTGTCCACGCCCCCTCTTCATTGGTCCGCAACCATCCCTGGCTCACCAGGAAGAACCCCGCGGCGCCGATGAGCAGCACCCCCGCGAGCATGAGGAATCCGGTGTAGCTGAGGGTCAGCTTGAGGCGGACGCTCAGACCGGACCGCCTAGCCACGGTCACCACTCCCGCTATCCACGGTCACCGCTCCCGCGCCCGGTACCGGGCGGCGTGTCGATGCGGTAGCCGACGCCCGGCACGGTGGCGATGAGCCAGGGTTCGCCGAGGCGTTTGCGCAGGGCGGAGACCGTGATGCGGACGGCGTTGGTGAACGGGTCGGCGTTCTCGTCCCACGCGCGCTCCAGAAGCTCCTCGGCGCTCACGACACCGCCCTCGGCCGCGACGAGGACTTCGAGGACCGCGAACTGCTTGCGGGTGAGCGCTACGTAGCGGTCGTCGCGGTAGACCTCGCGGCGGAACGGGTCCAGGCGCAGGCCCGCGATCTCCCGCACGGGGGGCCTGCTGTGGGCGCGCCTGCGGTCAAGTGCCCTGAGGCGAAGCGCGAGTTCACGGAGCTCGAACGGCTTCGTGAGGTAGTCGTCGGCGCCGAGTTCGAACCCGGACGCCTTGTCGTCGAGGCGGTCGGCGGCGGTGAGCATGAGGATCGGCATGCCGCTGCCGGAGGCGACGATGCGCTTGGCGATCTCGTCGCCCGAAGGACCGGGCACGTCACGGTCGAGCACGGCGATGTCGTACGTATTGATGCTCAGCAGTTCCAGCGCGGTGTCGCCGTCGCCCGCGATGTCCGCCGCGATGGCCTCCAGGCGCAGGCCGTCGCGGATGGCCTCCGCCAGATAGGGCTCGTCCTCGACGATCAGCACACGCATGTCATAGACGCTACAAGCGACCGCATATCGTCGGCATATCGAAAACCGCATACCCGCCCGCAACACCGCGCTTCCTTCACTGGCGGTATGACGCGAACTCCCTCACCGGCCCGGACCGTGCCCCGCCGGACGCGCTGGCTCCTCGCCGTCGGCCTGTTGGTGGCCACGGCCCTCACCATCGCGGTCATCGACCGACAGTCACAGGGGTCCTCACCCCCGTCCTCCCTGTTACCCCCGGCCTCGTCCACCGGCCCTGGCCCGGACCACGCCCCGCACGGCGACCGCCGCGGCCCGGTCGACGAGGCCGACGGTGTCGTCCCCGACGACGTGACGGTCTACGACGACGGGATACCGGCCGTGGCCAAGCTCGACGAGAGCCTGCGCGACGCCCTCCGCGAGGCGGCGGACGACGCCGGGGACGACGACGTCGACTTCTACGTCAACAGTGGCTGGCGCTCCCCGGACTACCAGAACCGGCTCCTGCGCGAGGCCGTCGCCAAGCACGGCTCGAAGGACGAGGCCGCCCGCTGGGTGGCCACCCCGGCGACGTCCCCGCACGTGGCGGGCGACGCGGTCGACATCGGGGACTCCGACGCCCAGGAGTGGCTGTCCGAGCACGGCGCCGCGTACGGGCTCTGCCAGATCTACCGCAACGAACCGTGGCACTACGAACTGCGCGACCACGCGAGCGACCGCGGTTGCCCGCGCATGTACGCCGACCCCACCGAGGACCCAAGGACACGGCAGTGACCAGCACCATCACCAACGCACCCACAGACGCACCTACAGACGCACCCACAGGTACGGGCACAGGTACCGACCCCGGCCCCGGCACCCCGCCCTGGCGCTCCGCCCTCCGCCAGGCCAAGCACGCCTGCACCCGCCCCGGCCCCTGGAAACGCGGCCCGCTCCTCACCGCACTCGCCCTCCTCCTCGGCCTCTTCCTGCTCCTGCACGGGTGGATCCCGAACCGGGTCGGGAACCTCGGCAGCCTCGTGGAGACCTTCCTGCCGTGGTTCGGCCTGTTCGTCCCCGTGCTGCTCGCCGGGGCGCTCTGGCGCCGCTCCGCCGCCGCGCTGTGCGCGCTGCTCCTTCCGCTCACGGTGTGGCTGCACCTCTTCGGCGGGCTGCTCGTCGACAAGTCCCACGGCGGCGGCGACCTGACCGTGGTCAGCCACAACGTCGGCGCGGAGAACCCCGACCCGGCGGGCACCGCCCGCGACCTGGTCGCCTCCGGCGCGGAGGTGCTGGCCCTCGAGGAGATCAGCGCGCAGGCGAAGCCGCTGTACGAGAAGGCGCTGGCGAAGGCGTATCCGCACCACACGGTGCAGGGCACGGTCGGGCTGTGGAGCAAGCTGCCGCTGTCGGACGCCCGGCCGGTCGACACCGAGCAGGACGTGGGGCCCCTGGGGGACGCCAAACCGGCCGACGCCGTGTTGGCGGACACCCGGGCGCTACGCGCCACGGTGGCCACGGACCAGGGCCCGCTGGCGGTCTACGTGGCCCACCTGGGGTCCGTGCGGGTGGTGCCCGGGGAAGGCTTCGCGACCGGGCACCGGGACCGGGGCGCGCGGGCCCTCGCCAAGTCCGTCGCCGCCGAGCGCAACGAGCGGGTGGTGCTGCTCGGCGACATGAACGGCACCTTGGACGACCGCGCCCTCGCGGGCCTCACCTCGCGCATGGACTCGGCCCAGGAGAAGGCCGGGGACGGCTTCGGCTTCACCTGGCCGGCGAAGTTCCCGGTCGCCCGCATCGACCAGATCCTGGTGCGTGGCGTACAGCCGCAGGCCGCCTGGACGCTCCCGGCCACCGGCAGCGACCATCTGCCGGTGGCCGCCGCGATCGACTACCGATGAGTTTTCCCCTGGCGCGCGGTCTGAATAGTCAGAGATCATGACGGGCACCGGACGCCGAGTCCGGAGCCCTCCGAGAACGTCCGGCGCCCTCCGGACCGAGCCACCGAGGACCTTCGATGCGCACTCTGATCAGCACCGCCTTCATCTCGCTCGACGGCGTCGTCGAGGCCCCGGGCGGCGAGCCCGGCTACCGGAACACCGGCTGGACCTTCAAGGACGTCGAGTTCCTGCCCGAGGCGTACGAGATCAAGGAACGGGAACAGCGGGAGTCCGCCGCGCTGCTGCTCGGCCGGACCAGCTACGAGGCGTTCAGCCCCGTGTGGCCCGGCATGGCGGAGTTCGCGGACTACAAGGTGATGCCGAAGTACGTCGTCTCCACCACCCTCACCGAGGGCGACCTGGTGACGGACTGGGGCGAGACCACGATCCTGCGCTCCCTCGACGACGTCGCCGCCCTGAAGGAGACCGAGGGCGGCCCGATCATCGTCCACGGCAGCGCCACCCTGAACCACTCGCTGTCGGACGCGGGCCTCATCGACCGCTACCACCTGCTCGTCTTCCCGCTGCTCCTCGGCGCGGGCAAGCGGCTCTTCAGCAGCACGGACAAGGACACCCAGAAGCTGAAGCTGGTCGAGTACGAGGCGTACGCCAACGGGCTGCAGAAGAACGTCTTCGACGTCGTCCGCTAGCACCCGTCCGCCGGGTCGGCGCGTGCCGACCCGCACCCGTCCCCGCCTCGGACAGGCCCTAGGTCGCCGGGCGCAGCCCCAGCGGGCCCGCGATCTCCTCGGCCATGACCTTGCCCGCCTCCTCGGCGAGGGCGTCCTCCATCAGGTCCTCGTCGGTGTCCAGGCCGTCGAGGTCGTCCAGGGGCTGGTTGAGCCGGACGTGGGCGACCAGGGACTGCAGGGCGCGCAGGCACGCGGACGCGGTGGAGCCCCAGTTGGAGAAGTACGAGAACTGCCACCACCACAGGGCCTCCGTGGTGCGGCCCTCGCGGTAGTGCGCGAGGCCGTGGCGCAGGTCCGTGAGGACGTCGGCGAGGTCGTCGGAGATCCGGCAGGCCACGGGAGCCTTGCGGGGCTCGTAGGGGTCGAAGACCTCGGAGTAGACGTCGATGGGGTCGAGCAGCCGGGCCAGGCTCTCGCGGAGGTCGTCGACGTCCGCCTCCGGGCCGAGGTCCGGTTCGTACCGCTCGTCGGGGACGATGTCCTCGTGCGCGCCGAGGCGGCCGCCCGCGAGCAGCAGCTGGGAGACCTCAAGGAGCAGGAAGGGGACGGCCGAGTCCGGCTCGTCGCCCTTGGCGATCTCCGTGACCGCGACGATGAAGCTCTCGATCTGGTCCGAGATCTGGACGGCGAAGTCGTCCGGGTCCTGGGTGATCGCGTGCAGCGTGGCGTCAGACATCTAGGAGTCGTCTCCCCTCGAAGGCGCGGCCCAGGGTGACCTCGTCCGCGTATTCCAGATCTCCCCCGACCGGGAGTCCGCTGGCCAGTCGGGTCACTTTCAGGCCCATGGGCTTGATCATGCGCGCGAGGTACGTCGCCGTGGCCTCGCCCTCCAGGTTCGGGTCCGTGGCCAGGATCAGCTCGGTGACCGTGCCGTCGGCGAGGCGCGCGAGGAGTTCCCTTATCCGCAGGTCGTCCGGGCCCACGCCCTCGATCGGGCTGATCGCGCCGCCGAGGACGTGGTAGCGACCACGGAACTCACGGGTCCGCTCGATCGCCACGACGTCCTTCGGCTCCTCCACGACACAGATCACGGAGGGGTCGCGGCGCGGGTCGCGGCAGATGTTGCACAGCTCTTCCTGCGCGACGTTCCCGCAGGTCGCGCAGAAGCGGACCTTGTCCTTGACCTCAAGGAGGGCGTGCGCGAGCCGGCGGACGTCCGTGGGCTCGGCCTGGAGGATGTGGAAGGCGATCCGCTGCGCGCTCTTGGGACCGACGCCGGGCAGCCTGCCCAGTTCGTCGATGAGGTCCTGGACCACGCCTTCGTACACGGATTGCCTTCCTGTCTCCGGCCGCCGGGCCTCGGCCTGCCGGATCTTCGGTTGTTCAGTCTTCGGGGCTCAGGGAGCTTTTGTACGTACCGTAGTTGGCCGTCGGCCGACATAGAAGGGAAGCGGAGGCCACAACGGCGGCCCGGCCGCGACCCCGCCACACGGCGGGCGCGACCCTAGAACGGCAGGCCGGGGATGCCGCCGCCACCGAGCCCCTGCGCGAGCGGGCCCAGCTTCTGCTGCTGCAGCGCCTGAGCGTTCTCGTTCGCCGCCTGCACCGCCGCGACCACCAGGTCCGCGAGGGTCTCCGTGTCTTCCGGGTCCACCGCCTTCGGGTCGATCACGAGGCCGCGCAGCTCGCCCGAGCCGTTGACCGTCGCCTTGACGAGGCCGCCGCCCGCCTGGCCCTCGACCTCGGTCCTGGCGAGCTCCTCCTGCGCCTTGGCGAGGTCCTGCTGCATCTTCTGGGCCTGCTGGAGCAGCTGCTGCATGTTGGGCTGGCCACCACCGGGGATCACGATCAGCTCCTGGTTCCTCTGGTCCGTATGGCGGGATTTTCCCGTCTGGCACGAGCCTACGTGGTCACTGCCGCACGCGCCCCAGCACTCCGGCCGCCACTCTTTCGGGTGAGATTGCCCCAGCTCCTATACCTGATCAAGCGACCCTTCCAGGCGGAAAAGCCGCGAAAACTGCCGCATAGCCACCCATTGGGCGGTAGGACTGGTTGCCGCGCAGCGGCACCAGCCAATTACGTTGCGCCACTATGCGGAAGCCGAGGGAGTGCCGGGTGAGCCACCAGCCGGAGATGCAGCCTGAGGGGGTGCCCCACGACGGGGACGGGGCCGGTGCGGGGACGCCCGGGGCGGCGCCCGGCGACCTGGTGGGGCGATCGTTTCCGCAGGGCGACTGGGGAGAGCCCGCCGAGCGCCTCGACGAGCTGTACCGGTGGGTGGAGCGCGGGGCCCTCGACACCGCCGCGTGGTATCTGCGCGACCGCACGCGCAAGCGGCTCGGGGCGCGGCTGCTGCGGGGCGGGGCCGCGCTCGGCGCCGCCGGGGCGGGGGTGCTGCCGCTGCTCGATCTCGCCGGGGGCGTGGGCGGGGTCGCCACCTGGGGATTCGTTTCGCTGCTCGCCGGGGTGGCATGTGTGGGGTGCGACCGGTTCTTCGGGCTCACCTCCGGGTGGATAAGGGATGTCGCCACCGCGCAGGCCGTGCAGCGGCGGTTGCAGGTGCTGCAGTTCGACTGGGCCTCGGAGAGTGTGCGGGAGGTGCTCGGGCCCACGGAGGGGACCGCCAGTGAGGCGGCCGAGCGGTGTCTTGGGGTGTTGCGGCGGTTCACGGAGGACGTGACGGAGCTTGTTCGGGCCGAGACGGCCGACTGGATGGTGGAGTTTCGGGGTGGGCCTGCGCCGCTGGTCATGCAGGGGGCTGTTCCTGGCGGGGGCGCCGGGGTGGCTCGGGAGGGCGGCGGTGGGCCCGGGCGGTTTCCGTTGCCGCCCGGGGCCCGGCCGAACATGCCTCGGCAGCGGCCGCCGGAGCCGCGGTAGCGGCCCTGCCGGGGGGCTCCCCAATCCCGCCCCTTCCCGAAACTGGGGGCTCCGCCCCCAGACCCCCGTAATCGGCGCTTCGCGCCTCGTCCTCAAACGCCGGACGGGCTAAGAGTTGCTCAGCTGTAGATGATCATCGAGCCCTGCGCCAAGCTCCTCGTCGTCGCCGCGTGCAAACCCAGCCAGACATGGCGTTCGCGGGCGAAGGGGCTCGGGTCGTGCGGGGGTGGGGTGGCG
>NZ_JNXT01000100.1 GCF_000716675.1 Streptomyces alboflavus
GGTGGGTGTGGGGGTGCGGGGGGGGGACTGTCCGGTCGGGGGTAAACGGGTGGGCGGGTGGGGCGGAACCGCCGCGCAGCGGCGGGGACGTGGGATCCGCCGGGCCGCAGGCGAGCGACGGCAAGTGTGGCGCGGGGGGCGACGCTGAGGCCCGGGCCACGGGCCGCCCCCGGGTCAGGAGTCCGTGCCGGAGGTCGGGCCAGGGACCGTGTCGGGGTCGACGGGGTGGGCCCCGTCCTCCAAGGCGCCCCGCCCGGTGAGCGCGGCGAGGCTGCTCCGCACATGATCCATGTGCGCCCGCACCTCGTCCCACCGCTCCCCGTGCTCCCGCAGGACCCGCTCCGTCTCCCGCCCGACCCGCTCCTGACGCATCCGCGCCCGCGCGAACACATCCGCGGCCCGCGCCTCCGCGTCCTCCTGCCCGTGCCGCGCGGCCTCCTCGGCCTGCGCCCTGGCCCGCTCGGCCTCGGCGAGGCGGGCCTCGGCGGCGGCGACGAGCGACGCCTCGTGCGCCTCGGCCTCGGCCTCCCGCTCGGCGATCTCCCGCTCGGCGGCCTCCCAGCGCTCGGCGTGCTCCTTCTCCAGGTCGGCGAGGAGCCCACTGGTGCGCTGCCGCATGTCCCGCAGCGCGGCCAGCGCCTCGCCGCGCCACTGCTTCACGTCCGTACGGGCGGCCACCCGCATCTCGTCCGCGGTGGCGCCGGCCGCGAGCAGCCGCTGCCGGGCCCGTTCCTCCGCCTCGCCGACCACCGAGTCGGCGTACGCCCGCGCGGCCCCGGTGAGCGCCGCCACGCCCGCGGCGGTGGCCTCCTCGGTCTCGCGCGCCGCGGCCGCCGCCGCGTCCCGCACGGCCGCGGCCTCCTCCTCGGTCAGCGCGAGCAGGTACTGCGCGCGCTGCCCCAGCGACTCGTACGTCTGCGGAGCGAGCCGCGCGACGACCTCGCGCATGTGCGCGGCCTCGGCGTCCATCTCCTTCGCGAGGACCGTGAGGCGGGCGGCGCGCTCCCACGCCGCGTCGCGGTCCCGGGACAGGGCGTCGGCGTAGACGTCCACCTGCCCGGGACGGTAGCCGCGCCCGCGCACGGCGACGAAGCCATGAGGTGATACCGACACACCGCTGCCGCTCATCCTTGATCCCCTCTTTCGCCCACACGAACTCTCGCCGTCACGCCGACCGCGTACAACGCGATTGGCGCACATCTTGATGGATCAAGCGGAAGTGGTCATAACGCGACACTCCGCCCATCCCATCCGGTCAAGGATGCGTCAATTGGGGTCAGAAGTCGGAATCGGGTTGTCGTTCCGCAGTACGACGAAGCTCTGAGCGAGCCCCTCGGGCCACCCGCGTACGCGAGCGCGCACGAGCGAGGCGCCCGGCCTGATCCCCAGGTCGGGCGCCTCGTTCAGCTGTTTCCCCGTGCCTCGTACGGGTTACAGGAGTCCGTCCCACATCTGCTCGAGGAGCACCGACCACCAGCTCTCCGGCGACGCGAGCGCCGCCGGGTCGAGGGCGGCGAGCTGGGTCTGGAAGTCGACGGTCCAGCGGCCCGCCTGCTCCTGGTTGAGCCCGTAGCGCAGCCGCCACATGCGGCCGAGGAGCCCGAGGCAGCGGGCGAACTCGGGCAGGCCCGTGTTCACGAACTGCGGCGGCACCGGCGCACCGCCGGGGCCCGCCTCGACCGGCACGGCCACGATGTTCGCGGTGCCGTACTGGACGCAGATCGCCCGCCCGAAGTCACTGCCCATGACGAGGTACGAACCGGCGTCGGACGCGGGCTGCACGCCCCGCTCCTGCGCCATCTCGGCCAGCGTGGGCACCGGCCGCCCCGGCTGGGCCTGCGCCCAGAAGAACGGCCCGAAGTCGACGGGGAGCCCGGCCACGACGAGCGTGTGCGCCACCACGTCCGGCACGCCCTGGCGGGACACCGCCCGCTGGTCGAAGCGGAAGACGCCGGGGCCGAACGCCCCCGCGAGCTCCTGGGCCACGCCCTCCGGCGGCACCGCGGGCGCGGGCGGCACCTGCGGCAGCGGCGCACGCACCGGCGCGGGGCGCGCCGGGCCGTCCGCCACCTGGTGCAACTCACCCTGGTGCGCGAGCAGTTGGTGCATGCCCTGCTGCCGCGAGGCGTGGTCCTTGCCGTACGGCGCGATCGAGGCGATGCGCGCCTGCGGCCAGGTCTCCCGGATCATCCGCGCGCAGTACGCGCCCGGCAGGTCGCAGGACTCCAGCTCGGTGTGGAGTTCGAGGACCTGGTCCGGCGGGATGTTCATGGAGCGCAGCTCGTGGAAGATCTGCCACTCCGGGTGCGGCGTCCCGGGCGCGGACCGCCGGATGACCTGCTGCTCGGACCCGTCGGGCGCGCGGTAGCGCAGCACGGCCTGGTAGCCGGGTCCGACGGTGGGCTGCCCGGTCGGCGGCTGGGGGTAGCCGTACGGCTGGCCGGGGGGCATGCCCTGGCCGGGGGCCATGCCCTGGGCGGGCGGGGGCATGCCGGGGGCGCCCGGGCCACCGGGCACGCCGGGAGGCAGGGGTGCGGCGGGGGCGCCGGGCATTCCGGGTGCGCCGGGGGCGCCGGGCGGCATGGGTGCGCCAGGGCCGCCGACAGCCGGGCCCGCGAGCATGGTGGCGGCGTGGTGGACGCCGCCACCCGGGGCGCCGGGGGCGCCAGGCGCACCGGGGGCTTGTGGCGCGCCGGGGGCGCCGGGAGCTCCAGGGGCGCCGGGCGGGCCGGGAGGCTGCGGAGCACCGGGGGCGCCAGGAGCACCCGGAGGCTTCAGGCCGCCACCCAGGCTCGGGTCGGCCAGCATCGTCGCCGCGTGATGCACCCCACCCGGAGGCGTACCCGGCGCACCAGGCGCACCAGGCGGCTGCGGAGCACCGGGCGCACCAGGAACCGCAGGCGTGGCAGGAGCCCCAGGAGTCTGCCCGTCCGGGCCGAGCGGCGACATCAGCTGCGTCGGTACGTATCCCCCCGCGGGCGCACCCGGAGCACCGGCCCCGGACGGTGGCGGAGTGGCCCCCGGCGCGGGAGCGCCAGGAGCGGGCTGCGCGCCCGGAGGCGGCGTACTCCCGGCGGGAACGCCAGGAGCGGCAGGAGCACCGGGGGCGCCGGGCGCACCCGCGCCGGACGCGTCCTGCCCCTGCGGATAGCCGTACGGAGGCGGCGTACCCGCTCCCGAACCGGCGGGCGGAGGCGGCATGTTCGGGCCACCGACCGCAGAACCAGCCGGAGGCGGCGGCATGTGGGGACCGCCCACCGCGGAACCAGCCGGAGGCGGCGGCATGTTCGGGCCGCCGACCGGCGAACCGGCGGGCGGCGCGGCGGGCGCGTACCCCGCGGGCGGGGGCGGCAGGTCGGGACCGGTCACCGCGGCACCGGCGGGCGGCGGCGGCAGGTTCGGCCCCGCACCCGGCGCACCCGGCGCCGGCTCGTCGAGGGCGGGCGCGATGGCCGTCCTCGGGAGCTGGCTGCCGCCGGACATCAGCGCGGTCTTGGCCTCGGGGGACGCCGAGGGCGGCTGCTCCTCGTCGCCCTCGCCGCCGTCGAACGTCAGCGGCGGCGAGAACACCGTGGCGGGCAGCGGCACCGCCACGTCGTCGGCGTCGGTGTTCGTGTCCGTCCCGGCCCACGGCGTCGCCGACGCGGGCACACCCGGCGCCGCCGCGTCGCCACCGGCCCCCGAGCCCTGGTCGCCACCCGGCGCCCCGGCCGCGGGCCACGGCGTACCGCCGTCGGGCACACCGGGAGCGGGCTGCGCGGCCGGAGGAGCCGCGGGGGCGGCGGCCGGGCCGGGCCCGGCCATGGTCGGAAGCGGCTCGCCCTCCGGCTGCCCGGAAGCACCGGCCGCGACGGCACCGGCACCGAATCCCGCACCGGCGCCCGCGCCGACTCCCGCTCCGGAATCCGCACCGGAATCCGCACCGGAACCACCGTGCGCACCCCCGCCCGCGTCACCGCCGGAGCCGCGCCGGTCCGGAATGCCCAGCTTGTCCGCCGCCTCCTGGAGCCACTCCGGGGGGCTCAACAAGAACGACGTCTGATTCAGGTCCATCCGCTGCGGAGGCTCGGGCGTCGGTTCGGGCGCCGCGTCCGGCACGCCGTACTCCTCCTCGTAACGGCGGATCACCTCACCCACCGGCAGGGCGGGCCACAGCGTCGCCTCGCCGCTGTCCCGGGCGATGACGAGCCGCTGGCGGCCGCCGTCCGAACGGGGGCCGCCCTCGCGGTCCTCCGCCCACACCACGAAGCCGAGCTCGAACTCCCGCACCCGCACCTCGCGGTGGCCGGGGCCCGGCACATCACCGTTGATCCATTCCTCGGCGCGCTCCTGCGCCTGCGCGAAGGTCACCATCGGAAGCTCACTCCCCCACCGGGACGGCGCGCGCGAAGCCGCCGTCCACCATCAGGTTCGCCACGGTCTCCAGCTCGGGCGGACTGCCCGCGAGCCGGGAGAGGAAGGCGTCGAAGTCGTCGCCGCACGGCAGCAGCAGCCGCTGCACACGCTCGGCCGGCGCCCAGGAAGGGTCCACGTCCCGCACGTCGTCGTACGCGCAGAACCACACCGAGCCGATCCGGTCACCCTTGACCTTCACGGCGAGCAGACCGCCCTGCACGAAGCCCACGCCCAGGTAGTCCTTGGTGAGGTGGTCGCGCAGGCACTTGTTGACGTACAGGATGTCGTTGATCGCGGCCTCGTCGCGGACCGTGAAGAACGGCTGGTCGATGAGGAGCCCCAGCTCCGCGTCGAGAGCCGTGCCGACCGGGGCGCAGCCGCCCGCCGCCTTCAGGAAGGAACGGTAGGCGCCGGGCAGGCGGTAGCCCAGGTCCTCCTCGACGCCCGTGATCTGGGCCTCGGTGACGGCGACGGCCGCCTTCGGCAGGGCCAGGTGCGCGGGACGCGTCTCCTGCAGCGGGCGAGTGCCGCGCTTGTTCTGGTCGACGGGCGCCGTGGAGATGCCGCCGTGGTGCCGCAACAGCGCCTTGACCTCGACGGGGACCAGCTCCAGACGGCGGCCGCGCGGCGCGTGGTGCCAGGTCCAGCCATGCGGGGTCGCGACCGCGGGGATCGTGTCCCACAACTCGTGACCGGACGCCGCGAGCGCCGCGTTCGCCGACACGTAGTCCGTCAGGCGCAGCTCGTCCACGCCGAAGCCCTCGGGCGGCTCGGCGATCTCGGCGGCGGCGCGCGCGTACGGCGAGAAGTCCGGGTAGCCGTCACCGTCGACCCGCACCCCTCTGGGGTGGCGGGCGGCGCGGACCGGGTCCGGGAAGTGGACCACCTGCCCGGCGTAGGCCGCGTTCGGCGGCGCGGCTTGCTGCCCGAGCCGACCTGGCCCACCTTGCGTCATGGCGGATGCCCTCCTGCGGCACTGTGAGGTTCACGGACGCCGACAGCCTATGCGCAAGCACGACACCGGTCACCGGGCCCCGAAACCGTGACCACCCGCCACGAGCCAGTCACCCAGAGGCGAAACCCAGGCGTGTCGTACAGCCCCAGCTTCCGCACCACGCGCCCCATTTGGCAGTCTGTTCCCGCAACGCGGGGGCGTGGCACCAGCGGCTGACACCGCGGGCACGGGGAGGGAAACACCACATGCACACGGCACCAAGCGGCATGTCCAACGCGCACGGCACACCTGTCACCGGCTCCGGAACCACCCGCACGGCACCCGGCCCGACCACCGGGGCGACCGCGACGGCCGAGCCCGGGGACCCGCGCGTCGGCTGGAGCAGCGAGCCCGTCGGCGCCCCGGTCCTGCACCACCGCCGCGACGGCATCCTGCCCACCGTGGCCGCCGCCCTCTCGGTCCGCGGCACCACCCTCACCAGCACCCCCAGGCGCGGCGAGGACCCACCGGACCTGCACCCGCTCGTCCAGGACTTCCTCGACACCCTCACCAGCGGCCAGCGCGAACGCTTCACCGGGCGGTGCGCGGAAGCCGTCCTCATCTCCCGGCACCTGACCACCGCCGACGCCGGCCGCTCCAAACGGGCCTCGCGCAAGCCGATGACCAACGGCGAAGCGCGCAAGGCCCTCAAGCACGCCAAACTCACCACCCGCCGCATCCGCGAGGACGGCGACCCCCTGCACGGCGCCTTCGCCCGCCCGTGCCGCTCCTGCACCGCCCTCACCGCGCACTTCGGCGTCCGCGTCGTCGACCCGACCGCGCCCGACGCGTGACGCGGGGCGCCCCCCAGCCGACGACCCCCGGTGCCCCGCGCACCGGCCGCCGCCATCCGCACCCGCACCACGAGGGCCATGCCATGCACACCGACAGTTCCACCCGCTTCCCCGTGCCCGTCGACGCCGCCCTGCGCACCGCGGGCTGGGCGCCGGGCCGCTGGGACATCAAGCAGGCCGAGATCTGGGCCGACGTCCTGCGCCGCCACACCTCACCCGCGGGCCACCAGCACGCGGTGTTCCCCGCAGCCGTGGAGGCCTGGGCGGAGTTCGGCGGGCTGCACGTCACACCGCAGGGCCCGGGCCGCCAGATAGCCCCGGCGGTCCTGCACCTCGACCCGATGTACGGCCTGCACATGGCGCGCACCCTCGGCGACCTCGGCCGGGCCCTCGGCACGGAGGTCTGCCCGCTCGGCGAGGAGACGCAGACGCAGGCGCTGCTCGCCATGGACGCGGAGGGCCGGGTCTACAGCCTCGACCACAGCGGCGACTGGTTCCTCGGCCGCCACCTCGACCAGGCCCTCACCACCCTCGTCGCGGGCACCCAGCCGGTACGGCTCACGACGGGCTGAGGCCCCGCCCACCGACCCGTATGAGGAAGATCACTGACCGGCCGACGCCGGGAGCACCGCGGACACCTTGAAGCCGCCCGCGTCCGTCGGCCCGGACACGAACACGCCGCCGAGCGCGGTCACCCGCTCCTTCATGCCGACCAGGCCGTTGCCGCCGCTGGGCAGCAGCACCTCGGCCGGTCCCGCCTCCGGCGGCGGGCCGTTCTCGACCTGCATGGCGATCTCGGCGGCGCGGTGCGCGAGCCGCACATAGGTCTTCGCGCCCGCCGCGTGCTTGTGCACGTTGGTGAGGGCTTCCTGGACGACGCGGTACGCGGTCTCCTCCACGTCGGCCGCATACCCCCGGGTGTCGCCCTCCACGGACAGGTCCACGGCCATGCCCGCGGCCCGCGACTGGTCCACGAGCTCGTCCAGCTCGGCCAGGCACGGGCCTTCGGGCAGGTCGGGGGCGGTGGGGCCGACGGCGGGCTCGGCGCGGGGCGCCGCCCGGTCGGCGGCCTCGCCGACGGCGGCGAGAGGGACGGGGGCGGGGGCGGGCGCCGGTTTCGGCGGGGCGTCGCCGGCCCGCAGCACGCCGAGCATCTGGCGCAGCTCGGTCAGCGCCTGGCGGCCCATGTCGCCGACCAGGGCGGCGTTCTTCACGGCCTTCTCGGGGTCCTTGCGGGCGACGGCCTGCAGCGCCGCCGCGTGCACGACCATCAGGCTCACGCGGTGCGCGACCACGTCGTGCATGTCGCGGGCGATACGGGTGCGCTCCTCGCCGCGAGCCCACTCCGCGCGCTCCTCGGCGCGCTCCGCGAGCAGTTGCAGCTCCCGCTCCAGGCTGTCGGCGCGCTCGCGCAGGGACTCCATGAGGCGGCGGCGCGCGCCCACGTACAGACCGAGGAGGACCGGCGGTGCGGTCACGCCGAGAGAGGTGCTGATGGCGATGAACGGTATGAAGCCCTCGCCGATGGTCAGGTCGCCGTTGGCCATGTCCTGGTTGGTGCGGACGAACGTGACGATCAGGGTGCCCGCGAGGGACATGCCGGCGAGGGCGCCGATGATGCGGCGCGGCAGCTCGGAGGCGGCGAGGGTGTAGAGGCCGACGATGGCCATCAGGATGCCCATGCGGGCGGGCGTGATCGCGACGGAGATCAGCACGACCGCGATCGGCCAGCGGCGCCGCAGGACGAGGGCGGACCCGGCGAGCACCCCGAAGCCCACGCCCACCGCGACCGGGATGCCCGCGTCGTCGGCGAACTGCACGCCCTCGACACCGCACTCGGCCGCGGACGCGAGGCCGAGGCCCACGTCCAGGACGGCACTGCGCCGCCTCTCCCACCACCACGGCCCGGTCCTGGCCGCGGTGTCGCTTTCCCCCGTCGTGGTCATGCCTTCCAGCGTAAGGGGGTCGGCGCTCCCATATCCGGTGAGTTTCGGGCCCGGTGATCCCGGGCAGGGCGGGGCACGTTCTGGTACCGGCCGGTGCCCCGTGGCGGCGAAACCACCGAGTAACCCTCGAACAGTTGAATCGCCCGGATTTTCGACCCCGGACGTCCGCATTCCGGACGAGGGTGACCGCATGACAGAGACCACCGGCACATACGCCGACTACGAAGACCTCCGCGCACGAGCAATCGCCCTGCGCCGCGAGGGATGCAGCCTCCGCCAGATCCGCGACCGCCTGAAGGTCTTCAACAACGACCTCCTGAACCGCCTGGTCCAGGGAGAGCCCGCGCCGGAGTGGACGCGGCGGCCGAACGCGAAGGACGAGCTGCGGGCGAAGGCGCGGGAACTGCGCCTCGAAGGCTGGACCTACGACCGCATCCAGGCGGAGCTGGGGTGCTCGAAGAGTTCGATCTCACTGTGGGTGCGGGATCTGCCGAAGCCCGAGCGGCGGCCCCCCGCCGAGCAGGCGACGCTGGCGGCCCGCAAGCGGTGGGAGCACGAGTCCGCGGTGCGGGACGAGGAGCGCCAGCGCACCAAGGCGGCCGCAGCGATGGAGGTGGGCGCCCTCTCGGACCGCGAGGTGTTCCTGCTGGGCGTGGTGCTCTACTGGGCGGAGGGCGCCAAGGACAAGCCGTACAGCCGCCGCGAGCGGCTGGCGTTCATCAACAGCGACCCGAACGTCATCGCGCTCTACCTGCGCTGGCTCGACGTGCTCGGCGTGGAGCGCGAGCGACTGCGCTTCCGGGTGAGCATCCACGAATCGGCCGACGTGACCGAAGCCGAGGAGTTCTGGGCCGAGTTGGCGGGCGTACCGGCCGCGACCTTCCAGAAGGCGACCCTCAAGCGGCACAACCCGAAGACCATCAGGAAGAACACGGGCGAGACCTATCGCGGCTGCCTCGCGATCTACACACTCCAGAGCGCCGACCTGTATCGTCGCGTCGAAGGCGCCTGGTACGGCATAGTAGGCGCCGGCACGCGGCCGATCTAGCGAATCGGACATAGCGGAAATCCCGGGTCGTCTAAGGGCAAGACGTCAGATTTTGGATCTGATCATGGGGGTTCGAGTCCTCCCCCGGGAGCAATGAAGTTCGGGTCCCGACCCCAAGGTCGGGGCCCGCACTCATTTCCGCCCCACTACGCCCCGGTATCCTGCGGATGTCCACTCCCCAAGCATCCGAAGCCGAAGGGCACCCCTGTGAGCGCCAATCGCCCGGCAGCCGTCGTCGTCCTCGCAGCGGGTGAGGGCACCCGTATGAAGTCGGCCACGCCGAAGGTCCTGCACGAGATCTGCGGCCGTTCCCTCGTCGGGCACGTGCTCGCCGCCGCCCGCGAGCTGTCCCCCGAGCGTCTGGTCGCCGTCGTCGGACACGAGAGCGAGCGCGTGATCGCGCACCTGGCCGGGATCGACCCCGAGGTGCGCACCGCCTTCCAGGCCCAGCAGAACGGCACCGGCCACGCCGTGCGGATGGGCCTGGAGGAGCTGGGCGGCGGCCCCGACAGCATCGACGGCACGGTCGTCGTGGTCTGCGGCGACACCCCGCTGCTCACCGGCGCGACGCTCACGAGCCTGGCCGCCACGCACTCCGCCGACGGCAACGCGGTGACCGTCCTGACCGCCGAGGTGCCCGACGCGACCGGGTACGGCCGCATCGTGCGCGACGGCGCGTCCGGCGCCGTGACCGCGATCGTCGAGCACAAGGACGCGACCGACGCGCAGCGCGCCATCCGCGAGATCAACTCGGGTGTCTTCGCCTTCGACGGGCAGCTCCTCGCGGACGCCCTCGGCAAGGTCCGCACCGACAACAGCCAGGGCGAGGAGTATCTGACGGACGTCCTCGGCATCCTGCGCGAGGCCGGGCACCGCGTCGGCGCCTGTGTCGCCGACGACCACCGCGAGATCGCGGGCATCAACAACCGCGTCCAACTCGCCGACGCCCGCCGGGTCCTGAACGACCGGCTGCTCACCGCGGCGATGCTCGCGGGCGTCACCGTGGTCGACCCGGCGTCGACGTGGATCGACGCGGGCGTCACCGTCGAGCGCGACGCCGTGGTGCACCCCGGCACCCAGCTCCAGGGCGCCACGCACCTGGGCGAGGGCTGCGAGGTCGGCCCCAACACCCGCCTGAAGGACACCACGGTGGGCGCGGGCGCCCGCGTCGACAACACGGTCGCGGACACCGCCGAGGTGGGCGAGCGGGCGAGCGTCGGTCCGTTCGCGTACTTGCGTCCCGGCACCCGGCTCGGCGTGAAGGCCAAGGCGGGCACGTACGTGGAGATGAAGAACGCCACGATCGGCGAGGGCACCAAGGTCCCGCACCTGAGCTACGTGGGCGACGCGACGATCGGTGAGTACTCCAACATCGGCGCCGCGAGCGTGTTCGTGAACTACGACGGTGAGGCCAAGCACCACACGACGGTGGGGTCGCACTGCAAGACGGGTTCGGACAACATGTTTGTGGCTCCCGTCACGATTGGCGACGGCGCCTACACCGCCGCCGGCTCCGTGATCACGAAGGACGTACCGGCCGGTTCGCTGGCCGTCGCCCGTGGCCAGCAACGGAATATCGAGGGCTGGGTGGCCCGCAAGCGTCCGGGAAGCGCGGCGGCGCGGGCCGCCGAGGCCGCCTCCCGGGCCTCCGAGACCCCGGCCGGCGAAGGCTGACCGGAAACAGGTGCGCCTGACACCGCGTACCGTGATAGGTGCACGAAACCTGATAGGTGCATGAAATCGGCTGGTTGGCGCGAGGGCACCTCGCGGCCAGGGAACACGTCTGAGGAGACTGTGCTGTGAGCGGGATCAAGACGACCGGCGAGAAGAAGATGATGTTCTTCTCCGGCCGCGCCCACCCCGAACTGGCCGAGGAGGTCGCGCATCAGCTGGGTATCGGCGTGGTGCCGACCAAGGCCTTCGACTTCGCCAACGGTGAGATCTATGTGCGCTACCAGGAGTCGGCGCGCGGCGCGGACTGCTTCCTGATCCAGAGCCACACGGCTCCGATCAACAAGTGGATCATGGAACAGCTGATCATGATCGATGCCCTCAAGCGCGCCTCCGCGCGGAGCATCACCGTGATCGTGCCGTTCTACGGCTACGCCCGCCAGGACAAGAAGCACCGTGGCCGTGAGCCCATCTCGGCCCGCCTGGTCGCGGACCTGCTGCAGGCCGCGGGCGCGGACCGGATCGTCTCGGTCGACCTGCACACGGACCAGATCGTCGGCTTCTTCGACGGGCCCGTCGACCACCTCTTCGCGCTGCCGATCCTCGCGGACTACGTGGGCGCGAAGGTCGACAGGGACAAGCTCACGGTCGTCTCCCCCGACGCCGGCCGCGTGCGTGTCGCCGACCGCTGGTGCGACCGCCTGGGCGCCCCCCTGGCGATCGTGCACAAGCGTCGCGACAAGGACGTGGCCAACCAGGTCACCGTGCACGAGGTCGTCGGCAACGTCGAGGGCCGCGTCTGTGTCCTGGTGGACGACATGATCGACACCGGTGGCACGATCTGCGCCGCCGCGGACGCGCTGTTCGCGCACGGCGCCGAGGACGTCATCGTGACGGCCACGCACGGTGTGCTGTCGGGTCCGGCCGCGGACCGCCTGAAGAACTCCAAGGTCAGCGAGTTCGTGTTCACGAACACGCTGCCGACGCCGAACGAGCTGGAGCTCGACAAGATCACGGTGCTCTCGATCGCCCCGACGATCGCCAACGCCGTCCGGGAGATCTTCGAGGACGGCTCCGTGACCAGCCTCTTCGAGGAGCAGAGCGGCCCCGCGTAAGCACGGCCCGCAAGATCCTTTTGGTGCGGCCTCCGTCGCCGAGTAGACTGTCGAAGTTGCTCGGCGAGGGAGGCCGCACTCGCGTTTTCACGAACGCACGGTGTGGCGGTCCGTTATCGACGCGCTCTTCGTAGCAGGCCAGTCGTGGCCGGGTGACCACGTCAGTTCACCTTTTCTACGAGGAGTGCACCATGTCTGAGGTCAAGCTCAGCGCCGAGGTCCGTACCGAGTTCGGCAAGGGCGCCGCCCGCCGCATCCGCCGCGAGGACAAGGTCCCCGGCGTCCTGTACGGCCACGGCACCGACCCGGTCCACATCACCCTGCCCGGCCACGACCTGCTCCTGGCCCTGCGTACCTCCAACGTCCTGATCTCCCTGGACATCGAGGGCAAGTCCGAGCTGGCCATCCCGAAGGCGGTCCAGCGCGACGCCCTCCGTCAGGGCATCCTCAAGCACGTCGACCTGCTCCTCGTGAAGCGCGGCGAGAAGGTCAACGTCGAGGTCCCCGTCGTCGCCGAGGGTGAGCTCGCCCCGGGCGCCAACCTCCTGGAGCACGTCCTCAACGCGCTTCCGGTCGAGGCCGAGGCCACCCACATCCCCGAGTCCCTGAGCGTCTCCATCGCGGGCCTGGAGGCCGGTGCCTCCGTCCTCGCCAAGGACATCGCGCTGCCCTCGGGCGTCTCCCTGGCCGTCGAGGACGACACCGTCGTCCTGCAGGTCCTGGCCGCGCAGGCCGAGGAGGCCCCGGCCGAGGCCGCGGGCGACGAGGCCGCCGAGGCCTGAGCCTCGATCCAGTAGTACCGACCGCCGCTCAGCGCCCTGGCGCTGGGCGGCGGTTGCGCTATGAAGGTGCCATGAAGGAGACACACAGATGACGACGGACCCCAGCGCCCCCTGGCTGATCGTGGGTCTCGGCAACCCCGGCCCCGGCTACGCCATGAACCGCCACAACGTCGGCTTCATGGTCGCCGACCTGCTCGCCGACCGCATCGGCGGCAGCTTCAAGCGGGCCGCCAAGGCGCAGGCGCACGTCCTTGAGGGCCGGATCGGCCCGATGGGCCCCGGCAGCCGCCGGGTCGTCCTCGCCAAGCCCGGCTCGTACATGAACCTGTCGGGCGGCCCCGTCACCGCGCTGCGCGACTTCTACAAGGTCCCGACGGCGAACGTCGTCGCCGTCCACGACGAGCTGGACATCGACTACGGCGTGCTGCGCCTGAAGCTGGGCGGCGGCGACAACGGCCACAACGGTCTGAAGTCGATGACGAAGGCGATGGGCGCCGACTACCACCGGGTCCGCTTCGGCATCGGCCGTCCGCCGGGCCGGATGCAGGTCGCGGACTTCGTCCTCAAGGACTTCTCGTCCGCCGAGCGCAAGGAGCTGGACTACTTCGTGGACCGGGCCGCGGACGCCGTGGAGTGCCTGGTGACCGAGGGTCTTGAGCGGGCGCAGGGCACGTACAACTCCTGACGTAGGGGACGTTCACGCCGTCGCCTGTTGACGCAGCGTGCCGCCCTCCCCAAGGATCGCCGCCATGCCCGCATACGTACTACGGGGCGCGGCAGGGATCCTTGCCGCCCTCATCCTGGCCGCCGGTGTCTGGGCGTCGTGGGACTCGGCGCGGTACGTGATGCTGTCGGACGGAGGGCGGGAGCGAGGCACGCTGTCCCTCGCGCGCTGTGGCGACGACACCTGCACCGGCCCCTACGCCCCCGCGTCCGGGAGCACGGCACGCGACCGCGTCGTCATCGACCGCTCGGTCGCGACGCCCAAGGGCGAACGCATCCCTGTCGTGGTCAAGCCCGACTCGGACGAGGCCGTCCGCAGCGGCGGTCCGGGCTTCCTGCACGCGTGGCTGCCGCTGGGCGGCGCGCTGCTCCTTGCCGCGGTGGTGGTGGCCGGGGGGCTGCGCCTGAACCGGGTGGCGGGTGTCCTCGCGCTCGCCGGGGGGATCCAGCTGTCGGCGGCGTTCGCGGCGCTGAGCCTCTGAGGCACCGGCCTGGCGGATATACGAGGGCCCCTCACCCGCGCGGGTGAGGGGCCCTCGTCCACGTCGAGGCGCCGCGTCAGCCGGTGTTGCGCAGCCCCGCCGCGACGCCGTTGACGGTGAGCAGCAGCGCCCGTGCGAGCAGCGGGTCGGCCTCGTCGCCTGCGGCGACCGCGTCCCGCTGCCGCTTGAGCAGCGCGACCTGGAGGTAGGAGATCGGGTCCAGGTAGGCGTCGCGGATCGAGAAGGTCTGCTGGAGCACCGGGTTGGAGTCGAGCAGGCGCTCGCCGCCGGTGACGCGCAGGACCTCGGCGACCGTGAGCGCGTGCTCGGCCTCGATGGTGTCGAAGACGTGCTTCAGGTCGTCGGGCACCAGCGAGTCCACGTAGTGCCGGGCGATGCGCAGGTCGGTCTTGGCGAGCGTCATCTCCACGTTGGAGACGAAGTTCCGGAAGAAGTGCCAGTGCTCGTGCATCTCGTCGAGGACGGCGTCGAGTCCGGCTTCGCGGAGCGCCTTGAGTCCGGAGCCCACGCCGAACCAGCCGGGCACGATCTGCCGTGACTGGGTCCAGCCGAACACCCACGGGATGGCGCGCAGGCCGTCGAGGGAGACGCCGGAGCCGGGGCGCCGGGAGGGCCGGGAGCCCAGGTGCAGGTCGGCGAGCTGGTCGACGGGGGTGGAGGCGAGGAAGTAGGTCGGCAGGTCCGGGTCCTCGACGAGCCTGCGGTACGCGGAGTGCGCGGCGTCGGACACGACGTCCATCGCGGCGTCCCAGCGGGCCAGGGCCTCGTCGGACTGGCGGGGCGCGGTGTGCAGGGCGGAGGCCTGGAGGGTGGCGGCGACCGTCAGTTCCAGGTTCTCCCGGGCCAGGGAAGGCACCAGGTACTTGTCGGAGATGACCTCGCCCTGCTCGGTCACCTTGATCTCGCCCTCCAGGGTGCCCCAGGGCTGGGCGAGGATCGCGTCGTGGGAGGGGCCGCCGCCGCGGCCGACGGTGCCGCCGCGGCCGTGGAAGAGCCGCAGGCGGACGCCGTAGCGGTGGGCGACGTCGCGCAGTCGGCGCTGGGCGCGGTGGATCTCCCACTGCGAGGTGGTGATGCCGCCGAACTTGGAGGAGTCGGAGTATCCGAGCATGACCTCCTGCACGTCCCCGCGGAGCGCGACCAGCCTGCGGTACGACGGGTCGGCGAGCATCTCGTCCAGGATGACGTCGGCGGCGCGCAGCTCGTCGGTGGTCTCCAGGAGCGGCACGATGCCGATCTTCGCCCAGCCCGCGTGCAGGTCGATGAGTCCGGCCTCGCGGGCGAGGACGGCGGCGGCGAACACGTCGTCGGCGCCCTGGCACATGGAGATGATGTACGACTCGACGACCTCGGGCCCGAACACGTCCAGGGCCTTCTTGACCGTGCCGAACACGCCGAGCGTCTTCTCCCCGGCCGCGTCGAGCGGCGCCGGGGACGGCGCGAGCGGGCGGCGCGAGCGCAGCTCCTTGGCGAGGAGCTTCTGGCGGTACTCGCGCGGCATGTCGGCGTACCGCCAGGACTCCTCGCCGAGCCGGTCGAAGAGCTGGCCGAGGGCGTGGTGGTGGGCGTCGGCGTGCTCGCGCACGTCCATGGTGGCGAGCTGCAGGCCGAAGGCGGCGAGGGTGCGGATGGTGCGGTTCATGCGGCCGTCGGAGAACAGGCCGCCCTTGTGGGCGCGCAGCGACGTCTGGATGAGCGTGAGGTCGTGCAGCAGCTCGGCGGTGCCCAGGTAGTCGCGGCCCGGCTCGTGCGCGGTGCCCTTGGCCAGGCGCTGCTTGGTGTTCTCCAGCTTCTGCCGGACGCAGGTGGCCTTGAGGCGGTAGGGCTCCTCGGCGTTGAGGCGCTTGTAGCGGGGGCTGATCTCCGGGAGGCGCTCCAGGTCGCACTGGAGGGAGTCGAGGAGTTCCTCGGTGGCGCCGGTGTAGCGGATGGAGTTGGAGAGGAAGCCGCGCAGCTCGTCGATCAGCTCCAGGGCGTCGTTGATGCCGTGCTCGTGCTGGAGGATCAGGACTTCCCAGGTGACCTCGGGCGTCACGTTCGGGTTGCCATCGCGGTCGCCGCCGATCCAGGTGCCGAAGGTCAGCGGGCGGGTCTCGCTCGGCAGCTGCACGCCGACGCGCTCCAGCTCGGCGGTCAGGTCCTCCAGGACGTCGCCGACGGCGCCGGCGTGCAGCTCGTCCAGGTAGTAGATGGCGTTGCGGGCCTCGTCGGCGGGCTCGGGGCGGACCACGCGCAGCTCGTCGGTCTGCCAGACGAGGTCGATGTTCTCGGCCAGACGGGTGTCGTGGCGGCGCCGGTCGGACTCGATGACCGGGGTCTCCAGGAGCTCGGCGACCCGGCGGAGCTTGTTCAGGACGGAGCGGCGGGCGGCCTCGGTGGGGTGCGCGGTGAAGACCGGGCGCACGTTCAGGTGCTCGACGGTCTGGCGCAGGTGCTCGGGGTCGGCGTCCTTGAGGCGGTCCGCGGTGCGGGCGAGGAGGCCGCCCTCGGCGGCGCGGCGGGCCCGCAGCTCACGGCCGCGGTGCACCTGCTCGGTGACGTTCGCGAGGTGGAAGTAGGTGGAGAAGGCGCGCACCAGCTTCGCGGCGGTCTCCAGCTCGGTGCCGCCGAGGAGCGCCGCGGCGGCTTCGCCGTCCTCGCGGGTCAGGCGGCGGACCTTCTCCACCAGGTCCAGGAGCTCGGGGCCCTCCTGGCGTACGAGGGTCTCGCCGAGGAGGTCGCCGAGGCGACGGATGTCGGCGCGCAGCTCGCTGTTCGTCCCGGCCGAGGTGGACGTGGTGCTCGCGGTGGCCGTGGTAGCGGTCTGGTCGTCGGCACTGCTCACAGGTGCGGCTCCTTGCGGTGAAGCCCGCCGTTTCCGGGACGGAGAACGGGGGTGGGCACGTCTGGGAGGGGTCCCGGCCGTGGAACCGGGGGAGATACAGAGCGGACCGCGCTGTCCGACCGATCCAAGGATAGGTGTCGCCGGGTCGGGCGGACTCGCGGCCTCTTGCCGCGATGCCGCGCACTGCGATACTTACGAGGCCGTAACCTACGGTCCCGTAGCCACGCGTATGAGCGGCCCTTCCACGGGCACCCGTCCGTCCGGTGCCTTCCCGCACGGCGCGTGTCGACACCTCCGGATTTCCCGAGCACCGCATCTCCCGCAGTCACCCTCGACCCCCCAGGGGAAGCCCCTATGACCACGAGCCCCGACGTCATCGAAGAATCAGAGGGGGCGCCGGCGGGCGCCCCGCTCCCGTCCGCGACCCTCGGTGGTGAACAGAAGCGCTCCGTGGAGCAGCTCGCGCTGCTCCTCTTCATCACCGTCCCGTTCCTCGCCCTGCTGGCGGCGGTGCCGCTGGCCTGGGGCTGGGGAGTCAGCTGGCTGGACCTCGGCCTCCTTGTGTTCATGTACTACCTGGGCTGCCACGGCATCACCATCGGCTTCCACCGCTACTTCACGCACGGCTCCTTCAAGGCGAAGCGCCCGCTGCGGATCGCCCTGGCGGTCGCCGGGTCGATGGCCGTCGAGGGTCCGCTGGTGCGCTGGGTCGCCGACCACCGCAAGCACCACAAGTTCTCCGACGCCGAGGGCGACCCGCACTCGCCGTGGCGCTTCGGCGAGACGGTCCCCGCCCTGATGAAGGGCCTGTGGTGGGCGCACATCGGGTGGCTGTTCGACGAGGAGCAGACCCCGCAGGAGAAGTACGCGCCCGACCTGATCAAGGACCCGGCGATCCGGGCCGTCTCGCGTCAGTTCGTCCTGTGGACCGTGGTGTCGCTCGCGCTGCCGCCGTTGGTGGGCGGCCTGGTCACGATGTCCTGGTGGGGCGCGTTCACGGCCTTCTTCTGGGGCTCACTCGTCCGGGTGGCGCTCCTCCACCACGTGACGTGGTCGATCAACTCGATCTGCCACGCCGTGGGCAAGCGCCCCTTCAAGTCCCGCGACCGCTCCGGCAACGTGTGGTGGCTCGCGGTCCTGTCCTGCGGCGAGTCCTGGCACAACCTGCACCACGCCGACCCGACGAGCGCCCGCCACGGTGTGATGCGCGGCCAGCTCGACTCGTCCGCGCGGCTCATCCGCTGGTTCGAACAGCTCGGTTGGGCGTACGACGTGCGGTGGCCCACGAAGTCCCGGATCGACGCCCGCCGCAAGGGGCCCGACGGCGCGGACGGGACCGGTGCGATTCCCGCCCCTGGCAAGCCCCAGGCCGTAGACGCGGCATGATGGACCACGTGGCGACCGACCCCAGCAATCCGAGCACGACGCGCTCCGCCCGGGCCCCGCAGGGCTCCGCGAGTTCGAACAACGACAAGCCCCGGCGGGCCCGCCGGACCCGGATGACCGGCGCCGAGCGCCGTGAGCAGCTGCTGGACATCGGCCGCACCCTGTTCGCCGCCAAGGGCTTCGAGGGCACGTCGGTCGAGGAGATCGCGGCGAAGGCCGGTGTCTCCAAGCCCGTCGTGTACGAACACTTCGGCGGCAAGGAGGGTCTGTACGCGGTCGTGGTGGACCGCGAGATGCGTCAGCTCCTCGGCATGGTCACCGGGTCCCTCACCGCCGGGCACCCCCGCGAGCTGTGCGAGCAGGCCGCCTTCGCCCTCCTCGACTACATCGAGGAGTACACGGACGGCTTCCGCATCCTGGTCCGCGACTCCCCCATCCCCCAGTCCACCGGCTCCTTCGCCTCCCTGATCTCCGACATCGCCACGCAGGTCGAGGACATCCTCGGCCAGGAGTTCAAGACCCGCGGCTTCGACCCCAAGCTCGCCCCTCTGTACGCCCAGGCCCTCGTCGGCAGCGTCGCCCTCACGGGCCAGTGGTGGCTGGACGTCCGCAAGCCCAAGAAGGCGGAAGTCGCCGCCCACCTAGTCAACCTCGCCTGGCACGGCCTGGACGGCCTGGAGCCGAAGCCGCGCCTGATAGGCCATCGCAAGTCCTGACGTCACGCTGTCGGGGGCGGGTGCGGCGTGCGCGGGTGCGCCGGGTGCGGGTGCCCCGGGTGCGGGTGCGCCGGGTGCGGGTGCCCCGGGTGCGGGGGGCCGCCCGCCCGACGGTGTCGTACCCGCGCGCGGCGCGGTGGGCTCTTCCCACCGCGCTGCGCGCGGCGGCTGAGAGGGGCGCCCGGCACCCTCGAGAGGCGGCCTGTGGCCCGGTCGGCCCCCGCTGAACGCCGGCGGCAGCCGTCCGTCCCCGCTCCGCGGGGACCTTTCCCACCCACC
>NZ_JNXT01000101.1 GCF_000716675.1 Streptomyces alboflavus
GTGTAGGGGGAGTGGGTGGCTGCGCGGGTGGTGGGGGTGGCGCCTGGTGGGGCGGGATCGGTGGGGGGAGGTGGAAGCTGCCGGTCTCCGACATCGGGGGGTGCGCGGGGGGCGATGGCGGTTGTACGGGGTGGTGCGGCGCCGAGGGCCGGTCGGCGGAGGGCTGACCGGTGGGCGACTGGGCGGAGAAGGGCTGGCCGACGGAGGGCTGGACCGGGGGCGGGAGTGGCGTGGCGGGCCGGGCTGTGGAGGGGTGGCCTGTGGCCGGGTGGCCTGCGGCCGGGTGACCTGTGGCCGGGTGGCCCGTGGCCGGGTGGCCCGTCGGTGGTTGTCCCGTCGGTGGTTGTCCCGTGGACGGGTGGCCTGTCAGCAGCTGTCCCGTGGACGGGTGGGACAGAGGCGGGGGTGGGGTGACGGAGGCTGAGTTGGTCGACGAGGAGGGAGACGTGGGGGGTGGTGGCTGGGACGGAGGTGGTTGAGGGGCGCGGGTGAGGGGGCCGTCGGGGCCGAACCCCGTGGGCAGCGGGGCGAGTTGGTCGAAGATCTCGACGAGCTCGTCGTCGGGCCCGGGCTCGGGCAGCATCTCGGCGGCGGAGGCGAGCGCCTTGCGGGCCCCCGTGGCGGTGCGGAACCGCGCTTGTGGGTCGGGTTGCAGGAGGGTGGCGATGACCTGCCACAGGGGCTCCGGCACGCCCTGCGGCGCCGTGGGGGTGCCGTGGGCCGCGAAGTGCTCGATCAGGGCCTTGGCGTCGGGCTTGGCGCCCTGCAGGAGGTACAGGGCGACGAGGCCGACGGCGAAGAGGTCGGCGGTGAAGTCCGGTTCGGCGCCCATCATTTGCTCGGGTGCGAAGTACCCGGGGGTGCCCACCACGTAGTCCGTCTCGGTCAGCCGTGGCTCGCCCTTGCGCATGGAGATGCCGAAGTCCGACAGGCGCAGGTGCGGGCGTCCCGTCCCGGTGGCCTCCAGGAGGATGTTCGCGGGCTTGATGTCGCGGTGCACGACGCCCTCCGCGTGCACGGCGGCGAGGCCGGAGAGGAGCTGGTCGAGGAGCGTGCAGGTGAAGTGGGCGGGGAGGGGGCCGTAGTCACCGATGACGTGGGCGAGCGAGCCGCCGGTGACCAGCTCCATGGTGAACAGGACCTGGTCGTCGTCGGCGGCCCAGCTGGCGGGAGCGAGCACATGCGGATGGTCGATCCGCAGTGCCTGCTCCCGCACGAAACGCAACAGAGTGTGAGCGTTGCGCTGCTGAAGCACCTTGGCCGCCACGTATCTGCGGCGGCGATGGTCCCAGGCACGCCATACGGCGCCCACTCCCCCGCGTCCGACCGGGTCGACGAGTTCGTACCGCCCGGCGAAGACCTCACCCATGGTCGTGCCCGCTCCCCTTCCGGGCCGCCCGGCAGCGGCCCGGCCGGCGGCTCAGCTCTGGTGCGCTTCGTAGTGGGCGACGGCGTCCGCGGTGCGGCCCGCTCCGTATACCCGAAGGAACTCTGCCAGTTCCGGGTGGGTCGGGGCGAGCGTG
This sequence comes from Streptomyces alboflavus, assembly GCF_000716675.1. Classification (GTDB taxonomy): domain Bacteria; phylum Actinomycetota; class Actinomycetes; order Streptomycetales; family Streptomycetaceae; genus Streptomyces; species Streptomyces alboflavus. The sequence continues at coordinate 1,524 of NZ_JNXT01000101.1, forward strand.
TCCGCGGCATCGATGATGTCGCCCGCCGCCGCGACGGAGCGCAGCAGCGACTGGATCTCACGCACCACGCGCTTCACCGTGGGTGCGCCTGAACTCGTGGTCGACTGGGTGGTGTTGGTCAGTACGGAACCCCCCTGGGACTTCTTGATCTCGTCCATGCGGTCCGTCGCCTCGGCGGCACTCACACTGCCGTCCGCGACCTGCCCCGACAGCTCCTGGAGGAGCTGCACCCGCTGGACCACGGCCGGATTGCCGATCTTGGCGCGCTGGCCGCTCATCAGCTGCGACAGCATCGGTGCGGAGAGCCCGAGCACCCCGGCGAGCCGTGCCTGGTTCAGGCCCAGATCGTCGATGAGGCGACGGAACAGTGCCCCCAGTGGCTCCCCGTACCAATTCCGCTGGAGCTCGCGTGCTCTCGCGGTTGATTCTTGTTGTGCAGCGTCCATCTTGCGTCTCCCCATCGCTTCCCCTAAGACGTGGTTCGCTGCCGCGAACCACGTCGAGCATCTTACGGAGAGTGGTCGCGCACGGGGAGCCCCAATCCTTTTGCGAGATCTGGGGGGTGACCCGGTACTCTGGTCCCCGACGCCCGCCGAGGCGCGATTTTTTCGCCACGGCTTCGGCGCACGCGGGGCCTTAGCTCAGTTGGTAGAGCGCTGTCTTTGCATGGCAGATGTCAGGGGTTCGACTCCCCTAGGCTCCACATCGGGAAAGCCCCCCTGAGCTGCGGTAATGCAGCTCAGGGGGGCTTTTTTGGTCTCTGCTTCCCATACCGCCGACTTCCGGGCCCGCGGTCGGGGGGGCGCACGCTGTGGTGCTTCGCTACTTGCGCTTGTTCGATCGCAGGGACCAGAGCGTGACCGCGATGCCTACGAGCGCCAGGAGAAAAAGGATCTTCATGATGGGTGAGTGCCCCCGATGGCCCTCCCGTACACCGAGGTTCCGCTCGAAGGTCTCGGTGCGCGGGCCCGGCGTGGCCTGAGCCCGGTGCGAGGGAGGCCCGCCTACAGGTCGAGCTGGTACTCGTGGGCCGTGTGCGTCGGCAGGTAGCCGAGTTCGTCGTTGACGCGGCGCATGTGCGGGTTGTTGTCGGCGGTGTCGGTGAGCAGGCCGCCGAGGTGGGGGTGGCGTTCGCGGGCCGCGACGATCGAGGCGGCCTTCATCCAGCGGGCGAGGCCGTGGCCGCGGTGTTCGGGCAGCACGGCCGTGCCGTAGTGCTGGGCGTCGCCCGTGCCGTCGCCGGGGACGACCAGTTCGGTGAAGCCGGTGACGGTCCCGTCCGAGGAGTCGACGGCCGCCACGGTGTGGAGGATGTCGCCCCGCGCGGAGACGGCGTCCGCCGCGGCCCGAATCCGGTCGACGTCCCAGACCACCGTGCCGTAGTCGACCGCCCCCATGGGCATGTCGTCCATGGCCCGGCGTGACGCCGCGTACGTATCGGCGAGTTCCTCGGGCACCCTCCCCTCCCACGCCGTGAGGCGGTAGCCGGGGTGCGGCTTCTCGGTGGCGGCGGTGAGCTCGGGCAGGTCCGCGTCGGCCAGTGGGAGCCGGGCGTACGTGAGGGTCAGCGCGACGCGGAAACCTCCGGCGGTGAGGAAGGCGGCGCCGGAGGAGTCGGCCGGGGCCTGGGCGACGACGGTCCTGCGGCCGTCCCGGCGGGCAGCCTCGACAGCCGCTTCGAGCAGCAGGGTGCCCGCGCCCGCGCGCCGCTCGGCGGGGTGGACCTGGACGTCCAGTTCGGCGAGGTGGCGCTGGCCCTCCTTGGTGAACAGGCGCAGGAAGGCGTACCCGGCGGGGCTGCCGTCGGGGCCCGTGGCCAGCCACGCCAGGCGGCGGGCGGCGGAGGTCTCTTCGGGGTCGGTCAGGGCGGTGATGCGCAGGGGCAAGTCGTCTCCGTGAGTGAGAAGGGTCGGGTCCGTGAGTGAGGAAGGGGCGGGCTGGTCGCGCCGCGTGGGTCAGTCGCCCTGCGTGGGCTCTTCCTGCGTGGCCCACTCGACGAACTGGACCACCACGCCGTTCGGGTCGGTCAGTTGGAACAGGCGCTCGCCCCAGGGCTCCTCGCGCAGCGGCATCGTGATCGGGGCGCCGGCCTCGCGCAGGCGCCGCTCCTCGGCCTCGATGCCGGTGACGGTGAGCGCGAAGATCAGGCCCGTGGCCTGCTGGTCGCGCTGCTCAGGGGGGAGCACCTCGCTGCCGCGCTGGAGCAGCACGATGTCGGCGGCGGCGTCCCCGCGGGTCAGGGACGCGAAGCCGTCGGCGGCCATGGCGACCTGGTAGCCGAGGTGGGTGTGGAAGAACTCCCGCGACGCGGCGACGTCGGCGACGGTCAGGGACACGGTGGAGGCGGTGACGTTCAGGGCTACTCCTGGCAGAGGTTTGGGTGTGGCAGAGGCGGGTGTGGTGGGTGCTGCGGGTGCGGGTGCGGGTGCGGGTGCGGGTGCGGGACCGGTGGTGCGACCTCGGCGGTCTGCCGAGGCGGACGACTCACGCGGGTGAGGACGACTCACGCGGGTGAGTGGGTCCTCACCTGTTGCCTCGACGACCGGGTCCGCGCTGGTGGCGAGCGTGCGGGGCGGAACGATTCGCCGCGGCCGGGCGGACGGGCTGCTGAAGACCGGGGCGTCCGTACCCCGCCCCGTCCGGACCGTGTCGAAGCGTCGACTTGAGCGTGTCCGCGAGGCCGAGTGCCGCGCGGTCCGGAGCGGGAAGGGCGTCCGCGAACTCCGTGGCGATGGTGGTGCTGACGAGGTGCGTGAGCTTGCGCAAAAGCAGTCCGTTCACTGAGGAGATTTTTGCAACGGACGTAACTTTAGGCCCAGCCCCTCAGTTCGTCAAGCATATTTTTACGTTGGATGTAAGATTCCTTCATGACTACTGAGATGGGGCTCCGTGAGTCCAAGAAGCAGGAGACCCGGCAGCTGATCTCCGACTGCGCCACCAGGCTCTTCATCGAGCAGGGCTTCGAGCAGACCACCATCACCGAGATCGCCGCCGCGGCCCGCGTGGCCAAGAAGACGGTGACCAACTACTTCCCCCACAAGGAGGACCTGGCCCTCGACCACCATGAGGCGTTCACCGGGGGCCTGGCCCGGGCCGTCACCGAGCGCGAGCCCGGCGAGGAGCCGCTCGCCGCCGTGGGCCGGACCTTCCGCGCCGCCCTCCTCGACCACAGCCCTGTCGTCGGCTTCACCGGCATCGCGTTCGCCCGCATGATCGCCGACAGCCCCACCCTCACCGCGCGGCTGCGCGAACTGCACGACCAGCGGGAGGAGGCACTCGCCGCGGCACTGACGGCCGCTGCCCCCGACTCCGTCCCGGCCGTCGCGCCCCAGTCCGGCGCCGCCCTGATCGCCGCGGCGGACCGGCTGCTGTTCCGGCGCATCCAGGAACTCACCCTCGCCGGCCGCACCAATGACGAGATCGAGGCCACGCTCCTCCCGGAGGCCGACCACCTCCGCGCTCTCCTCGCCGCCGCCCTCGCCGCCGATCCCACGGCCATGACCTGGTGACGTCGCCGACCACGGCCGGGTCGGGGCTTCGACGGACTCCGGCCGGAGCGGGGGCGGTGGCGCCGGGGCGGTCAGTTGGTGGCCGGGAGGGCCAGGGCGCGCACGAGCTGGGTGAGCTCCTCCTGGAAGAGCTTGTGCGGGCTGACCGTCTGGGTGCGCAGGTGGCCGTAGACCTCCAGGGACACCAGTCCGTGCAGACGTCCCCAGATGCGCAGGGCGAGCGCGACCGCCGCGGGCGGCAGTTCCGGGAAGGCAGGGCGGACCTTGTCGAGCAGGCCGGGGTCGAAGTCGGACCACTCGAACTCGCTGGTCGCGTAGAGGTGTTGGGTGTGCGGCCAGGCGGCCGCGGCGAGCCCGGCGAGGCCGGTGCAGACGCGGCGCGCGGCGTCGGGGGCGGCGCCGCCGGCCGGGGCCCGGTAGCCAGGGACGGGATCGCCGTAGATCAGCCGGAAGCCCTCGGGGTGGGCGAGGGACCAGTCACGGAAGGCGGTCGCCCAGGACCGGATCCGTGCGGCCGGATCCAGCGGCGCGCCGGTTTCCCACGCGGTGTCCACGGCGTCGGCCAGGGCCGTGTACACGTCGTTGATCAGCGTGGTGACCAGGTCGTCCCGGGTGGGGAAGTAGCCGTAGATGGCGTTCGCGGTCATGCCCATCTCGCGGGCGATGGCGCGCAGGGTGATGGCGTCCGGTCCGCCCGAGGCCATCAGGGCCAGCGCCACGCTCTTGATCTCGGCCGTCGTCTCGACCCGCAGCCGCTCACGCCTGCCCAGCCCGCCCCCGGCACCCCTTCTGCCCTGTGCACCCTGCTCGCCCCGTGCGCCCTGCCCGTCCTGCTTGCGCCGTGCGCCCTGCTCGCCCCGCTTGACCTGCGGATCCCGGCCGTTCCCGTCACCTGTCGCTGTCACGCGGCAACTCTACAGCGTTTGTTTAGTCGACGGAGTGCAGTAACTTCACGCCGTACAGTTTCTGCGTGGTGTCACCCTCCGCGGGGTGGCGCGCCATGTCCACGTGCGGAGCAGGGACACACGAACAGGGGAGAAGTCATGCGCATCGGAGTCATCGGAGCCTCGGGGACCATCGGCAGCCGGGTCGTCACCGAGGCCGTCGGCCGGGGGCACCACGTCGAGGCGTACAGCCGTGACCCGGAGCGGGCGGCGGGCGCGGAGCGGCGGCAGAACGTCACCTGGGCCGGGGTCGACGCCCTGGATCCGGCGTCCATAGCGGCCGTGCTGCCCGGACTCGACGTCCTGATCAGCGCGTTCCAGCCCGGCAACGCCGCGCAGGACATGGCGGACACGCTGCGCCGCTCGATCGCCGATCCCACGGTGTACGCCACCGTGGCGCGCGCCCTCCTGAAGGCCCTGGAGAGCCACCCCCGCACCCGGCTCGTCGTCATCGGCGGCGCGGGCAGCCTGGAGGTCGCGCCGGGCGTGGTGCGCGCCGACTCCGACGAACTGCTGCACGCCACCCTCGACGAGGTCGGGCTGCCTCGCGAGTACGCGGCGGCGGTGCGCGGCCACCGGGACGCCCTGAACGTCCTGCGGACCTCGAACCGGCTGTGGACCTACTTCAGCCCGGCCGAGGACATCGCCCCCGGCGAGCGCACCGGCCGCTTCCGGGTCGGTGGCGACCAGCCCGTCCTGGACGCCGAAGGACGCAGCCGGGTCTCCGCCGAGGACGCCGCCGTCGCCCTGATCGACGAGGTGGAACTGCCGCGCTTCGTCCAGCGCCGCTTCACCATCGGCTACTGAGGCCTCGGCTACTGGGGCCTCGGCTTCCGGGGCCTGGGGTGCTGACGCCTCGGCTGCTGAGGCCTGGGCCGTCGAAGGCCCTCGGCCCGAACGCGCGGTGGCCGCCACGGAGTTCGTGGCGGCCACCTGGTGCGGCACTGCGGACGACGGGGACGCGCTCGGTCCCGGTGCGTCAGTGGTTGCCGGCGCCGTTGCCCGAGAGGATCGGGATGTCGCTGAGGATGTGCGACAGCGGCTCGTCGCCCTTGGCCTGCGTGGAGTTCTCCGTGCACTGCTGGTTCTGCGGGGCGGAGAGGACGTTGATGTCCTGGACCGCGATCGGCACGAGGCCGACGATGGAACCGGCGTTGACCTTGGCGGGCAGGCCGATGCAGGGCTTGTTGAGGGAGCCCTGGACCAGGGACATCTGCGGGCTCATGTTGCCGTGCGTGGCGGAGTTGCCGAACGTCTGCTCGGCGCCGTTGCCGCTGACGGACGTGGTGCCCGCGTCGTTGCCGATGGCCATGGCGGAGGTGGCGGTGACGGCCGTCATGCCGGCGGCGGATGCGGCGATCGCGGCGGTTGCCAAGATCTTCTTCATGGTGAGGAATTCCCTTCGGAGACAGGCTCCGTTGCGGAGCCGCATGGTGGTCAACTGGCCGATGGAACCGTGGTTTCGGCGATTAGCCCGGTCGGCCGATTAATGTGCTGAGCGGAGAAGCGGGCGGCGCCACGAGAGCCGTCGACCGGTCCGGGAAGCCCAAAACAGCGGGCCGCCGAGGAGAGGTGGCGGCCCGCTGGACTTGGTCCGGTGTCAGTGGTTGTTGACGCCGTTGCCCGAGAGAACCGGGATGTCGTTGAGCAGGTGCGACAGCGGCTCGTCGCCCTTGGCCTGCGTGGAGTTCTCGGTGCACTGCTGGTTCTGCGGCGCCGACAGGATCGGGATGTCCTGGACCGCGACCGGCACGACACCGACGATGGAGCCGATGTTGGCCTTGGCGGGCAGCGCGATACAGGGCTTGTTCAGGGAGCCCTGAATGAGCGCCATCTGCGGGCTCATGTTCCCGTACGTGGCGGAGTTGCCGAACGTCTGGGCGGCGTGGTTGCCGCTCATCGTCTGGGTGCCGTTGTCGTCACCGATGGCGGACGCCGTGGAAGCAGTGGCAGCCGACGCACCGACGACGGAAGCCGTGACCGCGGCCGCAGTCATAACCTTCTTGAGCACAGCATTTCCCTTCTGGATATGAACCCCGTCCGTGGAGCACCCTGAGCAACTACCACGGCGGTGCGGGGTTGCTCCTGTTCACTCTTATGGCCCACCAATGACCCGGATAGGGGTCCGTTTCGGGTCTGTATCGGGTCCGTATCGGGCATGGGTGCGGATGGCGTTGTGCGGATAATCCGATGGTTCGGTACGGCGCCGCTCGTGGTGGTGCGCATTCATGTGAATGCGCCGGGCGCCACCGGTCCTCGGAAAAGATCCGATGGAGTGAATGAGCGGAACCAAACGTCCGACGGTGAGTTGAGCAGCCCGCAGCAACCTGTGCTTCTGCCCAGAAAAGGAACAGCAAATGCTCAAGAAGGCAATGGCAGCGGCTGCGGTCGCAGTCTCCGTCGTCGGTATCTCAGCCACCGCAGCCCCTGCCGCGATGGCCATCGGTGACGACAGCGGCACGCAGTCGGCGAGCGGGAACGGCGCCAAGCAGGCGTTCGGCAACTCCGCCACCAAGGGCGACATGAGCCCGCAGCTGTCCCTCGTCCAGGGATCCCTGAACAAGCCCTGTGTCGGCCTGCCGGTCAAGGGCAACGTCGGCTCCATCGTCGGTGTCGTGCCGGTCGCGGTCCAGGACATCCCGATCCTGTCGGCGCCGCAGAACCAGCAGTGCACGGAGAACTCCACGCAGGCCAAGGGCGACGAGCCGCTGTCGCACATCCTCAGCGACATCCCGGTTCTCTCCGGCAACGGCGAGCACAACGGCTGATCCGTCACGCCGCAGCGACCGCCCGGGCCGCCCCGACTCCTTCGAGCGGGGCGGCCCGGGCGGCTTTTCCATGCCCGAAACGGTAATTCGGACGTTCCCGGCGGGAATTCGGGTGCCGAGTTCTTCGCGTACGGATCTTTGTATCCCGGTACGGAATATCTGGTCGGCAGCAGTCGGGTGAACCTGGGAATTCCGGGGCGTTGCTGGTTTCTTCTGCTCCAGGTGCTCGTTGGTCAGGACTCAGGTCGCGGTGCGGGTGAAGATACTGCCCGCCCGGCTCTCACCGCCGTTTAGGCGCGACCGGTCAGAAGGGAAGATCTGTGAAGCTCAAGAAGAGCGCAACCGTCATCGCTGGTGCTGTCCTGGCACTGAGCTTCGGTGCCCCGGCATTCGCCGACGCGGGTGCCGACGGCGTGGCCGCCCACTCCCCGGGTGTTCTCTCCGGCAACCTCGTGCAGGTTCCCGTCCACGTTCCCGTCAACGTGTGCGGCAACAGCGCCAACCTCATCGCGCTGCTGAACCCGGCGTTCGGCAACACCTGCGTCAACGACTGACGTACTGACGTAGCGACTCGGCACTCCAGGCCGTGTCACCGCCGGCCTTGGCAGGCCTTCGGGCCCCAAGGCCGGCTCCCCTTCGCTCAACGGCCCCAAGGCCGGCTCCCTTTCGCTTAGGAAGACCACTAGATTGCGACAGGCCCTCACCAAAGGGGTGCTCTCGGCGGCGGCCGCCACGAGCATCCTGTCCCTGCCCGGCCAGTCCGCGTTCGCCGCAGCCGATGCGCACGGACAGGCCACGGGCTCGCCCGGCTTCTTGTCGGGCAACAGTGTGCAAGCCCCGCTGGAGGTGCCGCTGAACGTCTGCGGCAACTCGGTGAACGGCGTGGGCGCGGGAAACCCGGCCATGGGCAACTCGTGCGCGCACACCTCGTCCCCGACCGCCGAGCGGGCACCGGAACGTGCGGCTCCGCCGCAGCGCGAGGCCGCGCCGAAGCCCGCGCCCGCCCCCGTGCCCAGGCCCGCACCCAACCCCGCGCCCGCCCCGGAGCGCGCGGTCTCCGAACCCGCACCGGCGCCCGCCCACGCTCCCGCCCCGAAGCCCGCGGCGGAGCCGGCGACCCCGAGGCCCGCGACTCCGGAACCCGCGCACGACGACGGCGGTACCGGCGCCCACGGTGAGGCGTCCCACTCGCCCGGGCTGCTTTCGGGCAACCTCGTCCAGGCTGTGCTCGACGTGCCGGTCAACGCGTGCGGCAACGCCGTCGAGGTCGTCGCCACGCTCTCCGGGACCACCGGCAACAAGTGCGGCCAGGCCCCCGAGCAGACGCCCCCGGAGCCGCCGAAGCCGCACATCCCGCCGGTCAAGTCCGTGCCTCCGGTCGAGCGGGTCACGCCGCCCGAGCCGCCCCGGGCGCCGCGCACCGTCCCCCGGGCCCCGGAGTTCCTGAAGGCCGCCGCGACCGCCCGGCCCTCGCGTCCCGTCGAGGCCCCGGAGCACGCCGCCCAGCTCGCCGAGACCGGCATGGACCAGAACGCCCTCGCGGCCGCCGCTGCCAGCGCCGGACTGCTGATCGGCGGGGCCCTCCTCTACCGGCGCGGACGCAGCACGTCCTGAAGCGCGCCGGAAGCGAAGCGGACGGGTCGTCCTCGACCCGTCCGCTTCGTGCGTGGTTCGTGCGTGGTTCGTACGGGAGGAACGGGAGGAGACGCCCGTCAGCGCCCGGGCGCACCGCTCTCGTACGACACCGGCGCGGCGGCCCCCGCACCCCGGGCCACCGGCACCGCGCCCGGCCGCCGCACCCGCCGTCGTACCCCCGCCACGAGACGGGCCGCCGTGAAGCCCGCGCCCTGGACGAAGCGCATCGCGGGGCCGAAGCTCGACGCGGTCGGCAGCCCGGCGACGAACAGGCCGGGCAGGGAGGTCTCGAAGGCGGTGTCCACGTACGGGGCGCCGTCGGCGAGTTGGCGCAGGGTGTCCCTGACGTCCAGGTCGAGCACGTCGATGCGGTGGGTCAGGGCGCGGAAGCCGGTGGCCGCGAGGACGTGGTCGGTCTCGAAGACCGCGGCGCCGTCCGGGCCGTGGGTGGACAGGAGCACCTGTCCGTCGTGGCGGCGGGCGCCGGTGAGCCGGTGTCCGGTGACGATCTCGATCGCGGCGGCTGAGCGTGCCGCCCCTGCCGCCGTCGGCGTGCCGCACGGACCCGCCTCCACGCGGTCCCGCACCCACCAGGCGCCCGCGGGGCCGAGGGCGGTGGCGCAGACGCGGGCGCGGGTGGGTTCGGGGAGGAGGCGGAAGAGGCCGGGGCGTTCGGCGTAGAACCAGTTGCGCCAGCCGCAGCCGAGGCCGCTGTGCGGGGCGCGTGCCGACTGCCACCAGGGGCGGCGCAGGGCGGGCGGCAGGGTGTTCCAGCGCACCTGCGGGGCGCGTGCCAGGACGCGTACGCGGGTGCCCTGTTCGGCGAGGAGCGCGGCCGTCTCCAGGGCGGCCTGGCCCGCGCCGAGGACCGTGACGTCCTTGTCGCGCAGGGGGCCGAGGTCCGCGTGGTGGCTGCTGTGCGAGACGTGGTCGGGGCCCAGGTTTCGTACCAGGGAGGGGATTTCGACGAACGGCATGACGCCCACGGCGAGTGCCACCGTGCGGCCGTGGCAGGTCTCGCCGTCTGCGGTCGTGACGGCGAAGCCGTCCGTGAGCGGGCGGACGGACCGGATCAGGCGCTCGTCGACCGGTGGCGCGGCCTGCTCGGCGAACCACAGGCCGTACGCGGCGAAGTGCTCCACCGGCAGCGGCACTCCGTGCTCCGCGCGCAGGCCCTCGCGGGCGCAGTACGCGGCCAGGCCGTAGCGGGCGCCGGGGTCGGAGAGGTCGGACGCCCAGGGCTCCGACTTCAGGAACATGCCGCGCGGCATGTGGTCGCGCCAGGAGGCCATGGGCCTGCCGAAGACGCGTACGTCCAGGCCGGACGCCGCGGCGTGCGCGGCGATGGACAGGCCGTAGGGGCCCGCTCCCACGATCAGCAGGTCATGCATCGGTGACCGCTCGCTCTCTGTTCGTCGTGCTGGTCAGGGGGGTGCCGGTCAGAGGGGTGCCGGACAAGGTGGTGCTGGTCAGGGTGGTGCCGGTCAGGTTCGGGGCGGTCAGAGTGGTGCCGGTCAGGTTCGGGGTGGACAGGACGGCGGGGGAGGTCTCCCGTGCCCTGGTGGACAGGGTCAGGAGGATGTTCTGGGTGCCGCCCGCGAGCCGTGCGCACGCGTGGCGCAGGACGTGGCGGCGCCAGCGGCGCCACAGGTCGGCGGCCGGGGCCGGGTCGTCGGCGGCGTCGGCGCCGGACCAGGCGAACTCGGCGGCGGGCGGGTGCTGTTGCAGGGACCTGCGGGGGCGGCGCGGGCCGAGCCGGGTGCGCAGGGCCGTCAGCGGTGCGTAGTTCTCCACCACGAAGGCGCGGCCCGGCAGCGGGTCCTGCGCCGGGACCGGGCGGTGCGTCAGGTCGAGGTGGGCGGCACGCACCACGTCGGTGCCTGCGCCGTCCGTGAAGAGGCGGAACTGGGCGCCGGGGCGCGGGTTGAAGTCGAGCAGGTGGTACGTGCCGGTGCGGGCGTCCCTGCGGAAGTCCAGGTCGAACACGCCCCGGTAGCCGAGGCCCGCGAGCAGCCGCCGGACGAGCGCCCACAGGCCCGCGTCGTGCGCCCACTCGCCGACCGCGGTGAGCCCGGCCGCGCGGGGCCGGGCCCGGCGCTTGCGGCCCGTGCCGCCGCCGAACACCTCGCCGTCGCGGCCCACGTAGCCGTGCGCGAACCAGTCGGCGTCGGGGCCGCCGGGGACGTACTCCTGGAGCAGCAGGCGGCTGCCCGCGGCCGTGGCGCGTGCGTGCAGCGCCGCCGCCTCGCGCGGGGAGCGGACCAGGACGGCGCTGCGCAGGCCGCTGCCGCGGGGCAGCAGCCAGGGGCGGCTCCACTTCGCCACCACCGGGGTGCCCAGGTCCGTCACCGCCCCGGCCGCTTCGGCGGGCGTCGTGGGCGCGACCGTCGCCGGGTGCGCCACGCCGAGGCGGGCGCACAGCGCCGCGAGGGCGGCCTTGTCGGCGAGGCGGCCCGGCAGGCCGGGCGCGGGCCGGGGCAGCAGGTAGCGGTCGGTGAGGGCCTCGCGGACGGCGTCGACGGCGAGGGCGCCCGCGTCGTCCAGGGGGATCAGGACGGCGGGGCGGCCGACGCGGGCGGAGACGCGCAGCAGGGCGGCGCGGACGTCGTCGGGCGTGGCCGTGGGGGCGGGCGGCGGGTGCATGCGGTGGAGATGGCGGGAGCGGGCGACCGGGCTGTGTTCGTCGTCGGCGACCAGGTGCACCTCCACCCCCTCCCGGCCCAGGGAACGGACCGCGCCCAGCGTGCCGTGGTGAAAGGGATTCCGGTCGATCCGCAGTAGGACCGCGGGAACGCGTGTGTCCAGAGAATGCAAGGTCGGCCTTACTCGTCGCTCGCCCAATGGGGCGATGTGCGGTCACGGAGGATTAAGGACTCAATTGGCGTAAAAGAAATACATATGACGGAACGTCAGTGATGTGTGTGGCCGGTGCACGAGGAGCAGTCATGAACCCACGGCGTAGCCAACGCAGTAAACGACTGGGCCGACGCGGAAAAAGGCTTGCCCTCGTCGCGGCCGGAATCATCGCGTCGACGGCGGTGACCGCCGTTCCCGGAAACGCCGCCGGGAAGGCGCCCACGGACGACCCGACGCCCGTACCCGCGCCCGCGCAGACCCCCGCACCCGCGCAGAGCACCCCCGCGCCCGCCGACCCCCAGGCCCCCGCCATCGGGGCCTACCTCGACTACGGCCCTCGCGGTGTCGACCGCATGACCGAGCTGAGCAAGTGGCTCGACGGGACCGAGCTGCGGGTCGGGCACACGTACCTCCCGGGTGACCGGTGGAGCAACATCGAGGGCGCGCCGCGCTTCCTGGAGAGCTGGGCGGCCTGGCGCAAGGCCAAGGACGACCGGATGTTCGTCCTGAACGTGCCGATGCTGGAGCGCAACGAGGACCGCCTCGGCGACTGGCAGGTGCGCGCGATGCTGCGGCAGGGCGCGGCCGGGCTCTTCGACGAGCACTTCCGCGTCCTCGCGAAGCGGCTTGTCGACCTCGGGGTGCCGGACACGGTGATCGTGCTCGGCTGGGAGATGAACGGCACCACGTACACCCATCGTTGCGGTCCGGATCCGGAATCCTGGAAGACGTACTGGAAACGAATCGTCACCACGATGCGTTCGGTGCCGGGGCAGAAATTCAAGTTCGATTTCACCCCGAATCGCGGTCGGGACGCCATTCCGTGGACCGAGTGCTATCCCGGTGACGATTCCGTCGACATCATCGGTCTCGATTCGTACGACCAGCCCAGCGGTGTGACCTTCGACCAGCAGGTGACGGAGGAGTACGGGCTCCAGCACCACGTGGATTTCGCGAAGGCCCACAAGAAGCCCATCTCGTATCCCGAATGGGGGCTCTTCCGCAACGGCGACAACGACGAGTACATGCGCCGGATGCTGAAGTGGATGGCCGAGCACAAGCCGCTGTACAACACGGTCACGGACTACTGCCCGCACGGGGTGTGGCAGTGCAAGGACAACCCCAAGTCCACCAAGGTGTACCGCGAGGCGCTCTCCGGCCTGCCGGTGAACCCGACGCCGAAGCCGACCGAACCGACCACTCCGGTACGGCCGCCGCTCTGCTCGCCGCTGGACCTGGGCGACTGGGTCGAGTACTGGCTGGGCGGGAAGCTGTGCCTGCGGTTCGACTGGTGGGAGCGCAAGGAGCGGCCGCGCGCCTGAGGGGGCGCGTGGGTCGCGGGGGTGGCTCGGCCCGGCGCGGTGGCGGAACCTTCACGGGGAAGTTCCGCCACCGGGCCGCCCCTCACGGCCACGGCTCGCATCTGCGCGCCGCTGCTGCCGCAGTCGCCGTTCCCGGCGCACCCCGCGTGCCCAGTCCCGCGCCGCCGCCTCGCCCGCGGCGGCCGCGAGCAGCGGGGCCGTCCGCGCGTGGGCGAGCAGGAAGCGGCGGTTGGGGGCCGGGTCGGGGCGCCAGTGGTGTTTGTACGGTTCGTCGCCGCGCAGCAGGGACAGGGTGCGCGGGCGGTCACCCGCGGTGTGCCGGGTGGAGGCGTCGAGCAGCATCGTGGCCACGTCGACCTTGCGTTCGCGCAGGCGCGGGTGGGCGCCGTAGAGGTAGCCGCCCGCGACCCGCGCGGACAGCAGGGTGACGTCGGCGGCGAGGACCTCACCGTCGACGCTGAACTCGGTGACGACGGCGTCGCCCGCCGCCACCATGGGGCGCACGGAGCGCAGCAGGTGCTCGCGGAAGCGCGGCCGGAGGTGTTCGGTCGTCACCCTGCGCCCCTGCCACTGGAGTTGGTGCAGCCTCAGCAGCGTGGCCACGGAGGTCTCCACCTCGTCGGCGGGTACGACCCGGGCGCGCACGCCGACCGCCGTCAGCTTGCGCAGTTTGGCGCGGGCGCGCTGGGCCGTCGCCGTGGGCAGCCGCTTCAGGAGCGCGTCGACGGGCAGCGGGGGCAGTTCGAGGCAGGGGGAGTCGGTGAGTTCGCGGCGCGGGCCGCGCCACCGCTCGTACACGCTCTCGACGCAGGCGCCGGGGCGGGCCTCGCGGAAGTCGATCAGGGTGCCGCGGGCGAGCCCGCGCAGCCCCTCGGTGAGGGCGTCCGCCGCGCGCTCGCGGCCGTCGGCGGCGAGCAGCACGTCCGCGAAGTCCGAGATCGCGCCGCCGATCGGCCGCAGCGCCGGGACCGGCCGGTACGTCCGCATCAGCGGCGCCGCCGCCACCAGGTCGCCGCCGTCGCGGACGAGCAGCACCCGCAGCCGCCCGGGACGGCCGTACGACCGCCACCACGAGGTCAGCCACGCGTGGCTCTGGAACGGCGTCGCCTCCTCGCACCGCTCGTAAAGACGCCGCCAGGGCCCGGCCAGGGACGCGAACTCGGCCTCGTCCACGCAGAGTCCGGTGGTGAGCCCGGACCGGGTCGCCGTCGTCACGCGCCGCCCCGGACCTCGGCGGACGCGGGCCCCGGCACGGCGCTGCCGGGCAGCGTCCTGGCGGCGGCGCGCGGGCGCACCAGGAGGCCGAGGCCGCCGAGCAGGCCGCCCGCGCACAGGCCGACCAGGGCGGTCACCGGGGCGGACAGCGAGGAGGGCGCGGTGGGCGCGACCGCGCGGGAGAACGGCAGGAGCTTGACCCGGGTGCTGTCCTTGGTGTGGGCGGCGCTCGTGGTCAGCGCGCGGGACACCGCGTTCGCGAGGGTGGCGGCGTCGCCCGGCCGGTCGGCCGACGCGGACACCGAGATCATGGGGGCGTCGGGCGAGGTCGCGACCTTGACCCGGTCCTGCAGTTCGGTGGGCGAGACGCCCGCGGCGACCTGGGCGTCCCCGAGGACGGCGAGCTGGGTGGCGACCCTGCCGTAGGCCTGCGCGAAGCCCAGGGCGGTGGCCGGGTCGGCCTTGGCGCCGGGCACGGCGACGACGTAGCTGGTGGCGGTGTACTCCGGGGTCTGGAGCAGCCCGTACGTGCCGCCCGCGAGGGCGCCGAGGGCCGCGCAGACCGGGAGGACGGTCCAGCGGGGGAGGCGGGTGAGGGGGGCTAGGGGGGCGAGAAGGGTGCGGCGGGTGCGGAGGCGGGGCGGGGGTGAGGTGTTGGTGGTGTCCGGGGCGGTGGTGGTGGACGGGGTTTGAGCGGTCGACGTGCCGCCGGTGCCGCCCGTGCCCCCTGCCGTACCGCTGGACTTGGTGCTGGACTTGGTGCTGGACGTGGTCGTGCCCGAGGGGGCGCTCGAAGGGGCGCTCATGGGGAGTTCACCTCCTGGTTCGGGCCGGTGAGCACGGACGCGTAGACGTCCATCAGCCGACCGGCGCTGCGGGTGATGTCGTAGTGCCGCACCGCGGCGGGTGCCGTGCGCTGCGGCGGTGGTCCTGATCTGCGCAGGCCGTAGAGGACCTGCGCGAAGGAGTCGGGGTCGCTCGCGCAGTACGCGGAGTTGGTGCGCTCGTGCGCGGGCAGCCCCTCGATGGCGGGGCAGGACGCGTAGAGGACGGGAAGGCCGCAGGACAGGCCCTCCACGAGGGCGAGGCCGAACGCCTCCTCCGGGGACGGGGAGGCCAGCGTGTCCATGGCGGAAAGCAGCGACGGCAGATGCGTGGCGGCGTGCTCCGTGCCGCCGTCGCCACCGTCCTCGTGCGTCGTCTCACCCGCGAACCGCACCCGGTCGGCGAGGCCGAGGCGCCCGGCGAGGCGGCGCAGCTCCGGCTCCTGCGGGCCCGATCCCACGAGCAGGACCCGTACGTCGGACGGGAGTTGGGCGGCGGCGCGCAGCAGGACGTCGAAGCGCTTGCCCTCGGCGAGCCGCCCCACGCCGCCGATGACGAACGCGTCCGCGGGCAGGTCGAGGCGCTCGCGCGCGGCCGCGCGCGCGGCCGCATCGAAGCGGAAGCGCTCGGCGTCGATGCCGTTGGGCACCACCCGGATGCGCTGCCAGGGCACGCCCCACCGGTTGAGGCGGGCGCCGACGGCCGGGGACACGGCGACGGTCATCCGGCCGAGCCGCTCCCCGGCGAGGTACAGGGCGCGCACGCCGGACGTCAGCGGGCGCCCCTCCATCTGCGAGTCGCCCAGGGAGTGTTCGGTGGCCACGACCGCGCGCACCCCGGCGACGCGGGCCGCGATCCTGCCGTACAGGCAGGCGCGGTAGAGGTGGGTGTGGACGACGTCGTAGCGGCCCGCGCGGATCAGCTTGACCAGGCGGGGCAGGGCGGCGAGGTCCCGGTTGCCCGCCATGTCCAGGTCGGTGACGCGGGTGCCGTCGGCGGTGATGCCGCGGGCGACGCTGCCCGCGTTGGTGAGGGTCAGGACGTCGCAGGTGGCCGGTACGTGGCGGAGCAGCAGGCGCAGTTGCTGCTCGGCGCCGCCCATGCCGAGCCCGGTGATGATGTGCAGGACCCTCATGCGGTCACCGCCGCCGCGAGCGGGGTGTGGTCCGGGCGCAGGGTGCGGCCGCGCGCCCCGCCGGTGGCCTGCTTCAGGCGCAGCCGCAGGGCGGTGTCGCGCTGCCCGACGTGGATGCGGGGCAGGGCGAGCGGTCCGGTGAGGTCGCCG
The DNA here is from genome assembly GCF_000716675.1 of Streptomyces alboflavus. Lineage (GTDB taxonomy): Bacteria > Actinomycetota > Actinomycetes > Streptomycetales > Streptomycetaceae > Streptomyces > Streptomyces alboflavus. Next base: position 17,883 of record NZ_JNXT01000101.1, read on the forward strand.
GGGGCGATGGCGCAGGCGTACGCGTACCCGGCGGCGCGCACGGCGGCCAGGACGCGGGGGTCCGCGTGGCCGTACGGGTAGCAGAATCCGCCGACGTCACGTCCCGTCAGGTCGGCCACGGCGGACCGGCTGTCCGCGACCTCACGGCGCAGGGTCCGGTCGTCGGCCCGCGTGAGGTCGACGTGCGTCAGGCCGTGCGAGGCGACCTCCATGCCCTGCTCGGCGGCGCTGCGGATGCCGTCGGCGTCGAGCAGGGGCTTGCGGGGGCCCAGCGGGTCCCAGGCGTTGTCGCCGCCGAGACGGCCCGGCAGCACGAAGACGGTGGCGGTGCAGGCGTGGCGGTGCAGCAGGGGCACGGCGTGGTCGAGGAAGTCGGCGTAGCCGTCGTCGAAGGTCAGCCCCACGAGGCCGTGGCCCTGTCCCCGGCGGCACGCCTCCAGGAGCCGGTCCATGGACACGCCGCGCAGGCCGCGGCGGGCCAGCCAGGTGAGCTGGGCGTCCAGGCGGTCGGGGGAGACGGTGATGTTGTACGGGTCTTCGGTGGGGTCGGCCACGGAGTGGTACATGGCGATCCAGCTCGCGGGTCGCTTTTCGCTCGCGGGGCGCGTTGGGCGGCGTGCGGGGGGCCCGGGGGGTGGGGCGGGTTGGGTGCCCGGGTGCGGGGCCGTGGGG
>NZ_JNXT01000102.1 GCF_000716675.1 Streptomyces alboflavus
CTGCGGACCCTTGGGCGGGTGCTGTTGTGGGTGGCTGTGGCGGGGTGGGGGGTGGTGTGGGTGGGGTTCGCCTGGGCGCGGGCCGGGGGGCCTCGCGGGGGCGCCCCAGTCCCACCCCTTCCCGATCCTGGGGCTCCGCCCCAGACCCCGCTCCTCAAACGCCGGAGGGGCTAGAAAATGTGCCGGTAAGTTCCAGCCCGTCCGGCGTTTGAGGACGAGGCGCGAAGCGCCGATCAAGGGGGTCCAGGGGGCGGCAGCCCCCGGTTTCGGAGAAGGGGCGGGACTGGGGCGCCCCGCGAGGCCCCTCAGCCCGTCGCCGTCACCACCGTCAGCAGAACCACCGAGTCCTCCAGGCCCAGCAACCCATGCCGCTCCTGCGGCACCGCGCACAGCTGCCCGGCGGCGAGGACGATGTCGGTGTCGCCGGACACGCTGGTGAGCCGCACCTTCCCCCGCAGAGCCTGGAGGCTCGCCGCGGGCGGAGTGCCGTGCTCGTCGAGCGCGGAGCCCGCGGCCAGCGCGATCACGCTCTGGCGCAGCGCGCCGTCGTGCACGATCATGCGCGCGCTGCGGCCGTGCGCGGCGGTGCGGGCCTCGTTCAGGTGCTCCTCGGCCAGGGCGGTGAGGTCCTGGGGGTCGGGCATCGCGGGGTCCTCCGTACGTGGGCGGGACGGTCGAGTCGCGTACCAGAGTTCCCGGCGGGGAACGCGCCGTACGGCATAGACACGGCGGCAACGCCCTACCCGACCAGTATTCTGACGTTATGTCAGACAATCAGCCGTCCCCCGGCGCCCCCGGCACCGACCTGCTCGGCATCGACAACGCGCTGTTCCCGGTCGGCGACCTGGACGAGGCCGTCGGCTTCTACGAGCGCGCCGGGTTCCCGGTCGCGCACCGCCTCGACGAGGCCGGGCTCGCCATCCTGAAGGCGGGCGCCGAGACCCCCGGCGTGCTGCTGCGCGTCGAGGACGGCATCGGGCGCCGGCCGCCCTCGTGGCCCGCCTCGCGCCTCTGGCTGGAGGTGGGGGACGCCCGCGCCAAGGCCCGCGCCCTCGGCGAGGCCGGAGTCCCGGCCCTCACCGAGCCGTTCTCGACGGCGACCGGCTGGACGGTGGAGATCGCCGACCCGTGGGGGAACGTCGTCGGCTTCACGGACTACTCCAAGAGGCCCGAGCTGGCCCGGAGTTAGTTCCGGCCGCCCGCGTCGCCGCCCTCCGCCACCACCATGATCCGGCGCAGCATGTCCGACAGCTGCGCCCGCTCCTTCGCCGACAGCACCCCGAGCAGCCGGTACTCCTCGTCGCCCAGTACGTCCATCGCGCCCAGCCACACCGCCCTGCCGGACTCGGTCAGCTCCACGTCCACGCGGCGGCGGTCCTTCTTGGACGGTGTGCGGCGCAGCAGGCCGCGCCGCTCCAGGCCGTCGAGCCGGCCGGTGACCGAGGCCGGGGCGAGGTCGAGGTCGGCGGCCAGTTCGGAGGGGGTGGCCCGGCCGCCGCGACCCGACAGCTTGTGCAGGGTGTCGAACTCGTGGCGCTCCAGGTCGAAGTCCACCAGGGACTGTTCGCGCACCCGGCGCAGGTGGACGGTGAGCCGCTTGATCCGCGTGACGGCACCCTCGATGTCGGGATTCAGGTCGGGCAGTACGGGCAGCCACTGGGCCACATGCCCGTCGGTCCAGTCCCGGGGCCCGTCCGGAGCCCCGCCCGGACCCCCGTCCCGGGCGCGGGAGCCGTCGGGCGACTTCGTCTCGTCGAGCGTCATGCCCACAGATTACTTCGGCTTCAGATAATTCGTTGACGAATAGTTCGGCGTCGAAATAAAGTCCGGCAGCATGTCACCCGGGACCGACTCCGCCAAGGGCGCCTTGCCGCGCCCGCCCCGCGCCTCCCATCTGCTCCGCCACAACCGCCCCTTCCGCCTCTTCTTCACCGGCCGCTCCCTCTCTCTCATCGGCGACGCCGTCATCCCCGCGGCCCTCGCCCTGGCCGTCCTGCGGGTCACCGGCTCCGCGTCCGCGCTGGCCCTCGTGCTCGGCTGCGCGATGGGCACGCGCCTGTTGCTGCTTCCGCTCGGCGGCGTCCTCGGCGACCGCTTCGACGCGCGGAAGATCGCGCTCACCACGGACCTCGTACGCTGCGCCACCCAGGCCTTCGTGGGCGTCCAACTCCTCTCCGGCAGCCCCGAGTTGTGGCACATGGCCGCCGCCGAGGCGGTGAGCGGCGCCGCCACGGCCTTCGCCCTGCCCACGCTGCCGACGCTGGTCACCGCCATGGTCGACGGCGAGGACCGGCACGCGGCCAACTCCGCGCTCGGCGTGGTCAGGAGCGGCACCCGGGTCGGCGGGCCCGCGCTGGCCGGGGCGCTGGTCCTGGTGGCGGGGCCGGGCCTGGCGTTCCTGCTGCAAGGGCTGTGCTTCGCGGCGAGCGCCTGCCTGCTGTCGGCGGTGCGGGTACCGCCGCGGCGGGCGGAACCCGGCCGGAGCGGGGACCGGCGCTCCCTGCGCGAGGACCTCGTGGAGGGCTGGCACGAGGTGCGGTCCCGCGACTGGTACTGGACGAGCCTGCTCGCGCACGCCGCCTGGAACGGCGCGGCCGCCGTCCTGATGACGCTCGGACCGGTCCTGGCGGTACAGGAGTTGGGCGGCGAGGGCGTATGGGTGGCGATGCTGCAGACGGGCGCGGTCGGCCTGCTGCTCGGCTCCCTGCTCGCGGGCCGCGCCCACCCGCGCCGCCCGATCCTGACGGCCAACCTGGGCCTCGCGACGTACGCGCTCCCCCTGGTCCTGCTGGCCGCCGCGGCCCCCGCCCCCGCCGTCATCGCCGCGTACGGCGTCGCACAGGCCGGGCTCGGCTTCCTCTCCCCCGTGTGGGAGACGTCCGTGCAGTCGGCGATACCGTCCGGTGTGCTCGCCCGCGTCACCTCGTACGACTGGCTGCTCTCGATGGCGGCGATGCCGCTCGGCTACGTCCTCGGCCCGCTGGCGGCCGACGCGTGGGGCCCGGCCGTCCCGCTGTACGCGGCGGCCCTGGCGGTGGGCGTGGTGTGCGCGGGCACGGCGGCGGTGCCGGGCGTACGCGACTTCCGGCAGCCGTCCGTCACTCCCACCGGGGCCACGGCGTGCGACGGCCCGAGCGACTCGAAAGCCGACGGCCCGAGCGAAGCCGACCCCCACACCGGCCCCGACGCGGCACCCCTGGAGACCGCACCTCGCCCCTAGGACCCCTCACCCCACCCGCACGCTGCAAGTGGCCCGCCCGAACGCCCCCGCCGTCACGTCCCGGTGCCGGTGCTTCCCGCCCACCGCGAGGGCGCAGCGTGCCTCCCCACCGCCCTCGTCCAGGCGGACGCTCACCACCGGGCGCTCCCCCGCCGGTACGAACACCGTCTTGCGCCACGGCAGTCGGACGTCCGCCTCGACGGCGGGCCGTCCGCCGCGACCGCCCTCGTTCCGCGCGAGGTAGGAGATGTCGGCGCTCCCCCTCCCGGTGATCTCGTAGGTGACGGCGGCGACCGGCGGACGGTCCCGCGCGATGTCCTCCGGGCGGGGTTCGTCGCCGGTGCCTGCACCGTTTCCGTCCCCGAACGCTCCCCGTACGACGAAGGCCGCGCAGATCACGAGCAGCACGGCGCCGACGGTCACGACGCGGCGGTCGGGGACCTCTCCCACCAGCACCGCCTTCTCCTCCTCGGTCAGTTCGACGACGGGCTCCGACAACTCGCGCTCCGGCAGCGCGTACTCCGACAGCTCGTGATTCCCCACCCGCGAGCCCCCTCCCCTGTCCACCACATGTCCACGACCGGCACGAAGTCCGGCGAGCGCGGCGGTTATACAGCAGGCCGGAGGGGAGTCACCACGCCCGGCGGATACCGGGCATATCGGGGGCGGGCACCGGCCACGAACCGACGGTTCGCGGACGGACGATCAGGGCGAAAGGTTGTACCGGCAGGGCCTGTTGAGCGTGTGAGAAGGGACACCGGCGGCACCCGTGACGCCTGGGATCCTGGTTGCGCTTGTTAAGCGGAGAGTGCGTTCGGTGCTCTCGCACACACAGGGGCGGAACCAGAGGGGTGGGGAAGAGTGGCCGGTGAGGGGAAGAGACAGCCGCGAGCGGACGAGATGCGCGGGTACACGCGCAGCTTCGTCGCGCATGTGACGGAGCGCAATCGATTGCCCTTGGACTTCTCCGTGCGGAGCCTGCGCGTGGTGGACTTCGTCCTGGACGGACTGCGCAAGGACGGGCGCGAGCGCGCGGAGGTCGCGAGGACGCTGTTCGGGTTCGGAGCGTACGTCGGTGAGGTCCTCGTGCGCCGGGCGGGGGCCGCCTGGATCGACTTCGACGCGAGCCAGCGGGAGTTCTTCGCGCAGACCGTCGGCGTACGGATGCCGGACGGGCGGGTGTGGAGCCCGCTGGGGAAGGTCGTCAACCGCTACGAGGCGGGGGCCGCGGAGTCCCTCCAGACCTTCTATCTGACGCTGCCGGGCCGGCGCACCGCCCCGGCGCCCGATGCGGAGCCGGAACCCGCGCGGCGGTAGCGGACCGAGGACGCGGGGGCCTCAGGGCCATGGGGGCACGGGCACGGTGCGCAGTGTCAGCGGGGGTTAAGAGGAGCGCGTGGGCGCGGGTGGGGACCAACAGCGTGAGGACCGGCAGCCTGAGGACAGAGGGGCCGAGGGCGCGGGCCGACAGGGCCGTAAGTCGGCGGGTTCCGAGGGGCGTACGAGGATCGGTGACGCGGCGCTGACGCGCGCCCTCGCCGCCGCCAAGGAGGGGGACGAGGCCGCGTTCGCGGCGGTGTACCAGTGGGTGCACCCGGGCCTGCTCGGGTATGTGCGCGGGATCGTCGGGGACGAGTCGGAGGACGTGGCGTCCGAGGCGTGGCTGCAGATCGCCCGTGATCTGCACCGGTTCACCGGCGACGGCGGCGACTTCCGGCGCTGGGCGGCCGTCATCGCCCGCAACCGCGCCCGCGACCACGTCCGCCGCCGCCTCAGCCGCCCCCGCCTCAGCCTCACCGACGGCGACGCGCTCGACGTGCCCGCCGCCCGCGACACCGCGGACGAGGTCCTGGAGGCGCTGTCGACCGACGACGCCCTCGGCCTGGTCGCCGGGCTGCCGCCGGACCAGGGCCGGGCCGTCTACCTCGGCGTGGTGATGGGCATGGACGGGCCGAGCGCGGCCCAGGTCCTCGGCAAGCGGCCCGGCGCCGTCCGGATGGCGCTGCACCGCGGACTGCGGCGGCTGCGGGCGCAGTTGACGGGTGAGGTGCGGCGGGGACGGCGAGGTGGCTCCGGGCGGGGTTCGTCGGGCGGCGGGCCGGATCCCGGAAGGGGGCACTGTCCTCGCGGGCCGCACGGAGTGAGCAGCGGTGGCCGCCCCCACGGGTGGGCGGCCACCGCTGTGCCGGTCCTCCCGCTCGCCGCCCCGTGGGCTCGGGTCGTCGGCGGGCGGGTGTCCCGGCGGTGAGGCCGGTGGGAGGGTGCAGCACCGCCCACCGGCCGAGTCCAGGTCGGGTCCGGTCCTGGTCGGTCCGGGTCAGGTCACGGCGTTCACTCCGCCGCCCACCGCCTCCACCAGCTCCAGGTCGTACGTCAACGGCCCGTCGCCGAGCATGATGTGGCGGGCCTTCGAGGCGTATCCGGGGGCCGCCGCCGCGAGCAGGTACACGCCCGGGGCGGGGGCCACGAGGATGTAGGAGCCGTCGGCCAGGGACGACACCCGGTCCAGTTGGCTGCCGCCCTTGGACAGCAGCGTGAGGGTCACGCTGTGGATGGGGTCGCCGTCCGGCGTGATGATGAACCCGTGCACGACGGGTCCGTACGGGCCGGGTGCGGCACTTTCCATGGGCGTGTCGCCTGCCATGGGTGCGTCGTCCTCCCTGGGTGCGCCTGGTCCTCGGGCCGCGCGGCGGTACCCGGGGATTCCGGGTGCGCGCGGGCCGGGGACACCGGATGGGCGGGCGCCGGGGGCAGTCCGGCGCCCGGGTCGGTAGGGGCCGTACGGGGTCGCGGGCCCCTGGCCGTCGTACGGGGGCAGCGGCTTGGCCGCCTCCCCGGAGAGGTCGCGGGCGCCGTTCCTCGCCTCGTAGGCGTGCGCTGCCCCGTACGGGTTCACACCGTGTGATCCACCCGCGCCCGCCGGGCCCCGCGGGCCGGGGGAGGCCGGGGAGACCGGCGGGCGCGGGGTGCCGAGGGCCGCCGCCACCAGGACCTCCAGGTCCTCCGGGGCGGGCGGCTCCGCCTCCTTCGGCTCGACGGCCAGGTGCGGCAGGCGGCGGTCGAGCCGGGCCGGGAGCCACCAGTTGGCGCGGCCGATGAGGTGCATCGCGGCGGGCACGAGGGCCGTCCGCAGGACGAAGGCGTCGAGGGCGACGGCCGCGGCCAGGCCGATGCCGGCCATCGCGCCCTCCGTGTCGCCGCTGAGCACGAACGCAGGGCGCCCAGGGAACGCGGAGAACGCAGTGAACACCGCGCACACGCAGATCACAGTGAGCGCCGCGCAGTTGATGACACGGCCGGTCTCGGCGAGGCCGACGCGGACCGCGCGGGCGTTGTCGTGGGTGTGCGCCCACTCCTCGTGCATGCGGCTCACCAGGAACACCTGGTAGTCCGTCGACAGGCCGAAGAGCAGCGCCAGCATGACGACGGGCAGGAGGGCCGTGAGGGGCCCCGCCTCGCCGAGGCCGAGCAGCTCGCCGCCCCAGCCCCACTGGAACACCGCGACAAGCACCCCGAACGAGGCGGCCGTCGCGATCAGGTTCATCAGGGCCGCCGTGAGCGGCACCACGAGGGAGCGGAAGGCGAGCAGGAGCAGCAGGAAGCCGAGGACGACGACGGCGCCCACGAAGTACGGGAGCCGGTCGGCCGTCACCGCCGCGAAGTCCTTGGACACGGCGGTCACCCCGCCCACATGGGCGTCCGCCCCGGCCTCGGGCAGGACGTCGCCGCGCAGCCGGTCGATGAGCCTGCCGGTCTCCTCGGACTGGGGCGAGCCGGTCGGCACGACCTCGATGACGGTGGTGTCGGCGACATGTGAAGGTGGGGCCGGCGGGGCGGGCGGGTCCTGCCGCACCCGGGCGACGCCCTCGGTGGCGCGGATGCGCTCGACGAGCTCGGCGGTGGCGCCGGGGTCCCGCTGGTCCACGACGACCTGGAGGGGCCCGTTGAAGCCGGGGCCGAAGCCCTCCGCGAGCAGGTCGTACGCCTGCCGGGTCGTCGTCGACTCCTGGTGAGTGCCCTGGTCGGTGGCGCCGAGGCGCAGCGAGAGGAACGGGACGGCGAGGGCCACCATGACGGCGAGGGCGAGGACGCCGACGGTGCGCGGGCGGCGCCGCACGAAGGCGGACCAGCGCGCGGTGAGGCCGCCGGGCTCCTCGGGCTCGGGCCCGGACGCGGCGAGGGCGCGGCGCTGGCGGCGGCTGAGCACACGGACGCCGAGGACGCCGAGCAGTGCGGGGAGCAGCGTCACCGCGGCGAGGACGCCGAGCAGCACCGTCAGGGAGGCGGCGATGACCACGCCGTCCAGGAAGCGCAGGTTCATCACGAGCATCCCGGCGAGCGCGACGCACACCGTGCCGCCCGCGAAGAGCACCGCGCGGCCGGAGGTGTTGACGGCCTGCACCGCCGACTCCTGCGGCTCCAGGCCGCGCAGGATGCCCCTGCGGTGCCGGGTGACGATGAACAGGGCGTAGTCGATGCCGACGCCGAGGCCGATCAACGAGCCGAGCAGCGGCGCCACTTCGGGCACGTCCGTGACGTGGCTGAGCAGCATCGTGGCGAGCACGCCGGTGCCGACGGCGAACACGGCGGTGACGATCGGCAGGAGCATCGCGAAGAGCGAGCCGAGGGCGAGGAAGAGCACGACGGCGGCGGCCGCGACGCCGACGGCCTCGGGGGTGCCCGCGGACGGCTCCAGGGTGCGGGCGACGGCCTGGCCGCCCGCCTCGACCTGGAGTCCTTCGCGGGCCGCGGCATGGGCGGTGTCGACGACCCGCTCGATCTGTTCCTCGGGGATCTCGTCGGCCTGGCGGACGAACGTGACCTGCGCGTAGGCGATCCGCCCGTCCGCGCTGACCTGGGCCGCGGCGCGCGGCCCGGTGGCGTAGGGACTGGCGACCCCGCCCACGCCGTCGAGGGCGGCGATGCGCCGGAGCGCGGGCTCGACGCGGTCGCGGACGGCGGCGTCGCGGACCGAGGAGCCCGCGTCGGTCTTCCACACCACCGTGTCGGTGTCGCCACTGCGCTCCGGGAACGCCTTCGTCATCAGGTCGTGGGCGCGCTGGGAGTCCGTGTCGGGCAGCGAGAGGACCTGGGTGTAGGCGGTGCCCGCGGTGGAGCCCGCGGCGCCGAGGCCGAGCAGCGCGCCGAGCCACAGCACGACGACCACAAGGCGGTGCCGGTAGCACCACCGCGCCCATGCCGCCACGACCCGCCCTCCTTCGCCCCGTCCGGTTCTCCGCCGTTGTCCCGGCCTTTTCTCCGCCGTTGTCCCGGCCTTGGTTCTCCGCCGTTGTCCCGGCCTTGGCGCCCAGCATCAGGGGTCCGGTCGGCCAACGGCGCGTTACGGCCGCGATTCTCAAGGAACTCCAAAGGGCGGCCCTCGCCCTGCGTACAACGGCCGTGCGGATACTGGGGACATGAGCCACGCCGAAGGTCACCGGGGAACAGACGTCCCAGCCGTGTCGGCCGCCGGGCCCGCCGACGCGCGGGGCCGCGCCACGGTCCTCGTCGTCGAGGACGAGCCGTCCATCGCCGACGTCCTCGCCATCGCCCTGCGCTACCACCACTTCGACGTGATGACCGCGGGCACGGTCCGCGAGGCCCTGGCCGCCGCGGACCGCACGCGCCCCGACTGCGCGCTGCTCGACGTGATGCTGCCGGACGGCGACGGGCGGGCGCTCGGCCGGCAACTGCGGGCGCGGCGGCCCGAGTTGGCGCTGGTGTTCCTCACCGCGCGGGACGCGCCCGCGGAGGTCGTGGGCGCCCTCGGCTTCGGCGACGACTACATCACCAAGCCGTTCAACATCGACGAGGTCGTGGCCCGCATCGGCGCGGTGCTGCGCCGGGCGCGCCCGCACGACGTGCTGCCGCAGCGGCCGCCGCTGCGCTACGGCGACCTGGAGCTGGACGAGACGACGTACGTGGTGCGGCGCGAGGGCGGCTCGGTGCAGCTGACGCCGACGGAGTACGCGCTGCTGCGCTTCCTGGTCCGCAACGGCGGCCGGGTGGTGCCCAAGGAACAGCTGCTGCGCCATGTGTGGAACATCGAGCACGCGGCGGAGTCGACCGTCGTCGAGACCTACATCAGCTATCTGCGGCGCAAGCTCGACCAGGTGGGCCCGCCCCTCATCACGACGCGGCGCGGCGTCGGGTACGGACTGGCATGAGGCTCCGCACCCCCGGTCCGCGCCGTGCCCCGCGCCCCGGCCGGGTCCCGAGCCGGAGGTTCGGCATGGGCTCGCTGCGCGCCAAGCTCACGCTCGTGAACGTGGCGCTGCTCGCCCTCGGCATCGTGACGGCGACCGCCGTGAGCCTGATGGGCATGCGGCACTACCTGCTCGACAACGTCGACGCCGAACTGACCGCGTCCCGCTCGGCGTTGCACCACAGTGGCATCACCCTCGCGCAGATCCAGGACGCCACCGCGTTCAGCTCACTTGAGCGTCTGTCGACGGACTCCAGCGAGTCCGACGGCCTGCCGCTCGCGGAGTCGGCGTTCCTCGCGGTCAACGCGTCGGGCAAGCCGGTCGACGTCGGCCCGCTGCCGCCGACGGCCCGCCAGTACGAGCTGGCGCGGGCCGTCGGCAACCCGCACGCGTTCGCGCGCCACACCTCGCCGCAGAACCTGACGCTCGGCGGCGACTCCTACCGCGCGATCGGCGTGCGCCTGAAGGACAACTCGGTGCTGCTCATGGCGTCGTCGACGGAGAACGTACAGACGGGCGTCGGCAAGGCGCTCAAGCTCGACCTCGCCTTCGGCGCGCTCCTGCTCGGGCTGCTCGCGGTCCTCACGATGGTCTCCGCGCACCAGCGGCTGCGCCCGCTTGAGGACATGGTGGAGACGGCGTCCGCGATCGCCGACGGCGACCTGAAGCGGCGGGTGCCGTCCAGCCGGGCCGCCGTGATGGAGACCGAACAGCTGCGGCTCGCGCTGAACTCCATGCTCCAGCAGGTCGAGTCGGCGTTCGCGACCCGTGAGCGCAGCGAGGCCCAGCTGCGCCAGTTCGTCGCGGACGCCTCGCACGAGCTGCGCACCCCGCTGTCCGCGATCCGCGGCTACCTCCAGCTGTACGACAAGGGGATGCTGAGCACCCCCGAGGACCGCGCCCGCGCCTGGGACCGCGTCAACGCCGAGACCGACCGCATGAACCACCTCGTGGAGGAGCTGCTCACCCTGGCCCGCCTGGACCAGCAGCCCGAACTGCGCTTCCGCTCGGTCGACCTGAGCCGCCTGGTCCGGGACGCGGCGGACGACCTGCGGGCGCAGGAGCCGGACCGGCCGCTCACGGTGTCCGCCGACGGCGCGATCCTCGTCCAGGCCGACGAGCAGGGCCTGCGGAAGGTCCTCGCGAACCTGCTGGCCAACGTCCGTACGCACACGCCCCCCGACACCCCGGCGCGGCTCACCCTGGACCGGTGCGAGGGCGTGGTCCGCCTGACGGTGGCCGACGAGGGACCGGGGCTCACGGCGGTGGACGCGGCCCGGGTCTTCGACCGCTTCTTCCGGGCGGGCCGGGGCGCGGGCAGCGGGCTCGGCATGGCCATCGTGCGGGGGGTGGTGGGCACCCACGGCGGCGAGGTGTCGGTGCGCACGGCGCCCGGCGAAGGCCTGACCGTCCTGGTCACGCTCCCCCGCACGCCCGCACCGCCCCGTCCGGCGGTCACGGGCGGGTCGCCCGCCGAGACCTTCGGGCCGGAGCCTTTCACGCCCTCGGCGACGCCAGCTCCACGACCGTGATGTCGGACGGGGCGCCCACCCGCACGGGCGGGCCCCACGCTCCGGCGCCGCGCGTCACGTACAGCTGGGTGTCGCCGTAGCGCTCCAGGCCCGCGAGCGTCGGGTTGGCGAGGTCGGCGATGAAGTTGTTGGGCCACAGCTGGCCGCCGTGGGTGTGGCCGGACAGCTGGAGGTCCACGCCGTGCTTGACGGCGTCGTGGATGACGACGGGCTGGTGGGCCATGAGGACGGAGGTGCGGGTGCGGTCGCGGTCGCCGAGCGCCTTGCCGAAGTCGGGGCCTTCGCCCTCGCCCTCGCCCTGGACGTCGTTGACCCCGGCGAGGTCGAAGTACGGCAGCTCGGTGCGGGCGTTCTCCAGGGGGCGCAGGCCGAGCTCACGGACGTGGTCGACCCACTGCTCGGCGCCCGAGAAGTACTCGTGGTTGCCGGTGACGAAGAACGCGCCGTGGCGTGCCCGCAGGTCCGCCAGCGGGCGGGCCGCGCCCGCGAGGTCCGCCACGTCGCCGTCCACCAGGTCGCCGACCACGGCGATCAGGTCCGGCTGGGTGGAGTTGACCGTGTCGACGACCTTGCGCGCGAAGCCCTCGCCCAGGACGGGGCCCAGGTGGATGTCGCTCACCACCGCGATGCGGTAGCCGTGCGCGGCGCGGGGGAGTTTGGCCAGGGGGACGGTTACGCGCTTGATCCGCGGGCCCCTGAGGACGTTGTACGTGCCGTAGCCGACCGTCGCCGTCGCGATGGCCGCGGCGGTGCCTGCCGCTGTGCGGGACACGAACAGGCGCCGGGTCAGGTGGGACCCGGGGTCCTCCGCCCCTCGGGGCTTCGCCCCTTCGGGCTGCCTTTCGGGCTGATGGGGCTGCGCCCCTGTCCCCGCTTCATCGGCCCTTCGGGCCTCGTCCTCAAACGCCGGACGGGCTGGATCGGCCTCGGTCGTCGGCGCCGCGCGGGCTGGATCGGCCTCGGTCATCGGCGCCGCGCGGGCTGGATCGGCCTCGGTCTCCGGCGTCGGGCGGGATGAATTCGCCCGTCCCTCCAGCCAGCGGCTCAGCAGCGGACGTACCGCCTCCCCCACCACCAGCGCGAGCAGCAGATACAGCGCCCACGCCATCCACAGGAAGCCCGGCCAGGCCAGGAGCTGCTGGAGGAGGAAGGGGGCGCCGCCTCGCTCGGCCGCCAGGGCCGTGAACATCAGGAGCGGGCCCGTGAAGAAGAGGACCGTGCCCGCTCGGCGCCAGGCCGTGCCGGGGCGGGTCGTGTCACGCACGACGCGGCGCCACACGTACCAGAGGAGACCGCCGAAAGCGGCGATCACTCCTGCCCCGATGAGCACCCCCACGAGGACACCCATGGCTATGACGTTCGGCGCAGTTCGCGCACGCCACGGAACCCGATGGCCCCTACCACCGTCCCCAAGGCAAAGGAGACAACGGCGAGCGTCAGGTGCACCCAGAAGTACCCCGTCGGCTTGTCCGCGTCGTCGAAGGCGAGCCCGCTGCCGTCCTTCCACAGGTTCTTGACGAAAGTGATCCAGATGAACCAGCTCCACACGCCGAAGGCGAGCAGGAACCAGGAGACGGGGCGGCTGAGCTTCATACGCTCAGTATCACGATCCGGCCTGACGCGTGGCCTTCGGGGTGGGGCGTCCGGAGCGGTCGGCGCGGCGGCGGAGGCCGAGCCGACCTCGGCGGCGAAGGCCCCGGAGCGGCCCCGTACGCTTCCGTCCGTGCCTGTCTCGAAAAAGACCGCCGTGCTGCTCGCCACGGCGACGCTGCTGTCCCTGTCGACCGCCACCACCGCGTTCGCCGACGACAAACCGGGCGGTGGGGCCGATGAGACGGGCAAGCCGAAACCGCCCGCCTCGATGTCGACGGTCGGCGGCGCCCGCCTCGGCAAGCCGGGTACGCAGGTGGACCTGAAGGGCGGCGCCCCGGTGCTGCCGAAGAAGCTGTCGGCCCGGTCCTGGATGGTGTCGGACGCCGAGTCCGGCGAGGTCCTCGCCGCGCACAACGCGCACTGGCGGCTCGCCCCTGCCTCCACCCTGAAGATGTTGTTCGCGGACACGGTGCTGCCGAAGTTCCCGAAGAACCAGAAGCACAAGGTCGAGCTGACGGACCTCCAGGGCGTCGGCGCGGGCAGCAGCATGGTCGGCGTCAAGGAGAACGAGACGTACTCCGTCCACGACCTGTGGCTCGGGGTGTTCCTGCGCTCCGGCAACGACGCGGTGCACGTCCTGTCGGCGATGAACGGCGGCGTCCGGCAGACCGTCAAGGACATGCAGGCGCACGCCGAGGAGCTGCAGGCCCTGGACACGAACGTCGTCACGCCCGACGGCTACGACGAGAAGGGCCAGGTGTCGTCCGCGTACGACCTGACCCTGTTCGCCCGCTCCGGTCTGCAGAAGAAGGACTTCCGCGAGTACTGCTCGACGGCCACCGCGAAGTTCCCCGGCGCGACGGAGAAGATCAAGAAGGGCAAGAACAAGGGCAAGACGAAGCGTGAGCCCTTCGAGATCCAGAACACCAACCGGCTCCTGACCGGCGCCATGGGCCTCGACCCGTACAAGGGCATCGCGGGCGTCAAGAACGGCTCGACGACCAACGCGGGCAACACGTTCACGGGCGTCGCCGAGCGCGACGGCAAGGTGCTGCTCGTCACCGTCATGAACCCCGACTCCGGCGAGGAGCACGCCGTCTACAAGGAGACGGAGCGGCTCCTCGACTGGGGCTTCGCCGCCAGCGGCAAGGTCGAGCCGGTCGGCGAGCTGGTCGCCCCCAAGGGCGCGAACACCGGCTCCGGCAAGGGCGCGCCGGGCGAGGCGGGCGGCGCCGACAGCGCCAAGAACGCCGCCGCGGAGTCCGAAGGGAAGTCCGGCGGCATGGGCGTGGCGCTCGGCGTCACCGCCGGTGTGCTCGTGCTGATCGCGGGCGGTCTGTTCCTGCTCAACCGCCGCTGGCCGCTGCCCGACCTGGTGCGTCGCCGCCGGTCGTGACGGACCCCGAGGGCTCCGAGGGCTCCGCGGGCTCCGCCGCCTTGGCGGAGCTCGTCGCCGTCCACGCCGCGCAGAAGAGCAGCAGCTTCGCGGTGAAGTTGATCCACAGGAGCAGGGCGACGGGCACGCCGAACGCGCCGTACATGCTCTTCGCCGCGACGCCCTTCATATAGCTGCCGAGCAGCACCTTCAGAAGCTCGAACCCGGCCGCGCCGATCAGCGCGGCGACGATCAGCGCGCGCCGGGGCGGCTGCACGCCGGGCAGCAGCGTCAGGACGTACAGCAGGAGCAGGAAGTCCGCGAGGACGGCGATGGCGAACGCGAGGACCTGAAGCAGTACGCCACCGGCGCCGTCCCGGTCGACGCCGAGCTGGTCGGCCGTCCAGCCGACCGCCGTCGAGGCGATGGCGGAGGCGAGCAGCGAGGCGAGGCCCACACCGCCGAGCCCCGCGAGCACGCCGAGGTCCTTGACCTTCCGCAGCACCGGGTTCTCGTCGGTGTCGTCGAGCTCCCAGACCGCGCGCAGGCACTCCCTTATCGAGCCGACCCAGCCCACGCCGGTGAAGAGCAGCAGCGCGCCCGCGACGAGGCCGACGGTGCCCGCGTTGGCGATCAGGGCGTCCAGGTCGAGCTGGTCGGAGATCCCGGGCACCTGCTCGGAGATCTTGTCCTCGATGCGCTTCACCTGGCTCTTGCTGAGCGCGGCGGCGGAGATCGCGGCGGCCACCGTGATCAGCGGGAAGAGCGCGATGAAGCTGATGAACGTCATCGCGGCCGCGAGCCTGCTCCAGTGGACGCGGTCGAGACGTTCGTAGGAGTGCCACGCGTGTGTGCGCATGAGCCGCTCCACGAGCGGACCGATGCCGGGGAGCTTCTTCAGCCAGTCCATGTCGTCCGCGCCACCTGTCTCGCCTGTCTCACGTGTGCTGTCGCCGCGCCCCGGTAACGGAACACCAGGGTCCGGGTACCCCAGAATCGCAGGACAGTGGCCAGTGCCATCCCGATTCCCGCCCCGGAAACCGTGTCGGCGCGCCGCGAGGTGAGGCCGAGGCCGTAGTGGGAGACCGCGAGGCACAGGAGCTGGACGAGGGCGCCCGCGATGTTGACGGCGAAGAAGATCCCGTACTGGCGCAGCCGCGAGACGCCGTCCGGCGCCTGCCGGTAGGTGCCGAAGGCGTTGCCCGTGTACGCCACGCTGCATCCGGCCACGAACGACAGGGCCTTGGCGGTGAGCGGGTCGAGGCCGACGGGTCCGCGCAGCCAGAGGAAGAGCCCGAGGTCGGCGGCGTACGCGCACAGGCCGACGGCGGCGAAGGCGGCCAGCTCGGGCCCTGCGGCACGCAGCCGGGCGACCACGGAACGCGGTCGTCCGCCCCGCCGCCGCGCCTGGACCGCCCTCACCAGTCCGCGACCGCGAACCCGTACATGGCGAGCCACGCCAGACCGATCAGGGCGAGCGCGCGGTCGCGCAGGACGACGTCCTCGGGCTCACCGGCCGTGCCCCGGTCGGCGAAGACGGCGTACCGCAGGATCGCGAGGATGAAGGCGACCATCGACAGCTGCCGCCACGGCAGCAGCCCGGTGCCCTCGATGCCGCCGCTCTCCATGGCCCACAGGCAGTACGCGAGGACGGCGACCCCGGCCGCGAGCTGCCAGACGAACCGCAGATAGCCGGTCGTGTACGAGGTGAGCAACGCGCGCGTCGCACCGATCCGTTGGGTGCGCCCGGCCGCCGCCGCGGCCTCGGCGGCCCGCTCCATCTGCACGGCCTCGGAGTAGCGCTTGGCGGACACCATGAACAGCGCGCCGAAGCCTGTGGTGATCAGGAACCAGCGCGACAGCGGGATGCCGAGGGCGACACCGCCGATCATCGCCCGCATCAGGAATCCGGTGGTGACGACGGCGAGGTCGACGACGAGGACGTGCTTGAGGCTGACGCAGTACGCGAACTGCATCACGACGTACGCGCCGAGCAGGACCGCCGTGAGCGGGGTGCACAGGACGGCCGCGGCGGCGGGCGCGAGGGCGGCGAGCAGCCCGCCGACGGCGTACGCGACGGGCACCGGGACCTGCCCGGCGGCCACGGGGCGGCGGCACTTGGTGGGGTGGGCGCGGTCGGCGTCGGCGTCGCGGGCGTCGTTGATGAGGTAGACGGCGGCCGCGGCGGCCGTGAACAGGGCGAAGACCAGGGCGACTTGGGTCAGGGCGTGGCGTGAGAACAGCTCGCCCGCGGCCGCGGGGGCGGCGATGACAAGGACGTTCTTGACCCATTGGCGGGGCCGGGCGGTCTTCAGGAGGCCCAGCGGGAGCGCGCCGGGGCCCGGCTCGGGGCGGCCGGGGCCGAGAGGGGGCTTGTGGTCGAGGACGGCGGCGCGGTCAGGCATGGGTGCGGGCTCCCCTCCAGGTCGTGCCGGCGCGGGCGGCGAACGCGCCGAGGGCGGCGCCCGCCGCGACGTCCGACGGGTAGTGCACGCCGACGACCATGCGGGACACACACATCGCGGCGGCGAGCGGCGGCAGGACGCGGGCTCCTGCCGGGCGCAGCGCGCCGTACGCGACGGCGGCCGCGACGGCCGACGTGGCGTGCGAACTGGGGAAGGAGTGGCGGCCCGCGGTGCGCACCAGCGGCTCGACGTGACCGGGCCGCGGGCGCCGCACGATCCGCTTCACGCCCATGCTGGCCAGGTGCGCCGCCGCGGTGAGCGCGGCGCCGCGCAGCCAGTCGGCGCGCCGCTCCCGGTCGAGCGCCGCGCCCGCGAGGCCCGCGGCCAGCCAGAGCGCGCCGTGCTCGCCGCTCCACGACAGGGTCCGGGCGGCGGCGGCCACGCGCGGGTCGCGCCCGCAGTCGCGCAGCGCGGCAAGCAGTCGAAGATCGACGGCACGCAGCAGCCGGAGATCGACGGCACGCGGCACCCCGCCCCCTTCCTCCTCCACAATCCGCTCATTAATCACATATCGACTCTTCTACTAAAAACCTCAATAACTACGGCAATCTTTAATGACACTCCCTCAATCACCCATTTCGGTGAGGAGACCGAGGAAGGTGAGCAACCCATCTGATATCGGGCGATACGGTCACTGGCATGCCAGCCACCCAGCCCTCAGCCCCCGCGTCCGCCCCCGTCCCCGCCCCCGTCCCCCTCACCGGCTGGGGCAGGACCGCGCCCTCCGCCGCCCACGTGGTGCGCCCCCGCACGCACGAGGAGGCCGTGGCCGCGCTGCGCGTCTGTGCCGAGCGCGGCGGGATCGCGCGCGGGCTCGGGCGGGCGTACGGGGACGCGGCGCAGAACGCGGGCGGCGCGGTCCTGGACATGACGGGCCTGGACCGCGTGCACGTCATCGACGCGGACGCGGGCACGGTCGTGTGCGACGCGGGCGTCTCGCTGCACCGCCTGATGGAAGTGCTGCTGCCGCTCGGCTGGTTCGTGCCGGTGACCCCCGGCACCCGCTACGTCACCGTCGGCGGCGCGATCGGCGCCGACATCCACGGCAAGAACCACCACGTGTCCGGCTCCTTCGCCCGCCACGTCCGCTCCCTCGAACTCCTCACGGCCGACGGCACGGTACGCACCGTCGAGCCGGGCACTCCCCTCTTCGACGCGACGGCCGGCGGCATGGGCCTGACCGGCGTCATCCTGTCCGCGACCCTCCGGCTCCACCCCGTCGAGACGTCCCTGATGGCCGTCGACACCGAACGCGCCGCCGACCTCGACGACTTGATGGCCCGCCTCACCGCCACGGACCACCGCTACCGCTACTCCGTCGCCTGGATCGACCTGCTCGCCCGGGGCGCCGCGACCGGCCGCGCGGTCCTCACCCGCGGCGACCACGCCCCCCTCGACGCCCTCCCCGCCCGCGCCCGCACCGCCCCCCTCGCCTTCCGCCCCCGGCAGCTCCCCGCCGCCCCCCGCTTCGTCCCCGAAGGGCTCCTCGGCCGACGCTCCGTGGGCCTCTTCAACGAGCTCTGGTACCGCAAGGCTCCCCGCGCCCGCCACGGGCAGCTCCAGAAGCTCTCCGCCTTCTTCCACCCGCTGGACGGCGTCCCCCACTGGAACCGGGTCTACGGCCCCGGCGGCTTCATCCAGTACCAGTTCGTCGTCGGCTACGGCGCCGAGGAGGCCCTGCGCCGCATCGTCCACCGGATCTCCGCTCACCGGTGCCCGTCCTTCCTCGCCGTCCTCAAGCGCTTCGGCGACGCCGGTCCGGGCTGGCTCTCCTTCCCCATGCCCGGCTGGACCCTGGCCCTGGACATCCCCGCGAACCTGCCTGGCCTCGCGGCCCTCCTGGACGAGCTCGACACCGAGGTGGCCACGGCGGGCGGCCGCATCTACCTCGCCAAGGACTCCCGCCTCCGCCCCGACACCCTCGCCGCGATGTACCCCCGCCTCCCCGACTTCCGCACCCTCCGCCAGTCCCTCGACCCCACGTCCCTCTTCCGCTCGGACCTCTCCCGCCGCCTGACCTTGTGACCCCCTGGGGGCTCCGCCCCCAGACCCCCGGTTTCCCACCCACCCGCCCAAACTTGCACCACCTGACCAACAGCCCGGCAC
>NZ_JNXT01000103.1 GCF_000716675.1 Streptomyces alboflavus
CACCCCCGAAGTCCCCACCCCCGCCGAATCCGCCACCGCCGAAGTCCCCACCGCCACCGAAGTCCCCGCCACCGAAGTCCCCGGACGAGAAGTCGGCGCCGGACACGTCCCCGCCCTCGTAGCCGCCCCCGCCGAAGTCCCCGTATCCGGCGCCGTAGCTCGCCGCGTACGCGGGGCTCGCCATCATCGAGCCGAGCATCGTGCCGACGAGGAGGCCCGGGAGCAGGCCGCCGCCGAAGTAGCCGCCCGCCCAGGGGCCGTAGGCGGGTCCGGCCTCCCAGTAGGGCCGTCGTTCGCCGGAGTCGGTGGTCACGGTGCGGGCCATCGGGTCGTCACCGTCGGCGAGGCGCACCGCGTCGGCCGCGCACACCGGCACCTCGCGGCTCGCGCCGCCGTCGGGGGTCCACTCGGCGTCCTTCACGGAGGGGCCGTGCCGGGGGTCGAAGAAGCAGGGGGCGCGGCGCTCGGGCAGCGGGCGGCCCTCCCGGCGTGCCGCGAGCAGTGCCAGCGAGAACCGGCCGTCCTCCAGGGCCTGGGTGACGGCCCGCACCTGCTCGGGGCGCTCGGCGGCCGCCATGAACGACTTGGCCTTCTCGTAGGCGTCCAGGGACCGTTCGTAGTCCGCGCGCATGGCGTCGTCCGCGCCCGCCTCCGCCGGGTGGAAGTCGAGCCGGTCCAGCTCCTCGCCGAAGGCGGTGATGTCCTCGTCGACCACCACGCGCAGCTTGTCGAGGGCCGCGCGCTGCTCGTCCTCGCGGGCGCGGCGCTTGCGGCGGGCGAGGGCGTAGGCGCCCGCGCCGCCCGCGGCCACCACCGCGCCGACGCCGATCAGGGCGCCGACGGGCACCCCGTCGTCGCCGCCACCGGAGCTGCCCCAGGAGGCGGGCGCCGAGCCCCCCACCTGCGGCAGGGCCTGGTCGACGAAGTCGTTGAGCTGGGACTTGGCATCCTCGCCCTGGACCAGCGAGGACAGGTTGCCGACGGCGTTCTCCGAGAGGACGGAAGCGTCGGCCTTCGCGTCGAAGCGGTCGCCGAGGCGGACCGCGTAGGCGCCGGTGACGCCGGTGGCGGTGCGCAGGTCGCGGAAGAGGTCGTCGCGGCCGGGGAACGAGGCGGGGAGCACCGCGACGAACACCGGCTTGTCGGCCTTCTTGATCTTGTCGGCGAGGGCGTCCGCGTCGGCGGCGGAGAGCTGCGAGGCGGCGGCCTCGTCGACGTACACCGGGTTCTTCTTCAAGGCGTCGGCCACCGCCTGGACGTCCGTCGCGGCCTGGGCTCCGGGCGCCGCCGTGAGCGTGGCGCCGAGGGCCAGGAGCAGTCCGGACAGGATCAGGGTCAGCCGCGACGCCGTCTGCCTGGTGGGCCTCATACTTCACGCTAACTCCTCCACGGCCGGAACGTTCCCTCCGTTCGGCGGGGAAAGCGCCGGGAAAACGCTCGCCGCGTTCGGCTCCCGAAGTCTTGACGGGCCCTTGGGGCAGCAGTTAACTCACGCCTTGAACTAAGGCATGACGTAGCCATGACATCCCCATGGCTCCCGGCCCGACCCCACGAAGGGCGGAGAACGTCCCATGCGCAGACCCTCCACACCCCGGCGCCTCGCGCGCTTACTGACCGCCGGACTCCTCACCACGGCCGGGCTCACCGGCCTCGGCGTCTCCTCCGCGGAGGCGGCGGGCGAGCAGGTGTCCATCTGGCTGACCACGACCGACGACAGCGGCGGCCGCCACGTCACCCGGGGCCTCCAGCCGCAGACCCCGATCGCCTTCCAGCCCGGCACGGGCGGCGGGGGCACGAACATCACCGTCGACGAGAACACCCGCTTCCAGACCTTCACCGGCGGCGGCGCCTCCTTCACCGACACCGCGGCCTGGCTGATGGACGGCAGCGGGGCCCTCACCCAGGCCAAGCGCGACGAGACGATGCGCAAGCTCTTCTCGCCGACCGAGGGCATCGGGCTCTCCTACATCCGCAACCCCATGGGCGGCTCCGACCTGGCCCGCTTCGGCTACACCTATGACGACGTGCCCGCCGGGCAGACCGACCCGGGCCTCTCCCGCTTCTCCATCGCGCACGACCTCCAGGACGTGCTGCCGCTCACGAAGCAGGCCAAGCAGCTCAACCCGCGGCTGACGACGGTCGCCTCGCCGTGGACGGCCCCGGCCTGGATGAAGGACAGCGGGCAGCTCAACGGCGGCTGACTGAAGGCGGAGTACTACGCTCCCCAAGCTCGCGGGCGCGGGCCTGCCCACCAAGGTCCTCGCGCACGACTGGAACTGGGACACCTACGACGCGTACGCCGCCCAGACCGTCGACGACGCGGCCGTGCGCTCGCACCCCAACTTCGGCGGGATCGCCTGGCACGGGTACGGCGGCAACGTGCAGAAGCAGACCGAGATCCACAACAAATACCCGCAGCTCGACGCCTTCCAGACGGAGCTCCCCCAAGCTCTTAAAGAGCAGGGAGGTACCCCCATGGCGGAACCTGGATCGGCAATCAGCAGCGCGAGGACATGATGAACATCATCGACTACACCCGGAACTGGGCGAAGTCGGTGACGAAGTGGTCGCTCGCCGTGGACCAGAACCGCGGTCCGCACAACGGCGGCTGCGGCACCTGCGACGGGCTGATCACCGTGCACAACGGCGACGGTCGGCACGGGCAGGTCGACTACACCATCGAGTACTACACGATGGGGCACCTGACGAAGTTCGTGCAGCCGGGTGCCGCCCGTATCGCCTCCACCGCGAGCTCGGACGTGCCGAACGTGGCCTGGCGGAACACGGACGGCACAAAGGCCC
This sequence comes from Streptomyces alboflavus, assembly GCF_000716675.1. GTDB lineage: Bacteria > Actinomycetota > Actinomycetes > Streptomycetales > Streptomycetaceae > Streptomyces > Streptomyces alboflavus. Next base: position 2,803 of record NZ_JNXT01000103.1, read on the forward strand.
TGATCGCCTACAACGACTCCGCGTCGGCGAAGACGGTCACCGTCAACTGGGGCGGGCAGCACGCGACTTACTCGCTGCCGGGCAAGACGTCGGCGACGTTCACCTGGAAGAGCTGACGGTCACGTGGACGGGCTGACCGCCGTCCGGATGAGCTGACGGTGCCCGCCCGGCCGCGCTGACGGGGGCCGGGCGGGGGCGCCGGGGCCAGGGCTCGTCCGGGGCTACTCGGTCGGCTCGACCCCGGCGCGCAGCAGGCCGTAGGTCACGGCGTCCTCCAGGGCCTGCCACGACGCGGCGATGACGTTGTCCGCGACGCCGACCGTGGACCACTCGCCGTCGCCGTCGGTCGTGGAGATCAGCACCCGGGTCGTGGAGGACGTGCCGTGCTTGCCCTCCAGGATGCGGACCTTGTAGTCCACCAGCTCCAGCTTGGCCAGCTGCGGGTAGATCCGCTCCAGGCCCACGCGCAGCGCCCGGTCCAGGGCGTTGACCGGGCCGTTGCCCTCCGCCGTCGCGACGATCCGCTCGCCCTTGGCCCACACCTTCACGGTGGCCTCGTTGGCGTGCGAACCGTCGGGGCGGTCCTCGGTGATGGCGCGCCAGGACTCCGTGCGGAAGTAGCGCCGGGAGCGGCCGTCGGCCTCCTCGCGCAGGAGCAGCTCGAAGGAGGCGTCGGCGGCCTCGTAGGTGTAGCCCGCGAGTTCGCGCTCCTTGACGCGGTCCACGACCCGGCCGATCAGCTCGCGGTCGCCGCCGAGGTCGACGCCCAGCTCCTTGCCCTTGAGCTCGATGGAGGCGCGCCCGGCCATGTCGGAGACCAGCATCCGGATGCGGTTGCCGACGAGTTCGGGGTCGATGTGCTGGTACAGGTCCGGGTCGACCTTGATCGCGGAGGCGTGCAGGCCGGCCTTGTGGGCGAACGCGGAGACGCCGACGTAGGGCTGGTGGGTGGACGGGGTGAGGTTCACGACCTCGGCGATGGCGTGCGAGACCCGGGTCATCTCGCGCAGCGCGCCCTCGGGCAGGACCCGCTTGCCGTACTTCAGCTCCAGGGCGGCGACCACCGGGAACAGGTTGGCGTTGCCGACCCGCTCGCCGTAGCCGTTGGCCGTGCACTGCACGTGGGTGGCGCCCGCGTCGACGGCCGCGAGGGTGTTGGCGACCGCGCAGCCCGTGTCGTCCTGGGCGTGGATGCCGAGCCGGGCGCCGGTGTCGGCGGCGACGGTGGCGACGACGGCCTGGACCTGGGCGGGGAGCATGCCGCCGTTGGTGTCGCACAGCACGACGACGTCGGCGCCCGCGTCGGCGGCGGCGCGCACGACCGCCTTCGCGTACTCGGGGTTCGCGCGGTAGCCGTCGAAGAAGTGCTCGCAGTCGACGAACACGCGGCGGCCCTGGGAGCACAGGTAGGAGACGGTGTCGCGGACCATCTCGACGTTCTCGTCGAGGGTGGTGCGCAGGGCCAGCTCGACGTGCCGGTCGTGCGACTTGGCGACCAGCGTGATCACCGGGGCGCCGGACGCGAGCAGCGCGTTGACCTGCGGGTCGTCGGCGGCCTTGGCGCCGGGTCGGCGGGTGGCGCCGAACGCGACGAGCTGGGCGTTCCTGAAGGTGATCTCCGCCTGCGCGCGGGCGAAGAACTCGGTGTCGCGCGGGTTGGCGCCGGGCCAGCCGCCTTCGATGAAGCCCACGCCGAAGTCGTCCAGATGCCGGGCGATGGTCAGCTTGTCCGCGACGGTCAGGTTGATGCCTTCGCGCTGCGCGCCGTCGCGCAGCGTGGTGTCGAACACGTGGAAGGAATCGTCGGGCACAGGTGAGGAATCGTCGGGCTTGCTGGTTTCCGTCATGCTGTCTTGCTCCTGTGTCGGATGTCGGTCTACCGGAAGGACCGGCTCCACCACCTCCATGATCCCGCGCGCCCCGTTTGCCGACTGTGGGTGGGCCGGAAAACGAAAAGACCCCTCGCGGGTGCGAGAGGTCTGCGCGCGGGTCGAGGACGACGGCGTCCGCTCTGTACATGATGTGTACGGGGCGGTCACTGCGGACCGGCGCGCTTGCTGCCAATAATCATGGCGAACATGAGCATGTCCGGCAGGGTGCCACAGGTTCTGTGGCACCCGCCTCGCTGTCTCACTATGCGGTCCGGCTCATGGTTCGCGCCCCGCGCGGCTGCAGGTGTACGCGTCAGCGCACATTGCGGCGTACGAAGACGTCGCGCGCCCCGTTCGTGTCGCCCGGGACCATGTTCGCCGCGTCCGAGGTGAACACGAACCTCTTGGCGTCGGCGCTCAGGGCGTAGGCGGGCCAGCCCTGGTCCTCGCTCTGGCCGCCGCCCCGGGGCACGTTGACGCGCCGGGTCACGCCGTCCTTCAGGTCCCGTACGTACAGCGGGCCCTTTGCCGGGTCGCCCGCGGTGAGTCCGGACGCCGAGGAGATGAAGCCGACGTGGCGGCCGTCGGGGCTGATGCGGGCCTGGTGGGAGTCGGCGTCGGTCTGGCCGCCGCCCGCCTTCCTCGTGACCTTCTTGAGGGCGCCGGTGCGGGTGTCGAGGCGGTAGACGTCGCTCTTGCCGTTGGTGTCGCCGGACAGCATCGGCTCGACGGTCTCGAAGGCCGCGTACCGGCCGTCCTTGCTCAGCGAGGGCAGTCCGACCTTGAGGTCCTTGCCGGTGGACGACAGGTCGAGGCGCTTGGTCGTGCCCGTGTTCGCGTCGTACGTGTACGTCCTGCCGCCGAGGCCGGGGCGGACCTGGCCCAGGGTGTAGCCGACGTGGCGGCCGTCGGCGCTCAGGCTCATCCCGCCGATGATCCAGGTGGGCTGGCCGGTGACGATCTCGCTGACCCGGCGTGTGGTGCCCTCCTTGCGGTCGCGGAGGTAGATGCCGGTCCACATGCCGTCGCCGCCGCCGTCGCCGTGCTCCTTCAGCTCCGAGACGAAGGCGACGTACCGGCCGTCGGCGCTGACCTGGGCCCCGACCACGTAGTCCCCGAAGACGGGCTTGTCGTCGTCGGAGAGGCTGACGATCTCGGTGCGGCCGGTCTTGCGGTCCTTCATGAAGGTGCCGCTGTACAGGCCGCCCGCCCGGTCCACCTGCGCGGAATAGGTGACGTACCGGCCGTTCGCGCTGATCGAGGGGTCGCCGGCGTGCGAGGTGTACTGCGCGCCGGAGTCCTGGAGGCTGATCCGCTCGACCTTCTTGGTCCTGAGGTCGCGCAGGTAGATGTCGTTGTGGTCGTTGGTGTCGCCCCGCACCAGGTTGGTGGCCTCGGACGCGAACACGGCGTAACGGCCGTCGGCGCTGATGTCCGGGGCGTCGGAAGGACCGTTCGCCTGGGTGCCGCTCGCCCCCACGCTCACCCGCTCGGTGCGGGGAGCGGGGGCGCGGGTGTCGGCGGCGGCCGCGGCCGGCAGGACCGCGCCCGTGACGGCGGCGACGAGCGCGGCGGCGAACGCCGCGCGGGTGGTGTGACGCATGGGTGGTTCCCCCGTGAGATGAGTGCTCGGTTCTCGTGCCTGTAGTGCTCGGTTCTCGTGCCTGTAGTGCTCGGTTCTCGTGCCTGTAGGGAGTGCCTGACGGGCACTTCTGGTTGCTAGCCGGACTGTCCGTCCTTCACTGTCCGCAGGAAGACGTCCGACAACCTGTTCGTGTCTCCTGTCACCAGATCGGGCGACGCGGAGTCGAAGGCCACGACGCTGCCGTCCCCGTTGACCGACGGCCGCCGGGCCGGGAGGTCGTTGCGCCCGCCGTCGACGTCCGCACTGATCAACTGCGTCTCGCCGGTGGCCAGTTCACGCAGGAACACGGCGGGCACCGCGGCCTTCCCCCGGCCCGGCCCCGCCGAGGTGTACGCGAGGTGCGCGCCGTCCGCGCTGAGCGAGGGCTCCGCCGTCCAGGACTTCGCGCCGGACCCCTTCACGAGTGTGGTGGTGTCGGTGTCGAGGTCGCGCACGAAGACGTTGACCCCGCCGTTGCGGTCGCCCGGCACGAGGTTGGAGGCGCGCGAGGTGAAGGCGACGCGCCGCCCGTCCGCGCTGATCGACGGCACGGACGAGGCCCCGTCGGCCGCGCCGCCGTCCCGGGCGACGGACACCTTCTCGACGGTGCCGGTGTCCATGTCGCGGACGTGGACGTCGCGGCCCTGCCGGTAGGCCACGTACCGGCCGTCGCGGCTCACGTCCGAGTCGCTCGCCGCGCCCGCCCCCGGCGAGTCGTCGCTGACCCGGTCGACGGTGCCGCCGTGGAACACGAACCGGTAGATGTGCGACCGCGGTTTCTCGCCGGGGTCGGTCGGCGGCAGCGTGGCCGTGAAGGTGAGCCACTGGCAGGAGGGGTCGACGGTGGGCTGACCCGCCGAGGTGAAGTGGGCGCCCTGGTAGCCCCGGACGTACGAGTACTTGCCCTGGGCGATGTTGTGGGTGTAGACGACCGGCCGGTCGTCGGGCAGTGGCGGGTAGGACACGTCGGTGGACTCGGAAACGAAGCCGGTCTGGCGGCCGCTTGCGCACGGCGACCCGTCGTAGGAGGGCCCGCTCGGCCAGCCGCTGATCGGGCTCGTGCCGGAGTGCGTGAGTTTGTAGACGTCCGGCTGCCCGTTGGTGTCACGGTCCCAGACCGGCCCTTCGGACGTGAAGGCGGTGACCCGCTCCTCCCCCATGTCCGCGTCGTACGACGCCGCGTCGAGCTGACCGCCGTCCCGCGTCACGCTGACGCGTTCCGTGGCGGGCGCCACTCCGGCGTCCGGGCCCGCCTGCGCGGGGATCGTGCCCATCAGGGCGACGAGCACCCCGGCGGCGACCGCTCCGGTGGTGACGCGCGCTCCGTAGCTCATCATCATGTGCTCGCCCCCGGTCCGGTCGGAAGGGTGCGGACGAAGACGTCCCTGACCCCGTTGGTGTCCCCCGCCACCAGGTCGGCCGACGCCGAGTCGAAGGCGACGACACTGCCGTCGTCGTTGACCGAAGGACGCCGGGCCGGGCGGTCGTTGCGCCCGCCGTCGATGTCCGCGCTGATCAACTGGGTCTTTCCCGTGGCCAGTTCACGCAGGAACACGGCGGGCACCCGAGCGCCCTCGCCCCGTACCGCCGAAACGTACGCGAGGTGCGTGCCGTCCGTGCCGAGCGCCGCGTCGTAGGTCGTCGCGCGCTGCGACTCGCCGCGCACCAGGCGGGTCGTCCCCGCGTCGAGGTCGCGCACGAAGACGTTGACGCCGCCGTTGCGGTCGCCCGCCGCGAGGTCGGACGCGGTCGAGTCGAAGGCGACGTGGCGGCCGTCGCCGCTCAGCGAGGCGCCGGACGAACGGCCGTCGGCCGGGCCGCCGTCGCGGGCCACGGACGCCTTCTCCAGGGTGCCGGTGTCCAGGTCGCGTACGTAGACGTTCCCCCGGGACTCGTACGCCACGTACCGGCCGTCGTAGCTGATCGAGGAGCGGTCGGCCCGTGCCGAGGGCTCGCTGACGAGGCGGACCGTGCCGTCGTAGATGCGGTAGCGGTAGACGCGCGGCTGTCCCGCGGTGCCGTCGGGGCCTTCGAGGGCCGCTGTGAACGACACCCACATGCAGTCGTCGCTCACCTTGGGCCGGGCCGCCCACGCGAAGGGCGTGCCTTCGAAGGACTGGCTGGCGCGGGAGACCTTGCCCACGGCGCGGTTGCGGACGTAGACGGTCGGGCGGTCGTCCGGGGCCGGAGTGGACGTGATGTTCGTGGCCTCGGAGACGAAAGCGGTCATCCGGCCGCTCGCGCACGGCGCGCCGCCGCGGGACGGGCCGTTGCCCGTGCCGCGCGGGTGGCCGGAGCTGATGACGGAGTCGCCGAAGTACACGTCGGTCAGGCCGTTGGTGTCGCCCTCCCACACCGGACCGGCCGTCGTGAAGGTGGCCCTGGCGGCGAACCCCGCCGACAAGTCCTGTCCGTACGACGGCACGTGGAGCTGCGCGCCGCTCCGGTCCACGCTGGCCCGCACCGTCGTGGGCCCGGCGGGATCCGGGTCGGCGTGGGCCGGTGCGACGGCCGCCGCCGTGAGGGCGGCCGTCAGGACGGCCACGGTTCTCGCTGCCTTGCTCGCCGTGCTTGCCTCGCTCATGAAGGTCCCCCGTGGGTGGGTTCAGCGGGTGTGGCGCAGGAAGATGTCGGTGCTGCCGTTCGTGTCGCCCGGCACCAGGTCGGCGGCGGCCGAGGTGAAGGCGACCGTGCGGCCCCCTGCGGTGACGGATCCGGGCGTGACGGCGCCGGGTCCGACGGGCGTGCGCCTGCCGGTGCGGACGTCGAGGACGGTGAGCGCGGTGCCGTCCGCGCCCTCGGCGAGGACGGCGTGCCGGGCGTCCGGGCTCGCGGCCTCGGCGGGCCTGTCGGCGACCTCGCGGGCGGCGCCCTTGCGCAGGTCGTACGCGTACGTCCGGCCCCCGGCGGCGAACAGCGCGGTGCGGCCGTTCCCGGCGAGCTGCACGAACCCCGCATCGCCGAGGCCCCGGTCGAGCTGCGTGGTCGCGCCGGTCCCCCGGTCGCGCACGAACAGGTCCACGCCGTCCGCGCCCCGGGTCGTGTACGCGAGGAGCCCGCCGTCGGCGCTCAGGGACGCGGGCCCGAACCAGCTGTCGCCGCCGATCAGTTCGTCGGCCCCGGTGGCCAGGTCGCGGACGCGCAGGTGCTGTGCCGGGCGGAAGCGGTCGCCCGAGGTGTACGCGACCTTGTCGCCGTCGGCCGAGACGGCGCGGAGCAGGCCGGTGCCGTGCCCCGGCGCCCCCACGTTCACGTTCCGGCCCGTCTCCCGGTCGTACACCATGGGCGCCGGGGACTTGGTGCCCGCCGTGTGGCCGACGCGGCGGCCGTCGCGGCTGAGCAGCGGCGTGCCCCAGGAGGAGTCGCCGCCGTTCGGGATCGGGGTCAGCGCGCCCGTGACCCGGTCCTTCAGGACGAGGCAGGTGTACGTCTGCTGGTGGCAGCGCAGCCGCTCCGCCTTGGTGGCGAAGGCGACGTACCGGCCGTCGGCGCTGATCCCGGCGTCGAGGGAGCGTCCGTCGAGCTGCGCCCCGTCGCCCGCGGTGCTCACCCGCTCGGTGCGCGGCGCGCGCGGGCCCGCCCCGGCCTCGGCGGCCGACAGGGTCGCACCGCTGACGGCGAGGGCAAGTGCCGTACCCAGGAAGGCTTTCGCGCACCTCATACCGGCCTCCCCCGTCACCGCGCGTGCCGTACGAAGACGTCCGGCACGCCGTTCGTGTCGCCCGGCACCAGGTCGGTGGCGCCCGAACTGAACACGACGGCACGGCCCTTGGCACTCACCGCGCCGTGGCCCGCCCGCGCATCCGCGGGGCCGACGTCCGTGCCGCGGCCGGTGCGCAGGTCGAGCAGGCGCAGCCCGTCGGCGGCGGAGAGGACGACGTGGCGGCCGTCGGCGGTGGCGGACCTGGCACGGCCGTCCGCGACGCGTGCGGTGGCGCCGGTGCGCACGGTGTGGACGTACAGGCCGCCTCCCGCGTTGAACAGGACGCGGCGGCCGTCGCCGGTGAGCCGGACCAGCTCGGCCGTGCCGAGGCCGGTGTCGAGCTGGACGCGGGCGCCCGTGGCGGGCTCCTTGAGGAAGACGTCGCCGCTGTCGTCGGGGCCTTCGCCGTAGCCGCCGATCTGGTACGCGACGCGGGTGCCGTCGTCGGCCACGGACGCCCCGCCCTTGTCGCCCTCCTCCGGCGCCGAGATCAGCTCGTCCGTGCCGGTGGCGGTGTCGCGGACGTACAGCAGGCGGGCGTTCTGGTTGCCGTTGCGGTTGCCGACGGTGTAGGCGACGCGGGTGCCGTCGGGGCTGATCGCGTGCACGGCGCCGAGTTCGTTGCGTCCTGGCGGGTCGGCGGGCCAGAGGCGGGTGGTGGCGCCGGTGACACGGTCGTGGAGGTGGGGCATGGCGAAGCGCTTGTTGGCGGTGAAGGCGACGCGGCCGCCGTCGTCGCTGAGCAGCGGGTTGCCGTAGAGGTGGCCGCTGCCGAGGTCGATGCCGGTCAGGGCGCCCGTGCGCAGGTCCTTGAGTTTCAGGCAGTGCAGATAGGTGTCGCAGCCGAGGGCGGGCGCCCGGGTCACGAACGCGGCGTGCCGGCCGTCGCCGCTGATCGCGCCGTCCGTCGAGCCGCCGTCGAGCTGGGCGCCGTCGGCGGCGGTGCTGAGGCGGTCGGTGCGCGGGGCGCGGGTGCCGGTGGTGTCGGCGTGCGCGGTGGCGGTGGCCGCCGTCAGTGAGGCGCCGCTCAGGGCGAGGGCGAGGGCGGCAGCCGCCAGGGTCCTCGCGCGCCCGCCGCCGTGCCGAGCCGTGCCGTGCCGGGCCGTGCTCACCGGCGCGTCCACTTGAAGACGTCGTTCAGGTCGTTGGTGTCGCCGGGCACCACGTCGGTCTCGCCCGAGGTGTAGACGACGGTGCGGCCCTTGGCGCCGACCGCGCCGGGGACGGCGGTGCCGGTGCCGACGACGTGCACGCGGCCGGTGCGCAGGTCGCGCAGGCGCAGCGTCGAGGCGTCGTCGGAGTAGAGGAGGTGGCGGCCCTCGGGGCCGACGGCCTTGGCCGAGGTGCCGGAGAAGTGCCGGACCTTGCCGGTGCGCAGATCGCGTACGTAGGCGCCGTTCGCGGAGTTCAGGACCACCGTGCGGCCGTTGCCGCTGATCTCGACGAGCTTGGAGGCGGTGCCGTCGTCGACGCGCCTGAGGCTGCCGGTGTCGCGGTCCCGGACCCAGACCTGCTTGGTGCCCGCGTCCTCGTAGGCCACGAAGCGGCCGGTGTCGCTGAGGGACGGGTTCACCATGTCGCGGGCGGCGTCGGGCGGTCCGTCGCTGACGACCTCGCGGGTGTCGGTGGCCCAGTCGTAGACCTCGATCCGGTACGGGTCGGCGGGGTGCTGCGGGCGCAGGACGTACGCGACGTGGCGGCCGTCGGCGCTGATCTCGGACTCGCCGGAGCCCTCCTTGAAGCCCCTGGCGTCGACGCGGCGCTTCTCCCCCGTCGTCAGGTCCACCACGAACGCGTTGGTGGTGTGCGAGCCCCAGTCGAGGTACGTGGCGAAGCGGCCGTCGTCGCTGACGCTCGGCGCGGTCAGGCTGTACCGGATCCTGCTGACCTTGCCGGAGTCCTGGTCGCGGACGTGCGCGGAGCTCTGGGGCCGCGGGTAGGTGTCGGGCGTGAGGTTGGTGGCCGCGCTGCTGAAGGCGACGTGCCCGCCGTCGGACGTGACGGTGGCGGCGCCCGACGTGCCGTTGGCCTCGGTGCCGTCGGCGGCGACGCTGACGCGCTCCACGCGGGGCGCGCGGCGCTCCGACTGGGCGGCCCCGGCCGTGTCGGACGGCTCGGCCGCGTGCGCGGCCGACGGTAACGCGACGGCGGCGAGCGCGGTGGTGAGCGCGGCCGCGGACAGGGCACGAACTGCTCTGCGCATGATTCCCCCCGGAATCCCCTCGGCGCGCCCGCGCTGCCTCTGGGCGCGCCGCCCCCGGCCCGGCGCCGAGGGCCCACCGGGATACAAGCGCTTTCTCCGACGCCCCGCAATCCGCAGGAGTGCGTACAACCTGGACGCCCCCTCGGGCGTCCGTGGGCGCGGCGGCTATCCCTGCGGTGCGAGCGTTTCGTCCAGGAACTCCCTTGCGTGCGCGAGGACTTGGTCCCGTCCGGTGCCGCGCAGGCCGATCGCCACATGGATGGAGAAGCCGTCGAGCAGCGCCCGAAGGCGGGCCGCGTACCGGTCGGCGTCGACGGCGCGGAACTCCCCGCGCGAGACGCCCTCGGCGAGCAGCGCCACCAGGTCGCGGTGCCAGGAGCCCTCGATGGCGGCCTGCCGGTCGCGCCCCTTCTCGTCCGCGTTCAGGGACCGGTTCCACACCTCCAGCCAGAGGATCCAGTGCGGGTCGCGGTGCCCTTGCGGGACGTACAGCTCGACGTACGCGTCGAGGCGGGCGCGGGCCGGGCCCTGCCGGGCGAGCAGCCGTCCGCGCTCGGCGCCGAGCCGCCCCTCGCTCCACTCCAGGGTGCGCAGGAGCAGCTCGTCCTTGGAGCCGAAGTAGTAGAGGAGGTGGCCGCTGCTCATGCCGACCTCGCGGCCGAGCGCGGCCATGGTGAGCTGTTCCAGGCCGCGGTCGGCGATCATCTCCATGGCCGTCGCGAGGACGTCCTCCCGCGGGGGCGCGTTCCTGCGTGCGCTGCGCGGGGCGCTCGCTTCGGCCACGTGGTACTCCGGCTGCTAGATCCTTGGCTGCTGCTGGGTGATGCAGTGGATGCCACCACCCCCGGCAAAGATCGTACGGGCGTCGACGAGGGTCACGGTCCGGCGCGGGAACAGCCGCCGGAAGATGCCCGCGGCCAGCTCGTCATGCGGGTCGTCGAACGCGCACAGCACGACGCCGCCGTTGCACAGGTAGTGGTTGATGTACGAGTGGTCGACCCAGCCGTCGTCGTCGGCGAGCGCGGTCGGCGCGGGCATCTCGACGATCTCCAGGGTGCGGCCGCGCGCGTCCGTCTGCCCCTTGAGTACGCCGATGACCTCGCGGCTGACCTCGAAGTCCGGGTGGGCGGGGTCCGCCTGCGAGTGGACGAGGACGACGCCGGGGGCGGCGAACGCGGCGACGATGTCGACGTGGCCGAGGGTGCCGAAGCCGTGGCCGGGGTAGTCGGCGGTGAGGCCGCGCGGCAGCCACAGGGCCTTGCGGGTGCCGATGCGGGCGTGCACCTCCGCCTCGACCTGCGCCCTGGTCCAGCCGGGGTTGCGCTCGGGGCCGAGCTGCACGGTGTCGGTGAGGAGCACGGTGCCCTCGCCGTCGACGTGGATGCCGCCGCCCTCGTTGACCAGCGGCGAGGAGTGCGTCTGCGCGCCCGCGAGGTCCGCGACATGGCGGGCGATCTTCGCGTCGTGCTCCCAGCTGGCCCACTCCTGCGCGCCCCAGCCGTTGAACGTCCAGTCCACGGCGCCGAGGCGCCCGGCGCCGTCGGTCACGAAGGTCGGGCCGATGTCCCGCATCCAGGCGTCGTCGAGCTCGCGCTCCACCAGCTCGACGTCCGGGCCGAGGAGTTCCCGGGCCTCCGCGGACTGGCCGGGCCCGCACACGACGGTGACCGGCTCGAAGCGGCGGACGGCGCGGGCGACAGCGGCCCAGGCGCGGCGGGACTCCGCGAGCGCCCCGGGGTCGTCGAAGGTCACGTTCGGTCCCGGCCAGGCCATCCAGGTGCGCTCGTGCGGCTCCCACTCGGCGGGCATGCGGAAGGTCATCGGGGCGGTCATGGGAGCGGTCCTCACAGGAAGTACAGGCGGTTGAGGGAGACGGAGTCGGCGGGCTCCGAGCGGAGCGGGTCGCCGTCGAGGCTGACCAGGCCGGTGCGCTGGTCGACGTCGACGGCGCCGGTGCGGGAGTTCAGGAGCAGGTCGGCGGGGCCGATGCCGCGGGTGCCGCGCACGGCGACGCGGCGGCGCCGGGTGGGCATCAGGTCGTTGCCCTGCTCGACGGCGGCCCCGGCGACGAAGGCCACGGAGATGTCGGCTGGGGTCGCGCCGTACGCGCCGAACTGCGGCCCGAGGACGAGGGGTTCGCAGGTGTCGGTGGCGGCGTTGGGGTCGCCGACGACGCCGTACGCCGGGAACCCGGACTTCAGGACCAGCTGCGGCTTGGCGCCGAAGAACTCGGGGCGCCACAGCACGATGTCCGCGAGCTTGCCGACCTCGATGGAGCCGACCTCGTGGGCGAGGCCGTGGGCGAGGGCGGGGTTGATGGTGAGCTTGGCGACGTACCGAAGCACGCGGCCGTTGTCGTCGTGCGGCCCGTCGCCCTCCATGGGGCCCAGCTCGGCCTTCATCTTCCCGGCCATCGCGAAGGTCCTGCGGACGGTCTCGCCGGCCCGGCCCATGCCCTGCGCGTCGGACGAGGTGATGGCGATGGCGCCGAGGTCGTGCAGGACGTCCTCGGCGCCCATGGTTCCGGCGCGGATGCGGTCGCGGGCCATGGCCGCGTCACCGGGCAGGTCGGTCTTCAGGTCGTGGACGGACACGATCATCCCGTAGTGCTCGGCGACCGCGTCCCGCCCGAAGGGCAGCGTGGGATTGGTGGAGGAACCGATGACGTTCGGCACGCCCGCCATCTTCAGCACGTTCGGCACATGCCCGCCGCCGCACCCCTCGATGTGGAAGGCGTGAATGGTCCGCCCCTCAAGGACGCTCAGGGTGTCCTCGACCGACAGGCACTCGTTCAACCCGTCACTGTGCAGCGCGACTTGGACGTCGTACTCCTCGGCGACCCGCAGCGCCGTGTCCAACGCCCGCGTGTGCGCGCCCATGTCCTCGTGCACCTTGAAGCCGGACGCACCGCCCTCGGCGAGCGCCTCGATCAGGGGGGCCTTGTCGGAGGACGAACCCCGCCCGAGAAAACCGATGTTGACGGGCCAGGCGTCGAAGGCGTTGAACGCATGCCGCAGCGCCCAGGGCGAGTTGACCCCGACCCCCCACACCGGCCCGAACTCCTGGCCGATGACGGTGGTGACGCCGGAGGCGAGGGAGGCCTCCATGATGCGCGGCGACAGGAGATGCACGTGGGTGTCCACGGCACCGGCGGTGGCGATCAGCCCTTCCCCCGACACGATGGAGGTCCCGGTGCCGACGACCACGTCCACGCCGTCCAGGGTGTCGGGATTCCCGGCCCGCCCGATGGCGTGGATCCGCCCCTCCCGGATCCCGATCGACACCTTCCGGATCCCCAGGACGGCATCGATCACGAGCACATTGCTGATCACGACATCACAGGTCTCCCGCACAGCGGCAGCCTTCAGATGCAGCCCGTCCCGGGCCGTCTTGCCGAACCCGGCCAGGAACTCGTCCCCCGCCGACTGGGCATCGGACTCCACCCGCACCACAAGCCCGGAATCCCCGAGGACCACCCGGTCCCCGGCCCGCGGCCCGTGCACGGAGGCGTACTCGTAGGGGTCCATCACTCGCCCTCCTCAGGGGTGCTCGCTCCGAGATAGCCGCAGGCCGCCGCCCTGCGCAGGGCCTCCTCCTTGGCGCCGGGCGCGTCGAGCGGACCGTCGACGAGTCCGGCGAAGCCGATGGCGACGCGGGCGCCGCCGATGGGCACGAGCCCGGCCTCGACGCGTTCGCCGGGACCGAAACGCAGGGAGGAGCCGGCGGGGACGGCGAGCCGCATGCCGTAGGCGGCGGCGCGGTCGAAGTCGAGGCGCGGGTTGGCCTCGAAGAAGTGGAAGTGCGAGGTCACGCTGACCGGCACGGACGCGGTGTTGTGCACGGCGAGGGTGACGACGGGCACGCGGTCCGGCGTGGACGGGGCGGGCCGCAGCGCGCCGGGGGCGTCCGGGCCGAGGGAGCCGCCGCCGATCGGGTCCGCGACCGCCGCGAGCCGCGACCCGTCGTCGAAGACGGCCTCCACGTGCACCTCGGTGACGACGTCCGCGACGCCGGGCAGCACGTCGTCGGGGCCGAGGACGGACCGCGCCCGCTCGATGGCCTCGGCGAGCCGGGCCCCGTCGCGGGCGGCCTCGCAGACGGTGTCGGCGATCAGGGCGGTCGCCTCCGGCACATTGAGCCTGAGGCCGCGCGCCCTGCGGGCCCTGGCCAGCTCGGCGGCGCCGAAGAGCAGCAGCCGGTCGCGTTCCGTGGGGGTAAGGCGCACGCCGCCACTCCTCGCATCCGTGGGTCACCGGGTCCGGACCCGGACCCTCCGGATCGACCACTTAGAGCATCACTCTAAACGTCAAACCCTCAGACCGAAACCATTGACGTGGACGCAATACGTCCTTCACATTGAACGGCACTCAAACACCCGCATTCACCGAAGCCCGATTCGAGCGAGCGTCAGGGGCAGCCCATGCCGATAGAACAGCGCGGAGTCGACACCATCCCCGAGGAGGAACGCACCAGCGGGCCGCGGGACGTGGTCTCGATCCTCCTCGGCTCCAACCTCTGCCTCGGAGTGATCGTCTTCGGCTGGCTGCCGGTCTCCTTCGGGCTCGGCTTCTGGCAGTCGGTGAGCGCGGTGGTGGCGGGCACGCTGATCGGCACGGCGCTCACGGCGCCGCTCGCGCTGGTCTCGCTGCGGACCGGCACGAACCTGTCGACATCGTCGGGCGCACAGTTCGGCGTCCGCGGCCGGCTCGTCGGCTCGGTCGTCGGGCTGCTCCTGTCCCTCGGCTACACCGCGCTGACCATCTGGATCGGCGGCGACGTCATGGTCGGCACCCTGCACCGCCTCACCGGCCTGCCCGCCGACGGCCTCTCCTACAGCCTGGTGTACGCGCTGCTCGCGGCGGCCACGGTGGCCGGGGCGGTGTACGGCTACCGGGTGCTGCTGCGGCTCTCCCGCATCCTCGCCGTCGGCATGACCGCCCTGCTCGTCCTCGGCGTCTTCGCCTACGCCCCGGACTTCACCACCGCGGCGCTGCCCGGCGCGGGCGGGTACGCGCTCGGGTCGTTCTGGCCGACGTGGCTCCTCGCGCTCGTCGCCGCGGGGCTCTCCGGGCCCATCGCCTTCATCACCCTGCTCGGCGACTACACCCGCTACGTCTCACCGGCGCGGCACAGCTCCCGCTCCGTCCTGCGCGCCACTTGTCTCGGCCTGACCGCCGGGCTCCTCGTCCCGCAGCTCTTCGGCACCTTCACCGCCTACGCCGCCCGCGCGGCCCTCGACTACGCCGAGCCGCTGGTCTCCGCCGCGCCCGGCTGGTACCTCGTGCCGCTGCTGCTCGCCGCGTCCGCCGGGTCCGTCGGGAACGCCGGTCTCATGCTGTACTCCATGGGGCTCGACCTCGACGCGATCGTGCCGCGGGCCTCGCGGGCGCGGGCCACGTACACCGTCGCGGTGGTGGCCACGGGGTGTGTCTTCGTCGGGCACTTCGCGTGGTCCGCGCAGGACGCGATGACGTCCTTCGTGCTGCTCCTCACGGCGATCGGGACGCCGTGGGCCGTGATCACCCTGATGGGGTTCGTACGCTGCGGCGGGGTGTACGACGCCGACGCCCTCCAGGTCTTCAACCGGCGGTCCCGGGGCGGGCGTTACTGGTTCCGGTCCGGCTGGAACCCGTGGGCCACGGCGGCCTGGGCCCTGGGCGCGACCGTCGGCCTCCTCGCGGTGTCCCTCCCCTCCTACGAGGGGCCGCTCCTGCCCCTCACCGGCGGGGTGGACTGCAGCTTCCTGCTGTCGGGGGTGGTGGGGGGTGCCGCTTACGCGATGTACCCCAACCCCTCCCCTTCCCGATCCCGGGGCTCCGCCCCGGACCCCGCTCCTCAATCGCCGGAGGGGCTCTCTCCCACCCACCCGCCCCAACTCTCCACAGACTGACCAACAGCCCGGCAC
>NZ_JNXT01000104.1 GCF_000716675.1 Streptomyces alboflavus
CAGCCCACCCTGGCAACTCCTCGCCGAGGCGAGCTGAGCGACCCCGGGCAGGCGGTGCGTCCCACTCCGGCCGAAGCCCTGGCGGGGCGGGCGGGTGGGGAAAAGCCCGTCCGGCGATTGAGGACGAGGCGCGGAGCGCCGATCGGGGAGGACTGTCCCACCCGACACGGGACACCTGCCCCCTGGGGTCCAGGGGCGGAGCCCCGGTTTCGGAGAAGGGGCGGGACTGGGGCGCCCCGCGAAGGTCACCACGTGGAGCGGGCGCTCACCCCACCGTCCACGACGAAGTCGACCCCCGTGACCCACCCCGCCGCGTCCGACGCGAGGAACACGCACGCCGCCCCCACGTCCTCGGGCCGCCCCAGGCGACGGAGCGGCGCAGCCCGCCCCCACCGCTCGACCCCGTCGGGCCACTCCGAGGCCAGCGAGGGGTGCCCGATGAGCCCGGGCGAGACGGAGTTGACCCGTACCCCCCGCTCCCCGTACTCCACGGCGGCGGCCCGCGCGAACATGATGAGCGCGGCCTTGGCGGCGCTGTAGTGCGCGTGCCCGACGGCAGGCTGATGCCCCTCGATGGACGCGATGTGCGTGACACTGCCACCCCCGTCCTGCCCGGCCATGACCCCGACAGCGGCCTGCGTACAGCAGAACGCGCTGGTGACGTTGGCGTCGTACATCCCCCGCCAGTCCCCGGCGGACATCCCCGCGAGTTCCTGCACGGGCTGCACCCCGGCGTTGTTGACGAGCGAGTCGAGCCGCCCCCGCCAGCCGTACGCCTCCTCGACGAGCCGCCGGCACTCCCGCTCCTCGCCGAGGTCGGCGGTGACGACGAGGGCGTCACCGCCGGACTCCTCGATCTCGGCGGCGACGTCCCGCGCCCGCTCGACCCCCTTGTTGCCGTGCACGACGACCGCGGCGCCCGCCCGCGCGAAGCTGCGCGCGATGCCGCCGCCGATCAGCCCGCTGGCGCCGGTGACGAGCGCCACCCGCCCTGCCAGTGAGGGCAGTCCCGGATCAGACACGGCACAACCTCCGGATCAGTTCGGCCTGTTGGGGGTAGCGGGCGGCCAACACGTCCGGATCCCCGCCCTCGTAGTCCGACTCCAGGAACCCGGGAGCCATGGTCGTCCCGAACAGCGACCACTCGCCGCCGTCCCGCACCCGCGCCCCCATCCAGGTGCCCGCGCGCACGACGAGCTGGAACTCCTCCCCGTCCCCGTCGCCCAGTATCCGCAGCTCGTCCGTCCCGTCGGGGTGGAGCAGCAGCAGGTCGAGAGGGTCGCCTTGGTAGAAGTGCCAGACCTCGTCGGTGGGGAGGCGGTGCAGCGCCGAGAAGTCGCCCGCGGCGGACGTCAGGAGCATGATGATCGCCGTACCGACGGGGTGGCCGGACGCGGTGTCCGGCGGCCCGGCCCACGTCTGGCGGAAACGCCCGCCCTCGAAGGGCAGCGGTTCGAGACCGTGCCGGGCGATCAGCTCCTCGGGCGTCACAGGGGATCTCGCCATGCCGCTCCCTCGCCTGCCTCTCTGTCGCCGCACTCGAACCAGGTGGTCGTGCCCGTGTGCTCCGGCAGCACGGTAACCCGCCACCGGCCCGTCGCGGCCCCGACAAGCAGTGACCCCCGTCCGTCTTCAGCCAGTTCACGGACGGGGGTTTCACCCGGCGAAGGCCCGCCTGGACCTGCGCTAGCCCCCGCACCCCTCCTTCCGCCCCACCACCCCGCTCACGTACTCCACCCGCACCGCCTCGCTCTCCCGCACGGTCCACAACGTGCCCTGCGCCGGGCTCCAGTCCCGCCCCACGAGGAAGATCCGGTCCCCGGACACAGAGAACAACCGGAGCCCGGAGTACCGGTATCCGTACGCGCTGCCCTTGCCGCTCACGCGCTGGTGGCAGACCCCGTCCCCGCGGATCATCAGGTCCTTCTCGCTGAAGACGACGACGCTGGGGAAGGCGGCGGTGTCGACCGCGCGGGCGGCTTCCTCGGCGCGGCCGCGGCCGACGATCCCGGCGTAGGAGGTGACGGCCCAGAAGAGCGAGAGCACGCAGAGGACGAGGGTGAGCGCCCAGATGTGGAGCCGGTGGCGCTGCTCGGAAGCGTCGGGTTCGGGGCGGGGCCGGGTGTGGGCGTACGCCGTGGCGAGGAGGCAGGGGATGGCGGTGAGGGGGATCGCCAGCTCGAAGAAGGCCGGGTGCAGGCGGTAGCAGGCGAGGAGGCCGACGGGGAGGAGCCAGCTCCAGCGCAGGCGCGGTACGAGGGACTCGGCGCGGCCGGGGTTCTTCGTGAGCCAGGCGCGCAGGGCGACGGCCGCGAGCAGCACCCCCACGACCAGCCAGGCGGGCAGGAACAGGGCCTGGACGCTGCGCAGCAGGTAGTCGCTGGTGGACAGGCGGAAGACGGAGTCGCGGAGTTCGAAGGCACGGGTCTCGGCGTCGGTGCTGGCCCAGCCGAAGTAGAACAGGACGGCGGCGAAGAGGGAGACCAGGGAGCCGATGGTGCCGAGGAGTTCCATCCAGCCTGGGCGTGCGGGCGCGTCGGGCGCCGGGTCCGGCGGGGGCGGGGGGGGGGGGGGGGGGGGGGGCGGTGTCGGCTGATCGTCAGCAGGCCCGCGTCCAGGGTGATGGTCCGCGTCCGCAGGGTGATCCGTACCTGCCCGTCAGGCGTGTTCTGCGGCACCTCGAACTTCACGGCGGTGTTGTGACAGCAAGGGGGGTAGTTGTCATCGGGGAGGAGGGGGACGGGTCGGTCGCCCAGGTAGATCGTCACCTCGCTGGGCCAGGTCCCGTGCACCCGCACCGTTTCCCCGGGCGCCGCCCTGTCGGGGCGCAGCCCTTTGATGCCAGGGGGGCAGGCCTGAACGCTCCCCGACGCGGGGCGAATGCGGACCTTCCCCTTCGGGTGGGCGATGCGGAATTCGGCCAGCTGTTGAAGGGTGCGTCGGCCCGCGACGTACTTGCAGTCTCCGGACGGCTGATTCCTGATGGCTTCGTACGCGTCGATCACGGTCCGCCACTCACGGTCCTGCCCGTCGACGGCGAAGCACGCACTGACCAGCCCGCCGATGAGTTTCCACCCGGACGGATTCTGCTGCTGCTTACCGGGTCCCACGAATTCGTACCAATGCCTGGCCCGCTGGCAGTTCCTGTTGTGCACCAGGTCGTAGATGTGGTCGGTGTTCGACGCGTCGAAAGAGGGGGAGGCGGGGCCGGGCGGGGTCCAGGAGAATTCCTTCTCCGGCTCCGGGCGCGGTGCGGACGACCTGCCCCCCGAGCCGCCGCTGTCCCCGGGCTTCCAGGTGGACCCCCTGTCGCCGCCTCCGTCCCAGGTGGACCCGTCGGACTTCCCCGAGCCCTCGGGCTTCCCGGTCCCCGACGTCCGCCCCGACGGACCGCCGTTCGAGGAGCTGCCAGCACCGCCCGAGTCTCCCGAGTCGTCGGAAGGACCACCGGAAAAGCTCCCGCTGCCCTCCGCGTCCGGTCCCCCGGGCGAATTTCCCGACCCGTCCGAGCCGCCATTCGATGAGCCATTCGACGAGCCATTCGAGGAACCGTTCGAGGGCCCGTTGGGGGAACGGCTTTGCGAATCCCCTGATCCACACCCGGAAATCACCAGGGCCCCGGTCACCCCGAGTGCGACGAGTGTGGACAACGGGGTCCACCGGTAGGAAGAGGACTGCCGTGGCCGTCCGTTGGGAATTGCGCGCACCTGGTGCCCTCCACCCCCGTGGCACTTCACGCCCGTTGACGTACGGAATGCTATCGGCGGGGTGAGATCCATAAGGGAAGTCGGGAAGAAAGAGGCGCGACCGCGCGCGGGCGGGGCGCGCGAAACCCGTTGCCCGACCGGGTCCGCCCGCGCCACCATGCCGGGATGCGCTTCTCGATCAACATTCCGAACTTCGGTGACTTCGCGGACGCCAGGACCGTCGCCCAGGTGGCGGTGGCGGCCGAACAGGCGGGCTGGGACGGTCTTTTCGTGTGGGATCACGTCGTGCACGACAAGGAGGTGCAGCGGGGGAAGCCGTTCGGGGATCCCTGGATGCTGCTCACCGCGGCCGCGCTCGCCACGGAGCGGATCCGGCTGGGGACGCTGGTCACGCCGGTGGCGCGGCGGCGGCCGCAGCAACTGGCGCGGCAGGTCGCCACGTTGGACGCGCTGAGCGGTGGCCGGGTGACGTTCGCGGCGGGGCTCGGCGGTCCCGTCAAGGACGAGTACGCGAGCTTCGGCGAGCCGACCGATCCGAAGGTGCTCGCCGAGCTGCTCGACGAGGGGCTCGGCCTGCTCGACCGCTACTGGTCCGGTGAGCCGGTCACGCACGACGGCAAGCACTTCCGCGTCGACGACGTGCAGCTGCTTCCCGCCTCCGCGCAGCGGCCCCGCCCGCCCGTGTGGATCGCGGGCTTCTGGCCGAACCGGCCGCCGATGCGCCGCGCGGCCCGCTGGGACGGCGCCGTCCCGCTGTTCGAGTCGGCCCGGCACGGGGAGATCCCGCCGCTCGACGAGGTGCGGGACCTCGTGGCGTATGTGCGGGGGCACCGGGAGGACCCGGCGGCTCCGTACGAGATCGTCCTCGGCGGCGCCACGCCCGGCGACCCCGCCCGCGCCCGCGACCTGCTCGGCCCGCTCCGCGACGCGGGCGTCACCTGGTGGGACGAGCGCCAGCTCCAGACCGGGCCCGGCCTCGACCGCCTCGACGCGGTGCTGCGCCGGATCGAGCAGGGGCCGCCGGAGTGACCGGGGGCTTGAGAATGGGGTGCCGCTACGCCGCCCAGCCACCCTCCGGCGGCTGTAGCAGCCCCATGAACATCAGCATCAGCTCGTCCACGATCGTGTCCAGGCTCGCGTCCACGTACCCGGCCGTCCAGTCGTACAGCAGGCCGTTGACCGCCCCGACGAAACCCAGCGCCGCTATCCGGTAGTCCCGGGCGCCGATCTCGCCGCGCGCGGCGGCCTCGTCCAGGGCGGCGACCAGGAGGTCGACCCAGCCCCTGCGGGCCTCGAGGCGCTGCTTCTCCAGCTCGGGGCTGACGCCCGTGACCTCGACGAAGGCGATCCGTACGAGATGCGGATTGGCCGTGAGCACGCGCGCGTACGCCCGGAACGCGGTGTCGGCGCGCTCACGGACGCCGCCGCCCGTGGCCTTGGCCAGGGACTCCGTGATCGCGGCCTGCGCGGCCTTCTGGACGTGCCGGTGCAGGACGGCGAGGACCTCTTCGAGGTTGCGGAACTCCTCGTAGAACTGGCGCGTCGACAGATCGGCGCGGGCGCACAGCGACGCCACCGACGCGGAGCGGTACGCGCCGGGGCCCGAGCCGAAGAGTTCGACGCCCGCCGTCAGCAGGCGCCTGCGCCGCTCGGCCCGGCGCTGCTCGGCGGACTTGCCCCCGTACGCGCGCGCGGCCCGCCGCGCGTCCCGTGCCTCGTCGGACAACACCGATCCCGCTCCCCTCATCTGTCCGGCCGCAACTACCCGCCCCTACCCGGGAATTGTCGCTCACACCGGTCTCGCGCGCCGGGTTCCCGCGGGCGCCCGCGCTCACACCGCGAGCGCCTCCGTGACGACCGCGTCGAGGTCGTTCTCGTACCCCGCGCGGAAGGCGGCGCCGTACGCCTCGTCGCCGATGAGGCCACGGGCCTTCGCCTCGCAGGCCCGGCGCGCGGCCACGACGTCCTCGGAACCGGCGCGCGCGCTGCCCATCGTCTGCCAGAGCCGGTCCGCGCCGCCGAGGAGCCGGGCCGCCTGCACGGCGTCCCGGGTGGCGACGGACGCGGCGGCGAGCAGGTCGAGGGCGAGCGCCATGCCGAGGCCGTCCTGGAAGCGGTGCTTGCCGCGCACCGCGGCGCGGGCGTGGGTGACGGCCTCGGCGGGGCGCCCCCGGGCGAGCTCGGCGAGGGCGCGGGTGTAGTCGCCGTAGGCGCGCAGCCAGAGCTCGCCGCCGCGGGCGCAGTCGGCGCACAGCTCGGCGGAGACGGCCGCGGCCTCGTCGTACTGGCCGAGGAAGACGTGCGTGAAGGCGCGGGCGGTGCGGATCAGGCCCCAGGCCGCGTCGAAGTTCCCGGGCGCGGGCCGGGCGGACGGGGGTGTCCCGAGCGTCTCGATCGCCGCCGCGTACCGGCCGGTGACGATGAGGGCGGCACCGGTCAGGTAGGCGACGGCGTACGGCGCGGTCGCGTCGTCCCCGTCGGCTGTGGCGTCCCGCAGGGCGGCGGCCACCCCGTGGACCGACGCCGGGTCGCCCTGGGTCATGGCGATGAGGCCGCTGGCCCACAGCGCCTTGCCCCGGACGTGGCCGGGCGTGGGGCCGAGGGCCAGGGCCCTGTCCAGGTAGTGGCGGCCCTCCGTGGCGAAGCCGCAGGCGAACCAGACGAACCACAGGGTCCCGCTCAGCTCCTGGGCGCGGTGCCCGTCGCCGTCGGCGAGGCAGGAGTCGAGGGCGGCCCGGAAGTTGGCGTGCTCGGCGTTCACACGGTGGTACCAGGCCACCTGGTCGGGGCCCGACCAGGATTGTTCGGCGGTGTGCGCGAGCGCCGTGTAGTGGTCGACGTGGCGGCGCCGCACCGCCTCCTCCTCGCCGAGTCCGCGCAGCCAGAACAGGCCGAACTCCCGTATGGTGTCCAGCATCCGGTAGCGCGACACGGGCCCGGCGGGCACCCACTCCACGATCGAACTCTGCACCAGGGACGCGAGCAGGTCCGACACGTCACGGGCGGGCAGGCGGTCGTCCGCGCACACCCGGCGGGCCGCCTCCTTGTCGAAGGTCCCCGCGAACACGGACAGGCGGGCCCACGCCAGGCGCTGGGCCGGGGTGCACAGTTGGTGGCTCCAGCCGATGGCGGTGCGCAGCGCCTGGTGCCAGGGCGGGTCCGCCTCGTACACGGGTTGCCGGGTCTCGCCGAGTACCTCGAAGCGGTCGTCGAGCCGCCGGTTGAGCTCGGCCGGGGACATCTCCCGCAGCCGGGCGGCGGCCAGCTCGATGGCGAGCGGCAGCCCGTCGAGCCTGCGGCACAGCGCGGCCACCTCGCTGCCGTCGCCGGTGCCGCCGGGGACCGCGTCGCCGACGCGCAGGGCGAGCAGCGCCCGCGCGTCCGCCTCGGGCAGCGGGGCGAGCGGTACGACGTCCTCGACGGACAGGCCGAGCGGGCGGCGGCTGGTGGCGAGCACGCGCAGCCCCGGGGCCGTCATCAGCAGGGCCGCCACCGCGTCGGCGCACTCCCCGACCACGTGCTCGCAGGTGTCGAGGACGAGCAGCAGCTCACGCCCCGCCAGGTACTCGGCGACCGCCTCCAGCATCGGCCGCCCGCTCTGGTCGACCAGGGGCAGCGCCTCGGCGATCGCGTACGTCAGGAGCGCGCCGTCCGCCAGCGGGGACAGCTCGGCCCACCAGACGCCGTCCCGGAAGCGGGGGCGCAGGGCGGCGGCGGCCTGCCGGGCGAGGCGGGTCTTGCCGACCCCGCCGACGCCGCTCAGCGTGACGAGGCGGTGCTGTGCCAACCGGCCGCGCAGCTCGGCGAGTTCGCGTCGCCGGCCGACAAGTCCCGTGTCGCTCCCGGGCGGCAGGCCGCCCACCCTCGGTCCCCGCGACTGAGCCACCTTCGCCCCCTGCGTCGTGTCCCGTGCGTCGTGTCCCGTGCGTCGTGTCCCGGCGGTTCCGCCCTCCACGCTGCCCGACGCCTGGCGGTCGGCGCGCAGGCTGTGGCGAATCGGCCACGGACCGTCATCGAAACTGGCACAGTACCCCCGCACACATGGGCCGTGCGCGAAGAAAACGGACTTCGCCGAACGACCAGGGGGACGCAGTGGAGACACGGCGCACATGGCTGGCCGCGGCAGCGGCCGCGCAGGCCGTCGCGGCCTCGGTGGAGCTCGTCGCGCAGGTTCCCTCGTACGGGCTGTCGGTGATCGGGCCGCTCCTTGCCGCCCACCGCCTGTCGGCGCGCGTCACGGCCGCCCTTGGGGCGGTCGCCGTCACCGTGGCGCTCCTCGGCGCGTCGCCCGCCGGGCCGAGCGCGTCGGGCGTCGCGCTGCACGTCGCCGCGGTCTCGCTGTGGGCGGTGCTCACGGCGCACACCCGCGCACGCGCCGAGCGCGCCCTCGACGACGTGACCCGGCTCGCCGTCACCGCGCAGGAGGCCCTGGCCCGTCCCCTGCCCGACCGCGTCGGCCACGTCGACCTCGCGGCGCTCACCCGCTCCTGCGACCCGTACGCCCTGCTCGGCGGCGACGTCCACGACGCCGTGCTCACCTCGGCCGGTCCGCGCCTGCTGCTCGCCGACGTCAAGGGGCACGGGGCGCAGGCGATCCGGGTGTCCGCCGCGGTCCTCGCCGCCTTCCGGCGCGCCGCCGCCACCGAGCCCGACCCGGTCCGGCTCGCCCACACCCTCGACGAGCTGCTGCGTCCCGAGCTGGGTCCGGAGGACTTCGTCACGCTGCTGCTCGCCGACTTCCGCCCCGGCGAGGTCCGCCTCGTCAACTGCGGCCATCCGGCCCCGCTGCGCGTCGGCCGCCGGCTGTGCCCGCTCGCCCCGCCGCGGCCCTCGCCCCCGCTGGGCCTCGGCCCCGTCCCGCGGCTGCAGCGCGTCCATCTGTCGGCGGGCCAGCGCCTGTTGCTGCACACCGACGGCCTCACCGACGCCCGCGACGGCGACCGCGCCCCGTTCCGGCTCGACGTCCCACAGGTGCACGCCGCGCTGGCCGAACCCGCCCTGCCCGACGCCCTTGAGCACCTGACGGACCTGGTCGCCCGGCACACCGGCGGCGCGCCGCTCGGCGACGACCTCACCATCGTGCTCGCCCAGCCCACCCGCACCCCTGCGGCGACCGCGCCGGAGCAGGGGCCGGGTTCGCGGCCGCGACCGACCCGGCCTTCGGCGTAGCCGGGGGCTCCCGGCCAGTGGCCCGCCCATCCCCTGGGCCTTCGCCGTCCGAGTGGGATTACCTCATCATCCGACACGCGAAAATCTATCGCGGCCGGAGTAGACATTGGGTGGTGACCTGGTTAGTGTTTCTCTCGTAGCCAAGGAAGTCAGTAGGCCCTGGCAGAGACGAACTGCCGGGCAGCAGTACCTGAAGTTGCCGTACCCGTAGTAAGTGCAGAACGCAGTACCAGCAGGACGCAATTGATCGTCGAGGAAAGAACGGAGGAGCCAGGCGCCATCAGGATCGCCCGGGTGGAAGTCGTGAGCCCGGGTACCGCAGGACATCGATAGTGAGGTGGTCTCCGGTCAAGCAACCGCGATCCCCGCACCCCCGACAGCGTTCTCGTCGGGGCGGCGGAAACAGGACGCCAGCGCAGTATCAAGGCTGGCAGATGGTGTAGCAGTTCCTTCGGGGCCCTCGTGTCGTACGACACCAGGGCCCCTCAAGCGTGTTCCCCAGAGAGGTGCGATGACCGCAGACGACACTTTCGGCCGTCTCGACGACGACGACTACCCCGCCTACACCATGGGCCGGGCCGCCGAGATGCTCGGCACCACCCAGGGCTTCCTCCGCGCCATCGGTGAGGCCCGCCTGATCACCCCGCTCCGCTCCGCGGGCGGGCACCGCCGCTACTCCCGCTACCAGCTGCGCATCGCCGCCCGGGCCCGTGAACTCGTCGACCAGGGCACCCCGATCGAGGCCGCCTGCCGCATCGTCATCCTGGAAGACCAGCTCGAGGAAGCCCAGCGCCTCAACGCCGAATACCGGCGCGCCGCCGAGTCATCCGCTCCGTCGGCCTCGGACTGAGACGGCGAAGACCCGCAACCGCCCGGGCGGCTTCGTGCCCGGCGCCCGCACCTACTGCCCGGCCGGGGTGAGTTCGGCTCGGCCGAACAGCAGCGCGTAGCCGGTGGGGAGCTGGCGGAGGATGCGGGTGACGAGGTCGGGGCCGGCGTGGGCGGCGACGGCCGCGAAGACGGAGCCGGTGTCCCACCGGGTCGTGGCCAGGGAGGCGCCGGAGCGGGCGGCGAGGTCCTTGACGAAGGCCCATCCGGTCAGGGGCCGGGTGTCGGGGATCTGCGCGGTCAGGACACGTGCGGCCTGAAGGGGCAGGCAGGCGGCCAGGTCGACGCGTTCGTCGCCGGTCAGTTGGCGTCCCAGCCCCGCAAGGACCAGGCGGACGGATTCCTCGGCTCGCTCGCGGGTGGGGTAGGCGCCTTCGTAGCGGACCTTCTCCAGCATCTGCTCGTACGCCGTCCCGTACGGCTGCCGGTGCTCAAGCGGTATGCGTACGTCGGTGATCACTGCGGTGCATGCCTTTCGTGAAGCCAGGACGGGGGGGGCGGTGCCGACGGGGGCACCGAGGTGTGGGTCAGGTGGGCTGGGGGCGGCCGAAGAGGAGGTCGTAGCCGACGGGGAGCTGGAGCAGGATCTGGCCCAGCAGGTCATCGCCTGCCGTGTCGGCGACCGTCGACAGGACGGCGCTGACGTCCCAGGTCGCGGTCTGCTCGGTGGCGCCCTCGATCCAGGCCGCGGTCGCGCGGACGAACCGCTCCGGGGGCAGCGGTTCGGCGCTCTGCAGCGGGTTGAGCAGGATCAGGGCGAAGCCCTCCGGCAGGCGTGCCGCGAGCTGGGCGCGGACCTCGCCGATCAGATGCGCGCCCAGGAGGGCGAGCACCACACGGGCCGCGCGCTCGGCTTCCTCCGTAGTGCCGTACTCGCCGCGTTCCTTCACATGGGCGAGGAACGCTTCGCGTCGCAGAGCCATCTCGGCCGCCACCCCTTCGTGTCCTTCGGACTGCCCGCGGGGTGCGGAGGGCGGGTGAGGGGGAGATCGGACGCCTGTCCTCCGCACCTGTCAGGGCGGTGTCAGCCGGAGATCTCCTTGTTGCCCGCCCCGACGCCGATGGAGATCTTGCGGGGCTTGGCGCGCTCGGCGATCGGGATGCGCAGGGTCAGCACACCCGCGTCGTAGTCGGCCTTGATGTGCTCGGTGTCGAGGGTGTCGGCCAGCACGATCTGGCGGGAGAAGACGCCCAGCGGCCGCTCGGACAGCTCCATCTGCACGTCCGCGGCCTTCGCCACCGGCCTGCGCTCGGCCTTGACCGTGAGCATGTTCCGCTCGACGTCGATGTCGATCGAGTCCGGGGTGACGCCGGGAAGGTCGAAGGCCACCACGTACTCGTCGCCCTCGCGGTAGGCGTCCATCGGCATCGCCGACGGCTTCGACCAGGTGCCCGGGCCCATCAGCTGCTGCGCAAGGCGGTCCAGCTCACGGAAGGGGTCAGTGCGCATCAACATCGTGAAAACACCTCCAGCAGGTTCAGGCAGTTGCTGCCAATGCGCTTCACTCGACTCCGTTGTAGCATGTCATCCAATGGATGACAAACACGATGTCGTCGATGCGATGACAAACCCGAGGGAGGTGTCCGTGACCGTGGCAGACCAGCCGTCCTCGCCCGGCGTCGACGCCCACGGCCCGGTTTCGTTCCTTGCCGCGGCGGCGGCCCTTGACGCCATAGACGACGCCCTGCGTGAAGCCCGGCACGAGACCCCGACCGCTCCCGCCCCGGACCCCGAACAGGCCCTGGCCTCCCTGCTGCTGCTGCGGCAGGTGCGCGAGCAGCTCGCCGAATGGGAGACCGGCCTGATCGAAACGGCCCGCGACGCGGGCGCCAGCTGGGCCGACCTCGCCCACCCCCTCGGCGTCGCCAGCCGCCAGGCCGCCGAGCGCCGCTACCTGCGCGGCCGCCCCGGCCCCGCCGGGACCACCGGTGAACAGCGCGTCCAGGCCACCCGGCAGGCCCGCGCCGCCGACCGCACCACCGCCGCCTGGGCCCGCCACAACGCGGCCGACCTGCGCCGCCTCGCCGGCCAGATCGCCGCCCTCGCCGACCTGCCCGCCGCCGCCCGCCGCCCGCTCGCCGAGCTCCACGCCGCCCTCGGCCACGACGACCCCGCCGACCTCATCGCCCCTCTGGCCGCCGCCCGCCCCCACCTGGCCGCCGCCCACCCCGACCTCGCCGCCCGGCTCGACACCCTCACGCCCCCCTGACCCCCTGACCCCCACCGGCCCCGGCCTTCCGGTCGGCCCTGAGGTGTGGACGTAGGCGATACCGGTCGGCGTCGGCGGTCGGCGCGGGCCCGACCCGTCGGCGCCAACTCCCTTGGCGTGCGCGGAAATTCTCGTACGCGCACATCTTGCGCCCCTGTTTCCGTGGCCCTACTTTCAAGTAACCAAATCTGAAGTGAGGTCGTTTCAGATTTCTGGACGGTGACATGTCATGCCTATGACAAGGCGCGCCGGTGATGAGGCATGCCCGTGACAAGGCATGCCTCTGACCAGGCCGCGTCCGGTCGACCCACTCGTGCATCCGAAGGGACCGGAACCATGAGCAGAACCTCCGCACCGGCCCGTCTCGCCGCGGCCCTCGCCCTGGCCGCCACGGCGCTCACCGCCGCGGCCGTCCCGGCGCAGGCCGACGAGAAGCCGCGCAAGCAGTACCCCGTCGGCGGCGTCGCCGAGGGCGTGAGCAACTTCTTACTGAGCCCGAACGCGGTGACCGGCGTGAACGACTGGAACTGCAAGCCCGACGCCGACCACCGCAACCCGGTCGTCCTCGTGCACGGCACCGGCGTGAACCTCGGCGCCAACTGGGTCACGATGGGCCCGACGCTCGCCAACGAGGGCCACTGCGTCTACGCCTTCAACTACGGCATGGGCAGCCCGTTCAACTTCGGCGGGCGCGTCGGCGGCCTCACCGGCGTCGCCAAGTCCGCCGAGACGATGAGCGCGTTCGTGGACAAGGTGCTCGCGGCCACCGGCGCCAAGAAGGTCGACGTCCTCGGGCATTCCCAGGGCGGCATGATGCCGAACTACTACATCAAGCGGCTCGGCGGCGCCAAGAAGGTCGAGCGGCTCGTGGCGCTCGCCCCCACCAACCACGGCACCACCCTCAGCGGCCTGGTGAACCTGGGCAAGGCCCTCGGCGTGCTCGGCATCGTCAACGGTGCCTTCGACCACCTGAACCTCCAGGGCCTCAAGGACCAGCAGGAGGGCTCCGACTTCCAGAAGGCCCTGTGGGCCGACGGCGACACCGTCCCCGGCGTGCGCTACACGGTCATCGCCACCAAGTACGACCTGATCGCGAGCCCGTACGGCAACGGCTTCCTGAAGGGCGACCACGTCCGCAACATCGTCGTGCAGGACCAGTGTCCGAAGAACCCGGTCGGCCATGTCGGCCTGTTCACGGACGGTCCGACGACGCAGAACGTCGTGAACGCCCTCGGCGCGGACAAGCCGGACTTCAAGCCGAAGTGCGAGGGGTACGGGCTGCCGCTCTGACCCCTGCCCCGCACGACCGCGCACCCGGCTCCGGCAGCCCCCCCGGCTGCCGGAGCCGGACCGCTCACGCCAGCGCGAGCACCGTCCCGACCCCGACAAGCACCCCAGCCACCAGCAGGCCCCCGGCAAGGACCCGCAGCCGCAGCACCCGGTACCGCTCCTCGTACTCGGCGCGCAGGTCCAGGCAGCGGCCCGCGATGTGGCGCCACGCCTGCCGGGTCACCGACAGGTGGTCCTCGGTGTACAGGCGCTCCACCTCCGCGCGCTCCGCGGGCGAAAGCCAGTCGAGGCGCTGGGCGAAGCGCTGGGCGGCGGCGCGGCTCTCGGCGCGGGCGGCCTCGGCGAGCAGGTGGCCCTCGATCTCGCCGATCAGCGTGTCGGCGTCGGCGTCGGGGCGCACGTGGGCGCGCACGGGACGCTCGTCCATGGCGGTCACCGGGCCGCCACCTCCGCCGGGGCGGGCGCCGTCCCCGGCGTGCCGTCGGCCGCCGCGATCTCCGGGTGGTGCAGGTCGAACGCGGGCGACTCGCTGCGGATGCGGGGCAGGGAGGTGAAGTTGTGGCGGGGCGGCGGGCAGGAGGTGGCCCACTCCAGGGAACGGCCGTAGCCCCAGGGGTCGTCGGAGGTGACCTGCTCGCCGTACTTCGCCGTCTTCCAGATGTTGTAGAAGAACGGCAGCAGGGACAGGCCGAGCAGGAACGAGAAGATCGTGGAGAGCGTGTTCAGGCCGGTGAAGCCCTCCGCCGCCAGATAGTCCGGGATGCGGCGCTGCATGCCGGCCGTGCCGAGCCAGTGCTGCACGAGGAACGTGCCGTGGAAGCCGACGAAGAGCGTCCAGAAGGTGATCTTGCCGAGGCGTTCGTCGAGCATCTTGCCGGTGAACTTCGGCCACCAGAAGTGGAATCCGGCGAACATCGCGAACACGACGGTGCCGAAGATGACGTAATGGAAGTGCGCGACGACGAAGTACGAGTCCGAGACGTGGAAGTCCATCACCGGTGACGCCAGGATCACGCCCGTCAGACCGCCGAAGACGAACGTGATGAGGAAGCCGACCGCCCACAGCATCGGTGTCTCGAAGGACAGGGACCCCTTCCACATCGTGCCGAGCCAGTTGAAGAACTTCACGCCCGTCGGGACGGCGATCAGGAACGTCATGAAGGAGAAGAAGGGCAGGAGCACGCCGCCCGTCACGTACATGTGGTGCGCCCACACCGTCACCGACAGGCCCGCGATGGCGATCGTCGCGCCCACCAGGCCCATGTAGCCGAACATCGGCTTGCGCGAGAAGACCGGGACGACCTCCGAGACGATGCCGAAGAACGGCAGCGCGATGATGTAGACCTCGGGGTGGCCGAAGAACCAGAACAGGTGCTGCCACAGCAGCGCCCCGCCGTTGGCCGCGTCGAAGATGTGCGCCCCGAACTTCCGGTCCAGCTCCAGGGCGAACAGCGCGGCGGCGAGCACCGGGAACGCGAGCAGCGCGAGGACGGCCGTGAGCAGCACGTTCCAGGTGAAGATCGGCATGCGGAACATCGTCATGCCGGGGGCGCGCATGCAGATGATGGTGGTGATGAAGTTGACCGAGCCGAGGATCGTGCCGAAGCCGGAGAACCGCCGACGGCGATCAGCGAGCCGAACAGGTACAGCCAGTAGGCGAACATGTTCAGGCGCGGGAACGCGACGTCGGGCGCGCCGATCTGGAGCGGCATGATCCAGTTCGCGAAGCCCGCGAACAGGGGCGTCGCGAACATCAGCAGCATGATCGTGCCGTGCATCGTGAACGCCTGGTTGAACTGCTCGTTCGACATGATCTGCGTACCGGGGCGGGCCAGTTCGGCGCGCATGAACAGGGCCATCACCCCGCCGATGCAGAAGAACGCGAACGACGTCACCAGATACAGCGTGCCGATCGTCTTGTGGTCCGTGGTCGTCAGCCACTTCACGGTTGACCTCATGCCCCGTAGGTGTCCGGAGGGCGGGGCGGCATCACCGTGACCCCCTGCCGCGAGAATCACAGCGGCCGGGTGTGAGGATCGGACGCATGCCGGACACCTACGGTCCATGAGCACGGACGATTCCTTCGCGGCCGCCTACCGCGAGCACTACTGGGCGGTGAGCCGGTTCGTCGCGCGCAGGCTCGACGCGGGGGAGGCCCACGAGGTCGAGGAGGTCGTGGCGGACGTCTTCTCCATAGCCTGGCGGCGCCGCTCCGAACTCCCCGAGGTGCCGCTGCCCTGGCTGTACGCCGTCGCCCGCAACTGCCTGGCCAACACGGTGCGCGGCCTCGGCCGCCGACGGCGCCTGCTGCACCGCATCGGCCTCAACGAGAGCGCCCACGGCAACCAGGTCGTGGACAGCCCGGACACCGAACGCCCCGGCTCCTGGGTGCACGAGGCCCTGGCCCGGCTCTCCCCCGCCGACCAGGAGGCCCTGCGCCTGACCACCTGGGAGGAGCTGGGCGTCGACGAGCTCGCGGTGGCCCTGGAGTGCAGCCCCGGCGCGGCGGCGATGCGGCTGCACCGGGCCCGGCGCAGACTCCGCGCGGAGATCGACCGGATGCAGATGAATGTACGAGCGGGACGAGCGGGAGCTGAGAGCCGTGACTGACCACCTGGACGACCGGCGCGACGCCCCCGGCCCGGACGACGCCCGCACCCCTGACCTCGACCCCACCCACGACCTCGACCTGACCCCCGACCTCGACCTGCTGCGCGCCGCCAACCCCGTCTCCGCCACCGCGGGCCCCTGGCGCGACCGCCCCCTGAACGCCGTCGCCGAGCGCGGCCTCAACCAGCTCCTGCACCGCACCCGGGCCCGCCGCGCCCGCCGCCGCGTGGTGCTGTGGGCGGAGGCCGCCGCCGTCGCCTTCGCCGCCGTCCTCGCGCTCACCGTGCCCGACCTGGCCGCCGCGCCCGCCACCGCCGCCGTGCCCGGCGCCCTGCACCCGCGCGACGGCGCCACGCTGACGCTCGACCGCCTCGCGGACCGGGCCGAGGCCGCCGCCCGCGCCGGCGGACCGCGGCTGCGCAAGGGCTCCCACGTCCAGACCTGGAGCCTCGCCATGGACGAGGGCCCGGACGCGAAGCGCCCCGTCACGCTGCCCGAGGAGCGCGAGGTCCGCTGGCACCCGGACGGCAGCCGCACCGAACGCGTCGAGGCCGACGGCAAGCTGCTCGGCGAGCGCGTCTTCCCGCCGAGCTGGTCCGACGCCCCGCCCCGCTCCCGCCCGCCGGGCACCGCGGCCGCCCTGCGCGACTACCTCACGGAGGTCCACGACCCGGGCTTCCCGCGCCGCACCACGCCCGCGAGCACCCAGGAGATCCTGGACGCGCTGCCCTCGCTCCTCGACGCCTGGACGCTCGGCGCGCGCGAGAGCGCCGCCCTGGCCCGGCTCCTCGCCGACAGCGGCGGTCTGCGCCCCGCGGGCACGGTCACCGACCGGCTCGGCCGCTCCGGCCAGGCCTACGTCCACGACTCCCGCGACGAGCACCTGCGGTACATGCTGATCCTCGACCCCGATTCGGGCGAACCGCTGGGCCTGGAGGCGCTGTTCACCAAGGACCAGCCGCGGTTCGCGGTCGAGGCCGGGGACGTCATGTCGTACAGCGCCTGGCGGCGCTAGGCGCTTCGCTGGGTTTGCGGCGCTGTGTCGTCTTGAGTCCGCGGGTGTGTGGGGGCTGGTCGCGCAGTTCCCCGCGCCCCTTCAGGGCGCTTCTCGAACCGCAGTGGACTTCATCAAGCCAGCTCAGCGGGTCTCGTGGGCCCGCAGTGTGTCCGTGACGGCCTGCGTGATGCGCCGGATGCCCGGTGAACGCACCGGGCACGGGCGGGACTTGGCGGTCGTCGGGGCCAGGCAGAAGTGCAGCGGGTCGTCGGAGCGGTGCAGGGCGGTGCGGTCCCTCTCCGGCTCGGTGCAGTACGCGCGGTGGGCGCGCTCGTACGCCGTGCAGGGCAGCTTCTCCACCCAGGTGTGCCGGGCGGCGGCGGGGCTGACCGACCTGCCCGCGTCGGACACCAAGTCGCCGGTCGCGGCGGCCTGTTGGCGGTAGAGCGCGTTGACGCGGCGGACCCGGTCCGGGGTCATCGGGTCCGGGCCCTGCGAGACCCACACCACCTTGGGCCGCTTGCCGCCCGCCTCGCGCGCGGCGTCGGTGATCTGCCCGGTCAGACGGCGCGCGTCGGCCGCGTACCGGGAGAAGTACCTGCCCTGCGCCTTGTCGTACGTGATGCCCTCCATGCAGGGCGTGTAGCCCCAGGCGTTGCCCCAGAACTGCAGCACCACATAGTCGGGCCGCAGCTCGCGCACGAGCGTGGCCGCCTTGTGCCGGTCCGGTACGAGGGAGTCCTTGCCGGTGCCCTCCAGGTAGTCGCAGAGGGTCGTGCCGGAGTAGGGCGCGCTGGTGTAGCGGGCGCCGACCTGGTCGCGCAGGAGGGTGCCGAGGACGCGTTGGTTCTCCATGGCGAGGGAGTCGCCGAGGTAGAGGACCTTGGGGCGGGTGGTGGGGCGCGGGGCGGTGGGGGCGTTCTTCCGGCCGCCCCCGGCCTGGTCCCGCTTGCCGCCGCGGGGCTCGTCACCCTTGGCGCGGGCGCCGCGGTCCGCCTCCGCGCGGCCCCGGGTGGTCTGCGACGCGCCGTCGGTGGGGTCGCCCGGGGCGGGCGCGGGCGGCGCCCCCTGCCCGCCCTCGCCGTCGGACCCCGGGTCCCCGCACCCGCCGACCAGGAGCGCGCCGAGCAGCACCCCGACCCACCACGCCTTACGCATCCGCAACTCCCGTCCCACCCCATGGAATCGGCCCCCCAGGCAAGCACAGGTGCGGCGGCGGCGAAAGTCATGCGTGCGCCGACCATTACCTCCGGCGTAATCGAACGTGCCGCGTCCGCCCGGCAGTCTTGGGTGCACCGGAGCCCGGGCGGCGCACTCCGCCCGGTCTTCGGGGCACGGGACCCGCACCACCCCTTGACCCACGACACCGCCGGAGGCGAACACCCATGGCCGCACAGGACGTTCACGAGACCGCCGTCGCCCGCTACTTCGAGGCCTGGAACAGCGCCGACCCCGCGAGCCTGGGCAAGGCCGTGGCCGCCGCGTGGACCGAGGACGGCACCTACACCGACCCGCTGGCCGACGTCGCCGGGCACGAGGGCGTCGCGGCGGTGATCGCCGGGGCCCGGGAGCAGTTCCCCGGCTTCTCGTTCCGCCACACCGGTGCCGTCGACGGCCACCACGGCATCGCCCGCTTCACCTGGGAGCTGGTGTCCGACGCGGACGGCTCGGCGCCGGTGGCCGGGTTCGACGTGATCGTCCTGGCGGAGGACGGCCGGATCCGGGCGGTGCACGGGTTCCTGGACCGGCTGCCGGCCGCCTGAACGGCGCCCGCGCACAAGTGGGGCCCCGGACCGTCCTGGTCCGGGGCCCCACTCACGTACGGATCGGTCAGGCCTCGCGCGGCGCGACCTCGCCCATCCGGCCCCACCCGTCCATGCCGGGGATCTCGGTGGAGACGATCTGGGGGATCTCTGCGATGGCGTACGACATGGTGTCCATCGCGGCCTTGAAGTGCGCGGACTCCACGTGCGCCGCGCCCGCCTCGCCGTCGCGGAACGCCTCGACGAGGACGAACTGGTGCGGGTTGTCGACGCTGCGCGACCACTCGAAGAACAGGTTGCCCGGCTCCTCGCGGGTGGCCCGCGTGAAGTCGTCGACGAGGTCGAGCCACGCCTCGCTCCGCTCGGGGCGGACGGTGAACTTTACGGTGATGAAGATCATGGGGGGTCGTTCCCTGGATTGCTGTGCAGTGCACCCACGAACGTACCCCGTCCCCGGACCTTCGACTACCTGGCGACCGCCCGACGGCGTCCGGCGCCTACCTGGCCACGAACTGGGTGAGTATCGCCTGCACCTCGTAGATGTCGACGCCCTTGGTGAAGGTCTTCTCGATCGGCACGGGGTTGCTGGAGATCCATATCTTCAGCTCCGCGTCGAGGTCGAAGTGGCCCGCGGTCTCGACCGCGAAGTGCGTGATGCTGCGGTAGGGCACCGAGTGGTACTCGACCTTCTTGCCGGTCATGCCCTGCTTGTCGATGAAGACCATGCGGCGGTCGGTGAGCAGGATGGTGTCGCGGATCAGCTTGTACGCGGCGTAGACCTGCTCGCCGTGGCCCATCAGCCGGGCGTAGTCCTGCTGCGCCGACGCCGGGTCGACGGTGTGGGCGTTTCCGAACAGCGCCATGTCAAGGCCCCCTCGTGTGACGATGCGTCCAGCCACCGTACGTGAACACCCGTCCGCGGGGCCTGCGCGCCTACCCGCGCTGACGCGCTCTGCGGGCCGGGCGCGGGCTCTCCGCCGGGGTCGCCAGATGCCCGTCGACCAGCCGGTTCAGGGCGCGGAGCAGGGCCGTGCGGTCCGTCGCCGAGAGGGCGCCGAGGGCCTCCTCGTGCACCCGGTCGACGATGCGCTGGCTGCGGGCCGCGACCTTCGCGCCCTCGGCGGTGACCGCGATGATCCGGGCCCGCCGGTCCTGGCTGGAGGGCCGCCGCTCGGCGAGCCCGGCCTCCTCCAGGGCGTCCACGGTCACGACCATCGTCGTCTTGTCCATGTCCCCGAGCTCGGCGAGCTGCGCCTGGGTGCGCTCCTGCTCCAGGGCGTGCACCAGGACGCAGTGCATGCGTGCCGTGAGCCCGATCTCGCCGAGCGCCGCCGCCATCTGCGTGCGCAGGACGTGGCTCGTGTGGTCGAGCAGGAAGGAGAGGTCCGGTTCCGTGCGGGCGGGTGCCATGGCGGTCATGTCGCCAGCGTAGCCGAGAAGACGGATGTGCGCCCGAGATGGATAGTCTGCAACGAAACTATCTGCTACGGTCCTGAGCATCGGACGGCCCGGGCAGCACCGGGCCGCGCCTTCGTCAACGGGAGAGCCCATGTCCGCCACCTCCACCACCACCGCCACCACCGGTTCCGCCCCCGCACCCGCCCCCGCGGTGGCCAAGGAGCCGGATCCGGAGCCCACCGCCCGCCAGAAACGCCTGGCCCTCGGCGTCATCGCCACCGGAATGCTGATGATCATCCTCGACGGGTCGATCGTGACCGTCGCGATGCCGGCGATACA
The DNA here is from genome assembly GCF_000716675.1 of Streptomyces alboflavus. Taxonomy (GTDB): domain Bacteria; phylum Actinomycetota; class Actinomycetes; order Streptomycetales; family Streptomycetaceae; genus Streptomyces; species Streptomyces alboflavus. The sequence goes on from NZ_JNXT01000104.1 coordinate 20,372, forward strand.
GCAGGACCTGAACTTCACGTCGGCGGGCCTGAGTTGGGTGGTGAACGCCTACCTGATCGCGTTCGGCAGCCTGCTGCTCCTGGCGGGCCGCCTGGGCGACCTCATGGGTCGCAAGCGGATGTTCCTCGCGGGCACGGCCGTCTTCACCCTCGCCTCGGTCCTCGCGGGCCTCGCGGCCGACCCGGCCACCCTGATCGCCGCCCGCTTCCTCCAGGGCGTCGGCGGCGCGATGAGCTCGGCGGTGAGCCTCGGCATCCTCGTGACCCTGTTCAAGGAGCCGGGGGAACGGGCGAGGGCCATCGCGGTCTTCAGCTTCACCGGCGCCGCGGGCGCCTCCCTCGGACAGGTCCTCGGCGGAGTCCTCACGGACGCCCTGAACTGGCACTGGATCTTCTTCATCAACCTGCCGATCGGCCTGGCCGCGCTGCTCCTCGCGGTGCCCGCGCTGCCCGCCGACCGGGGCCTCGGCATCAGGGCCGGGGCGGACGTGACCGGGGCGCTCCTGGTCACGGCGGGCCTGATGGCGGGGATCTACAGCGTGGTGAAGGTCGAGGAGCACGGCTGGCTGTCCACCCACACGCTGGCCTTCGGCGCCGCGTCCGCCCTGCTGCTCACCGCGTTCGTGATCCGCCAGGCCCGCGCCCGCACCCCCCTCCTCCCCCTGCGCATGTTCCGCTCCCGCAGCGTCACGGGCGCCAACGCGGTCCAACTCCTCATGGTGGCGGCCCTGTTCGCCTTCCAGGTCCTGGTGGCCCTCTACCTCCAGAACGTACGCGGCTACGGAGCGTCGGCCACCGGCCTCGCCATGCTCCCCGCGGCCGTGGCCATCGGCGCGGTGTCCCTCGGCGTCTCGGCCCGCCTGAACGCCCGCTTCGGCGAACGCAACGTCCTCCTGGCGGGCCTGCTCCTGCTCCTCGCCATGCTCGCCCTCCTGGCCCGCGTCCCCGTCCACTCCTCCTACGCCCTCGACCTCCTCCCCGTCATGCTCCTCGCCGCGGGCTTCGGCCTGGCCCTGCCCGCCCTCACCACCCTCGGCATGTCCGGCGCCCGGGAGGACGACGCGGGCCTCGCCTCGGGCCTGTTCAACACCACCCAGCAGATCGGCGGCGCGCTGGGCGTGGCGGTCCTCTCCACCCTGGCCGCCTCCCGCACGGAGAGGACCCTGACCGAGGGCGGCACCCGCGCGGAGGCCCTGACGTCCGGCTACCACCTGGCGTTCACGGTCGGAGCGGCCCTGCTCGCGGCGGCCCTCGTGGTGACGCTGACGGTCCTGCGCCCGGCACGGCAGGCCCCCGCTCCCTGACCGGCGCCGAGGAGGACCGCGGAGTGGTGGTGCGCGTCCGGGTGTCCCGTGTGTACGGCACGGCGCTGGACGTGTAAGCAGGTGGGACACGCGAGTTCGACGAGGAAAAGGGGATCGACGATGGCTCTCACCCGTGACGAACGCGAGCAGTTCCTGGCCGAGCCGCACATCGCGGCGCTGGCCGTGGACTCGGGGGAGGACGGGCGGGCGCCGCTCGTCGTGCCCATCTGGTACCAGTACGCGCCCGGTGAGGACGTGTGGGTCCTGACGGGGCGGGACTCGCGCAAGGCGCGGCTGATCGCCGCCGCGGGGCGGTTCTCGCTGATGGTGGAGCGGCTCGAGCCGACGATCCGGTACGTGAGCGTCGAGGGGGCCGTCGTGGGGACGGAGGACGCCACGGTGGAGCGGCTGCGGGAGATCTCCGCCCGGTATCTCCCCGCCGAGAAGGTCGACGGGTATGTGGAGATGGCCCTGAAGGAGCACGGCGAGCAGGTCGTCATCCGGCTGCGGCCGGAGCACTGGGTCTCGTCGGACCTCGGGTCGGTCTGACGTACCGCGGCTGACGGCTGCCCTCAGGGGGACGACGCGGCCTTGTCCTGGCGGGAGCCGTCCCGGCGGAATTCGTTCGGTCTTCGGAGCTCCTGGACCAGGGCAAGGGCGAGGACGAACGTCACCGCCACCAGGTGTTCCCGGCCCGCCAGGTTCGGCTTCAGGATCGAGCCCACCACCGTCGGTACGACGGTCAGGAGGCACAGGGCGGGGGCCCGCAGCCGTACCGAGAGGTAGGTGAAGAGGCCCACCACGGCCGCCGACGCGCCGGTGTCCACGTCGTGGGCGTACGCGGCCGGTACGCCCGCGAAGTGGTCGGGGCCGATCGCCACCATGACCCGGGCGCTGAGGGTGCCGGCCAGCGTGGCCGCGTACGCGATGAGCAGGGTGCGTCTCCAGCCGATGAGGAGCTGGGCGAGGCCGAGGGACAGGAGCAGGCGGGGGAGGCCGCCCCAGACCGGCTGGTCCCGGGTCGGGACCAGGACGGAGACGGGGGTGCGCAGGAGCGAGAGCCACAGCGGCTGGTCGGCGCGGACCTCGCTGACGCGGCGCACGACGCGGTCGCTCGCCGGGATCTGCTGGAGTTCGTGCAGGCAGATCATGGCGAGGGCCGCCGCCACGGCGAGGGAGACCCCGGCCAGGCGACGGTCCCGCAGCTCCCGCCACGCGGCCAGGCAGAGGGACTGCCACTCCGCCCGCAGGACGGCGCGGACGCGGCGGGCGGCCCGCACAGCTCGCGGCATCGGCTGACCGTCCTCTTTCCCCACCGCGTCGCGCCGCCCGGCACTTCGCACGCATATGTCCGTCGGGGGTCAGGTTAGATCATGCTTGCTATTTCGCGGCGAATCCCATCATCATGACCGACTTTCGGTCCGAGACCGGGCGGGACAGCAGGTCGGAGCTGAGGTACAGCTTGCCGTGCCTGTAGTGCACCTCCGAGATGAGGGGCGGCAGGGCGGACGGGCGTGTGGTCGCGTCGAGCAGCAGGGTCTGCTTCATCGTGCGGCCGTGGACGGAGTAGACCCGGGTGACGGGGGAGCTCTTGTAGACGAGGACGTTCCCGCCGTCCATGCGGAGGGGGATCACCGGCGCCTCGTCGCCGCCCTTCACGCGCTGACCCGTGGTCTTGCCGGTGGCCAGGGAGAACACCACGATGTCGTTCGTCGTCGTGTACTCCTTGTCGCCGTCGCGCCGCGCCGTCGCCACGTACAGCTTGCCGTTCCCGGCGACGATCCCCTTGCAGTCCTCGTTGGTCGACGACGTCCCGCAGGTGTGCATGTACTGGCCGTCCGGCAGCTCGAACTTCGTGCGCAGCTTGCCGCGGTCGTCGAGGGAGAAGATGTCGGACGCGCCGGACGCGGTGATCTCGCCGGAGTCCGTGCCGAGCACCACCGGCCAGGTGGAGATGACGTTCGGGGACTTGACGCCCTCGGGCATCCCGTAGCTCCACTTGGGCTTGCCCGTGGCCGGGTCGAGGAGCTCGACCTTGAACTTCGGCGTGCTCAGCTCACCGCAGGAGCGCACCGCCACGAGCCGGTCGCCGCCGCCGTAGCCGACGTCTCGGCACTTCTCGCCCAGCTTCGGCTTCCACAGGAGCTTGCCGGAGCGCAGGTCGAAGGCGGCGCCGCCGTACAGGCCGGAGAGCGCCACGGTGTCGCCGACGATCGTGGCCTGGTTGAACTGGGTCTTCTCCTTCTGGTAGCCGATGCTGACCGACTTGGTCCACAGCTTCTCGCCCGTGTCGACGTCGAACGCCATGACCTCGGTGCAGGGCGCGTAGCTCCTCTCGTCGTCCCCGGCCTTCGGCGCCGGCTGGGTGACGACGACGGCTATGTTGCCGTTGCCGAGGTTGGTGGAGCCCGCGCAGGACATGCCGGGCTTGTCCAGCTTCCACACGTCCTTGCCGGTAGCCGCGTCGAGCCCGGTGATCCGCCTGACCGACGCCTTCGCGTAGATCTTGTCGGTGAGCCAGGACCCCTTCACCCGGTACGTGCTCGCGCCCTTCGGCAACTTGGGCTGATTGGCGGCGCCCTTGAAGAAGGCCTTCGGGTCGGCGGGCACCGGCTCCTTCGGCTTCTCGTACGCGGGTCCGGCGCCGTCGGGCCGCTGCTTGCCCGCCGCCTTGTCCTTCGAGCCGTCGTCATCGCCCTGCTGGGTGGCGTACCAGACACCGCCGCCGACGATCAGCGCGACCGCGAGCACGGCGGAGCCGATGATCGCCGCCCGGCCCCGGGAGCGCCCGCCCCCACCCGGTGTCGGGTTCGGCGGAGGCACCGGCTGCGGCGGCCCGAAGCCACCCGGCTGGGAGTAACCGCCGGGCTGTCCGTACGCACCCGGCTGCGGGTACCCGCCGGGCGGCGGCTCGACCGGCGGGCCGAAGCCGCCCTGCTGGGGCGCTTGTTGGGGCTGCTGCGGCGGCGGGGGCCCGAAGCCGCCGGGCTGGGGCGGCTGCGGCTGCGGTGAGGGCGGGTTGGTCATCGTGGCTCCAGGAACAGGGGCGGGAACAGTGCGGGGACTGCGGTGCGGTCAGGGGCCGCGACGGCTGTGGGCACCGCTGGGGGAACGGCCGCGTCATGGTCCGAACGAGAGCATCCGCCCGTTCCCCTCCTCGCCCGCGGAGCCGTTGCTCCTGCCGTTGAGACGCGTCGGCGTGACGAACAGCCGCGTGTCCGCGTACAGGGTGTGCCCGGCGAACATGAAGACCTCGATCTTCTGCGCGGCGGCGGTGTGCTTCAGGAGCACCTTCGGCTTGCCGCCGCCGGGAGGCAGCAGCAGGGTCCGCCCGGTCATGTCCCGGTACGGGCGTGCGTACACGATCACCCCGGGCCCGTCCCGGTCGCTGACGGTCACGGGCAGGAGCTGCCGTCCCCCGGCGCCGACGGACCACTTGGCCTTCCCCGTGCCGAGGTCGAAGGCGACGATCTTGTTGGGCCCGAGGGTGTCCTTGGGCTCGGTCGCGAGGTACAGCGTGTCGTGGGCGACGACGCCCCCGCCGCAGTTCTGCACGCCCTCGCCGGAGTCACCGGCCCCGGTGCACTGCGAGAACTTCTCCTTGCGCTGGTCGAGGTCGATCCAGGAGCGCTGCCTGCCCTGCTTGTCGACGACGGAGAGCGCCCACTTGTTCAGATCGGCGCGGTTGCGCACGGACACGACCAGGGGGTCGACGGAGTACACCTTGTCGATGGTCCACCCCTTCTTGCTCCGGTAGACCCATTCGGCCTTGCCGGTGCGGGGGTCGAGCTTGCGCAGCCGGCCGTGGGTGGACTTCGAGCCCGCCGCGCACCCCTGCACCTGGATCAGACCGGGGCCGCCCGCGACACCGCTCAGGAAGCAGGCGCCCTCGCGCCGGTGCTCGGTGGTGAACAGCCGCTTGCCGTCCCGTATGCGGTAGGCGTGCGCGACCGAGTCCTGGTCGACCATGACGGTGGAGCCGCTGATCGCCACATGCGTGGCGGTGGTGCTGTCCAGCGTGCTGTGCTCCTTGAGCTTCTTGTGCCAGCCCTTCTTTCCGGTCTTGAGGTCGATCAGCTGCAACTGATTGCACTTCGCCCCGACCCGGGCCTCGCTCGTGGTGTAGGCGACGACGACCTTGCCGTCGGGCGAGGGGTTCACCGGGGTGTCGCAGACCTCGCCGGGCAGCCGGACCCGCCACGCCCGCTTGCCGTCGGCCGCCTTGAACGCGGTGACCTCGTCGTACTCGGCCTGCGCGACAAGGCCGTCCACGCGCCACAGGTCGAGCAACTGGCCGCCCTTGCCCGGCAGTTTCACGTCGTTGACGGCGAGCCAGGCCTTGGCGTCGCCGGGCTTGCGGCCTGCGTTGACGTCGATCTGACCGGCCGACCCGGTGCCCTTGCCGCCGTCGTCGTCGCTGCCGTCGCGCGGGGGCGCCGACTCGCGTCCGTCCCGCGCGGGCTTGTCCGAGTCCTGCGCCACCGGCTTGCGGGAACCGTCCTTGTCCCCGTCACCGTCTCCCCGCGTGAGCACGAAGACGCCGGCGCCCACGAGCACCAGGGCGAGGGCGCCGACGCCGGCGATCAGGGCGCCGCGCCTGCGGGGGCCCGCGGGCGGTGGTCCGGCCGGGGGCGGGAAGGGCGGCTGGGCGGGGGGCTGGGGCAGCGGCTGGGCGTAGGGGTTGCCGGGGACCGGCTGGTGCGCCGGTGGACGACCCGACTCGGGCTCATGACTGACCATGGCAGAGAGTGTGTCCCAACACACCGAATTTTTAGAGACTTTTTCTAGAAAAAGTTTCCGGTGCTGGATCTGAACTACGCTGTTCCGCATGGCGCCTAAGCAGCAGCGTGGCGAGGCCACGGTCGACCTGCTCCTGGACACGGCCCTGCGGGTGTACGCGGCATCGGGACGGCAGGGATTCACGGTCAACGCGGTCACGGCGGCGAGCGGCGTCAGCTTCGGCAGCCTCTACCACCACTTCGGCAGCTTCGACGGACTCGCCGCCGCGCTGTACATCCGCTGCCAGGACCAGCTCTGCGACCCCGTGGTGGCCGCCGTCACCCGCTCCCGTACGGCCCGCACCGGCATCCAGGCCTTCGTCAGGGAGTACCTGGAGTTCACCCGCGCACACCGCGACGTGGCCACCTTCCTGCACGCCTCCGCGTACTCCCGCTACCTCACGGCCCACGCCAAGGAGGTGGCGGCCGCCAAGGAGGCCAAGTTCGCCGCCATCGCCTCCTGGATGTACGGGCGCGTCGCCGCCGGCGAAGTGGCGGTGCTGCCCGACCAGATGATCGAGGTCCTGCTCCTCGGCCCGGTCGCGGAGACGGCCCACCGCTGGCTCGCCGGCACCTACGAGGTGGATCTGGACGAGGCGGTGCGGGTCCTGCCGGACCGGATCTGGCGGTCGCTGCGGGCGGACTAGGCGTCGGAGGCCGGGTCGTCCTGCGCGGCAGCCGGTCCGTCCTGCGCGGGAGCCGAGCGGTCCTTCGCGGCTGCCGCACCGTCCGTCGCGGCAGCCGCACGGCCCGCCGCCTCGCCCGCCGCCCGCCGGTACTCCGCGTTGATCCGCTGGGCCTCCTCAAGTTGGTCCTCAAGGATGACGATGCGGCACGCGGCCTCGATGGGGGTGCCCTGGTCGACGAGTTCACGCGCCCGGGCGGCGATGCGCAGCTGGTAGCGGGAGTAGCGCCGGTGGCCGCCCTCGGAGCGGAGCGGGGTGATCAGGCGGGCCTCGCCGATGGCCCGGAGGAAACCCGGGGTGGTGCCGAGCATCTCCGCTGCTCGGCCCATCGTGTAGGCGGGATAGTCGTCGTCGTCCAGACGACCACTGAGGGGGATATCTGCTGTCATGTCACCTCGTTGTGCAACGCGTCGAAGGGCCCCCGATGCCGTACGGCACCCGGGGCCCCGGACGAATTCAACACCATGCGTCGCCTCCGCCGCCCTGACGACTTTCCGTTTCCGCCACCGGCGGTGCCGTACGCGGGGTGGGACCGGGGCGGGCCGCTGAATAGAATCCGCTGTCATGTCGAACCCTGACGAGCTGCTCGTCAACATCTCCGCCATGGTCGAGTCGGAGCAGAGCAACCAGATGTCGCTCACCGTCGTCGTCGCGGGTGCCGTGCTCACCGGCCGCCTCGCTCCCGAAAGCGTGTGGAGGCAGCGGGTCTCCGAGGTCCTGAAGGATTCGGACCGCCTCGGCCCGTTCTCCGACGTCTTCGCCGGTCACAGCGCGCCGGTCCGGCCCGTCCCGGACTCCGGCGACGCGGATGGGACGGCGCCCACGCATCTGCACTTCCACCTCGCCCGGATCCTCCAGGGCAGCGTGGGGATCCCCGAGACCGGGGGCATGTACCGGGTCGCGATCAAGGACGTCAGCGCCTGGACCGTGGGCGACTTCAGCTACTCCGACCAGTGATCATTCGTTCCGTCGACGCACGGTGAACGCGTACGCCTCCTGGAGAGAGGTGAACGTGTACGCCTCCTAGAGGGAAGGGCCCCGCCGATGTACCGGCGGGGCCCTTCCGTGGTTCTGGCGCGGTGGCTCACGCCTGCGGTGCCATGGCTCACGCCTCCGGCGCGACGGGGCCGGGGACGGGGCCGCCGAGCAGCGCCGAGGCGTTCGCCACGGGGGCGAGGGGCTGCTGGGGCGCGGGCTCATCCGCGTTGCGGCAGGTGAAGCCGAGCCGGGTCATGGCCCGGGTGACCTCGCCGCTGGTGAAGTCGCGGCGGTCCTGGCGGGTGATGACGGCGCCGACCTGCTTGGCGGGGTAGTTGCGGCGGCCGATGATCACGTACTCGCCGCCGGTGACCGGCTCGGGCTCGATGTCCTTCATGGTGGCCAGCACTTCGTTCTTCGAGAGGTCGAAGGGGAACCTGGCAATGACGCAGCGCATGATGCCTCACAGACGGGGAGAGAAGGGGCTGAGCGGTGCTACGGGCTGAGCGGTCCTGACGGGGCCGGGTGGCGAGGGGGCCGGGCGGCCCGGGCGTGGCTGCGGGTCCACCGGGCCACGGGGCCCTCAGGGAGACTCTAGGGCCTGTCCGGCGGGCCGACCCTGGGTACCCGCAGTCGCGGACCGGTTCCGTCCGCCGCGGCCACGGCGTCCACGGGGCGAGGACGAGGCGCCGCGGCGGGGCCGCTCGGGGGCGGGCGCGCGGATCACGACGGGGATCCCGGACGGCTCCCTGGCTCCGGTGATGCGGCTCAACTCGGCCTCGCCGGAGCGTACTTCGGTGGTCTGCGCGGTGACGCCCGCGGACGCCATGAGGCGGCTCATCGCGCGCCGCTGGTTCGGGGTCACCAGGGTGACGACGCTGCCGGACTCCCCGGCGCGGGCCGTGCGGCCGCCGCGGTGCAGATAGTCCTTGGGGTCGGTGGGCGGGTCCACGTTCACGACCAGGTCGAGCTGGTCGACGTGGATGCCGCGCGCGGCCACGTTCGTGGCGACGAGCACCGACACGTGCCCGTCCTTGAACTGGGTGAGGGTCCGGGTGCGCTGCGGCTGGGACTTCCCGCCGTGCAGCGCGGCGGCGCGGACACCGCTGCTCAGGAGGTCCTTGGTCAGCTGGTCCACCGCGTGCTTGGTGTCCAGGAACATGATCACCCGGCCGTCCCTGGCCGCGATCTCCGTGGTCGCCCGGCGCTTGTCGGCGGCGCGCACGTGCAGGACGTGGTGGACCATCGTGGTCACCGCCCCCGCGGACGGGTCGACGGAGTGCACCACCGGGTCGTTCAGATAGCGCCGCACCAGCAGGTCGACGTTGCGGTCGAGGGTGGCGGAGAACAGCATCCGCTGCCCCTCGGGCCGCACCTGGTCGAGCAGCGCCGTGACCTGCGGCATGAAGCCCATGTCGGCCATCTGGTCGGCCTCGTCGAGGACGGTGGTCGTGACCTGGTCGAGGCGGCAGTCGCCCCGGTCGATGAGGTCCTTCAGGCGCCCGGGCGTCGCCACGACGATCTCCGAGCCGCCGCGCAGCGCGCTCGCCTGGCGGCCGATCGGCATCCCGCCGACGACGGTGGAAAGGCGCAGCCGCAGCGAGCGGGCGTAGGGCGTGAGCGCGTCGGTGACCTGCTGGGCGAGTTCACGGGTGGGTACGAGGACGAGTCCGAGCGGCTGCCGGGGCTCGGCGCGACGGCCCGCCGTGCGGGCGAGCAGGGCCAGGCCGAACGCGAGGGTCTTGCCGGAGCCGGTGCGGCCGCGGCCGAGCGCGTCGCGGCCGGCGAGGGTGTTCGGCAGGGTGGCCGCCTGGATCGGGAACGGCACGGTGACGCCTTCCCGGCCGAGCGCGGTGAGGAGCTGCGCGGGCATGTCCAGGTCGGCGAACGCCTCGACGGCGGGCAGCGCGGGGGTGATCGTCTTCGGCGGGGCGAACTCGCCCTGGAGTGCGGGGCGTTGCCGGGCGGGGCCGTTTCCGCGGAACGGGCCGCCGGGGCGGCCGGTGGAATTCGGTCGGCCGGAGCCGGTGCGGCCCGTGGAATTCGGGCGGCCGGAGCCACCGGTTCGGGTACGGGTGTAGCGATCGCCATTGCGGGTGCGGTTCATGCGGGGCCTTCCTTGATGTGGCGCGTATCGGCAGGTATCAAGGAATTCCCGCAGCACGGTGGCGGCGCAGAGAATCGCAAGAACTAGCCAAGAATGGCGGATTGATTACCGCGCTGATCAGCCGGAAACGCAGCGAGTCAGCCGGAAACGCAGCGAGCTGGGGCCCGCACCCCAAGGTGCGGGCCCCAGCTGCGAAGTGCGTGTATCCGCTGCGTCAGGCGGGGACGATGTTCTCCGCCGTCGGGCCCTTCTGGCCCTGCGCGATGTCGAACGTCACCTTCTGGCCCTCGAGCAGCTCACGGAAGCCCTGGGTGGCGATGTTCGAGTAGTGGGCGAAGACGTCGGGGCCGCCGCCGTCCTGCTCGATGAAGCCGAAGCCCTTTTCCGCGTTGAACCACTTGACCGTACCTGCAGCCATTTTATTCTCCTTCGGGGCGGTGCTCGGAGTCCGCCCTGTGCGGACTCCGTGTCGCCGTGATGATTGCCCCGTCGGAAGAAAAGAACCGTTTTCGGGAACCACAACTGCAACTGAGATCGACAGTAGCACGGCAGGACCGGGAAACGCTGGGAAAATTAATTGCTCCGGCTGTCGTGCAAGGAATCCTCAGTGCGCCTCGCCGCAATTCCTCATGCCGCCGCGACAGATATTGTCCCGCCGGGATCTCAGCGGCCGCCGCCCGGCCGTCTCAGAGGCCGAACTCCTGCGGGGACAGGCCGAGTGCGGCGCACGCCTCGCGCAGGACCTGCTCCTCGGCCGGGGCGACATAGCCGTCCGCGCCCGCGACGACCAGGCCGGTCTGCACGACCGCACGGGCCTCCGTCTGCTTCTTGGACGCCTTGGCGATCTCCTGCAGGACCTCCGTCTTGCCCTGCTGGAAGTTGAACGCCAGCTGGTCCACGTGCTTGTTGAACCGCTGGAGCAACTGGTCCGACGGGAAGTTCTTCAGCACGTCGTTCTGCAGGATCAGCGACTCCACGTGCTGCCGCTCGGCCGGGTCGACCTGGCCGTCGGCGGCCGCGACCAGGGCACACATGGCCATGCTCGCGTCGCGGTACGAACCGCTCTTCAGCTCCGTCTTGAGGGATGTGAGCTGGGTCTTGAGCGTGCTGATGAGCTGCGCCTTCGAGCTGCCGGACGACCCGCCCGGCCGCCCGTGCCCGCTGCCGTGCCCGCTCGAACCGCGCGAACCCTGCGCCTGCTGCAGACCCTTGGCCTGCTCCTTGAGCTTGTCCCACATAGCCATCCGTGCCACCTCAGCTTCTGCCATGTAAACGCTCGTACGCGCGAGTTCCGCGCGTCCTTCTGCCAACGCCCTCACGTTCCCCGAAGTTCCAGTCCCAGTACAGCGCGGACCAGGACTCGGTACAGCTCGGGAAAAACACCTGACAGGGCGCGGGGCGGGGTCGTACCATCCCTCGCGATGACGACTCACTCTGTTGACAGATTGGGGGACCCGTCCGCGCAAGGTGAGTGCTGATGCTCACCGACATCGCGAACGGGCACACCCGCCCTTCCCTCCGGCGCCCCTTCGACCGGCGCCCGTCCTTCTGGCCGCGCGTACGCGAGTTCGCCGTGCCGCCCGCCATGATCGAGACCGCGACCGCCCGCCGCCTTGCCGGTGACTGGGCCGGGGCGTGCGCCGCCGCGGGCGTCGACGTGGACCTCAGCCCGCGCTCCCTGACGCGCACGCACGGCCGCGAACTCGCCGCCCGCGTCCGCGACGACCTCCGCCACCTCGCGCCCGACCTGCTGCGCTGGCACCTGCCGAGGATCGCCCCGGACGGGTTGCTGCGGCCGGGGCTCACGATTCCGCTCGCCCGGTACGACACGGGGGAGTCCCCGTACGACACGGGCGCGCGGGGCGGCGCGGGCGCCCCGCACCCGGTGCACCTGGTGGTCCGCACGCCGCCCGCGTGGGCGGACGCGGGGCAGCGGGTCAGCCTCGCGCTGTGGGACGGGTCCCGCGCGGGGCCCGGTGTCCTCGGCCACCAGGACCCGCCCTCGCCCCTGTCCCCGTACCCGCGTGCGCGGCCGTACCCGCACCCCCACCCGTATCCCAGCCGACGGTTCCGGCTCGACCTGCACCGCCATCTGTGGGACGCGCGCCGGGCCGGTGAGCTGCGCGTACGCTCCGGGGCCGACCGGACGCCCGCCGACTCCCTCCTCCGCGCCGACCCGGAACCGCTGCCGACCGCGCCCGACGGGCTCGGCTGCGCCGTCGACCGCTGGGCCGCCGAGGCGGAGATCCTGCTGCGCGCCGAGGGGCGGACCGACGGGGTGTTCGCCGTGCGGCTCGGGGGCGGGCGGCGGGTGGTGCTGCGCCTGGACGGGGCGGTCGGGGCGGGCTGGGCTGTCGGGGCGGG
>NZ_JNXT01000105.1 GCF_000716675.1 Streptomyces alboflavus
CACACCCAACACAAACAACGGCCACACCCGCCGCACCACCAACACCACCACCACAACCACCTGCAACCCCAACCCCGCCCACGGCCCAAACCTCGGATGGCCTTCGTGGTGGGTCTCGTTCCAGACGGCCACGACGACGTTGAGGACGATCAGGGCTGTCAGCAGCGTGATGTCGGTCGCCGTCGGGCGGAAAACGGATGGCTTGCCGGATTCGTCGTCGGACTTTTCTCCGGACGTCCTGGCTGGCTGCACGACAAGCCCACCCCCGTACATGTCGGCTTCGCGCTCTGTGGGTCGTCCAGAGCTTAATGCGTGCGGCGGCTGGGCCCCACCCGCAGCCCTGACCTGGGACTTCAACGTCCCCCCGGTGGCTTTCGCGACCCCTGGCCCAGGCCTCGTCGGCGGAAGTCGTGCACCTGTCACCCTCGGCACACCAGGTCCACGAGAGGGGGAACGCCGGAGTCGGTCACTACTTTCGTCGGTAGGGGTACCAACGTTTCCCTCTGCCTCGCCACCGGCGTCAACCGGTTGAATAAGTCTTGTTGGCAGCCCGGCAGGAGCAACAACGGAGCAACACCGGCCGGGGCGCGGCGCGAGACAAGACTGCTCACCCGAACAGATCATTTGAGGAGCGACATGCTGTGGGTCGGCATCGTCCTGGTGGTTCAGGGATTCGGTTCATTCCTGACCGAGCGTATTTGGGACACAAAATTCGGTGTCACGGCACTCCTGGGTGACGACAGCCCTTCGTGGGTGGGCCTGGCGATCGGCGTGGTGGGTCTGGCCGTCCTTGCGTACTGCGCGAGTTCACGCAGCCGTAAGTCCGTACACAACTGAAATCCCCCTCCCCCGGGTTTTTTGACTCCCCTGCTGCCGCAGGGACCGAGCTCCCGGTGGCCGGTTCTCCCCCGTAACCGGCCACCGGGTTTCTTCATGCCCGAAATCGGGTCCGGAAATGACGTGGCGGGTCGGTCGGCGCGGTGACACGCGCCGACCGCCCCGCCACGTGCTGTCTTACGACGTCACGACGTGAAGTGCGCCTTGAGGACGGCGATGACTTCCTGGGCGTGGTCGGTCAGGTAGAAATGGCCGCCGGGGAACACCTTCATGTCGAAGGTGCCCAGGGTGTGCGGCTCCCAGGCCCGGGCCTCGTCGAGGGTCGTGCGCGGGTCGTCGTCGCCGACGAGGACGGTGATGGGGCTGCCGATCTGGGCGCCGGGCTCGGCGCGGTAGGTCTCGATGGCGGTGTAGTCGCTGCGGATGGCCGGAAGCACCATGCGCAGCACCTCGTCGTCGCCGAGTACCCGCGGGTCGGTGCCGCTGAGCTTGCGCATTTCGGCGATGACGCCGTCGTCGTCGCGCTGGTGGACGTTCTCCGGGCGGTGGCTGGAGGGGGCGCGGCGGCCGGAGGCGAAGACGTGCACGGGGGCGCGGCCGTCGCGCTCCAGGCGGCGCGCCACCTCGAAGGCGAGGACGGCGCCCATGCTGTGGCCGAAGAAGGTCAGCGGCAGCGAGTCGTCGTGCGCGCGCAGGGCGTCGGCGGCGCGGTCGGCCAGCTCGGCGATGGACTCGATGCCCTTCTCCGTGTGCCGGTCCTGGCGGCCCGGGTACTGCACGGCGACGACGTCGGCGACCGAGCTGAGGGCGGCCGACACGGGGAAGTAGAAGCTGGCCGAGCCACCCGCGTGCGGGAAGCAGACAAGGCGGACGGTGGCGTCGGGGGCCGGGTGATAGCTGCGGACCCACAGGTCGGCGGAGGCGGCGGTCGTCATGACGGGGTTCCATCCATGGTGAGAAGAGCGGGTGAACAGGCCGAAGGCGGGCCGTGGCCCGCCTTCGACGCGTGCGCGGTGCGCGCCCGGGAGTCCCGTCCCGCTCAGCGGAGCGGGAAGCGGACCTCACCGGCCACGATCGGGTTCGCGTAGTTCTTGCTGGAGATCTTGATGCGGTTCAGGGCGAGGCCGGTGAGGGCCTCGAAGACGGCCCTGCGGGCGTTCATGGCGGTGGAGTAGCCCGCGTCCAGGTGCGGGGCGACCTCGACGACGTCCATGCCGATCAGGTCCGTCTCGTGCGCGATCCGGCGCAGGGCCATGAACAGTTCGCGGGTGTTGAGCCCGGCGGGCTCGGGCGTTCCGGTGCCGGGGGCGAACGCCGGGTCGAGGACGTCGATGTCCAGGGACAGATAGACGTGGTCGGCGACCGCGCGGGCCTCCTCGATGACCTTGTCGATGACCGCGGGGAAGCCGATCCGCTCGATCTCGGCCATGAAGTGCGAGCGCATGCCGGCCCGGCGCATCCAGTTGAACAGCTGGTCGTCGGGGCCCGAGATGGTGCGGATGCCGACCTGGATGATGTTCGGGCCCGGCACCATCTCCTCGTCGATGAGGCGGCGGATCGGCGTGGTGTGCGTGGCCCGGTGCCCGAACAGCTCCTCGTGGCAGTCGGGGTGCGCGTCGAAGTGGATGACGGCGATGGAGCCGCGCCCGTGCACCTCCGAGAGCGCGCCCACGCTCGGCCAGAGCAGCGAGTGGTCGCCGCCGAGCACGACGGGCCGCGCCCCGACCTCGGCGATCTCCCGGACCAGGCCGCGGATGGGCTCCATGGACCGGGTGATGTCGAAGGGGTCGACGGCCGCGTCGCCGTAGTCGACGACCTTCAGGACGTTGAACGGGTTGACGCGGGTCGCGGAGTGCACGAAGCCCTCGGGCGTGGCGTACAGGTAGCGCTCGTCGGCGCGGATGGCGCGCGGGCCGTAGGCGGCGCCGCGGTGTCCGCTGGAGACGTCCACGGGGCAGCCCACGACGGCCACGTCCACGCCGCCCGCGCGCAGGTCCTCCTGGTTGAGGGCGAGGGGGACGCCCATGAAGGTGGGCACGCCCGAGTAGGACGGCTGGACGTAGTAGCGGCGCAGGTCGATGGGGCCGGCCTCGCGCCGCGGGAAGGTGGAGCGATCGACCTCCCGCCGCCAGGCCTCGGACTCGGGTGTCTCGCTCATCTCTCTCCTCGGTTGCGCGGGGTACTCACTTCGGGGTGCTCACACGGGTCGGCCGATGACCGGTCTCAGCCGGGGGTGCCGGTGACGGGCAGCCGGGTGCAGCCGCTGATCACGGGCGAGCTGCGGCGCACGACGGGCCCGGCGACGCGCAGGTCCGGCAGGCGTTCGACGAGGACGCGCAGCGCGGTCTCGCCCTCCATGCGGGCCAGCGGGGCGCCGATGCAGTAGTGGATGCCGCCGGAGAACGACAGGTGCTCGGCCGGATTCTCGCGGGTGAGGTCGAAGCGGTCCGGATCGTCGTACACCTCGGGGTCGCGGTTGGCGGCGCCGATGAGGACGACCACGGAGCTGTTGGCCCGGATGTGGTGGCCGGCGAGGGCGATGTCGCCGTGCGGGACGCGCTGGGCCTGGAGGGCGGGCGAGTCGTAGCGCAGGGTCTCCTCGACGGCGCGCGGCGCGAGGTCGGGGTCCTCGCGCAACAGGTCCCACTGCGCGCGGTCGCCGGTCATCGCGAGGACGGCGTTGCCGATGAGGTTGGTGGTGGTCTCGAAGCCGGTGACGGCGAGGACCGTGCAGAACGCGAGGAGTTCCTCGGTGCTGAGCTTGCCCTCCTCGTTGGCCACGGTGAGGCGGCTGATGAGGTCGTCGCCGGGGTCCTTGGCGCGCAGCTCGATCAGCTCGGTGAAGACCTGGTCGAGGTCGTCGACGGCGCTGCGGAAGTCCCGTGCCATCTTCAGGGACTTGACGCCGTCGATGACGGGCCCGACCTTGCGTCCGGCGCGGATGAACCGGTCGTGGTACTCCTCGGGGACGCCGAGGAGCTCCCCGATCACCAACAGCGGCAGGGGTCCCGCGAAGTCCTCGATGAGGTCGAAGCCGTCGCGGGTGGCGAGGTCGTCGAGCAGGGCGTTGCAGAGCTTCTCCACCTGGACCCGGTACTTGCTGATCATCCGGGGGCCGAAGGCGGGCTGCGCGAGGCGGCGCAGGCGGGTGTGGTCGGGCGGGTCGAGGCCGAGGATGGAGCTGTTCCAGGGGATCTCGGCCATCATCTCGTGGCCGGGCACGCCGCCCTGTTCGCGGTTGAGGAACAGGGTGCGGTCCCGCAGGATCCGGGTGCCGAGTTCATGGCTGCCGGTGACCCAGGTACCCAGGTGGCTGCGGTGCACGGGGCCCCGCTGCCGTACCTTCGCGTACAGCGGGTACGGGTCCTCCTGGCCCTGGAGCAGGCGGGTGAACGGGTCGCCGAACACGCCGAAGGCGCGCAGGATCGCACGGGTCGCGCCGAGCTTGGCGCTGAACTTGAACCCGGCCGACTTGCTGTCCATGAGCGTGGCCATCACTTCTCCTTGCGAGAGGTGGTCCTGGCGGGCCGGAGGGCCTGCTCCGGTCCCAGTGCCACCACGTCGAAGGCGCGGGTGGTGACGTCGAGGCGGTGGATGAGCCGGTCGGGTCCGGTGACGTGGACCGTGCGCACGCCCATGCCGCGCAGGGTGTCCACGACCGGGTGCCAGCGGACCGGGTGGTCGAAGGTGTCCAGGAGCAGGGTCCGCAGCTGGTCGGCGCGGGTGATCAGGGCGCCGTCGTGGTCGGCGACCAGGGGCAGTTCGGGGTCGGCGAGCTCGAACTCGGCGAGGACCTCCTCCTCGACGCGGGCCCGCAGACCGGTGAGGACCCGGCAGTGCGCGGGCGGCTTCATGGAGTACAGCGAGTAGCCGCCGACGGCGCTGATGCGGCGCTGGAAGGGCTCCAGGACCTGCTCGCGCATCGTGACCATGTGCATGCCCTCGTCGAGGTGGCCGGAGACCTCGTGGAACTCGCCGCGCTCGGCCAGCTCCCCGAGGACCTCGTCGAGGGCCGCCGCGGGCACCCGGGTGATGGTGAGCGTCACCAGGTCCTGGTGCTCCTCCTCGAAGAACCGCTGTTCACACAGGGCGAGTTCATGGGTGAGGCGGACGGCCTCGGCGAACGGCAGGGCGCCGCTGAACGCGGTCGCGGCCTTCTGGCCGAAGCTGAAGCCGACGCAGACGTCCGGGGCGAGGCCCTGGGTCTCGACGGCCCGGTCGGCCAGGGCCACCGAGTTGATGAAGAAGGCGACCTGGGCGAACGCCCCGAAGTCCGTTCCCGCGGTGCGGAATTCGTCCAGGACCGAGCGGCCGAGGGCGTCGTCCGCGGCCGCGAGACGCTTCCGCACATAGGGGTCGATCATCATGAACTTGCCCACGTCGGTGAAGCGCGAGGGCCCCATGCCCGGAAACACCACGGCGCTGCGTGCCTGGTCGGTCGTCATCATGTCCGCTCTGTCTGGTCTGGCTGGTCAAGCTGGTCTGGCTGGTGCGGCTGCCCTGGGGGGTCCCCGTGGGGCTCAGGCCGAGGTGGCGAGTTCCGCCGTGCTCCGGTCGGCCGCCCGCTGTTCCAGGGCGCGTCGGTCGGGCTTGCCGTTGCGGTTCAGGGGGAAGCTGTCGATGACGACGACCCGGTTGGGGTGTTCGTACGAGGGCAGGGCGTCCTTGATGCGGGTGCGCCACTCGGCGACGTCGCGGCCGCTCGCGTCCTCGACGAAGAAGACGAGTTCGCTGCCGCGCGCGTCGTCGGGCAGCGCGATCACCTTGACGGCGCAGCCCGCAGCGGCGGCCCTCCGCTCGATGATCTCCGGGTAGAGGGTGTAGCCCATGCGGTGCACGGCGAGCTTGCGGCCGGCGACGAAGAGGTTGCCGTCGGCGTCGAGGTGACCGAGGTCGCCGGTGCGGTACCAGCCCTGGTCGACGAGGTCGACGGTGCCGTCCTCGGCGAGGTAGCCGGCCATCATGTCGGGGGTGTTGACGACGAGTTCGCCCATCTCCCCGGGGGCAAGGACGTTGCCGTCGTCGTCCTGGACGTTCATCTCCAGGCCCTTCATGACGCGGCCGCAGGCGACGGGGTTGTCGATGGTGGCGAAGGCGATGTTGCCCAGCTCGGTGCTGCCGTAGCTGTCGAGCAGGGGCTGCCCGAAGGAGTCGACGTAGGCGTCGGACAGGGCCGGGTCGAGGGGGGCCGCGCCGCTGCAGAACATGCGGACGCCGCCGAGGGCCGCGCGCACGTCGCTCTGGCGGCGGGTGAGGTTGAGCATGCTGCGGTACGTGGCCGGGGTGGCGTCGATGACGGTGACGCCGCACTGCCCGGCCATGAGCAGGGACCGGTCCAGGCGCCGGTGGGGCGCGACGACGAGGGAGCACTTGGCGAGCCAGGCGATGAGGACCATCGACAGGCCGTACTGGTGGGCGAAGGGCAGCAGCGGAAGCAGGACGTCGCCGGGGCCGTGGCCCATGTGGTCGGCGTTGCGCCGCAGGTTCTCAAGGAAGCGGCCGCCGTTCTTCACCACGCCCTTGGGGGTGCCGGTGGAGCCGGAGGACCACATGATCAGGCCGTCGGGCAGCGCGCACCAGGCGTCGAAGTCGAGGGACGGTTCGGCCGGGACCAGGCCGGACGCCTCGACGAGCAGCTTGTACAGGTAGACGGCGTCGCGCGTCTCGGCCGGCACGGGGGCGTCGTCGTCGTAGAGACACAGCCGGGCGCGGGTGCGCTCGACGATGCGGCCGGTCTCGCGCGCGTGCTCCTGCTGGTCGACGAGGACGATGGAGGCGCCGACGTGCATCAGCGCGAAGAAGGCGTTCAGCCAGGCGGCCGAGTTGCCGGCCTTGAGGAGGACCCGGTCTCCCGGCCGGACGCCCTCCGCGCGCAGGACCATCGCGACCCGCAAGGTTTCCTGCTCGAATTCGGCGAAGGTCCGCGCCGAATCCCCGGTGAATATGTGAGGTGTCATCAAAGCCGCCCCCTTTCCCAAACTTGAGAATCATCGGGCTCGATAGGCACGATAAGGTCGAGGATTTCTCCCGCCCCGGGCGGCTCCGCGCGCAGCCGAGCCTTCCGAGGACCTACGGTAGAAGCTATTGAGCGTGCCTGAGCAGCAGAACCCCTATCTTCCCCCTAGTCCCCCCTGAGCAGCCAACTTGCCGGTTACAGGGGCAAGCTGACGGGACGTGCCAAGCGCTACCTTCGACGGTGTTCACGCTATGTACCGCATAAGCCGCGGAGGTCCCGGTGGGAGTTCGGACACAGACCGGTCGAGTACCGGAACAGGAACACGAACAGGATATTAAAGACCAGCAGACGACTTCGGAACCCGAGGCTGGAATATCAGCAGGGCGGGACCAGGAGGAAGGTGCGGCGCCGGATGCCGTGACACCGCCGCCGTTCGCGGGGCGCTGGGTGGGCGCGGTCGCGGGCGCGGCAGGACTCGCGCTGCTCCTGGTGAGCACGCGGTACGGATTCCAGGGCGACGAGCTGTACTTCCTCGGCGCCGGACAGCACCTGGACTGGGGGTACGCGGACCAGCCGGTGCTGCTTCCGCTGCTCGCCCACGGCATCGACGCGGTCACCGGCGGCTCGCTGTTCGCGCTGCGGCTGCTTCCGGTGCTGCTCACGGTGGCGGGCGCGCTCGTCGCCGCGCTCATCGCCCGCGAGTTCGGCGGGGAGCGCCGGGCGCAGGTGCTCACGGCCGCCGCGTACGGCTTCGCGCCCGCCGTCCTGATCAGCGGGCACGCGCTGTCGACGATGGCGCTCGACCTGTTCCTGTGGACCACGGTGAACTGGCTCCTGATCCGCTGGGTGCGCACCCGCGAGGACCGGCTGCTGCTCTACGCGGGCCTGGCGACGGCTCTGGCCCTTCAGGGCAAGTATCTGATCGTCGGCTTCTGGGCCGTCCTCGCCGTGTGCCTGTTCGTGGTCGGTCCGCGGGACCTGTTGCGCCGCAAGGCGCTGTGGCTGGGTGCGGCCGTCGCGGCCGTCACGTCCCTGCCGGGTCTGATCTGGCAGGCGCGGAACGACTGGCCGCAGCTGGAGATGTCCCAGGTCCTCGCGGACGAGGGGATCCTCGGCGGCCGCGCGGGCTTCCTGCCGTATCTGATCGTGCTGTCCGGCGGAGTGTTCACCGTCGTCCTGGTCTACGGCCTGATCCGCCTCCTGCGGTCGCCGCAGCTCGCCCCCTACCGCTTCCTGGCCTGGACGTTCCTCGGTCTCACTGCCGTGTTCCTGGTCACCGGCGGCCGTCCCGCGTACGTGGTGGGCGCCTTCGCGCCGCTGTGGGCCGCGGGCGCGGTGGAGCTGGCGCGCGGGGGCGGGGCCCGCTGGTGGCGGTGGCTCGCGACGTGGCCGGTGGTGGCCCTGACGGCGCTGGTGTGCGTGGCGCTCTCGCTGCCGGTGTATCCGGTGTCGCAGGTGACGAAGACCGAGCAGCCGAAGAACAACCCGATGACCGCCGAGACCCTGCGCTGGCCGCATCTCATCGACGCGGTCGACAAGGCCAACAAGGCGCTGCCCGCCGCCGAGCGGAAGCGTGCCGTGGTGGTCACGCAGTACTACCAGGAGGCGGGCGCCGTGGATCACTTCGGCCCCGACCGCGACCTGCCGCCCGCCTACAGCGGCCACCGCGGCTACTGGTACTTCGGCGCGCCGGCCGACTCCTCGGGCCCGGTCCTGTACGTGGGCTCCGACGTCGCGAAGCTCAAGCCGTACTTCACGAAGGTGCAGAAGGCCGCGACGGCCGCGGGCGGCCCCGGCGAGAGCTTCGTAGACGGCGTCCCCGTCTGGATCCTGGAGGGCCGCACGAAGCCCTGGTCCAAGATCTGGCCGGACTACGGCCACTTGTCCTGAGGTTGCTCTGAGGGCTCATCGCACGAGGGCCCGTCCCCGCCGAGGAACGCGGGGGCGGGCCCTCGTCGTGCGTGCGGCGCTCGGGCGGGGGGCGGGGGTACGGCGACGGCCCCGCCCCCCGGATGCAAGGGGCGGGGCCGTCGCCGTACCGCTGTGTCGGAGCGCCTGTGTCAGAGGCGGTCCAGCCACTCCTCGACGGCGCGCGCCGTGGTGTGGGAGTGCTCCTCCATCACCGTGAAGTGGGTGCCGGGCACGTCCACCGTCGTGTGCTCCAGCTTCCAGGACGGCCGCCAGTCGTACTCCCGCGTCCACTCCATGAGGGGCTCGCTCGCCCGGACCAGGAGCGTCGGCGCCTCGATGGCGTCGGGCAGCAGGCCGAGGAACATGTAGCGGGCCATGGCGGTGACCCAGGCGTCGCCCCAGTCGTCGCCGTCGGCGTCCGTGACGACCGCGCCCTCGGCGTCCGGTGCGGAGTCATAGCGGTCGCTGAGCTGCTTGCCCATCGCGGCGGCCATGTCGCCGAGCGCCTTCTCCTCGACGTACGTGTCCACGAGGACCACGCCCGCGGGTCCGACGCCGCGCTCCTCCAGCTCCCGGGCCACCGCGTGCGCGACGAGCCCTCCGGAGGAGTGCCCGGCGAGGACGTACGGCTTGCCTCCGGTGTGCCGCTGCACGGTGTCGGCGTGCAGCCGCACCAGGGCCTCCTTGTCGGCGGGCAGCAACTCGCCCTCCAGGAAGCCCGGGTGGGTGATGACGCTGACGTCGCGCCGGTCCCGGAAGTACGCGCCGAAGCGGGCGTAGTCGTACGCGCTGGAGCGGCCGACGTACGACGTGAACAGGACCACGCCGACCGGGTCCTCACCGCGCGCGAGCGTGAACGGGGCGCGCGGCGCGTCGAGTTCGGCCTCGCCCGTGAACGAGGCACGGAACTGGGCCATGGTCCGCAGGAGCGGGATCAGGTCGTCGGCCCTGCCCTGCCGCGCGGCCTCGTCGTACAGCTCGGCGAGGCCGGTCGCGGACCGGGGCGCCGCGACGGCGGGCGGGGCCTCGGCGGCCTGCCGCGCGGCCGTGGGCGTGGACACGGGGGCGGACGCGGGGGCGGGCTGCCGGGCGGCCGGGGCCGTCCCGGCGCCCCGCGCCTGTCCGGCGGTCCGCTCGCGCGGGGCCGTCGTGCCCTGGCCCGCGGGCGCGGCCTGGTCCAGGTCCGCGGCGAGGCGGTCGGCCAGGGCCCGCGGGGTGCGGTTCTGGAAGACCAGGGTCGCCGGGAGGCGCAGGCCGGTCGCGGCCATGAGGCGGTTGCGCAGCTCGACGCCGGTGAGGGAGTCGAAGCCCAGCTCCAGGAAGCCGCGTTCGTCCTCGACCCGGTCGGCGGAGGCGTGCCCGAGCACGGCCGCCGCCTGGTCCCGCACCAGGGCGATGAGCAGCTGTGCCCGCTCGTCGGCGGACGCGGCGGCCAGACGGCGCGCGAAGACCTCCGCCTCGGACGCCGCCGCCCCGGCGGCGGCACGGCGGGCCTGGGCCCGCACCAGGCGCCGCAGCAGCGGCGGCACGGCCTCGCCCTGACGCGCGCCGGCCCGCAGGGCCGCCGTGTCGAGGCGTACGGGCAGGACCAGCGGAGCGCCCGACGAGCGGCCCGCGTCGAAGAGTTCGACGCCCTCGTCCGACGACAGCGGCAGGACGCCGCCGCGCGAGATGCGGGTGCGGCGCGCCTCGTCGAGGTGGCCGGTCATGTCGCTGGCCTCGGCCCACAGGCCCCAGGCGAGCGCCGTGGCGGGCACGCCCCGGGACCGCAGGTGGTGCGCGAAGGCGTCGAGGAAGGCGTTGGCCGCCGCGTAGTTGCCCTGGCCGGGGCTGCCGAAGGTGGCGGCCGCGGAGGAGAACAGGACGAACTCCGCCAGGTCCTGATCTGCCGTCAGCTCCGCCAGGTTGAGGGCCGCGTCCAGCTTGGGCCGCAGGACCGTGTCGACGCGCTCGGGCGTCAGGGACCCCACGAGGGCGTCGTCGAGGACTCCGGCCGTGTGCACGACGGCGGTCAGCGGGTGCGCCGCCGGGACCGCGGCGAGCACGGCGGCCAGCGCGTCACGGTCGGCGACGTCGCAGGCGACCACGCGGGCCTCGGCGCCGAGTCCTTCGAGTTCGGCGACCAGTTCGGCGGCGCCCGGCGCGTCGGGGCCCCGGCGTCCGGTCAGGAGCAGGTGCCGGGCGCCGTGCTCGGCGACCAGGTGCCGGGCGACGAGGGCGCCCAGGGTGCCGGTGCCGCCGGTGATGAGGACGGTGCCGTCGGGGTCGGGGGTGCGGGGGGTGGTGGTCGCGGGGGACTCGGCGGTGTCGGGCCCGGCGGTGTCGGCCCCAACGGTGTCGGCCTCGGCGGTGTCGGCTCCGGCCGCCGGAGCGGAGGCCGCGGCCCTCGCCGGGGCGGGCACGAGCCGGGGCGCGAGCAGTACCCCTTCGCGCACCGCCAACTGCGGCTCGTCCAGGGCCAGTCCGGCGAGGAGCAGGGCGGCGGCAGAGGGCCGGTCGACCGAGTGACCGTGGCCCTCGGCGCTCGCGTCCCCCTCCTCACCCGCGCTGCCGACGCCGCGCACCGCGTCGCCGCCGCGCGCCCCCTCCAGGTCGATCAGCACGCACCCGGCTCCGTCCGGGCCGCCCGCCTGCTCGGACTGGGCCGAGCGGGCCAGGCCCCACAGCGGGGCGTGCGCGAGGTCCGGTACGTCGCCGCCGTCGGCGGCGACAGCGCCCCGGGTCACCAGGACGAGCCGGGTGGCGGACAGGCGCGCGTCGGACTGCCAGGTCTGGAGCAGGGCGAGGGCCCGGCCCAGGGCGGCGCGGGCACGCGCGGCGGTGGCATCGGCGTCCAGGGAGTCGGCCGTCCCGCCCGGGGCCACGGCGCCCGAACCCCCGACGTCCGTCCCGTCGGCGCCCGACTCGTCCATGAAGGTGACGAGCAGGGTGTCCGGTGCGTCGGCGCCGCCGTCGAGCGCCGCGTACAGCGCGTCGATGTCCTCGTACGCCGCCACGCGCGCCCCGGACGCGGTGAGTTCGGCGCCGGACCGCAGCGGGTCGGGGCCGACCGTCGCCCAGGTCGTGCCGGTCGCGTCGGCCGTGCCGGTGGGCAGCGGCGTCCACTCGACGTGGAAGAGGGCGTCGCGGTGCCCGCCGCCGGAGGCCGCGCGCAGCTGCTCGGGAGCGACGGGGCGCAGTTCGAGGGAGTCGGCGCGGGCGACCGGCGCGCCGGTGTCGTCGGCGAACAGCAGCGCCACTCCCCCGGTGCCGTCGGGACGCACCCGCACGCGCAGGACGGTGGCGCCCTGTGCGGTCAGGGTGACGCCGGTCCAGGCGAACGGGAGCCGCACGCCGTCGGTCTCCGCGAAGGGCGCGAGGGCGACGGCGTGCAGGGCGGCGTCGAGCAGCGCCGGGTGCACGCCGAACGCGGTGGCGTCCCGGTGGGCCTCTTCGGGCAGGTGGACCTCGGCGTAGACGGCGTCGCCCGCCGGGTCCCGCCAGGCGGCGCGCAGGCCCTGGAACACCGGGCCGTAGCCGAGTCCGCCCTCGGCGAGGCGCTCGTAGAACCCGTCGACGGCGACCGCTTCGGCGCCCTCGGGCGGCCACACGGTCAGCGCCTCGCCGTCCCGGGCGGACGCGGGCGCGGCCTGCGTGTCGCCGAGGGTGCCGGTGGCGTGCCGCGTCCACGGGGCGTCGGTGGCGCCCTGGGTGCGCGAGGACACGGTGAGCGGGCGGCGGCCCGCGGTGTCGGGGGCGCCGACCCACACCTGGAGGGTGACGGTGTCGTCCTCGGCGACGACGAGCGGCGCCTGGAGCGTCAGCTCCTCGACGAGCCCGCAGCCGACCTCGTCCCCGGCGCGCAGCGCCATCTCGACGTACGCGGTGCCGGGCAGCAGCACGGTGTCCCCCACCGCGTGGTCCGCGAGCCAGGGGTGGGTGCGGCGGGTGAGCCTTCCGGTGAGCAGGTACTGGTCGGCGTCGGCGAGTTCCACGCTGGCGCCGAGCAGCGGGTGTCCCGCGGACTCGATGCCGACGGCGGTGACGTCGCCGGTGCCCGCGGCGGCGGGCGCGGGCCAGAAGCGCTGCCGCTGGAAGGCGTACGTGGGCAGGTCGACGACGGTGCGTTCGCCGGGCAGGAGGGCCCGCCAGTCGAGTGCGGCGCCGTGGACGTGCGCCGCGGCGAGGGCGGCGTACAGCTGCTCGGTGCCGCCCTCGTCGCGGCGCAGGGAGCCGAGCGCGACCGCGCCGGTGTGCGGCGTGGCGTCGATGGTCTCCTGCACGGGGACGGTGAGGACCGGGTGCGGGCTCATCTCCAGGAACAGACCGTGCCCTTCGGCGAGGAGGCCGCGGGTGGCCTGCTCGAAGAGGACGGTGTGGCGCAGGTTGCGGTACCAGTAGCCCGCGTCCATCGGCGTTCCCGCGTCCAGCCAGGTGCCGGTGAGGGTCGAGTACAGCGGGGTCGTGGGGGTGCCCGGGGCGACCTCGGCGAGCGCTTCGGCGATGCGGGCCTCGATCTCCTCCACGTACGAGGAGTGCGACGCGTAGTCGACGGGGACGGCGCGGGCGCGCAGTTCCCGCGCGGCGCACTCGGCGATCAGCTCCTGGAGTGCCTCGGGGTCGCCGGAGACGACGACCTGGGAGGGCCCGTTGACGGCGGCGATCTCGATGCGGCCGCCCCAGGCCTCCAGGAGCGCCGCGACGTCGTCCTGCGGCAGGACGAGGGAGACCATGCCGCCCTTGCCGGACAGCTCGCGGATGGCCTGGCTGCGCAGGGCCACGACGCGGGCGGCGTCGCGCAGCGACAGCGCACCCGCCACGCATGCGGCGGCGATCTCGCCCTGGCTGTGACCCACGACGGCGGCGGGTTCGACGCCGGCCGCCTGCCAGGTCGCGGCGAGGGACACCATCACGGCGAACAGGACCGGCTGGACCACGTCCACCTGGTCGAAGTTGTCCCCGCTCAGCTCGTCGAACAGGTTCCAGTCGACGAACTCCGCGAGCGCGTCGGCGCACTCGCCCATGCGGTCGGCGAACACCGGGCTGGTGTCGAGGAGTTCACGGGCCATCCCGGCCCACTGCGAGCCCTGGCCAGGGAAGACGAACACCGGGCGGACCGTGCCGCCCTGAGCACGGCCCACAGCCACATTCCGCGCGGTCGTGTCACCCTGCGCCAGCGCCTCAAGTCCGGCGAGCAGCTCCTCCCGGTCGCCGCCGAGGACGACACCCCGGTGCTCGAACCGCGACCGGGCCACCGCCAACGACCAGGCCACATCGCCGAGTTCGAGGTCGGGGTGGGCCAGGAGGTGGTCCCGCAGCCGGGCGGCCTGGCCCGGGAGCGACTCCGGGGTCTTGGCGGAGAGGGCGAGGGGGATGACGGCGGGCCGGGACAGCTCGGGGGCGCCGGTGGGTGCGGCGGCGGCCTCGGACACCCCGGACGCCTCGGACACCCCGGACGCCTCCGGGGCCTGCTCCAGGATGACGTGGGCGTTCGTCCCGCTGATGCCGAACGAGGACACGCCCGCGCGGCGCGGCGCCCCGTCCTCCCGTCCGGGCCAGTCGCGCGCCTCGGTCAGCAGCTCGACGCCCGCGCCGGACCAGTCGACCTCGGGGGTCGGGGCGTCCACGTACAGCGTCTTGGGCAGGGTGCCGTGGCGCATCGCCAGGACCGTCTTGATGACGCCGCCGACACCGGCGGCGGCCTGGGTGTGGGCGATGTTGGACTTCAGCGAGCCCAGCCAGAGCGGCCGGTCCTCGGGGTGGTCCTTGCCGTAGGTGGCGATGAGGGCCTGGGCCTCGATGGGGTCGCCGAGGGTGGTGCCGGTGCCGTGGGCCTCGACGGCGTCGACGTCGGCGGGCGTGAGGCGGGCGTTGGCGAGGGCGGCACGGATCACGCGTTGCTGGGAGGGGCCGTTCGGCGCCGTCAGACCGTTGCTCGCGCCGTCCTGGTTGATGGCGGTTCCACGCACGACGGCGAGGACCTGGTGGCCATGGCGCTGAGCGTCCGACAGGCGCTCCAGGACGAGCATGCCCACACCCTCGCCCCAGCCGGTGCCGTCCGCGCCCGCGGCGAAGGACTTGCAGCGGCCGTCGGGGGCCAGGCCGCGCTGGCGGCTGAACTCCGCGAACGAAGTGGGCGTCGGCATGACCGCCGCGCCGCCCGCGAGCGCCATCGAGCACTCGCCCTGCCGCAGCGCCTGCACGGCGAGGTGCAGCGCGACGAGCGAGGAGGAGCAGGCCGTGTCGACGGTGACGGCGGGGCCCTCGAAGCCGAAGGAGTACGAGAGGCGGCCGGAGGCGACGCTGGCCGCGTCGCCGGTCATGACGTAGCCCTCGACGCCCTCGGCGCCGTTCAGCGTCGTCGAGTAGCCCTGGGTCGACAGGCCGACGAAGACGCCGGTGTCGCTGGCGCGCACGGACGCCGGGACGATGCCCGCGCGCTCCACGGCCTCCCAGGAGGTCTCCAGGAGGAGCCGCTGCTGCGGGTCCATGGCCAGGGCCTCGCGGTGGTTGATGCCGAAGAAGTCCGGGTCGAACTCGTCGGCGTCGTGCAGGAAGGCGCCGGTCGTGACGTACGTCAGGCCGTCGTCGCCGTCCGCGCCCGAGCCGTCGAGGCCCGCGGGGGCGGCGACGTCCCAGCCCCGGTTCACGGGGAACCCGGACAGGCCGTCCTCGCCCGCGGCCACCATGCGCCACAGGTCCTCGGGGGAGCGTACGCCGCCGGGGTAGCGGCAGCTCATCGCGACGATGGCGATGGGCTCGTCGGCCGCGCCCCGGGACGCGTCCTCGCGGTCCGCCGGGGCGGCGCTCGGAGCGGTGGGCTCGGGGAGCGAGCCGAGCAGTTCCGTGCGCAGGTGGGCGGCGAGGGCGACGGGCGTGGGGTAGTCGAAGACGAGGCTGGCGGGCAGCCGCAGTTCGGTGGCGCCGCCGAGGCGGTTGCGGAGCTCGACGGAGGTCAGCGAGTCGAAGCCCAGCTCCTTGAACGCCTTGGCCGCGTCGACGGACTCGGGCGACGGGTAGCCGAGGACGGCGGCCACGTTGGCGCGTACGACGTCGACGAGGAACTGTTCGCGGTCCTCCGCGGCGAGCCCGGCGAGACGCTCGGCCAGGGGCTCCTGGCCGTCGGCCGCCGTGCCGCCCGCCTGCGCGGTGACGGCCTTGCGGACCTGGCCGCGGATGAGGCTCCGGAACAGCGGGGGCACGTCGGCGCCGAACTGCTGACGCAGGACGTCGGTGTCGAGCTTCATGGGGACGAGGGCGCCGTCGGGCTGGGCGAGGGAGGCGTCCAGGAGAGCGAGGCCTTCCGCCGCCGACAGGGCAGCGACTCCGGCCCGGTTCATGCGGTCGATGTCCTCGTCCGCCAGCGCACCCGCCATACCGCCCTGGTCCGCCCACAGACCCCACGCGAGGGACGTCGCGGGCAGGCCCTGGGCACGCCGGTACTGAGCCAGGGCATCCAAGAAGGCGTTCGCGGCCGCGTAGTTGGCCTGCCCAGCACTGCCCAGAACACCAGCAGCCGACGAGAACAACACGAACGCCGACAGATCCAGGCCCGCCGTCAGCTCATGCAGATTCACCGCCGCATCCACCTTCGGACGCAACACCGTGTCCAACCGCTCCGGCGTCAACGAGGTCAGCACCCCGTCGTCCACGACACCGGCCACATGCACGACCGCACTCAGGTCATCACGCACAGAACCGAGAAGCGTCTCAAGGGCCGCACGGTCCGCCACATCACACGCGGCGATGGCGACAGACGCACCCAACTCCTCCAGTTCCGCCCGCACTTCACCCGCACCCGGAGTGTCCTCACCCCGACGCGACACCAACAACAGATCCCGCACGCCATGGTGCTCGGCCAGATGCCGGGCCACAACCCGACCCAGACCACCCAGCGCACCCGTCACCAGCACCGTGCCCCGCGCCTCGAACACCGGCGGCAACGTCAGCACGACCTTGCCCACATGCCGCGCCTGAGACAGATAACGGAACGCCTCCGGCGCCCGCCGCACATCCCACGCCCGCACCGGCAACGGCGACAACACGCCCTGCTCGAACAGCGCCAGGACCTCCGCCAGCATCTCCTTGATGCGGTCGTGTCCGGCGTCGATCAGGTCGAAGCTCTGGTACGTGACTCCGGGGTGGTCCTCGCCGATGGTGTGCGGGTCGCGGAGGTCGGTCTTGCCCATCTCCACGAACCGGCCGCCGCGCGGCAGCAGCCGCAGCGACGCGTCGACGAACTCCCGTGCCAGGGAGTTCAGGACCACGTCCACACCCTGGCCGTCGCTGGCCGCGAGCACCGACGTCTCGAAGTCGAGGGTGCGGGAGGAGGCGATGCGGGAGTCGTCGAGGCCGAGGCCCCGCAGCACGTCCCACTTGCCGGCGCTGGCCGTCGCGTGCACGTCGGCGCCGAAGTGCCGGGCGAGCTGCACTGCGGCCATGCCGACACCACCGGCGGCGGCGTGCACCAGGACCGACTCTCCGGCTTCGAGGCGGGCGAGGTCCCGCAGGGCGTAGTACGCCGTGAGGAACACCGTCGGCACGGACGCGGCCTGAGCGAAGGACCAGCCCCGCGGCATGCGGGCCAGCATCCGCGAGTCGGCGACGGCCAGCGGCCCGAAACCGCCCTCCAGGAGGCCGAGGACGCGGTCGCCGACGGCCAGATCCGTGACCTCGGACCCGATCTCGACCACCACGCCCGCGCCCTCGGTACCCATGACGGCATCGCCCGGGTACATGCCGAGCGCGATCAGCGGGTCACGGAAGTTGACGCCCGCCGCGCGGACCGCGACGCGGACCTCTCCGGCATCCAGGGCCCGGCCGCCGGACACCTCGGCGTCGTCGGCCACGGGAAGGAGCGCCAGGTTCTCCAGCGTGCCCCGGCCCGTGACGCCCAGCTGCCAGGTGTCGCCCGCCGGTACCGGCAGCGCGCCGCCACCGGCGCGCACGAGGCGCGGCACCCACACCACGTCCCCGCGCACCGCCACCTGCGGCTCGTCCAGACCGAGCACCGCCGGAAGGAGCGCCAGCGCCTGCTCGGCGCCGTCGACGTCCGCCAGGACGAGGCGCCCCGGGTTCTCCGACTGCGCCGACCGCACCAGGCCCCACACGGGCGCGTCGGCCAGGCCCGCGCCCGACACGACGTCGCCGGAGCCGACGCCCACGGCGGCCGCGAGGGCGGGCACGTCCGCGTACGCCGTGACCGTCGCTCCGGCGCGCTCCAGTGCCGCGCGCAGCCCCAGCTCGTCGGCGCCGAGGACGGCGTGGAATCCGCCGGTCGCGGGAGCCGACGCGGGCGCCACGCTCCAGTCGACGCGGTACAGCGAGTCGTGGCGGGTGCCCTGTTCGGCGCCCGCGTCGGGCACGGCGAGGGGCCGCAGGACGAGGGAGTCCACGGTGGCGACCGGCTCGCCGGAGGCGTCGGCGACGACGAGGGCCACGCCGTCGGTCCCGGCGGCGGTGAGCCGGACCCGCAGCGCGGACGCACCCGTGGCGTGCAGTGTCACGCCGGTCCAGGAGAAGGGCATGCGGCCCTGCTCGGTGTCGGACACGAAGGTGCCGAGGCCCAGCGGGTGCAGGGCGGCGTCGAGGAGCGCCGGGTGCAGGCCGTAGGCGGCGGCGCCGTCCTGGTCGTCCTCGGGCAGCGCGACCTCGGCGAAGAGTGCGTCGCCGCGCTGCCACACCGATCGCAGGCCCTTGAACGCCGAGCCGTAGCTGAATCCGGCGGCGGCGAGGCTGTCGTACAGGGCGCCGGTGTCGGCCTGTTCGGCGTCGGCCGGGGGCCACTGGGTGAGGTCGGCGTCGGCGGGGCGGGCGGCCGGGGCGGGGGCGAGGGTGCCGGTGGCGTGGCGCTGCCAGGGCTCGTCGGACCAGAGTTCGTCCGGTGCCGTCTGCTGAGGGCGCGAGTAGAGGTTGACCGGGCGGCGCCCGAAAGCGTCGGCGGCGCCCACGGCGAGCTGCACCTGTACGCCGCCCCGCTGGGGCAGGACGAGGGGCGCCTGGAGGGTCAGCTCCTCCAGGTGCGCGCAGCCGACGCGGTGCCCGGCGTGCAGGGCGAGTTCGACGAAGGCCGTGGCGGGCAGCAGGACCGTGCCGCCGAGGGCGTGGCCCGCGAGCCACGGGTGGGTCGCGAGGGACAGTCTGCCCGTGAAGAGGTAGCCGTCCATGTCGGCGAGCGCGACGGCGGCGCCGAACAGCGGGTGCTCCGCCGGGCTCAGACCGGTCGCGTGCACGTCGCCGGTGCCGCCGACGCCGGGGCGGGGCCAGTAGCGCTCGTGCTGGAAGGCGTACGTGGGCAGGTCGACGCGGGTGCGCGAGGCGACGGAGGCGTACAGCGGCGTCCAGTCGACGTCGGCTCCGCGCACGTACGCCTTGGCGAGGGCGGTCAGGAATGTGTCCGGTTCGGGGCGGTCCTTGCGGAGGGCACCGATGAGGCCGACCTGAGCGTCCGTCTCGGCGAGCGTGTCGTGCGCCATGGCCGTCAGGACGGAGTCGGGGCCCAGTTCGAGGAGGGTCGCGACGCCGAACCCGGTGAGCGCGCCGACTCCGTCGTGGAAGCGGACGGCCTCGCGGATGTGGCGGACCCAGTAGCCGGGGTCCTTCAGCTCGCTCGCGGTGGCGAGGCGCCCGGTGACGTTGGAGACGACCGGGAGGGTGGTGTCCTGGTACGTCAGACCCTCGGCGACCTTGCGGAAGTCCTCCAGGATCGGGTCCATGAGGGGTGAGTGGAAGGCGTGCGAGACCTTCAGCCAGCGGACCTTGCGGCCCTCGCCGCGCAGCTTCTCCTCCAGGCCCTCCAGGGCCGTGCGGTCACCGGAGAGCACGACCTGCGAAGGACCGTTGACCGCCGCCACACCCACGCTCTCGGAAAGGCCCTCAAGGAGTGGCAGTACGTCGGCCTCGGCGGCCTGGACGGCCAGCATGGCCCCGCCCTCGGGCAGCGACTGCATCAACCTGCCGCGTGCGACGACCAGTTGAGCCGCGTCTTCCAGGGACCAGAGTCCGGCCACGTACGCGGCCGTCAGCTCACCGATCGAGTGCCCGCCGACAATCTCCGGCCGCACCCAGCGCATCCGCGAACACCGGGAACGCCTCGTACAACTCACGCCCCATACCAAGGCGCTGGCTGCCCTGACCGGTGAAGACGACCCCGAGACGGCCCTCGACCACCGCGCCCGACACCACTCCCGGGCCGTCGCCGCCGGTGGCGATCGTCTCCAGGCCGGAGAGGAAGTCGTCGCGGTCCTGGCCGAAGAGCACGGCGCGGTGTTCGAGGGCGGAGCGGCCCGACAGGAGGGACCAGCCCACGTCGACGGGGCGGAGGTCCTCGTCGGCGGTGACGTGGTCGCGTATCCGGGCGGCCTGGGCGCGCAGGGCCTGGGCGCTGCGGCCCGACACCAGCCACGGCGCGGCGGTCGGGGGTGTCACGGGCGCCGTCGGCTGCGGCTCGGCGGGGGCGGCTTCGTCCGTGGGGGCCTGCTCCACGATGACGTGGGCGTTGGTGCCGCTGACGCCGAAGGACGAGACGCCCGCGCGGCGGGGGCGTCCGGCTTCGGGCCAGTCGCGGGCCCGGTCGAGGAGTTCGACGGCGCCCGCCGTCCAGTCGACGTGGGTGCTGGGGCGGTCCGTGTGCAGGTTCTCGGGCAGGACGCCGTGCCGCATCGCCATGACCATCTTGATGACTCCGGCGACGCCCGAAGCGGCCTGGGTGTGGCCGATGTTGGACTTCACGGAGCCGAGGAGCAGCGGCCGGTCGGCGGGGCGGTCCTGGCCGTACGTGGCGAGGAGTGCCTGGGCCTCGATGGGGTCGCCGAGGACCGTGCCGGTGCCGTGTCCCTCGACGGCGTCGATGTCGTCGGTGGCGAGGCGGGCGGCCGCGAGGGCCTGGCGGATGACGCGCTGCTGGGAGGGGCCGTTGGGGGCGGTCAGGCCGTTGGACGCGCCGTCCTGGTTCACGGCGGAGCCACGGACGACGGCGAGGACCTGGTGGCCGTTGCGGCGGGCGTCGGACAGGCGTTCCAGGGCGAGGACGCCGACGCCCTCGCCCCAGCCGGTGCCGTCGGCGGCCTCGGCGAAGGGCTTGCAGCGGCCGTCGGAGGCGAGGCCGCCCTGACGGCTGAACTCCGCGAACGCGCCGGAGGTGACCATGACGGCGACACCGGCGGCGACAGCGAGGTCGCACTCGCCCTGCCGCAGGGCCTGGGCCGCGAGGTGCAGGGCGACGAGCGAGGACGAGCAGGCCGTGTCGACGGTGACCGCCGGGCCTTCCAGGCCGAAGACGTACGACACGCGGCCGGAGATGACGCTGGAGACGTCACCGGTGAGCAGGTAGCCGTCGACGTTGTCGGGTGACGCCATGAGGGCGGGGCCGTAGCCCTGCGCGGTCGCGCCGACGAAGACGCCGGTGCGGCTGCCGCGCAGCGAGGTCGGCGGGATGGCGGCCCGCTCGAAGGTCTCCCACACGGCTTCCAGGAGGAGGCGCTGCTGGGGGTCCATGGCCATGGCCTCGCGGGGCGAGATCCCGAAGAAGGCGGCGTCGAAGTCACCGGCGTCGTAGACGAAGCCGCCGCCGCGCGCGGGGCGCCCGGGGTCGGCCGTCGCCTCTTCCTCGGTGCGGCCACCGAGGGCTTCGACGTCCCAGCCCCGGTCGGTGGGGAAGGCGGAGAGCGCGTCGCGCCCCTCGGCCACGAGCCGCCACAGGTCCTCCGGGCTGCTGACGTCGCCGGGGTAGCGGCAGCTCATTCCGACGATGGCGATGGGCTCGGGCTCCTCCGCCTCGGCGTCGCGCAGCCGCTGGCGCGTCTCGTGGAGGTCGGCGGTCACCCGCTTGAGGTAGTCGAGGAGCTTTTGCTGGTCCGCCATCGGAAACTCACCTGTTCGCGTAGTCACAAGAAAAACCGCACTGGTCGGGCCGACCGGGCCGGAGACCGGCCCCGGTCGGACTGATTCAGGCTGTGCTGATTCAGGCTGTGCTGATTCAGGCTGTGCTGATTCAAGAAATGCCGAGTTCTTTGTCGATGAAGTCGAAGACCTCGTCGGCGGACGCCGACTCGAGCCGCGAGGAGACTTCCTCGCCGTCGGCCGGCGCCTCGGCGTCCGCGCCCTTCCACTTCGACATCAGTGCCTCCAGGCGCATCGTGATGCGCATGCGGGCGCTGTCGTCGGGCGCGATGGAGCTGAGGCCCGCCTCCAGGCGGTCCAGCTCCTGGAGGGTGGAGTCCACCCCGGCGGAGTCGTCCTGGAGCAGCTGCGTGCGCAGGTACTGGGCCAGGACGACGGACGTCGGGTAGTCGAACACGAGGGTGGCGGGCAGCCGCAGCCCCGTGGCCTTGTTGAGGCGGTTGCGGACCTCCACGGCCGTCAGGGAGTCGAAGCCGAGCTCCCGGAAGGCGCGGTGCGCGTCGACGGACTCCGCTCCGGTGTAGCCGAGCACGGCGGCCGCGTGGGTGCGCACGATGTCGAGCAGGATCACCTCGCGCTCAGGCTCGGTGAGCGGGGCAAGGCGGCGCCGCAGGCCGGTGGCCGCGTCGTCGCCGGTGCCCGCGTCGGCCCCCGGCTCGGTGGCCACGGACCGCGCGTACCTGCGCACCTCGGGCAGGTCCCCGATGAACGGGCTCGTGCGCGCCGAGGTGAAGGCGGGCGCGAACCGCTCCCAGTCCAGGTCGGCGACGGCGACGAACGTCTCGTCGCGCGCCACGGCCTGGGCGAGCGCGGCGACCGCGAGGTCCGGTGCCATCGGCCTGAGGCCGCGCCTGCGGAACTGCTCCTCGCCGTCGTCCCCGGCCATGCCGCCCCCGGCCCACAGGCCCCACGCCACGGACGTGGCGGTCAGGCCGCGGGCCCGGCGCCGCTCGGCGAGGGCGTCGAGGTGGGCGTTGGCGGCGGCGTAGGCGCCCTGACTGCCACTGCCCCACACGCCCGCGTTGGACGAGAACAGCACGAACGCGTCCAGCGCGTCGGTGTCGAGGAGGGCGTCCAGGTGGGCGGCGCCCGCCACCTTGGCCTCCAGGACACCGGCGATGTCGGCGGCGGTGGTCTCCGCGAGCGGCTGGCCCTGGCCGACGCCCGCCGCGTGGAACACGGAGCGCAGCGTGTGCCCGTCCTCGACGAGGCGGCCGAGCAGCGCGGCGACGGCGTCGCGGTCGGCCACGTCGCAGGCCGCGACGGTCACCTTGGCGCCCAACTCCTCCAGTTCCGCCTGGAGTTCGTCGGCGCCGGGGGCGTCCGGGCCGCGACGGCTGGTGAGCACCAGGTGCTCGACGCCCGCACGGGCCAGCCAGCGCGCGACGTGCCCGCCGATCGCACCCGTGCCGCCGGTGACCAGCGCCGTGCCGCGCGCCGTCCACTCCGGTGTCGCACCCGCACCGAGCGGCGCCCGCACGAACCGGCGCACGAGCACGCCCGCCTGCCGCACCGCGAGCTGGTCCTCGTCCCCGGCACCGGCGAGGATCCCGACGAGCTGGGCCACGGCCCGCTGGTCGGGTTCCTGCGGCAGGTCGACGAGGCCGCCCCAGCGGTCGGGGCACTCCAGGGCCGCGACCCGGCCGAGGCCCCACACCTGCGCCTGCGGGGGCAGGGCGGCGTGGTCGGCGGGGCCGGTGGCGACGGCGCCGCTGGTGACGGCCCACATCCGCGCGCCGATCCCGGCGTCGCCGAGGGCCTGGACGAGGGCGACGGTGCCGGCGAGGCCGACAGAGACGCCGGGCTGGTCGGCGGCTGCGCCCTCGTCGAGGGCGAGGAGGCTGAGCACACCGGCCGGTTCCTCGTCCGGCCCTGCGGCGTGCTCCCGCAGCCGCTCGGCGAGCGCCTCGCGCGTCATCTCGCCTGCTGCGACGCGGAGTTCGCGTGTCTGGGCCCCGGACCGCGCCAGGGCCTCGGTGACGGCCGCCGCCCACGCGTCGCCGCCTTGCTCCGACGGCTTCTGCGGTACGACGACCAGCCAGCGGCCCGTCGGACCGGCCGCCGGGAGACCGCCCGCGAGGGGCTCCCAGGCGACCTGATAGCGCCAGCCGTCGAGCGTCGACCGCTCGCGCCGCTGCCGCCGCCAGGACGAGAGGGCGGGCAGGACCGCGCCCAGCTCGGCGGCGGGTCCGTCCGCCACGTCCAGCTCACTGGCCAACTGCTCCAGGTCTTCGCGCTCCACGGCGTCCCAGAACCGCGACTCGACCTCGTCCGTGGCCAGGTACGCGCCTTCGGGCTCCTCCTCCGCCTCCGGGGCGAGCAGCCAGTAGTGCTCGCGCTGGAAGGCGTAGGTGGGGAGGTCGACGGTGGTGCGGGCGCCGGGGAAGAGGGCCTTCCAGTCCAGCTCGGCGCCGTGGGCGTGGGCTTCTGCGAGGGAGGTGGCCAGGCGGTCGGCGCCGCCCTCGTCGCGGCGGAGAGAGCCGAGGGTGACGGCCTGGCTGTCGGTCGCGTCGATCGTCGCCTGGACCGGGACGGTGAGGACCGGGTGGGGGCTCATCTCCAAGAACAGGCCGTGCCCCTCGGCGAGGAGGCCGCGGGTGGCGTGCTCGAAGAGGACCGTCTGGCGGAGGTTGCGGTACCAATAGCCCGCGTCCATCGGGGTGTTGGCGTTCAGCCACTCCCCCGTGAGGGTCGAGAACAGCGGGACCTCGGCGACCTGCGGGTCCACCCCGGCCAGCGCTTCGGCTATCTGCTGCTCGATCTGCTCCACGTACGAGGAATGCGAGGCGTAGTCCACCGGGATCGTCCGCGCCCGCACGTCCTGAGCCACGCACTGCGCGACCAGCCCTTCCAGCGCCTCCGGCTCACCGGAAACCACCACCTGAGCAGGGCCGTTCACGGCGGCAAGCTCGATCCGGCCGTCCCACGCGCCGATCAGCTCACGCACCTCGGCCTCGGGCAGCGGCACGGACACCATCCCGCCCTTGCCCGACAACTCCCGGATCGCGAGGCTGCGCAGGGCCACCACACGGGCGGCATCGCGCAGGCTGAGCGCGCCCGCCACGCAGGCCGCAGCGATCTCGCCCTGACTGTGACCCACCACGGCCGCAGGCTCCACGCCAGCCGCCTGCCAAGTCGCGGCCAGGGACACCATCACGGCGAACAGGACCGGCTGGACCACGTCCACCTGATCGAAGTGGCCCCCGCTCAACTCCTCAAAAAGCTCCCACTCCACGAACTCCGCCAGCGCGTCACCGCACTCCCGCATCCGATCCGCGAACACCGGCGACTCGTGCAGGAGTTGGCGCGCCATACCGGCCCACTGCGACCCCTGCCCCGGAAACACGAACACCGGACGGACGACACCGCCGAGCGCACGACCGGACACCACCTGCGTGGCCGCCGCGTCGTCCTGAGCGAGCGCGTCGAGCCCGGCAAGGAGCTCGTCCCGGTCCCGCCCGAGGACGACGCCCCGGTGCTCGAACCGCGACCGCGCGACCGCCAACGACCAGGCCACATCGCCCAGTTCGAGGCCGTCCCGCGCGACCAGGTGTTCCCGGAGTCGCGCGGCCTGGTCCCGCAGGGCGCCGTCGGTCTTCGCCGAGAGGGCGAGCGGTACGACTCCGGCCACCACCGGCGACGGCGCGTCACCGGTGTCCCCGGTGTCGGCCCCGGTGGGCTGCGGCTGCTCGGCCGCAGGGAGCTGTTCCAGGATGACGTGGGCGTTCGTACCGCTCATGCCGAAGGAGGAGACACCCGCGCGGCGGGGCGCGCCCTGGCGGGCGGGCCAGTCGCGGGCCTCGGTCAGGAGCTCGACGGCGCCTTCGGTCCAGTCGACCTCGGGGGTGGGCTCGTCGATGTGGAGGGTCTGGGGCAGTACGCCGTGGTGCATGGCGAGAACCATCTTCATGACGCCCGCGACGCCGGAAGCGGCCTGGCTGTGCCCGATGTTGGACTTGATGGAGCCGAGCCAGAGGGGTTCGCCGGTCTCCGGGCGGTCCTGGCCGTAGGTGGCGAGGAGCGCCTGGGCCTCGATGGGGTCGCCGAGGGTGGTGCCGGTGCCGTGGGCCTCGACGGCGTCGACGTCGGCGGGGGTGAGGCGGGCGTTGGCGAGGGCGGCGCGGATGACGCGCTGCTGGGACGGGCCGTTGGGGGCGGTGAGGCCGTTGCTGGCGCCGTCCTGGTTGATCGCCGAGCCACGCACGACGGCGAGGACCTGGTGGCCGTTGCGGCGCGCGTCGGACAGGCGCTCCAGGAGCACCATGCCGACGCCCTCGGCCATGCCCATGCCGTCGGCGGAGGCGGCGAAGGCCTTGCAGCGGCCGTCGTCGGCGAGGCCGCGCTGCTGGCTGAAGGCGATCAGCGCGCCGGGCGACGACATGACGGCGACGCCTCCGGCGAGCGCGAGGGAGCACTCGCCCTGGCGCAGCGCCTGGGCCGCCAGGTGCATGGCGACGAGCGACGACGAGCAGGCCGTGTCGACCGTCACCGCGGGGCCTTCGAGGCCGAAGGTGTAGGCGATGCGCCCGGAGATGACGCTGGGCGCGCTGCCGGTGAGGATGTGGCCCTCGGATCCGGCGGACACCTGGCCGGGGCCGGTGCCGTAGTCCTGGTAGTTGGTGCCGACGAACACTCCGGCGGCCTCCCCGCGGACCGCGCGCGGGTCGACGCCCGCACGTTCGAAGGCCTCCCAGGAGGTCTCCAGGAGCAGGCGCTGCTGCGGGTCCATGGCCAGGGCCTCGCGCGGCGAGATGCCGAAGAAGGCCGGGTCGAAGGCGCCCGCGTCGCGCAGGAAGCCGCCGCCCCTGGTCGTGGTGGTGCCGGGGGTCTCCGGGTCCGGGTCGTAGAGGTGGGCGATGTCCCAGCCCCGGTTGGCGGGGTAGCCGCCGACGACGTCGGCGCGGCCTTCCAGGACCTCCCACATCCGCTCGGGGCTGCTGATGCCGCCCGGGTAGCGGCAGCTCATAGCGACGATGGCGATGGGCTCGTCGGTGGCCGCGGCGACGGTGGCGACCGGCGCGGCGGTGGTGGCCTTGTCGGCGCCGAGGACCTGGGTGCGCAGGTACGCGGCCAGGGCGGTGCCGTTGGGGTGGTCGAAGACGACCGTGGTGGGCAGCTTCAGGCCGGTCGCCGCGCCGAGCCGGTTGCGCAGGTCGACGGCGGTCAGGGAGTCGAACCCGAACTCGCGGAAGGCCCGCTCGGGGTCGAGGGCCTGCGCGGACTCGTAGCCGAGCACCGCGGCGGCGTGGGTGAGGACGAGGTCGAGCAGGACGCGGTTCTGCTCGGGTGCGGCGAGGCCGGTCAGGCGCTCGCGCAGCGCGGCCGCCTTGGACGACGTGTCGCCGCCGTCCGCCGCGTCCCCGTCACCGGCGGGTCCGCCCTGGGCGGCGAGGACGCGCTGGGCGTCGGGCAGGTCGGCGAGGAGCGGGCGGGCGCGCCGCGAGGTGAACACGGGCACGAACTGGTCCCAGTCCACGTCGGCGAGGGCCAGGAACGTCTCGTCGTCGTCGAGGGTCTGCCGCATGCCCGCGAACGCGAGGTCGGGGTCGAGGAACGGCAGCCCCTGGCGGCGCAGTTGCTCCGGGTCGACGTCGATGGGCGCGCTGCCGCTCAGGTACGGGTTGACGACGTTCCACACGCCCCAGGCGATGGAGGTCGCGGTCAGGCCACGTGCCCTGCGGTGCTCGGCGAGGGCGTCGAGGTGCGCGTTGGCGGCGGCGTACGCGGCGTGGTCGCCGCTGCCCCAGACACCCGCGATGGACGAGAACAGCACGAACGCGTCGAGTTCCGCGCTGTCCAGGAGCTCGTCGAGGACGACGGCGCCCGCGACCTTCGCGGCGACGATCTCGGCGAACTCGGCGAGCGTGGTGGTGGCGATCGGCGCCAGCTCGATGAGCGCGGCGGCGTGGACGACGGCGCGCAGCGTGTGCCCGTCGGCGGCGAGCCGGTCGAGGAGCGCGGCGACGGCGTCGCGGTCGGCGACGTCGCAGGCCGCGACGGTGACCTGGACGCCAAGGTCCTCCAGTTCGGCGCGGAGTGCGTCGGCGCCGGGGGCGGCCGGGCCGCGGCGGCTGGTGAGGACGAGGTGCTCGGCGCCCTCGCGGGCCAGCCAGCGCGCCATGTGGGGGCCGAGGGCGCCGGTGCCGCCGGTGATGAGGACGGTGCCGCGGGGGGTCCACGGCGAGGCGCCGGTGCTGCCCTTCGTGGGGGCGCCGTCCTTCGCGGTGGCGTTGCCCTTGCCGGGTGCGGCCTTCACGGACGCGGACGGTTCGGCGCGGACGAGGCGGCGTACGAAGACTCCGGAGCCGCGCACGGCGAGCTGGTCCTCGTCGCCGGCGCCCGCGAGGATCCCGGCGAGCCGGGCCGCGGTGCGGCTGTCGGGGACGGCCGGGAGGTCGACGAGGCCGCCCCAGCGCTCGGGGTGCTCCAGGGCCACGACGCGGCCGAGGCCCCAGGTCTGCGCCTGGGCGGGGCTCTCCACCCGGTCGTTGCGTCCGGTGGAGACGGCTCCGCTGGAGATCACCCACAGCTTGGCGTCGGTCCCGGTGTCGCCCAGGGCCTGGACGAGCGCCACGGAACCCGCGAGACCGGCGGGCAGCACGGGCTGCTCGGGGTGGGGCTCCTCGGCGAGGGCGAGCAGCGACACCACGCCGACGGGCTCCGCCCCGTCGGGGGTGCCGGTGGTGTACTCGCGCAGCCGCCCGGCCAGCGCCTCCCGGTTCAACTCCGCCGCGTCTACGTGGACTTCGGCGACCTCCGCACCGGCCTGCGCCAGTGCTTCGGTGACGCCCGCGGTCCACGGGTGGGCGGCGGCTTCCTCCGGTACGACGACGAGCCAGCGGCCCGTCAGGACGGGCCCGGGCAGCGCACCGCTCGCCAGCGGCTTCCAGGTGACCCGGTAGCGCCAGCTGTCCACGGTGGACTTCTCACGCCGCTGCCGCCGCCACGACGACAGGACGGGCAGGACCTCGCCGAGCCCGGCGGCGGAACCCTCCGCCACGTCCAACTCGGCCGCGAGGCCCGCCAGGTCCTCGCGCTCCACGGCCTCCCAGAACCGTGCCTCGACCTCGTCCACGACGGGGGCGGGCTCGGCGCCCGCCTCCTGCTCCGGCGCGAGCAGCCAATAGTGCCGGCGCTGGAAGGCGTACGTGGGCAGGTCGACGGTGGTACGGGCGCCCGGGAAGAGGGACTTCCAGTCCAGCTCGGCGCCGTACGCGTGGGCCTCGGCGAAGGACGCCGCCAGACGGTCCGCACCGCCTTCGTCACGGCGCAGGGACCCGAGGGCCACGGCCGAACCCTCGCGTCCGGCAGCCTCGATGGTGGCCTGCACGGGGACGGTGAGCACCGGATGGGGGCTCATCTCCAGGAACAGGTCATGCCCCTCGACGAGGAGACCACGGGTGGCGTGCTCGAAGAGGACCGTCTGCCGGAGGTTGCGGTACCAGTACCCGGCGTCCATCGGGGTATCGGCGTCCAGCCACTGTCCCGTGAGGGTCGAGTACAGCGGGACCTCGGCGGCCTGCGGGGTCACCCCGGCCAGGGCCTCGGCTGTCTGCTGCTCGATCTGCTCCACGTATGCGGAGTGCGAGGCGTAGTCGACGGGGATCGTGCGGGCGCGGACATCGCGGGCCACGCACTGCGCGACCAGTTCCTCCAGCGCGTCCGGCTCACCGGAGACCACGACCTGGGCGGGACCGTTGACGGCGGCGACGGAAATGCGGTCGTCCCACGCGGTGATCAGCTCCCGCACCTCGGCCTCGGGCAGCGGCACGGAGACCATGCCGCCCTTGCCCGACAGCTCACGGATGGCCAGGCTGCGCAGCGCGACCACGCGGGCGGCGTCGCGCAGGCTGAGAGCACCCGCGACACACGCGGCGGCGATCTCGCCCTGGCTGTGCCCCACCACGGCCGCAGGCTGAACACCCGCTGCCTGCCAGGTCGCAGCCAGCGACACCATCACGGCGAACAGGACCGGCTGGACCACATCCACCTGATCGAAGTTGTCGCCGCCCAGCTCCTCCAGCAGATCCCACTCGACGAACTCCGAAAGCGCAGCTGCGCACTCCCGCATCCGCTCCGCGAACACCGGGCTGGAGTCCAGCAGCTCACGGGCCATCCCCGCCCACTGCGACCCCTGCCCCGGGAACACAAACACCGGCCGGGCCGTGCCGCCCTGCGCCCGCCCCGTCACGACGTTCTGCGCGCTCGCGTCGTCGTGCGCCAGTCGGTCGAGCCCGGCGATCAGCTCGTCCCGGTCGCCGCCGAGGACGACGCACCGGTGTTCGAACCGCGACCGTGCGACCGCCAACGACCAGGCGACATCGCCGAGTTCGAGGCCGGTGTGGGCCAGGAGGTGGTCCCGGAGCCGTGCGGCCTGGTCGCGCAGCGCGTCCTCGTTCTTCGCCGAGAGCGCGAGCGGTACGACGCCCGCCACCACCGGCGACGGCACGTCACCGCCCTCGTCGGCGCCCGGCTCCTCGGCGGCCGGGCCCTGCTCCAGGATCACGTGCGCGTTCGTGCCGCTGACGCCGAACGACGACACACCCGCGCGGCGCGGCGCGCCGCCGTCCCGCTCGGGCCAGGCGCGGGACTCCGCGAGGAGTTCCACGGTGCCCGCCGACCAGTCGACCTCGGGGGTCGGCGCGTCCATGTTCAGCGTGCGCGGAAGGACGCCGTGGCGCATGGCCATGACCATCTTGATGACACCGGCGACACCGGCGGCGGCCTGCGTGTGGCCGATGTTGGACTTCACGGAGCCGAGGAGCAGCGGCCGGTCGGCCGGGCGCTCCTTGCCGTAGGTGGCGATGAGGGCCTGGGCCTCGATGGGGTCGCCGAGGGGCGTGCCGGTGCCGTGGGCCTCGACCGCGTCGACGTCCGTGGTCGTGAGGCGGGCGTTGGCGAGGGCCTGGGTGATGACGCGCTGCTGGGACGGGCCGTTGGGGGCGGTGAGGCCGTTGCTGGCGCCGTCCTGGTTGATGGCCGAGCCACGCACGACGGCGAGGACCTGGTGGCCGTTGCGCTGGGCGTCGGACAGGCGCTCCAGGACAAGCATGCCCACGCCTTCGCCCCAGCTGGTGCCGTCGGCGGCGGCCGCGAACGGCTTGCAGCGGCCGTCGGGAGCCAGGCCGCGCTGGCGGCTGAACTCCAGGAAGGTGCCCGCCGTGGGCATGACCGTCACACCGCCCGCGAGCGCGAGGGAGCACTCGCCCTGGCGCAGCGCCTGCGCGGCCAGGTGCAGGGCCACGAGGGAGGAGGAGCAGGCGGTGTCGACGGTGACGGCCGGGCCTTCGAGGCCGAAGGAGTACGAGATGCGGCCCGAGGCGATGGCGCCGGAGCTGCCGGTGCCGAGGTAGCCGCCGAGGTCCTCGGGGACGCTCGCGACCTGGGAGCCGTACTCGTGGTAGATGAGCCCGG
Organism: Streptomyces alboflavus; assembly: GCF_000716675.1. GTDB lineage: Bacteria > Actinomycetota > Actinomycetes > Streptomycetales > Streptomycetaceae > Streptomyces > Streptomyces alboflavus. The sequence continues at coordinate 30,998 of NZ_JNXT01000105.1, forward strand.
CGAAGACGCCTGTGGGGCTGCCGTGCAGCGTGGCCGGGTCGATCCCGGCGCGCTCGATGGCCTCCCAGGAGGTCTCCAGGAGGAGGCGCTGCTGGGGGTCCATGGCGAGGGCCTCGCGGGGCGAGATGCCGAAGAACGGGGCGTCGAACTCGCCCGCGTCGTGCAGGAAGCCGCCCTCGCGGGCGTAGCTGGTGCCGACGCGCTCGGGGTCGGGGTCGTAGAGGGACGCCGTGTCCCAGCCGCGGCCCTCCGGGAACTCGGTGATGGCTTCTTCGCCGTCGGTGAGCAGCCGCCACAGGTCTTCGGGGGTGTGGACGCCGCCGGGGAAGCGGCAGCTCATCGCGACGATGGCGATGGGCTCGTCCTGGGCCGCGACCGCCACCTGCGCGCTCCGGCCGCCGGCCGCGCCCGGGGCGTCCGTGAGGTCGCCGAGGATCTCGGTGCCGAGGTACCGGGCGAGGGCGACGGGCGTCGGGTAGTCGAAGACGAGGCTGGCGGGCAGCCGCAGTTCGGTGGCGGCGTTCAGGCGGTTGCGGAGTTCGACGGAGGTCAGCGAGTCGAAGCCCAGCTCCTTGAACGCCTTGGTGGGCGCCACGTCTTCGCCGGATGCGTAGCCGAGGACGGCGGCCACCTGGGCGCGGACGAGGTCGAGGAGGGCGCGCTCGCGGTTCTCGGGGGCCAGCGCGGTCAGCTGGTCGGCGAGGGAGGTCCCGGCCGCCGCGGGCCCGGACTCGACCACGCGGCGGGTACGTCCGCCGCCGCGGATGAGGCTCCGGAACAGCGGGGGCACGTCCGCGCCGAACTGGCGGCGCAGCGTGTCGAGGTGCAGCTTCATGGGGACGAGGGCGCCGTCGGGCTGGGCGAGGGAGGCGTCCAGGAGCGCCAGGCCCTCGTCGGCAGAGAGGGCCGCGACTCCGGCCCGGTTCATGCGGTCGATGTCCTCGTCGGCGAGGGCTCCGGCCATGCCGCCCTGGTCCGCCCACAGGCCCCACGCGAGCGAGGTCGCGGGCAGGCCCTGGGCACGACGGTGCTGCGCCAGCGCGTCCAGGAACGCGTTGGCGGCCGCGTAGTTGGCCTGCCCCGCACTTCCGAGTACACCGGCGGCCGACGAGAACAGCACGAACGCCGACAGGTCGAGGCCCGCCGTCAGCTCGTTCAGATTCACCGCCGCGTCCACCTTCGGACGCAGCACCGTGTCCAGCCGCTCCGGCGTCAGCGAAGTGATCACGCCGTCGTCCACGACACCGGCCACATGCACGACCGCGCTCAGGTCATCACGTACAGAGTCGATCAACCCGGCCAGCGCCGCACGATCGGCGACGTCGCAAGCGGCGATGGTGACCGCCGCTCCCAACTCCTCCAGTTCAGACCGCACTTCATCCGCACCGGGAGTGTCCGCACCCCGGCGCGAGACCAGCAGCAGGTCACGAACCCCGTGCCGCTCCGCCAAGTGCCGGGCCACGACCCGACCCAGACCGCCCAGCGCACCGGTGACGAGCACCGTGCCCCGCGCCTCGAACACCGGCGGCAACGTCAGCACGACTTTGCCCACATGCCGCGCCTGAGACAGATACCGGAACGCCTCCGGCGCCCGACGCACATCCCACGCCCGCACCGGCAACGGCGACAACACACCCTGCTCGAACAGCGCCAGGACCTCCGCCAGCATCTCCCGAACCCGCTCGGGGGACAGTTCGGCGAGGTCGAAGTTCCGGTACTCCACGCCCGGGTGGGCGTCGGCCACGGCGTCGGGGTCGCGGAGGTCGGTCTTGCCCATCTCCACGAACCGGCCGCCGCGCGGCAGCAGCCGCAGCGACGCGTCCACGAACTCCCGTGCCAGGGAGTTCAGGACCACGTCCACACCCTGGCCGTCGCTGGCCGCGAGGACGGACGCCTCGAAGTCGAGGGTGCGGGAGGAGGCGATGCGGGAGTCGTCGATGCCGGACGCGCGGAGCACGTCCCACTTGCCGGTGCTCGCCGTGCCGTAGACCTCGGCGCCGAAGTGCCGGGCGAGCTGCGTGGCGGCCATGCCCACGCCACCGGCGGCGGCGTGCACGAGGATCGACTCGCCCGCTTCCAGAGCGGCGAGGTCCCGCAGGGCGTAGTACGCCGTGAGGAACACCGTCGGCACAGCGGCGGCCTGAGCGAAGGACCAGCCCTGCGGCATGCGGGCCAGCATGCGGGCGTCGGCAACGGCCAGCGGGCCGAAGCCGCCGTCGATGAGGCCGAGGACGCGGTCGCCGACGGCCAGGTCCGTGACGCCGGGCCCGATCTCGACGACCACGCCCGCGCCTTCGGTGCCCATCTGGGCGGCACCGGGGTAGATGCCGAGCGCGATGAGGGCGTCGCGGAAGTTCACTCCGGCGGCGCGTACGGAGACCCGCACCTCGCCCGCCGCGAGGGTCCTGCCGCCGAAGTCGTCGGCGTCGTCGGCCACGGGAAGGAGCGCCAGGTTCTCCAGCGTGCCCCGGCCCGTGACGCCCAACTGCCAGGACGTACCGGCGGGAACATCGAGGTCACCGCCCGCAGCCCGCGTCAGGCGCGGCACCCACACCACGTCCCCGCGCACCGCGACCTGCGGCTCGTCAAGACCGAGCGCCCCCGGAAGGAGCGCCAGCGCCTGCTCGGCGCCGTCGACGTCCACCAGGGCGAGGCGGCCCGGGTTCTCCGACTGCGCCGACCGCACCAGGCCCCACACGGGCGCGTCGGCCAGGCCCGCGCCCGACACGACGTCGCCGGAGCCGACGCCCACGGCGCGCGCCGGTGGCGGCGAGGGCGGCGCGCAGACCCAGTTCGTCGGTGCCGAGGACGGCGTAGGGGCCGCTCGTCGTGGGCGCGGGCGCGGACACGACGGTCCAGTCCACGCGGAACAGCGAGTCGTCGTCGCCGGTGCCGGACGCGGCGTCAAGCTCCCCGGCCGCGAGGGCGCGCAGGACGAGGGAGTCGACGGTGGCGACGGGTTTGCCGGAGGCGTCGGCGAGGGTGAGGGACACGGCGCCGGAGGCGGCGGGCGTGAGGCGGACGCGCAGCGCCGACGCGCCGGTCGCGTACAGGGTCACGCCGGTCCAGGAGAACGGCAGCCGGGCGCCCGTCGTCCCGTCGTCGCCGACGGTGGTGAGGGCGAGCCCGTGCAGGCTGGCGTCGAGGAGCGCCGGGTGCAGCGCGTACGCGGACGCGTCGGCGCGCTGTCCGTCGGCGAGGGCGACCTCGGCGAACACCTCGTCGCCGAGGCGCCAGGCGGCCTGTACGCCCTGGAAGGCCGGGCCGTAGCCGAGGCCCGCGGCGGCGAAGCCCGCGTACAGCTCGGTGGTCTCCACGGCGACGGCGCCGGCCGGGGGCCACTGGGCGAGGCCGGTGGCGGTGGCCGTGGGGCGCGCGGACGACGGGTCGGCGGCGGTGAGGACACCGGCCGCGTGCCGGGTCCACGGCTCGTCGGGGACGTCGTTCTGGCGCCGCGAGTGCAGGGTGAAGGGGCGGCGGCCGGTGTCGTCGGGCTCCTCGACCCACAGTTGGAGCTGGACGCCGGTGCCGTCGTCGGGCAGGACGAGCGGGGCTTCGAGGATCAGCTCTTCGAGCAGGTCGCAGCCGACCTCGTCACCGGCGCGCACGGCCAGTTCGACGAAGGCCGTGCCGGGCAGGAGCGTCCGGTCGGCGACGACGTGGTCGGTGAGCCAGGGGTGCGCGTCGACCGAGAGCAGGCTCGTGAAGAGCCGGGCGTCGCTCCCGGCGACCTGGACGGCCGCGCCGAGCAGGGGGTGGTCGGCGTCGGTGAGTCCGGCCGACGTGACGTCGCCGGTGAGGGCCGGGGCGTGCAGCCAGTAGCTCTGGTGCTGGAAGGCGTAGGTGGGCAGGTCGACGCGGGCGCGGGACGCGACGGGGGCGTACAGCGGCGTCCAGTCGACGTCGATGCCGCGCACGTGGAGCTGGGCGAGGGCGGTGAGGAACGTGTCGGGCCCGGGGCGGTCCTTGCGGGCGGCGACGACGAGGCCCGCCTGGGCGACCGGGTCGGTGATCGTGTCGTGGGCCATCGCCGTCAGGACGGCGTCGGGGCCGAGTTCGAGGAGCGTGGACGCCTCGAAGCGGGTGAGGGTGGCGAGTCCGTCGTGGAAGCGGACGGCCTCGCGGATGTGCCGGACCCAGTAGTCGGGGTCCTTGAGCTGGGCGGGCTCGGCGAGTTCGCCCGTGACGTTGGAGACGACGGGCAGCTTCGGGGTCTCGTACGTCAGCCCCTGCGCGACCGCGCGGAACTCGTCCAGGATCGGGTCCATGAGGGGTGAGTGGAAGGCGTGGGAGACCTTCAGCCAGCGGACCTTGCGGCTCTCTCCGCGGAGGTTCCCCTCCAGGCCCTCCAGGGCCGTGCGGTCACCGGAGAGCACGACCTGCGAAGGACCGTTGACGGCAGCCAGTCCGACGCGGCCCTCCAGGTCGGCCAGCAGCGGCAGCACGTCCGCCTCGGCGGCCTGCACCGCCAGCATGGCCCCGCCCTCGGGCAGCGACTGCATCAACCGGCCGCGCGCGGCGACCAGTTGAGCCGCGTCTTCCAGGGACCAGAGTCCGGCCACGTACGCGGCCGTCAGCTCACCGATCGAGTGCCCGCCGACAATCTCCGGCCGCACCCCCGTCGGACGCCAGTGCCTCAAGGCCGGTGAGGAACTGCTCCCGGTCCTGGCCGAACACGACAGCGCGGTGCTCGTGCAGGGCGCGGGCCGACAGGAGGGTCCAGCCGACGTCGGCGGGGTCGAGGTCGGTGCGGGCGGCCACGTGTTCGCGGAGCTTGGCGGCCTGTGCGCCGAGGGCGTCGGCGGTGCGGGCCGACACCAGCCACGGGAGGGCGGTGGCCGGGGTGGCCGACGCGGAGGCCTCGGGGGCCGCTGCGGACTCCGCCACCGGAGTCTGTTCCACCGGGGCCTGTTCCACCGGGGCCTGTTCCACGATGACGTGAGCGTTCGTGCCGCTCACGCCGAAGGACGAGACGCCCGCGCGGCGCGGCACGCCGTCCTCGCGCTCCGCCCAGGCGCGGGCCTCGGTCAGGAGTTCCACGGCGCCGACGGACCAGTCGACGTGGGTGCTCGGCTCGTCGACGTGCAGGGTCTGGGGCAGGACGCCCGCCCGCATCGCCATGACCATCTTCATGATGCCCGCGACACCGGCGGCGGCCTGCGTGTGGCCGAGGTTGGACTTCACGGAGCCGAGCCACAGCGGCCGGTCGGCGGGCCGGTCCTGGCCGTACGTGGCGATCAGGGCCTGGGCCTCGATCGGGTCGCCGAGCGTGGTGCCGGTGCCGTGGCCCTCGACGGCGTCGATCTGCTCGGGGGCCAGGTGGGCGTTGGCGAGGGCCTGGAGGATGACGCGCTGCTGGGAGGGGCCGTTGGGGGCGGTCAGACCGTTGGACGCGCCGTCCTGGTTCACGGCGGAGCCACGGACGACGGCGAGGACCTGGTGCCCGTTGCGGCGGGCGTCGGACAGGCGCTCCAGGAGGAGCAGGCCCGCGCCCTCGCCCCAGCCGGTGCCGTCCGCCGCGTCGGCGTACGGCTTGCAGCGGCCGTCGGAGGCGAGGCCGCGCTGCTTGCTGAAGTCGACGAACGTGCCGGGCGTGAACATCACGGTGACGCCGCCCGCGAGGGCGAGGGAGCACTCGCCCTGGCGCAGCGCCTGGATGGCCAGGTGCAGGGCGACCAGGGACGACGAGCAGGCCGTGTCGACGGTGACCGCCGGTCCCTCGAGGCCGAAGGTGTAGGCGACGCGGCCGGACACGATGCTGCTGGACGCGCCGGTGCCGAGGTAGCCCTCGACGTCCTCCGGCACGGAGTGCAGCCGCGACGCGTAGTCGTGGTACATGACGCCGGCGAAGACACCGGTGTGGCTGCCGCGCAGCGAGGCCGGGTCGATGCCCGCGCGCTCGAACAGCTCCCAGGAGGTCTCCAGGAGCAGGCGCTGCTGCGGGTCGGTGGCCAGCGCCTCGCGGGGCGAGATGCCGAAGAACGGGGCGTCGAACCGGTCGGCGTCGTGCAGGAATCCGCCCACGCGGGCGTAGGGGCTGTCGTCGCCGTCCGGGTCGTGCAGCGCGTCCGCGTCCCAGCCGCGGTCCGTGGGGAACGGGGTCAGGGCGTCGGTGCCCTCGGAGACGAGCTGCCACAGCTCTTCCGGGGTACGGACGCCGCCGGGGTAGCGGCAGCTCATCGACACGATGGCGATGGGCTCCTGGTCCCGCTCCTCCACCTCGCGCAGACGGCGACGAGCTTGACGCAAGTCGGATGTCGTCCGCTTGAGGTAGTCCCGAAGCTTCTCCTCGTTCGACATCTGGTCGTCAGCTCCTCGTGGTGTTGATGAAGGCCGCGCTGGTGGCGCTGGTCGTGCGGTCGATTGCTTCAGGTGCTTCGGGGACTACGGATGCTTCAGGGACTTCTGGTACTTCGGGGGCTACAGGCGTTGCGGGGGCTACAGGTGTTTCGTGGGCTACGGGTGTTTCGTGGGCTTCCGGCACGTCAGTCGAGTCCGAGTTCGTCGTCGAGCGCATCGAAGAGTTCCTCGTCCGATACGGCGTCCAGGTCCAGGTCGTCGTCCTGCGGACCCGCGCCGCCGGGGCCCTGGCCCTGGGGTGCGCTCCACCGCGAGAGGAGGGTCTGGAGCCGGATGGTGATCTTCGAGTGGAGGATGCCGCCGTCCGCCTCCATCGCGAGCAGCGACGACTCCAGGCGGTCCAGTTCGTCGAGCACCGAGGGCCCGCCGCCGCCCGGTCCCTCGCCGAGGGGGAGGGCGGTGGCCAGGTGGGCCGCGAGGGCGGCCGGGTTCGGGTAGTCGAAGATCAGGGTGGCGGGCAGGCGCAGTCCGGTGGCTCCGTTCACGGCGTTGCGCAGTTCGACGGCGGTGAGGGAGTCGAAACCGAGCTCGCGGAAGGCGCGGTGGGCCTCCACGGCGGCCGCGGACTCGTAGCCGAGGACCGCGGCGACGTGGGTGCAGACCAGTTCGGTGAGCACCTTGTCGCGCTCCGCCGCGTCGAGGCCGCCGAGCTTGGCGAGCAGCGTGGCCTGGCCGGTGGGCGCGCTCGTGGCGGCACCAGCGGCGGTCCGCCGCAGCGGGGTGCGGACCAGGCCGCGCAGCAGCGGCGGGACGGCGTCGGCGTCCGTGCCCGCAGTGGCGCGCAGGGACGCGGTGTCCAGGCGCAGCGGTACGAGGGCGGCGGGGGCCGACGGGTGCGGCGGTGCGGTGCGGGTCACCGCGGTGTCGAGGAGGGCGAGGCCCTCCTGCGTGGACAGTGCGGCGACGCCGCCGCGCGCCATGCGCTCCAGGTCCGCGCCGGCCAGGCCGTCGGTCATGTCGCTGCCCTGCGCCCACAGGCCCCAGGCGAGGGAGGTCGCGGGCAGGTCCTCGGCGTGGCGGGCGGCCGCGAGGGCGTCCAGGAAGGCGTTCGCCGCCGCGTAGTTGGCCTGCCCGGCGCCGCCGAGGACTCCGGCGGCGGAGGAGAACAGGACGAACGCGGACAGGTCAAGGCCGGCCGTCAGCTCGTGCAGGTTGAGGGCCGCGTCCACCTTCGGGCGGAGCACCGTGTCCAGGCGCTCCGGCGTCAGGGACGTGATCACCCCGTCGTCGAGTACGCCCGCCACATGGACGACCGCCGACAGTGCGCCGCCGGTCCGCTCGAGGAGGGCGCGCAGCGCGTCGCGGTCGGCGATGTCGCACGCGGCCACGGTGACGTCCGCGCCCGACTCGGCGAGTTCGGCGGCGAGTTCGTCTGCTCCTGCCGCGTCCTTGCCTCGGCGGGAGACCAGGAGGAGGTCGCGTACGCCGTGGTGCTCGGCGAGGTGTCGCGTCACGACGCGACCGAGACCGCCGAAGGCGCCCGTGACGAGGACCGTGCCCGTGCCGAACGGAGCGGTGACGTCGGCGGCCTGGGCGGCGGTGACGCGGGCCAGTCGGGGCACCCACACCTCGCCGTCGCGGACCGCCGCTTCGGGCTCGCCCGATGCGAGCACGGAGGCCAGCGTCGAGTCGTCGACCAGGCACTCGTCCGCATCCGCGTCCGTGTCCGTGTCCGTGTCGACGAGGACGAACCGTCCGGGGTGCTCGGCCTGCGCCGACCGCACCAGGCCCCACACCGCGGCGCCCAACGGGTCGGCCACCGTGTCGCCTGCCGCGACCGCGCCCCGCGTCACCACGGCGAGCCGCGCGTCGGCGAACCGCACGTCGGCGAGCCAGCCCTGCACGACGGCGAGGGCTTCGGCGAGCACGGCGGAGACGGACTCGGGTCGTACGAAGCCGTCGCGGGCATCGAAGCTCTCGCGGGCGTCGAAGCCGTCGCGGGCGTCCGCGCCGTGAGAGCCGTCGCGGCCGTCGGCGGCGGGGACCGGCCCGGCCCCGGCCGACCACACCACCGCAGCCGGAACCTCCTCCCCCGCGTCCACCGCGGCGGCCAGCGCCGCGAGGTCCGCGAAGACCGGCGCACCGGTCACCGTGGCGCCCGTCCCGAGCTGCGCCGACGGCACCCGCTCGGCGGGCGCGGTCTCGGCCTGCCGCTGCCAGGCGACGTGGAACATCGAGTCGTCGGCCGACCCGCCGCCGAGCCGGTCCACCTCGACCGGCCGGAACACCAGGGAGTCCACGGTGGCGACCGGGTCGCCGAGCCCGTCGGCGACGGCGAGCGCCACGCCGCCGTCGCCCGCCGGGGTCAGCCGGACGCGCAGCGCGGAGGCGCCGGTCGCGTGCAGCGAGACGCCGGTCCAGGCGAACGGGAGCCGTGCGCCGCCGCTCTCGCCGTCAGTCCGCGTGTCGTCGCGGAGCACGCCGAGGCCGAGCACGTGCAGGGACGCGTCCAGGAGGGCGGGGTGCAGCCGGAAGGAGTCCGCGTTCTGGTGCTGCTCCTCGGGCAGGGCGACTTCGGCGAAGACCTCGTCGCCGCGCCGCCAGGCCGCGCGCAGTCCCTGGAAGGCCTCTCCGTAGGCGAAGCCCAGCTCCGTCAAGTGCCGGTACAGGTCCTCGACATCGACTTCGGCGGCGTCGCGGGGCGGCCATTCGGCGAGCCGGAACGCGGCCTGCGGCTGGCCGCCGCCGGAGAGGACACCGCTCGCGTGGGCGGTCCACCCGCCGTCGTCGGCGTGGTCGTCGCGCTCCTCGCGGGAGTGCAGGGCGACGCTCCGCCGCCCGTCGTCGTCCGCGGCACCGACGCTGACCTGGACCTGAACGGCGCCACGCGCAGGCAGTACGAGCGGAGCCGCAAGCGTCAGGTCCTCCAGCGTCCCGCAGCCCACCTCGTCACCGGCCCGCACGGCCAGCTCCACGAAGGCGGTCCCGGGCAGCAGCACCCGCCCGGCGACGGCGTGGTCGGCGAGCCACGGGTGCGTGGCCACCGAGAGGCGTCCGGTGAACAGGTATCCGTCCGTGCCCGCCAGCGGCACGGCCGCCCCGAGCAGCGGGTGCCCGGCCGGGGTGAGCCCCGTGCCGGACACGTCGCCGACCGCGCCGACGGCCGCGCTCGGCCAGTAGCGGCGCCGCTGGAAGGCGTACGTGGGCAGGTCCACGCGGCGCTTCGGCGTCGACACGTACAGCGGCGTCCAGTCGACCTCGACTCCGCGCACGTGCAGGTGGGCCAGCGCCGCCAGGAACGTGTCCGGCTCCGGGCGGTCCTTGCGCACCGCCGCGACGAGACCGGCCTGCGCGTCCGGGTCGGTGACCGTGTCGTGCGCCAGTCCCTCGGCGACCTTGCGGAAGTCCTCCAGGACGGGGTCCATGAGGGGCGAGTGGAAGGCGTGCGACACCTTCAGCCACCGCACCTTGCGGCCCTCACCCCGCAGCTTCTCCTCCAGGCCCGCCAGCGCGGCCCGCTCACCGGAGAGCACGACCTGAGACGGACCGTTGACCGCCGCGACGCCGACACTCTCCGAGAGTCCTTCAAGCAGCGGCAGTACGTCGGCTTCGGCGGCCTGCACGGCCAGCATGGCCCCGCCCTCGGGCAGCGACTGCATCAACCTGCCGCGCGCGGCGACCAGTTGAGCGGCGTCCTCCAGGGACCACAGTCCGGCGACGTACGCGGCGGCAAGCTCACCGATGGAGTGCCCACCGACCACCTCGGGCCGCACCTCGAACGACTCGGCGAGGCGGAACAGCGCGACCTCGACGGCGAACAGGGCGGGCTGCGCGTACTCGGTCCGCTCAAGGAGCTCCGCGTCCGTGCCGAACATGACGTCCTTGAGCGGGCGTTCCAGCAGCCCGTCCAGGTGCGCGCACGTGCTCGCGGAGGCGGTCGGCCTGGGCGCGCAGCGCGTCGGCGGTGCGTGCCGACACCAGCCAGGGCAGGGCGGTCGCGGGCGTGCCGGTGACCGGCTCGGCGACGGCCGCGGGCTCGGCCGCGGGTGCCTGCTCGACGATCACGTGGGCGTTGGTGCCGCTGACGCCGAACGAGGACACGCCCGCGCGGCGGGGACGCCCGGCCTCCGGCCAGGAACGTGCCTCGGCGAGCAGCGCCACGGCACCGGTCGACCAGTCGACGTGTGTGCTCGGCTCGTCCACGTGCAGGGACTGCGGCAGCACGCCCTCCTGCATCGCCATGACCATCTTGATGACTCCGGCGACGCCCGCGGCGGACTGGGTGTGGCCAATGTTGGACTTGATGGAGCCGAGCCACAGGGGCTGTTCGGCGGGGCGGTCCTGGCCGTACGTGGCGAGGAGTGCCTGGGCCTCGATGGGGTCGCCGAGGGTGGTGCCGGTGCCGTGGGCCTCGACGGCGTCGACGTCGGCGCCGGTGAGTCCGGCGCCGGTGAGGGCGGCGCGGATGACGCGCTGCTGGGACGGGCCGTTGGGGGCCGTGAGGCCGTTGCTGGCGCCGTCCTGGTTGATCGCCGAGCCGCGGACGACGGCGAGGACTTCGTGGCCGTTGCGGCGCGCGTCGGAAAGACGCTCCAGGAGGAGCAGGCCGACGCCCTCGCCCCAGCCGGTGCCGTCGGCGGCTTCCGCGAAGGGCTTGCAGCGGCCGTCGGCGGCGAGGCCGCGCTGGCGGCTGAACTCGTGGAAGGCCGCCGGGCTGACCATGACGGTCACGCCGCCCGCCAGCGCCATGTCGCACTCGCCCTGGCGCAGGGCCTGGGCGGCGAGGTGCAGGGCGACGAGGGAGGAGGAGCAGGCGGTGTCGACGGTGACGGCGGGGCCCTCCAGGCCGAAGGAGTACGAGAGGCGGCCGGAGATGACGCTGGTGGCGTCGCCCGTCATGAGGTAGCCCTCGACGCCTTCCGGCGCGTTGGCGAGGCCCGCGGACCAGCCCTGGGCGCAGGCGCCGACGAACACGCCGGTGCTGCTGCCGTGCAGGGCCGACGGGGCGATGCCCGCGCGCTCGAAGAGTTCCCAGGAGGTCTCCAGGAGGAGCCGCTGCTGCGGGTCCATGGCCAGGGCCTCGCGCGGCGAGATGCCGAAGAGCCCGGCGTCGAACTCGGAGACGTCGTAGAGGAATCCGCCCTGCGCGGCGAAACCGGCGTCGGCGGTGCGGCCCTCCTCGGGCTGGAACAGTCCGTCGGGGCCCCAGCCGCGGTCGGCGGGGAAGACGGAGATGGCGTCGGTGCCGTCGGAGACCAGGCGCCACAGGGCGTCGGGGCTGGTGGCGCCGCCGGGGTAGCGGCGGGCCCGCAGGTAGGCCGCGAGGACGGCGGACGTCGGGTAGTCGAAGACGAGGGTGGTGGGGAGCTTCAGGCCGGTCGCGGCGGCGAGGCGGTTGCGCACCTCGACGGCCGTGACCGAGCCCCGCGTTCCCGGGGCGAGGGCCGTCCCGGGCCCGGCGAGCGCCCGCCGCACCTCCGGCAGGTCCCCGAGGAACGGGCTCGGCCGCACCGACGTGAACGACGGCGCGAACCGCTCCCAGTCCACGTCCGCCACGGCCAGGAACGTCTCGTCGTGAGCGACCGCCTGCGCGAGCGCCGCGACCGCCCGCTCCGGCGCCATCGCCGTCACGCCCCGGCGCCGCAGGTGTTCCTCGGCCTCCTCGGCCGCCGCCATGCCGCTGCCGCCCCAGGCGCCCCAGGCGACGCTGGTCGCGGTCAGGCCGCGGGCGCGGCGGGCCTCGGCGAGCGCGTCGAGGTAGGCGTTGGCCGCCGCGTACGCGCCCTGCCCGCC
>NZ_JNXT01000106.1 GCF_000716675.1 Streptomyces alboflavus
CTCCCCCCACTCACCTGGCCCCGCCCCCTCCGCTACCTCCCGCACACCCTGATCGCCCTCGCGGCCACAGCGCTCTCCGCGACGGGCGCGGACCTGACGGCCCGCCTCCTGGCGGTGGCCCACGCGGCCACCCTGCTCCTGGCCCTGCGCAGGCCGACCTCCGCGTACTGGCTGTCGCTCATCTGCTTCGCGGCGATCTGCATCGCCCACCCGCCCACACACGACAACGAGTTGTGGGCCTGGCTGGTCCTCGCGGGCGTCCTGTTCCTGCTCGCCCTGCGCGTCCCCCTGCTCCCGGCGGCGACGGCGGCGGCCCTGAGCGCGGCTCTGGGAGCGGCCCTGAAGCTGCTCGGCGCGGGCGTCGGATCCTGGTCGACGGTCGCGACCGGCACCGCGCTGTACGCCACCGCCCTCCTCGCGGGAGCGATCCGCAGGGGTCGCCGCGAGGACCGTGCCCGCCTCGCCGAACAGATCGAGGCGACGGCGGCGGAGCGGGCGCGGCGCACGGTCCTGGAGGAGCGCGCCCGCATCGCCCGCGAGCTGCACGACGTGGTGGCCCACCACATGTCGCTGATCTCCATCCAGGCCGACGCGGCGCCCTACCGCGTCCCGGACCCGCCGGGCGAACTGGTCACGGAGTTCGCGGCGATCCGCGCGGGCGCCCTGGAGGGCCTGGCCGAACTGCGCCGCCTGCTGGGCCTGCTGCGCGCGGAGTCCGCCGACGACGCCCCGGCCGACACCACCCCGCAGCCTTCCCTGGAGCAGCTCGACGCCCTCCTGTCCCAGGTGCGGGCCACCGGCCTGCCGGTGACCGCGCGCGTGACGGGAACCCGCCGCGCGCTCCCGCCGGGCGTGGAGCTGTCGGCGTACCGCATCGTCCAGGAGGCGCTCAGCAACACCCTGCGCCACGCCCCGGGCGCCGCCACGGCCGTGGAACTCGGCTACGGTCACACCACGTTGACCCTGCGCGTCACCAACGGCCCGGCCACCGGGGCCGCCCCGCCCTCGCCGGGCGCGGGCCACGGCCTCACGGGCATGCGGGAGCGCGTCGCCATGCTCGGCGGCGACTTCGCCGCGGGCCCCGCACCGGAGGGCGGGTACGAAGTGACCGCGACCCTCCCCACCCACACCGCCCCACCGCTCTCCCCCGACAAGGACTCCCCCGCATGACGATCCGCGTGGTGATCGCCGACGACCAGGCGATGGTCCGGGACGCGTTCTCGGTCCTGCTCGGCGCCCAGCCGGACATCGAGGTCGTCGGCACGGCAGCGGACGGGGCGGAGGCCGTGGACCTCGCGGCGGACCTGCGTCCCGACGTGATCGTGATGGACATCCGCATGCCCGGCGTCGACGGCATCGACGCGACCCGCCGCATCACCGCGCACCCCGACACCCACCCGAAGGTCCTGGTCCTGACCACCTTCAACCTCGACGAGTACGTGTACGAGGCGCTGCGCGCGGGCGCCGCGGGCTTCCTGCTCAAGGACGCGTCGGGCGTCGAACTCGCCGAGGCCGTACGCGTCGTGGCGGGCGGCGCCGCGCTGCTCTCGCCGGACCTCACCCGGCGCCTCATCGCGGAGTTCGCCCGCATCGGCACCGGGCCCGTGCGGGCCTCCGGCGCCCGGGTCGAGGGGCTGACCGGCCGGGAGACGGAGGTGCTCGCCCGGATCGCGCAGGGCCTGTCCAACACGGAGATCGCCGCCGCGCTCACCGTCGCCGAGGAGACGGTCAAGACCCACGTGGGCCGCATCCTGCACAAGCTCCAACTGCGCGACCGCACCCAGGCCGCGGTGTTCGCGTACGAGAGCGGCCTCGTCGTACCGGGCGGCGGGCGGGGCCCGGGCCTGTCCGGGAGGTAGCTCCCGGGAGCCACGCCCGGAGTTGGCTCCCCGGCGGGACTCGCCCCCACACCCCCGGCTCCTACGTTGAAGTCGCCGAGGCCGCCCGCAGCGAACGGGTGCGGCCGTGAGACAAGGAGCCCACCGCCATGAAGTCGCGCCGCCACCGGGCCGTCGCCGCCCTCCTCACCTGCGCCCTCACCGGCGGGGCCACGGCCCTCGCCACCGGCGCCCAAGCGGCCCCCACCCGGGACGACACCGCGAACGCCGGCCCCGCGTTCACCCGCCCCGAGGCCCCGGGCCCGCAGCTGCGCCTGCCGAAGCCGACCGGCCCCCGCGCCGTCGGCCGCACGTCCCTGCACCTGACGGACCACAGCCGCCGCGACCCCTGGGTGCCGAGGTCCGGCGACCGGGAGCTGATGGTGTCGCTGTACTACCCCGCGCGGAACGGCACCGGCACCCCGGTGCCGTACATGAGCGTCGAAGGTGCCCGGCTCTTCCTGGAGGACCGGGGCATCGAGGGCGTCCCCGCCGAGGTCCTGAGCGGCACCCGCACCCACACCCGCGCCGGCGCGCGCCCCGCCCCCGGCTCGTACCCCCTGCTGGTCCTCTCCCCCGGCTTCTCCGTGCCCGGCACCACCCTCACGGGCCTGGCCGAGGAGCTGACGAGCCGGGGGTACGTCGTCGCGGTCGTCGACCACGCCTACGAGGCCGTCGGCGTGGAGTTCCCCGGCCGGGGCATCCTGCCGTGCGCGGCCTGCGGACGGGTCGACGGCGACACCGTCGGGTCCGCCGCGAAGGGCCGCGCCAAGGACCTGCGCTTCGTCCTGGACCGGTTGGCCGGCTCCCGGCCGGTGTGGCGGCACGCGGGCCTGATCGACAAGAAGCGCGTCGGCATGGGCGGGCACTCGCTCGGCGGCGCGGGCGCGGCGGCGGCCACGGCGGGCGACGCGCGGGTGCGGGCCGCGGTGAACATGGACGGGCCGTTCGTCGACGTCGGCCCCTCGTCGGGCCTGTCCGGCCGTCCGATGCTGCTGATGGGGACGGCGGCGGACCACAGCGGCCGGGACAAGGAGTGGGAGGCGGCCTGGACCAAGCTCAACGGCTGGAAGCGCTGGCTACGGGTGGCGGGCGCGGACCACTTCGCCTTCACCGACCTGGCACCGCTGGCCGGGCAACTGGGCGAGGACACTCCGGACGGCCTGCCGGGCCGCCGCGCGGCGGCGATCACGGGGGCCTACGTCGGAGCGTTCTTCGACCAGCACCTGCGCGCCCGCCCACACCCGATCCTGAACGGCCCGAGCGCCACGAACCCCGAGGTCACCTTCCATCACCTCGCCCGCCCCGGCACACAGAAGTAGCGTTTCCGCAAGCCGGTCCGGGGCGGTCGCACATTGCCGCCGCCCCGGGTCTGGGCACCCGGAGCACACCGGTTGATAATGGCTCGGACCACCGCCGAGGAGCCATGCCTGCAGAGGCGGGGCCGACCAGGACCACGGGGGTCAGCAGGGCCGAGAGGGGCCGTCACGGCCGCCCCGTCGGCGAGACCACTGGTGAGAAGGTTCACAGCATTGGGTTCCCATCCCCCGATACCCACCCGAGTCGTGCTGCTCGCCGGCCCCTCCGGCTCGGGCAAGTCGTCGTTCGCGTCCCGCACGGGGCTGCCCGTGCTGTGCCTCGACGACTTCTACAAGGAAGGCACCGACCCGTCGCTGCCTCAGGTCGCCGGCACTTCGGACATCGACTGGGACTCCCCGCTGTCCTGGGACGCCGACGTGGCCCTCGCCGCGATCGGCGAGCTGTGCCGCACCGGCCGCACCCGGGTCCCGGTGTACGACATCGCGACGAGCGCGCGGACCGGCGAGGAGGCCCTCGACATCGAGCGCACGCCGCTGTTCATCGCGGAGGGCATCTTCGCCGCCGACATCGTGGAACGCTGCCGTGAGATGGGGGTCCTCGCGGACGCGATCTGTCTGCGCGGCCGCCCCTCGACGACGTTCCGGCGCCGCCTCCTGCGCGATCTGCGCGAGGGCCGCAAGTCCGTGCCGTTCCTGCTGCGCCGCGGCTGGCGCCTGATGCGCGCGGAGCGCTCCATCGTGGCCCGCCAGACGGCGCTCGGCGCGCACGCCTGCGGCAAGGAGGAGGCCCTCGGCCGCCTCGCGGCAGCGGCGGCGGGCCGCGTGAAGGCTCGCGCCGCGGCATGAGTGTTTCGCTTGATGTGCGGTGCGAATCTGCGGGCTGTCTGTGGCTGGTCGCGCAGTTCCCCGCGCCCCTTGGGCGGGCCGTCTGAGCCCACACAGCACTTCAACGCTCTTGGGCAGGCCGTCTGAGCCCACACAGCACTTCAACGGAAAACAGCGGGCCCGGAAAGACCCCCCGGCCTTCCGGTCCCGCTGTCTGTTTCCCCCGTTGGTCCCCGTATCCCCCGTGGACCCCCGTTCCCCCCTGTTTCCCCGTGGGTTCCCACCACCCCCCAGATTCCCCCGGGTGGGTCCCCCTTTACTGCTTCCGCCGCCTCCCCCGAAGCGACGGCCCCGTGTCCCCCCGTCCTCAGGCGACCAGTTCGCCGAAGGACTCCTCCTGGTCACGGCCGAAGCTGAGGACCTCGTCCTCGCGCAGCCGGCGGAGCGACCGCCAGATGCTGGACTTCACCGTGCCCACGCTGATGTCGAGGATGTCCGCGATCTCCGGGTCCGTGCGGCCCTCGTAGTAACGAAGGACCAGCATGGTGCGCTGGAGTTCGGGCAGCCGGGCCAGGGCCTGCCACAGCACGGCGCGCAGCTCGGTGCCGCGCATCGCGTCCGTGTCGCCCACCGTCTCCGGCAGTTCCTCGGTCGGGTACTCGTTGAGCTTGCGGCGGCGCCAGGCGCTGATGTGCAGGTTCGTCATCGTGCGCCGCAGATAGCCGCCGACGGCGGCCTTGTCGCTGATCCTGTCCCAGGCGCGGTACGTGGAGAAGAGGGCGCTCTGCAGCAGGTCCTCGGCCTCGAACCGGTCACCGGTCAGGTGGTAGGCGGTGGCGTACAGGGAGGCGCGGCGCTCCTGGACGTACGCGGTGAACGCCGCTTCGGCGTCCTCGCTGCCCGTCCGGGTCTGCGTCCGCTCCCCCGAGACCTCCCTGTACGCGGCTCCCCCGTGAGCTCCCCCGTCACCGCCGCCCTTGAGTGCGTCAACCACCGTCATGTACGCGGTGTGCTGACGCCCGGTGCCGCGAGCGCACCCCCGCCCGCTCACGGCACCGGACTTCTCGTGCTTCTCAGAACTCCGGTGGACGTCGTGCAGACGCGTGACAACTGCGCTTGAGCTGGTGCTGTGCAGCGTGTTCATCTCGCGCCCCCCGTCGTGGAGTCTGGGATTTCCGTGTGACCAAAACTCTGCCCGGCCCACTTCATGGCGGTGTCCCCCGACTGTCACAGGCCTGCAACAGGCCTCGTGGCACCGAAAGGGCTCCCCTTACTCGTGTGGGTGCGGTGTGAGACCCCCGCCAACAGTCGAACTGGGCCCGCACCATGGGACAGAATGACGTTTGTGCCTTCCCTGTTGCTGATCGAGGACGACGACGCCATCCGGACGGCCCTGGAGCTTTCGCTGACGCGCCAGGGCCACCGGGTGGCCACCGCTGCCACCGGCGAGGACGGTCTGAAGCTGCTCGGCGAGCAGCGTCCGGACCTGATCGTGCTGGATGTGATGCTGCCGGGCATCGACGGCTTCGAGGTGTGCCGTCGCATCCGGCGCACCGACCAGCTGCCGATCATCCTGCTGACCGCGCGCAACGACGACATCGACGTGGTCGTGGGCCTGGAGTCCGGTGCCGACGACTATGTGGTGAAACCCGTGCAGGGGCGGGTGCTCGACGCTCGTATCCGCGCGGTGCTGCGCCGCGGCGAGCGCGAGGCCAACGACGCGGCCACGTTCGGTTCGCTGGTGATCGACCGCGCGGCGATGACGGTGACGAAGAACGGCGAGGACCTGCAGCTGACGCCGACGGAGCTGCGGCTGCTCCTGGAGCTGAGCCGCAGGCCCGGGCAGGCGCTGTCGCGCCAGCAGCTGCTCCGCCTGGTGTGGGAGCACGACTACCTCGGTGACTCGCGGCTCGTCGACGCCTGTGTGCAGCGGCTGCGCGCGAAGGTGGAGGACGTGCCGTCCTCGCCGACGCTGATCCGTACGGTGCGCGGCGTGGGATACCGGCTGGACACGCCTCAGTGACCAAACCGCACGACAAGCTCCGCGGTCTGCCCGCGGCCCGCAAGGCGTTCCTGTCCGGCCTGCGCTTCACCAGTCTGCGGCTGCGCCTCGTCGTGGTGTTCGCGCTGGTGGCGCTGACGGCCGCCGTGTCCGCGTCCGGCATCGCGTACTGGCTGAACCGCGAGGCCGTCCTGACGCGCGCGCAGGACGCCGCCCTGAAGGACTTCCGGCAGCAGTTGCAGACCCGCGCGGGCGCGCTGCCGCTGAACCCCACGCAGGACGAGCTGCAGGCCGCCGCCGGGCAGATGGCGAACAGCAGCCAGCGCTACAGCGTGCTGCTGATCAGCGAGAACGCCAGCGGCGACCAGGTGTTCGGCTACTCCGACCTGGACGCCTTCACGCTCGCCAAGGTGCCGAAGTCGCTGCGGGACGCGGTCAAGAAGGAGCAGTCGGTCTCGTCCGGCAACAAGAGCCCGTACCACCTGTACTGGCAGCGGACGGTGGACCACGGCACGCCGTACCTGGTGGGCGGGGCGAAGGTGATCGGCGGCGGGCCGACGGGCTACATGCTCAAGTCGCTGGAACCGGAGGCCAAGGACCTCAGCTCGCTCGGCTGGTCCCTCGCCATCGCGACGGCGCTCGCGCTCGTCGGCTCGGCGCTGCTCGCGCAGGCCGCCGCGACGACCGTCCTGAAACCGGTGCACCGCCTGGGGGTGGCCGCGCGCAGACTCGGCGAGGGCAAGCTGGACACGCGGCTCCGGGTGTCGGGCACGGACGAGCTGGCGGATCTGTCGCGTACGTTCAACCGCACCGCGGAGAACCTGGAGAAGAAGGTCGCGGACATGAGCGCCCGCGACGAGGCGAGCCGCCGCTTCGTGGCGGACATGTCGCACGAGCTGCGCACCCCGCTGACCGCCATCACCGCCGTCACGGAGGTCCTGGAGGAGGAGCTGGACGCCGAGACCGGCTCCGTCGACCCCATGATCGAGCCCGCCGTCCGCCTCGTCGTCAGCGAGACCCGGCGCCTGAACGACCTGGTCGAGAACCTGATGGAGGTCACCCGCTTCGACGCGGGCACCGCCCGCCTGGTCCTCGACGACGTCGACCTCGCCGACCAGATCACCGCCTGCATCGACGCCCGCGCCTGGCTCGACGCCGTCGACCTGGACGCCGAGCGCGGCATCCACGCCCGTCTGGACCCGCGTCGCCTCGACGTGATCCTCGCCAACCTCATCGGCAACGCCCTCAAGCACGGCGGCTCCCCGGTGAAGGTGTCGGTGCGCCTGGACGGCGACAGCCTGGTGATCTCCGTGCGCGACGGGGGTCCCGGCATCCCCGAGGACGTGCTGCCGCACGTCTTCGACCGGTTCTACAAGGCCAGCGCGTCCCGGCCTCGGTCGGAGGGCAGCGGGCTCGGGCTCTCCATCGCGCTGGAGAACGCGCACATCCACGGCGGCGAGATCACCGCGGCCAACTCGCCGGAAGGGGGCGCGGTGTTCACGCTGCGGCTGCCGCGGGACGCCTCGCCGCTGACGGCGGAGCCCGGTCCCGACCAGGAGGCCGGGGCGGACACCGACGCCGACGTCGACGGGGAACGGGGCGAAGGGCGCCCCGAGGAAGGCAAGGAAGCGACATGACCGGGCGACGGCTGAGCGCCGCGCTTGCCACCGCCGTGCTCACCGCCACGCTGGCCGGCTGCGGCATCCGCTCCACGGAGGTGCCGACCGACTTCGGTGCGGCGCCCTCGCGGGTGCCGTGCGTGGCGTCGGGCCCGGACATCTCCTCGCGCGCCGAGTCCACCGGCGTGCCCGTGCAGATCTTCCTGGTGTGCGCGTCGCAGCTGGTGATCGTCGACCGGACGGTGCGGATCCCCACCGAGAAGGCGTCCACGGACCGGGTGCGGATCGCGCAGGCGCTCCTCGACGAGCTGTCGGTGCCACCGTCGCAGGCCGCCAAGCAGGCCGGGTACGCCACGGACGTGCGCCGCGGCATGACCGTCACGGGCCCGCAGCGGGGCGACCCGGACGAGGCGCTGCGGCTGAGCACCCGCCCGCAGAGCCTGTCCTCGCACGCGCTCGCGCAGATCGTGTGCACGTACGCGGACAGCGCGGCGTCGGACGGCGACGGCTCCGTCGTCCTCGGCGGACCCGCGGGGACCGGCCTGGAGCGGTACGAGTGCACACAGGCCGTGCGGGCCCGCCCCGGCACGGTGTCGCCGCCGTCGCAGTCGCTGGACTCCTGAGCGCCCCGGGGCCCCGGGCTTCCCGACCTCGTACGCAGGAGTCCGAGCGGCTGCGGAACCGATCCCGCCGCCACCGGCGTCTTGGGGGGCGTGCGTCAAGGCTCGGGCGGGCGCGGTGCCGCCATTCGCTTTCGCGCGGCGGGAGGGGTTCTCCTCGCCGCGCATCTCCTGGTCGTCGCGTGGATCACGCTGCGCCCGCTGGACGTGCCCTGGGTGAGCGCCGCGAACCTGGAGCCGCTGGCCGGCATCAAGGCGGACCTGGAGCGCGGCCCGGAGCAGGCGGCCCGGCAGATCGGCGGGGCGCTGCTCCTGCTCGCGCCGCTCGGGGTGCTCCTTCCGCTGGTCGGGGGGCGGCTCGACGTCTCGCGGCTCGCCTCTCTGGCCCGTACGGTCGCGGCGGGCGCGCTGCTGTCCCTCGGCATCGAGCTGTTGCAGACCGGGGTGCCCGGGCAGGTCGTCGACGTGGACTCGCTGCTCCTGAACACGCTGGGCGTGGCGCTCGCCCATGTCGCCGTGGTGCCCGCGGCGCGGGCCCGGCTCCGCCGCCGTTCCTCCGTGCGGCCCCGTGCGGCCCGCCTCAGGGAGGAGACCCCGCAGGGGGCGACCCCGAAGATTCCCAGGGTCGGCATCGCTCCATAGCCTGACGCTTTGCCCGTTTCGTGGACCTACCTTGGGTATACCGAGGCGACGACAAGCCGAAGCCTCCCGCCCCCGACCCGACCACGGTCCACGAGGAGCCCCCATGTCCGCCCTTGCCCGCCCCACCGACGGCCGCATGATCGGCGGCGTGTGCGCTGCCATCGCCCGCCGCTTCGGCTGGTCCGCCACGACCGTGCGCGTCGCGTTCGTGCTCTCCTGCCTGCTGCCCGGACCGCAGTTCCTGCTCTACATCGCGATGTGGATCGTGCTCCCGAACGAGAACAAGGCGAAGACGGCCTGGTGACGACGGCCGCGGTCCGCCGCGCCGACGGTCCCGTTCCGGTACGGCGACGGGGCGCACCCCCAAAGGGGTGCGCCCCGTCGTGCGTGTGCCGGGCGGTTCGGGTCAGCCGAGCGGCAGGCCCTGGACCGGGAGTCCCTGCAGGCCCTGGGTGGGCAGCGCGTTCGTGGGCAGGGCGCCCGTGGGCAGCGCGTTGGTGGGCAGGGCGTTGGTCGGCAGCGCGCCGGTCACCGTGTCGGTGGGGAGGGCGTTGGTGCCGAGGCCCTGGGCGACGGGGATGCCGCCGAGCAGGCCCTTGACCGGGTCGGCGGGCTTCGGGGCGGGCTTGGTGGCCAGCGCGCGGTCGGCGCCGCCGTCCTCACCCTGGTCGTCGCCCTCGTCGCCGCCGAGCGGCAGGAGCTTGTCGGTGGTGGGCTTGGCGGACTTCAGGCCGCTCTGCAGGGCGCTGTGGCCGGCGGCCAGGGCCTCGGGGGCCCCGTCGGGCAGGCTCTGGGCGGTCTCCTCCAGCGGCAGCGTCGAGGCGACCGTGCCCAGGGCGCCCACGGCGTCCGGCCCGGCGGCGGCGCTCGCGGCACCGGCGCCCGTGGCGGCGAAGGCGGCACCGAGGGCGGCGACACCGAGGGTCTTGACGGCAGACTGCTTCATGTTGAATGCGTCCTTGATGACGGGGGCGTTGAGCGGGGCTCGACGGTAAGCACCCGCTGGTACAGCCCGCAAACAGTCAAAAGCGGCCGGGAGTTACTGCCCCCGGCCGCCGTGTTGACGTACAAAATCCGCTTAGCTGTCGGCGGACCCGCTGGTCGAGACCGTCTGGCGGAAGAGCCACTCGGACTTCAGCTCGGCGTAGCCGGGCTTGATGACGTCACTGATCATGGCGAGGCGTTCGTCGAAAGGAATGAACGCCGACTTCATCGCATTGACGGTGAACCACTGCATGTCGTCGAGCGTGTAGCCGAAGGTGCCGACCAGGTGCTCGAACTCGCGGCTCATGCTGGTGCCGGACATCAGGCGGTTGTCCGTGTTGACGGTCGCCCGGAAGTGCAGCTTGCGGAGCAGGCCGATGGGGTGCTCGGCGTACGAGGTCGCGGCGCCGGTCTGCAGGTTCGAGCTGGGGCACAGCTCCAGCGGGATCCGCTTGTCGCGGACGTAGGAGGCGAGGCGGCCGAGCTGGACCGTGCCGTCGTCGGCGACCTTGATGTCGTCGATGATGCGCACGCCGTGGCCGAGGCGGTCGGCGCCGCACCACTGGAGCGCCTGCCAGATCGACGGCAGGCCGAAGGCCTCGCCGGCGTGGATGGTGAAGTGGTTGTTCTCCCGCTTCAGGTACTCGAAGGCGTCGAGGTGGCGGGTGGGAGGGAAGCCCGCCTCGGCGCCCGCGATGTCGAAGCCGACGACTCCGAGGTCGCGGTAGCGGTTGGCGAGCTCGGCGATCTCCAGGGCGCGGGCGGCGTGCCGCATGGCGGTGAGGAGCGCGCCGACGCGGATGCGGTGGCCGTTCGCCTTGGCGCGGCGCTCGCCCTCGCGGAAGCCCTCGTTCACGGCCTCGACGACCTCTTCGAGGGTCAGGCCCGCTTCCAGGTGCTGCTCGGGGGCGTAGCGGATCTCGGCGTAGACGACGCCGTCCTCGGCCAGGTCCTCGGCGCACTCGGCGGCGACGCGCTTGAGCGCCTCCTTGGTCTGCATGACGGCGCAGGTGTGCGCAAACGTCTCCAAGTACCGCTCCAGGGAGCCGGAGTCGGCCGCCTCGCGGAACCAGACGCCGAGCTTGTCGGGGTCGGTCTCGGGGAGTCCCTCGTACCCGTTGGCGCGGGCCAGCTCGACGATCGTGCCGGGGCGCAGGCCGCCGTCGAGGTGGTCGTGGAGAAGGACCTTCGGGGCGCGGCGGATCTGCTCCGAGTCGGGGGTGCCGGGCTGTCCCGGGCTCCCCGGGCGGTCGCTCGCTGCGCTGATCTTGCTGGTCTGGCTCGTCATTTCCGCACTCTAACTCCTACGCGCGTAGAACTCACCGGGTCGATATGTAACAGTGACCCTGCGGACAGGTGGCATACACCATGACTTCTGACACTGTTCTGCCATGGCACAGCAAGCGACGTCCCGTCCCGTGCGCACGGCCAGGCTCGGGCGTGTGGTGGCCGCGCGCCCCTCGACGGTGAGCGCGGTGGCGCTGCTGTTGCCGGGTGGCCACGAGACGTCCGCCCGCAAGCCGTCCCCCTTCGCCGCCGCGGCGATACGTTCCCTCGGGCGGCACCTCGCCCGGGCCGGGCAGGCCGACGGGCTCGCCGCGCACGTCGTGCACTATCGGGTCGGCGGCTGGAACGGGGCGGAGGCGCAGTTGGCGCGGGACGCCGAGTGGGCGGCCGACGAGGTCGTGCGGCGCTACGGCGATGTGCCCGTGTGTCTCGTCGGTGTCGACATGGGCGGGCGGGCCGCGCTGCGGGCCGCCGCGCACACCGCCGTCAACTCCGTTCTGGCGTTGGCTCCTTGGCTGCCCGAGGACGATGTGGCCGCGCCGCCCGAGCCGGTGAAGCAGCTTGTCGGGCGGCAGGTGATGATCGTGCACGGCACGAATGACGAGCGGACCGATCCTGAGTTGTCGTTCCGGCTCGCCGAGCGGGCGAAGAAGGCGAATCGGGATGTGTGTCGGTTCGAGGTGCACTCGGACGGGCATCGGCTGAGTCAGCATCACGCCGAGGTGCGGGCGTTGGCGGCCAATTTCGTGCGGGGGGTTCTGTTCGGGGAGCGGTTCGCCCGGCCGGTCGAGGACGCGTTGGCCGCACCGCCGCCTCTGGGGTTACGGATGCCGCTTGCTTCGGGGTTCGGCAAGACGCTGCGCTGAGGGACGTTGCACTGCGCCGGGCGGGCGTCCGGTGCGGGTGGGACCGCCCTCCGCCGATCGGCCGTCGGCCTCGTCCTCGGACGCCGGACGGGCTGAGGACTTCGCCGAAGCGGGCGCGGGAAAGTCCGGGTCGCCGATGAGTCCGGGGCCTACCGATGAGTTCCGGGGGCGCGGGCGGTCCCCCTAACGTGGCAGCCTCTCAAGCACATTCGCCGAACCTGCTGGTCATGAGCGGGCCCGTCCGCCAGGACGACATACCGCGGCTCGTCGCCGACCTGCACTCCGTCCTGCTCGCGTCCGGCGCCGCCGAGGTGATCTGCGACGTCGGCGGGGTGACCACCGCCGACCTCGTGACCGTGGAGGCGGTGGCGCGGCTCAGACTGGCCGCCCGCAGGGCGGGAGTGGGGCTGCTGCTGCGCGGCCCCACTCCGGCCCTGTGGGCGCTGCTCCGGCTGGTCGGTCTCGCGGAGCTATGCGTCGAGGTGGAGGGGGACCCCGAAGAGCGGGAACCACCGCTGGGTGTCGAGGAAGCAGTGGAATCCGGCGACGCGGCCCGCTGAGATCTCGATGACCTGGATCGCCCAGGGCATGTACCCGCCCTTGTCGGGGTCGGGCTTGTACTGCGCGAATCCGGGGGTGCCGTTGACCGCGACGGGCAGCAGCCGGGAGCCCTCGCACTGGGCGCCCATGGTCGACATGAAGCCCGTGATGTCCTGTGGGCCGCGCAGCCACAGGTCGAACGGGGGCATCGTCATGATCGCGTCCTCGGCAAGCAGCGCCGTGAGGGCCGCCATGTCATAGCCCTCGAAGGCGGTGACGTAGCGGTCGAGGAGCTTCTGCTGCTCGTCGTCCAGCGGGTCGGACGTCGCCGTGTCGTCGGCCGGGCGCTCGGCGAGGGTGGCGCGGGCGCGCTGGAGGGCGCTGTTGACGGACGCGACCGTCGTGCCGAGCAGCTCGGCGACCTCGCTCGCCTTCCACGCCAGGACCTCGCGCAGGATCAGCACCGCCCGCTGCTTGGCGGGCAGTTGCTGCAGGGCGGCGATGAAGGCGAGGCGCACCGACTCCTTGGCGACGGCGGCCTCGGCGGGGTCGCCGATGGTGGGCAGGACCCGGCCGTCCGGTATCGGCTCCAGCCAGACGTTGTCCGCGCGGGGGGTCAGGGCCGCCTGGGCGAGGGGGGTGGAGGCGGTGAGGTCCATGGGGCGGGCGCGGCGGTTGCCCGCGTTCAGCATGTCCAGGCAGACGTTCGTCGCGATGCGGTACAGCCAGGAGCGGAGGCTGGAGCGGCCCTCGAACTTGTCGAAGCTGCGCCAGGCGCGGACCATCGTGTCCTGCACGGCGTCCTCGGCCTCGAAGGCCGAGCCCAGCATGCGATAGCAGTACCCCGTCAGCTCGGTGCGGTGCTTCTCCAGGCCCGCGTCCAGCTCCACCGTCGCGCTGTCACTCATCCCAACCCACCCCTGTGCCTCTGCGTGCCCGTGTGTGTCCGTGTGTGCTTGTCCGCCCGTGTCGTGGCGGCCACGGAAGTCCCAGCACCTCGGAAGCTACCGCAGCCCACTGACAATGGCCTGCGGAGCGGCGAAAACGGCAGTTCACAGAGGTTCTTTGCGGTAAGGAGCGGGAGGCGTCAGGCGGTGCGGGCCGCCGTCACCCGCTCCACGCGCGCCACCCGGCTCCCGTACAGCGTGATCGACACGACGCCGAGGACGGCGAGGATGCCGAGGCCGACCGTGCCGCCCCAGCCGCCCGCGTGGAAGGCCATCGCGCCGAGGGTGCCGCCGAGGCTGGAGCCCACGTAGTACGCGGACTGGTACAGGGCGGAGGCCTGGGCGCGGCCCGTGGTGGCCGTGCGGCTCACCGACGAGGAGGCGACCGCGTGGCCCGCGAAGAAGCCGGCCGTGATCAGGACCAGGCCGAGCAGGACGAGGACCAGCGAGGTGGACAGGGACAGGAGCAGGCCGCCCGCGGTGGTGCTCACGGCCAGGTACAGGGCGCCGCGCCTGCCGAGCCGCGTCACCAGTTTCCCGGCCGCCGCCGACGACGCCGTACCGACGAGGTAGACGAGGAAGATCGAGCCGATGACGCCCTGCGGGAGCGAGAACGGGCCCTCGGTGAGGCGGTATCCGATCACCGTGTAGACCGCGCCGAAGACCGTCATGAACAGCGCGCCGATCGCGTACAGGCGGCACAGGAGCGGGTTCGACAGGTGCGAACGGACCGTGCGGGCCAGCGACTTGGGGCTGAGTGTGCCCGGCGTGAAGTGGCGCGGGGCGGGAAGGAGGGCGCGGAAGGCGAGCGCGCCGAGCACCGCGAGCAGGCCGACCACGGCGAGTGCCCAGCGCCAGCCCCAGGCCTGCGCGGCCCAGCCCGTGACGATGCGGCCGCTCATGCCGCCGATGGAGTTGCCCGCGACGAACATGCCGATCGCGGCGACCAGCGCCTTGGGGCGGACCTCCTCCGCGAGGTAGGCCATCGCGGACGCCGGGAGTCCGGCGAGCGCGGCGCCCTGCACGGCGCGCAGCGCGATCAGTGCGCCGATGTTCGGCGCGAACGGGACCAGCAGGCCCACGGCGACGGCCACCGTCAGCGAGACCGTCATCAGCGTGCGCCGCCCGAACCGCTCCGACAGGGCGCTCAGCGGAAGGACGAACAGGGCGAGCGCGCCGGTCGCCGCCGACACCGTCCAGCTCGCCGTGGACGCGCTCACGCCGAGGTCGGCGGAGATCAGCGGGAGCAGGGCCTGGGTGGAGTACAGGAGCGCGAAGGTGGCGACGCCCGCCAGGAAAAGGGCGAAGCTCATGCGGCGAAAGCCCGGGCCTCCCGGTGCCATGCGCGTGTCGTGGTCGTGCGCGGATTTCGTGGATTCGGCCGGCCGGGCCGGCGTGGCGGACGGTGAAGTCGAAGCAGGGGACGACGGGGTGAGGGCGACCGCGTGGGTGGCGGTCGCCCCGCTACTGGCAGGAGGCATGCCACGAACGTACGACCACGATTCTCATGCGTCCAATGCATGGAATCGCCATAATCGTTCCCATGCAGCATCAGCAGAGGTCAGGCGCTCGCCTGTCGCAGAACAGTGACACAGAGGACACAGCTCACATCGTGCGGCTGCTCGCTCCGCGGCTCGCGTACTTCGCCGGGGTCGCCCGGACCGAGCACGTCACGCGGGCCGCGCGGGAGCTGGGGGTGCCGCAGTCCACGCTGTCGCGTGCGCTGGTGCGGCTCGAACAGGACCTGGGCGTCGACCTGTTCGCCCGGCACGGTCGTACGGTGTCGCTGACGCCCGCCGGGCGGACCTTCCTCGCCTCCGCCGAGCGGGCCCTCGCGGAGGTGGGCAAGGCGGTCGAGTCCGTCCGCGCGGACGCCGACCCCGCCTCCGGCAAGGTGGCGTTCGGCTTCCTGCACACCATGGGTTCGGAGACCGTCCCCGGCCTGATCCGCGCCTTCCGCGCGGACCACCCCCGTGTCCGCTTCTCCCTCGTCCAGAACTACGGCGAGGCCATGCTGGAGCGGCTGCGCGCCGGGGAGCTCGACCTGTGTCTGACCTCCCCCGTCCCGGACGCGCCCGGCCTCGTCGCCCGCCGCCTCGACGAGCAGCGGCTGCGCCTGGTCGTTCCCGACGACCACCGGCTCGCCTCCCGCAAGCGCGTGCGCCTCGCCGAGGCCGCCGACGAGGCCTTCGTGACCCTCGAACCCGGGTACGGCCTGCGGCGCATCACCGACGATCTGTGTGCCGAGGCCGGGTTCCGGCCCCGGGTCGCCTTCGAGGGTGAAGAAGCGGAGACGCTACGAGGGTTGGTCGCCGCCGGACTCGGCGTGGCCCTCCTCCCACCCCCCGCCGTGGCCCGGCCCGGCGTCGTCGAACTCACCGTCACCGGGCAGCGGGCCGTCCGCGAGATCGGGGTGGCCTGGCTGGAGGGCCACCCCGACACGGCGCCGGTGGCCGCCTTCAAGAAGTTCCTGCTGAGCAGGAGGGGGCGGCTCCTCCCGGAAGCGGCTGGCGTCTCGCCTTGAGGGACGCGCACGCCGCCGTGCGGACATACGGGACTCACGCGGACGCCCCCTCCAGGTGGGACAGCCCCCGCCGATCGGCGCTCCGCGCCTCGACCTCAACCGCCGGACGGGCTGAACTCACGCAGACGCCCCCCTCGGGTGGGACAGCCCCCGCCGATCGCGCTCCGCGCTCGTCCTCAAACGCCGGACGGGCTGAAATGCCCTGCTCGTGCTCGTCCTTGAGTGTCGGGTGGGCTGATTTCCCGCGCTCGCGCTCGTCCTTGAGTGTCGGACGGGCTGAAATGCCCTGCTCGCGCTCGTCCTTGAGTGTCGGGTGGGCTGATTTCCCGCGCTCGCGCTCGTCCTTGAGTGTCGGACGGGCTGTGATGCCCTGCTCGTGCTCGTCCTCGAGTGCCGGACGGGCTGAAGCGTCCCCGCTCGCCCTTCTCC
>NZ_JNXT01000107.1 GCF_000716675.1 Streptomyces alboflavus
CCCTCAGGACCCGGGGGGGGCGGGTGGGAGCCCCGCCGCGTCAGCGGCGGGACGGCTGCAGCAACGCACCACCCCGCACCCCACCCCCGCCGGCAACGGCGCACCCCGGGACGGTGCGACTGGCCCCACAGTCACGGGCGGGCGGGTGGGGGAAACCCGCCGCGCAGCGGCGGGACGGCAGCAGCAGCGCCGCCCCGCACAACAGCACCCAAGAGCCCCCCAAGGCGCCCCCGCCCGACTACCCGGGCCACTCCGGCTTCCGCTTCTCGTTGAAGGCGGCAACCCCCTCCGCCCGGTCCCCGGAGAACGCCACCGCCCGCCAGGCCGCGTCCTCGACCTCCAGGCCGGCCCGGAGGTCGAGCCCGTGCCCGAGGCGCAGCGCCCGCTTGGCGGCGCGCAGGCCGACGGGCGAGTTCGCGGCGATGCGGGCCGCGAGGGCGAGGGCCTCGTCCCGGTCCTCGCCGTCCCCGGCGACGATGTCGACGAGCCCCAACTCCTTGGCCTCGGCGGCCTCCACCCGCCGCGCGGAGAAGATCAGCTCGGCGGCACGGGCGGCGCCCACGCGCCGGGGCAGGAGCTGCGTACCGCCGCCGCCGGGGATCACGCCGACGGACACCTCGGGCAGGCCCACCACGGCGGTGGGGTCGGCGACGATGATGTCGCAGGACAGGGCGAGTTCGAAGCCGCCGCCGAGGGCGAAGCCGTGGACGGCCGCGACGGTGGGCATCGGCAGGTCGAGGACGCCGGTGTAGGCGGCGCGGGCGACGGGCCGCTGGCGCACCAACTCGGCGTCGGAGAAGGAGTTCCGCTCCTTGAGGTCGGCGCCGACGCAGAAGGCGCGCTCATGGGTGGAGGTGAGGACGACGACCCGCGCGTCCGGGTCGGCGGCGAGCGCCGCGCAGGCCTCGCCGATCGACCGGGCCATGGCGCTGGACACGGCGTTCATGGCCTTCGGCCGGTCCAGCGCGAGCTCGGCCACGTACCCGTGCCGCCGGACCTCCACGAACTCCCCGAACCGACGCTCGCCCATGACCCCTCCATCTGACGGTTAACGATCGTTACCCGGCGATCATGTCAGCCACCGCGCCCGTTGGGTACCCGGCCCGGCGCACGGGTCAGCCACAGCGGGTCGGCGGCAGCGGCCCGGCGGTCGGTGCCGGCAGGCCAGCGGTCGGCCCCGGCGGGTCAGCCCCGGCGCGCGAGCAGCCAGGGCTCGACGATGCCGAGCCCACGGACCGGCCGCTGCCACATGGGCTGCAGGGCGAAGCGGTAGCCGGGCGGCTCCTCGCCCTCCTTCTCGGCCTTCTCGGCGAGGGCGGCGGCCTCGGTCTCGGAGGCGGGCGCGTCGCCGGTGCGCACCAGCTCCTCGGCGAGCGCGCCGTCGACGAGCACGGCGTCGCGGGGCGCTATCGAGGTGAGCCGGGACGCGAGGTTCACGGTGGTGCCGAAGACGTCGCCCATGCGCGTGGTGACGGTGCCGAAGGCGATGCCGACGCGCAGCTCGGGCATGGTCTCGTCGTTGGCCATGGTCTCGATGAGCCGCAGCGCGATCTCCGCGGCGGTGCCCGCGTCGTCGGCGGCGTACAGGACCTCGTCGCCGAGGGTCTTGATGAGCCGCCCGCCGTGCGCGGCGACCAGGTCGGCGGCCGTGGTCTCGAACGCCTCGACCAGCTCGCCCAGTTCCTCTTCCTCCATGCGCCGGGTGAGCCGCGTGAAGCCGACGAGGTCGGCGAACCCGACGGCGAGCCGCCGGTCGACCATCTCCTCGTCGTCGGCGGCCTGCACGACCCGCCCGGTGGCGGCGGCGAGCTGGCGCCGCCACACGTACACGAGGAACTCCTCAAGCTCCGGCAGGAGCAGTTCCACCAGGGGGTACGTGACCTCGGTGCGGGTCATGCCCGGCTCCGGGGGCTCCGTCAGGCCCTCCAGGAAGGAGTCGATCTGCCATTCGGCCAGGCGGGCGGTGGTCTGCCCGGTGGAGCGCGCCACCTGCACGGCCATGGCCTCGCTGAGCAGCCCCGCCTCCACCAGACCCGCGAGCCGCCGCAGCGCGAGCACGTCGGCCTCGGTCAGGGCCTTGGCCTGGCCGATGTCGGGGAAGCCCATGGCCCGCCAGAAGCGCGAGGCCAGCTCCATGGAGACACCGGCGCTGCGGGCCGCCTGGAAGGGGGTGTAGCGGCGGTCGGCGCCGAGGATGAGCTGTTCGAGGCGGAGCGCGAGCGGGTCCTTGTCGGCGCCGTCCGCACCGGCCGCACCGTCGAGGCCGCCCGCGCCGTCCAGGCCCCCGGCGCCGTCGAGGCCGCCCGCCCTGTCCAGGGCACCCGCCCCGTTCAAGCCGCCGCCGGCCCCGTTCAGGCCGTTCGCGCCGCTGTCGGCCCCGCTCCCGGAGAAGTCCGGTTCGTCCGGCTTCTCGTCGGCCGGTGGGGGGTCGTCGGCCGCGTCGCCCGCGTCGCGTTCCGGGTACGCCGATTCCGCCGGGCGGGGGTCACCGTCGGGGCCGGGGGGTGTGCCCTGGCCGGAGCCGGTGTCGTCGACGGTCACGCCTGCTGCCCTTCCGATCTGCCGTGGTCAGATATCGACCGGCGCCAACTTTACGGCAGGTGTGCCGCAGCTCACTCCCGACTCCGGCGTGCCGGGTCGCCCGATGTCCGCGGGGCGCCCGCACGAAGCCGCGAACGGGGGCGCCGGGGCCCTCCTCAGCCCTCCCCCGCGGGCCGCAGGTGCACCACGTCCCCGGCCCCCACCGGCTCCCGCACCCCGTCCTCGGTGGCGAGGACGAGACGCCCGTCGCCGTCCACGGCCACGGCCTCGCCCGTGACGTCACGCCCGCCGGGCAGTTCGGCCCGGACCCGGCGGCCGAGCGTGGCGCACCCGGCCGCGTACGCCTCCTGCAGCCGGGACGGCGCCGGGTCGCCGCCCGCCGCCCGCCAGTCCCCGTACCAGCGCTCCAGCTCACGCAGCACGGCCCGCAGCACCGGATCGCGGTCGGTGCCCGCCGCCCCGGCGAGGGCGAGGGACCCGGCGCCGGGCACGGGCAGTTCGTCGGCGCGCAGGGAGACGTTGACGCCGATGCCGACGACGATCCCGCCGCCGACGGACCCGGCGCGCTCCGCGAGGATGCCGCCTGCCTTGCGCTCCTCGCCTTCGACCGTGACCAGGAGGTCGTTGGGCCACTTCAGGGCGGTGTCGACCCCGGCGGCGCGGGCGATGCCCGCGGCGACGGCGACGCCGGTGAGCAGCGGCAGCCACCCCCATCGCTCCACCGGCACGTCGTCCGGCTTGAGCAGGACGGAGAAGAAGAGGCCGGAGCGCGGGGGCGCGCTCCAGCGCCGGTCGAGGCGGCCGCGCCCCGCGCTCTGCTCCTCGGCGACGAGGATCGCGCCCTCGGGCAGTTCGTCGGCGCGGGCGGCGAGGTCGGTGTTGGTGGAGCCGGTGGCGGCGACGACGTCGAGGGAGGTCCACAGGCCGCCCTCGCGGACGAGGGCGCGGCGCAGCGAGGCGGCGGAGAGGGGCGGCCGGTCCAGGTCGGACCAGCGGTTCGGGGGGTTGTCTGAGTCATTCGGCGGCGTCATGCAAGCCACCCTAGGTGTGGTAAACGCCGCACTGCACAGGCGTATGCGCGCCGATACGCTACGGGGCAGTAGCCAGCTGGCACCGCGTGCCACCAGCGCACGCCGTCACCCGCCCCAGTCCCCATTGAGCAGGCAGGGAGCCGCGACCCGATGTCCGAGCCGCAAGAGCCCAACAAGGCCGACACGCCCGACACTGAGATCGACATCCACACGACGGCCGGCAAGCTCGCCGATCTGCGGCGCCGCATCGACGAGGCGAAGCACGCGGGTTCCGCGCGGGCGGTCGAGAAGCAGCACGCGAAGGGGAAGCTGACGGCGCGCGAGCGGGTCGAACTGCTTCTGGACGAGGGCTCGTTCGTCGAGCTCGACGAGTTCGCCAGGCACCGCTCCACGAACTTCGGCCTGGAGGCCAACCGGCCGTACGGCGACGGGGTGGTGACCGGGTACGGCACGGTGGACGGCCGCCCGGTGGCGGTGTTCTCGCAGGACTTCACCGTGTTCGGCGGCGCGCTCGGCGAGGTCTTCGGCCAGAAGATCGTGAAGGTCATGGACTTCGCGCTGAAGACGGGCTGTCCGGTGGTCGGCATCAACGACTCGGGCGGCGCCCGCATCCAGGAGGGCGTGATGGCGCTCGGGATGTACGGGGAGATCTTCCGCAGGAACACCCACGCGTCGGGGGTGATCCCGCAGATCAGCCTGGTGGTCGGCCCGTGCGCGGGCGGCGCGGTGTACTCCCCCGCGATCACGGACTTCACGGTCATGGTCGACCAGACCTCGCACATGTTCATCACGGGCCCGGACGTCATCAAGACGGTCACCGGCGAGGACGTCGGCTTCGAGGAGCTGGGCGGCGCCCGCACGCACAACGCGACCTCCGGCGTGGCGCACCACATGGCGGGCGACGAGAAGGACGCCATCGAGTACGTCAAGTCGCTGCTCTCGTACCTGCCGTCGAACAACCTGACCGAGCCCCCGGCCTTCCCGGAGGAGGCCGACCTCGAACCGTCCGACGAGGACCGCGAGCTGGACACGCTCGTGCCGGACAGCGCGAACCAGCCGTACGACATGCACACGGTCCTCGAACACGTCCTGGACGACGCCGAGTTCTTCGAGACGCAGCCGCTGTTCGCGCCGAACATCATCACGGGCTTCGGCCGCGTCGAGGGCCACCCGGTGGGCCTGGTCGCCAACCAGCCGATGCAGTTCGCGGGCTGCCTGGACATCGACGCGTCCGAGAAGGCGGCGCGGTTCGTGCGCACCTGCGACGCGTTCAACGTGCCCGTGATCACCTTCGTGGACGTGCCGGGCTTCCTGCCGGGCGTCGACCAGGAGCACACGGGCATCATCCGCCGCGGCGCCAAGCTCATCTACGCCTACGCCGAGGCCACGGTCCCCCTCATCACCGTCATCACGCGCAAGGCGTTCGGCGGGGCGTACGACGTGATGGGCTCCAAGCACCTGGGCGCCGACCTGAACCTGGCCTGGCCGACGGCGCAGATCGCGGTGATGGGCGCGCAGGGCGCGGTGAACATCCTGCACCGCCGCACGATCGCGGCGGCGGACCCCGAGGACCAGGAGGCCACCCGGGCCCGCCTGATCCAGGAGTACGAGGACGCGCTCCTGAACCCGTACACGGCGGCCGAGCGCGGCTACATCGACGCCGTGATCCTGCCGTCCGAGACCCGCTCGCACCTCGTACGGGGCCTGCGTCAGCTGCGTACGAAGCGGGAATCCCTGCCTCCGAAGAAGCACGGCAACATCCCGCTGTAGCCCGCGCCGTCCGCTTCGTCCCCGAAGGGAGCCACTGTGATCAAGGTCGTACGGGGCAATCCCACCCCTGAGGAGCTGGCCGCCGCCCTGGCGGTGGTCCAGGCGCGCGCCGCGGCGGCAGCGCAGGCGCCGTCCGGCGCGCCCCCGGTCCCGGCCGCCTGGGCGGACCCGGCGCGGGTGGCCCGGGAGCGGATGCCCGCACCGGGCGCGGCGGCGTGGAGCCGCACGTACTGGCCGGGGTGAGCCGAGGTGTGTGCCCGGGCTGAGTGACCCGAGGCGTCCGTGGGGCGCGCGATCCGTCCGCGCGCCCCACGGTCCGGCCTCCGGATCAGCTCCCGAGCACCGACCCGAAGCTCTTGTTCTGATAGGTGAGGCCGAACGCCTTCTCGCTGAGCGCGTACGCCCCGGTCGTCGTGACCCCGGCCGCCGACCCGCGCAGCACCCAGTCCGAGCCGTCGGACCAGCGCGCCCCGGCGAACACGTCCTCGCCGGCCGCCGCGACGACGACCTCGGCCCGGCCGTCGCCGTCGGTGTCCTGCACGCGGACGGCGGAGCCGAAGCGGTCGTCGTCCTCCGCGGCGCCGGGCACGCCCGCGGTGCCCTGGTTCAGGGCCTGCGCGCCCGCGCCGGTGAGGCCGGACGCGGAGCCCTTGAGGAGCGTGACGGCGCCGGTCGCGACCCGCCCTTCCACGTCCTCGGCGGGCGCACCGACCGCGACGTCCGCGTAGCCGTCGCCGTCGACGTCGCCGACCGCGGCGCTCGCGCCGAACTCGTCGGCTCCCTCGTCCTTGCCCGGCACTCCGGGGCTGTCCTGGTCGAGGACGGTCTTGCCGCCGGTGCCCGGGCCCGCGGGGCCGCCGTAGTAGACGCCCACGCCGCCGCCCTCGCCGAGGTTGAAGTCGGTGACGACGACGTCGGCGTAGCCGTCCTTGTCGATGTCGCCGGAGCCCTTCAGGCCGGTGCGGGTCGGGGGCAGCGCGGCAGGCTGGTCGGTGAACGTCATGCCGTCGCGGCCACCGGACCAGTGGCCGAACCAGCCGTTCAGCTCGTCGCCCTCCATGTTCTCGATGCCGGAGGCGAGCAGGTCGTCGTCGCCGTCCCCGTCGTAGTCACCGGCGTCCAGGCGCTCGACGACCCGGAAGCCGTCGCCGTCGCCCATGGGCAGCCGCCGCTGCTCGGGCGCGCTGGTGCGGGTGAAGCCGTCGCCGGACATGCTGACGGCGCCGTAGTACGAGTGCGTGGCGAGCTGCTGCCTGCCGTCGCCGTCGAAGTCGCCGACGGCCACGGACTCGCCGTAGTACAGGTCGAGGTCGGGGTGCGGCGTCGCCGTGCTCAGGCCGCCGTTGTCCAGCCCGCCCCGGCCGCCCCACAGGACGGTCATGAGCCCGGCGTTGCCGTTCTCGCCGGGGACGCCGACGACCAGGTCGGTGTAGCCGTCGCCGTCGAGGTCCCCGGTGTCGTACGCCCCGCCGAACCGGTCGCCGGTCTCCGGGGTGCCCGGCACCTTCGCGGAGGCCTGGCTGATCAGCGCCTTGCGGCCGCCCTCGACGCCCCGCGCGGTGCCGTACAGGACGGCGATGTGCCCGGCCTTCTTGACGCCGTTCACGGTGGCCTTGGGGGTGGCGAGCACGACGTCTCCGTAGCCGTCGCCGTTGAAGTCGGCGGCCTTGGGGGCGGCGGGTCCCACGGGGGCCGCGGCGGCCGTGCCCGACAGCGGGACCAGCAGGCCCGCGGTGGCCGTCACGACCGTCGCCACCGCGGTCAGGACACTTCTGCGCATCTTGCGCATATCGGTTCGCTCCGTTCCCTGGAAACCCTCGGCTGGTTGACACCGGGCGGCACCCGGGGGTTGTACGGGTGAACGGAGTGGGGGCGCGAAGCACGGCAACTTGAGTACGCGTACTCAGGCGCGCGGCGCGGCGCGGTCGCACCATCGGAGCCATGCTGTGGTCCGACCCGGAGAACGACCCGCCCAAGGACATGCGGGACATGCAGGCGAAGATGCGCCGTGCGGGTGTCCTGCTCGCCCTCGCGATGGTCGTCGCGATGCTCGTCCTGGGCGTGATCTGAACCGCCGGTCGGCGCTCGCTAGGCTGACCGCATGAGCGATCAACCCCGCCGTCTCGTCCTCGCCTCCCAGTCCCCGGCCCGGCTCGGCCTGCTGCGCCAGGCGGGCCTCGCACCCGAGGTCGTCGTCAGCGGCGTCGACGAGGACGCGGTGACCGCACCGACCCCCGCCGAGCTGGCCAAGGCCCTCGCCGAGGCGAAGGCGTCGGTGGTCGCGGCCCGCCCGGAGGTCAAGGGCGCCCTCGTCATCGGCTGCGACTCGGTCCTCGAGCTGGACGGCCGGGCGCTCGGCAAGCCCGCGGACGCCACGGAGGCCACCGCGCGCTGGCAGGACATGCGGGGCCGCGCGGGCGTGCTGCAGACCGGACACTGCGTGTACGACACGCTCTCGGGCGAGCACGTGGCGGCGACCGCGTCCACGGTGGTCCGCTTCGGCAAGCCGTCCGACGCGGAGATCGCCGCGTACGTGGCCAGCGGCGAACCGCTGCACGTGGCGGGCGCGTTCACGCTCGACGGCCGCTCGGCGCCGTTCATCGACGGCATCGAGGGCGACCACGGCAACGTCATCGGCCTGTCCCTGCCGATGCTGCGGCGCCTGCTCGGGGAACTGGGCGTCGGGATCACGGAGTTGTGGGCGGACTAGGGCGCGTCTAGGACACGCCCTAGAGGCGCACGAGGGCGCCTGCGGGGCGCTCAGGCGGCCTGCGGGGCGCCGTCCACCCCCGTGGCGTCCCTCCTGTCGTACGCCACCAGCGGCAGCACGATGAGGCCGAGCACGGCCATCATGAGGACGAACGCGAGCCAGCCCACCAGACCGACCGCGAACGCGCCGAGCAGACCGTGCGTCACGGCGGCGCTGATCAGCAGGATCTTGCCGAAGCGTCCCGGCGCGCGGTCGGTGGCGGCGGTGCGGGCGAGGACGAGGCCGCACAGCGCGAGGTAGAGCCCGAAGAGGCCGCCCGCGACCCAGGCGCCCACGCTCATCGCGTGCGGGTCGAGCCCGCCCATGGACATCTCCTGCTTGTCGACGACGAGCCCGAGGAACCAGTTGAGGAGGACGATCCCGACCGCCTCGGCCCAGAGCGCGACCGCGCCCACCCACGCCACCGGCCTGCGCGCCACGGCGCCCACCCACTCTCTGCCTACCGCTGTTACCGCTAGTACGTTGAGACATCGGCACGCTACTAACGGGTAAACCGTGGGACAAGGCCCGTACCGCGGGCAAAGAATCCTTGGGCCATTCGTAGGGACTCCACAAAGAATGACCTCGCGCCGCAGCGCTGCCTCACAGAGACCTTGACCACACCGGAGGGCTACGCTGCCGGGAAAGGACCCTGCGTACCACGGTGCGACAAGGGATTTCGGGGATCGACAGGGCCTCGGATCACGCTCCGTGTGGGCAAGCTCACCATTGGGGACGGGTCGTAAGGCCGTGTCGGCAGTCCCTAAACTCGGCTTGTTTCAAGGAGGGAGCCATCGTGCGCAAGGTGCTCATCGCCAACCGTGGCGAAATCGCTGTCCGGGTCGCCCGGGCGTGCCGGGATGCCGGGATCGCGAGCGTTGCCGTCTACGCGGACCCCGACCGGGACGCACTGCATGTGCGGGCCGCTGACGAGGCGTTCGCTCTTGGCGGTGACACTCCGGCCACCAGCTACCTGGACATGGCGAAGGTGCTCGCCGCGGCCAAGGACTCCGGGGCGGACGCGGTCCACCCGGGCTACGGCTTCCTCTCCGAGAACGCGGAGTTCGCCCAGGCCGTCCTGGACGCCGGTCTGACCTGGATCGGCCCGCCGCCGCAGGCGATCCGGGACCTGGGCGACAAGGTCGCCGCCCGGCACATCGCGCAGCGCGCGGGCGCCCCGCTGGTCGCGGGCACGCCGGACCCGGTCTCCGGCTCCGACGAGGTCGTCGCCTTCGCCGAGGAGCACGGCCTGCCGATCGCCATCAAGGCGGCGTTCGGCGGCGGCGGCCGCGGCCTGAAGGTCGCCCGCACTCTCGAAGAGGTGCCGGAGCTGTACGACTCCGCGGTGCGCGAGGCCGTCGCGGCCTTCGGTCGCGGCGAGTGCTTCGTGGAGCGCTACCTGGACAAGCCGCGGCACGTGGAGACCCAGTGCCTGGCCGACAAGCACGGCAACGTGGTCGTCGTCTCCACCCGTGACTGCTCGCTGCAGCGCCGCCACCAGAAGCTGGTGGAGGAGGCCCCGGCCCCGTTCCTCTCGGACGCCCAGCTGGAGGAGCTGTACAGCTCCTCGAAGGCGATCCTGAAGGAGGCCGGCTACGTCGGCGCGGGCACCGTGGAGTTCCTGGTCGGCGCCGACGGCACGATCTCCTTCCTGGAGGTCAACACCCGCCTCCAGGTGGAGCACCCGGTCACCGAGGAGGTCGCCGGGATCGACCTGGTCCGCGAGATGTTCCGCATCGCCGACGGCGAGGAACTGGGCTACGACGACCCGGCGTTGCGCGGTCACTCCTTCGAGTTCCGCATCAACGGCGAGGACCCGGGCCGGGGCTTCCTGCCCGCGCCCGGCACCGTCACCAAGTTCGAGGCCCCGTCCGGTCCTGGTGTCCGCCTGGACGCGGGTGTCGAGTCCGGCTCGGTCATCGGCCCGGCCTGGGACTCGCTGCTCGCCAAGCTGATCGTCACCGGCCGTACGCGCAAGGAGGCCCTGGAGCGGGCCGCGCGCGCCCTGGCCGAGTTCGAGGTCGAGGGCATGGCCACCGCCATCCCGTTCCACCGCAAGGTAGTCGCCGACCCGGCGTTCGCGCCCGAACTGACCGGCTCCGACGCGCCGTTCACGGTCTTCACGCGGTGGATCGAGACCGAGTTCGTCAACGACATCGCGCCGTTCGCCCCCGTGGGCGGCGACGCCGACGAGGAGGACGGCGACCGCGAGACGATCGTCGTCGAGGTCGGCGGCAAGCGCCTGGAGGTCTCCCTGCCGGCCGGCATGGGCATGTCCCTCGCGCGGACGGGCCTCTCGGCGGGCGCCAAGCCGAAGCGCCGCGCGACCAAGAAGTCCGGCCCCGCGGCGTCCGGCGACACCCTCGCCTCGCCCATGCAGGGCACGATCGTCAAGGTCGCCGTCGAGGAGGGCCAGGAGGTCAAGGAGGGCGACCTCATCGTGGTGCTGGAGGCCATGAAGATGGAACAGCCCCTCAACGCCCACCGCTCCGGTACGGTCAAGGGCCTGCAGGCGGAGGTCGGGGCGTCGCTGACGTCGGGCGCCGCGATCTGCGAGATCAAGGACTGAACCTTCCCCAATCCCGCCCCTTCCCGAAACCGGGGGCTCCGCCCCCTGGACCCCCGTATCGGCGCTCCGCGCCTCGTCCTCAATCGCCGGACGGGCTAAAACCTTGCCGCACCGGCGAAAGTTATAGCCCCTCCGGCGATTGAGGAGCGGGGTCTGGGGCGGAGCCCCAGTTTCGGTGAAGGGGCGGGACTGGGGCGCCCCCGCGAGGAGACCCATGCGCGCCGACGCCCGCCGCAACCACCACCGGCTCCTGAGCGAGGCCCGCACCGCGTTCGCGGAACACGGCACGGACACCTCCTTGGAGGACGTGGCCCGCCGTGCGGGCGTGGGCATCGGCACCCTGTACCGCCACTTCCCCACCCGCCACGCCCTCCTGAGCGCCGTCTTCGAGGACGCGGTCAGCGACCTGTTGACCCGCTCCCGCGACCTCCTGGAAGCCCCCCAGCCCTGCACGGCCCTGGTGGAGTGGCTCCGGGCGATCATCACTCATGCGGGTGAGTACCGCGGCCTCGCCCACGCCCTCATGTCGGCCTCACGGGACGACAGTTCCGCGCTCGCGCGGTGCAGTCGCCCGATGCGGGAGGCGGGCACCAAGCTCCTGGAGCGCGCCCAGTCGTCGGGCGCGGTGCGCGAGGGCGTGTCGATCGACGATCTGCTCCAGCTGACGAACGCGATCGCGCTGGCGGCGGAGGAGTCCCCGGACGACCCGGAGTTGGCGGACCGCCTCCTGACGCTGACGCTGCGCGGCCTCAAGGCAGAGCCCGCCGGACGAGCCACTACGAGCCCGTCGTAGGGGTCCTCCCTCTGCTCCTCAAGACTTGGGGGAGAGGGACGAGGCGCGCAGCGCCGATCTGAGGGCGCCCTGGGCCGAGAGCAAGCGCGGGTCGACCCCGCCCTGCCCTGGGCCCAGGGGCCGGCCGACCCTAGCGACGCCGCAAGTCAGCGACGCGCGCTCCCCGTTCCCCGGGGGGCTGCTCGCCGAGTACGGACGCGCTGCGCAACTGCGGCCCGGCGCCGGGCCCCGCGCCATGGCCCCCGTGCCCCCGCCGCTGACCGGGCAACGGCACGTCCCTGCGCGCCTGCCGACCGGCTGGGACGGAGTCAACTCCGGGGGCCTGGCCGGGGCCCGTCGACGCTCCGGCGACCGCGATCTGCACGCCCTGGTCAGCCAGTGCCTGCAACTCGGTCGCCGCGCGGTCGTCGTGCGCGGGCGGCTCGTCCGTGACCAGACGCGTGATGACGTCCGTCGGCACGGTCTGGAACATGGTGTCGGTGCCGAGCTTGGTGTGGTCGGCGAGGACCACCACCTCCGCGGCGGCCTGCACGAGCGCGCGGTCCACGCTCGCCGACAGCATGTTGGACGTGGACAGGCCGCGTTCGGCGGTCAGGCCGCTGCCCGACAGGAACGCCCGCGACACCCTGAGCCCCTGGAGGGACTGCTCGGCGCCGCTGCCCACCAGCGCGTAGTTCGAGCCGCGCAGGGTGCCGCCGGTCATGACGACTTCCACCCGGTTGGCGTGGGCGAGGGCCTGTGCCACCAACAGGGAGTTGGTGACGACGGTCAGGCCGGGCACCCGCGCGAGCCGGCGGGCCAGCTCCTGCGTGGTCGTACCCGCCCCGACGACGATGGCTTCGCCCTCTTCGACGAGACCCGCCGCGAGATCGGCGATGGCCGTCTTCTCGGCGGACGCGAGATGTGATTTCTGCGGAAAGCCGGACTCCCGCGTGAATCCGCCCGGCAATACCGCACCGCCATGCCGGCGGTCGAGGAGTCCTTCTGCCTCCAGCGCGCGCACGTCCCGCCGTACGGTCACTTCGGAGGTCTGGACGACGCGGGCGAGCTCACGGAGCGACACCGCTCCGTTGGCCCGCACCATTTCGAGGATCAATTGGCGACGTTCTGCAGCGAACACGAAACTGACAGTAACCCCAACGACCGTCTGCTTTCAGCAGTTTGCGCCGAATTACAGAAGTTGTTCGCACAGGAGGGGTGGAAGTGGTATAGGGGTTACTCTCCCCGCCTATGCCGTACGAATGGGCGGCAACAGGCTGTGACCTGCGGAGAGTTGATTCCGGCCGACCGGACGATCACATCGCCCGATCGGCGCCCGCTGACCGAACGGTCGGGATCAGGCCTCCCCGGCGACCTTACGCGTGTGCAACTGCCGCGCGACTTCGGCGATCGAGCCCGAAAGCGATGGGTACACGGTGAAGGCGTTAGCGATCTGCTCCACCGTCAGATTGTTGTCGACCGCGATCGAGATGGGGTGGATCAGTTCCGAGGCGCGGGGCGAGACGACGACTCCGCCGACCACGATTCCCGTACCCGGACGGCAGAAGATCTTTACGAAGCCGTCGCGGATGCCCTGCATCTTCGCGCGCGGGTTGCGGAGCAGCGGCAGCTTGACGACGCGGGCGTCGATCTTTCCGGCGTCGACGTCGGCCTGGCTGTAGCCGACGGTCGCGATCTCCGGGTCGGTGAAGACGTTCGACGAGACGGTCTTCAGGTTCAGCGGGGTGACCGCGTCGCCCAGGAAGTGGTACATCGCGATGCGGCCCTGCATGGCGGCGACCGAGGCGAGGGCGAAGATGCCGGTGACGTCACCGGCGGCGTACACGCCGGGGGCGGAGGTCCTGGAGACCCGGTCGGTCCAGATGTGCCCGGACTCCTTGACCTTGACCCCGGCCTCCTCCAGGCCCATCCCGTCGCTGTTCGGGATGGCGCCGACGGCCATCAGGCAGTGCGATCCGGAGATGACGCGGCCGTCGGCGAGGGTGACCTCGACGCGGTCGCCGACGCGCTTGGCGGAGGCGGCGCGGGTCCGCCCCATGACGTTCATGCCGCGGCGGCGGAAGACGTCCTCCAGGACGGCAGCGGCGTCCGGGTCCTCGCCCGGCAGCACGCGGTCGCGCGAGGACACCAGCGTGACCCGGGAGCCGAGCGCCTGGTAGGCACCGGCGAACTCGGCGCCCGTCACACCCGACCCGACCACGATGAGCTCCTCGGGCAGCTCGTCGAGGTCGTACACCTGCGTCCAGTTCAGGATCCGCTCGCCGTCGGGCTGGGCGTCCGGGAGCTCGCGCGGGTGGCCGCCGGTGGCGATGAGGACGGCGTCGGCGGTCAGGGTCTCCTCGGAGCCGTCGGCGGCGCGC
The DNA here is from genome assembly GCF_000716675.1 of Streptomyces alboflavus. Lineage (GTDB taxonomy): Bacteria > Actinomycetota > Actinomycetes > Streptomycetales > Streptomycetaceae > Streptomyces > Streptomyces alboflavus. Next base: position 13,814 of record NZ_JNXT01000107.1, read on the forward strand.
ACGACGACCTTGCGGGAGCCGTCCATGGCCTGCTGGCCCTCAAGACGGCCGCGGCCGCGCATGACCCGGGCGCCCGCACGCGTCACGGACGCCGTGATGTCGTGCGACTGCGCGAGCGCGAGCCGCTTCACACGCCGGTTGACCTTGCCGAGGTCCACGCCCACGACCCGGGCCGCCTGGTCGATGTGCGGCGTGTCGTCCTCGACGATGATGCCCAGCTCCTCGTACGAGGAGTCGAAGGTCGTCATCACCTCGGCCGTCGCGATCAGGGTCTTCGACGGTACGCAGTCGGTGAGCACCGACGCCCCGCCCAGACCGTCGCAGTCGACGACGGTCACCTCCGCGCCGAGCTGGGCGGCCACCAGGGCCGCCTCATATCCGCCGGGTCCGCCGCCAATGATCACGATCCGAGTCACATACGCCATTGTCCCGCACCGCCGCGTCCCGTGTGCCACGGGGGGCCTCCAGTGCGGCCTCCAGTGCGACAGGAGGGTGCCGTGCGGCTGCCGTACCCTCGACGGCATGTCGCTCTACGCCGCGTACGCCGGCAATCTCGACCCGCGGCTCATGACGCGCCGCGCCCCGCACTCGCCGCTGCGCGCGACGGGCTGGCTCAACGACTGGCGGCTGACGTTCGGCGGCGAGCACATGGGCTGGGAGGGCGCGCTCGCGACGATCGTCGAGGCGCCGCGCTCGCAGGTGTTCGTGGCGCTGTACGACATCGCCCCCATGGACGAGGACTCCATGGACCGGTGGGAGGGGGTCGGGCTCGACATCTACCGGCGCATGCGGATCCGGGTGCACACCCTCGAGGGTGAGGAGGCGGCCTGGGTGTACGTCCTCAACGGGTACGAGGGCGGGTTGCCCTCCGCCCGCTACCTCGGCGAGCTCGCCGACGCCGCGGAGTCGGCCGGGGCGCCCCACGACTACGTCATGAACCTCCGCAAACGCCCCTGCTGACCCGCTGCTCGGCGCTCCGCGCCTGGTCCTCAATCGCCGGACAGGCTCTCTCCCACCCCCCCGCCCGAGCCTCCTCCGGCCCGATCGACAGCCCGGCAGCTTCAGCCCCGCGGGGGGCGCCCCCGTTTCGGCGCTCCGCGCCTCGTCCTCAAACTCCCCCAAGCTCTTAAGG
>NZ_JNXT01000108.1 GCF_000716675.1 Streptomyces alboflavus
AACTTGAACCGGCAGAGCAACAGCCCGGCACCATCTGGCCCGCGGTACCACCTACCCCGCAGCGCCATCCGCCCCGCAGAACTCCGCCTCGCGGGACCTCTCCGCCGTGCGGTACCTCCCCGCCCTGCCCCGGCGAAGTATTTTCAGCCCGTCCGGCGATTGAGGACGAGGCGCGGAGCGCCGATTCGGCGGTGCCGCCGTCTCACGGCAACGGGACACCCACCCCCGGGGCCCGGGGCGGAGCCCCGGTTTCGGGAAGGGGTGGGGTTGGGGAATGCCCCGCAGGGCGCCGCGTCAGGCGGTTTCGCGCCACTGGTTGGTGATCGGCAGGCGCCGGTCCTTGCCGAAGCCCTTCGGGGAGATCTTGGTGCCGGGCGGATACTGCCGCCGCTTGTACTCGGCGGTGTCCACCATGCGGAGCGTCTTCGCGACGAGCTCCCCGTCGAACCCGGCGGCGACGATCTCGTCGGCCCCCTGATCCCGGTCGACGTACAGCTCGAGGATCCCGTCGAGCACGGGATAGTCGGGCAGCGAGTCGGTGTCGACCTGATCGGGCCGCAGCTCCGCGCTGGGCGGCTTGCTGATGGAGTTCTCGGGGACGGGGGGAGTCTCCCCGCGCCCGAGGGCCGCTGCGTTGCGCCACCGCGCCAGCCGGAAGACGGCGGTCTTGTAGACGTCCTTGATGGGCCCGTACGCCCCGACGGAGTCGCCGTACAGCGTCGAATACCCCACGGCCAGCTCGGACTTGTTGCCGGGCGCGAGCACGATGTGCCCCTCCTGGTTGGAGAGCGCCATGAGCATGGTCCCGCGCAGCCGCGACTGGAGGTTCTCCTCGGCGAGCCCGGTGAGGCCGAGCGACTCCATGTAGGCGTCGAACATCGGCGCGATGGGGACGGTGCGCAGATTCAGCCCCGTGCGCCGCGCCAACTCCTCGGCGTCACCCACAGAGTGCTCGGAGGAGTACCGCGACGGCATCGCGACCCCGTACACGTTCTCCGCGCCCAGCGCGTCGCACGCGATCGCCGCCGTCAGCGCGGAGTCGATGCCTCCGGAGAGCCCGATCAGGACGGAGGAGAAGCCGTTCTTGGTGACGTACGCCCGCAGCCCCACGACGAGCGCCGAGTACATCTCCTCGTCGTCGTCGAGCCGGTCCGCGTACCCGCCCTCGAACTCCGCCTCGTACGCGGGCAGCGGCTCCGCGGACAGCGTGACGTGCTCGACGCGCAGGCCGTCGTCGACGACGCCCTCCGGCACCGGACCCGCCGCGGGCAGCTCCAGGTCGAGGACCACGCACCCCTGTGTGAACTGCGGCGCCCGCGCGATCACTTCGCCGTCCTTGTCCACGACGATGGAGTCCCCGTCGAAGACAAGATCGTCCTGGCCGCCCGTCATCGCGAGGTACGCGGTCGTGCAGCCCGCCTCCTGCGCGCGCTTGCGCACAAGCTCAAGGCGCTGGTCGTCCTTGTTCTGCTCGTACGGCGAGGCGTTGATGGAGACGAGCAGGCCCGCGCCCGCCGTGCGCGTCGCCGGGACGCGGCCGCCGTCCTGCCAGAGGTCCTCGCAGATCGCGAGCGCCACGTCGATGCCGTGCACGCGGACGACGGGCAGCGTCTCGCCCGGCACGAAGTACCGGAACTCGTCGAAGACGCCGTAGTTGGGGAGGTGGTGCTTGGAGAAGGTCAGCGCCACCTCGCCGCGGTGCAGCACCGCGCCCGCGTTGCGGGGGGCTCCGGCGGGCTGGCCGTAGCGCGGCTTGGCCTCCTCCGTGCGGTCCAGATAGCCGACCACCACGGGGAGTTCGCCGAGGCCCTCGTCGTGGAGGCGGGCTGCGAGGGCGCGCAGCTCCCGGCGGGAGGCGTCGACGAAGGACGCGCGCAGGGCGAGGTCCTCCACGGGGTAGCCGGTCAGCGCCATCTCGGGGAACGCGACCAGGTGCGCTCCCTGCTCGGCGGAGTGCCGGGTCCAGTGGACGATCGCCTCGGCGTTCTGGGAGAGATCGCCGACGGTCGAGTCGATCTGATTCAGGGCGAGGCGTAGTTGAGGCACGCCGCCCAGTCTAATCGTCAAAGCGACGCGATGCCCCCTCTGGGCGGGTGTGGGGCGGCCCACGTGGGGCGTGGGACACGGCGGCCGGATGCGCCCCGGCGCCGGGCGGGCGCGGGGGCGCACCCAGGCGGCTGCCGGGGGCGTGCCCGGGGTGCGGGGGCCGGACCCCGGGCACGCCCCCACACCCCCTGCACCCCGGGCACACCTGCCAGGACCGGTGTCCGAGTGCCGTCAGGGGCCGTGGGCCGACGCCCTCAGGAGCGGTACCCGAGCACCGTCATCATCCCCGCCTCCGCGTGGTAGACGTTGTGGCAGTGGATCATCCAGAGGCCGGGGTTGTCCGCGTCGAAGTCCACCGTCAGCGTGCCGTTCGGCAGGACGACCGCCGTGTCCTTGCGGGGGCGCCCCGGGGTGCCCGCCAGGGCGAACGTGTGGCCGTGGAGATGGAGCGGGTGCCACATCGTGGTGCCGTTGGTGAACGCGATCCGGACGCGCTCCCCGGCGCGGACCGGGTGGCGCCCGCCGGGGGAGTAGGGCTTCCCGTCGAACGCCCAGTCGTACTTCGCCATGCCGCCGGTCAGCCGGATCCTGACCGTGCGGTCCGGCGCGCGGTCGTCCAGGGCCACGGACTCGTCGGCCGTGAGCCGGTCGGCCAGGAGCACACGGCCCGTCAGCTCCTCGGGGCGCGCCGACGCGGGCGGCGGCGCGCCCCCGCCGGTGCGGAGCAGCGCCCGGGCCGCCGCCTTCTTGCCCTCGGCCACCGCCGTCAGCGGGAACACGCCGTCCTTGACGGTGACCAGGACGTCGTACCGCTCGCCCATGCCGATGAGCAGCGCGTCGGCCTTCTTGTGCCGCACCGGGAAGCCGTCCGTGTGCGTCACCGTCAGCTCGTGGCCCCCGAGCGCCACCCGGAAGGCCGTGTCGCCGCCCGCGTTGATCAGACGGATGCGGACGCGGTCGCCGGGACGGGCGCGGAAGGTCGTGGGGGCCTTGGGGGTGCGGCCGTTGAGCACGTAGTGGGGGTAGGCCACGTCGCCCGCGTCCGGGCCGAGGATGTCGCTCTTGGCGCCCATCATCATCCGGGACGGCCCGGCCGGGTCGCTCGGCCCTGCGGTGTCCTCGGTCCGGGCCCGCGTCATCGACATGTGGGACATGTCGTGCCCGCCCCCGCCGCTGTCGCCGCCGTCCCCGTCGCCGCTCCCGCCGTGGTCCATCCCGGCCCGCAGCTCCTTCAGGACGGCGTCCGGCGTGGAGCCGTCCACCCCGTCGACCCAGTCGTCCAGGACGACGACCCACTCCTTGTCGTACTCCAGGGGCTCCTTGGGGTCGTCGACGATCAGGGGGGCGTAGAGACCCCGGTCCTGCTGGGTGCCCGCGTGCGGATGGAACCAGTACGTCCCCGGGTGCGGGACCTTGAAGCGGTACGTGAAGTCGGCGCCGGGCCTGATCCCGCGCTGGGTGAGGGCGGGGACGCCGTCCATGTCGTTGCGCAGGGCGAGGCCGTGCCAGTGCAGCGTGGTGGGCTCGGGGAGGTGGTTGGCGAGGGTGAGGGCGAGGGTGTCGCCCGCGGTGACGCGGACCTCCTTGCCGGGCAGGTCCTCGCCGTACGCCCACGTGCGCACCGTGGGGCCGCCCAGGTCGAGCGTCGCCGGCGCGGCCGTGAGCCGCAGCTTCCTGACCCGGCCGCCGCCGGGGCGCCCGCGCTCCGCGGCGGCGACCTCGGGTCCTGTGGGCGTCACATAGCCCTTCGGGGGCGCGGACGGGCCGCCCTGGCCGCCGCCCGCGTGCCCGGAGTGGGAGCCGTCGCCCGAGCAGGCGGTCACGAGTCCTGTGCCGACGGCGGCGAGCGCGGCGCCGAGCAGCGTCCGGCGCGACGCGTCCGGGAGGCGGGACGCGTGCGATGACTGGGGGGTGCGCGAGAGGGGTGTGCGCATGGTTGATGAACACCTCGTCTGGTGTGGTGCGTGCAGAAGGGAGCGTCCGCTGCTTCTGGTACACCGCTCACCGCCCGGAGGTTCCCCTTCCGTCTCCGGTGGTCTCCTGGGCGTGCGGGCAGCGCGAAACAGCCGGTGCGGCGGCCTATACGCGCAGCACGGCCAGGCGGGTGAGGAGGGCGCGGGGCGGCGGAGGGTTCGGCCGCAGGCCGTCGAGGAGGCGGGCGAGGCCGGGTACGTGCGCGGGGGCGGCCCACGGCCGGTGGCGGACCGCCGCGTGCAGCAGGGCGAGGCTGAGTGCGGCGCCGAGGACGGCCAGGCAGACGGAGAGGGGGTCCATGCCGGAGTCGTGACCGCCGGTGGGGTCGCCCGCAGCCGGACCCACGGCTGTCGGGCTCAGGCCCGCCGGGCCGATGTCCGCCGGGCCGACGTCCGCCGGGCCCATGGCCATCACCCCGCGCGCGTGCCCACCACCGCTCTCCCCGCGCGCGTGCCCGTCACCCGCAGCCGCTCCGGCGTGTCCGCCCGCAGCCACCCCCGCGTGCCCGCCCCCAGTAGCCCGTTCGGCGCTCGCCCCGTGCTCCCGGGGGTGACCCAGCGAATGCATCGCCACGATGCCGAAGAGCAGCGCGACGAGCAGGGCGAGGTGGCTCGCGCGCGTCGTCGGGCTCTTCGGGGTCACGGCCCGGAGCCTACCCCTCCTGGGTATGGGGTGACATGCGGCCCCGGCACCCTCCGCCGATCATGAGCCCATGACGACCACGGACAAGCCCGGCGAGGGCGGGGCGACGCCCGGGGCCGCGGCGGCACAAGACGTGGCCGAGCTCGCCCCGGACCGGGCCGCCGACACCGGGACCAAGCGGCAGTTCATCTCCTGGCTGACCCTCGCCCTCATGACCACCGCGTCGGTGGCCAGCCTGCGCCCGTCCCCGTCGATGGCCCTGTACGGCCTCGCCGCGGTCTTCCTCTATCTGCTGCCCGCCGTGGTCTTCCTGCTGCCCACCGCGCTCGTCGGCGCCGAACTGGCCTCCGGCTGGACCGGCGGCATCTACCGCTGGGTCAGCGAGGCCCTGGGCAAGCCGCTGGGGTTCGTCGCCGTGTGGTGCCAGTTCGCCATGACCATCGCGTACTACCCGAGCCTGCTCGCGTACGTGGCCTCGACGTTCGCGTACGTCGTGCACCCGAGCCTCGCCGAGGACGGCCTCTACGTGGCCATCGTCATCGTCGTCATCTACTGGACCGGGGTGTGGGTGACCTCGCGCGGCACGAAGACCGTCGCCGGGCTCTCCTCGCTCGGCCTGGTGATCGGCACGCTGGTGCCGGGCGTCGTCCTCGTCGCGCTCGGCATCGTCTTCCTGGGGGAGGGCAACGCCTCCGAGGCCCCGATGAGCGCCGACCACTGGCTGCCCCCGTGGACCGGCCTGGCCAGCCTCGTCCTCATCGTCAACAACTTCCTGTCGTACGCGGGCATGGAGATGAACGGCGTGCACGTCTCCTCGCTGCGGCACCCGCGCGCCGAGTACCCGCGATCGATTTTCCTGGCCACGGGGCTCGTCCTCCTCATCTTCATCCTTCCGGCCCTGGCCATCAGCTGGGTCATGCCGGCCTCCGAACTCAGCCTCACGGCCGGTCTGATGCAGGCCTTCCAGGCGTTCTTCGACCACTTCCACGTCGGCTGGATGACCAAGGTCGTCGGGATCATGCTGGTGCTCGCGGCGCTCGGCGGGATGCTGACGTGGCTGGCGGGACCGGCCAAGGGTCTGGTGACGCTGGCACGGCAGGAGGGGTATCTGCCGCCGTTCCTGCAGAAGTTCAACCGGCACGGCGTGCCGCTCAACATCATGGTCGCGCAAGGGGTCGTGACCACCCTCATCGGCGTCCTCTACGCGTTCAGCGACGACGTCTCCAGCGCGTACTGGATGTTCTCCGTCATCACCGTGCAGATCTACCTCATCGCCTATCTGCTGATGTTCGTGGCCGTGGTGCGGCTGCGCGCCACCCAGCCGCACGTGCGGCGCGGCTTCGTGGTGCCCGCCGTGACGCTGGTCGCCGGGGTCGGCTTCGTCGCGTCGGCCTGTGCGCTCGGCATCGGCTTCGTACCGCCCGACCAGTTCGGGAACGCGCCGCTGTGGCGCTATCTGCTCATCGTCGGCGGCGGGCTCCTCGCGCTCGGTGTCGTCGCGCCCGCCGCCTTCCTCAAGTACCGCAGACCGGAGTGGATTCACCCTGACCACCAGCGCGCGCACCCCACGGACTAGCCTTTGTCCCCCTATGTCTCCCGAGCCCTCCACCGCCGGAGCCCCCCGCGGCCCCCGCGCCACCGTCGCGGTCCTTCTCGCGCTCGGCGCCCTCGCCTACACCACGTGGGCCCTCGAGGCGTTCCTGCCGACCGGCCTCTCGCCGCTGCGGTCGTACGTCAGTGAGCTCGCCGCCGAGGACCAGCCGTACGGGACGTTCTTCCGCTCCCTGGACTTCGGGGCGGGCGTGCTGGTGTGCGCCGGGGCGGTGCTCGCGCTGCTGTGGCGCGTCCGGCCCGCCGGGCTCTCGCGCGGCCTCGCCCGCCTGACCGCCCTCGGGTGGGCCGGCGTCGCGCTCTTCGGCGCGGCCACCGCGGCCGACTCGCGGCTCCCGCTGAGCTGCGCGCCCACCGCGGACGCGGCCTGTGTGGCCCGGGAGCGGGCCGGGCTCGTGCCCGCCGCGCACTCCGCGCACGCCGTCAGCAGCAGTGTCGCGGTGGCGGGCGCGCTGCTGGGGATGGTGCTGCTCACGGTGGTGGTACGCAGAGCCGGGGCGCGCGAGGGGACCCGCGCGGGCGGCGGGCTCCTCACCCTCCTCCTCGGTGTCGAACTGGCCGCCACCGTGTGGACGCTGGCGGCCGTCGCCGCGTTCGACGCCGGTCGGGGAACCTGGGGGCTCGGGGTCGCGCAGCGGCTCCAGTTGCTCACGATCGCGGTGTGGCTGGTGGTGGTGGCGTGGCTGGTACGGCGGTCGTGGCGGCGGGGGTGAGGCGGACGACGCCGTCGTCCCGGGGGTCCTTCGTACGGATCGACGGGGTGCCGCATCACGTGGACGTGACCGGCGACGGGCCCGTGTGTGTGCTCAGCGCGGGGCTCGGCCTCGCCGCCGCGGAGTGGGACCCCGTGGTGGCGCTCCTCGCCCCCTACCGCACCGTCGTCCGCTTCGACCGGCCCGGCCTCGGGCTCAGCGCGCCCGCGCCGGGTGCGCCCACGCTGGCGGGGGAGGCCGGGCGGATCGGGCTCGTCCTGGACGCGGTGGGGTTCGGCGGGGCGGCGGTGACCGTCGTGGGGCACTCGCTCGCCGGGTTCCACGCCGAGGCGTTCGCGCGGCTCTGTCCTCGGCGGACGGCCGGGATGGTCCTGGTCGACTCCAGCGTGGAGGCGTCGGCGCGGGCCGTTCCCGGCCGGGCCGCGCGGGTGGGTGCCGCCCGGGTGGGCGGGGCGGTGCTCGGGGCGGCCGGGGCGCCGCTCGCGGTGGGCCCGGCGATGCGGTGGCTCGCGGGGCGCCCGGCCCCGCGGGAGCTGCGCTCGCTGTACGGGTCGAGCCGGGTGTGGCGCGCGGGGCTCGTCGAGTACGCGACGTACGCCGACGTGGCGCACGAACTCGCGGAGCTGCGGCGCGCGACACCGATGGCGTCCGGGACCCCGGTGACGGTCCTCGCCGCGTCGGCCTCCCGGACGCCCGGCTCCGACCCCTGGCTGACCCGCCAACGCACGCTGGCCACGGAACTCGGGGCGACGTACCGCGCCCTGACCCCGGCGGGCCACCTCCTGATGCGGGCACGCCCGCGCGAGGTGGCCGAGGCGATCCTTGGCAGCGGCGGGGCCCGCTGACCGCCGCAACCGGGGAGACCTCGGCCGTTCCGGCACCGTCGCCTGGGGCTGTGCCCACCCTCCCCCAAGCTCTCGGCTTCGCTTGAGCAGGGGGGACCCCATCGCCCCTGGCGGCCCAGCTGCCCACAGCGAGTGCCGCACATCGGGGTGCCCTCGGCCCCCAGCCCCCAGCCCGAGTGAGTCCTGGCGCCCTCGACCCGGATTGCTCCCGCCCTCCCCCTACCCCAGCGACGCCACTCGACCGTCGCCGCACCGGCACCCCGGCCGACGGTTCGGCGAGGCCGGCGGAGGCAGGGACTGCTCCCAGAAGCCCGTCGTGCGGGGTGAACGGGTGGGCGGGTGGGAGACATCCGCCGCGGAGCGGCGGGGCCGGACCGGGGTCAGCCCGAACCCGCCCCCGCGGCAAGCCGCCGCACGCTGGAGCGGACCACGATGTGCGTGCCCAGAACGTGCCGCTCAGGCCCCGACCGCGGCGGCGCCCCCGCGAGGGCGAGGCGGACGGCGGTGCGCCCCATCTCCTCGGCGGGGATGTGGACGGTGGTGAGCCCGGGCGTGATGTCGGAGGCGACGGGATCGTCGTTGTAGCCGACGACGGAGACGTCGTCGGGGACGGCGAGCCCGTACTCCCGCAGCGCGACCACCGTGGCGGCCGCCACCCGGTCGTCCCCGGCGAACACGGCGGTGAACTCCGGCTTCCCGTCGGCGGCCCGCAGCAGATCCCGGATGGCCTCGTACCCGTGGTGCGGCCCGAACCCCACCCCGTGCACGATCGCGTCGGACCGCGGCACCCCGTGGTCGTCGAGGGCCCGCAGATACCCGTGCACCCGGTCCTCCCCGGTGGTGTTGCCGGGCTGGTAGCCGATGAGGGCGATGCGCCGGTGCCCGGCGCCGAGCAGATGGCTGGTCACGGCGTACGCGCCCGCCTCGTTGTCGTACTCGACGACGAGGGCGGGCACGTCGGGCGCGGGCGCGGGCCGCCCGCACAGCACCAGGCGGGAACCGGCGGCGGCGAGGGCCTCGGCGTACCGGGCCATCCGCTGCCGGTACTCGTCGTCCTCGATGACCCCGCCGACGAGGACGACGGCCTCGGCGGCCTGCTCCCGCATCATCTGCACCAGCGCGAGCTCCCGCGCCGGATCGCTGCCGGTGGAGGCGACGAGGGTGAGCCGCCCGTGCCGGGCGGCCTCCATCTCGACGCCCTGCGCGACGTGCGCGTAGAACGGGCTCAGCACGTCGTAGGTGAGCACGGCGATGGTCTTGCGCCCGGCGCCCGCCAACGCGCGCGCGTGCGCGTTGACGACGTAGTCCAGCTCCTTCACGGCCCGCTGCACCTTCGCCCGCGAGGTCGCGGACGTCGGATAGTTGCCCGCGAGGACCCGCGAGACGGTCGCCACGGAGACCCCCGCGCGCGCGGCGACTTCGCGGATGGTGACCCGTTCCCCCACTGGTGATTCTCCTCGACTCGCCTGGTCCCGGCCGCCCTTGGGCGGCGGGCGGACGCGCGTCACGTACCGGACGGCGCGCCCGGGACGGACCGGCGCCGCCCGGGACCATCATCGCGCCCCCGCCCCCGCCTCAGTGCGCCGCCTCGTACTCCTCCGCGAATTCCTCGGCGCACTTGTCGCCGCCCTGCGACCGCCACTTGCGGTGGACGTCGTCCCAGGAGGACAGGCTCTTGCGGCCGGAGACGACGGCCGTCACGCCGTCCTCGACGATCTGCTGGAGGGACGCACCGACCCGGTTGAAGGTCGCCGACTGCAGCCCCCAGCGGTCGTTGGGCACGAGCAGCGGCACGATCTTCTTCTCCCAGGCGTGCAGCCGCTTCGTGAGCTCGGCCTGCCCGGGGAAGTACAGCGGCTGCGGCGCGTCCATCAGATAGGGGAACGGCAGGTTCGTACGGGACTCGACGAGGCCGCGCTCCGTGGGGATCGGGTCGCCCGCCTTGTCGAACCGGAAGTGGGTGCCCTCCACTCCGTAGTGCATGAGCTGGTACTCCTTGGAGCCGAACGGCGAGGCAAGCCAGTTCAGGACGCGCAGCATGAGCCGGACGCGCTCCTTGGACGCCTTCTTGACCACGGTGTAGCCGAAGCAGCCGCGGTTCTGCTGGTAGACGGGCGTCGCGCCGGGCACTTCGTAGGGCACGGCGGCGTCCAGGGTGTACGCGTCCTTGATGCCCTGCGCGTTGGAGAGCACCGCGCCCCAGCCGTCCGTCATGGAGCGCACGGTGCCGTTGTAGAACTGCGTCTTGAGGTCGACCTGGGAGATCGAGGTGGCGTCGGAGTTGTAGGCGCCGTCGGCCCGCAGCCGCGCCATGAACTCCAGGGCGGCCTTGAACTCCTCGGTGCCGTACATGGGCGTGATCCGGCCGTCCTTGATCCGCCACTCGTTGGGCGCCCCGTGCCACATGGCGTGGTAGAGGTAGCTGTAGTAGCTGACGGTCGAGGTGCCGAGCATGTGCTTGCCGCCGCCGGAGCCCTCCTTGGCCATCGCCCGGAAGTCCGACGCCGACATGCCAGGACGGTAGCCCGCCTTGTCGAAGGCCTCCCGGTTGACGAACATCGCGCCCTGCACCTTGGCCCGCTCGACCGGAAGCCCGTAGAGCCGCCCCCCGATCCGGCCCATGCCCTCCCAGGCGTACGTGGGGATGCCCGCGAGGTTCGGGTAGTCCTTGATCGCGTCGCCCGACAGGTACTCCGACAGGTCGGCGCAGCGGGCCTTCACGAACTGCGCCTCGCGCGGCAGGACGTACCCGCCGCCGATGTTGATGAGGTCGGGCAGGTCCTCGCTGTCGCCCGCCATGAGCGTCGCCATCTTCGAGCGGAAGTCCGCGTCCGGCACGACCGTGAACTCGACCTCGACGCCGAGGGCCTCGTTCATCGCCTGCCAGTACTTGTTGGACCCGGCGGGCTTCGGCGGCGTGCCGTAGGTGATGGACAGGACGCGGATCTTCTCCTTGCCGGTGCCCGGCCTGCCGTCCGTCGCCGTCACCAGGCGCCGCGGGTACGACGTGAAGCCCGCCTGCACGCCCGCGGTGCTGGGCGCGAGGTCGGGTGCCGGGCCCCGGGTCGGGGTGTAGGTGGGCCAGGGGGCCATCTTCTTCCCGGCGTTGGAGACGTCACCGCCCCCGCCCGAGCCGGTCGAGCAGGCGGTGAGGACGGACGGGGCGGCGAGGGCGGCGCCGCCGACGGCGATCGAGCGCAGCAGGGTGCGGCGCCCCAGCGGGGAACGGGAGGAACCCTGGGAACCGGACACGGGGTCAACCTTTCGGCGGGTACGGGGAGTTGGCTCAGCTCTTGATGGCGCCGGTGAGCACGCCCTTGGTGAAGTACTTCTGCAGGAAGGGGTAGACGAGCAGGATCGGCACGGTCGCGATCACGAGGACGGCCATCTGGGTCGTCTGCGGCGCGGAGACCTGACCGGCCTCGCTCAGGCCGGTGTCGGCGATCTGGGAGCCGCCGATGACGTACGTCCGCAGGACCTGCGACAGCGGCCAGTGGTCGGACTCCAGATAGATCGAGGCATGGAACCAGGCGTTCCAGTAGCTCACCGCGTAGAACAGCGAGACCACCGCGAGCGCCGCCTTCGACAGCGGGAGCACGACCCGCCACAGGATCTGCCAGTCGTTCGCGCCGTCCAGGCGCGCCGCCTCGTACAGCTCCTCGGGGATGCCCTGGAAGAAGCCGCGCAGGACGATCAGGTTGAAGACGTTGATGAGCACCGGCGCGACCAGAGCCGCGTAGGTGTCCATCATTCCCATGCCCTTGACCAGCAGGAACGCCGGGATCATGCCGGGCGGGAAGAGGAAGGTGAACAGGATCAGAAGCAGCACCGGCTTGCCGCCGAAGACGCCGGGGCGGGCGAGGGCGTAGGCGAGGAAGGTGGTGCAGGCGAGCGAGAAGAGGGTGCCCGCGGCCGTCAGGACGACGCTCACGCCGAGCGCCTCGGTGACGATGCCGCCGCTGAGGACGGTGCGGTAGGCGCGCAGGGTCGGCTCGGTCGGCCACAGGACCCAGCCGCCGTTGGCGACGACCTCCCGGTTGGAGGCGAGCGACGTCGAGACGATCACCAGGAAGGGGATCAGGACCAGCGCGAGGACGACGGCGACCGCCACGCCCTTGGCGGCCTTGGTGAGCGGCCGGGGCCGCTCCATCCAGGCGGGCCGGACGGCGTTGTGGCTGCTCACTTGTAGACCCCCTGCTCGCCGAGCCGGTGTGCGATCCGGTTGGCCGTGAAGACGAGCGCCGCGCCGACGACGCCCTTGAAGAGTCCGGCGGCGGCCGCGTAGCCGGTGTCGCCGCCGACGATGCCCTGCCAGAAGACGAAGGTGTCCAGGACCTCACCGGCCTCCGGGCCCACCGACTGCCGTTGCAGCAGCATCTGTTCGAAGCCGACGGACAGGATGTCGCCGAGCCGCATGATGAGGAGCAGGATCACGATGGGCCGGATGCTGGGCAGCGTGACGTGCCAGAACCGCCGCCAGGGTCCGGCGCCGTCGATCGCGGCGGCCTCGTAGAGCTGCTCGTTCACCTGCATCAGCGCGGCGAGGAAGATGATCGTGCCCCAGCCCGCGTCCTTCCAGATCACTTCGAGGACGACGAGCGGCTTGTACGCGTCCGGGTTGCCGATGATGTCGACGGTGTGCAGGCCCGCGTCGCTCAGCGTCGCGTTCAACAGGCCGGTGTCGCCGAGCACTTGCTGGAACAGCGCCACCACGACGACCCACGACAGGAAGTGCGGCAGATAGATCACGGACTGGGTGAAGCGGCGCAGCAGGTCCGAGGTCAGGCTGTGCAGCAGCAGCGCGAGGGCGAGCGGCGCGGGGAAGAAGAACACGAGCTGGAGCACCGCGATGAACAGCGTGTTCCAGGTCGCGTGCCAGAAGTCCGGGTCGCCGAACATCCGGCTGAAGTTCTCGGTGCCGACCCAGGGGCTCGCCCACAGGCCGTCGAAGGGGACGTACTCCTTGAACGCCACGGCGTTCGCGATGAACGCGCCGTAGTGGAAGACCAGGAAGTACGCGAGACCCGGCACCATGAGCAGCACCAGGAGCCGAGTGCGCTGAAACCGTTTCCACTTCTCGCCACGCCCGCTTTTACGGGCATTTGCCCCCTCGGTGGGCTCCGTCGACGGTGTCACCGCCTCGATTTCGGCCCGGTCCTTCGTCACCGCTGACACGGAACCCCCAGTCTTGAACACAGCTGTCGGGACAAGGTGCCGGGAATCTAAAGCGGTTACTGTCCCCGGTCAACCCCCTTCGCAGCGCGGCACCTTGGTGCTGCCTGCCATCTCTTGACCGCCGTGGCGGCATGGACCTAGCCTCCTGACGTCTTCCAGTAACCGTTTTCTACGAGAGGTGGCGACGCGTGCCCGATCAGCTGGAGCAGCCGCGGGAAGCCGCGGATTCGGTCGAGGTCGCGGATTCGGCCGTGGCCGCCGAGGCGACGGGAGCCGGAGGGGTGGAGCGGCGCAGGCCGGTGGCCGCCGTCGCCATGGGCGCCGACGTCGTGGACCGCGTCCTCGCCCCGGGCCTGCGCCAACGCCTCGCCCGCAGCGTCGAGTTGCCGCCCGGCGCGCTCACCGGCGGGCTCACCGGCGCCGACGCCCGCGCGGTGCTCGCCCGCGCCGAGGTCCTCGTCACCGGCTGGGACTGCCCCCGCCTGACCGCCGACGTGCTCGCCCACGCGCCCCGCCTGCGGGCCGTCGTGCACGCCGCCGGGTCCGTCAAGCCCGTGGTCACCGACGCCCTGTGGGACCGCGGCGTCCTCGTCTCCTCCGCGGCCGACGCCAACGCGGGCCCCGTCGTCGCCTACACCCTCGCCGCGATCACCTTCGCCACGAAGGGCGCGCTGCCCGCCGCAGCCCGCTACGCCGAGCGCTGGCCGCCGTTCACCGAACGCACCGGCGCCGACGCCCGCACCATCGGCGTCGTCGGGGCGTCCCGCATCGGCCGCCGCGTCATCGCCGCCCTCAACGCCTCCGACGCCGGACACCGCGTCCTGCTCACCGACCCCTACGTCACCCCCGCCCAGGCCGCCGCCCTCGGCGTCGACCTCGTGGACCTGCCCGACCTCTGCCGGGCCAGCAGTGTCGTCACCCTGCACGCGCCCCAACTCCCCGAGACCCGGGGTCTGTTGAGCGCACACATGCTCTCCCTCATCCCCGACGGCGGTGTCGTCGTCAACACCGCGCGCGGCTCCCTCGTCGACACCGACGCCCTGACCCGCGCCTGCGCCGCCGGCCGCCTCGACGCCTTCCTCGACGTCACCGACCCCGAGCCGCTGCCGCCGGGACACCCCCTCCTCGCCCTCCCCAACGTCCTCGTCACCCCGCACATCGCGGGCGCGCAGGGCAGTGAGGTGCGGCGGCTCGGGGAGTACGCCGTGGCGGAGGTCGAGCGGTACGCCCGGGGGGAGGCGTTGCTCGGGCGGCTGCGGCGGGAGGACCTCGGGCGGCTTGCGTGAGCCCTCGCGCGGGCGGGCGACTGTCAGACCCTCGTGGTGGAGTGGATCGTATGACTCAGAAGCTGACGGTGCGGCTTGTCGGGCGGGACCTTCCCGGGGCGGAGTGCGGGGACTATCGGGACGTGCACGTGGGGGTGCAGCGGGGCGCGGAGCCCGACCAACTGGTCCGCGCGGA
The DNA here is from genome assembly GCF_000716675.1 of Streptomyces alboflavus. Classification (GTDB taxonomy): domain Bacteria; phylum Actinomycetota; class Actinomycetes; order Streptomycetales; family Streptomycetaceae; genus Streptomyces; species Streptomyces alboflavus. The sequence goes on from NZ_JNXT01000108.1 coordinate 14,468, forward strand.
CGCGGCCGAGGCGGTGTTCGAGTTCGAGGTGGCCGTGGTCGCCGCGCCGGACGGCAGCCGCGACTTCAGGGGGCCCTTCGTCCAGGGCAAGCGGGGCGAGCGCTTCTTCTACCTCACCTGGGGGGAGCTGCCTCCCGGCGGGGAGTTCGCGATGTTCCGGCGGGCGAAGCTGTGGTTCGGTGACCTGCCGGAGGCGGGGGTGGCGGCGGGGGCGGTCGTGGGGGA
>NZ_JNXT01000109.1 GCF_000716675.1 Streptomyces alboflavus
CGGGGGGGGTCTTCGGGCGGGGGGGGGGGGGGGCCGGGGGGGCCCGGGGTTGTGACGCTATGCGACCGCGGGGGGGGTGCGCGTCCCGCTCAGGGGCGGTTTTGGGGCGTAGCTCTCCAGGGGGAGGCGGGGGTGGGGGCGGGGTTTTCGGGGTGGTGGGGGTCCGGGGGGTCTTTGATATGCGAGGGCCGGTTCAACTACTCTTCGTGCACGCTCGATTGCTTACGTATGTTCCGTAGAGGCGGTCCCCATGGCTCGAAACCCTGCACGTGACTCGGCGCGGCACGCGGCGTCGAAGACTTCCCCCGCGTCCCGGGCGCTGCTGCGCGCGGGGCTCGGTGTCTCCGTCGCGGGGGCGGCGCTGGGGCTCGGGGGCGGAGTCGCCAGTGCGGCGCCCGCGGTGGCGCCCGCCGCGGGGCTGGCCACGCCCGTGGGGGACGTCGACCCCGACACGGCCGGGAACGCGCTCGCCGACGGGCTGCATCGGGCCACCGCCGGAGGGCTCGGGGCCGCGAAGAATCTGCGGCTCAATCCGCTGGCCGGGACGGGGGTCGATCCGCTCGACAACGCGGTGGGGACTCAGGTGGCCGACTTCAAGCCGGTGTCCACGGCCATGGCCACGGGCCCGTTGACCCAGGGCGGGTCGCTGGCGGAGATGCCGGTGGTGGGGACGGTCGTCGGGGTGCTGCCCGGGTAGGGTCCCGCCGCGCACGGCCCGGAGCGTCCTCGGCTTCGTGGGGCGTGCGCGTGCCCGGAAACGCCCTCAGCCCGCCCTGGACGGCGGGCGGGCTGAGGGCTGCATGGGTCGGGCCGGTGCGTCGGGCTCAGTACGCCGAGCCCGAGGCGCCGAGGGAGCCTGTGGGGTGCCAGACCGTCTTGGTCTCCAGGAAGTGGGTCAGGCGGTGGGTGCCGGGGGCGGCGGTGAAGTCCGCGTCGGTTTCCACAGCCTGTGGACGCAGTACGCGCTTCAGGTTGTCCGCCGCCGCGATCTCCAGGTCCTTCGCCAGGTCGGCGTCCGCGCCGGCCAGGTCCAGGCCGTTCACGTCCTGGTGGGCGGCCAGCGGGAGGGCGAGTTCCCTGGTGTTGCCGCTCAGTACGTTGACGACGCCGCCCGGCAGGTCCGACGTGGCCAGGACCTCGCCCAGGGAGAGGGCGGGCAGCGGGGACTTCTCGGAGGCGATGACGACCACCGTGTTGCCCGCGGCGATCGCGGGGGCCACCACCGACACCAGGCCCAGGAACGAGGACTCCTGGGGCGCGACGACGGTGACGACGCCGGTCGGCTCGGGCGTGGAGAGGTTGAAGAACGGGCCCGCGACCGGGTTCGCCCCGCCCACGACCTGCGCGACCTTGTCCGTCCAGCCCGCGTACCAGACCCAGCGGTCGATCGTCGCGTCCACGACGGCGGCCGCCTTGGACTTCGACAGGCCCTCCGCGTCGGCGACCTCGCGCACGAACTGCTCGCGGCGGCCCTCCAGCATCTCGGCCACGCGGTAGAGGATCTGGCCGCGCAGGTACGCCGTCGCGCTCGACCAGCCGCCGAACGCCTTGCGCGCGGCCACGACCGCGTCACGGGCGTCCTTGCGGGACGACTGTGGGGCGTTGGCCAGCCAGTTGCCCTTGGAGTCGGTCACTTCGTACACCCGGCCGCTCTCGGAACGGGGGAACTTGCCCCCGACGTACAGCTTGTAGGTCTTGAAGACGCTGAGACGTGCATCAGACATCGAGGTAGGCCTCCAGACCGTGGCGACCGCCCTCGCGGCCGAAGCCCGACTCCTTGTAGCCGCCGAAGGGCGAGGTCGGGTCGAACTTGTTGAACGTGTTGGCCCAGACGACCCCGGCGCGGAGCCTGTTCGCGACCGCGAGGATCCGCGAGCCCTTCTCCGTCCAGATGCCCGCCGACAGGCCGTACTGCGTGTTGTTGGCCTTGGCCACGGCCTCTTCCGGGGTGCGGAAGCTGAGGACGGACAGGACCGGGCCGAAGATCTCGTCGCGGGCCACGGTGTGTGCCTGGGTGACGTTCGTGAAGAGCGTCGGGGCGAACCAGTAGCCCGACGTGGGAAGTTCGCAGGGCGCGCTCCAGCGCTCGGCGCCCTCCGCCTCGCCCGTCTCGGCGAGCGCCGTGATGCGGGCCAGCTGCTCGGCGGAGTTGATCGCGCCGATGTCGGTGTTCTTGTCCAGCGGGTCGCCGAGGCGGAGCGTGGACAGGCGGCGCTTGAGGGAGTCCAGGAGCTCGTCCTGGATCGACTCCTGTACGAGGAGGCGGCTGCCCGCGCAGCAGACCTGGCCCTGGTTGAAGAAGATGCCCGTGATGATGCCCTCGACGGCCTGGTCGATCGGCGCGTCGTCGAAGACGATGTTCGCGCCCTTGCCGCCCAGCTCCAGGGTGAGCTTCTTGTCCGTGCCCGCGACCGTCCGCGCGATCTGCTTGCCGACGGCCGTGGAGCCGGTGAAGGCCACCTTGTTCACGTCCGGGTGCGCGGTCAGGGCCGCGCCCGCGTCGCCGTACCCGGGAAGGATGTTGACGACGCCCTTGGGCAGGCCCGCCTGGCGGCAGATGTCCGCGAAGAACAGCGCCGAGAGGGGGGTCGTCTCGGCGGGCTTGAGGACCACCGTGTTGCCCGTCGCGAGCGCCGGGGCGATCTTCCACGCCAGCATCAGGAGCGGGAAGTTCCAGGGGATGACCTGGCCCGCGACGCCGAGCGGGCGCGGGTTCGCGCCGTAGCCGGCGTGGTCGAGCTTGTCGGCCCAGCCCGCGTAGTAGAAGAAGTGCGCGGCTACGAGGGGGAGGTCGGCGTCCCTCGTCTCCTTGATCGGCTTGCCGTTGTCCAGGGTCTCCAGGACGGCCAGCTCGCGGCTGCGCTCCTGGATGATGCGGGCGATGCGGAAGAGGTACTTCGCACGCTCGGCGCCCGGCAGCGCGGACCACTTCTCGAAGGCCTTGCGGGCCGCCTTCACGGCGCGGTCCACATCGGCGTCGCCCGCCTGCGCGACCTCGGAGAGGACCTCCTCGGTCGACGGGGACACGGACTTGAAGACCTTGCCGTCGGCCGCCTCCGTGAACTCGCCGTCGATGAACAGGCCGTAGGAGGGCGCGATGTCGACGACCGAGCGGGACTCGGGCGCCGGTGCGTACTCGAATGCGGATGCTGCGTTTGCGCTGTTCTCGCTCTTCATGGGGTCTCAGTCCACCGTCACGTAGTCAGGGCCGGAGTAGCGTCCGGTGGCCAGCTTCTGGCGCTGCATCAACAGGTCGTTGAGCAGGCTGGACGCGCCGAAGCGGAACCAGTGGTTGTCCAGCCAGTCCGCGCCCGCGGTCTCGTTGACCAGGACCAGGAACTTGATCGCGTCCTTGGACGTCCGGATGCCGCCGGCGGGCTTCACGCCCACCTGGACGCCGGTCTGCGCGCGGAAGTCGCGGACGGCCTCCAGCATCAGGAGGGTGTTCGCGGGGGTCGCGTTCACCCCGACCTTGCCGGTCGACGTCTTGATGAAGTCCGCGCCCGCGAGCATGCCGATCCAGCTCGCGCGCCGGATGTTGTCGTACGTCGAGAGTTCGCCGGTCTCGAAGATCACCTTCAGGCGGGCCTGCCCGGAGGCCTCCTTCACGGCGACGATCTCCTCGTACACCTTCATGAAGTCGCCGGAGAGGAACGCGCCCCGGTCGATGACCATGTCGATCTCGTCGGCACCCGCGGCCACCGCGTCGCGGACGTCCGCCAGCTTCACGTCCAGGGCCGCGCGGCCCGCCGGGAACGCCGTCGCCACCGAGGCGACCTTCACGTCCGTGCCCGCGACGGCCTGCTTCGCCGTGGCGACCATGTCCGGGTACACGCAGACGGCGGCCGTGCGCGGCGTCGTGCGGTCCGTCGGGTCCGGGTGGACGGCCTTCGCGCCGAGCGCGCGGACCTTGCCCGCGGTGTCGGCGCCCTCCAGGGTCGTCAGGTCGATCATGGAGATGGCCAGGTCGATCGCGTACGCCTTGGCCGAGGTCTTGATCGAACGCGTCCCGAGCGCGGCGGCGCGGGCCTCCAGGCCGACCGCGTCCACGCCCGGCAGGCCGTGCAGGAAGCGGCGGAGTGTCGATGCCGACGTGGTGACGTCAGCGAAGGGTGGCGGCGGCCCTGCGGGCGCGGCTGTCCTTGGGGGTGATGGCGTCGTCGGCATAGTCACGAGGGGAGCATATCTACGCGCGTAGCGGCCTGTACAGGGGGCGAGGTCCGTGGGTGCCCTCGCGGGGCGCCCCAGTCCCGCCCCTTCTCCGAAACCGGGGCTGCGCCCCTGGACCCCGCTTGTCGGCGCTCCGCGCCTCGTCCTCAAACGCCGGACGGGCTGGAAAGGGGTGGGGGTCCCGGGCGGGTGGGGCAGGCCTCCGCCGTATCGGCGCTTCGCGCCTTGTCCTCAAGCGCCGGACGGGCTGGATTTGCCCGTCCGGCGCTTGAAGGTCACCTTGATTCGCTCGTGGACGTCACTTCAAGCCGTTGTCCAGTGCCGTCATGAGGGTGCCTGTGGGGGTGTCGCCGGACATTTCCCAGATCATGCCGCCCAGGAGGCCCTTCGATCTGATCCACGCGGTCTTCTTGCCGATGGACCAGGGGTCGTCGAAGCTCCACCACTGGCCGTTGTTGCCGGTGTAGCCGTAGGTGGATATGGACTGTTCGTCGTGGTGGACGGTGAGGTTGGGGACCGTGGTGAGGAGGTTGTGGTAGCCCTTGGTGCCTGCCTCCTCGGGGAACTGGCCGGGGGCCGCGCCGTTCGCCGACTGCCATTCGCCCTTCACGCCGCCGTCGGCCACTTCCTTCCAGCCGCGGCCGTAGAACGGGAAGCCGATGGTGAGCTTGCGCGGGTTGACCCCGGCGTCCAGGTAGGTCTGGACGGCTTTCTCGATGCTGAAGTCGAAGGGGTAGGGGTCCTGGGCGTCGCGGTGCAGGTTGGCCTGGTGGCCGGTGCGCTTGGGCTCCCAGGAGTTGTCGCTGCCGGCGCCGTGGAAGTCGTAGCCCTGGACGTTGGCGAAGTCCAGGTACTCGAAGATCTTCTTGATGTCCCAGCCCGCCTCGATCTTCGCCGGGTCGGCCGGGGTGAACGCGGTCAGGAGCTTGTGGCTGCCGCCGGTGGCGTCGAGCTGCTTGCGGAACTCGGCGAGCAGCGCGGTGAGGTTGTCCTTGTCGGCGGGGCCCCAGTGGTTGCCCGGGTGGCCCTCCGAGCCCGGCCACTCCCAGTCGATGTCGATGCCGTCGAAGACGCCCGCGCCGGTGCCGGGGCCGCCCGCGCCGTTGTAGACGGGCAGGTCGCCCTTGATCCAGGTGTCCACGCAGGACTTGACGAACTTCGCGCGGGAGGCCGGGGTCGCCGCCGCGTCCGCGAAGAACTTCGAGAACGTCCAGCCGCCCAGCGACACCACGACCTTCAGGTGCGGGTGCTTGGCCTTGAGCTTCTTCAGCTGGTTGAAGTTGCCGCGCAGCTTGCCCCAGCCGTCGTCCGCGACCCCGTCCACCGACTGCGCGGCGGAGAAGGCGCGGCCGTAGTCCGCCTCGGCGTCGCCCGCGCCCGTGCCCTCGTCCGGGTCCTGCGGATTGCCGGAGACGCCCTTCACCACGCCGGCCAGGCAGGTGTGGTTGACCGGGTCGACGTTCTCGAAGGCGTAGTTGATGACGTCGAGCTTCGCCGCCGCCCCGGACGTGTCCAGGTTCTTCACGAAGTGCTGGCGGCCGTAGATGCCCCACTGCGCGAAGTAGCCGACCTTGAGGTGGTTGCCGGGGCCCGCCGCGTCGTCCGTGGTGACGCTCACGGCATTCGACGCGGGCGAGGCGTTGTCGGCCGTGTCACGCGCCTTCACCGTGAACGTGTAGGCGGTCGCGGGGGTCAGGCCCTCGACGGTCGCGGTGGTCGCCGAGGCCGGGACCGTCTTCGCCAGCGTGCTGCCGCGGTAGATGTCGTACGCGGCCACGGCCACGTTGTCCGTCGACTTCTCCCAGGCCAGGGCCGCCGAGACCTGTGTCTTGCCGGTGGCGCGCAGTTTGCCCGGCGCGGTCGGCGGGGTCGGGTCGGTCGCCGGGTCGACGGTCGTCGCGGTGACCGCGGGGCTCTCGGGGCTGGTGTTGTCGCGCCGGTCCTTGGCGCGGACGGTGAAGCTGTAGCGCGTGGCCGGGGTCAGGTCGGTGACCGTCGCGCTGTTCGTCGCCGAGGTCGCCACCACGGTGGTCCCGCTCAGGACCTCGTACTTCGTGACCGGGTAGTCGCCCGCCCCGGCCGGAGGCCAGGTCAGGGAGATCGTGCGGGACGTGGCGGTGGTGACCGTCGGGGCGCCGGGGGCCGTCGGGGGCTTGTCCGGCGTGCCGTCGCACTTGTCGCCGTTGATCGTGCAGCCCGTCGGCGTCCCGACCGGGCCCCGTCCCGTGAACGTGTAGCTGTACGGCTCGGTCGAGCCGCCCGCCGGGACCCGGCCGTTGTAGTACGCGTTCTTCACGGTGACGTGGCTGCCCGAGACGGTCGCCTCGCCGTGGGTGTGGCCGCTGACGGTGACGCCCGGCGGCAGGTCGAACTCCAGCGTCCAGGCCGTCGACGGGGCGGTGCCGCTGTTGCGGACGACGTACTTGCCCTGCCAGGACGAGCCGCTGCCCTCCGTCGTGAAGGTCGCGGTGAGCGTGCCAGCCGCGTGCGCGGGGGTCGCCGTCAGGGCGGTGAGCAGGGACAGGGGGAGCAGCAGGGCGACGAGCAGGGCGGCGGTGCGGCCGCGCGTGGCCTCGGTCGCTCTTTGTAAGACTCCTGTCGTTCTCCTGGATCCTCTTTCCGTGGGGGTCATGGCTCTCCTCGGGGGTGTTCGGGGTGTGGCGTGCGGGTGGCTCCTCGGGGGGTTCGGGTGGCGCCGGTGCGTTGGGGCTCCGCCGGTTCGGCGGCGGATCTGCGGTGCCTTGCCGCCGGATTGTCGGCGTACATGACAACCCTCGACCGTACTAGGTCTGGACCAATCCCCATACCCCCGCCGCGCGCGGCCGACGGCATCGCGTCAGGCAGAATCAGGCCCATGACGAGCGACCCGCAGCCCACTCCGGCGGAGCAGGACCCGGCGACCCCGGCGAGCCCGGCCGAACCGGAAGCGAAGGCCGCCCCGGCGGGGTCGGCTGCCCCGGAGGCGGACGCCGCCCCGGAGGCGTCGGCCGCCCCGGAGGCGTCGGCCGCCCCGGGCAAGCCGACTGAACCGGAGACGTCGGCCACCCCGGAGAAGGCCGCTTCCTCGGGCGGGTCGGCCACCTCGGAGGGGCCCGCTGCCCCGGAGGAGCCCGCCGCCCGGGCCAAGTCGGCCCCGGCGGTGGAGCCCGCGGCTTCGGAGGGGCCCGCCACCCCGGAAAAGCCCGCTGCCCCGGGCAAGTCGGCCCCTGCGGAGGAGCCCGCCGCCCCGGCGAACGTGGCCGCTCCGGCGGGCGCCGCCCGGGCGAACGCGGCAGCCCGCCCGAAGCCGGTCGCCGCCGGCACCCCGGCCGCCACGGCCGACCGGCCCGGCCAGGCCGACCAGACCGACCCGGCCTACAAGGACCGCGTCTACCGGTCCCACGGAGCCATCGCCGGAGGCGTCCTGCTGCTCGCGATCGGCACCTGGCTCGGTGTCGACGCGCTGGTCCGGGGCGAGGGACGCACCCCGTGGATCGCCCTCGCCGGGCTCCTCTTCGCGGTGCCCCTCGTCATCGCCTACACCCTGCGGCCCGCCGTCTACGCCAACGAGGACCGGCTGCGCATCCGCAATCCGTTCCGCACCATCACGCTGCCCTGGGGCGCGATCTCCGGGCTGCGCTCCGGATACTCGAACGAGGTCTTCACCCAGGACGGCACCAAGTTCCAGCTGTGGGCCATCCCCGTCTCGCTGCGCGGTCGCAAGAAGGCCGCACGGCGGCACGCCCAGCAGGTCGCCGCGGACGACCCGGTCGCGAGCCGGGTCCGGCCCGGCGCCCGGGGCACGGCACAGCCCCACGCCCGCGACTCCGGCGACCAGTCCATGGACGACCTGCGGGAGATCGCCGAGCGGCGCGAGGGCGCCGAGTCCGCGCAGGGCGAGCCGGTCGCGCACTGGGCGTACGAGATCCTGGCGCCGAGCGCCGCCGGAGCGGTGCTGCTCGCGGTGCTGCTCGCCGTGGGCTGACGGGTCCTGGCGGTGCTGCTCACCGTGGGCTGACCGGTGCTCGTGGTGCCGCTCGCCCTGGGCCGATCGGTCCTCGTGATGCCGCTCGCCCTGGACTGACGGTCCGAGGGCCTCGGACCGTCAGTTCCCGCGCCCCAGCCGGAACCCCGTCCAGCGCACCCCGTCCGCCGATATCCGGAACCCGCTCCCGCCGAAGCTGTCCCGCCGCAGCCAGCCCACCGGTGTGCGGACCACCGAGCCCGACGGCGCCCTTGCCGTGGTCCGGACGAACGTCCGTGCGCCGTCCGTGCTGCGCCACCCGCCGTCCTCGCCGTGCACCGTCAGGCTGGAATCGTCGGCCACCAGCAGATCCCCCATGAGCGTGCGGGGCTCGACGCCCTTCCGGTGCCGCCAGATCCGCGTCCACGTCAGGCCCTCGTCCTTGCTGACGTGGATCGTGACCAGGCCGTTCTTCGCGGGCGGTGACACCGGTCCGTGCTGGGTGGCATACAGCCCGCCCCGGCCCGCGACCACCCGGAACACCGCGTCCTCGGCGCCGACACCCGGCAGGCGCGGGCGCTGCCACGTGCGGCCCCGGTCCGTGCTCCTGGCCAGCGCGGGCAGGCCAGTGCGCGGATCCGTGCCGGAGACGAACAGGCCCGCCCCGCGCAGGTCACCGGCCTGCCGCAACGGGCTCCGCAGCGGCGGCTGGTGGGCCAGGACGTGATGCCCGCCCGTCCTCGGCGACACGGCGAGCAGCCGCTCCCGCACACAGTCGTTCGGGTCGGACCTGTCGCGCTCCAGGCACTCCGGGACGAGGACACCGCCCCGCGCCACGGCCGCCGCCACACCCGCCGCCTCCGTCGTCCCGCGCCGCCACGTCCGGCCGCCGTCGCCCGTGAACCACGTGCGCCCCGGAGTGTCCGCCCGCTCCGAGCCCTCGACTATCAGCGCCCGCCCTGGCCCGAGCACCGTCACGTCCGCCGAGACGCCCCGGTCACCCGTCACATCCCGCAGCGGCGAACCACGCAGGCGCCATGCCTTCGCACCCCCGTCGAGCACCGCCACGCGCTGGCGGCACCGCCGCTCCGAGCACTCGGCGAGCAGCGCGAAGCCGGAGCCGTCCGCCGCGAAACCGATGCCGAACGGCGAGCCGGGCAGGTCCGGCGCCGACGGGATCCGGGGCGGCGGGATCCGTGGCGGCGGGATCCGGGACGGCGGGATCCACGGCGCCTGGGCCGGGCCCTCCGCCACCCTCTCCGCGCCCCGGCCGCCGCCGGACCCCGCGCCCCCGCCGGACCCCGAGCCCCCACCACCCCCGCCGCCCTCCCCGCCCCCACACGCCACCAGCACCCAGACCCCCACCAGGGCCACCACTCCCCGAAGCCCACGCCCCTTCATGCGACGCCCCCCACTCCACGACGAATCAGCAACTACCCCTGATACACCGCCCACCGCCCCGAGGTTCCCAACCCAGGCCCCTCAATTTGCCGCACCGATTCCCGCACCGATTCCCCGCGCCGATCCCCACACCAACCCCCTCGACCACCCGCACCTCACGCCCCGCAGACCCCCCCAGATCACGGCGGCCCCAACCACACCAACAACATGTGCCCGCCGAACGCCGCCGACGTCAGCGCCGCCGTCGAGAGCACCGCGAGCGTCACCCGCTTCCGCGCCCGGGCGAGCGCGAGGGCCACCGGCAGGAGCAGCGGGAAGCCGGGCAGCAGGAAGCGGGCGCGCGGGAAGTAGACGCCGCTGGAGCCGAGCACGATCGCGACCAGCAGGCCTGTGAACACCAGGAGCGGCAGGGGCTGTTCGCGCCCGGCCACCGACAGGACGTACAGCACGAGCGCGCCGAGCAGGACGAGCGTCACCATCACCAGGAACAGCTGCGGGCGCTCCACCAGGAACAGCTGCTTCATCCAGCGCAGGGTGCCGACGCCGCCGTCCCACTCGTTGTGCCACAGCTTCTGCACCGCGAAGTAGCCGTCCCAGCGGCCGAGGCGCGCTCCCACCCAGCCGACGTACGCGAGCCAGCCGAGCGGCGCGAGCAGCGCGCCGGTCAGGGCGCGGGCGTCGAAGCGGCGGCGCAGCGCGAGCAGCGCGGTGACGGACACGGCGGCGGCGACGGCGATGCCGGTGGGGCGTGTGAGGCCCGCGAGGGCGGCGAGGGCGCCCGCCCACACCCAGCGGCCGGTGAGCACCGCGTACAGCGACCAGGCGGCGAGCGCTGTGAACAGCGACTCCGTGTAGCCCATCCACTGCACGAGCGCGACCGGCAGACAGGCCCACAGGGTCACCAGGAGCACGCCCGCGCGACGCCCGTGCAGCCGGTCGCCGACCTTGAAGATCCCCCACGCCGCGAGGAAGGAGCAGCCGACGGCGAGCGCGAGCCCGACGGCGCCGCGCGGGGCCGGGAGCAGCGCGTCGCCCGCCCGGATCAGGAGCGGGAACAGCGGGAAGAACGCCAGGTTGTTGGTGTCGAAAGCGTGCCCGAGCGTGTCCGCGTACCCGTGCGCCGCGATCCTCAAGTACCAGTCGCAGTCCCAGGACTCGGCGAGCAGATGCCACAGCTCACGGTGTTCGCGGCGGGCCCAGACGGCGAGGACGAGCAGGCCGAGGACGCGGACGGCGGCGTACGCGAGGAGCGCGGGCGCCGCGTACCGCAGCGCGCGGGCCGCACGCCGGTGCGCGGCGGCGCGCGGGGCCGTGGCGCGGGGGCGGCGGGAGGCGGGGACGCGGGACGGCGCGGCGGTCGAGAGGTCGGAAGGGGGTCCGTACGGCACTGCGGCTCCCGGTACGAGAAGGTGCGCTACCGGTCGACCCTTCCCGAGGGACCGGTGGCGCACCGGGGAGCCGCGTCAGGCGCCGTACGGGAACCACCCCTTCGGGTGGCAGGCCGTGCGCCCACCCGCACGGCCGTACGCGACCGCCGCCGCGCAGGGGATCCCCTCAGATCCCCGCGGCCTCCGCCAGATCCCGCTTCAGCGCCGCGAGCAGCTCCGCCGCCTTCGCGTGGGCCGCGGGCAACGCGGCGCGGTCCGCCACCGGCACCACGACCTCCAGGTAGCACTTGAGCTTCGGCTCGGTGCCGCTGGGGCGCACGATGACGCGGGCGCCGTCGAGGGTGTACCGGAGGCCGTCCGTGGGCGGCAGCGTCTCCGTGCCCTTGGTCAGGTCCTCCGCGCGGGTCACCGCGAGCCCGGCGAGGCGCTCCGGCTGCTGCTCGCGCAGGCGGCGCATCGCGGCCGCGATCAGCGACAGGTCCTCCACCCGCACCGACAGCTGGTCGGTGGCGTGCAGGCCGTGCTCCACCGCCAGGTCGTCGAGCAGGTCCAGGAGGGTGCGCCCCTCCTCCTTCAGGCCGGAGGCCAGCTCCGTGACGAGCAGCGCCGCCGTGATGCCGTCCTTGTCGCGTACGCCCTCGGGGTCGACGCAGTAGCCGAGCGCCTCCTCGTAGCCGTACCGCAGGCCGTCGACGCGGGCGATCCACTTGAAGCCCGTCAGCGTCTCCTCGTAGCCGAGGCCCGCCTTCTCGGCGATGCGGCCGAGCAGCGACGACGACACGATCGACTCTGCGAAGGTGCGCGGCCCGTCCGCGGCGACACCCCTGCGGACCAGGTGCGCGGCGAGCAGCGCGCCGACCTCGTCGCCGCGCAGCATCCGCCAGTCGCCGTCGCCCACCGGGACGGCCACCGCGCAGCGGTCCGCGTCCGGGTCGTTGGCGATCACCAGGTCGGGGCGGGCCTCGCGGGCCGTGGCGAACGCCAGGTCCATCGCGCCCGGCTCCTCCGGGTTCGGGAAGGCGACCGTCGGGAAGTCCGGGTCGGGCTCCGCCTGCTCCGCGACGAGCACCGGCGCGGGGAAACCGGCCCGCGCGAACGCCGCGAGGAGCGTGTCCTTGCCGACGCCGTGCATGGCCGTGTAGACGGTCGTGGCGGTCCGCGGGGAGCCCTGGGCCAGGACCGCGTCCGTACGCGCCAGATAGGCCTCCAGGACGTCCTCGCCGAGGGTCTGCCAGCCGCCCTCCGGACGCGGTACGTCGTGCAGGCTGCGCACGGCCGCGATCTCGGCGGCGATCTCGCCGTCGGCGGGCGGCACGATCTGCGAGCCGTCGCCCAGATAGACCTTGTAGCCGTTGTCGCGCGGCGGGTTGTGGCTGGCGGTGACCTCCACGCCCGCGACCGCGCCCAGGTGCCGTATGGCGAAGGCGAGGACCGGGGTCGGCAGGGGGCGCGGCAGGACGGCGGCGCGCAGGCCCGCGCCGGTCATCACGGCGGCCGTGTCCCTGGCGAAGTCCGCCGACTTGTAGCGCGCGTCGTAGCCGATCACCACGAGGCCGTCGGTGTGGCCCTTGCCCTTCAGGTACGCGGCCAGGCCCGCCGCCGCGCGGATGACCACGGAACGGTTCATCCGCAGAGGGCCCGCGCCCAGCTCGCCGCGCAGCCCCGCGGTGCCGAACTGCAGCGTGCCCGCGAACCGCGCGGCCAGCTCGTCCAGGACGGCCGGGCTGCCCGGCGCCGCGTCGACGAGCTTCGCCAGCTCCTCGCGGGTCTCCGGGTCCGGGTCCTCGGCCAGCCAGGCCTGGGCGCGGGCGATGAGTTCTCCGTGGTCCTGCACGTCTGGTCGGCCTCTCCGTGACGGGGGTCTTGCTCTTCCGGCTTTCCCGCCCGGCGCGCGTCGGTACCCGCCGCGCGGCCGGACGGGGGCAGGTGGATCGGGTGGATCAGGTGGGTCGGGTGGGGCGCGTGGGTCAGATGCGGCCCAGGACCTGCCCGAGCAGCTCGCCCATCCGCGTGGCGGAGTCGCGGCCCGCCTGCAGGACCTCTTCGTGGTTCAGCGGCTCGCCCGTCATGCCTGCGGCGAGGTTCGTCACCAGGGAGATGCCGAGCACCTCGGCGCCCGCCTCACGCGCGGCGATGGCCTCGAGGACCGTCGACATGCCGACCAGGTCCGCGCCGATCGTGCGGGCCATGCGGATCTCGGCCGGGGTCTCGTAGTGCGGGCCGGGGAACTGGGCGTACACGCCCTCTTCCAGGCTCGGGTCGATCTCCTTGCACAGCGCGCGCAGGCGCGGCGAGTACAGGTCGGTCAGGTCCACGAAGTTCGCGCCGACGATCGGGGACGTCGCCGTCAGGTTCAGGTGGTCGCTGATCAGGACGGGCTGGCCCGGGCGCATGCCCTCGCGGAGGCCGCCGCAGCCGTTCGTCAGCACGATCGTCTTGCAGCCGGCCGCCACGGCGGTGCGTACGCCGTGCGCGACGGCGGCGACGCCTCGGCCCTCGTAGTAGTGCGTGCGGCCCAGGAAGACCAGGGCGCGCTTCTCACCGATCTTGAAGGAGCGGATCCGGCCGCCGTGGCCCGCGACGGCCGGCGGCGGGAAGCCCGGCAGCTCGGTGACCGGGAACTCGGCCTCGGGGGCGCCGAGCGCCTCCACGGCCGGGGCCCAGCCGGAGCCCATCACGAGGGCTACGTCGTGGGTCTCGGCGCCTGTCAGCTCGCGCAGGCGGGCGGCGGCGGCGTCGGCGGCGGCGTAGGGGTCGCCCTGGATGTCGTCCGGAATAACTGAAGCGTTCACGCCGACGAGGGTAGCCGGTTACGCCCTACGCGCGTAGATGACGATGCCCACGGGATCCGGATCGTTGCCTTGTCGTTTCCGACAAAGGGGGGGCGGGGCGCTGTCCTTCGCAGGGCGCCCCAGTCCCACCCCTTCCCGAAACCGGGGCGCTGCGCCCCCTGGACCCCAGCCTCGCGCCGACGTCCCGTGCGGGTGGGACAGCCTCCGCCGATCGGCCTGCGGCCTCGTCCTCAAACGCCGGACGGGCTGAAATTACGCCGGGCAGGCGGTGCGGCCCGCCCTGGCCGAAGCAATGGCGGGGGCGGGCGGGTGGGAGAAAGCCTGTCGTGGGGGTCCCCCCTGCTCCTTAAGAGCTTGGGGGAGTTTGAGGA
>NZ_JNXT01000110.1 GCF_000716675.1 Streptomyces alboflavus
CGCCCATCCTGCTCAGCCCGCCCCACCGGCCCCCCCGGCCGCCTACGGCCCACCGCCCGCCTACGGCCCGCCCCAGCAGCCCCCGCCAGGCCCGCCCGCACCACCCGCCTCGCCCTACGGCACCCCCGAACTCCTCGAACCCCCCGTCACGCCCAGGGCGCCCGCGCCCGACCCCGGCCCGCCGGAGCCGCTGCGGCCCGTCGCCGCCGCGCTGCTCAACCTCACCGGCCTCGGCCTCGGCTACGTCCTCATCCGGGCCTGGATACCCGCCGCCCTGTGCTGGGTCGCCACCGCCGCGCTGCTCCTCGTCGCCCTGCCCGCCGACGTCGACGGCGTGCCCGGCGGCGCCCTCCTCGGCTACGTCGTCGTGCTCGCGCTCGCCGCCGCCGACGCCGCCCGCCGCGCCCGCCGCACCCCCATCGGCTGGCGGCTGCGCGCCCCCCTCGCCGCCGGGCTCGGCGTCGTCCTGCTCGCCGTGCCCGCGTCCGGCGCGCTCGCCTACGACTCCGCGCAGGACGAGGCCGTCGAACAGATGCTGCTCGACCGGCTCGACAAGGCCGACCGGCTCGTCAAGGCCCAGGAGGGCCGCCCGTTCACGGCCACCGAGAGCGAGTACCGCGACGCCCTCGGCACCTACCGCGACCTCGTCCGCGACCACGCCGGCTCACGCGCCGCCGACCGCGTCCCGGACCGCCTCGACACGTACTACAAGTCCGTCGCCGCGCCCTACGCCGACCGCCAGTACTGCGAGGCCATCGAGCCCCTGAAGTATCTGCGCACCCTGCCCGACAGCCTCGGCAAGGACCGCCTCGGCCGCCTCGCCGCCTGGCCCGACAACCGCCTCGCCGACTCCTTCTACGCCTGCGGCATGACCTCGCTCGGCAAGACCGGCGGCGGCTCCGACCTGCGGGAGCTGATGAGCACCTTCCCCGGGTCCGACGCCGCCGCCAAGGTCGTCCCCGGCATTCGCGCCGCGATCGACGAGCGCGCCGACGAGCTGACGGGCCCCGACCCCTGCTCGGCCACCACCGAGCTGCGCGCCATCCGCACCACCGCCGAGACCCTGCCCGGCGAGACCGCGTCCTCGCTCCGCGCGAAGGCCGCGGGCACCATCCGGTCCGGCAGCTACGCCTGCGGCGTCGACGACTTCAAGGACGGTCGCTACACCGAGGCCGCCAAGACCCTCTCGGGCTACGCCGACACGTACAGGGACAGCGGCAGGGCCAAGCGCGCCCGCACCATCGCCATCGCCGCCGAGGTCGCCGCCGCCCGCCCGCAGGCGGGCGGCAAGCTGCCCGCACAGCGCGGACCCGGCTCCGGCCAGGAGTTCGTCATCAAGAACGACGGCCCGAGCGCCGTCGAGGTCCTCTTCACCGGCCCCGCCACCGGCAGCGTCAAGCTCGGCCCCTGCCTCGGCTGCACCACGTACAGCAGCAGGACCGAAGGACGCGCCAAGGCCTGCAAGGCGAGCGGCCGCAGCTACCCGCAGAAGACCCTGCGGCTGCCCGCCGGTGAGTACCACTTCCTCTACAAGCGCGGCACCGGCGCCGGAAACCTGGTCCGCGACCACAGCGACGGCGCCAAGGTGCAGGGCGGCTACCGCTACACGGACTGCGCCTACGTCGTCCGCGGCGGCTTCGGTGACTTCTCACCCCGGACCTGAGGGCCGAGCCTGGCACCGGACCTGACGGCCCGTCTGGAGGCCCCGCCCCGGGCCTGCCTGAGTTGACGTCAGTGGCCACGCCGGACATTCATTGCCCGGCGTCACCCCTCGTGATACACAGAGTGACCATACGTTCCTGCGTAGAGCGTTCTGCGTCCGCCGCCGACCGCCGACGCGGGCTGCGTACGACGAAACGTGCGAAGTCGGCCAACAAATGACGTCAAGGCGGCACGCGCCGGACCGATTGTCAGCGAGAATGAGCCTCGTCCTCTGTACTGGGTAGGCAGAGGCGGGCAGAGGCGCGAGAACAACCCACTAGGGGCGGTGAGTTACACATGCTTATGGCAGCCGAGAAGGGCGACATCAACACCATCATCGGTGGGATCGCCCCCGACTGGGGCCCCTTCGGGAGCCTGGGCAATGAGGCGCGCGTGATGATCGAGGTGGTGATGGCCGTGGCCATCCTGCTGTGCCTCGGCATCGCGATCTGGGGCGCCGCCAAACAACGCATCGGCGCGACGGCCCTGCGCGACACCTTCAGCGCGGAACAGGGCAAAGGCCTGATCATCGCCGGTCTCACCGGCGTCTTCATCATCGGCTCGCTGGGCACGCTGTTCACCATCGTGTACGGCATGGCGGTCTGACACCCGTTCCCCGGCTGCCACCGGGTTCTCCCCCGTCCGACGCGCCCACCGGCTGAGGTTGCAACTCCCTGATGTCCAGTCACCACACCGCGCCCGCGCGGGAGCCGGCCCGGCTACCGTCGTACCGGGTGCACCTGGCGGATAGCGCGGTCAAGCAAGAGGTTGAGGGGACGTACGCGGCATGAGCGATGACGATGACCTCTTCGGCGGCACGGGCGAGACCCGGACGCGGCTCCCGGAGGGCGACGGCGCCGACGGGTACGGCTCCCGCAGACCCGCACGCGGCGCCAGCCGTTCCCCCTCCCGCAGCGTCGTCACCGTCATCGGCGTCGTCGTCCTCCTCATCGCCGCCATCGCCTTCGCCAACCGCGACGACTCGTCGTCCGACGGGGGCGGGGACGGGGGGCGCGGGGGCGGGAAGGGGGCGGAGGCGGCTCCTACGGCGCCTACGGGGGAGAAGCCGGTGGACGGGAAGGGTGCGACCGGCATCGCTTCGGGGTACGCCAAGACCCAGCAAGGCGCCGAGAGCGCCGCCGCCAACTACGCCGTGGCGCTCGGCTCCGCCGAGATGTTCGACAAGTCCAAGCGGGACGGCATCCTCAAGGCCATCATGGCCCCGGCCAGCGTGGCCAGGTTCAAGGCGGACCTCGACAAGGCGTACACCGCCGACTTCTTCAAGAACGTGGGCCTGAAGGCGGACGGCAGCACGCCGAGCGGCTTCCAGTTCGTCTCCCGCACCAGCCCGATCGGCACCAAGGTCACCGAGTTCGCCGACGGCAAGGCCACCGTGGCCGCCTGGTGCGGCGGGCTGCTCGGCCTGGCCGGTGAGCAGTCCACCAAGCCGGTCACCAGCAGCTGGTTCACCATCACCATGCAGCTGGAGTGGGTCGACGGCGACTGGAAGATCACCACGCACTCCCAGAAGGAAGGTCCCGCCCCCGTCCCGGGCGACGACCGCGCGTCCAACTCCGACGAGATCGCCAAGGCGGTCGAAGGGTACGGAGGGTTCACGTATGCCCCGGTAGCCGCCGCCGTCCCGTCCTCACCGTCACGGCCGCCTTCGCGGCCGTGCAGACCGCCGTGCTCCTCTTCGCCACGCGCGCCGCGGCCGAGCCCGACGACCCCTGCGCGCTGATCCACGGTCCCGCCAAGAAGTACTGCGAACAAGGCGAAGGCGGCGACAGCGGCACCCCCAAATCCCCCACCGACGACGGCGCCTTCTCCAAGCTCGACCCGCTCTCCTCCCTCGCCCGCGGCTTCGGCGACGCCGCGTCGTGGATCGTCAACAAGCTCACGGAGTACGTGAACGACACCGCCGCGGTGGACTTCACCAACGAGAAGTTCCTCCAGCAGTACGCCGTGGTGTTCGCCGCCTCGACCGTGCTCACGCTGATCGTGTGGCTGCTGGCCGTCGCCAAGCGCGCGATCCGCGGCGTACCGATGCTCACCGCACTGTCCGAGGCCATCGGATTCCTGTGGCTGACGGTCCTCGCCTCCGCGTTCACCCCGCTGATCCTCGCCACCGTCGTGTCCGCGACCGACGGCATCTCCGAGGTGCTCGCGAAGTCCGTGGGCGGCGAGACCGACAAGTTCTTCGGCACGTTCTCGCAGGCCCTGGACAAGGGCACCGACATCGGCGGCGGCCCGATCATGCTGATCGTCGTGTCCGCCGTGTCCATCGCCGCCGCGGGCATCCTCTGCCTGGAGCTGGTGATCCGCGCCGCCATGCTGTACGTCGGCGCGCTCCTCGGCACCGTCGTCTACTCGGGGCTCGTCGACAAGAACACCTGGGGCCGCATCCGCCGCTGGGCGGGCCTGATGATCGCGATCATCCTCGTCAAGCCGATCATCGTGATCGTGCTCGGCATCGCCGGGGCGTTGCAAGGGGAGGACGGGCCCGACTCGCTGTCCGCCGTCGTCTCCGGGCTCTCCGTCATCCTCCTCGCCATCTTCGCCAGCGCCTCCATCTACCGCTTCGTCCCCGGCTTCGGCGACGACATCATGGCCACCCGCAACAACCGCCTCATGCGCGGCGCCGAGAACCGCGCCGCCACCGCCCTCAACTCGCCCGCCGCCTGGGTCGCCCAGGGCATCCGCACCCACAGCGCCCGCTCCAACGGCAAGGCCGGCGGCGGCAAGGCGGGCGGCGGCGACACCCCGCCCCAGCCCGCCACGGCCAACGCCGTCGGCAGCGGCGTGTCCACCCACGGCCACCGCTCGGGCTCCCCGAACGGCGGCGGAACTGTCCCCTCCGCCGCACCCCCGCCCCGTACAAGCCCGTCGAACACCCCGCACGCGGGCAACCGCGGCGGTACGAACAGCACTGGAGGTGAAGGGCGTTGACGACCCAGTCCCATGTGTCCCCACCGGTCACGCCCCGCCGCACCTATCTGATCGGCCGCGCCCGGCCGAACGCCATCATCGGCCGCAACCGCGAGACCGGCGAGATCGCCCTGATCATCGGCGGCGCCTTCCTCGGCATGATGTGCGGCATCCTCATCCCCTTCCTCTTCCCGCGCATCCTGCTGCTCATGGGCTTCCCCCTGATCGCGATCGCGGCCGTGTACCTGCCCTTCAAGGGCCGCACCTTCTACAAGTGGTTCGAGATCAACCGCAGCTTCAAGCGCTCCCTGCGGCACGGCACCGCCTACCGCTCCGGCGTCGCCGAGGCCGGGGTGCGCCTCGACGGCCGCGAGGTCGAGATCGGCCCGCCGCCCGGCATCGGCCGCATCAACTGGCTCGCCGCGCCCTTCGGCCCGGACGAGATCGCCGTGCTCCTGCACGCCGACCGGCGCACCGTCACCGCCGCCATCGAGATCGAGGGCCCCGGCGTCGGCCTGCGCGACAGCGAGGACCAGGAAGCCCTCGTCGACCGCTTCGGCACGCTCCTCAAGCACGTCGCCAACGGCGACGGCTTCGTGACGCGCCTTCAGATGCTCGCCCGTACGCTGCCCGCCGACCCCGACGCGCACGCCAAGGACGTCACCGCCCGCGGCGACGACCGCGCGCTGCCCTGGCTCCAGCACAGCTACGAACAGCTCCAGTCGATGGTGTCCACCAGCAGCGAGCAGCACCGCGCCTACCTCGTCGCCTGCATGCACTACTCCCGCGACCTCGCCGCCGAGGCCCAGGCCATGGCCCGCGCCTCCCGCCCGCACGGCGGCAGGAAGCTCGACAAGGACGCCGGGCTCGCCGTCGTCATGGCCCGCGAGCTCACCGACATCTGCTCCCGCCTCCAGGAAGCCGACATCCGCGTCCGCCAGCCCCTCGGCCAGGGCCGCCTCGCCTCCCTCGTGCACTCCATGTACGACCCCGACCACCCCATCGACCACCTCCAGGCCATGACCAAGCGCAACGCCTGGCCCGCCGAGCTGGACGCGATGGAGCCGACGTACCTCCAGGCGAAGACCCGCGAGTCGACCACCCGCGCCCCCTGGTGCCACGCCACGGCCTGGGTGAAGGAGTGGCCGATGACCCCGGTCGGCGTCAACTTCCTCGCCCCGCTGCTCGTCCACACGCCCGACGTCATCCGCACCGTCGCCGTCACCATGGACCTGGAACCCACCGAGGTCGCCATCGAGCGGATGCTCACGGAGAAGACCAACGACGAGGCCGAGGCCAGCCGCCAGGCCAAGATGAACCGCACCGTCGACCCCCGCGACATCGCCTCCCACTCCCGCCTCGACCAGCGCGGCGAGGACCTGGCGAGCGGCGCCGCCGGCGTCAACCTGGTCGGCTACATCACGGTGTCGTCCCGCTCCCCCGAGGCCCTCGCCCGCGACAAGCGGACGATAAGGGCATCGGCCGGAAAGTCGTATCTGAAGCTGGAGTGGTGCGACCGCGAGCACCACCGGGCATTTGTGAACACGCTGCCGTTCGCGACCGGCATCCGGCGATGAACCTCAACGGTAGGGGTGTGAAGGTGCGATGCGGGACCCGCTGACCGTCCTCACGGACGCGTTCACGTCCTTCCTGTTCGGGAAGGTCGAGACCACCCGCCTGCCGGTGCGCACGTCCACGGGCCAGGCCCAGGCGGTCTACCTGCCGACGGCCGCACCCGGCCTCGGCGACTCCGGCGTGATCATCGGCCGCGAGGTGTACTCCGGCAAGGGCTACATCTACGACCCGTTCCAGCTGTACGGCCAGCAGCTCCCGGCACCGCACTGGCTGGTGCTCGGCGAGTCCGGCAACGGCAAGTCCGCCCTGGAGAAGACGTACGTCCTGCGCCAGCTGCGCTTCAAGGACCGTCAGGTCGTCGTCCTGGACGCCCAGGGCGAGGACGGCGTCGGCGAGTGGAACCTCATCGCGCAGGAGCTGGGCATAACCCCCATCCGGCTCGACCCGACGGCCGCCCTCGACATGGGCATCCGCCTCAACCCCCTGGACCCGGCGATCACGACCACGGGCCAGCTCGCGCTGCTGCGCACCATCATCGAAGTCGCCATGGGCCACGGCCTCGACGAACGCTCCGGCTTCGCCCTGAAGGTCGCGCACGCCTACGTCAACGAGACCATCGTCGACCGCCAGCCCGTCCTCACCGACATCGTCGAGCAGCTCCGCCACCCCGAACCGGAGTCCGCCGAGGCCATGAACGTCGCCATAGACGACGTCCGCGCCTGGGGCCTGGACGTCGCCCTCGTCCTCGACCGCCTCGTGGACGGCGACCTGCGCGGCATGTTCGACGGCCCCACGACCGTCGGCATCGACCTCGACGCCCCCCTCATCGTCTTCGACCTGTCCCACATCGACCGCAACTCCATCGCCATGCCCATCCTCATGGCGATCGTGGGCGTGTGGCTGGAGCACACCTGGATCCGCCCCGACCGGAAGAAGCGCATCTTCCTCGTCGAGGAGGCCTGGCACATCATCAACTCGCCCTTCGTGGCCCAGCTCTTCCAGCGCCTCCTGAAGTTCGGCCGCCGCCTGGGTCTTTCGTTCGTGGCGGTCGTCCACCACTTGTCGGACGTCGTCGACGGCGCGGCCGCGAAGGAGGCGGCCGCCATCCTCAAGATGGCGTCCACCCGCACCATCTACGCCCAGAAGGCCGACGAGGCCCGCGCCACCGGCCGCGTCCTCGGCCTGCCCCGCTGGGCCGTCGAGATCATCCCCACCCTGACCCCCGGCATCGCGGTCTGGGACGTCAACGGCAACGTCCAGGTCGTCAAGCACCTCATCACGGACACGGAACGCCCCCTCGTCTTCACCGACCGCGCCATGACGGAGTCCGCGAGCGACCTGCTCGCCGACGACGCCCTCGCGGCGGCCGAACGGGAGGCGGAGGAAAGGGCCGCGTACATGGAACAGCAGATGGGCGACGGACCCGCCGGGTCCTCCGGATCGCGCTCGACGGTGGCGTGACATGGGGCAGGAACGGTACGGGCAGGGCCCGGGCGGCCACGGCTCCGGGCACGGCCCCGCCGGGCAGGGCACGGGCGGGCGCGGCGGCGTGCCGGACGGCCTGCTCGTGGGCGGCCTCGCCTTCGTGCTCGGCATGGTCGTCCTGGCCTGGTCCTCCACGGGCATCGCCGGCTGGTGGGCCCACGGCTCCTGGCCGGACGGCGTCACCTTCGGCAAGACCCCACCGGCGGTACGCCACCTCGCCCAGGAACCCCACGACGTCTCCGGCGCCTGGCCCGACACCCCCGCCACCCAACTCTCCGGCTACGGCCTCTTCTGGGGCTTCCTCATCGCCCAGATCATGATCCTCATCGTCCTGACGATCTTCGTGATGGGGACGGTGACGCGCTACAGGGCAGTACGGAGGGCCCGGCGGGAGGAGCTGCGGAAGGCGGCCGCTGTACCCCCTGTGGGCAGCTGGTCCGCCCAGAGGGCGATGGGGGCACCCCCTGCTCGAGCGGAGTCGAGAGCTTGGGGGAGGGTGGGCACAGCCCAGGCCGACGGTGCGACATCGACAGCTCCCGCCCCTCCAACCTCGGCGCCTCCCGAGGTCGAGCTCACCAAAACCCCCACAGTCCCCACCCCCCGTACCCCCCTGGTCCTCGGCCCCCCAGAATCCCGCCGCCCCCTGGCAGCAGAGGCCATCGCGAACGCAGAGTCCGCAGCCCTGATCATCACCTCCGACCCCACCCTCTGGGAGGAGACCAAGGACGCCAGAGCCAAGCTCGGCCCCGTCCTGGTCTACGACCCCTCCCACCTCTGCGACACCCCGGCCCGCCTCCACTGGCCCCCCACCACCGGCTGCGAGGACAACCAGACGGCCGCCCACCGGGCAAGATCCCTCCTCGCCCCGATAAGGCCGAGCGCCAAGCTGGACACCGCCGTGGCCGACACCGCGGAAACCCTGCTCCGCAGCTTCCTGCACGCCGCAGCCATCGACGGCCGCAACATCAAGCACGTCCACCGCTGGGCTCAGGGCACCCAGGTCCAGGACGCCGTCCGCGTCCTGCGCACCCACCCCAAGGCCGCCTCGGGCGCGGCGGGCGAACTGGAGTCGGCCCTCACCGCACATCCCGAACGCCGGGACATCGCGCAGGAGTTGACGGCCCGCGCCCTGTCGGCCCTGTTCACCGTCAACGTACGAGAAGCGTGCACGCCGAACCGAACTGACGCCCTCACCCTGGATTCCTTCATCGATGAAGGGGGCACGCTTTTTGTGGTGGGTGAGGCCATCGAGGACCCCAAGACGAACCCCGGCGCGATGCCGCTCCTGACGGCACTCGCCTCCAGCGTGGTCGAGCACGGCCGGCGCATGGCCGAACGGTCATCCTCCGGTCGGCTCGACCCACCAATCACCCTCGTCCTGGACGACGTCGCCGCGGTCGCCCCGCTCCCGGAACTGCCGGAGCTGCTCGCCACCGGACCGGAGCGGGGCATGCCCACCCTGGCCCTGCTCCGCTCCCGCGAACAGGGCCGCGCCCGCTGGCCCCACGACGAACTGACCGGCTGAACCACCACACCGTCCGGAACGAACGCTCCACTCAGCCGTCCCACAGGTGCCGGACCGAGCGTTCAGACGGCCACCCGCTCAAGGACCATCTCCCGCTCCCGCGCCCCCGGATCCCCCGGCACGGCGGCGACCTCCCCGCTGGGCACGAACCCGAACTTCCGGTAGAACGCCTCCGCACGCGGATTGTCCTCGTGCACGAACAACCGCACCCGCTCCACCCCGGCCCCCTCCCCGTCCACAGCCCGGGCCCAGCCGACGGCCGCCGAGAACAACGCCTCAGTCACCCCCGTACCCCGGAACTCGGCCCGGACGAAGACCCCCACGAGGTGCGCCTGTCGCACCGAGGGCCCCGGGCCGAGCACCCCCTGCGTACCCGGCTCCTCGATAAGGACCGTCACCGAACCCGCCCAGGCACCGTCCGGGCCCTCCGCGATGAACTGCCGCACCGAACCCCCCGGCGCGGCCGAGCCCGCGGCACGGTCCTGCCAGAAGTCGTCGGGCCTCTTCACGGCGTTCTCGTACGTCTCCAGGAAGGCGACCGGCGCAGCCGGGTCCCGCAGGGCGAGGAGCCGCAGCTCACGGACCTGTCGCCATTCATCGGCGCGCACGGGGCGTATGAGGTGTTCCATACACCGATCCTGGGCGCACGGCCCGCCGCGCGCAACGCAATTCGTCCGCCGCCCCACGGCCACCCACCGCCCCCGCCGTCGTACCCCGGTACTACGCACCACCCGACGAGGAGACCCCGGTCCGACGCGCCCGCACCCGCCCCGACGCGACCATCGAGCCATGATTCGGGCACACGGACTCACCAAACGCTACGGCGGCAAGAACCCCAAGACCGCCGTCGACGACCTCTCCTTCGAGGTCCGCCCCGGCACCGTCACCGGCTTCCTCGGCCCCAACGGCGCCGGCAAGTCCACGACCATGCGCATGCTCCTCGGCCTGGACGCGCCGACGGCCGGACGCTGCACGATCGGCGGCCGCGCGTACGCCGCGCACACCGCGCCCCTGACGGAGGTCGGCGCGCTCCTGGAGGCCCGTTCGATCCACCCGGGCCGCTCCGCGTACCACCACCTCATGGCGCTCGCGCACACCCACGGCTTCCCGCGCTCCCGCGTCGAGGACGTCCTCGCCACGACCGGCCTCAGCGATGTCGCGGGCCGCCGCGTGAAGGGCTTCTCCCTCGGCATGGGCCAACGCCTCGGCATCGCGGCCGCCCTGCTCGGCGAACCCTCGACCCTCATCCTGGACGAGCCGGTCAACGGCCTCGACCCGGAGGGCGTGCTGTGGATCCGCAACCTCCTCAAGGCCCAGGCGGCCGAGGGCCGCACCGTCCTCGTCTCCTCGCACCTGATGAGCGAGATGGCCGTGACCGCCGACCACCTCATCATCATCGGCCGGGGCAGGCTGCTCGCCGACACCACGGTCGAACGCTTCGTACGGGACTCCGGCTCCGGCTCCGTGAAGGTCGTCTCGCCCGCCGCCGCCCGCCTCACCGAGCTCCTCGCGGGCCCCGCCGTGACCATCACCAGCGATGCCCCCGGCACCCTCGACATCCGCGGCACGGACGCCGAGCACATCGGCACCACCGCCGCCGCCCACTCCATCCCCCTGTTCGAACTCACCCCGCAGAGCGTGTCCCTGGAGCAGGCCTTCATGGACCTCACCCACGACTCCGTCGAGTACGGCACGCCCCTGGAAGGAGCCGCGGCATGACCACGGACACCCTCACCCGGCCCACCCCCGCGCCCACCAGGAGCCCTTACCGCGTCACCACCTCCCGTGTCCTGCGCTCGGAGTGGCACAAGCTGTGGACGCTGCGCTCCACCTGGATCACGCTGATCACCGCGGCCGCCCTGGTCCTCGCCGTCGGCATCACCATGGGCTCCACGTACGACGGCGACGACTCCGAGATCGACACGGTCGTCTTCGTCCTCTTCGGCACCCAGCTCTCCCAGATCTGCCTCGCCGTCCTCGGCATCCTCGTCACCGCGGGCGAGTACGCGAACGGAATGATCCGCGCCTCCCTCACCGCCGTCCCGCGCCGCGGGCCCGTCCTGTGGTCCAAGGCCGCGGTCTTCACGACGGTCGCCTTCACGCTGTCCCTCGTCACGAACGTCGTCACGTTCCTCGTCGCCCAGCTGTGGCTCGCCGGCACCGACAAGGAGCTGTCCCTCACCGACTCCGGTGTCCTCGGCGCCCTCGCGGGCAGCGCCGCCGCCATCACGCTGCTCAGCCTGATCGCCCTCGCCTTGGGCGCGCTCCTGCGCTCGGTGCCCGGCGGCATCGGCGCGTTCGTCGGCGCCGTCCTCGTCCTGCCGGAGGTCATCGGGACGCTGCCCCTCGACGCGGTCGACACCGTCGTCAAGTACTTCCCGGCCCAGGCCTCCTCGTCCCTCGGCTCGATCACCCCCGTCGACGACACGGTGTCCGCGGGCACGGGCCTGCTGACCCTCATCCTGTGGGCGGCGGCACTCCTGATCGCCGCATCGGCCCTGCTCAAGCGCCGGGACGTGTGAGTCCCGAGCGCATGTACGAGATCCAGTACGTGTACGAGGATGGGCCGGTGACCCAAGACGTGGACCAGCACCCGCTCACCCGGCACGTGCAGCGGCTTACGCAGCGGGCGCGCGCCTTCGACGGGCGCCGCCCGCTGGTCTGGGACCTGCTCGTGACGGGGTTCTTCGTCGTGGCGGCGGGCATCGACTACGTGGGGGGCGGCTGGCGCAACATCGCGCCCAACACGGACCTGCCCGGCTGGCTCATCGCCGTCCTCACCCTCGGCATGTCGCTGCCGCTGCTGTGGCGCCGCACCCGGCCGATGCCGGTCCTCGCCTTCATGGTGGGCTTCGGCGTGGTCAACAGCGCGTCCGGCGCGATGCTCCAGATCGCCCTGGTCCAGCTCATCGTCCTGTTCAGCATCGCGCTGCGGCTGCCCCTGAAGACGCTGGGGTGGGCGGGGGTGCTGATGATGGCGCCCCTGGTGGTGGGCACGGTCCGCTATCCGAGGGGCAGTTGGGACCAGCAGATCGTCCCGCAGGTATGGGCGTACACCCTGGTCGCGCTCCTCGGCATCGCGGTGCGCTCCCGGCAGGACTACACCCGCGCCCTGGTCGAGCGCGCCCGCCAGCTGGAGGTGGAGCGCGACCAGCAGGCGCGGCTCGCCGCGGCCGCCGAACGCACCCGCATCGCCCGCGAGATGCACGACATCATCGGCCACAACCTGTCCGTCATCACCGGTCTCGCCGACGGCGGCAAGTACGCGGCCTCCAAGTCCCCCGAGCGCGCCGCGCAGGCCCTCGACGCCATCGGCTCCACGAGCCGCCAGGCCCTCGCGGAGCTGCGCCGCCTCCTGGACGTCCTGCGCGACGAGGCCCCGGAGACCGCCGAGTTGGCCCCGCAGCCCGCCCTCACGGACCTGGACCGTCTCATCGACGGCGTCCGCTCGGCGGGCCTGCCGGTCCGCAGCACGTTCCACGGCCGCGCCGACTCCCTTCCGCAGGGCCAGCAACTCACCGTGTACCGCGTGGTGCAGGAGGCCCTGACGAACACCATGAAGCACGCGGGTGCGGGGGCGACGGCGGCGGTCGACGTCTCGTACGCGGCGGACGGTGTGTCGGTGTCGGTCACGGACAACGGCCAGGGCGGTGCGCCGTCGGACGGCGGCCGCGGCCTGACCGGCATGCGGGAACGAACCGCCTTGTACGCGGGCACGCTTGAGGCCGGTCCGCGCCCGCACCCGGAGCCGGGCTGGCAGGTCCGGCTCCATCTCCCGCGCGCTTCCGCTCCTTCCACCGCTCTCCCGACCTCGAAGGAATCCGCTCAGTGACGACTGTCCTCATAGTCGACGACCAGCCCTTGCAGCGTTTCGGCTTCCGCATGCTCCTGGAGAGCCAGGACGACATGACGGTGGTCGGGGAGGGCGGCCATGGCTCGGACGCGGTCCGCATGACGTCCGGCCTGCGTCCGGACGTGGTCCTGATGGATGTGCGGATGCCGGACATGGACGGCATCGAGGCGACGCGCCGCATCGTCGCGTCCGGGTCGAGCTCTCGGGTCCTCATCCTGACGACGTTCGACCTCGACGAGTACGCGTACGCGGGGCTGCGGGCGGGGGCGTCGGGGTTCCTCATCAAGGACGCGCTGCCGGAGGAGCTGCTTTCGGGGGTCCGCGCGGTGGCGACGGGGGACGCGGTGGTGGCGCCTCGGCTGACGCGGCGCCTCCTGGACACGTTCGCGCACCAGCTGCCGTCGGGTTCGGACGCCGGGGCCGGCTCCGCCGATCCCTCGAATCATCCGCTTCTGTCGTCGTTGACGGAACGCGAGCTGCACATCCTCACGGTGATCGGCCAGGGCTGGACGAATTCGGAGATCGCCGCCCGGCTGCACCTCGCGGAGTCGACGGTGAAGACGCATGTGGGCCGCATCCTCGCGAAGACGGGCTCGCGGGACCGGGTGCAGGCGGTGATTCTGGCGTACGACACGAAGCTGGTGCGGCCGTCCTGAAACGCAGAAAACCCCCGTGCCGAATGGCACGGGGGTTTCCCTTAAATTTAGTTCGGCGGCGTCCTACTCTCCCACAGGGTCCCCCCTGCAGTACCATCGGCGCTGTAAGGCTTAGCTTCCGGGTTCGGAATGTAACC
>NZ_JNXT01000111.1 GCF_000716675.1 Streptomyces alboflavus
CCGGCCGTCCGGGGGTGGGGGACGTGGCGGTGGTGGCCCGTGAGGACCGGCCGGGTGCCCGGCGCCTGGTCGCCTACCTCGTCGGCCCCGCCTGCCAGGATCTGTCCGGCGTGCGGGAGTACGCCGTCCGGGCGCTGCCGGACTACCTCGTCCCGTCCGTGTTCGTGCCCGTGGCGGCGCTCCCGCTCAGCGCCAACGGCAAGGTGGACCGGGCGGCGCTCCCGGCCCCGGACACCCAGGCGGAGCCCGGCCCCCGGACCGGGCTCCCGGCCGGGCCCCGTACGGAGGCCGAACGCCGCGTCGTGGAGGTCTTCGCGGACGTTCTGGGTATCGATCTGCCCGGCATGGAGGACGACTTCTTCCGCCTCGGCGGCGACTCGATCCTCAGTATCCGCCTGGCTTCCCGTCTCGCCGAGGAGTTCGGGACCGACGTGTCGCCGCGCGAGGTGTTCGCCCACCCGACCCCGGCCGCGCTCGCCGCGCTCCTCGGCGGCCACCGGGCACTCGGCGGGGCGCGCCCGGGCGTTGTCCCGGTGCCGCGCGGCGCGACGGCGCCGATGTCGTACGCGCAGCAGCGCATGTGGTTCCTGGAGGAGTTCGCGCCCGGCGGCGCCGAGTACGTCACCGCCCTGGCGCTGCGCCTGCACGGACACCTCGACGTCCGCGCCCTTGGCGCGGCCCTGCGCGCCCTGGTGGCCCGGCACGAGTCGCTGCGCACCACCTTCGATGCGGTGGACGGCCACGGCGTGCAGGTCGTGCACCCGCCGGGCGGGGTGGCGCTGCCGCTTGAGGACCTGGCGGGGCTGCCCGGGCGGGAGCGCGCCGCCCGTCTGGAGGACCTGCTGGCGGCCGAGCGGGCCCGCCCGTTCGACCTGCGGCGCGGCCCGCTGCTGCGCGCCGGTCTCGTGCGGCTCGCGGACGACGAGCACGTCCTGACCCTGACCCTGCACCACATCGTCACCGACGGCTGGTCCACGGCCGTCCTCACCGGCGACCTCGCCCACCTCTACCGGGCCGAACTGGACGAGGGCGACGAGGGCGACGGGGGCGACGGGGGCACGGGGGAGCTGCCGCCGCTGCCGGTGCAGTACGCCGACTACACCCACTGGCAGCGCACCGCGCCCGGCACCGAAGCACAGCTGGCGTACTGGAAGGAGCACCTGGCCGGCACCGAACCCCTGGACCTGCCCACGGACCGGCCACGCCCGGCCGTACGCACCCGCAACGGCGCGAGTGTCCGCCTGGTCGTGGCGTCCGGCACGGCCCGGCGCCTCGCCCAGGTCGGCAGAGAGCGGGGCGCCACGTTGTTCACGACGCTCGTCGCCGCCGTGCAGGCGTTCCTCGCCAAGCTTTCGGGCGGCCGTGACATCGCCGTCGGCACCGTCACGTCGGGCCGCGACCGCGCCGAGATCCACAACCTCATCGGGTTCTTCGTCAACACCCTCATTCTGCGTTCCCGCGTCGACCCCGGCCAGGCCTTCCCGGCCTTCCTCGAGGGTGTCCGCCAGACGGTCCTGGACGCCTTCGCCCACCAGGACGTGCCCTTCGAGCAGGTCGTCGACGAGGTGCGGCCGCCCCGTGACACCAGCCGCACCCCGCTGTTCCAGGTCATGGTCGTCCTCCAGAACACCCCGGCCGCCGGCCTGGACCTGCCGGGACTGCGGGTCGAGGACGTCGAGTCGGAGCTCCGGCACGCGGCGTTCGACCTCACCCTGGAGTTCGCCGAGACGGACTCCGCAGCCCTGCACGGCGTCCTCACCTACAACACCGACCTGTTCGACACCGAAACCGCCCAGCGGATGGCCGGCCAGCTCGCCACCCTCCTGACAGCCGTCGCCGATGACCCGCACCGCCCGCTCGGCGCCCTGCCGCTGGCCACGGAGGCGGAACTGAAGTCCCTGCTCGACCAGGGCCGGGGCACCACCCAAGCCGTCCCGGCGGCGACCCTGCCGGAGCTGTTCGAGCGGCAGGCGGCCCGCACACCCGACGCGGTCGCCCTCGACGAGGGCGGCCGGCAGTGGACCTACACGGAGGTGGACCGCGCCGCCAACCGCCTCGCCCACCGCCTCATCGGCCAGGGCGTGGGACCCGAGCAGATCGTCGCCCTCGCCCTGCCGCGCGCCGCCGAGAGCGTGATCGCTCAGCTCGCCGTCACCAAGGCAGGCGCCGCCTTCCTGCCCGTCGACCCCAACTACCCGGAAAATCGGCGTGAGTTCATGATCCGCGACGCGGGCGCGACCCTCGTCCTGGACGACCCCGCCGACGTGTGGATCCAGGAAGGCCCCGACACCGCGCCCACCGACGCCGACCGCACCGCCGCCCTGACACCCGCCCACCCGGCCTACGTCATCTACACCTCCGGCTCCACCGGCACACCCAAGGGCGTCATCGTCCCGCACCACGGCCTCGCAGGCTTCGCCGCAGCCGCCGCCGCGCAGTACGCCGTCGGCCCCGGCGACCGCGTCCTGCAGTTCGCCTCACCCAGCTTCGACGCCTCCGTCCTCGAACTGTGCTCCTCCCTCCTCAGCGGAGCCACGCTGGTGACCGGCGAGGAAGGCCCACTCGTCGGCGACCGCCTCGCAGACGCCCTCACCGCGCAGCGCATCAGCCACACCCTCATCCCGCCCGCGGCCCTGGCCACCGTCCCGCCCCACACCGCCAGCTCCCTGCCGCACCTGCGCACCCTGATCGTCGGAGCCGAGGCCTGCCCACCCGACCTCGTCGCCCAATGGGCCCCCGGACGCCGGATGATCAACTCCTACGGGCCGACCGAAGCCACCGTCGTCGCCACCTGGACAGGCCCGCTGACCCCCCAAGCCGCCGCCCCGCCCATCGGCGGCCCGGCCGGCGCCACCCGCCTCTACGTCCTGGACCAGGCCCTGCGCCCCGTCCCGCCCGGAGCGACCGGAGAACTGTACGTGGCAGGCCCCGGCCTCGCCCGCGGCTACCTGAACCAGCCGGCCCTGACCGCCCAGCGGTTCCTCGCCGACCCCTACGGCACGCCGGGCGAGCGGATGTACCGCACCGGCGACCTGGCCGTGTGGGCCGCCGACGGCCAACTGCGATTCGCAGGACGCGCCGACGACCAGGTCAAACTGCGCGGCTTCCGCATCGAGCCCGGCGAGATCGAAAGCGCACTGCGCGCTGCCCCACAGGTACGCGACGCAGCAGTCGTCATCCGCACACCACCCCACCGCCACGACCCCGCAGACCAGGCGGACCAGGACGCCTCCGCCCCCCCGGAAGGCACCGCCGGACACGACCGCCTCATCGCCTACGTCGTCCCCACCACCCCAGACCCCGAAAACCTGCCGATCGGTGAACTGCGCGACCACCTCGCCGGACTGCTCCCACCACACATGATCCCGTCCGTGTTCATGCCCCTGGAACGCCTGCCGCTCACCCCGAACGGCAAGACCGACCGCCGCGCCCTGCCCGAACCCGCACCCGCCCACACCGGCACCGCCCCGCACACCCCGCCACGCACCGACACCGAACGCCACGTCGCGCGGATCTGGGGCGACGTCCTGGGCGTCGACGGCATCGGCGCACACGACAACTTCTTCCACCTCGGCGGCGACTCGATCCTGAGCATGCAGGTGGTGTCGCGGCTGCGCCGCGAGGGCCTGCACCTGGCCACCCGCGACCTGTTCACCCACCAGACCGTCGCCGAGCTCGCCACCGTCGTCACCACCGCACCCCAGCACACCGGGAACGGCCCCGTCACCGGCGACGTGCCCCTCACCCCCATCCAGGAGTGGTTCCTGACCACCCCGCGCGCCGACCACCACCACTTCAACCAGTCGGCGCTCCTGGAACTGCACGCGGCACCCGACCCGACAGCGCTGTGCGCGGCCCTGGCCGCCCTGCTCGAACACCACGACGCCCTGCGCATGCGCTTCACCCGAGACGCCGACGGATGGCACCAGTTCAACCAACCCCCGCCCGACGCCGACGACGCCGAGCGCCTCCTGGACCGGCACGACCTCACGGGCCTGCCGGCAAAAGAGGCCGACGCGGCCATGGAGAAGGCCGCCGACGACCTGCACACCGGCTTCGACCTCGGCCACGGACCACTGCTGCGAGCGGCCCTGTTCACCGGCGACGCCGACCGCCCCGCCCACCTCCTCCTGGTCGCCCACCACCTGGTCGTCGACGCCGTGTCCTGGCGGATCCTCTCCGACGACCTGGAAGCCGCCTACCACCAGGCCGTCCAAGGACAGCCGATCACGCTGGGAGAGCGCACCACCTCCTTCAGGGACTGGTCCAGGCGCCTCGCCGCCCACGTCGCCGAGGGCGGCCTCGACCACGAACTGCCCTACTGGCAGGAAGCAGTGACAGCCCAGCCGCCACCCCCCGCCGACCGGCCGCAACCCGACACAGGCCAGACCCGCACCCTCTCCGTCGAGCTCGGCGAGGACGACACCACGGCCCTGCTGCGCTCCGCGCCCACCGCGTACCGCACCCGCGTCAACGACGTCCTGCTGGCCGCACTCGCCCTGGCCCTCACCCGCTGGACCGGCGGCGACCGGGTCCGCCTCGACCTGGAAGGACACGGCCGCGAGGACCTGTTCGACGACATCGACCTGTCCCGCACAGTCGGCTGGTTCACCACCGTCCACCCCGTCGCCCTGACCGTGCCCGAACCGGACGACCTCGGCCCGGCCCGCGACTGGCGCGGCCTGGTGAAGTCCGTACGCCGCCAACTGCGCGCCGTCCCCGGCAACGGACTCGGCTTCGGCGCACTGCGCACGTTCGGCCCGCCCGAGGTCCGTCAACGCCTGGGCTCGGCGGCGCACGGACAGGTGGTGTTCAACTACCTCGGCCAGTGGGACGCCCGCCCGACCACGTCCCAGGCAGGGCTCGTGCGCACCGAGCACGGCTCGTTCGGCCAGGACCACGACCCCCAAGACAGCGGATCACACCCCCTGGAAGTGGTGGGCGCGGTACAGAACGGCCGCCTCGCCTTCACCTGGCACCACCGCCCCGCCCTGCACGACACCGAGACCGTACGCCGCGTGGCCGACGACTTCGCCACCGCCCTGCGGCACATCGCCGCGCACGCCCGGGGCAGCGCAGCCTCCCCCGCACGGGAGCGCCGATGAGCCCGCGCCGCCCCGGCACCCGCGGACCACCGGCCCGCAGCCCCCACCCCCTGAACCCGTTCCGCGGCCCCCACCACGCACGCCGCGCCCCCACCGCAGGACCGCGACCGCCGCGCCCCCACCGACCGTAGGACCGCGACCACCCCACCGACCACGGAGACCCTGACATGGACGAGAACACCCGCTACCAGGTACTGCGCAACGACGAGGACCAGTACTCACTCTGGCCGGTCGACGTCGACGTACCCGCCGGCTGGCAACCCGCAGGAAAGGAAGGCTCGGAGGCCGAGTGCTCCGCCTACGTGGACGAGGTCTGGACCGACATGCGCCCGCGCAGCCTGCGCGAACGGATGGAGAACACAGGCTCCTGACGCCGTCACCCTGTTCCCACGCTCTGTACGAGGAGTTCGCCGATGACGCCGACACTGCACAGCGAACGGCTGGAGTTCAGGCCCTACCGGTCACAGGACGAGGAAGCCTTCGTCACCCTCCTGCGCGACCAGGAGGTACGCCGCTGGATGGGCCAGGACGAGGTGCCCGAGGACGACCTGCGCAAGGCGTTCCGCATGATCCTCACCGACATCTACCCCAAAGGCCTCTTCGACGTATGGGGCCTGTGGCACGAGGAGAGGTACATCGGGCACGCGGAGGCCAAGAAGACCGGCAACGTCGACGGCCACGAACTCATCACCGCCCTGGCCCCCGCCTACTGGGGCAAAGGCCTGGGCAGCGAGGTCATCCGCGCCCTGCTGCGGCACGCCCGCGACCACCTCGGCCTCAAAGAGGTCTACGGCATGGTGGGCGCCGAGAACACCGCCAGCCTGACGATGGCCGAACGCCTGGGCTTCCACCACGTACGGGACGTGATCGGCGACGACGGATCGGTGACGAAGATGCTCATGATCTCCACAGCCACCTGACGACCCTCCTCACAGGGCGCTCGGGCCGCACGCGTTCGCCGGCGTGTCGGCGTCCAAGGACGCGTGCGGCCCGTGGGGTTGAATGCGGGTATGGCAAACGCTCTGTGGGACCGGCTCCCGGCCGAGGCGCAGTCGGAGGTGGACAGCCTCGTTGTGGCCGGACGGAACGTACAGGCCATTGCTGTGATACGCGAGTGTGCCGGTCTGCCGAGACCGAGTCTGCATGAGTGTGTCGATGTAGTGGATCAGCGATTCAGCGTGCTGCGGCAGGGCCCGGCACACACGTGAAGCCGCCGTGCGAGGCGGCCCTGCGCCACACCTGTCCGGTGCCGCGTCGCGGGAGAGCCGTCAGCTCGCAAGGCCGACCGCCACCGTCGCCCACGGAAGCCGGAGCATTCCGGCCAGACCCTTACGCGCGCCACTTGTGGCGGTCACAGAAGCGGTCGTCACCGGAGCCTGAACCGTCATGATCGAGACAGATACGGAAGGTGTACTTGGTGCCGTCGGCGAGGTTGTACCGCCCGCCGTCGTCGGCACTGCGCTCGTTGCAGTTACCGTCCCCACGAGCCCTGATCTTGTAACGGATGCTGCCATTGGGGTTGATGACGTAGCCGATCGCGCTCCAGCCGTCGGCTTGCTCGTCACAGACCTTCGTCTTGTCACCGTCGCTGTTGAAGGACAGCTTCCCGCCCGGGTCACCGTCATCGGTCCACAAGTCGCCGCCGTCGGCATGAGCCCCCGTGGCTGTCACCACGGCAACGACGACCGCCGCCGCCATGACACCAGCGGCCCTGAGCACGCCCTTGATACGCATCAATCTCCTGCCCTTCCCAGTCGATGACCCAGCGTTGGCGGGCACCGCGATCCACCGACCGCACCTGCCCCCGCCCTTCCCCTCTTGACGGAACAGACTGACAAAAAGTGACAGGCCGCAGCTCCCGCAGAGGGCAGAGCCTCCCGCAACGCGCCCGTGCCGGTGCGCCGGCCGGTGCCCGGAACGTTGAAGGAGGCCTTGACGCACTGGGCGTCCAGGACGCAGACGCTCGGTACGGCTTGCGGCCTTCGGTCTCCCGGAGGGCACTCGGTTCGACGTTGCGGCCTTTCGACCTCCCGGACCAGGCGCCGCGGGAGACCGTTGAACTGGCCGAAGCCCTCGTCACGGCGGGCGGCGAGCCGGGATGACCGCAAACGTCCGGTCATACCGCCTGGAGAGCCGTCACCAGGCGGGGAACAGCCGCTGCGGGCCTTGCACAGCTGACGGCCTGCGGCCTCCGGCCTGTTGTGTGCTCTGGGCGCGGCCGTCGTGGCCCGGCGCAGTGGTGTGCGGCCCAGGTGTGGTGCGTAGGCAGGGTGTGGTGGTACGCGGCCGGGCTTGGTGAGTGCCGCCATCCAGACCCCCCTTTCTGGATAGCGGGCACTCACAGCCCTCGGTGTCACTGCCGCCCGCTCCGCGCGGGGGTGGTGCCACAGAATTCGGCCTCGATGACGTTGGTATACAGCGTGCTGTCGGGCAGCCAGTCGCCGTTGATGTTGAAGGTCAGCCGGTGCGTGCCGTCCGTGGTGCTGGCCATGGCGGAAAGCGAGCCGTTGGTACGGCCGGTCTTACCGACCACCCGGACGCCGCAGGAGAGCTCCGCGAACTCAAGGCCAAGCCCGTACCCGGTGGCTTCTCCGTCCGGTACCTCCCGCAGCATTTCCTTCATCTGGGCCCGCGGCAGCAACGCACCGCGCAGCAGAGCGTGTTGAAAGCGATTGAGGTCGCCGGCGGTGGAGATGATGTCTCCCGCTGCGCCGAGCCAGGTCATGTTCTGCTCGGTGGCGTCGATCACTTCGGCGTCGGGGGAGTCCTGGTGGAGACGGGAGTACCCGACGGGGTGAGGCGTGGGCAGCTGCGGTGTGGAGCCGGGAAACGACGTCCCGCGCAGGCCGAGCGGATTGATGATCCGCCGGGTGACCTCCTGGGCGTAGCTGTGACCGGTCGCCTTCTCGATGACCATGCCGGCGATCACGTAGCCGGTGTTGGAGTACGCCGGCGAGTTCTCCGGGCGGGAGTGCGGCGGCTGTTTGAGCGCGGCCGCCACGAGCTCTTCGGGCGTGTAGGTGTCATAGCGGTGCGTCGGGAAGCCGAGGCCGGAGGAAGCATGGGCGATGACGGGGTCGTCGGTGTAGTTGGCGATGCCGCTCGTGTGGTTGAGCAGGCTGCGCAGTGTGATCGTGCTGCCGTCGTACCCGTTGCCCTGGACCAGACCCGGCAGCCATCTCTCGACGGTGTCCTCCAGACTCAGCTTCCCTTCTGCTTCGAGCTGGAGCAGGACGGTCGCGATGAAGGTCTTGGTGATGCTGGCCCCGCGGAAGTGCTCGGCGGTGGACCGTTCGCGGTGCGTGGCGATGTCAGCGAATCCGGCCGTGGCGGACCAATTCCCCCTGCTGTCCTGGACCTTGGCGACGACGCCGGGCAGCTTCCCCTGCTCGACCAGCGCGCGCAACGCGACCCGGGTGGCCCGGTGCCCGTGATCTGCGTGCCCGTGATCTGCGGGCTGCGTAGCGTGCGCTGAGGGCGCGAGCGCGGCCGCTCCGAGCAGTACGACCGCGGCGACCGTGAGCGTGGTGGTACGTGGAGCCGGCTGCTTCATGGGTGCTGTCTCCAAGTGATCGTCTCCAGCGGGGGCGCGTGTGCCCTTGTGGTCGATGGGACGTCGGCCTGGGGCTGTCGGGTTGTCCGCCGAGGGAGAGACGGGGACCGTGGTACTACACGAACGGGACCAGGGGCCTACACACCGGGCCCGCCCACCCCACTGGGCCTGCTCACCGCACCGGGTTCGTCCACCCCACCGGACGCGGCCAACCGGGCCGTGGGCTGGGCCCGGTCGTTTCGTCGCCAGCCGACCCGGCTCCGGGTCGCGCCGATCCGGACTGGGCCCGGTCGTTTCGTCACCGGCCCGTCCGGCCTCGACCCGCGCAGGACCTCCGCTGACCTCACCGGTATCCGCCTACCGACCGACGAAGGCCCTACCGCTCGGGCGCCACCGCATCCAGAGGTCACCCCCGTCGAGCCGATAGCGGTCCCCGTCGTCCAACCGCACCTCGCCCAACAGCCGCCGAACACCCTCGGGCGCCTGACGGTGCGGCGCGAGAAGCAGCGTCAGTTCGTCATAGCGGGCATCGCCCCCGCCGATCGCCGGATCCTCATCCCTCCCGGCATCGGAAACCTCATACCGGACGTAGATCGCCCACTGCTCACGCTCCATCGCCACTGCCGCCTCACCCGCGGGCCACACGTCATACGCGTCGGCCACATTGCCCGGCTCGTAGTCCCAGCCTTCGAAGTAGTGCGGGACGCCACCGATGACCGCGAGTCCTTTCCGGGGCCCGTCGTACCACTCCAGGACGGCGAACGCCCGCTCGAAACCATCCGCGATGAGCTGCTGCTCGCTCCAGGGCCGAGACACGCCGGCAGACTACCGACCGCCGACCTCTGCCTCCACAAGCACGACCCACAGCCGGAGCACCACAGACGATCATGCACGTGAGTGAGCCAGACACACTCCAGCCCACAGCCACAAGCAACCTCAGGCGCCCGTGCCGCTAGCAGGCAGCCACTCAGCGCCGCGGCACCCTCACACGCTCCAGAGCCTTGCCGGCGGCAAGGTAGCCAGCGACCTTGAAAGCGAGCTCGTGGGAGCCGAAAGTGTCAGCGCGGGCATACCGCAGCACGACCCGGGCCGCGATGACGATTCCGTGCTCAGCCAGACCCAAGTACTCCTCAATCCCCGCAGCGGCAGCAGCGAAGAAACGAGGAAGATCCTCAGCGGGTTCATAACCCACAGCCAGCCCGTCCGCTGCCACGAAAACGAAACCGTCAGCCGCAGGCTCGAAATCCACCTCGATCTCCGCGAAATGCGGCGCACAGCTCTGCTTCTGATGCAGCACACGCACACCGCGGATCGGGTACGGCGGAAACCGCAGCGTCGCTGACCTCATACCAGCACGCTACCCGCTGCCCACCTCGCCGACCTCACCACGGACCACAAGCACCTCTGCGGAACAGCCCCGCGCACCCCCCGACCACCACGACCGCTACCCCGCGCCGGGCCGCCCCGCACCCAACACCAACGCGTCAATGCCACCATGCGAAGGCGAGCCGCGAGGCAAGTGCAGCACCGCAGACAATGACCCATCAGAAAGGCGCCTCCGCCACCGTGTCGCCACTGCTACGCGAACACCTCATCACCAGATCCGAAACCCCCGCCGACCTCCTCAACGCCACCGCCCGCCTGTTCGACGGCGCGGTCACCACCTCACCCCTGGACACCCCGAGCAACGGCCCACACGAACTACGCGGCATCACCGCACACGACTTCGCGGTCGGCTACTTCGCCTCCCCCCTCGCAGTACGCGTCACCTCCACCCAAACCCGCAGCCCCGGCTCCTACTTCCTCAACATCGGCATCCACGGCACCCTCACCGCATCACGCAACAACCGCAGAACGACCCTCGACGAAACCACCGCCGGGATCATCAACCCCACAGACACCCAAGAACTACGCCCCCTGCACAACCAGCAGACACACTTCCTGGGCCTGCGCATCGACGCCACCCTGATCAACCAGGAACTCACCACACTGACCGGCCACCCCCCGGCCTCCACCGTGCGCTTCGACTTCCCCCTCGACCTGACCAGCCCCAAAGGCAGGACCCTGCGACTCCTCGTCCACTCCCTCCTCGAACAACTGGACTCACAAGACCCCCTCTTCCAACGCGCAGAACTACAACGCAGCCAACTCCGCTGCCTCGTCACCGCCCTGCTCCTGGCCCAGCCACACACCCACACCGACCAACTCCACAACAACCGACAACCCACCCACCCACACCCCCTACGAAAAGCCCTGGCATTCATCGAAGCAAACCTCACCGACCACATCAGCCTCGACACCATCGCCACCGCCGCGCACTGCAGCCCCCGGACCCTGAACTCCGCATTCCGCAACCAGCTCGGCCTCTCACCCATGTCCTACGTCCGCAACCGCCGCCTCGACCGAATCCGCGAGGACATCCTCACCTCCACCGACCCCGTCGGCACGATCGCCTACCGATGGGGCATCACCCACCTGGGCCGCTTCGCCGCCCAGTACCGCGACCGCTTCGCCGAACTCCCCTCCGACACCACAACCCACAGATAACCCCGCCACCCCACCCACCCGCGAACAGAAGAGAAGGCCAACTACCCTGCTGCCCCACACACGTTGAGGCACAACCCTCAGTACGGGCCGTTGACGTTGTCGATCGAACCGTAACGAGCAGCCGCATAATTACAAGCCGCGGTGATGTTCGCGACCGGGTCGAAACTGTCCGCCGACGTCCCCGGCAGACGGTAAGCAGCAAAAGTCGGGTCAATGACCTGCAAGAGCCCCTTGGACGGCGTCCCCGCAGCAGCGTTCGAGTCCCAGTTATTGGTGGCCAGCGGGTTCCCGGAAGACTCACGCATGATGTTGCGGTGAATACCCTCATAGGAACCGGGGATGCCATGCTGCGCCAGGATGTCGAGTGACTCCTTGATCCAGCCGTCCAGGTCGTTGGTGTAGGCCTTCTTCGCCGGGGCAGCGGCGGGCTCGGCGGCGAGCGCACCGTCACGCTCGGAGCGGTCCGCCCGCCCACTGGAGGCGGCCGGCCCCTTCTCGCCGAGGGTGAGCTTGAGACCCGGACGGATCATCCCCGGGTCATCACCCAGAGTGCCGCGGTTGTCCTCGTAGAGCTTCTTCCAGCCACCACTCAGGGAGTGCTCCCGGGCGATCTTGGAGAGAGAGTCACCCGCGACGACCACGTAGGTCTTGGGCGCCGCAGCGGGCTGAGCGACCGTGCCGGACTGCGCCGCGGCGGCGTCGGCCGCACCGAGCACCGGGAGCGCGAGCACGGCGCCGCCGGTGCCTGCGACGGCGATACCCCGGGCGAGCGGGCTGGACTTGGGGCGACGGTGCTTTCCCTTTGCGGGCATGACGAATTCCTCTCCGTCGCCTACGAGGTGAGCTGTCGGGTTCGGACGGGAGATGTCCGGTCGCAGTGCGCGTGCGACTTCACCCCGAGCCGATCCGAAATCCGGGCCGGCGTCTTACCTGGGTCCCCCGCTCCTGCCGTGGGTGAGTGAGTGGATGAAGGATTCCGGACAGCGGCAGGATTCGGCGTTCCATCCGGATTGACGGTGACGTTAGGCGAGAAAGCCCGGACGGAACAAGGCCAGAAATCAAATAGTGAATGATCGAGGCTCATCCCTGAGCGCCGCGTCCCCTCACCTCCTTTGATCGAAAAGCCCAACTTTCTTTACGCAGAACGAAAGTGTGCTCGCCGACTCCCGGAGCCGTGCCCCTCTGTGTGACTCATTTCACCGAATGGGGTACGAGCTGGAATGAAGGTCGGGGGATATCAGAGCATGCTTTTTCGTGCCTGTATTCCGCAATACAGGCAGTGGTTCATGTACGCGACGAATGACTAAAGAGGTATCTTTTCATGCGTAAATGGACATTGCGCGAGGGTGGCAACCGGGCTCTGCCGGCATCAGCGAGGCAGCGGGCCTGACCAGTGAGGGTTCGGCGGCGCGGCGAG
This sequence comes from Streptomyces alboflavus, assembly GCF_000716675.1. Taxonomy (GTDB): domain Bacteria; phylum Actinomycetota; class Actinomycetes; order Streptomycetales; family Streptomycetaceae; genus Streptomyces; species Streptomyces alboflavus. Next base: position 12,623 of record NZ_JNXT01000111.1, read on the forward strand.
GCCAACGAGCCGTGTGCGCGGGCCACACACCCGAACACTGCGAAACGGGCCGTACGAGGCCGTGGTGCGGGGCGGAGCAGGTTCCGGAGCCCAGCACGACGGCCGTTCAGAAGCGAGACCGAACCGGCGCGGGCAGTGGCTGCTCGGGCGACTGGACGCGAAACCGGAGGAGCCGTGCCAGAAGACTGAGCCCTGGTGACACCCACTCAGCGGATGTCACCTTGCATGAGCGGTATGAGAAAGGGAGCCAACTGGCCGCATGCCAAAGAATCCTGACTCGTTTCTGGTATCGATTTTCGACACAGAAAAGCGGTTTCCCAATGGGGTTAGAGGGTCCTTGCGCGAGGAATTGACGAGATATCAGAAATGGGGAATCGAAAAGAATCTGACGGTCTTTCAGTTCCACGGAGAACCCAGAGAAAGGCGAATCTGACTACATGTCAGATTCACTGGGAAAAGCCGAATACCGAAGAGGCCCGATCCTGTAGCCAGCCGCAGGAATTCGCGGAGCGAATTCCTGGACCGAATCGCGGAGCGATTCGGTTGCCGGGCAACGGAGTTGACCGGCGTCGGCCCCGGAGGGGCCGACCGAGCGCGCGGAGCGGCGCTCGGTTCCGCCGCGTAGCGGCGGCGCGTCGTGTCCGCGGAGCGG
>NZ_JNXT01000112.1 GCF_000716675.1 Streptomyces alboflavus
GATCGGGGGAGGACTGTCCCACCCGCCACGGGACACCCACCCCCGGGGTCCAGGGGCAGAGGCCCGGGGTTGGGGAAGGAGGGGGGGTGGGGGGGTGGGAGAGAGCCGGTCGGGTTTTTGAGGACGAGGCGCGGAGCGCCGATTCGGGGTGAGCCTTGCGGGGCTGAGGGTGCCGGGCTGTTGCTCGGCCCGGTGCAGGTTCGGGCGGGTGGGTGGGAGAGAGCCCGTCCGGCGTTTGAGGACGAGCGCGCAGCGCGATCGGGGGGCGGGCCCACGCGGGCCGGACGTGGGGTGGGGGAAAACGGGGCTGGACGTTGCCTTTCGGGGCAACGCCCGCTTGGCTGGCCGCCATGACGTACGACGACGCGAACACGCCCGACGAAGCGTACGAATCCGACCGCCCGGGCCGGCTCCTGCGCACGGAGCGGGACGCCCTCATCCCCCTCCTGCGCTCCGCCGCCGACGAGGCGTTCGCGGCCCCCACCTGCTGCCCCGGCTGGTCGGTCCGCGACGTCCTCGCGCACTGCTCGGCCGCCCTGAGCCGAGTGATCGAGAGCCGCTTCGAGGAGGGGGTGTTCACCGCCGAGGGCAACGACCGGGACATCGCGGAACGCGCGCACTGGCCCACCTCCCGCATCGTGGACGAGCTGGAGCACGGCATGACGAACGCGGGCGCGGCCATCGCCGCGTCGAAGGGCCTGTTCGACGGCGTGGCGCTGGGCGAGTGGGTGCACGCGGGCGACGTACGGGACGCGTGGGGCCTGCCGGGCGCGTACGGCGGTGACGGCCTCGTCGACGCGCTGCCGCTGCTCGCCGCGTTCAGCAAGAAGTCCTCGGCCCCGCCCCTGCACGCGGACATCGACGGCTTCGACGAGCCGCTGATCCTGGGCGTCACGGACGGCAGCCGCCCTCCGGCCCGGTACATCGGGGACGCCCCGACGCTGGTGCGGCTGTACGCGGGCCGCCCCCTGTCCGACTCGAAGTTCGAGCTGGCGGGGGCGACGCAGGAGGAGTTGAGCATCTTCAGCTGAGGGCCGACGGGCCGACAGGGTCGGCAAGCACGGTGGCGGGGCGCCTCAGTGACCGTGGGGCGCCTCCGTCCCGCCCCCCGCCTCGTGCGGCCCCCCGCCCGCCCGCACCGTGAACGCCGCCGTCCGCACCACGCCCTCGTGCCGGAAGTCCAGGAACAGGCGGTACGCCCCCGCGCTCGGCGCCGTCGCGGTGAACGACACCTCGGGCCCGGGCTTCGTCGCGCCGTCGCCCGGTTCGCCGTTCGGGTGGACGTGCAGGTAGGCGAGGTCACCGGCCCGCAGGGCGACGAGGTGGCCGTAGGCGCCGAGGTAGGGCTGGAGGTCGGTGACGGGACGGCCGTCGCGGGTGACGCGGAGGGTCACCTCGCGGGGCTTGCCGGGGGTGAGCCCGCCGGTCAGGCGCACTTCGTACCCGTCGGGGGCCTTGGCCGTCGCGGTCACGGGCGGCAGCTTCCCGGGGGCGTACGGGCCGGTCACGGCCAGGTCCGTGCCGAGGGTGACCTTCTGCCCGGCGCCCCGGGGCGTGAAGTCCGCGAAGACGCGGTAGTCCCCGGCCTTCGGCAGCTTCGCCGGGACCGACCAGGTGCCGTCGGCGATGGGGGTACCTCCCTGCTCCTTAAGAGCTTGGGGGAGCGTGGGATGCAGATGGCGGAAGGTCGTCAGGTCCCGTGAGGCGAGGATCAGGTGCAGCTCCTTGCCGTGGTCCTTCTCGTACGTCTTCAGGGGCGCCCCCGAGGACTCCTTCCGGACGGTGAAGCGCAGGTCGGCGCGCTCGCCCGCCTTCGCGCGGGGCGTCTTGAGGTCGAGCGCGTACCCGTGGGCGGAGACCTGGAGTCCGGCCGGAGCGGCGGCCTTCTTCGCGGCGCCCTGCTCGGCGTGCCCGCCGCCGTGGTCCTTCTTCTCGCTGTGCGCCACCGGCTTGCTCACGGTGTCGACGTTCGTGCCCACGGCGTACGCGGCGCCGAACGCCGCCGCGACCGCTGTGGCGTACGCGGTGATCCGCAGTCCTGTATTCATGAGGACGACGATACCCCCTGGGGGTATCAAGTCAAGCCCGGTTCTTCCCCGGGGTCTGCTTGCGTTCTGATACCCCCCAGGGGTATACATGGACTCGTAAGGCGATACCGACCCGGGGTACCCGGTACGAGGAGTAGCTGGCATGTCCACCACTGAGACAGCGCGGACCGCGCAGACTGAGCTCGCCATCGGCGGCATGACCTGCGCCTCCTGCGCCGCCCGCATCGAGAAGAAGCTGAACCGCATGGACGGTGTCGAGGCGACCGTCAACTACGCCACCGAGAAGGCCAAGGTCACCTACAACGGCGACGACGTCGCCGTGGCCGACCTGATCGCCACCGTCGAGGCCACGGGCTACACCGCCAAGGAGCCCGCCCCGCCGGCCACGGAGCCCGGCGGGGGAGCGGCGGGCGGGGCGGACGGCGAAGACGCCGACGCCGCCGCGCTGCGGCCCCTGCGGGAGCGGCTGATCACCGCCGTCGTGCTCTCCGTGCCCGTGATCGCGATGGCGATGGTCCCGGCGCTCCAGTTCGAGTACTGGCAGTGGCTGTCCCTGACGCTCGCGGCGCCCGTCGTCACGTACGCCGCCTGGCCCTTCCACAAGGCGGCCGTCACCAACGCCCGGCACGGCGCGGCCACCATGGACACGCTGATATCGGTCGGTACGTCGGCGGCGTTCCTGTGGTCGCTCTGGGCGCTGTTCTTCGGCTCCGCGGGGATGCCCGGCATGACGCACGCCTTCGAGCTGACCATCGAGCGCAGCGACGGCGCCGCGAACATCTACCTGGAGGCCGCGGCCGGGGTCACCGCCTTCATCCTCGCCGGGCGGTACTTCGAGGCCCGCTCGAAGCGGAAGGCGGGCGCTGCCCTCAAGGCGCTGCTCGAACTGGGCGCCAAGGACGTCACGGTCGTACGGGACGGGCGCGAGGAGACCGTTCCGGTGAGCGAGCTCAAGGCCGGTGACCACTTCCTCGTCCGGCCCGGCGAGAAGATCGCCACCGACGGGCGCGTCGTCGAGGGCTCGTCCGCCGTCGACGCCTCCATGCTCACCGGCGAGTCCGTGCCCGTGGAGGTCGCCCCCGGCGACGCCGTCACCGGCGCCACCCTGAACGTCGGCGGCCGCCTCGTCGTCGAGGCCACCCGCGTCGGCGCCGACACCCAGCTCGCCCGGATGGCGCGGCTCGTCGAGGACGCGCAGAACGGCAAGGCCGCCGCCCAGCGGCTCGCCGACCGCATCTCGGGCGTCTTCGTGCCCGTCGTCATCGCGCTCGCCGTCGCCACGCTCGGCTTCTGGCTCGGCAACGGCGCGGGGCTCACCGCCGCGTTCACGGCCGCCGTCGCCGTACTGATCATCGCCTGCCCGTGCGCCCTGGGCCTCGCCACGCCGACCGCGCTCATGGTCGGCACCGGGCGCGGCGCCCAGCTCGGCATCCTGATCAAGGGCCCGGAGGTCCTGGAGTCCACGCGGCGCGTCGACACGATCGTCCTGGACAAGACCGGCACGGTCACCACGGGCCGGATGACCCTGCTCGCCACGCACGTGGCCGAGGGCGCGGATGAGGGTGAAGTCCTGCGCCTCGCAGGCGCGTTGGAGCACGCGTCGGAGCACCCGATCGCCCAGGCCGTCGCGGCGGGCGCCACCGAGCGCGTCGGAGCGCTGCCCGCGCCGGAGGACTTCGCGAACGTCCCCGGGCTCGGGGTGCAGGGGATCGTCGACGGGCACGCGGTCCTGGTGGGCCGGGAGCAGTTGCTGGCCGAGTGGGCCATGGAGCTGCCCGCCGGGCTGAAGCGGGCCAAGGACGAGGCCGAGAAGGCCGGGCGTACGGCCATCGCGGTCGCCTGGGACGGCGAGGCGCGGGCCGTCCTCGAAGTCGCCGACGCCGTGAAGGAGACCAGCCCGGAGGCCATCCGCCGCCTGCGTGAACTCGGACTCACGCCGATCCTGCTCACCGGCGACAACGCGGCCGTCGCGGCCTCCGTCGCCGCCGAGGTCGGCATCGCGCCCGAGCACGTCATCGCCGAGGTGCTTCCGCAGGACAAGGTCGACGTGGTCAAGCGGCTCCAGGGCGAGGGGCGTTCGGTCGCCATGGTCGGCGACGGCGTCAACGACGCGGCGGCGCTCGCGCAGGCCGACCTCGGGCTCGCCATGGGCACGGGTACGGACGCGGCCATCGAGGCGGGCGACCTCACCCTCGTCCGCGGCGACCTGCGGGCCGCGGCCGACGCCATCCGGCTCTCGCGCCGCACCCTCGGCACCATCAAGTCCAACCTGTTCTGGGCCTTCGCCTACAACGTCGGCGCGCTGCCGCTGGCCGCGGCGGGCCTCCTGAACCCGATGATCGCCGGTGCCGCCATGGCCTTCTCGTCGGTCTTCGTGGTCGGCAACAGCCTGCGGCTGCGCGGGTTCAAGCCGCTGAGCTGACCCTGCTGTGGCCTGATCAACTCGGTGCGTGGCCTGATCACCCCGGTGCGATGCGATGCGCGCCGGGGTGATCTGCGCGTACCCTGGTAATTGGACTAGACCTGTGTTTCTGTAGTCGGCGCTCCGCACGACGCAAGACCACAGCCGGCCCCGACTCCAGAAGGAAGACATCCATGAGCAAGCGCGCGCTCCTGGAGGTGATCGCCCTCGACGCCGAGGACGCGGTCGCCGCCCAGGCCGGAGGTGCGGACCGCCTAGAGCTGGTCACCGACATGGCCGCGGACGGGCTCACGCCGTCCGTCGCGACCTTCACGGAGATCCGCTCCCGCGTCGACATCGCGCTGCGCGTCATGCTGCGGCTCGCCGACGGGTTCGCCGCCGGGGACGTGGACGCGCTGGCGCGGCGGGCGCGGGAGTTGCGGGACGCGGGGGCCGACGAGTTCGTCATCGGGTTCCTCGACGAGGCGGGCGGGGCGGACGTCGCCGCCGTCGACGCGGTCGTGGAGGCCATCGACGGGTGCCGGTGGACGTTCCACCGGGCCATCGACCGGGCCGCCGACCGGGACGCCCTGCGCAAGCAGCTCGCCGACCTGCCCGGGCTCGACACCTACCTCACCGCGGGTGCCGCCGCCGGGGTCGACGAGGGCCTGCCCACCCTCCTCGCCGAGGCCGCGCGCTCCGGGGAGCCGGGGTACGAGCCCCGCATCCTCGTCGGCGGCGGCCTCCGCCTCGACCACGTCCCGCAGCTCCGCGCGGCGGGGCTCGACGCCTTCCACATCGGCGGTGCGGCCCGGCCCGACGGCTGGGACGCACCGGTCTCCGCCGACGCGGTCGCCGTGTGGCGGCGCACCCTGGACTCCGCCTGACCTAGGCCCCGGCCCCGGCCCCGCCCGCAAGGACCTCCGGCAGCGGCGCCGAACGCAGCACCTCCGGCAGCGGCGCCGAATGCAGCACTGTCAGGCCCGACACCGCTCGCGTCAGCGCCACGTACAGGCGCCGCAGGCCGGTGCGTTCGTCGGGTTCGGCGGCCACCACCGCCGCGGGCTCGTCCAGGACCACGTAGTCGTACTCGAGGCCCTTGGCCAGGGACGCGGGGACGAGGGTGAGGCGGGTGTCGGGGGTGGTCTCCTCGCCGGGGGCCAGGTAGGTGACACCGGCCGCGGCGAGCGCCGCCGCGAGGGCGGGGACGCGGTGGTCGGCGGCGATCAGGCCGATGGAGCCCTCCTGGCGGAGCGACTCGGCGCAGGCGGCGAGGGCGGCCGCGTCGAGGTCGTCGACGTGGCGCACGGACAGCGAGCCGGGGGCCTCGCGGACCGAGCTGACCTCCGCGAGGCCGGGCGCGATGGCGGGCAGCAGCCGCGAGGCGTACGCGATCACCTCGCGCGGTACGCGAAAACCGGCCGTCAGCTCCTCCACCACGGCGTCGGACTTGCCCAGGTGCGCCAGTGCCTCGCCCCAACTCGGCGTCGCCCACGGCGTGGTGCCCTGCGCGAGGTCGCCGAGCACGGTCACGGACCCGGTGGTGCAGCGCCGCCCGACGGCGCGGTACTGCATCGGGGACAGGTCCTGCGCCTCGTCGAGGACGACATGGCCGAGCGAGTGCGTACGGGCCACCAGGTCCGCCGCCTCGTCGATCAACACCGCGTCCGCCGCCGACCACTTGGCGCTCTTCGGCGTGCGCGGCGCCTTCGCCCACAGCACCGCCTTCTGCTCCGCCTCCGAGAGCAGCCCCTCGGCGTGCTCCGCCAGGAACTCCGCGTCGCCGAGCAGCCGCAGCACCAGCCGCGCCGGATCGACCTGCGGCCACACCGCCTTGACGGCCGCCTTCACCGCCGCGTTGCGCGCCACCGCGTCCTGCACCCGGTCGTCCGGCGCCTCCCCGGACCGCTCCATCTGCACGAGCACGGCGTGCGCGAGGCGCTGCGGCAGGGCCTCGCGCGCGGCCCCGTACCGCATGTCGCGCGCCAGCAACTCCCTTACGATCTCCTCGAATTCGTACACCGGTACCCGCCACCGCCGCGATCCGCGCACCACCACGATCGCCTCCTGCGGCATCGTGACGTGCGACCGCAGCGCCCGCCGCAGCACCTCCGCCATCCGCGCGTCGCCCTTCACCAGGGCGGCGTCCGGCTCGTCCGTGCCGCGCACCTCGACGTGCGCGACGAGGTCGGCGACCGTCGCCTGGCGCACCTCCAACTCGCCGAGCGCGGGCAGGACCTGCTCGATGTAGTGCAGGAAGGAGCGGTTCGGCCCGATGACCAGGGTGCCGGTGCGGGCGAGCCGCTCCCGGTGGGCGTACAGGAGGTAGGCGACCCGGTGCAGGCCGACCGCCGTCTTCCCGGTGCCGGGCCCGCCCTGCACGCACACGGACCCGCCGAGGCCGCCGCGCACGATCTCGTCCTGCTCCGGCTGGATCGTCGCGACGATGTCCCGCATCGGGCCGACGCGCGGCCGCTCGATCTCCTCCTGGAGCAGCTTGCTGACCTGCTCGGCCTCGGTGGCGTCCGTCAGATGCTCGTCCTCGTACGCCGTGAGGTCACCGCCGGTGTAACCGAACCGGCGGCGCAGCCCGACGTCCTGCGGGTCCTTCTTCGACGCGCGGTAGAACGGCTGCGAGACGGGCGCGCGCCAGTCGATGACCATCGGGTCGCCGTCGGCGTCGTGCACATGCCGCCGCCCGATGTAGAACTGCCCGCCCGTCTCCCGCCCCCGCCCTTGCGCGGAAGTCGCTGCGCTCCCCTTCTGAACTTCCGCGCCCTCGGCCTGGTCCGCCCCGGGCGCGTGCAGGAAGTCGAGGCGGCCGAAGAACAGCGGCGTGTGCGAGAGGTCGGCCAGGGCCTTGATGCGCTCGTCGATCTGGCCCTGGAGGACCTGGGCGTTCACCCAGTTCGTCGTCACGTCCCGGATGTCCAGGGACTCGACGTCCTCGCGCATGGCGCGCAGCGCGGCACGGGACGCGGCCAGGTGCGCCTGTTCACGGGCAAGGGGGTCTGAGGGCGCGGCGTTCACTTCGGTGGCCTCCGGCGGCGGGTGCGGGGTGTGCTCGGTGCGTGGCTCGGGGCCGCCGGTTTCCGGCCGGGCGGCGGCGCTCCGCTGGGCGGGAGGCGGGAAGGGGGAATCTTAGTTACGGGGATGGGGCGGGCCAAACGGTTTTTCCGCGGGGCGGGCGGCGGGGCGCCGGGGTGCGGGTCCCGGGTGCGCCCCTGGAGCGGCCGGGGGCGGCAAACCCTGACGCACCCCCGAGAAAACCCTGAGGGCCGTAGTCCCCGCGTGTCCCTCCCGAGGCGTACGGGCAGACCCCCGCTGGTCCTACCGGCGGAGGCCGCCCACGGGCCCCGAGTCCTACCGGCGGACGCCGACGTTTACCCCCGCAGGCCGATGTGCGCGCGGCCCCCGGAACCGACCATGGATACATGAGCAGCGCAACCTTCACCCCCGCGTCCCTGTCCGCCCCGAAGCTCCCCGGCCCCCGCTCCGCCCCCGGCGCGACGGCCCTCTCCGACACCCACCGCCCGCACCGCCTCGGCGCCACCCTGCGCGCCGCGAAGGTCTTCGTCACGGCCGCGTTCGGCGTGACCGTGCTCGGGGAGTACGCGGAGGAGGCGGGCGTCCGCCGCCGCTAGTTCCCGCCCGTCCGGCAGCCACCGAGCAGCTGCCGTAGAACCCCGCGGGCCTACTCCTCCGCCAGCACCGAATCCGCGTCCAGAATCCGGTACGCGTACCCCTGCTCCGCCAGGAACCGCTGCCGATGAGCGGCGAAGTCCTGGTCGATGGTGTCCCGGGCGACGACGGAGTAGAAGCGGGCCTCGTGCCCGTCGGCCTTGGGCCGAAGCACCCGGCCGAGCCGCTGTGCCTCCTCCTGCCGGGACCCGAACGTCCCGGACACCTGGATGGCGACCGTCGCCTCCGGCAGGTCGATCGAGAAGTTGGCGACCTTGGAGACGACGAGCACGGAGATCTCGCCCTCCCGGAACGCGTCGAAGAGCTTCTCGCGCTGGGCGTTGGTGGTCTCGCCCTTGATGACGGGCGCGTCCAGATGCTCACCCAGCTCGTCGAGCTGGTCGATGTACTGCCCGATGACCAGCGTCTGCTGCCCCTGATGCTTGCGCACCAGCGCCTCGGTGACCTTCCGCTTGGTCGCGGTGGTCGCACAGAACCGGTACTTCTCCTCGGCCTCGGCGGTGGCGTACGCGAGCCGCTCGCTGTCCGTGAGGTTGACGCGCACCTCGACGCAGTCGGCGGGAGCGATGTAGCCCTGCGCCTCGATCTCCTTCCAGGGCGCGTCGAACCGCTTGGGCCCGATGAGCGAGAAGACATCCGACTCGCGCCCGTCCTCACGGACGAGGGTCGCGGTGAGCCCCAGCCGCCGCCGCGCCTGCAGATCGGCGGTGAACTTGAAGACGGGCGCGGGCAGCAGATGCACCTCGTCGTAGACGATGAGCCCCCAGTCCCGGGAGTCGAAGAGCTCCAGATGCGGATAGACGCCCTTCCGCCTGGTCGTAAGCACCTGATACGTGGCGATGGTGACGGGCCGGATCTCCTTCTTCGTCCCGCTGTACTCCCCGATCTCGTCCTCGGTGAGGGAGGTCCGCTTGACCAGCTCGTGCTTCCACTGCCGGGCGGAGACGGTGTTCGTGACGAGGATGAGGGTCGTGGCCTTGGCCTCGGCCATGGCACCGGCCCCGACGAGCGTCTTGCCGGCGCCGCAGGGCAGCACGACGACGCCGCTGCCGCCGTGCCAGAAGCCCTCGACGGCCTGGCGCTGGTAGGGGCGCAGCGCCCAGCCGTCCTCGCGCAGGTCGATCTTGTGGGCCTCGCCGTCGACGTACCCGGCGAGGTCCTCGGCGGGCCAGCCCAGCTTGAGGAGGGTCTGCTTGATCTGGCCGCGCTCGGAGGGGTGCACGGCGACGGTGTCGGGGTCGATCCGCGCCCCGACGAGCGGCTGCACCTTCTTCGACCGCAGGATCTCCTCCAGGACCGGCCGGTCGGTGGAGGTCAGGACAAGGCCGTGCACGGGGTGCTTGCTGAGCGTGAGGCGCCCGTACCGCGCCATGGTCTCGGCCACGTCCACGAGCAGGGCGTGCGGCACGGGATACCGCGAGAACTCGACGAGGGCGTCCACGACCTGCTCGGCGTCGTGCCCGGCGGCCCGCGCGTTCCACAGGCCGAGCGGAGTGACGCGGTACGTGTGGATGTGCTCGGGCGCGCGCTCCAGCTCCGCGAACGGGGCGATCGCGCGGCGGCAGGCGTCGGCCTGGTCGTGGTCGACCTCGAGAAGCAGAGTCTTGTCCGACTGGACGATGAGCGGTCCGTTCACCGGGGGGTGCCCTTTCGCTAGGCCAAACATCCAGTGTGCCGCATCGCCGCGCGGACGGCGGCGGGCCGCCGTAGCGCCTGAGTACGAGTACGCGGGTGCGGGGCCGTCGTCTGAGTACCCGCACGGTGCCGCGCCCGCGCCCGGGCGGCTTGCCTTGACCCATGACCAGCCACCCCGCACCGCCCGACCGCCCCCACTGGTACGCGCCCCCGGCTCCCCGAAGCCCGCGGCGCACCCTCGCCCTCGCGGCGGCGCTGACCGCGGCCCTGGCGACGGCTGCGGCCCTCCTGGCGGAGCCGATCCTTGAGGCGCTCGGCGTGGCGGTGTTCCTGGTCCTGCTGCTGACGGGGAACGCGTCGTCCTGACCACGCGCGGCGGCCCGGGACCAGTCCTGGTCCCGGGCCGCCGTACGGAGGGCATTCCTGGTGGGCGTCGCTCAGCTCGCGTCGGAGGTGTCCGTCGAGGGGGCGGAGGCCGGTCCGAAGAGGCCCTCCACCGTCGTGACGGTGAGCGCCTTGTCGAACCAGAGGCTGAGGGTGTAGGGGTCGGTGCAGGCGGTGATGCGTTCCCGGACGTCCTCGGGAACGTGGATGCCGCGCATCTCCAGGGCCCGCAGGATCAGTGAGACGCGAGCCTCGACCCTGCCCTCGGCCCTGCCCTTGGCCTCGCCTTCGGCCCTGCCCTCGGCCTTGCCTTCGGCCTTGCCGTCGAGGTAGGCCGTCTCGCGGACCGTGCCGCGCCCGGGGAAGTAGCTCACGAAGCCCATGATGTCCCTCCATTTGTCTCCGGCTGCGGTGTCCCGCAGGTTGATGTCCAGGAACTCGTAGAAGTAGTCGGCTGCCTCCGCGTCCTGCTGTTGAAGGCTGCGGCCGAGTGCTTCCAGTATGGCGTCGATGTTGCGGCTGCGGGCGTGTGCCAGCGCGGAGAAGGCCGCCATCGCGGGTTCTCCGCCGCCGTCCGCTGATCGGTGATCACCGGCAGGTTGTCGGGACCGACGACCAGCGGGTGGGTGCGCTGAGTGGTCCAGCCCCGGACTCCGCAGTCGAAGGGACCGGCCGCCCACTTGGCCGTGGCCTGGTCCTGGCAGACCACGAGCAGCAGCACCGGCAGGCGGTACTTGGCCCGGAGGTGGGCGACGTAGTAAGGCCAGCTCGACTCCTTGTCGGGTTTTCTCGCTCCCTGTGCCTCGACGGCGAGCAGGAAGTCGTCTCCGTCGGACGGGCCGATGCGCAGCACGGTGTCGATGCGGCGCTCCAGCGGCTTGGTCTCCGTCACATCAGGGGTGAGCGCGTCCAGGGTCGCCTTCTCGGGGAAGGGAACGCCCAGGACGCGGAAGACGGGGGCGAGGATCTCCGGCCGCTCCTGGAAGATGCGGTGTAAGCCCTCGTGGGATGAACTGACCATGGGAGCAACCCTGTTGGATCACGTGCTGGTGTGTCCGGCGGTCCGGGACGCGTTCACTCTTTCGAGAGTCCCGGACGTGTGCGGGTCAGGGTCCGTCAGTCGTCCGCCAGTTCCGCGACCCCCGTGACCCGGTGCAGGGGATACGTGCGGATCTCGTCGGCCGTGTGGTCGTAGGCCGTGACGAAGCCGCCCTCGACGCGGACGGGGGCGATGACGCGCTGGCTGGCGGCGCCCTCGGCGTTGACGTAGCCGATCCAGAGGGTCTCGCCGGTGAGGACGGCGGCCTGCATGGTGGCGAGGGTCTCGGCGGGGGTGGTGCGGGGGAGCTCGCCGGTGCCGGGGGTGCCAGGGGTCGCGGTCTTGCGGGGGGCCGTGGAGGCCAGGTCGCCGGCGCGGATGGCGCGTACGGCGGCGTCGATGAGGGTGGTGTCGGGCAGCGGCGGGCCGTCGGGGACGGGCTCCGGCGGGGTGCGCGGCGGGGTGCGGTGGCTGTGCGCGCGGGTGATGAGGACGTCGCCCTCGGCGCTCTCGGCGGACGGGGCGAAGCCGAGGGAGCGCAGTCCTTCGAGGAGCGCCGCCGGGTCGGCCTGGGTGGCGAGGACGGTCGGCGCGAGGCGGCGCAGGCGCAGGCCCTGGGCGCGCTTGTCGGCGAGGATCTCGTTGAGGACGCCCTCGTCGTCGCAGCGCACGTACGCCGACGCGGCGCCGATGCGCAGGTGGCCGTGTTTCCGTGCGACGTCGTCGATCAGGTACGTCAGCGGCTGCGGGACCGGCGTACGGGAGTGCGCGGCGAGAAAGGCGTGCAGGTCGGACGCGCTCTGTCCGGCGTCGAGCGCGCGGCGTACGGAGCCGGGCGTGAAGCGGTACACGGTCGCTCCGCCCTTCGACTCGACGTCGGCGAGCACGGTCAGCGCGTCGGCGAGCGGCCGCTGCAACGGCCCCGGCGCGACCGCGGTGAGGTCGGCCTGGAGGAGCACGTGGTCGAGGGGTTCGGGGAGGAGGGGGGCGAGGAGCCGCGCGGCTTCCGCCTCGCGTGCTTTCGCCCCGCCGTGCGGTCCAGTGCGACCGGCCCCGGCCCTGCCGAGAGCTCCGCGCTGCCCGGCCCCGGCCCCCGCCCGGCTTCCTGGCTCAGGCTGCCCCGCCCCGGCCTCCGCTTCACCCTGCGGCCCGGGCTCCCCGGCCTTGATTCCGGCCCCGGCCCCCACCCGGCCCCGCGGCCCAGGCTGCGCGCCCCCCGCCCTCGCCCCGCCCTGCGGCGCGGGCTGCCCGCCATCGGCCTCCGTTTCGCCCTGCGGCCCAGGCTGCGCGCCTCCCGTCCTCGCCCCGCCCCGTGGCCCGGGCTGCCCGCCATCGGCCTCCGTTTCGCCCTGCGGCCCAGGCTGCGCGCCCCCCGCCCCCGCCCCGCCTCGAGGCGCGGGCTGACCGCCATCGGCCTCCGCTTCGCCCTGCGGCCCAGGGTGAACGGGTGGGTGGGTGGGACGACCGCCCCGGGGCGGGGGGGGGGGGGGGGGGGGGGGCGCGGGGGGGGGGGGGGTCCGGGGGCCCCGGGGCACACCGAGGAGTTCCGCCTCGGTCAGGGTCCAGGTGGCCAGGCGTGACCGCAGGTCGGACGCGCCCGCGCCAGGCGGTCGTTCCCAGCGGAGGCGGGCCAGGAGGGACTCGGGGGCGGGGGCGGAACCCTCGGGGAGCTCCGTTAGGAGCGTCAGGACGCGGTGGCGCACCTCGGGCGCGGCGGAGCGGTCCAGGCCGGGGCCGAGCGCGGACAGGGTCCGGTCCTTGGAGTCGCGGCCGCCGACCAGTCCCGCCGTACGGGTCGCGGCGAGCCACGCTGCGGCGAGGCCCGCCCACCGCTCGGCGGCGGGCAGCTCCTGCCACGTGTCGTACGCGGGCGTCGCCGCGTACCGCTCGTCGGCCTCGCCGTCCGCCGCGAGGAGCCCGGCGGCGTACGCGAGTTCCACCCAGAACGCGGCCTGCGGCTCCGGCACGTCGAGGGCCACCGCAGTCCGCTTCAGGTCGCGCACGCTCAGGCCGCCCGCCCGCAGCACCGCGGGCCCGCCCTCGTCCCAGTCCTTGAGGAGTTCCTCGACGGTCGCGAGCGCCATGTGCGCCTGGCCCGCCGCGGTCGCGTCCACAACCTGTGGACGGTGCTCGCGCGCGGCCTCCACGGGCGGGGCGGCCGCCTCCAGGACGCGGTGGGCGCGCCCGCCGCGCAGATGCAGGGCCGCCTCCCGGGGCAGTACGACCGTGCCCGGCGCGGTCGGCAGGAGCAGCCCCCGGTCGATCAGCCAGCGCAGGTGCGCCGCCGGTTCGGCGGTGACCTGGCCGTACGGCGGCCCCCACACGAGCCGTGACAGGACCTCCACGGACTCGGCGGGCGCCTCGTCCAGGAGCGCCGCCATCCGCGTACGGTCGGTGAACAGCGCCGTCAGCGCCCCCACGGCCGACACCGCGTCGTGCGTGGCGGCCAGCCCCGCCGCCGCGACCAGGCTCTGCACCCGCCCCGGCGACATCCCCGCCATCGCCTCCGCGACGGTCGGCCCGAGCCCCGTGGGGGAGGGCCGCTGCGGGGTCGGCGCGAGGAGTTCGCGGGCGGTGCGGACCAGGCGGAGCCGGTCGTCGCCGCCCCAGACCAGGGCCTGCCCGCGCAGGGTGGCGAGCGCGCGGTCGAGGGCATCCCGCACCTCGGCGGCATCGGCGGCATCGGCGGCATCGGCAGCGTCGGCGGCCTCGGCGGCTGCGCCCTCGGCCCGCGCCGCGTCGCCCCCGCCGGTGCCGTCGCCCGCCAAAAGACCGAGGAGTTCCCCGTACGTCGCTGGGTCCCCCGCCACCGCCAGCGCCTCCGCGACCTGCTGCGCGAACCGGTCGAGCCGTTCGAGCGCGCGCACGACGGACGCCCGCGTGCCCGCGCGCGTCGCGAGCTGCGTCAGGTCGTTCGGGACCGGCGTCAGGAGATCCGGCCGGGTCCGCAACAACGCGACCATGGCCGCGTCGTCGCTCGCCCGGAGGGCTTCCGCCAGGGAACGGGGGGCGTCCGGGGTGCTCATCCTCGCCACGGTAGCGGGTCGCCCGCCGGGCCGGGCCGGGGCGGGCGCCCGCGCCGCGCGGGGCGGACCGCACCCGCGCGGCCCGGGGACCGGCGCGGGCGCCCTCGCCCACCCCCGTCAGGCGTTCTGCGCCCGCTCGTACACCTTCTTCGCCAGGCTCCCGAACACCTCGCCGTACATCTTGGTCGGCTCCAGGGAGTCGAGCGCGCTGTTGACCGAGATCAGGGTGCCCCGGCCGGTGCTCGCGTCGAAGTCGGCGAACCAGGGGCCGCCGCTGGAACCGCCGGACATGTCGCAGGGGATGACCTGCGTGCCGTGCTCCTTCTTCGCCGTACCGACGCAGCGCAGCAGGGACTCGCCGCGCTGCGGGCGGGTCGCGGAGTAGCCGAGGGCGGAGACGGTGCCGCCGACGGGGCGGTCGAAGGCGACGGCGCGGGCGCCCACGACGTCGGTGAGCTTCTTGCCGTTCTTGTCGGGGGCGACGACCAGCGTGGCCATGTCGTCGGTGGAGTCCGTCTCCCAGGCGCGCGGGGTGATGGCCTGACGGACCGGGAACACGCCGTGGGGCGCCTTGCCCTTGTGGTAGCCGGGGACGAACACCATGTCGATGTTGGTGTTCACGGGGGAGGAGCCGCGGCGCACGCAGTGGGCGGCCGTCATCACGGCGGAGCGGTTGGCGCTCTTCACGGCGGTGGCCGTGCACCAGGTGTCGGCGCCGCCGGAGTTGACGAAGAACAGGCGGCCCACGGTCTTCAGCTTGGGGCCCTGCCACGGCTTGGCCTTCGGTCCTGACGGGCCGAGGTCCACGGACCGGCCGACGGCCTTCATCCGGGCGGGCGTCCAGTACGCGAGGGCGTCCTTGCGCTCCGCGGCCGTGAACTTCAGCGCGGAGGCCGGGTCGGCGGCGGCATCCGCCTGACCGGCCGCACCGGTCACCACGACGGGGGCGGCGACGGCCAGGGCCGCACCGGCCACGGCGAGTCCCAGGGCGCGGCCACGGAGGCGCCGGAACAGGGAAGGGGACGTGGCGGTCATGGCGGGGGTCTCCTCGGCTCGGTGCGGGCGGCGGTGTGCGGCACCACGGGTGGCGGTGTGCGGCACGCGGTGTCGAACTGCCCTACAAGAACGGGGGACACGTGTGTTCGGTTGGCGCTGTCGACGTTCTGTGACAGAAGGGGGACGTCGAGTGCGGCGCGGCCAGCGCGGGGGCAGGGGCGCCGGGCGCCGCGGATCACGGTAACGTCGAGGTCGGGCCACAACACCGCAGCCCCGGAGGGAACTTCGTGGGGATCGAGAGCGACCAGCTCGTCTTCGACTACCTGAGCCGCGTCGGCGACGTGGCCCAGCAGCGCCAACTGCCGTCCGGCACCCGGATGCGGCTCGTCTCCGGGCTGCGCGGCGAGATCGACCGCCGCCGCGCGGGCGCCGCCGACAGCCCCGCCGCGATCCGCCGCATCCTGGACGGCCTCGGCACCCCCGACGAACTGGTCGAAGCGGCGGCCGACCACCCCGACGACATCAGCGCCGCCATCCCCGAACAGCGCGCGGAACCCCAGACGAGCCGCCTGCGCCGCGTCGTCCCCCGGCCCCGCCTGCGCCCGTCGGCGACGGACCGCCCCGCGGCCACGGAGAACCCCGCACGCCCCGCACCCGAACCCCCGGCGGGCGAGCGCCCGTCCCGCCCCGCCCGCCCCACGAAGGACCGCTCGGCCAAGGACCGCCCGACCC
>NZ_JNXT01000113.1 GCF_000716675.1 Streptomyces alboflavus
CCCCACGAAGGACCGCTCGGCCAAGGACCGCCCGACCCGCCCGACCCGCCCCGCCAGGCGCCGCCCCGCCGCCCCGCCGCCCACCCCGCGCCCGGAGCCCCGCCCCGCGCCCCCGCACCTCGCGGGCACCGACGAACTGGGCTCCACCGGCGCCGACTTGGAGCCGGACTGGTGGCGCGTGGACAGCTCGCCCGCGGCGGGCAGGGACACCGTGCACGGCTTCGTCGGCGGGGTGGAGATCCCCGAGATGCTGAAGCGGCCCTCGGTGAACATGGGCAAGCGGGGTCCCGGCGCGACGGAGGCCGAGGACGCCGAGGACGAGTACGACGACGAAGAGGTCTACGAGGACGAGGGCGAGGCGGCGGACGAAGCGGAGCCGGGCGAGGCCGTCGAGGCCGCCCCGCGCAGCCGGTTGCGGCGGCTGCTCGCACCCCCGGCGAAGGCCGTCCCCGAGGAGGACGCCGCGGAGGAGGACGAGCCCGCCCCGGTGGCGAAGGGCGCCAACGCCAAGGCGGGTCTCGCCCGGGCCCTCGCCAACCCCGTCCCGCTGCTCGCGGCCATCGCGCTCGTCGTGGGCGCAGTCATCGGCAACTGGTTCGCGCTGGCGGGCGGTTGGGTCGTCGCGTGGTTCTCGCGGAAGCTCAGCCCGGCCGAGCGGAAGGTCGGCGTGTTCGTCGTGCCGGGCCTCGCCATCGCGTCGGGCATCGCCTGGCTGTGGGGCCGCTCGCAGGGCAAGTGGGGCGAGCCGATCGTCAAGGGGCACATGAACGAGGCGGTGGCCGACACCTGGCCGTGGGTGGTCCGCGGCGCGGCCGTCGCCTCCGCGCTCTTCCTGGTGTGGCGGGCGCAGCGACAACGGCCGTCGGCGGACTAGGGCCAGCCCAATGGGCCGCCGCCGCAGGCTACTTCGTCAGGTCGGCCTGCATCTCGTCCAGGATCTTCGCCGCGGCCGTGTACCCGATGCCCTGGATCCACAGCTCGTCGTCGACGACGTGGACGTTGCCGGACTTCACGGCCGACATGTTCTTCCACAGCCCGCTGCGCACGGTCCGGGTCTGCTTGGACTTCTCCGGATCGCCGTACGTGGACTGGAAGATGACGTCCGCGTCGGCCATGTCGATCTTCTCGGGGCTCAGGTCGTACGAGAACCCGTCCTTGGCCTTCTTCGCCAGCGGCGCCCGGCCGAGCCCGACGTCCTTGAGGAGCGTGGCGATGTACGTCTGCTCGCCGTACACGCGGATGTCGGCGCCCTCCACGAAGCGGACGACGTTGACCTCGGTCGCCCTGGCCTTGGCGGGGCCGCCGACGGCCGTCGTGACCTTCTTGGCGTGGGCGGTGTAGTCGGCGACGGTCTTCTTCGCCTCGGCCTTCCTGCCGAGCGCGTCGGCGTGGGTCTGGAAGTTCTCCTTCCAGGGGTGACCGGTGGTCTCCGTCATCACCGTCGGGGCGATCTTCTTGAGCTGGTCGTACTTCGCCCCGTGCCGGATCTTGGACGTGAGGATCAGGTCGGGCTTGAGCCCGGCGATGACCTCCATGTTGGGGTTCAGCATCTCCCCGACGTCCTTGACGCCCGCGACCTCGTCCTTCGGCAGATAGCTGGGGAACCCTTCGGCCGCCTCGACGTGCGTGGCGCCGACGGGCTTCACGCCGAGGGTGATCGCGGAGTCCAGCTCGGCGGTGTCGAGCACGACGACCCGCTTCGGCTCGACCGGCACCTTCACGTCGCCCATGGCGGTCTTGACCGTGTGCGTCTTGCCCGAACCCGACCCTGAGCCGCCGCCGGAGCCGTCCGAGTCGGACCCGCAGGCCGCGAGGACGAGGGCGCCGGACAGGGCGAGGGCGCCGGGGACGAGGGCGCGGCGGCGCGGGAAACCAGTCATGACGTGGGCCTTTCGTCGAGGGGTGGTTTCTTGTCCAGGGGTGGTTTCTTGTCCAGGGGAGCCGATGGCCCGGCGGGGGCCGCGGACGTCCCGGGGTCCTGCGGCTGCCAGGGCGCGCCCGGCACCACGAGCGGCGAGCCCGTCACCGGGTCGGGGACGACCACGCAGTCGAGCCCGAAGACCTCGCCCACGAGGTCCTCGGTGACGACCTCCGCGGGCGTTCCGCGGGCGACCACCCGCCCCTCCTTCATGGCGACGAGGTGGTCGGCGTACCGGGCCGCCTGGTTCAGGTCGTGCAGCACGACCACGACCGTACGGCCCCGCTCGCCCGCCGGCGTGGGCGCGGCCAACTGGCGTACCAGATCGAGGACTTCGACCTGGTGGGAGATGTCGAGGTAGGTCGTGGGCTCGTCCAGGAGCAGGATGTCCGTCTGCTGCGCGAGCGCCATCGCGATCCACACGCGCTGCCGCTGCCCGCCCGACAGCTCGTCCACGGACCGCTCGGCGAGCGCCGCCACGTCGGTGCGCTCCATCGCCTCGGTCACCGCGGTCTCGTCGGCGTCGGACCACTGCTGCCACCAGCGCTGGTGCGGCTGGCGGCCGCGCGCCACCAGGTCGCCGACGGTGATCGCCTCGGGGGCGACGGGCGTCTGCGGGAGCAGCCCGACCTGCTGGGCGATGTGCCGTGTCGGCAGCTTCGCGAGGGCCTCGCCGTCGAGAAGGACCGAGCCGCCGCGGGGCTTCAGGAGCCGCCCGAGGGCCCGCAGCGTCGTGGACTTCCCGCAGGCGTTCGGGCCGACGATGACGGTGACCTTGCCGTCGGGGATCGCGAGGTCCAGGTCGTGCACGACGGTGCGGTCCTCGTACGCGAGGGTCAGCTCGCGGGCCGTGAGGCGGGCGGCCGCCGCGGGGGCGGGGGCGGGGGCGGTCACGCGGTGCCTCCATTGCGTACGGAACGACTGCGGATGATGAGCCAGATCAGGTACGGGGCCCCGACGGCCGCCGTCAGGACACCCACCGGCAGCTCCGTCGGCGCGAACAGCTTCCGGGCGAGCAGGTCCGCGAGTACGACGATCAGCGCGCCCAGGAGTGCCGAGCTGAGCAGCGGGATCTGGGCGGTGCGGGTGAGGCGGCGGGCGATCTGCGGGGCGAGCAGGGCCACGAAGTCGACCGGGCCCGCGGCGCCCGTCGCCACGGAGGCGAGCACCACGCCGAGCAGGACCAGGCCGAAGCGGACGCGACCCAGGCGCACGCCGAGGGCCGTCGCCGTGTCGTCGTCCATCGCCGCGGTGCGCTGGGCCCGGGCCGCCCAGGCCACGAACGGGAGCAGCACGAGCAGGGTCAGGGCGAGCGGGTCGGCCTCCGGCCAGCCGCGGCCGTTCAGCGAACCCGTCATCCAGATCTGCGCCTGCTGCGCGACCAGGTAGTCGCCCTTCGTCATGAACAGCGTCGTCACCGAGCGCAGCGCGATCGCGAAGCCGATGCCGATGAGGACGAAGCGGGTGGCGTGCAGGCCGCCCCGCCACGCGAACACGTACACGAGCAGCGCGGCGAGGATCCCGCCCGCCACTGACAGATACGGCAGGAGCGTGTACGACGTCACGCCGAACGTCATCGCCCCCACCGTCACCGCGCTCGCGCCCTGGCTGATGCCGATGATGTCCGGGCTGGCCAGGGGGTTGCGGGCGACCGTCTGGATGAGGGCGCCCGCGACGCCGAAGGCCGCGCCCACGAGGAGGCCGACCGTCATGCGGGGTTCGCGCAGGGTACCGACGACCAGTTCGTCGGGGGAGGGGTGGCCGAGGACGACCTTCAGGGCTTCGAGGGGGTGTACGAAGGTCTCGCCCACGCAGAGGTAGGCCAGGCTGGCGGCGGCGAGGGTCAGGGCGAGGGCCGCCGTGACCGCGGCGGAGCGGCGGTGGAGGAGGAAGGTGGCCTTCCGGAACCGGAGTACGGCGTAGCCGGGGGGACGCACGCGTGAGGGTTGCCCGGCACCGGGGGCACGGCGCTCGGAGGCACCGGCCGGATGGCCGAAAGCGGATCGGTCGTCGGTCTTCGTCACGCCGCCACCGCCTTCCTGCGGACCAGGGTCACCAGGAACGGCACCCCGATCAGGGCCGTCATGACCCCGGCAGGGACTTCGCTCGGGGGGAAGACGACGCGGCCGACCGTGTCGGAGACCAGGAGCATGACCGGACCGAGGAGGGCCGCGAGGGGGAGCACCCAGCGGTGGTCGCTGCCGATGATCGCGCGGGCGATGTGGGGGACGGCGAGGCCGATGAAGGCGATGGGCCCGGCGGCGGCGACGCCGACGGCGGTGAGGACGGTGGCGCCGAGGCCGCCGACGAGACGGACCGTCGCGACCTTCTGGCCGAGGCCCTTGGCCACGTCCTCGCCGAGGGCGAGGGCGTCGAGGCCGCGGGCGACGGAGAGCACGAGGAGGAGTCCGACGAGGAGGAAGGGCCAGATCCGGGCGGCGATGTCGGCGTCGCGGCCGGACAGCGAGCCGACCTGCCAGAAGCGGAACTCGTCCAGGGCGGAGGCCCTGGTGGTGAGGACGGCGGTGGTGACGGAGACGAGGAGGGCGTTGATGGCGGCGCCGCCGAGGGCGAGTTTGACGGGGGTGGCGCCGCCGCGCCCGCTGCTGGCGATGGCGTACACGGCGACGGAGGCGATCGCGGCGCCCGCGAAGGCGTACCAGACGTAGCCGGTGAGGGTGTGCACGCCCGCGTAGGCGATGGCGAGGACGACGCCGACGGAGGCGCCCTGGCTGATGCCGAGGATGCCCGGGTCGGCGATGGGGTTGCGGGTGATGCCCTGCAGGGCGGTGCCGGCGACGGCGAGGGCGGCGCCGACCATCACGCCGACGACGGTGCGGGGCACCCGCAGCTCCCGGATCACCTCGGCGGCGTCGCTGTGGCCGCCGTGCAGCAGGGCGTCGAGGACGGCGGCGGGCGCGATCGCGCGGGCGCCGACGGCGAGGCTGAACAGGACCGCGAGCAGCAGGGCCACGACGGCCGCCGTCATCGCGACAGCCCGTCTGACGGACACACGCATCGGCTGGGGCTCGTTTCGCAGGGGTTCGCTGGGTCGCAGAGGTTCGCAGGGCCGGTAAGGCTTGGCTAAGTCTAAGCGGGGCCGGGGTCTCCGCCCGGGGTCCGCGGCCCTCGGCACAATGGCCCCATGACCTCACGGACTGACCGGACCACGGCCCCCTTCATCGTCGGCTTCGACCTCGACATGACCCTGATCGACTCCCGGCCCGGCATCCACGCCTGTTACCTGGAGCTTTCCGCGCGTACGGGGACGTACATCGACGCGGACCTGACGATCACCCGGCTCGGACCGCCTCTCGAGGAGGAGTTGAGGCACTGGTTTCCAGCCGATCGCGTCGCGGCCATGGCCACGCTCTACCGTGAGATGTATCCCACATACGCGATCACCGCGACGCCCGCGCTGCCCGGCGCCCGCGAGGCCGTCGACGCGGTGCACGCGGCGGGCGGCCGGGCCCTGGTCGTGACCGCCAAGTTCGAGCCGAACGCGAAGCTCCACATGGAGCATCTGGCCATCGACGTGGACGCGGTCATAGGCGACCTGTGGGCGGAGCAGAAGGCGCAGGCGCTGACCGAGCACGGGGCGTCGGTGTACGTCGGCGACCACACCGGCGACGTACGCGGCGCGCGTACGGCGGGCGCGCTGTCCGTGGCGGTGGCGACCGGGCCGTGTGACGCAGCGGAACTGCGCGCGGCGGGCGCCGACGTCGTACTCGACGACCTGACCCGGTTCCCCGCCTGGCTGGCGGCCTACCGGGCGGACGGCTCCGTCGCCGACCTGGCCTGACGCCGCTGCACCGCGATGCCGCGCAGCACGCCCGCGCCCGCGACGAGGAAGCCCACTCCCATCAGCATGCAGACCGCGTACGCGATGGGTGGGAATGTGTCGCCGCCGAGGAACAGCGGTGCCACCGTGACCAGTGTGGCCACGGCGCCGACGAAGAAAACGATCGCGCCAATCCGTACGAGGCCGTCGCCCGGTCCGGTGGAATTCGCTTGGGTTTTGTCACGCACCGGACCAGGGTAGTTCCCAGCGCGTAGGAAGAAACCGGGGACGTCTTGTCACCGGCCCGGGGACCCATAGTCTTGGTTCCGGCGGGTCGGGGCGACCCGCTGTACTGCTATCCAGAGCCGTTTACGCCCGGCGGGCCGGACCGACCCGTCCGCCGGAACGCGTCGCGGCACAGACGAGTACGACGACGAGTACGAGGACGAGGACTTCACGTGCCTACCGGCAAGGTCAAGTGGTTCAACAGCGAGAAGGGCTTTGGCTTTCTCTCCCGCGACGACGGCGGCGACGTCTTCGTGCATTCCTCCGTACTGCCCGACGGCGTCGACACCCTCAAGCCCGGCCAGCGCGTGGAATTCGGCGTGGTCGCCGGGCAGCGGGGGGATCAGGCTCTTTCGGTGACGCTGCTCGACCCGACGCCCTCCGTCGCCGCGGCCCAGCGCCGCAAGCCGGACGAACTGGCGTCCATCGTCCAGGATTTGACGACCCTGCTCGAAAACATCACGCCCATGCTGGAAAAGGGGCGCTACCCCGACAAGGCGTCGGGCGCGAAGATCGCGGGGCTCCTCCGGGCGGTGGCGGACCAGCTGGACGTGTAGCTCCCCCAGGGGGCTGCCGCCCCCGGACCCCCGCTCTATCGGCGCTCCGCGCCTCGTCCTCAATCGCCGGACGGGCTAGAAACTTCCCCGGGGCGGGCTGGAACCGTGCCGCACTGGCGAGATACCCAGCCCCTCCGGCGACATATCTAGCCCCTCCGGCGTTTGAGGAGCGGGGTCTGGGGCGGAGCCCCAGTTTCGGGAAGGGGCGGGATTGGGGAGCCCCCGGCAGGGCCCCACCCCTCACGGAAACGCCAGGGCCCCCGGCCGCAACGCCGGCACCAACCCCTCCGCCGCCGCCCGCGTGAGGAGCCCACGAACCGCGGCGTACCCGTCCTCACCGAGGTCAGCGGTGAATTCGTTGACGTAAAGCCCGATGTGCTGATCGGCGACGGCGGGATCCATCTCCTGGGCGTGCTCCCGGACGTAGGGCCGCGACGCCTCCGGGTCGTCCCAGGCCATCCGCACGGACGCCCGGGCAGCAGCGGCCAACCCCCGCAGGACACCCTCACCGAGCGCCCGCCGAGCGATGATCGCCCCAAGCGGAATGGGCAGCCCCGTCACGCCCTCCCAGTGCTCCCCCATGTCCGCAAGCTTGTGCAGCCCGTAGTCCTGATAAGTGAACCGCGCCTCGTGGATGACGAGCCCCGCGTCCACCTTCCCGTCCCGCACGGCGGGCATGATCTGGTGGAAGGGCAGGACGACGATCTCCCCGACCCCGTCCGGCAGGACGTCCGCGGCCCAGAGCCGGAAGAGGAGATAGGCGGTCGACTTCTCACTCGGGACGGCGACGGTCTTCCCGCTCAGGTCCGTCCCCGCCTCCCGGGTCAGGACGAGCGGCCCGCACCCCCGCCCGAGCGCCCCGCCGCACGGCAGCAGCGCGTACTCGTCGAGGACGTAGGGCAGGACGGCGTACGACACCTTCAGGACGTCGAAGCCGGACGTGTCGGCGGAGCCGCGCTCGGCGATGCCGTTGGTGATGTCGATGTCGGCGAAGGTGACGTCGAGTTCGGGGGCGCCCGGCACCCGCCCGTGCGCCCACGCGTCGAAGACGAAGGTGTCGTTCGGGCAGGGCGAGTAGGCGATCTTCAGGGGCCGGGGCGGGGCGTCAGTCATGCCTGTTCCAACTCTCCAGTACGGGCGCGAGCTTCCCGATCACGGGCGTGAACTTCCCGAACGCGCCGGTGAGCGCGGCAAGCGCGGCCCCGATCCGCCAGGCGTCCCGGTCGCGGGGGCCCACCGGGTTGGACACGGCGCGGACCTCCAGGACGGGCAGCCCGTACAGGGCGGCGGCCTCGGCGACCCCGAAGCCCTCCATGGCCTCGGCGAGGACACCGGGGTGGCGTGCGCGCAGCGCGTCGGCGCGGGCGGCGGAGCCGGTCACGGTGGAGACGGTCAGGACGGGCCCGACGGCGGCGCCCGCGGCGGCTGCCAGGGCGCTCACGAGCGCGGGCGGGGGCAGATGGGTGACCCGGCCGAAGCCGAGGTCGGTGACGGGCAGGAACCCGTCGGGCGTCTCGGCGCCCAGGTCGGCGGCGGTGACGGCGTCGGCGACGACGAGGGAGCCGACGGGGGCGCCGGGCTGGAAGCCGCCGCCGATGCCGGCGGAGACCACCAGGTCGTAGGGGGCGTCGGCCGCGGCGGCGAGGGCGAGGGCGCGGCCGGTGGCGGCGGCAGCGGCGGCGGGTCCGACCCCGGCGACGAGGAGGTCGACGACGGGGGCGCCGTCACCGCCGGGGAGGCCGGACGGGCCGGAGTCACTGGACGGCCCGGCGGGGCCGGACGGTGCGGACAGACCGGACGCCACCGCGTCCCGCTCGGCGGGGACCGCGGTGGCGATCAGGACGCGCGGTCCCGGGGGCCGGGTCCGTGGTGCGGTCCCGGTCAGGCGTCCGAGTCCTTCTTGAACTTGAACGACCACAGGCCGGTGGCCTTGGCACCGCCCTCGGCCTTGCCGCCCTCGAGGAGGCTGACCGTGGTCGAGTTGCCGCTGCCGCCGTACTGCTGGTTGAAGAACACGCTGCCCGGGATGACGACGTACGTCTTCTTGCTGGCCTCGGTCAGCGGGCGGCCGTTCATCAGGAGCGTCCAGCCCTTGTCGGCGATCTCCGGGTCGACGCCGAAGCGGACCTTCTCGTCGGGGTCGACGGTGATGGACTTGACGTCCTTCTTGTCCTTCAGGCAGTCCTGCACCTCGGACTCCGTCAGTTCCTTGCCGTCGTTGTAGCAGGACGCCTCGGAGTGCACGGAGTCGCTGCCGACCGTCACGGTGGCCAGCGGCGTCGGCTTGTCACAGGCCGACAGGACGAGAAGTCCGGCGGAGGCGGCGCCGAGAGCGGCGACGGTACGGCGGCGACGCGCCGAGCGGGGTACCAGGATGGTCATGGCGGAAGGCTATCGGGCGCCGGGGTGACGCCTGCGAGGTGGGTGCGGCGTGCCGCCGGGCGGCGCGGCTCGGGTGGACCGGGTGGCGGGGCCCGGGTGGGCGCGGCGGCGGGGCGGGCGCGGCGGCTGTCAGGCGACGCGGGGGCGGCGCGCGCCGCCTCTGCGCGCCGCCGCGAGGAGCCCCTTCACCGTCGGCACCCAGCCCACCGCGACGATGCCCGCCGCGACCCACAGGCCCAGCGTGCCGTTGAGCGGAAGGGCGATGCCGATGCCGCCGCCGACCACCCACGCCATCTGCAGCAACGTCTCGGACCGCGCGAACGCCGACGTCCGCACCTCCTCCGGTACGTCCCGCTGGATCACCGCGTCCAGCGACAGCTTCGACAGCGCCTGCGCGAAACCCGCGACCGCCGCGAGCGCGGCGATGCCCACCGGGCTGACGAAGACCGCCGCGCACACCGCCACACCAAGCACCACCGCCACCACCGTCACGATGATCAGCTCCGGCGCCCGGGCCTTCAGCCACGCCCCGACCGCCGTGCCGAGCGCGTTGCCCGCGCCCGCCGACACGCCCACGATGCCCAGGGACACCGCGGCGCTCTGCCCGGCCAGCGGATGCTCGCGCAGCAGGAACGCGAGGAAGAAGATGAGGAACCCCGAGAGGCCGCGCTGCGCGGCGTTCACGACGAGGCCGTGCGTCACGGACGGGCCGACGGTACGCAGACCGAGGCGCCGTCTGCGGGAGCTGTCCTCGCGGTCCCGGGCACGGGCCAGGTGCAGATGGTCCTCGTCGGCGGCCAGCAGCGCCTTGCGCTCGCCCTTCGCCGAGTCCACCTTGTGGGGCAGCGTGAACGACAGGACCGTGCCCGCGATGAACAGCACGAACGCCCCGTACAGCGGCCAGCGCGGCCCCAGCGCCTGCAGGCCCGCGCCGACCGGGGCCGCCACGCCCGTGGCGAGGAGGCCGCTCAGGGTCACCCGGGAGTTCGCCTTCACCAGGGAGAACGCCGGTGGCAGCAGGCGTGGCACGACCGCGCTGCGCACGACGCCGTACGCCTTCGACGCGACCAGGACGCCCAGCGCCGCCGGATACAGCTCCAGGCCGCCCGTCACCACCGCGCCCGACAGCGTCAGCGCGAGCAGCGCCCGCGCCAGCATCGCGCCCGCCATCGCCGCGCGGCGGCCGTGCGGGAGGCGGTCCAGGAGGGGGCCGATCACCGGGGCGAGGAGCGTGAACGGGGCCATCGTGATCGCCAGGTACAGGGCGACGCGGCCCCTCGCCTCGTCCGTCGGCACCGAGAAGAACACCGTCGAGGCGAGGGCGATCGTGATCATCACGTCGCCCGCGCCGTTCACCGCGTGCAGCTCGATCAGTTTTCCCAGGCCCGACTCGCCCGCTCCGTGGGCGTGGGTCGCCTTGCGGATGCCCTTCGCCGTGCCGGTGAACGGCAGGTGCAGGGCGCGGCCGAGCGCTCGGGCCGCCCGGGTTGTCGCACCCGGTGCGCCCGCTCGCTGAGACGACGACCTGACGCCAGTCACCCAGTCATAGTGCCCCGTCCGGGGGTGGAGTAGCGGCATAACCACTCGTGGCCCTCGCGGGGGCGCCCCAGTCCCGCCCCTTCTCCGAAACCGGGGGCTGCGCCCCCTGGACCCCCGTTATCGGCGCTTCGCGCCTCGTCCTCAATCGCCGGACGGGCTGGAGTGGTGCCGGAGTCGGCCTGAAGATGCCGGGCTGTTGGCCGAGGTACGGACAGCGGAAAAAGCCCGTCCGGCGATTGAGGACGAGGGCCGAAGGCCCGAAAAGCGGGGGGAGAGGGGGCGCAGCCCCCAGACGGACCCGGTACGCCGGTGTGGGCCCAGGGGCCAGGAGAAGGTAGCGTGCGTAACGCGCCTGCGGCAGCAGTCCTCGGCCGCGCGCCTGCCGGCCATCCCGCAGAATGGATGGCGTAGGTGCGCCCGGTGACGTCGGGCGCGGACGTCGACGCGGCCCCCTGGTCCGCTCCGTCCGTGCCGCCGCGTAAGAGTGGCGCACTCGTGAGACGGCGTAGGAGAGAAGCGATACCTGTGAGCGCAGCGACAACGCGAAGCCGTACCCAGCGCACCCCGCGTACCCCCGACCGTCTCTGCGCCGAGGCGATCGGCCTGGCCCGTGCCGCCGCCGAGGAGGCCGCCGCGCCGGGTGTCGTCGGCGAGCACGTCGAGGTGGTCGTCGAGGGCGACCGCGTCGTCACGCATCTCTTCGAGTGCAAGGAAATGGGCTACCGGGGCTGGCGCTGGGCGGTGACCGTCGCCCGCGCCTCCCGCGCGAAGGTCGTCACCCTCGACGAGACCGTCCTGTTGCCCGGACCCGACGCCCTCCTCGCCCCCGAGTGGGTGCCCTGGAGCGAGCGCCTTCGGCCCGGTGACATGGGGCCCGGCGACCTGCTGCCCACCGACGCGGAGGACCTGCGGCTCGAGCCCGGTTACTCCGGCGAGGACGAGCCGCCGCCCAACTCCGTCCTGTCCGAGGACATGGCCGAGCGGGTCGAGGCGGAGGACGCCGAGGTCACCGCGGGGGCGCCCGCCGACCTCACCGTCTCGCCCGCCCGCGGGTCGCTCGCGGCGATCGCCGACGAGCTGGGGCTCAGGCGCGCCCGCGTCCTCTCCCGGTACGGGCTGCACACCGCGGCCGACCGCTGGGAGGAGGCGTACGGCCCGAAGACCGCGATGGCGCAGGCCGCGCCCGCGCCCTGCGTCAGCTGTGGGTTCCTCGTGCCGATCGGCGGGTCGCTCGGGCAGGCGTTCGGGGTGTGCGCCAATGAGTTCGGGCCCGCGGACGGGCGGGTCGTGTCCCTCTCGTACGGGTGCGGGGGGCACTCCGAGGCCGCCGTCATGCCGAAGCCGCCTCGGCCGGCTCCGCCCGTGCTCGACGAGACCAAGGTCGATGTGCTGCCGTTGCGGCCCGCGCCGGATTCCGGGTCGGTGCTGCCGGTCGGGGTCGGCGAGGACCTGGGCCACAGCTAGCCTCTACGGTTCCTGGGACTCCGGTACGCCCGGTCGTGCCGCGCCCCGTCCCGGGGCTTCGGGCGCGGGTCCGGTGGGTGGTGACGCCACGCTCCGCGCGGCGTTTCGCTCCCACCCACCCACCCACCCGTTCACCCCGAACATCGCCCTCGGGAGCTCCGCGTGCGGGCCGGTGGTCGTTTTTCGCCGCGCTGCGCGCGACGTGTTTCCCACCCGCCCACCCGTTACCCCCAGAGGCGGCTTCCTGGGGCTTCGCGTGCGGGCCGGTGGGTGGTGACGCCACGCTCCGCGCGGCGCTCTGCTCCCACCCGCCCACCCGTTTGCCCCGAACATCAAGGCTGAGGGGCTTCGCGTGCGGGTCCGGTGG
>NZ_JNXT01000114.1 GCF_000716675.1 Streptomyces alboflavus
CTCCCGCACCTCCGGCCCCCGCACCTCAGCCCGCCGCAGCCGCCCCCCCGCCCCCCCCACCCCCGGCCCCCGCGCCACAGCCCACAGCCGCCCCCGAGGCGCCCACCCCGCCCGCGGGAACGAAACTCTGCGTCGCCTGCCGCTCCGGGCACGTCGCCCCCGACGGCTACTGCGAGAACTGCGGGCACGCCCAGCCGCGCGAGCGCGACCACATGGAGCAGCAACTGGACGCGGTCGCCGCCGTCAGCGACCGGGGCCTGCGCCACCACCGCAACGAGGACGCGTTCGCGATCTCCGCGGCCGCGCTGCCCGACGGCTCGCCCGCCGTCATCGCCGTCGTCTGCGACGGCGTCTCCTCGGCGACCCGCCCCGACGAGGCCTCCATGGCCGCGTCCCGCGCCGCCGACGCCACCCTCCGGGCCGCCCTGCCGCGCGGCACCCACCCGCAGCAGGCCATGCACGAGGCGATCGTCGCCGCCGCCGAGGCCGTGAACGCGCTCGCCGACGAACCCGCCGGCGCCCGCGAGCACAGCCCGCACCAGAACGCGCCCGCCTGCACCCTCGTCGGCGCCGTCGTCGCGGGCGGCCTGCTCGTCGTCGGCTGGGTCGGCGACAGCCGTGTCTACTGGGTGCCGGTCGACCGCTCGGGCCCCGCCGCCCGCCTCACCGAGGACGACTCCTGGGCCGCCCAGATGGTCGCCGCGGGCCTGATGAGCGAGGCCGAGGCGTACGCGGACGAGCGGGCGCACGCCATCACGGGCTGGCTCGGCGCCGACGCGTACGAACTGGAGCCGCACACCGCTTCCTTCAAGCCGGACCGCCCGGGTGTGGTGGTGGTGTGCACGGACGGCCTGTGGAACTACGCGGAGGCGGCCGAGGAGATGGCCCGCGCCGTTCCCCTCGACGCCGCCCGACGGCCGCTGCACAGCGCCCAGGTGCTCGTGGGCCACGCGCTCGACGGCGGGGGCCACGACAACGTAACAGTGGCGGTCCTGCCGTTCCCCGCCCCGCCGCAGGGGGCAGGATCGGCCTAGCGCGGACGGGGACCGCGCCGCGCGGCCGGCCGGTCGGTCTCCCGGTGCCTTTCGCGCCACCCGCGACACCGGCACCATCCGCACGCGCGGGCACCGCGGCGGGCCGGCAGATCCGAGCCCGGTGGATAGAAGTTCTGTGGATAGAAGTCCTAGGGGGGAGCAACGTCCATGGCCAATTTCTCCAAGTCGAACGTTCCGCAGTTCACCGTCGACGTCTACCAGAACGAGTACCTGCCCGAGGGCGGCCGTGAGGTCAACGCGATCGCCACGGTCACCTCGACCGGCGGCGGCACGATCGGCGCCGCGGTCGGCGCGCCCCATCTGTACGCGGTGGGCGACGGCCCCGACGCCGCGGTCGCGATCATGGTCGACTGCTCAGGATCCATGGACTACCCGCCGACGAAGATGCGCGGCGCCCGCGACGCCACCGCCGCCGCGATCGACGCCCTGCGCGACGGCGTGCACTTCGCCGTCGTCGGCGGCACCCACGTCGCCACGGAGGTCTACCCCGGCGGCGGCCGCCTCGCCGTCGCGGGCCCGGGGACCCGCGCCCAGGCCAAGGAGGCCCTGCGCAAGCTCAGCGCGGGCGGCGGCACCGCCATCGGCACCTGGCTGCGCCTCGCCGACCGCCTCCTCGCCTCCGCCGACGTCTCCATCAGACACGGCATCCTGCTCACCGACGGCCGCAACGAACACGAGTCACCGGAGGACCTGCGCGCCTCCCTCGACGCCTGCGCGGGCCGGTTCACCTGTGACGCGCGCGGCGTCGGCACCGACTGGGAAGTGAAAGAGGTCACAGGCATCGCCTCGGCGCTGCTCGGCACCGCCGACATCGTCGCCGACCCCGCGGGCCTCGCCGCCGACTTCACGCAGATGATGGAGTCGGCCATGGGCAAGGAGGTCGCCGACGTCAGTCTGCGGCTGTGGACCCCCATGGGCGTGGAGATCGTGTTCGTGAAGCAAGTGGCACCCACGGTCGAGGAGTTGACCGACCGCCGCACCGAGGCGGGACCCCGTGCGGGTGACTATCCCACCGGCTCCTGGGGCGACGAGTCCCGCGACTACCACGTCTGTGTACGCGTCCCCGGCGCCGAGCTCGGCCAGGAGATGCTCGCCGCCCGCGTATCGCTCGTCGTCCCGGCCGCCGACGGCACCGTGCAGACCCTGTCCCAGGGCCTGGTCCGGGCCGTCTGGACGGACGACATGGCGGCGTCCACCTCCATCAATCCGCAGGTCGCGCACTACACGGGCCAGGCGGAACTGGCCCAGGTCATCCAGCAGGGCCTCGACGCCCGCAAATCGGGCGATTACGACGGAGCAACGGCCAAACTGGGCCGGGCCGTTCAGCTCGCGAGCGCATCCGGCAACGCGGACACCGCCAAGCTCCTTTCCAAGGTGGTGGACGTGGTCGACGCCGCGACAGGTACTGTTCGATTGAAGGCGCGGGTCGCCGAGGCGGACGAGATGACACTCGAGACGCGCTCGACGAAAACGGTCCGCGTGAAGAAGTAGCAGGGCGTCCCTCGGCGTCCGGACGGCGTCCCGTACGCCGAGTACGCCCCGCGTACGCCCTGTCAGTACCGGAAGAACGCCAGTGCACGCGGCCCACGGGCCGGAGAAGGAGAGGGGGAAGCGCCGACATGCCGACCTGCCCGAACGGACACCAGTCGGGTTCCGACGACTGGTGCGAGGTCTGCGGTCACCGCATGGCCGGTGCCGTACCACCGCCGCCTCCGCCACCGCCCCCGGCCGCCGGCTACGGCCAGCCGCAGGGCCCCGGCGGCCCCGGCCAGCCCAGTGGTCCTGGTGGCCCCGGCCAGCCCGGCGGCCCCGGTCAGCCCGGCCGCTCGCACCTCTCCGCGGTGCCGGACCTCGGGCCCGAGCCCGAGCTCTGCCCGCAGTGCCGCACGCCCCGCGAGGCCAACGCGCCGTTCTGCGAGGAGTGCCGGTGGAACTTCCTCACGGGTACGGCGACGTCGTACACGCCTGCCGCGCCTAATCCGCCGCTGCCCACGGGTGGGGCGGGGCGGCCCGGTGGTCCAGGTGGGCCTGGTGGGCCGGGGATGCCTGGGCCCGGTGGGCCTGGTGGGCCCGGTGCCGGTGGCCCGGGTGGACCCGGTGGTCCGGGCGGGCCCGGCGGTCCTGGCTTTGGTGGGCGTGGGCCGGGTGCCGGTGGGCCCGGTGCCGGTCCTGGTGGGTACGGGTACCCGCAGCAGGGTCCCGGTCAGCCCGGTGGTCCGGGGCAGCCCGGTGGCCCTGGGCAGCCCGGGGGTCCTGGTCCCGGCGGTCCCGGTGGGTACGGCTACCCGCCGCAAGGTCCGGGGCAGCCTGGTGGTCCCGGTCAGAACGGTGGACCCGGCCAGCCTGGGGGTCCCGGTGCCGGTGGGCCTGGTCCCGGCGGTCCCGGTGGGTACGGCTACCCGCCGCAGGGTCCCGGGCAGCCCGGTGGGCCCAATGGTCCGGGTGGTCCGGGTGGTCCCGGTGAGCCCGGCCGACCTGGTGGGTTCGACGGTCCCGGTGGTCCGGGTGGTCCCGGCCAGCCTGGCGGTCCCGGCCGACCCGGTGGGTTCGACGGTCCCGGTGGATTCGACGGCCCCGGTGGGCCCGGTCCCGGTGCGCACGGCGGTCCTGGTGGGCCCGGCCCGGGCGGTCCCGGCGGCCCGGGTGCTCCTGGCGCCCCCAACCCCTCCCAGCAGTTCCAGCAGGGCCCTCCCCCGCCCCCGCCGGGCCCCGGCGCTCCGGGCGGCCCCGGTGGACCTGGCGGCCCAGGTGCTCCCGGCGGCCCGGGTGGCCCCGGCGGCCCCAACGGCCCCGGCACCACCTCCCCGACCGGCCAGCAGTCCCCCGGCCCCGGCCAGGACCCGTTCGGCTACCAGGGCTCCCGGCCCTCGCAGATGAACCGCCCCGCCGAGCCGATCCCGCCGTTCGGCAACGGCGGCGCCCCCGGCGACCCGGGCTCCGCGCCCGGACCGAACGGACCCGGTGGACCCGGCGCGGGCCCCGGCGGCCCCGGCGGGCCGAACGGACCCGGCGCCCCGCAGGCGTTCCAGCAGCAGGGCCCGCCCGCACCCCCCGCGTTCCCGCAGGAGACGGGCGCCCCGCAGGGCCCGCCGCCCCCGCCCGGCCAGGGCGGCCCCGGTGGACCTGGCGGACCCGGTGGACCCGGCGCGGGCCCCGGTGGCCCCGGCGCGCCCTCCTTCGGCGGCGGGGACGACTGGGTCCTCTCCCCGCCCTCGGGCTCCGCGCCCGGCCAGGGTCACCCCGGCGGCCCGGGCGGTCCCGGTGGCCCCGGCGCCCCGGCCCAGCAGCCCCCGCAGGGCTACCCCGGCCAGGGCGGTCAGCCCCAGCCGACGGGACCCGGTTCCTGGACCGCGACCATCGGCCCCGACCGTGACTACTTCATGGCGATGATGCAGCGCAGCGGCCCCGAGGCCGCGGGCCTGAACCTGCCCGCGTACTCCCCGGAGCAGCAGCGTCCGCTGATCGGCAACCAGATCACGATCGGCCGCCGCCGCCACTCCACCGGCGACACCCCCGACATCGACCTGTCGGTGCCGCCGGAGGACCCGGGCGTATCGCACCAGCACGCGGTCCTGGTCCAGCAGCCGGACGGCGGCTGGGCGGTCGTCGACCAGAACTCGACCAACGGCACCACGGTCAACAACGGCGAGGAGCCCATCCAGCCCTTCGTCCCGATCCCGCTCCAGGACGGCGACCGCGTGCACGTCGGCGCCTGGACGACGATC
Organism: Streptomyces alboflavus; assembly: GCF_000716675.1. Lineage (GTDB taxonomy): Bacteria > Actinomycetota > Actinomycetes > Streptomycetales > Streptomycetaceae > Streptomyces > Streptomyces alboflavus. The sequence goes on from NZ_JNXT01000114.1 coordinate 4,781, forward strand.
ACCGTCCGCCGGGACTGACCCCGCCGGAAGGCTCACCCGCACCACCGAAGGGCCGTACGCCCGCCGCCGTCACAGCGGCCAGGCGTACGGCCCTTCCGGGTCGTCCAGCCACGCCCACGCGTACGGCCCGCTGACCGTCACCCCGAACCGTTCCCGCACCGGCCGCCGCTCCCGCTGCCACAGCGCGAGCGCCTCGTGCGGGTCGAGGCTGCCCGCCGTGAGTTCGAGCAGGAACCGGAACAGCTCGCTCTGCAGCGCCCGGCGCGGCAGCCCGCCGATGTGCTGGTCGGGCCGCGCGGGCGCGCTGCCGCCGCGCAGCGGCACGAAGTACGCGGGCGTGTGCAGGAACCGCCCCTCCGCGTGCTCGGCGTCCGTGACCCGCAGCGCGATCAGGCCGGTCGCGAGGGGCGCGAGGATCCGCGCGCCGGGTCGACACTGCGCGAGCCAGGCCCGCGGCACCGAGCTGAGCGTGCACGTGGCGATGATCCGGTCGAAGGGCGCCCGGCGCGGACAGCCCGCGGCGCCGTCGCCGGTCGCGACGACCGGCCGGTACCCGGCGGCCGTCAGATGCCGCCGCGCGGACTCGGTGATCTCCGGGTCGAGGTCGATCGTGGTGACGTGCTCGTCGCCGAGCCGGTGCGCGAGCAGCGCCGCGTTGTAGCCCGTACCGGCGCCGATCTCCAGGACGTCGTGCGGCGCCCCGTCCCCGATCTCCAGCTCGACGAGCATCTTCGCCATCAGCGAGGGCTGGCTGCTGGACGAGACCAGCTCCCCGTCCCGTACCCGTGTGGCAAGGGGCGCGTCCGCATACGCCCCGCGCAGCCACCGCCCCCGCCGCACCGGGTCGGGGTCCTCGCCCCACATCCGCTCGTACCCGCCGCCCGTGCTCACGTAGTAGTACGGCACGAACAGGTGCCGCGGCACCGCCTGGAACGCCTCCCGCCAGGCAGGGTCGTCGTCCCAGGCCCCGCCGGCCTCGATCTCCCGCACCAGACCGGCCCGTGCCTCGGCCGCCCGGACGGGGTCGGATCCCCCGGGTTCGTCAGCAAGTGGAGCCCTCGCACCCATACCCCCACTGTGCTGCCCCGGGCCGCTCGATGCGAGTGGTCCTAAGCCTTCCGTCCTCGTCCGTCGCGTCTGAGACCATGGAGGAGTGAATGAGATCCCGCGCGGCACGCTTCAGGAGCAGACCTTCTACGAACAGGTCGGCGGCGAGGAGACCTTCAGGCGCCTGGTGCACCACTTCTACCAGGGAGTCGCACAGGACCCGCTGCTCCGGCCGATGTACCCGGAGGAGGACCTGGGCCCGGCCGAGGAACGCCTCGCCCTGTTCCTGATGCAGTACTGGGGCGGCCCCCGCACCTACAGCGACAACCGCGGCCACCCCCGCCTGCGCATGCGCCACGCGCCCTTCACGGTCAACAGGGAAGCCCACGACGCCTGGCTCAAGCACATGCGCACCGCCGTCGACGCCCTCGACCTCTCCGAGGAACACGAGCGCACCCTCTGGAACTACCTGACGTACGCGGCGGCCTCCATGGTCAACACCCCGGGCTGACCGCCTCGCCCGCCTGCCCTCGGCGAAGCCATCACCCTTGATCGCCTCTAGCCTGTGGGCAGGCGTTCCGCAGGGCGGAACGGGTGGGCACAGCCACGGCCGACGGTCAGCTTCAGGTCGGCGTGACGGTGAGCGCCCCCACGCCGGCCTGGCGCACCGCGACAGATCCAAAGGGCGTCCGAAGCCGCAGCCACGGCCCAGCCGACAGCAGGTCCAGGGCATCGCCCCGCAAGAACCCCAGCGACTGCGCGGCGTGCGCGGCCCGCACGGGCAACTCGGTCCCCGGCACCACCCGGGACCAGATCTCCCGCCCCACAAGATCCAGCTCGGCCCGGACCCGGCGCTCGGGCGCCAACTCCTCGACCCGCCCCCGGAACTCAGCGACAGCGTCCCGCACCAGACCCCGCACATCCGCCGCCGAAGGCAACCCGGGCACCTGCCGCCACCCGCCACGGGGCGGCAGCACCCCGGCCCACGGCGGCCCGGTGACCGCGTCCGGCACGATGGCCGTCCCCGCGGTCTCCACGGCTTCCCCCGCCTGCGCCACGGCCTCCAGGAACTCCCCCGCGGAGACGGTCACGTCGAGCGAGGTGTCGAGCCCGTACTCGTACGGCTTCGCGAGGCGCGCCGTGCGAATCGCGAGCACCTCGAACGACGGCGGCCGCCCGAACACCGCGAGGGTGTCCCCCGCGGCCTGCAGCCGCACCGCGGCCGCCTTGTCGTAGTGGACGAGCCGCGCCAGGAAGGCGGTGAGATCCACCGCCTCCCCGGCGTCGACGAAGTCCAGTCGCACGGTCATGCGACAAGCGCCCCCGCACCGCCCGCGCGCCGGCCACCCGCCGCGCCCGCCGTGTCCTCGGGACGGTACTCCTCGAGGACGGCCCGCTCCTCGGCGGTGATCCGCCGCGGCCGCTGGGCCCGCAGGTCGAACGGGACGACGATCGTCGACGCCCGCACGTACACCTGCCCGCCCGCCTCGGGCTCCTTTATCTCGTACGAGATCGTCAGCGACGCGGCCCCGATCTTCGTCACCCACGACTCGATGGTGACCGGCTCGTGCCGGTGCACCAACGGCCGCAGGTAGTCGATCTCGTGGCGCGCCACCACGGAGCCGCCCGAGAACGACGGTCCGCCGTCGTCGGACGAGAGCCGGAACATGAAGTCGATCCGCGCCTCTTCCAAGTACCGCAGGAAGACGGCGTTGTTGACGTGCCCGAAGGCATCCATGTCCGACCACCGCAGCGGGCAGCTGTAGATGTGGCGCGCCATGTCAGCCCCGCGTGAGCTTCTTGTACGTGGCGCGGTGCGGACGGGCCGCGTCCGGACCGAGCCGCTCGATCTTGTTCTTCTCGTACGACTCGAAGTTGCCCTCGAACCAGTACCACTTGGAGTCGCCCTCGTACGCCAGGATGTGCGTGGCGACGCGGTCCAGGAACCAGCGGTCGTGGGAGATGACCACGGCCGCGCCCGGGAACTCCAGGAGCGCGTTCTCCAGCGAGGACAGGGTCTCGACGTCCAGGTCGTTCGTCGGCTCGTCGAGGAGGAGCAGGTTGCCGCCCTCCTTGAGGGTCAGCGCCAGGTTCAGGCGGTTGCGCTCACCGCCGGAGAGCACCCCGGCGGGCTTCTGCTGGTCCGGGCCCTTGAAGCCGAAGGCGCTCACATACGCGCGCGAGGGCATCTCGACCTGACCGACGTTGATGTAGTCGAGCTCGTCGCTCACCACGGCCCACAGCGTCTTCTTCGGGTCGATGTTGGCGCGGCTCTGGTCGACGTAGGAGATCTTGACCGTGTCGCCGACCTTGATCTTGCCGGAGTCCGGCGTCTCCAGGCCCTGGATCATCTTGAACAGCGTGGTCTTGCCCGCGCCGTTCGGACCGATGATGCCGACGATGCCGTTGCGCGGCAGCGTGAAGCTCAGGTCGTCGACCAGGACCTTGTCGCCGAAGGCCTTCGACAGGTTCTCGACCTCGACGACGATCGAGCCCAGGCGCGGGCCCGGCGGGATCTGGATCTCCTCGAAGTCCAGCTTCCGCATCTTGTCCGCCTCGGCGGCCATCTCCTCGTAGCGCGCCAGACGCGCCTTGGACTTGGCCTGACGCCCCTTGGCGTTGGACCGCACCCACTCGAGCTCTTCCTTCAGACGCTTCGCACGCTTGGCGTCCTTCTGCCCCTCGACCTTGAGACGCGTGGCCTTCTTCTCCAGGTACGTGGAGTAGTTGCCCTCGTAGGGGTGCGCGCGGCCGCGGTCCAGCTCAAGGATCCACTCGGCCACGTTGTCCAGGAAGTATCGGTCGTGAGTGACCGCGACGACGGCGCCGGAGTACTTGGACAGGTGCTGCTCCAGCCAGTTCACCGACTCGGCGTCGAGGTGGTTGGTGGGCTCGTCGAGGAGCAGCAGGTCGGGCGCCTCGATGAGGAGCTTGCAGAGCGCGACGCGGCGCTTCTCACCACCGGAGAGGTTCACGACGGGCCAGTCGCCGGGCGGGCAGCCGAGCGCGTCCATGGCCTGCTCGAGCTGGGCGTCCAGGTCCCACGCGTTGGCGTGGTCCAGGTCCTCCTGGAGCTTGCCCATCTCCTCCATGAGCGCGTCCGAGTAGTCGGTCGCCATGAGCTCGGCGACCTCGTTGAAGCGCTTGAGCTTGCCCATGATCTCGGCGGCGCCGTCCTGCACGTTCTCCAGGACCGTCTTGGACTCGTCGAGCTGCGGCTCCTGCATGAGGATGCCGACGGTGAACCCGGGCGAGAGGAACGCGTCACCGTTCGACGGCTGCTCGAGCCCGGCCATGATCTTCAGCACCGTGGACTTACCAGCGCCGTTGGGACCCACGACACCGATCTTCGCGCCAGGAAGGAAGCTCAAGGTGACGTCATCGAGGATCACCTTGTCGCCGTGCGCCTTGCGCGTCTTGCGCATGGTGTAGATGTACTCAGCCAAGAGAAACCGTCCGGCAATCAGTGTGTGGGCAGATACACCCCATCTTGCCGTACAGCCACCCCCCGGAAGAAACCAGTATCACGAGGACCCCGTGACCTGGCCCTTCCACGCCCACCTGGGTAGTTGATCAGTCACCAAGCGTAGGCCCCGCCCGCCGTCGAACACTTCCGGCCCGCCCTCGCGTGCCCTCCCACGGCCCATGGACGGGCCATGGACGGGCCGGCGCCGCTCACTCCTCGGACGACGGAGCCTCCGCGGCCTCCGCCGGGTCCTTCTTCCTGCGCAGGAAGAAGACCGCGCCGCCGCCGACCACGACCAGCACCACCGCGATGGCGGCTATCAGCGGTGTCGCGTTCGACCCGCCGGTCTCCGCGAGGTCGCCGCCGCCGCTCGTGCCGCCCGCCGACGCGGGGCTCGGGTCCGACACGGGCTGCGCCTTGCCGCCGACGGCGACCGCGCTGCCCTCGGTCCGGCAGTCGAGCACCCCCTTGAACCGCTTCTCGAAACCGCCGGGTCCCATGATCGTGAAGTCGTAGGGCTGGTCCTCCTGCAGCGGTATCGTCACCGTCCGCCGCTCACCGGCCTTGATGGTGTGCTTGAACCGCATCAGGCTGAAGGTGAACGCCGCGTCCCCCTTGTTGCTCGCCGTGATGTCCACGCCGTTCTTGGCGCAGTTCTTCTCCGCGGACAGCGCGGGTATCGCGCCCTTCTCCGCCCAGTGCGCCGTCGCCGCGGCGGACACCGTGGACTCGCTGGAGCCCGCGAGTATCTGTGTCTGGCTGCGGGTCTCGGAGGTGAAGGCCCGCCCGACCGGCACGGTCGTCGCCGCCTGCACCTCGAGCGCGGCGGTACCGTCCGGGGTGCCCTTCGGCACGTCGAAGAACAGCCGGCTGCCGTCACGGGCCGTCTTGACCTTCTTGCCGTCCTTGCCGACGATCTTCACCCCGCTCGCCGAGTCCGCGGGCGGCGTGACGGTCACGCTCTCCGCGTCGGTCCGCACGGTCACCGGGCCGAGGCGCTTGCCCGCGTTCCCCGAGACGGCCGCGGGCTCCAGCGTCAGCGACGCCTTCGGCTCGGGGCTGTTCCGCGCGCTGCGCTCCAGATAGTCCGCGAGCTTCTCGGCCCGCGGATCGACGGCCTCGACCCTGGTCCTGCGCGGCTTCGCCGCTTCACCCGCCGCGCTCGGCCCGCCCGCCTTGTCCGCCGTGCGGGACTTCCCCTTGCCCAGGCTCTCCGAGTACCGCCAGATCGCCACCTGGGTGCCGGCCGCGGCCGACTTCTCGGTGAGCGTGCCCGCGCCCGACTGCCGCGCGAGCTGGGCGAGGTTGTTCACCCGGGGGTAGGAGTGCTGCAGGATCCAACGGATCTTGCCCGCGTGCGCGTTGCCGTTCAGGGACGTACCGCTCCAGGGGGTCTCCTGGTACTTGGCGTCCTTCTGCGTGGGGTTGTGCAGGTCGATGCAGTACGTCTGCAGCGTGCCGCCGTTGTCCACGGACATCTCGAAGAGGCCGGCGGGGATTCTCTGGCTCTCGCCGTCCTCGCGGACGACCGCCTGGCCGTACGTCTTCAGGCCGCCGAGGGTCGCGCTCGCCCCGCCCCGTTGCTGCGGGGCGTCCACCGCGGCGGCCGCGGGCGCGGTGACCGTCACTCCGGCCACGACCAGGCCGGACGCGACCGTCGCAGCGGCGACGCGGGCCGCGCCGCGGCCGCGCGCGGGCGATATCGCGAACGCCCTGAGTGCCCGACACGCTGACAACGCAGAAAACACAGAAATCCCCTCCGAGCGGGACCCAATTCACATGGGGGGACTGGTCCCGCCAGCAGATTCAACCGAGCAGACTCACCTGCCGACCGCCCCGCTCAGGCCTCAACCGCCTTACGGAGCCACGCCCGGCATCCTAAGGAAGCGACGCATCGCCGTTCCCAGTAGCACCGTCAGGCAACCGATCCGAATCGGAATTGTTATCGACAACGCCCCTTCTGAGCTGGGCATATCGACAAATCCATGGTTCCGGTTAGGGGATCGGTGGCTAGATCGGGTGTTTGTCCGGCCGTGCGGCGCGGGTCAGCCGACGGGGGCCGGATCCCGCTCCAACTCCGCCTCCTGGACGCCTTCCGCCGCGCCCTCCGGTTCACCGCCCGGCTCCGTCCCCGACTTGGTCCGCTGCTCCACCCCGGGCCCCATCCGCGCCCGCGCCTCCTGCTGGGCCTTGGCGTGTGCGCGGTCCCGGGCCCCGGGCTGCGTGGGGAACTCGAACTCCGGCTCATCCTCCGTCCCCGGCCCGGCACTTCGCTCCCTCACCACGGAGTCCATCGACCTGCGCGCACGCCGGAACGCGGACGTCCCGCGGGCGAGGTCGTGCCCGATGGACTGGGCGTCGATGTCGACCGACCGGAAGTGCTGCCCGCCCCGCTCCTCGTCCCGCACCCTCAACCTGCCCTGCACGATGACCGGTTCGCCGATCGCGAGCGAACCCTGCACATTGACGCCGAGCGCCCGCCAGGCCCACACCGTGAAGAAGTTGGTGTGCCCGTCCGCCCACGCGTTGCGCGAGCGGTCGAAGTGCCGTGCCGTGACCGCGATCCGAAAGCGTGTCACCGGTCCGGACGGCAGCTCCCTGAACACCGGCGTCGTCGCCACGTTCCCCACCACCGTCACCATCGTGTCGTTCATGCCGACCCCTCCCTACGTCCACACACGTGCGGGCCCGTCCCGCACGCCCACGTCTGAGTCCGCGGCCGCCTGCCTCCGCCTCCCCTTCGCGCTCCGGCGTCGGGGTCGGCGGGCTGCCGCGATCTCAGGTTGCACCGGCCGGACCGAGCCCGCTGAGCCCTGTGTCCTACCGGCCGGTTGTGGACAACTCCGTCACCCGACGGGGCCCTTCCGCTTCCCTCGCACCCCAGGCCTCGGGCCCCGCGCCCCACGCCTCGGGCTCCGCCTGCCCCACCC
>NZ_JNXT01000115.1 GCF_000716675.1 Streptomyces alboflavus
GCCTCCGACCGTTCGCTGCCCCCGGCGGCACCGGGCCCCCGGCTCACCGCGGCGGGCCCGCGCCCACCCCGGGCCCCGGCCCCGCGGGCTCACCCGCCCCGTCCCGCGTACTGCCGCCACCCGTACCGCCGCCACCCGCACTGCCGTCGCCCGCACTCCCGCCCCCGCTCCCGCCGTTCCGCTTCTCGTCACCGTGCCCCGGCCACCACGCGGCATGCCCGATCAGGGCCGTCAGCGCGGGCGTGAAGATCAGCGCCATGACGAACGCGGCGATCACGATGCCGAAGGAGAGCGAGAAGCCCATCTGGGACAGCGTGGAGTTGCCGGCGAGCATCAGCGTCGCGAACGTACCCGCGAGGATCACGCCCGCCGAGCCGATCGTCGGCCCCGAGTGGCGCACCGCCGTGCCCGCCGCGTCGTGCGGGTCGCGGCCCTCGCGGGCTTCCTCGCGCAGCCGCGAGACCATCAGGATGTTGTAGTCCGTGCCGAGCGCGACCACGAACAAGTACATGATCACGGGCAGCATGAACATGAGGCCCGGTTGGCTGCCGATCTGCTGGAACAGGATCGAGGTCGCGCCGAGCGTCGCGCCAAAGCCGAGCGCGACCGACAGCATCAGGTACCAGGGCGCCACCAGGCTGCGCAGGAGCAGGCCCAGGATCACCATGATGGCGATGGCGGCCACGGGGAAGACGACCGAGTAGTCCCGGTCCACGGCCTTGTTGATGTCGACGTACACGGCCGTCGTGCCGCCCACCAGGGCCTCCGTGCCCGTGGGCGCGTCGTCGTGGGCCGCGGGCCGCAGTCGGTCCTTCACCGTCGCGAGGGCCTTCTCGGAGGCGGGCGGATCGGAGAGCACGACCGAGTACGCGGCCGTCGTACCGTCCTTGCTGACGCGCGGCGCGGCCACCTCGCCGACGCCCTCGACCGACTCCAACCGCTCGCGGAACGCGGCGGGTTGGTCGGCCGCGAGCGGCCGGTCGCCCGTCGACGTCAGATACACGAAGGTCGGGTCGGTGCTGCCCGCGGGGAAGCCCTTCTCCAGGTTGTCCTGCCAGACGATGGACTCCTTGTCCTTGGGCAGCGAGGAGCCCGCGAGGTCGAAGTTGGCCTTGTAGCCGAGCGCGCCGAGCGCCAGGGCGGCCATGAAGAGGCCCGAGACCACCGCCCACACGGCGGGCTTGCGGGCGATCGACGTCCCGAGCTTGGCGAAGCCCGTGCCGTGCGGCTCGCGCTGCCACGACTTCGACGGCCAGAACACCTTCGTGCCGAGCAGCGACACCACGGCGGGCACCAGCGTGAGGCCCGCGAGCAGCGTCAGGAACACGGCGATCGCGAGGGCCGGGCCCATCGAGCGGAGCATGCCGAGCGAGGACAGCGTCAGTGCGGCGAACGCCACGATGACGGCGCCCGCCGCCGAGGTGATGGCCTCGCCGACCCGCTCCACGGCGTGCACCATGGCGCCCTTGGGGTCCTCGCCCGCGCGCAGCGCCTCCCGGTAGCGGAAGAGCAGGAACAGGATGTAGTCCGTGCCGACGCCGAACAGGACGACGGTGAGGAGTTCCTGGATGGAGGAGTCGGCCTTCATGTCGAAGGCCTTGTTGGCCGAGGCGATCAGGCCCGTCGCCATCGGCGAGATCAGACCGATGAGGACGACGGGGAGCAGCGCGATGATGGGGCTGCGGAAGATCACCAGCAGCAGCACGATGATGATCACGATGGTGCCGACGCCGACGAGGATCCCGGCCCGCTCCGAGGCGTCGCTCTCGTCCAGGGCCTGCGCCGCGGAGCCGGTGATGCCGGCCTTCAGGTCGGTGCCCTTCAGCTCCGGCTTGAGGTCCTTGCGGAGCTGCTCGACCGCGTCCTGCTGGGAGGTGTCCTCCGGGTCGGTGACCTTCGGCATGGCGACGATCGCGGTCTGCACGAGCTTGTTCGGCGAGACCTCACCGGGGTCGATCGCCTGGACTTCCTTGACCTTCTTCGCCGCCAGGTCCTTGGCGATCCGGGTGACGTCCGCGGAGTCGGCGGCGGTGATCCGCGCACCGTCCGAGCGCTGGAACACGATGATCGCGCCGATGTTCTGCTGCCGGGGGAAGTCGCGTTCCTGCAGGTCCGAAGCGCGGATGGATTCGTAGTGGTCGGGCAGGAAGCTCGCCTCGTCCGAACTGGAGGTGAGCTTCGGTGCCAGCGAGATCACGGCTCCCGCGGCGACCACCCACGCGAGGATGATCCACCACGGGCGGCGGACCACGAATCGGCCCAGGCCAGAGAACATCGGCAGCTGCCTCTCCTCGGCCCCCGAGGCACGTCACATCCTGCCCAGGATCTTCCGGGGAGCCCGACTCCGCCACTTGGGGGCACGTGGGGGCGCCGTGCGGTGCGCCCGACGGCCCTGCCCGCGCACGGGAGGAGCCGTCCGCGCGCGCGAAGGCCCCGCCACCCGCGTACGGGGGGCGGGGCCGACGCGCGCACAGGCGGCGGGGCGGAACCCGTCAGAAGTTGATCATGTGTCCGGCCAGGCCGTGCACGGCCTCCTTGACGGCCTCGCCCAGCGTCGGGTGGGCGTGCACGTTGCGGGCCACCTCGTGCACCGTGAGGTCCCACTGCTGGGCCAGGGTCAGCTCGGGCAGCAGCTCCGTGACGTCGGGGCCGATCAGGTGGGCACCGATGATCTCGCCGTGCGTGCCATCGCTGATGATCTTGACGAAGCCGACGGTGTCGCCGAGGCCGTGCGCCTTGCCGTTCGCCTGGAACGGGAACTTGGCGACCTGGACGTCGAAGCCCTTCTCGCGGGCCTGCGCCTCCGTCCAGCCGAAGCTCGCGATCTGCGGCTGCGAGTAGGTGGCGCGCGGGATCATCGGGTAGTCGAGCTCCATGGTCTCGGCGTCCGCGAGGGTCTCGGCGGCGATGACGCCCATGGACTCGGCGGTGTGCGCGAGCATCAGCTTCGCGGTCACGTCGCCGATGGCGTAGATGTGCGGCACGGACGTGCGGCAGCGGCCGTCCACGTCGATGGCGCCGCGCTCGGTGACCGTCACGCCCGTGGCCTCCAGGCCGTAGCCGGTGACGTTCGGGGCGAAGCCGATGGCCTGGAGGACCTTGTCGGCCTCCAGGACCTGCTGCTTGCCGTCCTTGGCGGTGACGGTGACGCGGACCTGCTCGCCCGACTCGTCGATGCTCTCCACCCGCGTCGACGTGAGCACGTCGATACCGAGCTTGCGGTACTGCTTGGCCAGCTCCTTGGAGACGTCCACGTCCTCCAGGGGCGCCATCCGGTCCAGGAACTCGACGATCGTGACCTTCACGCCGTAGTTGTGCAGGACGTAGGCGAACTCGATGCCGATCGCGCCCGCGCCCGCGATCACGACGGAGCCCGGCAGCTCGTCGGCGAGGATCTGCTCCTCGTACGTCACCACGCGCTCGCTGCGGCGGGTGCCGGGCAGCAGCTTCGGGGTGGCGCCGGTGGCGATGATGCAGTGGTCGAAGCCGATCGTGGTGGTCGTGCCGTCGGCCTTCGCGACCTGGAGGGTGTGCGCGTCGAGGAAGGTGCCGCGGCCGTCGAACTCCGTGATCTTGTTCTTCTTCATCAGGAAGTGGACGCCCTTGACGCGGCCGTCCGCGACGGTGCGGCTGCGCCGGAACGCCTCGCCGTAGTCGAAGGAGACCTCGCCGTCGACCTTGATGCCGTACGTCTTCGCCTCGTGCGTGAACAGATGCGCCAGCTCGGCGTTGCGCAGCAGCGCCTTCGTCGGGATGCAGCCGACGTTGAGGCAGACCCCGCCCCAGTACTTCTCCTCGACGACCGCTACCCGCTTGCCCAGCTGGGCGGCGCGGATGGCGGCGACATATCCGCCGGGTCCTGCTCCGAGCACGACGACGTCGAAGCGGTCATCCATGGGGTGGTCCTCTCTGCGTTGCACAGTTGCCTGGTACGGATGGGTCGATCATCCGTCATCCGGGCGTCGCGATGTCGGCCGGGTCAGCCTTGCGCGGGAGCGCCGCCCGTACAACTCACCGGCGTCCTCGGATCTTCCGCGCAGGTCGGCGGGGATTTCCCGGGCAAGGGGGAGCCCCGTCAACACCTGTTGACGGAAACGGGAACCGCCACCCACAATGGCCGACATGATCCAGCACCTGACGACCGGCCTCGGGCGTTTCAACGTCCCGTGGCGGCGCGGGTGCGAGCGATCGGGCTGTTGACGCGACCACCGCGACCCCGCGGCGCCGCGCCCCCGTGACCGTACGTTCTGCGTACGTGTCGGGCCCCGCGCCGAAGCCCCGTTCGCCCGGCCTGTGTCCGGCCCGGTCCAGGCCTTTCGCCCGACGCGAGGATCATCACCATGACGGCTCTGCCCACGTCCACCGCCGCACCCCACGACGCCCCGAACCCGCCCGGCCCCCTCCGTGAGGTCCGCGTCCCCGCCGACGGCATGTACGAGGGCCGCCGCACCCTGCGCCGCCTCCCCGACGGCTGGACGGAGCGGCCCTACGAACACCTCGACGTGGTGCCCCGTGGCCGCGTCATCGGCGCCGAGATCCGGGGGGCCGACCTCACCCGGCCGCTCGACCCGGCGGTCCGCGCCGAACTGCACCGCGCCCTCCTGGAGTGGAAGGTGCTGTTCTTCCGCGGCGCGCACCTGACCTCCGACCAGCAGCGCGCCTTCGCCCGCTGCTGGGGCGAGTTGGAGACCAACCCGCTGCTCGCGCGCGGCGCCGCCGATGACGTCGTGCGCTTCGAGAAGGGCGGCACGGCGGCACCCACCTTCGAGAACGTGTGGCACGCCGACGTCACCTTCCGCGAACGGCCCGCGCTCGGCGCCGTGTTGCAGCTCCGTGAGGTCCCGCCCGTCGGCGGCGACACCATGTGGGCGGACATGGCCGCCGCGTACGACAACCTCCCGGACGGCATCAAGGCCCGGATCGACGGGGCGCGGGCCGTCCACGACTTCATCCCGGGCTTCGCACGCTTCTACGGCCCCGAGCAACTGGTCCCGTACCAGGACGAGTTCCCGCCCGTCACCCATCCCGTGGTGCGCACGCACCCGGAGACCGGGCGCCGGACGCTGTTCGTGAACACGTCCTTCACCACGCACATCGTCGGCATGGACCGTGCCGAGAGCGACCGGCTCCTCGGGCATCTGATCCGTCAGGCCCATGTGCCGGAGTACCAGGTGCGCTGGCAGTGGCAGCCGGGCGACATCGCGTTCTGGGACAACCGGGCGACGCAGCACTACGCCGTCGACGACTACGCGCCGCACCGGCGGGTGGCGGAGCGGGTCGCGATCGCGGGGGACCGGCCCTACTGACCGCGGGGGACCGGCCCTGCGGACGCGGGGGACCGGTCCTGCCGAGAGACGCGGACGGGGCGCGGGCCAGGCCGCGCCCCGGGCGGCCTCAGCGGTCGCACGTGAGCAGCCACTTGACCTCGCCGTCGTGCCACTCCTCGGTGGGCGCGAGCCCGGCGGCGCGGGCCACGGCCGCCGAAGCGCCGTGGTCGGGGTGGATGTGCGCGAGGACGCACGTCACCTCCGGCAGGCCGCGCAGCCAGGCCACGAGGGCCCGCGCCGCCTCGGACGCGATGCCCCGGCCCTGCCAGGGCGTGCCCACCACCCAGGCGATCTCGGCCGCGAGCCCGTCGGCGGCCTCGCGGGGCCCGACGGTGGCCTGCACGGTGCCCGCCGGACGGCCGTCGGCGGACACCCTGATCACCCAGTTGCACCAGGAGACCCGCGGGTCGGGCGACCCGGCGACCATGCGCGCGTAGCGGGCCCGCAGCGTCGCGAGGTCGTCCGGGGCGCCCCCGATGAACGTGTGCAGCTCCGGGTCGGCGAGCACCGGGGCCAGTTCCTCGGCGTGCGCGACGCGCAGGGGCTCCAGGGTGAGGCGCGCGGTGGTGAGGGGTTCGGCCTCGACGGTGTGTCCCGCGCGGTTCATGTGTCGTCCCCCGTCGTCGTACTCATCGATGTGTCATCCGTGCGTCAGGACTCCTCGGCGACCGGTTCCAGGACCACGACGGGCAGGATCCGCTCCGTCTGCTCCTGGTACTCGGCGTACCGGGGGAAGGTCTCCACCGCGCGCTCCCACCAGGCAGCGCGCTCCTCGCCCTCGGCCACGTGCGCCTCGTACTCCTTGACGACCGGGCCGTCCTGGAGCCGGACGCGCGGGTGCGCGAGCACGTTGTGGTACCAGGCCGGGTGTTTGGGCGCGCCGCCCACGGAGCCGACGGCAATGTAACGCGTGCCGTCGCTGACGCGGATCACCGGGGTCTTGCGGATCTTGCCGGACCTGGCGCCCCTGGTGGTGAGGACGACGGTCGGGAAGCCGTGCATCTCCAGGCCCTCGGTGCCGCCGCTGGCCTCGTAGCGGGCGACGTGCTCGGCCACCCAGTCCCAGGCGTTGGGCTCGTACTCGCCGTCCAGGGTGTCGTGTGCGGTGCTCATGCGCGGGCTCCTCGGGTCGGGGGAGTGGGGGAGGCTCGTGGACACGGCCGGGGTGCCGCTCCGGTGCTCGTCAACCACAGGCGGCTGCGAACCCTTCCCCGGCCCCGCTCAGGCGGAGCCCGTCCCGTATACGTCGAGCCGTCCGCACATCCCGAACCGGCCGCGCTCGACGGGCTGTTCGGCACGCACCCCGGCGGCGGCGAGGTGGCTCGCGTCGCCCTTCGTCAGCGCGTCGAGCTGGGCGCCGGTGGCGGCTGCCGCCGCCGCGGCGCCGGTGCGCCAGCGCTCGCGCCACGCGGAGGTCAGGGGTGCGACGAGCGTGGCGGCGGCCCGGTGGAAGGCGGCGAGGGGCTCGGGGTCGCCCGCCTCCGTGGCGGCGCGCAGCGCGGTGAACCCCTCGACGGCGAGGTCGCGGCGGCGCCGGGCCGCACGCGCCACGGCCGCGTCAGCGCCGTCCTCTCCATCAGGTCCATCGAGTCCATCGGGTCCATCGGGTCCATCAGGGTCGTCCCGGCCGTCCTCGTCGCTCCCGTGGGCTCCGCGGGGCGGCAGGGCCGTGGCGGCGCGGTACGTCTCGGGGTCGGTGAGCAGGTGCGGCGGCAGGGTGAGCACGGCGTCGCCCGCCTCGGGCAGGCCGCTGTTCTGCATCAGGACGTGGAGGGTCAGGCCGCCCTCGTTGACGAGCCGGTGGATCGTCCCGGGCGTGAACCACACGAGCGCGCCCGGCGTCAGCGGGGTCTGCCGGAAACCGGCGGGCGTCAGGGTCTGCACGGCGCCCCGGCCGCCGACGACCGCGTAGCCCTCCGTGCAGGTGAGGTGGAGGTGTGGGGTGCCGCCGCTCAGGCCGTCGGCGGCGGGCCAGTCGTACACGCGCAGCAGGGACACACCGATGCCGCCCGGCAGACCCTCGTATACGGCGGGGTCACGGCGGGCGGGGGGCACGGGCCCCGGGGTGGTCGGGGGCGCGGGGCGCGGGGGCGTCTCGGGGGTGTGCACGGCGGGGGCCTCCTCGGGCCGGACGGGATCCGGTTCCCGGACAGGATCGGGCAGGTTCCGCCGGAACGACCCGGGCGGGAGGGCACGGGTTGTGGCGTGGGCCCGGCGGCGGGCAGAGCCGCGGCGTGCGGGCGGGGGGAAATTGTGCGGCCCCCGATGCTCGGGACATCGGGGGCCGCGTACCTCGGCTTCCTCCCCCCACGAAAGGTTGCCGAGGGGTATGGGGGTGGACGGATGATCCGTCAGAAGTTGAGCAGGGCGCCGTCCGCGAGGGCCGCCTTCATCGAGCACGGGTTGCCGAAGGTGGTCGTCCACGCCACGTGCTTGCCCTGCCAGACGCCGGCCGCGGAGACCACGACCGGGTTCCACTCCTTGGTGCACGCGACCTTCGGGGCCTGGTCGACGAGCTTGTCGAACCGCGCCTCGACGGCGAAGAGTTCGGCGCACGCCGCGCGCGGCGCCGGGTGGGTGCCGGTGGCCTTCGGCGCGCAGCTGAGGGTGACCGCGCGCTGCACCGTCGCCGTGGCGGCGTCGTCGCCCTGGCCGACGGTGAGCACGAGGTCCGACGGCGCGAACAGGCCCGTCGGTGCCGGGGTCGCAGCACCGGCCGCGCCCGTCGAGACCGCCGTGACGGTCAGGACGCCGGCGGCCACGGCTACGGCCGCGCTCACGGTCTTCGGGAGGTGACGCACTTTGACGCTCCTTCAATGCGGGTGGGAAGTACGAGAGTTGTGTTTCTTGTGGGTTAAACCAGGTGTTACGTGGAGATTGCGTGTGCCGTTCCTGGTTGCGGTCGGGAGTCTTGCAAGTGCGCTGAGTAAGCGGCAAGCGGATGGTCGATTTCCGGATGAGTGCGTCCGTTGAGCGAGGGCCGAATGACCGTTCGGGCAGCTCAGCGCGGCCAGTCGCGGTGTGCGGAGGCCGTCCAGAATGTGGGATCCGTCAGGTGGTATAACCAAGAACAACACGCTGACCTGGGAAAATGAGCGGTTGGTCGTTTTTCTCGGCGCGGCGTTCGACTGGAAACCGGTGCTTGACCGCGTGGGTGTTGAGGAGCTAGTACGCCTGTGAGGCGGGTGGGGTCAGTGTGACGACAGTGGATCCCCGGGGCGTTCGGGCGTGCGGGACGTGAGGCGTCGGGCCTGCTCAGGGGCCATCTGCTCGCCCTCGTCGAACGCGGTCGTGTACGCCGCCCCGCCCAGCTGCGCCACGGCGGCGGCCGCCACCCGGTCCACGTCCCGGCGCTCGCCCTCCGGGAGCGGGGCGCCGACGGAGGTGCGGGCGGCCGCCGCGGCGCCGAGCAGCGTCGCGGCCGTGCGGTGCTCCCCGGCGGCGCCCGCCGCCCCCGCGAGGCCCTCCAGGGCCAGGGCGAGCGCCCGCGCGTCCCCGAGGCCGACGGCGACGTCGAAGCCCTCCGCGTGCAGCGCGTGCGCCTGCGCCGCGTCGCCGCGCAGCTCCGCCACGAAGCCCAGCTCGGCGAGCGCGAGCGTCGTGCCCGGCCCGTAGTCGGCCCTGCGGAACCAGGCGAGGAGGTCGCACATGTGCTCCTCGGCGCCCGCCAGGTCGCCCTCTCGGCGCGCCCCGAGGCCGAGGCCGATCCGCGCGTCCAGCTCGCCGGAGCGGAAGCTGTGGTCGCGCGCGAGCCGCAGGGCGCGCCCGTGCGCGGCGCGGGCCTCGTCGAAGTCGCCCGTGAGCAGCGCGATCCGGCCAAGCCCGGACAGCCGCTTGGAGGCCTCCGTCCAGAGCCCGAGGCGCTCGGCGATGGCCAGTCCCTCGCGGTGCAGCCGGGCCGCCGCGGCGTAGTCGCCCGCGATCTCGCTGAGCGTTGCCAGCGGGAAGACGGTCTGCAACTGCCCCCATTCGTCGCCCAGTTCGCGGAACAGGCGGGCGCTGCGCGCGCTGTCGCGGCGTACGGCGGCGAGGTCGCCGTGCGCGAGCGCGTGCCGGGCCCGCACGCTCAGCGCGGCCGCGGTGCCCCAGGTGTCACCGAGGGCGGAGAACGCGTCGAGCGCCTCGTTCACCAGGCGCTCCCCGGTCCGCACGGCGCCCGCGCCCAACTGCGCGGAGCCGAGGATCCACAGGGCGGTGGCGCGGCCTGAGGGGTCGTCGAGGTCCTGGTGGGCGGCGAGGGTCGCCTGGAGGAGGCGGGTGGGTTCGTCGTGGGAGGCGGGGGTGGCGTGGGTGGTGGGGGTTGTTGTGGTGGCGGTGGTGGGGCCGGTGTCCGTGCCCGTGCAGACGTCCGGGTACGCGTCCACGCCCGCGTCGTCGCCCCCCTCGCGCAGGGAGATGCCGGTGCGCCAGGCGAGGGCGAGGGCCCGGGCGGCGGCGGTGGGGTCGGGGGAGGCGGCGGCTGAGGTGGGATCGGTGGGGGTGGAGGTGAAGGTGGGGGGCTCGGGAGCGGCAGGGGAGTCGGGGGACGCGGGGGTGCGCGCGCCGCCCGGCGTCAGCGCGAGGGCCGCGTCCAGCGACCTCCGTGCCTCGGCGATCCGCCCCCGCAGCACCCAGTACCAGGCCAACGCGTTCACCATGGCCAACGCGCGCTCCACCGCGCCGCGTTCGACCGCCGTGTCCAGGGCGCGGCGCAGATTGGCGCTTTCCTCGTCGAGGCGATCCAGCCACCGGCGCTGCTCGGGACCGTGCAGCGAACGGCCCGCCGTGACGGCGAGTCCGGCGTAGTGGACGCTGTGCCGCTCGCGCACGTCGGCGGACTCGCCCGCCTCCCGCAGCTGTTCGGCGCCGTACTCCCGGACGGACTCGAGCACGCAGTACCGAGGCCCGTCCACCCGGTCCGACGCCACCACCAGCGAGCGGTCCACGAGGCGGGAGAGCAGGTCGAGCACGTCGGCGCCGCGCACGGCGCCGCCCGCGCTCACGGCCCGGGCGGCGGTGAGGGTGCAGCCGTCGTGCACGGCGAGGCGCCGCAGCACCGTGCGCTCCGGCTCCGAGAGCAGCGACCAGCTCCAGTCGATGACCGCGCGGAGCGTACGCTGCCGGGCGGGCGCCCCGCGAAAGCCGCGGCCGAGCAGGGCGAACCGGTCGTCGATGCGGGACAGCAGCCCGTGCACGCCCATCGTGCGCACCCGCGCGGCCGCGAGCTCCAGCGCCAGCGGAAGCCCGTCGAGCCGTACGCACAACTCGGCGACGGCCTCCGCGTCGTCCGCGCCCAGATCGGCCCCGGAGCCGAGCCCGGCGCGCTGCCGGAACAGCTCCATGGCGCCGGCGAGTTCGAGCGGCGGCACCGCACAGACCCGTTCGCCGCTCACGTCGAGGGGCTCCTGGCTGGTGGCGAGGACGGTGAGCCCGGGCACCTCGCGCAGCAGGCCGTCGGCCAACTCGGCCACGGCGTCCACCAGATGCTCGCAGTTGTCGAGCACGAGCAGGAGCCGCCGTCCGCGCAATGCCTCCGTGAGCCGGTCGGCCGCGGCCACCGGCGCGCCGGGCTCCTCGTGCAGCCCGATCACCCGCGCCACGGCCTCGGCCACAGGGTCGACCCCCACCCCGGGCCCGACTTCGGTCCCGATCCCGACCTCCGCCCCGGCCCCGGTCCCAGCCTCTGTCCCAGGTCCTGCTCCGGCCTCCAGACCCGCGAGCTCGACCAGCCACACCCCGTCGGGGTAGCCGTCCGCGACCCCGCCTGCCGCCGCGACGGCCAGGCGCGTCTTGCCGACGCCCCCGGGTCCGGTCAACGTCACCAGCCGGGTGGCGGTGAGGAGTTGACGCACCTCGGCCACGGCGTCGTCACGACCGACGAGCGGGGCGACCGGGGCGGGGAGGTTGGTGCGGGGGGTCGGGGCGGGCGCGGCGGTTGCCGGGACGGGGGAGCGGGCAGCCGCGGGCGCGGGTGCCGATGTCGCCGAGGCCGAGGGCGAGGCGGAGGCCGAGGGCGACGGGGGTGTGGCGGCTGGTGACGTGGTCGCCGAGTCCGCATGCGCGGCTGCTGCCGACCGGACCACCGCCGGACCGGCCTCCCCGGCCACTGGCGAGTTGGCGCCTCCGGCCGCCGCCGGACCGGCCTCCCCGGCCACTGGCGA
>NZ_JNXT01000116.1 GCF_000716675.1 Streptomyces alboflavus
GAAGGGGAGTGGGTGGGCGGGGACGGCGGGGACGGGTGGTGCCGGAGGGCGGGAGGTGGCGGCTAGGAGGCGGTCGCGGCGGCGGGGGTCGGGGTCGCGGCCGAGGGTGCGGTCGGGGCGTCGGCGGTGCTCGGGGTCTCGACACCGAGCCGTTCCAGGAGCCCCGTGCGCAGCGCGGCGAAGCGAGGGTCGGCGATGTCGCGCGGGCGCGGCAGGTCGATCCGCTGCTCGTGCGCGATCACGCCCTCGTCCATGACCAGGACCCGGTCGGCGAGCAGCACCGCCTCCTCCACGTCGTGCGTCACGAGCAGGACGGCGCAGCCGCGTCGCTGCCACAGCTCGCCGACCAGACGCTGCGCCTTGACCCGCGTCAGCGCGTCCAGCGCGCCGAACGGCTCGTCGAGGAGCAGCAGATCCGGTTCACGCACCAGCGCGCGGGCCAGCGAGGCGCGCTGGGCCTCGCCGCCGGACAGCGTCTTGGGCCAGGCGTGCGACCGGTGGCCGAGCCCCACCTCCTCCAACGCCCGCTCCGCCACCGCCCGTTCGGGCTTGCCGGGAAGGCCGAGGAGGACGTTGCGCCACACCCGCTTCCAGGGCATGAGGCGCGGCGCCTGGAACGCGACGGCCTTGCGGCGCGGCACGAGCACGGTGCCCTCGATGTCACGGTCGAGGCCCGCGAGGATGCGCAGGAGGGTGGACTTGCCGCAGCCGCTGCGGCCGAGCAGGGCCACGAACTCCCCCGCACGCACGTCGAGGTGGAGTCGGTCGATGACGGCGCGGTCGTCGAAGGCGCGGGTGAGCCCGTCCACGCGGACGACGGTGGCGGGAGTGGGTCCGGTGCCGTCGGTGTCCCGGGCGGCGATGTCGGCCGGGCGGGAGGTGGCGGCCCGGTACGAGGTGTCGGCCCGGTGGGAGGCGTCGGCCCGGTGGGAGGGGCCGGTCACCGGCCGGTGAACGTCGGTCGCCATTGCAGCAGCAGCCTTTCGAGAGTGCGGACCACGAAGTCGGCGAGCAGGCCGAGGAAGGCGTACACGATCAGGCAGACGACGATGACGTCGGTCCGCAGGAAGTCCCGCGCCTGGACCATCAGGAAGCCGATGCCGGAGTCGGCGTTGATCTGTTCGGCGAAGACGAGGGCGAGCCAGGCGATGCCGAGGGAGTAGCGCAGGCCCGTCATGGCGCCGGGCAGGGCCCCGGGGAGGATCACATGCCGTACGAGTCCCCACCGGGAGAGCCCCAACGACTCACCGGCCTCGATCAGTTGGGAGTCGACGCCCCGGATCCCGGCGTACACGTTGAGGTACAGCGGGAACGAGACGCCGAGCGTGATGATGGCGATCTTGGGGGTCTCGCCGATGCCGAACCAGATGATGAACAGCGGGATGAGCCCGACGAACGGCACGGTCCGCAGCATCTGCACGCTGGCGTCGACCAGGTCCTCGCCGACGCGGAAGAGGCCGGAGAGGAGCGCGAGGCCGGTGCCCACGAGGGCGCCGAGGAGCAGTCCGACGGCGACGCGCTGGATCGACACACTCATGGCGGAGGTCAGCGAGCCGTCCTCGATCAGGTCCCCGGCGACCTGGGCGATGGTGCCGGGGGAGGCGAGCACGTCCCCGCTCAACACGCCGGTGGCGCTGAGGAGTTGCCAGAGGGCCAGCAGGAGGACAGGGCCGGTGGTGCGGCGGAGCCAGCGGGGAACGCGGGTGCGGCGGGTGGAGGAGGGGGCGAGCGCGACGAGGTCGGGCGGGGTCGCCGGGGGCTTGGCCTCGACCGGCTCTTTCTCTGATTTTCCTGAAATATCGGGTGCCGGGACGGGCGAAGGCGGGGCGTGACTGATGCTCATGGCACTCCAGGGCAGGGGGAGTTCAGCGCGAAGGCGGAGGGAAAGGCCGTGCCCCCGCGTCCGTGCGCAGGCGTCCCTCAGGGCCGGGTGGGCTCAGTGGGGAGGCCCGGCCGACAGGGTCGCGAAGAGGACGGCGGGAAGGCCGGAGAGGAGAAGAAGAGAAGAAGAGGCGTCAGTGGCCGCGACGACACGCGGCGGAGGCCACTCGCAGCAGGTCGATGTGACCGCGCGAAGTGAGCAGAGCTGAACGCAACATGCGGCAGAACGTAGCGATCCGTTCCGGCAGCGGTCAACGGCGTCTCGCGGAGTGGACATCTCGTATCGCTCAATGGACCCCAACGCGGAGCGGGCGCTGAAGCAGAAGGGTGTGGCCAAGCGGTACGCGGAGGCCAAGACCGCGGGCCTGGAGAGGAAGGCGGCGGCGGCTCTGACGGCTGTGGCGGAAGACTCCGTCCCGGCTGCGGCAGTTACCCCAGGAACGAAAGCCGCACCTGGCGCTGGGGGTTGTCCCGGTTGGTGTCCACCAGGACCACCGATTGCCACGTCCCCAGCTCCAGGCGGCCACCCAGCACAGGAAGCGTCGCATGGGGCGGAACGATGGCCGGGAGGACGTGGTCCCGGCCATGGCCGGGGGAGCCGTGCCGATGCTGCCAACGGTCGTCCGCCGGGAGGATCTGGTGGAGGGCGGTCAGGAGGTCGTCGTCACTGCCCGCTCCGGTCTCGATCACGGCTAGGCCTGCCGTCGCGTGCGGCGTGAAGACATTCAGGAGTCCGTCCCGCCCGGCGGCCACTTCCCGGAGGAAGGACGCACACGCGTCGGTGAGATCGTGGACGGTCTCCGTGGTGCCGGTCGTCACGTCGATGGTCCGTGTGGTGAAGGTGTCAGCCATACGTCCATAGTCGTGCCACGGCCCCTCTCATGTGGAACAGAGTGGGGCCGTTCAGGGAGGAACTGTCGAATTCTGTGGACGGCCCGCGCGAGACTCGGGTCCGTCTCAGGCCGTGGACCGCATGTGCTCCTGTGCCCATTCCTCGAAGCTGGTGAGGGGGATGCCCAGGTCCCTCGCGTACTGCGGGCGGCCCGGCTGACCGGCCACGTTCAGCCACTCGTGGTGGGCGCCCATCGCCGGCATGCCGGCGGCCAGGGCCTCCTCCTCGGTCATGTCCGGCGCGGACAATGGTGTGCCCAGAGCGCGGGAGAGGGCCTCGGCGATCTCCGTCATCGACAGGTAGTCGCTCGCCAACTCCAGCTCGACCCTGTCGAATCGCTCCGGCTCGACGATGGCCGTGGCGGCCGCCCTGCCGATGTCGTCCACCGAGACCAGGGACAGCCGGGTCTCGGGGTTCAGAACGCTCACCAGGCCGCCCTCTGTGCCGCGCGGGAACAGAAACGCCATGGACGGGAGGAAGTTCTCCATGAAGAAGCCCGGCTTGAGAAGCGTCCAGTGGGGGAAGCCGGCCGCGCGGACCCGGTCCTGGATCGCGCTCTTGGCGCTCAGGGTGGGTTCCATCGAGGCCCAGCGGCCTTCGGCCCAGCCGGGGGTCTCGGTGTGCTGGCCGGCGCCGGTGACGGACGTATGCACGAAGTGAGGCACCCCGGCGGCTTTCGCGCCCTCGATGAGGTTGACGCCCTGGGTCACCTCCCCTTCGAAGTCGAAGCCCTCGGTGGTCATGGCGGGCATCTGCACGGAGAAGACGGCGCGGGCGCCCTCGGCAGCCCGGACCACGGAATCGCGGTCGTGAAGATCGCCGGTGATCAGTTCGGCGCCGATCGCCTCGACGGCCTTGGCCCGGTCGGTGGTCCGGTCGCGCACCAGGGCGCGGACGGGCACGTCTGCCGCGCGCAGGGCACGGACGGTGGCACCGCCCTGTCTGCCGGTGGCGCCGGTGACCAGGACGGGCGCGGAGTCTGTGGGCATGACGCTCCTCGGGTGCGCGGAGACTAAACGGCGGGGCCCGCCGTTTATGCGCCGCTACGATACGGCGGAGCCCGCCACTTATCAATCCTGGAGGTGATGTCTTGCCCGAGCGCCAGCGTGCGGACGCCCGCCGCAACTACACGCGCATCCTCGCCGTGGCCGAGGAGGAGGTCGCTGTCCACGGCGCCGACGCCTCCTTGGAACAGATCGCCCGCACCGCGGGGGTCGGCTCAGCAACCGTGCGCCGACACTTCCCCACGCGCCGCGCACTGTTGGAGGCGGTCTCCCGGAAGCGGATCGAGGCCTTGTGCGTCCGCGCCCATGAGCTGACCGGCAAGGGCGACAGCCGGAACGCGCTCCTGGAATGGCTCGATGACGTCGTCGCCTACTCCGTCTCCGCCCGGGGGCTGGCAGCCGCACTGGCCTACGACGGCCCGGTGCATGAGAACAGCTGCTCCGCGGCACTGGAAGAGGCGGCAGGCCCCCTGCTGCACCGGGCCGTGCAGGACGGCGCGGTGGCGACAGACGTCACTGTCGCTGACCTGATCACGCTGGTCGTCGGCATCGTCCTGGCCACGGAGCACTACCCCGACCCCGCCGCCCAGGCGGACCGGCTGTTCTGGCTGGCCGTGGCGGGACTGAGTCCGCAGAGCTGAACGAGGTGCACAACGTCGCCGGCGGACGCGTGCGCATCCGAGGGTGAGGAAGGCTTCGTGGGTGTCGTCAGGCGGCGGCGGGCCGGTCCGCCGCCCGCCGCAGGACGGCGCGGGCGATCTCGTCGTTGCGGCGGAAGAACCCCGCGTCGGTGCCCGCGTGCGGGAACTGCTCAGGACCCGCGACGTACCAGGAGCCGTGGGCGTGACCGGCCGCGTCGAGCGGATGGCCGTCGCGGACCCGCAGGGCGCCGGTCGGGCGGGGGCTGCCCGTGGCGTCCGGCGCCGTCTCCTCGCTGATGTGACCCGCCGCGAGGAGACGGCGCAGCAGCGGGTCGGCGGTGCGGGCGAGGTCGGGCTCGGGCAGACGGGCGTCCAGGAGGATGCGGGCCGTGTACGTGGCCCGGACGTGCGGGCTCGCGGCCCGGAAGAGGGCGGCGTCCTCGTCGGCGGTCACGGTCGTGCCGGGTCCGGTGAAGGTGACGACGCCCGCCTCGCTCAGCGCGATCAGCTGCTCCATCCGCAGGGGCGGCGGACCGCTGCTGAGGAAGGCGCCGACGGAGAACCGGCGCAGCGCCACGGCGGCGGCCGCGGGCGGGAGTTCCCCCGCGTTGTACAGGTCTCCGAGGACACCGCCGACCGCGCCGAGCGCCCGGATCACCGCCACGTGCGCGCTGTGCCGCGGCTCCCGCCGTCGGCGCACGCTGTCCCGCAGGTGCGCGCGGACGCGGCGCTGGAGCGCGAGCGGGTCGGGGGAGCGATGCCCGGCGAGCGGGGCTGTGAGCCGTTCGGGGGCGAAGTGGTCGTCGGGGTCCGGGACGGCGGCGCGGACGAGCTTGGCGGCACGGTCGTCGTCGCCCGCGAAGCGCTCGTACTGCGCGGCGAACGACGCCCAGTCCATGCGGGTGCGGCCCGGGTGAGCCGTGAACAGCTCGTGGTAGTACGCCCAGGACAGCTCCTGGAGCGCCGGTGCCCACAGGTCGCGGTCGAAGTCGAACCCCGGGCGGCGCAGCCGGGCGCGGCACAGCTCCGGGGTGAGGTGACGCGGCGGCGGACAGGGCGAGTTCAGGGTGTACGCGGGCTTGGGGTAGGGCGGGACCCCGCGACGGGAACCCGCGTACAGCACGGGCTCGCGGCCGGACGGGAGATAGCGGAGGCGGCCGTCGGGGCGCGAGCGCGTGAAGCGGCCGCCACGGCCCTCGGTGAGCAGCAGCAGGCAGTCGACGAAGACGAGCCCGAGGCCGCGCACGACGACCGGGGCGCCGGTGGGTATCCGGTCGAGCCCGTCCTCGTCGGCGCGCCCGGGGCCGATGCGGGTGAGGCCACGGGGGGTGTCGGTGACGACGTCCGTGTGGCCCTGGGCGAGGACGAGTTGGGCCGCGGGCACCGCCCCGCGGTCGCTGTCGAGGACGACGCACTGGCGGTCCGTACCGGCGTGGCGGACGTCGACGGCGGTCGCGCGGTGCAGGTGCAGACGCAGGTTCGGGGCCATGTGGGTGCGTACACCATGGAAGAACTCCTGCAAATAGCGCCCTTGCGCGGGACGTGACGCGTAATGGCCGTCGTGCAGCGGGCCGCGGCCGGTCTCCGCCAGCCACCTGCCCGTCGTCGGCCCGGGGTACGCGGGTCCGGCGCACCGCACCGAGCTGCCCGGGAACATCGTCACCTGCTCGGCGGCCGAGTTCATCCACAGGAGTTCGCTCTGCGAGGTCCGCCAGGTGCGTCCTGAACCGGGCGGAAAGGGGTCGACCAGATGGATCGCGAATTCCCGGTCGCCAAGGATTTCCGGAGCGTTGGCCGCGATCCGTTCCAGGATCGACGTTCCGCGCGGGCCCGCGCCGATGACGCACACGGCTGCTGAAGGATCACCGTGGTCCTGCTTCATGGTCCTCTTTCCGGCAGGGTGCACGAGACGGGTGGGGCGCAACAGAACGGGCGGGGCGACGGCACGGGCGGCCGCGGAGGTGTTCAGGGCCGCGGCCGAGAACGGCGCACTCCCCTTGTGCGGGGCCGGACCGCTCATTACTGTTTCTTTACTGACCGCTCGAATCGCTTCATGATGAGCCGTCACCGGGGGAGACAGTGCCATGCCGAATCTACGACATCCCACACCGAACATCAGCGGCCCGCAGGAGAAGTTAACCGTGGACGACCGTGCGCGCACGCGACGGTCCTCGCTCTCCTTGCCCGATTATCTGCCACTGGAACACTGGAAAACCATCGGAGAGCAGATATTTGCCATTGTCGATTCATCCGCGTGGTGGTTGGGAGACTGGCTGGTATTCGGCCAGCAGACGTACCCCCGCAGATATCGCGATGCGATCGAGCAAACATCCCTGGACTACCAGACGTTGCGCAACTACGCCTGGATCGCCCGCAAGTTCCCGCCGTCCCGCCGGCGGGACGGACTGAGCCTGCAGCACCACGCCGAGGTCGCGGCGCTGCCGGCACCGGCACAGGACCACTGGCTGAGCCTGGCGGAGGCGCACGGCTGGTCCCGCAACGAGCTGCGCCGCCATCTGCGGGCCGCGCGCACCGAGCCGCAGGATGCGGGGGCGACGGAGGATGTGCAGGTGACCGCGTCCGCCGAGCAGTGCGACCGCTGGGAGAAAGCCGCCCAGCACATGGAGAGCGACCTCAACGACTGGATGATCCGAAAGGTCGACGAGGCCGCGGCCACCGCGCTCGGCCCGGAAATCGCGGACGACGCGGCCCGTTCCCCTCGCCCCGACTCGTCCGTAGCCTCTGAGTAATTCCCCGATCCGGTGGCCGCGATATCCGCGGTCGCCGTATCGCGGCGTCCTGCCGCGGCCGGGGAGCAATCCGCTCACGGAGGAGAGGCAATATGCCGGAGTCTGCCGCGTGCCGCGTCTGCGGCGGTGAGGTCGTCGCCTTCATGGACTTCGGGGAACAGCCGATATCGGACTGCTTCCTGCCGCCGGAATCGACGAACCCCGAACACTTCTACCGGCTGGTCGTCGGAGCCTGTGAATCGTGCACGATGGTGCAGCTTCTCCACGAAGTGCCGCGCGAGCGCATGTTCCACGATCATTACCCTTACCATTCCTCCGGATCCGCCCGAATGCGGGAACACTTCCGGGGCGTAGCCGAGCGTTTCGTCGGCACCGAACTGACCGGCGACGACGCGTTCATCGTCGAACTCGGCTGCAACGACGGGGTCATGCTCGCGACGGTCGCCGAGGCCGGCATCCGGCATCTGGGCGTGGAGCCCTCCGGCTCGGTCGCCGACGTCACCGCCGCCCGCGGCATCCGGGTGCGCAAGGACTTCTTCGAGGAGGAGACCGCCCGCGCCATCCGCGCCGACGACGGCCAGGCCGCGGTCATCTACGCCGCCAACACCCTCTGCCACATCCCGTACATGGGATCGGTCCTGCGCGGAGTGCGCGAACTCCTCGCGCCCGACGGCGTGTTCGTCTTCGAGGACCCCTACTTCGCCGACATCGTGCGGCAGACGTCCTTCGACCAGATGTACGACGAGCACTTCTACTACTTCACCGCCCGGTCGGTGGCGGAGATGGCGCGCCGCCACGGCCTCGACCTCGTGGACGTGGAGCGCCTGACCGTGCACGGCGGGGAGGTGCGCTACACGCTGGCCCGCGCGGGCGCGCGCGAGCGCACGGCGGCCGTCGGCGAGCTGCTCGCCGAGGAGGAGGCGGCGGAGCTGACCGCGCGCCACGCC
Organism: Streptomyces alboflavus; assembly: GCF_000716675.1. Lineage (GTDB taxonomy): Bacteria > Actinomycetota > Actinomycetes > Streptomycetales > Streptomycetaceae > Streptomyces > Streptomyces alboflavus. Next base: position 8,116 of record NZ_JNXT01000116.1, read on the forward strand.
CTGGAGGGCTTCCGCGACCGGGTCCTGAAGGCGCGCGACGACCTCGTCTCGCTCCTGCGCGAGCTGCGCTCCCAGGGCAAGGACGTCGTCGGCTACGGAGCCACCGCCAAGAGCGCCACGGTCCTCAACTACTGCGGCATCGGCCCGGAGCTGATCGCGTACGTCACCGACACCACGCCCGCCAAACAGGGCAGGCTGACGCCGGGATCCCACATCCCCGTGGTGCCCCATCAGCGCTTCGCCGACGACCGCCCGCCGTACGCGGTGCTGTTCGCGTGGAACCACGCGGAGGAGATCATGGCGAAGGAGCAGGAGTTCCGGGACGCGGGCGGACAGTGGATCCGGTACGTGCCCGGGGTGCGGGTGGGCTGAGGGGCGGGCCGTGGCGGGGCTGACGGGGCCCCGTCGCCCCCGTCGGCTCCGTCAGCCCCGCCAGCGCCGCAGGACGAGCACGGCGTTGTGGCCGCCGAAGCCGAAGGAGTGGCTGACGCCGACGCTCACGTCGTGCTCCTGGGCCTGGTGCGCGACGAAGTTCATCGCCGGGTCCTCGGGGGAGTCGCAGTTGAGGGTGGGCGGCACGACGCCCGTACGGATGGCCTCCGTGACGACGGCGGCCTCCACGGCGCCGCCCGCAGCGAGCATGTGGCCCGTCATGCTCTTGGTCGAGCTGACGGGGACGCGGTGCGCGTGGTCGCCGTACACCCGGCGGATCGCGGTCAGCTCCGTGGTGTCGTTGAGCCGGGTGCCGGTGCCGTGGGCGTTGACGTAGCCGACGTCGGCGGGTGTGGCGCGGGCGGACTCCAGGGCGGTGCGCATCGCGCGTTCGGCCTGGGCGCCGTCGGGGGAGGGCGCCGTCAGGTGGTGGGCGTCCGTGGTGGACGCGTAGCCCGCCAGCTCGGCGTGGACCTCGGCGCCGCGCCGCCGGGCGTGCGCGGCGCTCTCCAGGACCAGGACGCCAGCGCCCGCGCCCATCACGAAGCCGTCCCTGTCCTTGTCGAAGGGGCGGCTCGCGGTCGTCGGGTCGCCCGTCCTGCGGGAGAGCACCCGGGCCCGCGCCGCGGCAGCGAGCTCGAGCCGGTCGAAGGCGTCCATCCCGCCGGCCACCACGACGTCGGCGCGGCCCTCGCGGATCCAGCGGGCCGCCTCGCCGACGCACACCGTGCCGGTGGCGCAGGCGGCGACCATCTCGGCGGACGGGCCGCGGGCACCGAGCTCCAGGCACACCTCGGCGGCCGAGCTGATGCCCATCGTGGGGAACACCTGCGGGCTGACCGCGGCGTAGCCCTCGTCGCGCATGGCCATGGCGTTGCGCGAGGCGACACGCGTGGAGCCGATGATGGACCCGACGGCCACCCCGACCCGCGGCGCGAGCCCCTCGTCGATCTCGATCCCGGCCTCCTGGAGCGCCATGCGGGCCGCCGCGACGACCACCTGGATGGTCCAGTCGGTACGCCGGACGACGTGCCGCGGCAGATGGCGCTCGGGCTCGAAGCCCGGGACTTCGCCGCCGATGCGGACCGGCAGGTCGCCCACCTCGAACCCGGTGATGTCGCGGATGCCGCTCTTCCCGGCGACGAGCGCGGCCCAGGTGTCGGGCCAGTTCGGGGCGAGCGGGGAGACGACGCCGCGGCCGGTGACGACGACGCGGTCGGGCGCGGGGTGCGTTTCCTGGCCGGAGCCGGAGCCGGAGCCGGAGCCGGAGCCGGAGCCGGAGCCGGAGCCGGAGCCGGGGATGCGGTGCTCGTGTCCTGGTGCGCTGGTCATGCCGTCGTCTGCCTTCCTGTGTTCTTCGCCTGGGGGTGGGGTGCGGCTGCCACGGGTGGGCGTCGGTGCCGGTCCGCGAGGCGGAGCAGTTCGGGGACGGCCTCGGCGGCGCTCGGCATGGCGTGCAGGTCGGCGCGGAGCCGCTGGGCGCCTTCGGTGAACGAGGGGTCGGTGAGGAGCCGCTGGACTTCGTGGGCGACGCGTTCGCCGGTCGCCTCCGCCACTTGGAGGTCGATTCCGGCGCCGTAGGAGCTGACGCCGCGGGCGAGCCAGATCGCGTCGAGCTGTTCGGCGAGGGCGAGTTGGGGGACGGCGTGCAGCGAGGTCGTACCGATCGTGCCGAACCCGCCGTGATGCACCATCACCGCACACGTAGGAGCAAGCGCCGCCAACGGCACGAACTCCTCCACCCGCACCCGGTCCCCCACCACCGCACCCAACTGCTCCCGGATCCCCGCCGCACCCGGCAGAGCCGCCACCACCTCCACATCCAGCGCGGCGAGCGCCTTGAGGATCTCCACCACCGACACCGCGTACCCGGCAAGCCGCTCCACCGCACTCAACCCCAGCGTGAACCCCACCCGAGTCCGCACCGGCACCTCCCACAACCACCGCGGCACCACCGACACCCCGTTGTAGGTCCCGTAGCGGACGGGGACGTAGTCGATGGCCGTGTCGAATCGGAAGGGGGTCGGAAGCAGGTCGGCGGTGAACTGACCTGTCGTCAACTCCTCGTCGTACGCGACTCCGTAGCGTCCGCCGAGATCGCTCAGCCAGGCGCCGAGCGGATCCCCCGCACCGCCCACCGGCTCCCCCGCCTCGCCCGCGAGGCGGACGAACTGCTCCCGCACCCGCCCGAAGAAATCCACCCCCCACGTCAACCGCCCATGCGCCGCA
>NZ_JNXT01000117.1 GCF_000716675.1 Streptomyces alboflavus
CCCCCGGAAGCCCCGCCACCCTCGGCCGCCCCGGCGCCGCCCACGGCGTACCGGAGGACCGCGGCCCGCTGACCTCCCCGCACCACGACCCGCCGGAGGCCCCCGCGGCCGCCCCCGGCACCCTCTGGGCCCTGCTCACCCCGCTGCTCGTCCTCCTGGACCGCACCGGCCTGATCGCCGCCCCCGTCGACACCCTGCAGAAGGTCGCCGACCGCCTGGACGACGTCGCCGAGCGCTGCGGCCCGGCCATCACGACGTACAGCAATCCCGCGAAGACCCTCGCCGTGGAGCTGTCCGAGTCGCTGCCGCTGATCTGGAGCGAGGGCCAGACCGCGGGCATGGCGGGCCGCCGCTTCGCCGCCGCCCTCGCCGAACTCGCGGGCCACGCCGCGCTCGCCGCCGAGCTGCCCGAGGCTCTGCCCGCGCACGCCGCGCTGCTCGCGGGCGGCGGCATCGCGGGCGGCGCCGACGGAGACGACTTCTTCCGCGACCGCGTCGAGGAACCGGCCGCGCTGCGCGCCCGCGTGGTCCTGCTCCGCGAGCGCCCCGCCGACGCCGGCGGCCTGACCGCGGCCCCCGCCGCCCGCGAGCTCGCCCACAGCCACGACACCCCGCTCAGCGAGCTGGAACCGGAGGACGGCAGCGACCTGGAACGCCTCGCCGAGCTGATCGCCATCACGGATTTCGCGGCCGTTTACCTGACGCTCGCCTCCGGGAGCCGATCATGACCGCACGCCGACCGCGCCGGGTGCCCCACGTGACCGCGCGCCGACCGCGACGCGTGTCCGACGTGACCGCACGCCGGCCAGCACCGCACGCCGACCACGGGTGACCGCCCCGGCCGGGGCGACCGCACCCGCGTACCCGCACCATCCGTAAGGGAGACCTCCCCCGTGGACCGCCTCACCAACACCGTCCGCCCCTACGCCTGGGGCTCCACCACCGCCATCGCGGAGCTGACGGGCGCCCAGCCGACCGGCGAGCCGCAGGCCGAGATGTGGATGGGCGCCCACCCCGGCGCACCCTCGCGCACCGAGCGCGGCCCGCTCAACGAGGTGATCGACGAAGACCCGGCGCGCGAGCTGGGCCCGCGCGCCGTCGCCAAGTTCGGCCCGCGCCTGCCCTTCCTCCTGAAGATCCTCGCCGCCGGCGCCCCCCTCTCCCTCCAGGTCCACCCGAACCTGGAAGAGGCCAAGGACGGGTACGACGACGAGGAGCGCCGCGGCGTCCCCGTCGACGCCCCGCACCGCAACTACAAGGACGCCAACCACAAGCCCGAACTGATCTGCGCGCTCACGCCTTTCGACGGGCTCTGCGGCTTCCGCGCGCCCGCCGAGGCCGCCGACCTGCTCGCGGGCCTCGGCGTCGACTCCCTCAAGCCGTACGTCGACCTGCTGCACGCCAAGCCCGAGGAGGCCGCGCTGCGCGAGGTCCTGACGGCCGTGCTCACCGCCGACCCCGACGACATGGCGCAGACCGTCACCGAGGCCGCGGCCGCCGCCGAGCGGATCGGCGGCGACTACGCCTCGTACGCCTCGATCGCCCGCCACTACCCCGGCGACCCCGGCGTCATCGCCGCCATGCTCCTCAACCACGTCCAACTCCAGCCCGGCGAGGCCATGTTCCTCGGCGCCGGAGTCCCGCACGCCTACCTCGACGGCCTGGGCGTGGAGATCATGGCCAACTCCGACAACGTGCTGCGCTGCGGCCTCACCCCCAAGCACGTCGACGTACCCGAACTCCTGCGCGTCGTCCGCTTCGAGGCCAGCGACCCCGGGGTGCTGCGCCCCGAGGCGTCGGCCGACGGCGAGGAGGTCTACGAGACGCCGATCGACGAGTTCCGGCTGTCCCGCTTCGTCCTGCCCGAGGGCGGCGCGACCCACGACCTCACCGCCGAGAACCCGCAGATCCTGCTCTGCACGGCGGGCACGGTCCACGCGGGCGACCTCGCCCTGGCACCCGGAGAGTCGGCGTTCGTCCCCGCGGGTGAAAAGGCCGAAGTGTCCGGGACCGGCACGGTTTTCCGCGCCACTGTGGTCGCCTGACCCGCCGCATGCCTCCGGTGCTGCAACAATGACCCACCGCAAAGGCCGGGCCGTGCAGCGCCCGGGCGTGGGCAACGCGTAGTGACGCAGGCGAAGGGACATCGGGCACACATGAGTGCGTCAGGCGGAACAAAGGCGATCGTGGCGGCACTCGCCGCCAATCTCGCGATCGCGGTGGCGAAGTTCGTGGCGTTCCTCTTCAGCGGCTCGTCCTCGATGCTCGCCGAGAGCGTCCACTCGCTCGCCGACTCCGGCAACCAGGGCCTGCTGCTCCTCGGCGGCAAGAAGGCCCAGCGCGAGGCGACCCCGCAACACCCCTTCGGCTACGGCCGCGAGCGCTACATCTACGCGTTCCTGGTCTCCATCGTGCTCTTCTCCGTCGGCGGCATGTTCGCCATCTACGAGGGCTACGAGAAGATCAAGCACCCGCACGAGATCGAGCACTGGTACTGGCCGGTGGGCGTCCTGGTCTTCGCGATCATCGCGGAGACCTTCTCCTTCCGTACGGCCATCAAGGAGTCCAACGCCCTGCGCGGCAAGCTCACCTGGACCCAGTTCGTGCGCCGCGCCAAGGCCCCCGAGCTGCCCGTCGTGCTCCTGGAGGACCTCGGCGCGCTCGTCGGCCTGATCCTCGCGCTCGGCGGCGTCGGCCTCGCCCTCGCCACCGGCGACGGCGTCTGGGACGGCATCGGCACCCTCTGCATCGGCGTCCTGCTCATCCTCATCGCGATCGTCCTCGCCGCCGAGACCAAGTCGCTGCTCCTCGGCGAGGCCGCGGGCACCGAAGAGGTCGCGAAGATCGAGCAGGCCCTGGTCGACGGCGACACCGTCACCGGCGTCATCCACATGCGCACGCTCCACCTCGGCCCCGAGGAACTCCTCGTCGCCGCCAAGATCGCCGTCCAGCACGACGACACGGCCCGCGAGGTGGCCGAGGCGATCAACGCCGCCGAGGACCGCATCCGCGCGGCCGTCCCGATCGCCCGCGTCATCTACCTGGAGCCGGACATCTACAACGCGGAGGCGGCGGCGACGGGCACGAACCCGGCGAAGTCGCCGGGCGGCCACTGAGGGGTCGCCGTTCTGCCCTGTGGGCAATCCGTGAAGGGCCCCGCACCAGTCCGGTGCGGGGCCCTTCCGCTGTGCGAGGGGCAGCTCACCGCACCTCGCGCAGCACCTCCAGAATCGCCGCCTCGTCCGGCGCCGCCACCAGCCGCTCCCGGAACGCGGTGTCCATCAACTTCCGCGAAAGCATCGCCAGAATCCGCAGATGCTCATCACCCGCGGCAGCCTCCGGCACGGCGATCATAAAGATCAACTTGGCCTTCGTACCGTCGAGCGACCCCCACTCGATCCCCTCGGCGGACCGCGCGAAGCCGACGACGGGGGCCGTCACCGCGTCCGTCTTGGCGTGCGGGATCGCGATCTCCTCACCGAGGCCGGTGGTGCCCTGCGCCTCGCGTCGCAGCGCGGTCTGCACCAGTTCCTCTACGTCACCGACCTTGCCGGTCCGCGCGAGGAGCCCCGCCATCTCCCGGATCGCGGCCTCCTTCTCGTCGGCCGCGAGCTGGACCTTGACGGTCTGCTCGGTCAGATACCCGGAGAGGACTTCGCCACCGGCCGCCGAAGGGGCCGCCGAGGGGGTGGGCGAAGGGGCAGGCGAGGCAGGGGACTTCTCGGGAGACCCGGCCCCCGAGGCCACGCCACCGCCCGCGACGGCAGCACCCGCACCGGCACCCGCACTGGCGCCGGCACCCGCACCTGCGCCGACCCCGACTCCGGCAAGCGCCGGCTCGGCCCCACCCGGCCCGCCAGCCCCGCCGACCAGCGGCTCACCACGCCGTCGCCGCTCACTGATGTCCACCAACGCCACAGTCGTCAGCGCCGTGACCACGGTGCCGATGGCCACAGCCACAAAGAACATCGGCACACCCCCAATGGCCCCGAGCACAGCCACAATCGGCCCACCGTGCGGCACCGCGTCCTTCACGTCCGCGAGCCCCGCGACCGCACCGGCCACCGCCCCGCCCAGCATGTTCGCCGGAATGACCTGCGCGGGCCGCGCCGCCGCGAACGGAATCGCACCCTCCGAGATCCCGAACATGCCCATGAACAAGGCCGCGAGCCCGGTCTCCCGCTCCTGTTCGCTGTAGAGCCGCTTGCGGATCAGCGTCGCGAGGCCCTGGCCGAGCGGCATCACCGGGATCGCCGCGGCACACATGCCCATGACGGTCTGGTTGCCGGTGGCGATGAGCCCCGCGCCGAACAGGAACGCCGTCTTGTTGACCGGCCCGCCCATGTCGAACGCGATCATCAGCCCCAGGATCGCGCCGAGCAGGATCGCGCTCGTCCCGGTCATCCCGCCGAGCCAGTCCGTCAGATGCTCGAACACCCACGAGATCGGCTTGCCGATGACGTAGATGAAGAAGAGCCCGAGCGCGCTCGTCGCCAGGATCGGGATCACGATGATCGGCATGATCGGCTGGACGAACTTCGGGACCTTGACCTTCTTGATCCACAGCACCAGATACCCGGCCAGGAACCCGGTCACGATCGCCCCGATGAACCCCGCCCCCGCCTTGGAGTCGTACAGCTCACCGGTGTTGGCGATCCACCCGCCGATCATGCCCGGCACAAGCGCGGGCCGGTCCCCGATCGCGTACGCGATGTACCCCGACAGGATCGGCACCATCAGCGTGAACCCGATGACCCCGATCTGGTTCACATGCATCCAGAACGAGTCGTCGGGGATGACCAGACCCCCCTTGGGGTCCGTGTGCCCGCCGAGCGACAGCGAGATCGCGATCAGCAGACCGCCGACCACGACGAACGGGATCATGTACGAGACGCCGTTCATCAGCGCCTTGTACGCGACGCTCCGCTCCCGCCCGCCGCCCGCGCCCCCGCCGCCGCCCGCCGACGCGGCCCCACCGGCGCCGCCCCCGCCGCCGTGCACGGGGGCACTCCGCACCTGCTCGATCAGGCGCTCCGGGTTGCTGATGCCCTCGGAGACCCCGACGGACAGCACCCGCTTGCCCGCGAACCGCGCCAGGTCCACATCCTTGTCGGCCGCGACGATGATGCCGTCGGCATCTCTGACATCGTTGTCAGTCAATACATTTTCGGCCCCGATGGAGCCCTGCGTCTCCACCTTCATCTCGATGCCCTGACGGTCGGCGGCCTGCTGGAGCTTCTCCGCCGCCATGTACGTGTGGGCGATGCCTGTCGGACACGCGGTCACCGCGAGCAGCTTCAGGCGTGGGTGCCCACTGGGGTCCCCGCCTGCCACGGGGTCGGCCGGACTGGTCACGTGGATCTCCTAACGCCTTGGCCAAAATCGATCGCGCGCACGCACCCGATCTCCAGGCATCCTGCAACATCCGCAGACCAGTTCAAAAGCGCAAAGGTCCCGGTTCGGCGGGGTCTCAGGACCTTTGTTCCGTCCTCGATTCGGCCACAGTCCGGCACGAGGCGGGCTGGGGCGCGCTGCGCCAATCGGTGTAGATTCGTGACAGTGCCAGACGTCGCTGCTGATGGCGGTCGGGCGGTCCGCTCCTGGACCGGCCGAGGGAGAGAGGGCCTCCGACGGACTGCGCTGCGTGCGGCGGTGCACCCCTGTGCCCCGACGCCGCAGGTCAGCCATGCCCACCCTCGACCAATCACGAGGAGCAGCTCAGAATGACTGCCGCCAACGGCCACGACTTCAAGGTCGCCGACATCTCCCTCGCCGACTACGGCCGCAAGGAGATCACCCTCGCCGAGCACGAGATGCCCGGCCTGATGGCGATCCGCAAGGAGTTCGCCGCCAGCCAGCCCCTCGCCGGCGCCCGCATCATGGGCTCCCTGCACATGACCGTGCAGACCGCCGTCCTCATCGAGACCCTGGTCGCCCTCGGCGCCGACGTCCGCTGGGTGTCCTGCAACATCTTCTCGACCCAGGACCACGCCGCCGCGGCCATCGCCGTCGGCCCGAACGGCACCCCGGACAACCCCCAGGGCATCCCGGTCTTCGCCTGGAAGGGCGAGACCCTGGAGGAGTACTGGTGGTGCACGGAGCAGGCCCTGACCTGGCCGAACACGCCCACCGGCGGCCCGAACATGATCCTGGACGACGGCGGCGACGCCACCCTCCTCGTCCACAAGGGCGTCGAGTACGAGAAGGCCGGCAAGGTCCCCGCGATCGAGACCGCCGAGTCCGACGAGCACCGTGTCATCCTCCAGACCCTGCACCGCACGCTCGCCGAGAACCCGCAGAAGTGGACCCAGCTCGCCTCGGAGATCCGCGGCGTCACCGAGGAGACCACGACCGGCGTCCACCGTCTGTACGAGATGCAGCGCGACGGTGAGCTCCTCTTCCCGGCGATCAACGTCAACGACGCCGTCACCAAGTCGAAGTTCGACAACAAGTACGGCTGCCGCCACTCCCTCATCGACGGCATCAACCGCGCCACCGACGTCCTCATCGGCGGCAAGACCGCGGTCGTCTGCGGCTACGGCGACGTGGGCAAGGGCTGCGCCGAGTCCCTGCGCGGCCAGGGCGCCCGCGTGATCATCACCGAGATCGACCCGATCTGCGCCCTGCAGGCCGCGATGGACGGCTACCAGGTCACGACGCTCGACGACGTCGTCGAGACGGCCGACATCTTCATCACCACGACCGGCAACAAGGACATCATCATGGCCTCGGACATGGCCAAGATGAAGCACCAGGCGATCGTGGGCAACATCGGCCACTTCGACAACGAGATCGACATGGCCGGCCTCGCGAAGCTCCCGGGCATCGTCAAGGACGAGGTCAAGCCGCAGGTCCACACCTGGACGCACCCCGACGGCAAGGTCCTCATCGTCCTGTCCGAGGGCCGCCTGCTGAACCTGGGCAACGCCACCGGCCACCCGTCCTTCGTGATGTCCAACTCGTTCGCGGACCAGACCCTGGCCCAGATCGAGCTGTTCACCAAGCCCGACGAGTACCCGACCGACGTCTACGTGCTCCCCAAGCACCTCGACGAGAAGGTCGCCCGCCTGCACCTGGACGCGCTCGGCGTGAAGCTCACGACGCTCCGCCCCGAGCAGGCCTCGTACATCGGCGTCCAGGTCGAGGGCCCGTACAAGCCGGACCACTACCGCTACTGATCCCGGCCCCGGCCGCCACCGCGACCGCCCCGCCACGGGACACCCCGACACGGGGCCCGGTCACATACGGCGGCCGCCCGGCAGTACGCCTCCAGCAGGCCCTCGCCCACCGGGGCGGGGGCCTGCCTCCGTGGCGGCGCCCGCCGGGGCGATCTGCCCCACGCCCGACAAGGACCACGCACCATGCCCCGCGGCCGATATTCGCTTCACGATCCGCACGATCACACCCCCCTCGGCGAAGAACACTTCCACTGCGCGCCCGGCCCTTCCGGCTGGCGCTACGTCGCCCAGCGCACCACCCCCTCGGGCGACCACGCGGGCTCCGTCGACCTGGCCATCGACGAACTCGGCCGCCCCATCCGACTCGAACTGCACGCTTCCGGCTGGCAGGTGCGCGCCGCCGCCCTGGACGGCGTCACCTGGGTCCGGACCGACGCCACCGGCGCACACGCCGACGAACGCAACGCCCCCGCTCACGCCATCACCGGCACATCCCCCGCCTTCCTCGTCGCCACCGCCCGGCTGCTGCGGCTCGCCCCCGCTTCCCCCGCGACCCGCGTCCGCCTGGTCGCCTTCACGGACCCGGTCCTCGCTCCCCGCACCCTCGACCAGTCCTGGGCCCTGCTGAAAAGCGAAGCACACGCCACTGACAACGGCCCGCTGACTGTGGACGAATACCAGGTCACAGCCCTGGACACGGGCGAACAGCACACCGTCCACCTCACCGGCGACGTCGTTCTCGCGGCCCCCGGCATCGAGCTGGAGAACCTGGAGACGCCGCCGTCGGTGTTCGGCTGAGGCGCGGCTATCCGGCCGAGTCTTGGCTATCCGGCCGAGGCCGAGGTGCGCGGCGGCGCGACCTCGGGCGGGCGTGGCCCTACGCCGGACGGGCTCTAGGCCGGACTCCGGTGCCGGTTCACGCGGGCGGCACGAAGCCGGTCGAGGGCCGGGAGGGTTCCTCGGATGCCGGGGGCGGAGTCGGTGCGGGCCCGGCGGCGGGCTGCGGCGGCTGTGCGGGCGCGGCGGCCGGGGGTCCGTACGACGCCGGAGGGGCGGGGGAGCGCGGGTCGGCGTACGCGGGAGGGGCCGGAGGGGAGAACGAGCCGGGCTGCTGCCCGGGCCCTGCCCAAGCCCCAGGCGCACCAACCGCACCCGGCACACCAGCCACAGGAGCCACAGGAGCCACCCCCACCCCTTGCTCCCCGAACGCCCGCCGGGCCTCCCGCGCCTGCCGCTCGTGCACGACGGCGGCGAGGAAGGCGGCCGGGGGCACGCCCTCCGGCGCCGGAGCCCCGGTCCGCGCCACCACATCGTTGGCGAGACGTTCCGCCATCGCCCAGCCGACCTGCGGATCCAACTGCCCCATCCGCGTCAGGTACTGGCGAACGGCCAGCCAAAGACCGTCCGGCACCGCGGACAGATCCAGCTCCGCGAACCGTCCCACGAGCCACGGCGGCGGCGCGGGCACGTACTCGGTACGCCCCGCCGGCACCCGCTCCCGTACGACGAGCGTCCCCGCGAACACGTCCCCGAGCCGCCGCCCGCGCTCCGACACCAGCGAGGCGATGCACGCGACGACCCCGAACGTCATGAGGATCTCCACGACCCCGACCGCCCCGCGCACCAGCGCGTGCCGGAACCGGATCGGCCCGCCGTCGTCCCGCACCACCCGCAGCCCGCACGCCAGCTTCCCGAGCGACCGCCCGTGGCTGAGGGTCTCCACGGCGATCGGCACACCCACGAGCACCAGCACGAACGTCGCCACCGCGATCGCCGCCACCGCCGCGTCGTCGAGCGACCCCGCCGCGGCCAGCAACCCCAAGGTCACGGCCAAGTACGCCGACCACGCCACGACCATGTCGATGAGCACCGCCAGCGCACGACTCGGCAACTTCGCGGGACGCAGTTCGAGCGCCACCGCCTCGCCCGTCACCAGCTCACTCACGCCTGCCGCCCTTCCCATCGCTGCCCCCGGAACCGCCAGTCTGCCAAGCTGACTATCGATCGCGCCGCACCACGAGAGCCGCAGTACGAGAAGCCGAGGAGCAGCCAACCGATGGACCTCGACGTCTTCGTGTCCGCACACCGGGCCGAATGGGACCGTCTGGACACCCTGCTGCGGCGCCAACGCCGACTCACCGGCCCCGAGGTCGACGAACTGGTTGTCCTCTACCAGCGCACGGCCACACACCTCTCGCTGATCCAGTCCAGCGCCCCGGACCCGCAGCTGACCGGCCGCCTCACCCAGCTGGTCGCACGCGCCCGCAGTGCCGTGACGGGCGCACGCCGCGCCTCCTGGAGAGACGCCACCCGCTTCCTGACGCACGGCTTCCCCGCTGCGGTCTACCGCAGCCGCCACTGGTGGGTACCCACAGCCCTGCTCTCCATAGCCCTGGCCGCCGTGATCGGCTGGTGGATCGGCACCCACCCCGAAGTCCAGTCCTCGATCGCGGCCCCCTCGGAACTGCGCGACCTCACACGCCCCGGAGGCGAGTACGAGACGTACTACTCCAGCCACCCGGCGGCGTCCTTCGCAGCCCAGGTGTGGACGAACAACGCCCAGGCAGCAGCGATGTGCCTGGTCCTGGGTGCGTTCCTCTGTCTCCCTGTCGTCTGGATCCTCTTCCAGAACATGCTCAACCTGGGTGTCGGCATCGGCCTGATGTCTTCGGCGGACCGCCTGGACACCTTCCTGGGCCTCGTCATCCCGCACGGCCTCCTGGAGCTGACCGCGGTCTTCGTAGCCGCCGGTACCGGTCTCCGCCTGGGCTGGACCCTCATCGCCCCGGGCCCACGAACCCGCCGCACCGCCATGGCCGAGGAGGGGCGCGCGGCCCTGGGCATGGCCATCGGCTTGGCCCTGGTCCTCCTGATCTCCGGCGCCATCGAAGGCTTCGTCACCCCCTCCGGCCTCCCCACCTGGGCCCGCATCGGCATCGGCATCGCCGCCGAGGCGGCATTCCTCGTGTACGTCTACGTCCTCGGCGGGCGAGCCGCGCGCGAAGGCGAAACGGGCGATGTGGAAGAGCACGAGCGCAGCGCCACGGTGCCCACTGCCGCGTGATGTGCGCACGTCGCCTCTGAGCTGCTAGTCTCCTCTTCGCCCCGGAAAAGTCATTGACATGGCAGGCCCGGGGAGGTAGATTCGAACAGTTGCCTAGAGCTGGACAGCTCGCAGCGCGGCAGTTAAAATCTGCCTGCTTCTTGAATCTCATTTCATCGAGAAGCCACCCCGATGAATCGGAAAGCCGAGCCGGTCAGACCGGCTGAAAACTTCTGATAAAGTCGGATCCGCCGGAAAGGAAAACGCGAAAGCGAAGACCTGGAAAGCGCCGAGGAAATCGGATCGGAACGGGAAGCCGGAAAGATCTGATAGAGTCGGAAACGCAAGAACAAAAGAAACACCGAAGGGAAGCGCCCGGAGGAAATCCCCAGAGAATGTTCTGTGGGTGAGTACAAAGGAAGCGTCCGTTCCTTGAGAACTCAACAGCGTGCCAAAAGTCAACGCCAGATATGTTGATACCCCGA
>NZ_JNXT01000118.1 GCF_000716675.1 Streptomyces alboflavus
CGCCCCCCCCCCGGGGAAGGGGATCCCCGGGAACCTGGGGGGTGCCAAAGGCCGGGGGGGTACGTTCAAAGGCCGCCCGCTGGAAGGGCTTCGGCCCCGCCTCCCCCGTCCCAAGCCCCGCCCCGCCCTGGGCCCCCACATCCGCCCGCACGCCCGCCTCAGCCCCGACCACGCCCTCAGCACCCGTCCCAGCCACACCGCCGCCCACGCCCGCCTCCGCTTCGGCCTCCGCGTCGGCCTGCGCCTGCGCCTGCGCGAACAGATCCTCCTGCGTGTAGTCCGCGAGCCCGCTCACCCCGACCCCCAGCAGCCGCACCCCGCCCGTCGTGTCCACGGACTCCAGGAGCCGCGCGGCCGCTTCCCGCACCACCCCGGGGTCGTCCGTGGGTCCGCGCAGCGTCTCGGAGCGCGTCAGGGTCGAGAAGTCGAAGCGCCGTACCTTCAGCACGATGGTCCGCCCGGAGTGCCCCGCGTCCCGCAGCCGCTGCACGCACCGGTCGGCGAGGCGCGCCACCTCCATCCGCACCCGCACCCGGTCGTGGATGTCCACGTCGTACGTGTCCTCGACGCTGACCGACTTGGTGTCCCGCTCGGCCACCACGGGCCGCTCGTCCCGCGCCAGCGCCATGGCGTACAGCGATCCGCCGTGGGCCTTCCCCAGGAGCCGTACGAGCTCGTCCTCCCCGGCCTCGGCCAGCTCCCCGACGGTGGTGATCCCGGCCCGTCGCAGGTGGTCGCCGGTGGCGGGCCCCACTCCTGGCAGCGTCCGCACGGTCATGGGCGCGAGCAGCTCCCGCTCCGTGCCCGGTGATATCAGCAGGAGCCCGTCCGGCTTGGCCTGCTCGGAGGCGATCTTCGCCAGCATCTTGGACACGGCGAGCCCCACGGACCCGGAGAGCCCCGTGACCCGCAGGATGTCCGCGCGCAGCCGCTCCCCCACGGCCCGCGCGGCCGCCTCGTCCGCCGCGACGCCGCCCGCCTCCAGGTCCACGAAGGCCTCATCCAGGCTCAGCGGCTCCACCAGCGGCGACAGCTCCCGCAGGAGCCGCATCACCTGGTCGCTGATCTGCCGGTAGAACGAGAACCGGGGCACGAGATACGCGGCGTTCGGCGCGAGCCGCCGCGCCTGCCCCATGGGCATCGCCGAGTGCACCCCGAACCGACGCGCCTCGTAGGAGGCGGTGGCGACCACACCACGCGGTCCGAGCCCGCCGACGACGACAGCCTTGCCCCGCAGGCTCGGCTTGGCAGCCTGCTCGGCGGACGCGTAGAAGGCGTCCATGTCGAGATGCAGAATCGTCGGCGCGGTCCTCACACCACCGATGCTGCCCTAACCCACTGACAATGCCCCTGAGCCACCAGGCACAACCGTCCCGCGAGGCCCCCTGCCGGCCGCCGCCGACCGCCTCACACGGCCCGGTTGCGGCGCCTCGCGAGCTCGTCCCCGGGGTGGTGCCCCACCAGAGTCTCCCCGGTGTCGATGCGCTCCCCGTGGAGCTGCGACAGGGCGGCCTCCACATCGCGCCACACGACGCCCACGGCGATCCCGAAGACGCCCTGCCCGCCCTGGAGCAGATCGTGGACCTCGTTGGGCGAGGTGCACTCGTAGACCGTCGCGCCGTCGCTCATCAGCGTCGTGCGCTCCAGGTCCCGGAATCCGCTGTCCCGCAGGTGCTGGACCGTGGTGCGGATGTTCTGCAGCGACACCCCGGTGTCGAGGAACCGCTTCACGATCTTCAGAACGACCACGTCGCGGAAGCTGTAGAGCCGCTGGGTCCCGGAGCCACCGGCGGCGCGCACGCTGGGCTCGACGAGCCCGGTCCGCGCCCAGTAGTCCAACTGGCGGTACGTGATGCCCGCGGCGGCGCACGCCGTGGGACCCCGATAGCCGACCCGGTCGTGCTCGGTGCCCTCCTCCTGACCTTCCGGTCCGGAGGTGCCGCCGGGCACTGCCACCGGGCGTTTCGGAGAGTGATCGGCCGAGCTGCTGTGATGCGGGTACGGACCGCCCACCGCTGTGCCGTCGCCGCTGCTTCTCACGCCGACCTCCGTCCTTGACCTGCCTCCTCGACGGTAGGCAGTCACCAGGGGCTCGTCAACGAACGCCACACTCGGCACGCCGGGTGATAATCACCCTGCGAGTGGTTTCCCCTCCCACGCTGCGGGGAAAGGCTAGCCGAATGATCCGGGGACGGCCTCCCGGAGGGGTCCTACGGGCCGACGGACGACGGCGCGTCACCGGCCGCCGACGGTCGACCGGGGCGCTGGATCCACCGCCCGGAGCGGCTCACTGGCTGTTGGTGCCGAAGTCCTCGGGCGAGATCTGATCGAGGAACTCGCGGAACTTCTCCACCTCGTCCTCCTGCTCGTCCGGAATGGCGATCCCGGCGTCGTCGAGCACCCCGTCGCTGCCGAAGATCGGCGTCCCGGTGCGCAGCGCGAGCGCTATGGCGTCGGAGGGCCTTGCGCTCACCTCGACCCCGCTGGCGAAGACCAGCTCGGCGTAGAACACGCCTTCCCGCAGGTCGGTGATGCGTACTTCGGTGAGCTCCTGGCCGACAGCCTCCAGCACGTCCTTGAACAGGTCGTGCGTCAGCGGCCGTGCGGGCGCCATGCCCTGCTGTGCGAAGGCGATGGCGGTCGCCTCCCCTGGTCCGATCCAGATGGGGAGGTACCGGTCGCCTCCCACTTCACGCAGGAGCACGATCGGCTGGTTGGAGGGCATTTCGACCCGGACACCTACGACGTCGAGCTCGTTCACACAGCAACCCTAGGACGTGCCCGGCAGGTTTGGGTAGTCGGGCACCGATCGGGTCAGCGCACCCGGACGCCGAGCGCACTGTGCACGAGCGCCGCGTGCAGCCTGCCCGTGAGCCCCGCGAGCTCCTTCGTACGGGCTTCCGCATGGGTCCTGGTCTGCGGATTGCGGTGCCTGCGCAGCGGGGCGACAACCTGGTCGACGAGGCCCGCCTCCCGGTCCGCGGCCGCTTTCATGGCCCGCAGATGGCGGGGTTCGATACCGAATCGCCCCAGTTCGACGACCAGTGCGGCCACGGTCACGGCGTCCGCGTCGTAGCTGCCGTCGGGCAGGGGGGTGATCAGGCCGTACGTCTCCCACTCGGCGAGCTGCCCCTCGTCGGCCTCGGCGGCGGCCAGCAGGGTCTCGCGGCCCAGGCGGGCCGCCGTGCGCTCTTCGTCGGCCTCGGCGAGTTCGCTGTCGGCGGACTCGGGCGACTGCCCGGGCGCGGGGACGACGGGGACCTCACCGCGCTCCATGGCGTCCAGCTGCTCGCGGATCACCTTGAGCGGCAGGTAGTGGTCACGCTGCATCCGCAGGACGTATCCGAGCCGCTCGACGTCGTCCGGGCTGAACTTGCGGTAGCCGGACGGCGTGCGCTGCGGCTCGATGAGCCCCTCGGACTCCAAGAACCTGATCTTGGAGATGGTGACCTCGGGAAACTCGTCACGCAGCGCGTTCAGCACGGTGCCGATACTCATCAGACGGTGGCCCGCGGCGGCGGTGCCGTTTCCGGCACCGCCCCTCGTTGTGTGCAGCATGGACCTTCCCTGGGAGTCCCCCAGACGGAGTCTGGGGGAGGGTCAGATGCCCCGCTGGCTCGCGTAGAAGACCAGCCGGTACTTGCCGATCTGCACCTCGTCGCCATTGGACAGGGCGACGGAGTCGATCCGCTCCCGGTTCACGTACGTGCCGTTGAGGCTGCCCACGTCGGCGACGGTGAAGGAGCCGTCCGCGAGGCGACGGAACTCCACATGGCGGCGCGACACGGTCACGTCGTCCAGGAAGATGTCGCTCTGCGGGTGGCGTCCCGCCGTCGTCAGCTCGCCGTCCAGGAGGAAGCGGCTGCCCGAGTTCGGACCGCGTCGCACCACGAGCAGCGCCGAGCCGAGCGGCAGCGCGTCCACGGCCGCCTGGGCCTCGGGCGACAGCGCCGGAGAGGGCGTCTGCCCCGTGACCTCGGCGTCGTAGGCCTCGAGTCCGGAGATGGAGATCGTCGAAGTGGTCTCGGACGGACGCTCGGCGACCGCTCCGGCCCGCAGCGGCGCACCGCAGTTGGAACAGAACCGGCTCGCCTGCGCGTTGCGGTTCCCGCACCTCGTACACACCAGGGCCGACATGGACGGATCCTCCTGCCGCGGCTGCCCCCCGGGGGCATTGGACGCGTACGGGTCGGGGGTAAACCCTCCACCCGTACTTGAGGTTGACGGTTCCCCGAAACCTATGCGGCCGGAACTGGCAGGGTCAACAGACGACGCGCCCTGTCCGCCCGAAATGTCTCCGCCGACCTGGTCCCGGAACAGCGGGCGCTCGCCCACCTGCGTCTCCGGCACGTCTCCAGCGCGCGGCGCACGGTGACGGGCGTCTTCACGTGCGCTCTTGCCGAACAACTTCGCAAACAACTTCACGGGCGATTCCCCTTGACCGAAACAGACCCGCCCGTGGGGCAGGACGAACCCTGATTGCACACACCGTCATACCGCGGCACCACGGACATCCTCACAACGTCCGGAGCCGCCAAACAGTTTCCACCACGCACCCCATCTGCGGTGCGCCGACCCCCCGCAACCTCATGCCCTGGACCAATGGCCCCCATGCGCCCCCGGCTCACTGGGAGGACGACCGAGCGTAGTCAGGCCGCTTCGCCGGTCGCAAGGCATCCACGACGATCTTCTCCGTACGTGCGACAGTGACCGTGGCCTGCTCCTTCTCCAGAGTCTGCACCACCCCTCCAGGGATGTTCAGAGCCGGCTCCAGGTCCTGCGGCTTGCCGATGACCTTGAAGCGGTAGGGCGCGGAGACCTTCCGGCCGTCCACCCGCACGCCACCGCCCGTCGCGTCCGACAGATGGGTACTGGCGACCACCCTGACGTCATTGACCTGGATGGCCTCCGCACCGGCGGCGCGCAACTCCTGGATGGCGTCGAGCAGCATGTCAGCCTCAACCGTCCCCTTCTTGTCGTCGATCGTCAGCGTGATACCGGGGCCCTGCGCGGCCACGGTGCCCGCCAGAATGCCGAGCTGTCGCTCCCTCTCGGCGGTCTGCTTGCGGGCCTCCTCGGCCTGGTCCGAGCTGTTCTCGAGACCGGTGCGCTGTTCCTCCAGTGTCCGCTTCTCATCTTCCAGACGCTGAGTTCGGTCATCCAGTTCATCGAGAATACGAACAAGATCTTCCTGACGTGCCCCGCGCAGCGCACTGCTGTCGTTCGTGGACCGCACCTGGATGGCGAGCCCGAGCCCGAGGACGAACAGCAGCAGGGCGACGATGAGTTGTGCCCGCGTCAGGCGGGGCGGCCAGATTCCCTGTACGAGCCTCTGACGCCCGGTCAGGGACGGTCCCCCGCCCTGTTCGCCCGGCGGCCCGTCAGCGGCCGTGCGGGGCGTCACCGGGACCTCGGCGGGCAGTTCCCTGCGCCGGCCGTCGCCAGGCGGGGCGGCTCGGTGCTGGGGGTGCTCAGAACTCGCGGAGTTCTCAGTGTTCTCCGGGTTCTCCGGGTTCTTGGGGTCCATGGGACCGACGGGGCTCATCGGCGTCACGCCCGGAAGACGTGCCGACGGATCGCCGCGGCGTTGGAGAAGATCCGGATGCCGAGGACCACGACGACACCGGTGGACAGCTGCGCGCCCACCCCCAGCTTGTCGCCGAGGAAGACGATCAGCGCCGCCACCACCACGTTCGACAGGAACGACACCACGAAGACCTTGTCGTCGAAGATGCCGTCGAGCATCGCGCGCAGACCGCCGAACACCGCGTCGAGCGCGGCCACCACGGCGATCGGAAGGTACGGCTCGACCACCGCCGGAACCTCGGGCCGAACCAACAATCCGGCCACGACTCCCACGACGAGGCCCAGTACGGCGATCACGATGTGCCCTTTCCTGCCTTCGGCTCTGCTGTTCGTACGGTCACACTGGGCGCGGCCGGGAGCCGGATGTCGTCGACCGCGGAAATGCTGGTCCGGACGCCGAAGTTCTCCTGCAGACCGTGCAGGTACTGGCCGTCGACGCTGTTCTGGAACCGCGTGCTCAGCTTCTGCCCGTCACCCACCGCGAGCACCGTATACGGCGGCACGAGCGGCTTGTTGTCGACCAGTATCGCGTCACCGGCGGCCCTGATCGCCGACAGCGCGGTCAGCCGCTGGTCGTTGATCGCGACGGCCTCGGCACCCGACTCCCACAGGCCGTTGACGACCCGCTGCATGTCGCGGTCCCGCACCCGGCCGTTGTCGGAGAACCCGGAGCTCTCCCGGGGGCCGCCGCCGCCCTGGTCGGCTTCCTTCTTGTCGTCGACCACGAGCTTCACACCGGGCCCGTGCACTTCCGTCGCACCGGACAGCAGCGACACCAACTCGGCCCGGCCGCCGCCGTGTTTCTCCAGCGCGGCCCGCTGGCGCGCGCTCACATCGCCGCGCAGGTCGTCGACCTCGTCCTCGAGCTCGTCCGCGTCCGCGGTCGCCGACTCGACCCGTTCGATCAGCTCGGAGCGCTCCTTGGCCAGCTCCGGCGCCGCTATCCGCGCCTGCGCCGCGCCCACGGTCACCACGAGCGCGGCGAGCACCAGACCGACCGCGAGCCCCAGCTTGGCCCGCAGCGTCTTGGGGACTCCACCTGTGCCGGTTTCCCTCTTGCGCGCGGCGGCCTCCGCGTACCCCTCGTCCAGGCTGTGGTCCATGACGGTGGTGAGCAGCGACATGGAGGCGTCCGGGCGCCGGGGGCGCGAGACGGTGCTCCGAACGGGGGGCTGCTGCGGCATGCCGCACATCGTCGCACGTCGCGGGCACTACCTCCGAACGGCCCCACCGGCGTGCCGGACAGCGCCACTTACGGGTGCTGTCCGGCACATATGCGCCATCAGTGCCCGGCGCTGTCCACCACCGCGGCCCACTCGTCGAGCAGCGCCTGGGCGGACGCGTCGTCGGGCCCCTCGGCCCACAGGTGCGTGACGGCCTCCGCCGGGTCGGGAAGGACGAGCACCCAGCGTCCGTCGGTCTCCACGACCCGTACCCCGTCCGTCGTGTCCACGGACCGCTCGCCCGCCGCCTCCACGACGTGCCGCATCACCAGGCCCTTGACGGCCCAGGGAGTGGCGAGGTCCCGCTTCAGGACGTGCGCGCGCGGGATCCTGGCGTCGATCTGGCTGAGCGTGAGCTGCGTGCGCGCCACCAGCCCGATGAGCCGCACGAACGCCGCCGTGCCGTCGAAGACGCTGCTGAACTCGGGCACGATGAATCCACCGCGCCCGTCACCACCGAAGACCGTCGAATCGCCGCGTCCGACCCGGGTCAGATCGTCCGGTGACGTCGTCGTCCACTCCACCTGGGTGCCGTGGTACGCCGCGACCTGCTCGGCGATACGCGTGGTGGTCACCGGCAGCGCGACCCGTCCGCTGCGCCGTTCCGCGGCCACCAGGTCCAGCATCACAAGAAGGGCCCGGTCGTCCTCGACGATCCGCCCCTTCTCGTCGACGAGCGAGAGCCGCTCGCCCACGGGGTCGAAGCGCACTCCGAAGGCCGCGCGGGCCGACGCCACGATCTCGCCGAGCCGCATCAGACCGGACCGGCGCGCGTCGGCCGACTCGGTGGGCCGTGACTCGTCGAGCCCCGGGTTGATCGTCAGCGCGTCGACGCCGAGCTTCCCGAGGAGGCTGGGCAGGACGAGCCCGGCGCTGCCGTTGGACGCGTCCACGACGACCTTGAGCTCCGACTCGGCGATGCCCGTCGTGTCGACGTTGCGCAGCAGCGACCCGGTGTAGGAGTCGAAGACGCTGGCGGGGAAGTGCAGGTCCCCGATCTCGCCGGGGAAGGCACGCCGGTACTCCTGGCGCGCGTACACCCGGTCGAGCTTGCGCTGACTGGCCTGCGAGAGGTCCGCCCCGCGCCCGTCGAAGAACATGATGTCGACGGAGTCCGGCACTCCCGTAGTCGTACGGATCATGATGCCGCCGGCACTGCCCCGCGCGGTCTGCTGCCGCGCGACCGGCAGGGGCACGTTCTCCAGGTCACGTACGTCGATGGCGCTGGCCTGGAGGGCGGAGATCACGGCCCGCTTCAGGGCCCGCGCGCCACGGGAGTGGTCACGTGCCGTGGTGACGGTGGAGCCCTTCTTGAGCGTCGTCGCGTACGCTCCGGCGAGCCGCACGGCGAGTTCCGGGGTGATCTCGACGTTCAGGATGCCGGAGACACCTCGGGCTCCGAAGAGATGCGCCTGTCCGCGGGACTCCCAGATGACAGAGGTGTTGACGAAAGCTCCGGCCTCGATCGTCTTGAACGGGTAGACCCGCACATTGCCCTGGATGATCGATTCTTCACCGACGAGGCATTCATCGCCGATGACCGCGCCGTCCTCGATGCGGGAGGCCCGCATGATGTCGGTGTTCTTCCCGACGACGCAGCCCCTGAGATTGCTGTGCTGGCCGATGTAGACATTGTCGTGCACGACCGCCTTGTGCAGGAAGGCGCCGCTCTTCACGACCACGTTCGAACCGATGACCGTGTGCTCACGGATCTCGGCGTCCGCTTCGATCTTCGCGTAGTCACCGACGTACAACGGACCGCGGAGTACGGCGTCGGGATGTACTTCGGCGCCTTCGGCGACCCACACTCCGGGCGAGATCTCGAATCCGTCGAGTTCGACGTCGACCTTGCCCTCAAGGACGTCCGCCTGGGCCTTCACGTAGCTCTCGTGGGTGCCGACGTCCTCCCAGTAACCCTCGGCGATGTAGCCGTAGATGGGCTTGCCTTCCTTCATGAGCTGCGGGAAGACGTCGCCCGACCAGTCGACCGGCACATCCGCCTCGACATAGTCGAAGACTTCGGGCTCCATGACGTAGATGCCCGTGTTCACCGTGTCGGAGAAGACCTGCCCCCAGGTCGGCTTCTCCAGGAAGCGCTCGACCTTGCCTTCTTCGTCGACGATGGTGATGCCGAATTCCAGCGGATTCGGAACGCGTGTCAGACAGACGGTGACAAGCGCGCCTTTCTCCTTGTGGAAGCGGATCAGATCGGTGAGGTCGAAGTCGGTCAGAGCGTCACCGGAGATGACGACAAAGGCATCGTCCTTCAGAGCCTCTTCAGCGTTCTTCACGCTGCCGGCGGTGCCGAGTGGCTTCTCCTCATTGGCATAGGTCAGCTCCATCCCGAGCTCTTCACCGTCGCCGAAGTAGTTCTTGACGAGCGACGCCAGGAACTGGACTGTCACTACGGTCTCGGTGAGCCCATGCTTCTTCAGCAGGCGCAGCACATGCTCCATGATCGGCCGGTTGGCCACCGGCAGGAGCGGCTTGGGCATGCTCGAGGTCATGGGGCGCAGGCGGGTGCCTTCGCCTCCGGCCATCACGACGGCCTTCATGTCGGAAACGTCCTCCTTGATAGACGACGATCTAGCCGACTCAGCCTGCCAGGATTGGCCCGTTCACTCAGGCACGAGCCTTCCGGCCGCCCCACCCGTCATTTGACGGGCTCAATCGGCCACGGCATCCGTCTTGACAAGTCGGCGGACCTGAACCACGTAGAGGATCCCTGCCCACCAGTACAGCGTTGTACCCCATCCGGCGAACGCCCATCCGAAAATAGCAGCGAGTGTGTGGATCCAGCCACTTCCGTCACTGAGCAGCAGCAGCGGAAAGGCATACATCAGGTTGAAGGTCGCGGCCTTGCCGAGGAAGTTCACCTGCGGCGGCGGATAGCCGTGTCGCCGGAGGATCCAGACCATCACCAGCAGAACCAGTTCGCGCAGCAGGAGCAGCGCGGTCACCCACAGCGGAAGAATCTCCCGCCAGGTGAGGCCGACAAGTGTCGAGAGGATATACAGCCGATCGGCTGCGGGGTCGAGGAGCCGGCCCAGGTTGCTGATCTGGTTCCATCGCCGCGCCAGTTTGCCGTCGAGATAGTCGCTGACGCCGCTCAGCGCGAGCACGAGCAGCGCCCAGCCGTCGCTGTTCGGCCCGCCGAACTCCGGCCTGAGGATCAGCCACAGGAAGAGGGGCACGCCGACGAGACGCGCCATGCTGAGGATGTTCGGGATGGTGAGGACCCGGTCCGTCTGGACGCGAGTCTCCTGGACCTCCACCCGGGGGCCTCCTGTGGGGAACGAGCCGATGATGCCCCCTGACCTTACCGTCAGTTGTCAGATGGCTGTGCAGAGGGGGTGGCGCGGCTCCAGAAATGCGTGGAAGTGGTGCCGGAAAACAAAAAAGCCGTGGTCCCCTGACAGATGTCAGGGGACCACGGCTTTATCAATTTTAGTTCGGCGGCGTCCTACTCTCCCACAGGGTCCCCCCTGCAGTACCATCGGCGCTGTAAGGCTTAGCTTCCGGGTTCGGAATGTAAC
>NZ_JNXT01000119.1 GCF_000716675.1 Streptomyces alboflavus
GGTGGGACGGGCCCGCCGCGCAGCGGCGGGCCTGGGGAAGGCGCCAGGGGCAGCCGCAGACCACCGGGCGGCGGACCCGCGCAAGGCGCGACGCCGACACCGGGGTGCCGGCCCCTCAGGGCGGCGGGAGCGTCGTCCGGGGGCGTTGTCAGTGGTGGGTGGCATCGTCGGGGGTATGAGTGGTGGGCGGTGGGCGGTGGCCGAGGCGGGTGGGGGTGTGAGCCTCGCCGTGCCTGTGGGGGAGGACGGGGGGCCCGTCGGCGCGGTCGAGCGGTTCGGCGGCGTCGCCGAGGCCGTGCTCGCCCACCCGGGGGTGGAGCGGTGGGTGTGGCAGTCCACGGCCACCAGCTATCCGCGCGTCCTCGCGGCGGGCGCCCGCGTAGAGCGGTGCTACGACGTGGAGGCCGCGGAGCTGCTGCTCCTCGGCCACGAGGGCCGCCTCGGCGAGCCCCGTTCGGCGGCCGCCGCCTGGGCCCGCCTGCACCGAAGACCCGTACCGCCCGATCCCCCGCCCCGCGCCGCCGAGCCGGGCTCGCAGGACTCCCTCTTCGAACCCGCGTCGGCACTGCCCCTCCCTCTCGACGCCCTCCTGGAGGTGTACGCCGACCAGCTCCGGAGGCACGACGCCACCGCCCACCCGGGCCGCATGCGCCTGCTGACCGCCGCCGAGTCGGCGGGCATGCTCGTGGCCGCCGAGATGAACGCCGCCGGTCTGCCCTGGCGCGCCGACGTGCACAAGGACGTCCTGCGCGAGCTCCTCGGCGAGCGGTACGGCGGCAGCGGCGAACCCCGCAGGCTCGCCGAGCTCGCGGACGAGGTGTCCGCCGCGTTCGGCCACCGCGTGCGCCCCGACCTGCCCGCCGAGGTCGTGAAGGCGTTCGCCCGCGCCGGGATCCGGATCAAGTCGACGCGGAAGTGGGAGCTGGAGGAGGTCGACCACCCCGCGGTCAGGCCTCTGCTCCAGTACAAGACGCTGTACCGGATCTGGACGGCCCACGGCTGGTCCTGGCTCCAGGACTGGGTCCACGACGGCCGCTTCCGCCCCGAGTACACCCCGGGCGGCACCGTCACAGGACGCTGGACCACGAACGGCGGCGGCGCCCTGCAGATCCCCAAGGTCATCCGGCGTGCCGTCGTCGCCGATCCGGGCTGGCGCCTGGTCGTCGCCGACGCCGACCAGATGGAGCCGCGTGTCCTCGCCGCGATCTCCCGCGACCGGGGCCTGATGGACGTGGCGGGCAGCGAGGACGACCTGTACACCCGCCTCTCCGACCGCGCGTTCTCCGGCGACCGCGAGCACGCCAAGCTGGCGCTGCTCGGCGCGGTGTACGGCCAGACGTCCGGCGACGGCCTGAAGAACCTCGCGGCGCTGCGCCGCCGCTTCCCGCTGGCCGTCGCGTACGTCGACGACGCCGCGAAGGCCGGCGAGGAGGGCCGTCTCGTGCGGACCTGGCTCGGCCGCACCAGCCCCCCGGCCGTCGGGGCGGCCGACGACGACGGCGGCGAGGCGGGCATGCCCCAGGAGGCGGAGAGCACTCCGGCGGCCGCCACGGACGGCGAGTTCACCCCCGGGTACGCCTCCACCGACGCCCGCGCCCGCGGCCGCTTCACCCGCAACTTCGTCGTCCAGGGCAGCGCCGCCGACTGGGCCCTCCTCATGCTCGCCGCCCTGCGCAGGGCCACCGCCGGGATGCGCGCCGAGCTGGTCTTCTTCCAGCACGACGAGGTGATCGTGCACTGCCCCGAGGAGGAGGCCGAGGCCGTCGCCGCGGCGGTGCGGGACGCGGGGGACCTGGCGGGGCGGATCGCGTTCGGCGAGACGCCGGTGCGGTTCCCGTTCACGGTGGCCGTGGTGGAGTGCTACGCCGACGCCAAGTGACGCCCCGGGCCACGGCCGTTCACGCCAGCCGTTCCTTGAGCTCCGCGACCACCTTGGCGTTGACGCCGTCCAGGGATGCGAGGGCGGCGAGGGCCGCCTCCCACTGCGCGTACGCCTCCCGCGTGCGGCCCTCGGCGTGAAGGAGCAGCCCGTGCTGGTGGCGGGCGAGCCCGGCCATGTGCGTGTCGCCGCGCTGCTCGGCGCGGTCCAGGAGCAGGGCGCACTCGCGTGCGGCGTCGGGCGCGCGGGCGAGTTCGCGCAGGGCGCGGACCAGGCCGAGGCGGGACTGGGACTCGCCGTGCCAGTCCTGGTACTCGCCGTGCAGCCGCAGCGCCTCCTCGAAGTGGCCGCGGGCGGCGGCGGGTTCGCCGAGGGTGAGCCGGGCGTAGCCGATGTTGCAGTGGGCGGACTGGCGCACCACGAGGTGCCCGATGCGTTCGCCGATGGCGAGGCTGCGCTCGTGGTGGGTGATGGCAGCGCGCGCGTCCGTGTGCTCGTACAGATTCCCGAGATGGCTGTACGTGATGGCCTCGCTCAGCGGGTCGTCGAGCCCCCGGGCGAGGTCGAGGGCCTGCCGCAGGGCGGCCGCGGATTCGGTGTGCCGGCCGAGGCCTTCGAGGAGCAGCCCCCGGTGGTTCAGGGCCCGCCGCACGGAGGAGGTGTCGCCGAGGGCCCGCCACAGGTCGAGGGCCTCGTCGTTGAGCGCCAGGGCCTCACCGGCACGCCCCGCCATGAATCGGTGCCCCGCGAGGTCGGACAGCGCCTGCGCACGGGCTCCCGGCTCCCCGCGCCGCCGCGCGGCCCCCACGGCGAGACCGCACAGCCGGTCCAACTCGGTGAGCCTGCCCCGACGTTGCAGATACGGAAACAGATACCGGACGAGCCGCGGCACCAGGCCGCTGCCGTCCCCGGCGTGCCGCTCGACGAGCCTGACGACGTTCCCCAACTCCTGGTCGGCCCAGGCGAAGGCCTGGTCGGGGGCGGGGAAGGTGAGGGTGTGCGGGTCGGGTTCGGCGCTTGCCCCCGGGTCGGGCGCGGGCGCTTCCGCGGGCCGGGGATCGGGGGGGCCGAGGCGGTCGGTCTTGTCCTGGCCGTCGGGCATGATCGCGAGGAGGGCGTTTCGGGCCGTGGCCGCATACCAGGCGAGGGCCGTGCGGCCGGCCGACTCCGGGGGCGGGGAGGCGTGTTCGCGGGCGAAGTCGCGGACCAGGTCGTGGGGCGCGTAGCGGCCGTACGCGGTCTCGTCGAGCAGGGCGACGTCGACGAGGCGGTCCAGGGCCGACTGGGCGCGGCGGCGGGGCAGGGCGAGCAGGCGGGCCAGCAGCGGGGCGCCGTACTCCGGCAGGTCCAGGGCGCCGACGGCGCACAGGGCGCGGGCCGCGTCCCGGTCGCCCTCCCGGTCGGACGTGCGCAGGGAAGCCAGGGCCACGTCGAGGGAGCGGCGTACGCTCAAGTCGTCGTGCTCCAGGTGGTGCAACCGGTCCCCGCACTCGGCGAGGAGCCCCGCGAGCGCGTCCGGCGTGAGCGCGCTGCGCGCGGCGAGCCGGGCCGCGACGATGCGCAGCGCCAGCGGCAGGCGGCCCGCGAGCGCCACCAGCGGGTGGTCGGCGGCGAGCCCCGCCCTGCCGGACGCGGTCCGGAGCAGCGCCGCGCTGTCCGCGTCGGACAGCGGCCCCAGCGGGAAGCGTGCCGCGCCGTCGAGGGCCGTCAGCTGCGAACGGCTCGTCACGATGACCGCGCAGCCGGGCCCGCCGGGCAGCAGCGGCCGCACCTGCGCGGCGCTCGCGGCGTCGTCCAGGACCAGCAGCGTGCGGGTCGGTGCGAGCAGTGACCGCAGCAACGCGGCCGCCGCGTCCGGGTCTTCGGGCGCGTGCCGCGCCTCCGTGCCGAGGTCCCGCAGGAGCGCGGCCAGGGCCTGGCCCGGGGTGAGCGGGGTCATGCCGGGGGTGGCGCCGCGCAGGTTGAGGTAGAGCTGGCCGTCGGGGAAGTCGGCGCGCAGCTCGTGCGCGGTGTGGACGGCCAGAGCGCTCTTGCCCACGCCTGCCATTCCGGCGAGTACGGCCACGCGGGGGCGGCCTGCGCGTGCCGCGGGCTGTGGGCGGGCCTCGGCCTCTGCTCCGGCTCCGGCCTCTGCTCCGGCTCCGGCTTCCACTTCGGCTTCGGCTTCGGCTTCGGGTACGTCGTGGTCTGCCGTCAGCAGTTCCCTGAGGCTTCGGGACTCGGACGTGCGCCCGGTGAAGTGGGGTGGTTTGGGCGGGAGTTGGGCGGGGCGGGGCAGGCGGGTGGGGGCGGACGCGGTTGGTCGGCCGCCCGCCAGGAGGGCCCGGGGCGGGCCCGGGTGCTGTTTCGCCGTCGCGGGGGACGGCTGGGGTTTCCGGGGCGGGGTCTGCGGATGCGGCTTCTGGGGCGGAGTCCCCGGGCGGGGCGGCGGCTGTCGCTCGGGGGCGGTCCGCGTCGCGGGCTCGGCCTGCGGGTGCGGTCGGGCGGGGGGCGGGGCGGCCCCCGTACGCAGCGGGTTCGCGTCGTCCGGCCCGGCGCCCCCGGCCACCTCCCCCCGGAGTACCTCCCCGTGCGCCTCCCGCACCGCCTCCCCCGGCTCCACGCCCAACTCCTCGACGAGGCGGCGGCGGAGCGCGCGGTGGACGGCCAGGGCCTCCGCCTGGCGGCCCGTGCGGTGCAGCAGGAGCATCAGCTGGCGGTGGAAGGTCTCGCGGAGCGGGTGCTCGGCGACGAGGGAGGCGAGTTCCGGGGTGCGGAAGGCGAGTTCGGCGAGGTGGCGGCCGGGTGCGCCGGCGGCGGCTTCGAGCAGCGCGTCGTAACGGCACTCCAGGAGCAGGAGGCGGGACTCCTCCAGGCGTTGTACGAGGGCGTGGCCCGCGGTGGCCGTCGGCAGGCCGGACAGCGGGGTGCCGCGCCAGAGCGCGAGGGCCGCACGGGCGGCTTCCTCGACGGCGGGCCAGTCCCGTTCGGCGTGCGCGGCGCGGGCCTGCGCGAAGCGGCGTTCGAAGACGCGTACGTCGAGTTCGCCGTCGTCGACGCGGAGGCGGTAGCCGGACGGTACGGCCCGGAGTCGGTCCGGGTCGTCCAGGAGACGGCGCAGGCGGGTCACGTGGTTCTGCAGGGAGGCGTGCGCGGAGGCGGGCGGGCCCTCGGCCCACAGCGCGTCCTTCAGGGCGTCGGCGGAGACCGCGCGGTCGGGTTCGAGGAGCAGCGCGGTGAGGAGGGCGCGGGCCTTGGGGCTGCGGACGGGGTGCGGTTCGCCTGCGGCGTCGTACACCGCGGGCACGCCGATGAGACCGAACCGCAGTTCGTTCGCCATGCTCGCCCAACTCCCCGTTGCCGCCGGTCCGGCCACCTGCCGGATTCCGGCCCGCCGCGCCTTTCGAACGGCCGTTGGGCACATGTTAGCGATCTGTTGGCGGTGCCTGATGGGATCACTACATCGGACCTGGCCCCGCCGGTGCGTGCGCTAAGCGCGTGGCTCGGGGGAGTGTCGCCGGCGCGGTCGGGTCCGCCCAAGCTGGCCTCTGGCCTTGGGGGGCGTCCCACTTGGCGTGGGACGGGGGCGGCGCCTGATCGCGCTGCGCGCTCGTCCTCAAGCGCCGGACGGGCTGAATTCGCCCCGGTCTCTCCCTCGGGTGGGACCGCCTCCGCCGGATCGCGCTTCGCGCTCGTCCTCAAACGCCGGACGGGCTGAAAATGTCCCCCTCGGGTGGGACGGGGCGCCGCCGGTCGGCCTGCGGCCTCGTCCTCAAACGCCGGACGGGCTGACATCGGCCCGTCGTGGGTCACGTCACCGGCAGGGTCACCGTGAACACGGAACCCTTGCCGCGTTCGCTCTCCACCTCCACCGTTCCGCCGTGGGCCTGGACGAGGTTGCGGACTATGGCCAGGCCCAGGCCGCTGCCGCCGGTGGCGCGGGTGCGGGACTTGTCGGCTCGCCAGAAGCGGTCGAAGACGTGGGGGAGGTCGCTGGGGGCGATGCCGGTGCCGGTGTCGGCCACCTCGATCAGGACGCCCGTGTCGCGCCCGGTGCCGTCGGGGGTGTTCCGGCAGAGCACCGTCACCTCGCCGCCCGCCGGGGTGTGGCGGATCGCGTTGGAGACGAGGTTGCCGATGGCCTGGCGGAGGCGGAGGGGGTCGGCGGTGAGCCAGGGGTCGCCGGTGACACGGGCCGTGAGGCGGACGCCGGCCGCGTCGGCGCGGGCCTGGTGGGCGGCGACGACCTGGTCGGCGAGTTCCACGGCGCGGACGGGCTCGCGGTGCAGGCGCAGGGTGCCCGCGTCGGCGGCGGCGAGGTCCTGGAGGTCGTTGACGATGTGCTGGAGGAGCAGGGCTTCCTCCAGGAGCGAGGTGACGAGTTCCGGGTCGGTCGCGACGACGCCGTCCTCCGCGGCCTCCAGCCAGCCGCGGATGTTGGACAGCGGTGTCCGCAGCTCGTGCGCGACGTCGCTGACCATCGCCTTGCGCTGCTCCTCCAGGGCCTTGCGGTGCGCGGCCATGTCGTTGAACGCGGCGGCGAGCTGGCTGATCTCCCCGGCGGAGCGTGCGGGTACGGGCTCGGTGGCCTCGCCCGTCTTCATGCGCTGCGTCGCCGTGGTGAGGGCCCGCAGCGGCCGGGTGAGCCGGGTCGCGGCGAACGCGGTGGCGGCCACGGTGACGGCGAGGATCGCGGCGGCGAGCCCGACCAGGCGGGTGGTGTTGGCGCCGGACAGCTGGAAGCCGCTGTCGGAGGGACGGGAGCCGTCCGGGCTGGTGATGAACAGGAGCGCGGGCGAGGACACGTACGGGCCGAGCTGCTCGCGGCGGGCGCTGTCGACGCAGTTGGCGGCGAGCGCCTCCTCGGCCTGCTCGGCCTCGCTGCGGGGCCACTTGGCCTTGCGGGCGAGGTCCGCATCCCGGCGCAGGGACTCCGCGGCCTTGTCCGTGGGCGGGGGCGGCGCGCCGGTGGGAGCGGACGGCGTCGGCTCGGGCTCGACCACGGGGATGCTCGCCAGGTAGAGGCGCGGGGTGCCGCCGCGGCCGATGGTGAGGCCGAACTTCACCGGCTCGGAGCCCTTGCGGCGCATGCAGGCCCAGGCCAGCTTGTTGACCTTGTCGAGCGCCTTGCGTTCGGTCGCGGTGATGTTGATCAGGTCCTGGGGGCCGCACCTGTACTCCGAGACGCGGCTGTCGGCGTCCTCGGGCACCTGGACCTGCGGGCGCCCGCTCGGCCCGATGACGAGCTTGGCGTCGACCCCCTGGTCCCGCAGGCAGGCCATGTTCTTCTCGGCGATGGCCCGCAGCGTGCGGCGCTCACCGGCGGGCAGCCGGAAGGGGCCGACGGCACGCGGGTCGATGCGGTCGACGGCGCCGGTCCCGGTGCCGAGGCCCGCGCCGGTGCCGAGGCCGCTGCCGCCGACGGCGCCTTCGCCGTCGGTGCCGAATCCGGTGCCGCCGGAGTCGCCGCCGACGGCTCCGTCGGCGTCCGGCACCCGCCCGTCCTGCTCGGGCGGCTCACTGGGCACGGGCTCAGGGCCGGGTTCGGGGGTGCCGCCGGTGCCCGAGCCCGACACCTCGTCCTTCCGGCCCGCCGCCAGCGTCGAGTCGACGGCGAGCGGGTCCACGACGGCGGAGGCGCGCGCCGGGAGCCGCGCCCCGCGCTCGCCACCCGGCCCGGCGGAGTCGGCGATGACCTTGCGGTTCTCGGTGGTGAGCGCGATGCGGCGGCCGGTGTCGGCGGCGAGCCTGCGGACCGTGCGGTCGGCGTCGCGCCAGTTGGGGCGGGTCGCGGCGAGGCCGAGGAGCTTGTCGTAGATCCGGGCGTCGTCGGCGAGCACCTGCCCCTGCTCCTGCCGGATCGCCCCGGAGGTGGTCTGCGCGGCGAGCCAGGCGGTGGCGGCGATCGACATCACGGAGACGAGGACGGAGACGGCGAGCAGCCGGGTCAGCAGGCTCTTGCGGACGGGGACGCGGGTGCGGGCGGCGCCACCGGTGCCGGACCCGCTGCCGCCACCGGTGCCGGACCCGCTGCCGGTGCCGGTGCCGGACCCGCTGCCGGTATCGGTGCCGGTGCCCATGCCGGTGTCGGTGCCGGAGGCCCCCCTCTTACGCCTCATGGCGGGCCGCCGCCCCACTGTGCCCCTCGGCCCCGGCCCCGCCGTGCTCCGTCCCGTGCCCCGTCTCGTGGTGCGCCACGAGCTTGTACCCGACCCCGAACACCGTCACGAGCCGCCGCGGCGCCCGCGGGTTCGCCTCGATCTTCTTGCGCAGATTCAGTACGTGCACGTCGACGGTCCGCGCGGATATGTACCCCGACGAGCCGTGGATCCGGTCCAGGAGCTGCGGCCGCGTGAACACCCGCTCCGGTTCGGCGGCCATCGCGGCGAGCAGTTCGAACTCGCCGGGCGTGCACTCGACCCGGCGCTCGTCCACGGTCACCTCGTGCCGCCGCTCGTCCACGACGAGCCCCCCGGCCCGCAGCACCCGGGCGTCCGGGTCGGGCGGCGGCAGATGGGCGGTGCCCCCGGCGCGCCGCAGCAGGGTGCGGACGCGGGCCATCAGCTCGCGGGGGCTGTAGGGCTTGGTGAGGTAGTCGTCGGCGCCCAGGTCGAGGCCGAGGAGCAGGTCGTCCTCGGTGGAGCGGGCGGTGAGCATGAGGATGGGCAGGGTGCTGGCGCCGGGGGCCGCGCCGAGCCCCGGGTGCTCCCCGGGCCTGGGCCCCGCCCGCAGCACGCGGGTGACGCCGAGGCCGTCGACCTCCGGCATCATCACGTCGAGGATGAGCAGGTCGGGGGCGTGCCGCCGGACCTGTTCGAGCGCGGCCCGGCCGTCGTGGACGACGCCGACCGTGTGACCCTCGCGCTCCAGATAGCGGCGGATGAGGTCGGCCTGTTTCTCGTCGTCCTCCGCGACCAGGACAAAAGCGCACATGCGCCCGAGCATAAGTGGACCTCCCCGGTCCACGGCCGTCCCGGGAACGCCCTGACAGGAATCACACAACTCGGCCCGCGCCGGGGCGCAGCCGCCACGCACGGCCCGGAAGGTGAGCCACGCCCCGGAGGGTGAGCCACGCCCCGGAGGGTGAGCCGCGGCCCCGAGGGTGAGCCGCATCCCCGAGAGTGAGCCGCCTCCCCGGCCCCACCACCACCGACAGCACCCTCAGGCCCCCGCCCACCCCCCGGTTATCCTGGGGCTTTTCCGTCAGAAGAGGTCGCACCAGTGGAGTTCCGGCTGCTCGGAGCGGTGTCCGTCGCCACCGAGGCCGGTGAGGTGCCGCTGGGTCCCGCGAAGCGCCGCAGCCTGCTCGCCACCCTGCTCCTGCGCCCCAACTACCCCGTCTCCGTGCAGCGCCTGACCGAGGCCCTGTGGGACGACGAGCCGCCCGCCCGCGCCCGCGGCGTCATCCAGGGCCATGTGTCG
This sequence comes from Streptomyces alboflavus, assembly GCF_000716675.1. Taxonomy (GTDB): domain Bacteria; phylum Actinomycetota; class Actinomycetes; order Streptomycetales; family Streptomycetaceae; genus Streptomyces; species Streptomyces alboflavus. The sequence continues at coordinate 9,281 of NZ_JNXT01000119.1, forward strand.
CGGCTGCGCACCCTGCTGGTCGCCGCCGACGCGGAGATGTACGGCGTGGAGCTGGTCACCCAGGGCACGGCGTATCTGCTGCGGATGCCGGAGACCCTGATCGACTCCCACCGCTTCGAGGAACTGGTGACGCTGGCCCGCGGGCAGCGCGCGGTGGCCGACGCGGTGACGATGTACGAGGAGGCGCTCGCGCTGTGGCAGGGCCCGGCGCTGACCGGGGTGCACCCGAGCCCGTCCCTCCAGGCGGCGGCCGAGGCCCTTGAGGAGACCCGGCTCGCGTCGGTGGAACACCTCGCCGCCGGGTACGGGCAGCTGGGCGAGCACGCCCGCGCCGCCGCCCTGCTGCGCGCGGAGGCGACGGCCCACCCGCTGCGGGAGTCCCTGTCGGCGGCCCTCGTCACGGCGTTGCGGCGGGCCGGCCGCCGTTCGGAGGCCCTGGACTGGTTCCATCGCACCCGGCGGCTGCTCGCGGACGAGCTGGGCCTGGACCCGGGCCCGGAGCTTGCCGACGCGTACGCGCTCGCGCTGCGGGGCGAGTGCGAGGAGCCGGTGCCCGCGAGGGCCCGCCCCGGTTCCCCGCCGCGCCCGACGACGCCCGCGCCCCCGCCGGACACCCGCACGGCAGCCCCTCACGCGGCCGCCGCACCGACACCCCCACAACCCCAGCCACACCTCCACCCCCAACCCCAGTCACACCTCCACCCCCAAGCCCAGCCACACCCCCAACCC
>NZ_JNXT01000120.1 GCF_000716675.1 Streptomyces alboflavus
CCGCAACCCCAGCCTCCGCACCAGCAGCCGCAGCCCCCCGCCGGTGGGCCGCAGGGCTGGCAGCCGTCCGTCCCGGGCCAGGCCCAGTCCGCCGCCTACCCGGCCGACGGCACCTACCCGGCGGCCCCGGGCCAGCAGCCGCAGCCGCAGCCGTCCCAGGCCCAGCCCCACCAGCAGCCGCAGCCACCCCAGCAGCAGTAACCACCCCCCCTCCCCGCGCCACCGGACACACCGGAAACACGCCGGAATCCCGCAAGCGCCCCGCCAGCGAAAAGGCGGGGCGCTTTTGCGTGCCACGCTCTGGCCAGCATGGCTTCAGTGGTCTTGACCAATGCGGATGAATTCCCGGTCAACTCGTTATTTCCGCAGGCCACATGGGGTTCACCGGCCGTTGACGCGCGATGACCGGCGCTGATACACACACAACAACCAACCGGACGTTCCTTGATCACGTAGCCGTAACCAGCCATCTCTGCGCAAGCGATGACGCGAGGTCACCGATCCATGGACACAAAAGATCAGCACGGCAGAACACGGTCATCATCAGCGGCCCGAGCGGCCACTGCGGCCCTCTCACCCAAGCGCCGCCGCCCCCGTCTGCTCCTCGCCGCCGCCGCGGCCGCCGCCTTCACGCTCACCGCGGGCCTGGCGACCCCCCTCAACCCGGCGCCCCAGCAGGCAGAGGCCAAGGACGACGGCAAGAAGACCCTCACCGTCGCGGTGGCGCAGAGCGTGGACTCGCTCAGTCCGTTCCTCGCGCAGCGCCTGCTCAGCACCAGCATCCACCGGCTGACGTACGAGTACCTCACGAACTACGACGCCAAGGACAACCACGCGATCCCGGCCTTCGCCGAGAAGTGGGAGCCGTCGGCGGACAAGCTCACCTGGACGTACACCATCCGGTCGAATTCCACGTGGTCGGACGGGAAGAAGGCCACGGCGGAGGATGCCGCCTGGACGTTCAACAAAATCATGTCCAAGGAGGGCACGGCCTCCGCGAATTCCAACTTCGTCACCAATTTCAAGAAGGTGACGGCCCCCTCCCCCACGAAGCTCGTCATCGAGCTCAAGAAGCCGCAGTCGACCATGGCCGCGCTCGATGTCCCGATCGTTCCCAAGCACGTCTGGGAGAAGGTCGACGACATCTCGAAGTTCAACAACGACAAGGATTTCCCGGTCGTCGGGAACGGACCTTTCATCCTCGACGACTTCAAGGTCGACCAGTACGTGAAGCTGAAGGCCAACAAGGACTTCTGGCGCGGCTCGCCGAAGTTCGACGAGCTGGTCTTCAAGACGTACAAGGACCAGGACGCCGCCGTGGCCGCGCTGAAGAAGGGTGAGGTGTCCTTCGTCGCGGGCCAGCCCGCGCTGACGCCCGCTCAGGCGAACGGGCTCAAGGGCGAGTCGGACATCAAGGTGAACGAGGGCCCGGGCCGCCGCTTCTTCGCCCTGGCCACGAACCCCGGCGCGCGCACGCTCGACGGCAAGAAGTTCGGCGACGGCCACCCCGCGCTGCTCGACAAGCGGGTCAGGCAGGCCCTCTTCCTGTCCGTGGACCGCAAGACGATCGTCGACAAGGTCTTCCAGGGCAACGCCGTCGAGGGCGCCGGGTACATCCCGCCGCGCTTCTCCGAGTACACCTGGAAGCCCTCCCCCGACCAGGAGCTGGGTTACGACCCGAAGCGGGCGGCGAAGCTCCTCGACGAGGCCGGGTACGAGAAGAAGGGCGGCAAGCGCGTCGGCAAGGACGGCAAGCCGCTCGACTTCCGGATCCTGTGCCACGCCACCGACCCGAACGACAAGGCGGTCGGCAAGTACCTCAAGGAGTGGTGGGGTGACCTCGGCATCGGCCTGAAGGTGAACTGCCTCGACGACGTGTCCGTGCCCTGGTACGCGGGCGAGTACGACCTCGCCTTCGACGGCTGGTCGGTGAACCCCGACCCCGACTTCGTCCTCGGCATCCACACCTGCGCCGCGCTGCCGGAGAAGGCCAAGGAGAGCGCGGCCACGGACAACTTCATCTGCGACAAGAAGTTCGACGAGCTGTACGACAAGCAGCTCGCCGAGTACGACCCGGCCAAGCGGGCCGCGCTCGTCAAGCAGATGCAGTCGTGGCTGTACGACTCGGGCTACATGAACGTCATGGCGTACCCGAACGCCGTGGAGGCCTACCGCACGGACCAGATCAAGTCCATCACCACCATGCCGTCGGCGGCGGGGAACATCTTCGGCCAGGACGGCTATTGGAGTTGGTGGTCGGCGGTCCCGGCGAGTGGGAAGAGTTCTTCCGATGGTGGCAGCTCGACCGGTGTCATCATCGGTATCGCCGTCGCCGCGGTGGTGCTCGCGGGCGGCGGAGTCCTGATCGCCCTGCGCCGCCGCTCGACCGCAGAGGACCGCGAGTAACGCATGAAACACCAGCGGATGACAGCCAAGCGGACGTCCCCCCACACCGCGAGTGACGCGTGACCGGGGGCGAACGGAATCCGGCGGCGATCCTCGCCGCCGAGGCCGAAGCCACGACCGCGGCTTCCGGCGGACCGGCCGAGCAGGCCGGTCCCCGGGGCCGCGGCCCCCGGGCGGGCAACACGACCGCCTACCTCCAGTACGTCGCGGGCAAGCTCGGCGGCGCCCTCGTCTCGATGTTCGCCGTCCTCGTCACCAGCTTCTTCCTGTTCCGGCTCATCCCGGGCGACCCGGTGAAGCAGATGACGGGCGGGCGCCGCGTCTCCAGCGAGCAACTCGCCGCCATGCGCACGGAGTTCGGGCTCGACCAGCCGGTGTGGAAGCAGTTCACGGACTACTGCGGCAATGTCCTCACCGGGGACTTCGGCACGTCGTACCAGTTCCACACGCCCGTCATGGACAAGATCACGGAGGCGCTCGGGCCGACGCTGTGGCTCACCGGCACGGCGTACGTCCTCTACACGCTCATCGGCATCTGGCTGGGGACGCGCACGGCCTGGCGCAACGGGCGCCTCGGCGACCGGTTCCACACCGGGCTCGCGCTGACGCTGTACTCGGTGCCGTCGTTCTGGCTCGGTCTGCTGCTCATCATCACGTTCTCCGTGGGGGTCGGGCCGCTGCCCGGGATGTTCCCGACGGGCGGCATGGAGAGCGGTGACGAGAGCGGGATCGGGTACGTCGTCGACGTCGCGCACCACATGGTCCTGCCGGTGGTCACGCTCGTCGCCGTCGGGTACGCGCAGACGCTGCTCGTCATGCGCTCGTCGCTGCTCGACGAGATGGGCAGCGACTATCTGACGACGGCGCGCGCCAAGGGCCTGCGGGACGACCTGGTGCGGCGGCGGCACGCCGTGCCGAACGCGCTGCTCCCCACCGTCACCCTGATGTTCGTGAACCTGGGCACGGTGGTCGCGGGCGCGATCCTGGTCGAGACGGTGTTCTCCTGGCCCGGGCTCGGCGGCCTGTTCTACCAGGCGCTCAGCGTGCCCGACCTGCCGCTCGTGCAGGGGCTCTTCTTCGTCTTCGCGACGGCGGTGATCCTGATGAACACGGTGGCCGACGTGATCTATCCGCTGCTCGATCCCAGGGTGGGCCGATGACGACCGAGACAGCCTCCTCCCTCCCCGCGCCGCAGGAGCCGGAGAAGACGGGCGCGCCGCGGGAGGCAAAGAGCCCGCGCGCCCTCGCCTGGACGCGCAGGCGGCACTCGGCGGCCCGCTTCTGGCGGGAGTACCGCACCCACAGGGCCGGGCTCGTCGGCCTGGTCGCGCTGGTCCTCATCGCCCTGGCCGCGGTGTTCGCACCGCTCCTCGTGGGCGCGGACGCGCAGAGCGTGACGCAGGCGCCGGGCGAGGCCATGCAGTCGCCGAGCGGTGAATTCCCGCTCGGCACCGACCAGTTCGGCCGTGACCTGCTCGCGCTGCTGGTGTGGGGCGCGCGCATCTCGCTGACGGTGGGGCTGCTCGCGGCGTTCCTCTCGGTGGCGATCGGGACGGTCGTGGGGATCACCGCGGGTCACTTCCGGGGCTGGTACGCGACCGTCATCATGCGGGTCACGGACTGGTTCCTGGTGATGCCGACGCTCGTCCTCGCCATCGCGCTCGCGTCCGTGATGGACCGCTCCGTGTGGACGGTCATCCTCGCGATCGGCGTGACGACGTGGCCGACCACGGCCCGCCTGGTGCGCGCCCAGACCCTCGCCGTGGAGTCCCGGCCCTACATCGAGCGGGCCCAGGCGCTCGGCGGCGGCCACGGCCACATCATGGCCCGGCACGTGCTGCCCAACGTCATGCCGCTGGTCCTCGCCCAGACCACGCTCGTCATCTCCAGCGCGATCCTCACCGAGGCGACGCTCGCGTTCCTCGGCCTCGGCGACCCGACGGTCGTCTCCTGGGGCGGGCTGCTCCAGGACGCGCGCGAGGCGGGCGCGGTCAGCGCGGGCGACTGGTGGTACCTGGCGCCGCCCGGCATCGCGATCGCCGTCGTCGCGCTCGCGTTCACGCTGTGCGGGCGGGCCGTGGAGTCCGTGCTCAACCCCAGGCTTGGAGTGTCCCGTTGACCACCGAGACGACCGAGACCACGACGGCCGGCGCGACCGCGGGGCGGCCCCTGCTCGACGTGCGGGACCTCACCGTGACGTACGCGTCCGGGGCCGCCGCCGTCCGCGGCGTCGACCTGTCCGTGGCCGCCGGGCAGAAGCTGGGCGTGGCCGGTGAGTCGGGGTGCGGCAAGTCCACGCTGGCGCTCGCGCTCCTGCGGCTGCTGCCCGCGGGCACGAAGGTAACCGGCGAGATCCAGCTCGACGGCGAGGACGTGCTCACCATGAAGTGGGGCCGGGTGCGCGCGGTCCGCTGGGCGGGCGCGTCCATCGTCTTCCAGGGCGCGATGCACTCCCTGAACGCGGTGCACCGCATCGGCGACCAGATCGCCGAGCCCATCCTGCTGCACAAGAAGGCGACCCCAGCCGGAGCGAAGAAGAAGGCCCGCGAGCTGCTCGAACACGTGGGCCTCCCGGGTGCGCGCGCGGACGCCTACCCGCACGAGCTGTCCGGCGGCCAGCGCCAGCGCGTGATGATCGCGATGGCCCTCGCCTGCGACCCACGCCTGATCGTCGCCGACGAGCCGACGACCGCGCTCGACGTGATGATCCAGGCGCAGATCCTGCGCCTCATCGAGCAGCTCGTGGCCGAGCAGGACCTGGGCCTGATCATGATCAGCCACGACCTGGCGGTCCTGTCCGACACCTGTGACCGGCTCGCGGTGATGTACGCGGGGCGGGTGGTGGAGGAGGGTCCGGCGCGGGAGGTGTACGAGCGGGCGCGGCACCCGTACGGCAAGGCCCTGTCGGCGGCGTTCCCGCGCATCGGGGACCTGTCCTCGCGGTTCGCGCCCCAGGGCCTGCCCGGCGACCCGCCGGACCCCTCGGCGCTGCCCTCCGGGTGCACGTTCCACCCGCGCTGCCCGGAGGCGATCGCGTCCTGCTCGACGGACGACCAGGCGCTGCGCGCGGCGGGACCGGCGCGGCGGGCGGCGTGCGTGCATGTGGGCGCGGAGGCCGAGGGCGCGGCGCGGCCTGCGGACCAGGTGGTGGAGGGGGCGCCGTGACGGCCCCGGCTGCCGCGGTGGGCAGGACGGCGGGGCGCCGGGAAGCGCGCCCCGCGTGCGCCGACCCGCCACCGCCCCACGCCGCGCACCACCCGGCGTACGCCACGATCCGCCCACCCGGGCGCCCGGCCCCGAGGAGAAGCGCATGACCACCGAAGCCACCCTCGAACCGACCGAGCCCCCGACCGGTTCGGCACCGCTCCTGACAGCCTCCGACCTGCGCGTCTCTTTTCCCGGGCGCCGGGGCGCCGACCCGGCGCGCGCGGTGGACGGCGTGGACCTCGACATCCGGCGTGGCGAGATCGTCGCGCTCGTCGGCGAGTCGGGCTGCGGCAAGACGACGCTCGCCCGCTCCCTGCTCGGGCTCGTCCCGCCCACGTCAGGGCGGGTCACCTTCGACGGCAGGCCGCTGGACTACCGCGGCCGCGCCCTGAAGGCGTACCGCAAGCGCGTCCAGCTCGTCCTGCAGGACCCCAGCGGCTCGCTCAACCCCCGGCACACGGTGTACGAGGCCGTGGCGGAGGGGCTGCGCATCCACGGGTACGGGGGCGACGAGCGGGCCGCCGTCGGCGCGGCCCTCTCCCGGGCGGGGCTGCGGCCGCCGGAGCGGTTCTTCCTGCGGTACCCGCACGAGCTGTCCGGCGGCCAGCGCCAGCGCGTCGTCATCGCGGGCGCGCTCGTCCTGGAGCCGGAGTTGATCGTCGCGGACGAGCCGGTGGCCTCGCTGGACGCGTCCGTGCGCGGCGAGATCCTGGCGCTGCTGCTCCGGCTGCGCGAGGACCTCGGTCTCTCCGCCCTTGTCGTGACCCACGACCTGGGTCTGGCCTGGAACATCGCCGACCGCGTCGCCGTCATGTACCTGGGCCGGATCGTGGAGACCGGCGAGGTCGATCAGGTCCTGACGGCACCTCAGCACCCGTACACCCAGGCCCTGTTGTCCGTCCTGCCGGAGGCGGAGGGGGAACCCGTGGTGCTCACGGGTGAGCCGCCGGACCCGTCCCGGGTGCCTGGCGGGTGCCGGTTCCATGCGCGCTGTCAGGTCCTCGCGAGCGGCGAGGCGGAGCGCGCCGGGGTGGCGCAGGACTGCCGTACCAAGGACTTGCCGGTGCTGTCCGGCGCCGGGGGCACGCAGGTTGCCTGTCACTGGGCGGCTTCGCGGGGCTGACCTTGCGGTCGGCGCGCCGCAGATCGCCCTTCGGGCTCGTCCTCAGACGCCGGACGGGCTGAAAATCACCGGCCAGGGTCGTCCGCGGCCGCGACCAAGTCCCGTGACTTCTTCACGTCGTCCGCGATAGCCACCAACAACTCGTCGATCGAGTCGAACTTCGCCATGCCGCGGACGAAGGCGAGGAAGTCCACGGCGACGTGCAGGCCGTACAGGTCGAGGCCGACGCGGTCGATGGCGTAGGCCTCGACGGTGCGCTCGGTGCCGTCGAACGTCGGGTTCGTGCCGACCGAGATGGCCGCGGGCATCGCCTCGCCGTCGGCGTGCAGCCAGCCGGCGTAGACGCCGTCGGCGGGGATCGCGGTGTGCGGCAGGGTCTCCACGTTGGCCGTGGGGAAGCCGAGCTCGCGGCCGCGCTGGGCGCCGCGGACGACGACGCCCTCGACGCGGTGCGGGCGGCCCAGGATCTCGTGGGCGCCCGCGACGTCGCCCTCGGCGATGAGGCGGCGGGTGAGCGTGGACGAGAACGGCTGGCCGCCGCCCGCCGTGCCGCTCACGTACAGGTCGATGACCTCGACTTCGTAGTCGTACGTCCGGCCGAGCTCGGCGAGGACCTCGACGTTGCCCGCGGCGCGGTGGCCGAAGCGGAAGTTGGGGCCCTCGACGACGGCCTTGGCGTGCAGCTTGTCCACGAGGACCTTCGCCACGAACTCGGCGGGCGACAGCTTCGAGAACTCGGCGGTGAAGGGCAGGATGAGGACGGCGTCCACACCGAGGCCTGCCATCAGCTCGGCGCGCCGGTGGTGCGGGGCGAGCAGCGGCGGGTGGCTGCCGGGCCGCACGACCTCGCTGGGGTGCGGGTCGAAGGTGACGACCACGGCGGGCACGCCCAGTTCCCGGGCGCGGGCCACCGCGCGGCCGATGATCAGCTGGTGCCCGCGGTGCACCCCGTCGTAGGAACCGATGGTGACGACGCTGCGCCCCCAGTCCTGGGGAATGTCCTCCAAGCCACGCCAGCGCTGCACTGTCTTCGCTCCTCGCCGAACCCGTGTATGTATCCGTACGCCCGTACGTCTGTACGTTCCCTGCCGATTGCGCAGGTCTAAGACTGCCATGCCGACAGTTTGTCGCCCGCATCGGCCGGGGTGGCGGAGCTCACGCCGACACGGGCACCTCGCCGGTCAGCTGCTCGATGGTGCGCCGGGCGCTCGGCCCGACCAGCGCGGCCCAGTCCTGCGGGGCGCCGGTGAGCCAGCACAGGAGGCGCGCGGCGAAGCCGGGGACGCGCCGGGCCACGTCGACCAGGGCGCGGTCGAAGGCGGTGGCGCCCTCCGGGGTGCGGACGGCGAGCAGAGCGGTGCGGCGGACGAGCTCGCGGTCGCGCTCGGCGCCGCCGCCCCGGCCGCCGACGGCGCGCAGCACGGCCTCGAAGACGACGGGCTCCCGCTCGGCGGCGAGCAGCAGGTCGAGCAGCTCGGCGCGCAGGGGCCGTGAGACGGGTGTGCCGGGGGCGGCGAGTACGGGGGCGAGGGCGACGCGCACGTCCACGCCGCGGCCCTTCAGGAGGGCGACGACCAGCGGGAACAGCTCGGCGCGCGCACTCGGCCCCTGTTCGAGGCGCAGGTCCACGTGGGCGGCCGCGTCCGCCGCGGCGCGCGGGCACTGTTCGACGCGCTCGCGCACGAGGTCCGCCACGCGCCGGGCGAGGGCGGGCGAGGGGACGTCGGGAAGGCCCCGCAGGACTTCGGCGGTGCCGGTGTCGCGGGCGCGCAGCCGGTCCCTGAAGGCGGCGAGCACCGGCTCAGGGTGGGTGCCCATGGCGGTGGCGAGGGCGCTCGCGGGCAGGCCCGGGTCGCCGGCGGCGAAGCGGCGCAGGGCGTACGAGAGGTGGTGGGCGCGGGTGTGCGGGTCGCGGACGAGGAGGCCGAGGGCGGCGCCGTGCAGGGCCTCGTCGCCGGGGCGGTCGAGGAGCGTCTGGGCCGCGTACCGCAGCAGGCGGCGGTCGGCCTCGCCGGTGATGTGCCGGGCGGCGCGCGGGGCGTGCGTGGCGGCGGCGACGCGGCGGGCGGGGCGGGCGTCGTGGGCCCAGCGGTCGACGGCGCGGCAGAGCGCGGACGGCTCGTCCTCGGCGAGGGCACCGAGGAGTTCCTCCGCGCGCGGGTGGGCGCAGTCCACGAGGGCCTCGGTGAGGTCGTCGACGGCGCGGTGGCGGTGCGTGTGGAGGAGGGCCTGGGCGGCGGAGGCGACGGTCGCCTCGGGGGCGGCGCGCAGCGGGCGTTCGTCGGCGAACCAGCGGGTCAGGTGATGCTGTACGGCGGCGGGGTCGGCGGCGAGGCGCTCCGCGACGGCGTCCAGGCAGCGGCGGCCGGTTCCCGGCGGGCCGTCGTGCACCACGACGGCCCGCAGCAGCTCGAACCTGGCCGCCTCCGAGAGGGGCAGCGCCAGCCAGAAGTCGGGGCCGAACTGCCGTTGGGCGGCGAGGCGTTGGAGCACGCTGGTGTACGGGGTCGCGTCGGCGACGCGGAGCAGTGTCTCCCGCACGAGGTGCTGCGCCCACCACCGCGCGTTCCCCACGTCGTCCCCAGCGTCACGCCCGAGGCGGGCACCCACCCGGGCCCCGGCCTGCCCCGGCGCCGGGGGCGGGCTGCCGGACGCCTCGGGCTCGCCGGACGCCGCCCCGGGCATCCCCTCCGCGCCCGCCCCGCCCCCCACTGCCCCGGCACCGGGGCCGCCGCCCCACGC
>NZ_JNXT01000121.1 GCF_000716675.1 Streptomyces alboflavus
GCCCCCGGCTTCCGGCCATCCGGCCCCCGCCCCCTGGGCCCCTTCCGCCACCCCGGCGCCCTCGCGCCCCCGGCCGCCGTCACCGAACGGCCGCCGCCCCGCTTCCCCGACGCGTCGGATCAGCACGGATCCGACGCGTCCTTTGTCTTCCCTCGACAAGGCCCCGGGCGTACCTTGAGCGCCAAATCTGATGTGCCGTCAGTAAATTCGCACAGCGGCACGGACTCGCCCGCACCACCGGCATGAGGGGAAAACGAGGTGTCGTACCAGAAACAGACGGCCGCGCTCGTGCTCGCCACGGCCATGGCCGGATCGGCTCTGCTCCTTGCCGCACCCGCCGCCCAGGCCGAGGTCCAGGACGTGGACTACCAGTGCAAGACGCCCATCGGGAACAAGGGGGCGGTCTCGCCCATCGACATCAAGAGCGTCAAGAGCGGCAGTGGATACAAGCTCACGATGTCCTTCCAGAAGGGCGTCTCCTCCAGCCCCGTCGAACTCGGCAAGGGCGCGATGAAGCCCAGCGCGGTGATCAAGCTGGGCGGCGCCGAGAGCGGCACGGTCGCGGTCTCGGGGCCCACCAACGCCGGGGCGATCCCGGCCAACACCCCCATCAAGATCAGTGACTTGTCGGGCACGTACACGCCGAAGAAGTCGGGGAAGGTCACGTTCACGGCCGGGGTCCTCACGATCAAGGCGCTCGGCACGACCACGACGTGTACGCCCGCGAACAACCCCAAGCCGTCCCTGACCCTGGACGTCAAGGGCTCCGGTGGATCCGGCGGCTCCGACGACACCGGGTCGGACGCAGGAGCGGGGGCGACGTCCGGCTCCGGGAGCGACGCCGGTTCCGGCTCCGGCTCCGGCGAGAAGGCCGGCGGCGAGGAACTCCCGCAGACCGGACCCACCGACTCCGCCATCGCCCTCGGCACCCTCGGCGGCACCGTGCTGCTCGCGGGCGCGGCCGGAGTGCTGTGGCTGACCCGGCGCAACCAGGCGGCGCGGTCGCGCTGACCCCGCACACGGACCGGGTACGAACGCGGGGGAGCCGATGCCGCTGAAGCCGTCGACGTGGAGCACGCGCGGGACACGGGCGCTGTGCGCGGGCGCCGCCGTGCTGCTCGCGTCGTGGTGCGCGGGGCCCGTGCAGGGCGCGCGGGCCGACGACGCGGGCGGTCGGGCGCGCTCCGCCGACGCCCCCGCCTGGTCCATCGCGCCCTCCGCGGGCAGCGGCTCACGGCCCGCGCGGTCCGACGGGCGGCAGTACTTCTACGCGGAGGGCGCCCCCGGCGCCGTGCTCCGCGACACCCTGTCCGTCACCAACCCCGGATCCGCCCCGCGCACCGTGACCCTGCGCGGCGCCGGACCCGCGGGCACCGGGAAGTGGCTCACCATCGCGCGACGGCAGCTGACCGTGCCGCCGCGGACCCGGGCCGAGGTGCCGTTCACCGTGACGGTGCCGTCGGGTGCCGCGCCCGGCGACCGCTTCGGTGAGGTCGTGGCGCGCGGCGGCGGGCGGGACGCGCGGGTCGCCGTGCGGCTGCGGGTGAGCGGGCCCGCGCTCGCCGCGCTCACCGTGGAGCGGGTGCGCGTCGACGCGGGGGCGCGGCGGATCTCGTACGACCTGGTCAACCGCGGCACCACCGTCCTCGCGCCGAAGGTCGTGGTGCGGGCCGACGGGATGTTCGGCGAACTGCTCGACCGGCGGGCGCGGGCGGTGCCGCGTGAGCTCGCGCCCGGTCGGCGGGTGTCCCTGAGCGAGCCCTGGGACGAGGTGCCCGCGCTCGACTCGGTGGACGTACGGCTCACGGTGACCGCGGCGGGCGGGGTGGCGGAGCGGGCGAGTGCCTCCGCCTGGATCGTGCCGTGGCCCACGGTCGTGGGGAGCGCGGCCGGGGGCGCCGCGGTCCTCGTGGGGGGCTTTGTCTGGGTACGTCGGCGTCGGCGGGCGGAGGTCTGCGGTGATGGTTGAGTCGGCACGAGCCCGCCACGGCGCGGAGGGGAACTCCCGGCGGCCCACCGGACGCGGCCGGAGCGCCTTACCCGCCCCCGCCGCCCTCCCGCGCGCCGCCCTGGCCCTGGCGCTGCTGTTCGCCGCCCTCGGCACCGCCCTCGCCGCGCCCGCCCCCGCCCGGGCCGCCGACAAACCCACCGTCACTCTCTCCAAGTCCCAGGCGGGCACGGGCGGTTCGGTGACGGTCAAGGGCACGGGATGGCGGCCGAAGGCCCTCCTGATGATGCTCGTGTGCGGGCAGGCCACGCCCGCCCTCGGTGTGCCCGGCGGCACCAACTCCTGCGCCAACGCCCGGGGGCGGGCCGTCACCACCGACGGCGACGGCACCTTCAGCAAGGCGCTGCCCGTGGCCGAGCCCCCGGAGGCCTGCCCGTGCGTCGTGCACGTCGCCACGGTGACCGGGAAGAAGGCTTCGGCGGACGCGGCGTTCAAGGTCGCCGGGCACCCCGTGCGGCCGCTGCCCGCGCGGCCGCAGGGCGGCGGCAGGCTGTCCGTCCTCACCGACACCCGGCTCGACGGGTCCAGCGGGCTCCTCACCTGGTTCGGCGCCCCGCCGTCGCGGCAGCTCGTCTTCACCGTCGGCAACGTCGGCTCCACCCCGGTCAAGGACCCGGTGTTCCAGGTCGGCACCTCGCACGGCGTGTTCGCCCCGCAGTGGGAGGAACAGCAGTGGCGCGGCACGATAGCGCCGGGCAGGAAGGCGCAGATCAAGCTGTCGGTGGACCTCCCGGCGGGGGCGCACGGCGACTATCTGGTGTCGCTGCGGTACGCCGACCGGGTCCTCGCCGAGCAGCCGTGGGGCGTGGGTCGCCCCTGGGGCGTCACGCTGTTCTGGATCCTGCTGTGCGTCGTCGTGCCCGCGGCCGTCTTCCGGATCGGCATGGTCCTCGTCGACCGGCTCCGCCCCGACCGGCGCCGCCGCCCGCCGGGCCGCCACCGCACGTCCCGCGTCGGCGAGTTCACCGTACGCCTGCCGCGGCTGCGCCTGCCGCAGTCGGCCGTGACCGCCGAACGCGACACCATCACACCCCCGGCCACGGCCGGGGCGGCCACCACCAACTTGCCCTGGTTCAGCCCGGACGCCGATCCGGGCGCACCCGCGGCACAGCTCTCCGCACCGTCCGACAACGGCCCCACGACGAAGGGAGAATCATGAGGAGGACGCGGAGGAAAGGGAGCGCGGGGGCGCCGCCGCCCCGTACGAGAGTGACCGCGGCCGGTGTCGCCCTGATGCTCGGCGGCACGGGGCTCGTGGGCGGGACCCTGCTGGCCGCCGCCGGTCCGGCGCGGGCCGCGGAGGTCGCGTACAAGACCGAGTGCGTACCGCCCCCGATCTCCAATCTGCCGCCGGTGCACGGCACCACGAAGGTCGATGTCGTGGTGCCCGCCGAGGCGAAGGTCGGCGACGAGGTCGAGGTGGTGTGGAAGACCGTCGAGGCCGCGTCCAAGAACCCCGACATCCTCGACCTCGGCAAGGACACCGTCCTGCCCACCGGCACGATCAAGGTCGGCGGCGCCCAGAGCGGCGACCTGAAGCTGGAGGGGACGCGGACCAACCCGCCGATCCCCAAGGGCAGCCCGATGGTCCTGTCGGACATGAAGGGCAAACTGAAGCTGACGAAGCCGGGCGAGGTGACGCTCACCCCGGACGCGTACGACATCAACGTCAACAAGCCCATCTCCACGGACACCAAGTGCAAGCCCGAGGAGGCCGTGAAGGCCGCCGCGACCATCAAGGTGACCGAGGGCGGCGGCAGTTCGGGCGGCACCACGTCGGGCGGCAACTCCGGCGGGAGCACGTCCGGCGGCAACTCCGGTGGTTCCAGCGGCGGTTCGGCCTCCGGGGGTGGCGACGACGGCGGTACGACGACCGGCGGCTCCAGCTCCGGCGGGAGCACGTCCGGCGGCTCCGGCTCCGGCGGCTCCACCGGCGGCGGTGACGGGCAGACCGACTTCCCCGGCAAGGAAGTCCAGATCCCCTACAAGTGCAAGACGCCCATCGGCGACAAGGAAGCCACCTCGCCGGTGCAGATCAACGCCAAGAAGAACGGCGGGAGCTACGGCCTGACCGTCCAGTTCAAGAAGTCCGTCATGGACAGCCCGGCCGACATCCCCGCGAACTCCGTCACCCCGTCGATGCAGGTGAAGCTGGGCGGCGCCGACAAGGGCACGGTGCCGGTCGAGGGCCCCGCGAACAAGGAGCCGATCAAGTCCGGCGCCCCGATCACCATCCCCGACCTCACGGGCACCTACAAGCCGGGCGCCGACGGCAAGTCCACGCTGTCCCCGGGCGTCCTCACCGTGAAGGCGCTCGGCACCACCACGACCTGCACCCCGGCCAAGACCGAGGTGTCCCTGGAGCTCGACACGTCGGCGCAGCCGGGCGGCGCGTCCGGCGGCTCGTCGGGCGGCTCGGCCGCGGGCGGCTCCGGTACGGCGGGCGGGTCCGCCTCCGGCTCGGCGGGCGGCGCGGCGGCGTCGGGCGGCGGCCTCGCCGACACCGGTGCCGAGGACAATGGAGCGCTGCGGGCGCTCGGCCTGGTCGCGGGCACGGCGATCCTGCTCGGCGGCGCGGTGTTCACGTTCCTGCCGCGCGGGCGCCGCAGGTGGCTGCGCTGAGCCGGGGCCGCTGAGCTACCGCTGTGGGCTGCGGGCGCCCGAGTGCGCCCGCAGCCACGCCAGTACGTCCCTGGCGAGCCCCGGCGCCTTCAGGAGCGGGCCGCCGTGAGCGGAACCCGGCAGGGTCCGCACGGTCACGTCCCGCAGGCCCTCCCTGCGCTGGGCGGCGGCCAGCTCGGCGGAGTGCGCGGGCGGGACGTAGTCACCGGCCGAGTGCACCAGGTACAGGGGCGCGTCCCGGGCGCCCGACGCGTGCGAGGCCGCGGCCAGGTCGCCCCAGCGCGCCCAGCAGCGCTGCCCCGCGGTGTCCGGGTCGCATCCGGCGAGACGTTTCGCCGCCTGCCGCAGCGCCCGCTGCCGGTCCTGCGCGCCGGGACGGCCCCCGTCCGTCCAGGCCCGGTAGGGCGAGGCGACGGGGGAGAGGGCGGCGACCCCGCGCACGTACGTGAGACCGTCCCGGTACGCGCCCACGCTCACCGCGAGGTGCCCGCCCGCCGACGAGCCGAGCAGCACCGGTCGGGGCGCGCGCGGGCCTTCGCGGCGGGCGATCCAGCGCAGGGCGGCGAGGACGTCGGTGCGCTGGGCGGGCCAGACCGCGTCCGACGAGAGCCGGTAGTCGGTCTCGTACACGGTGAAGCCCCGCGCCGCGAACCACCGCGACCAGCCGCTCCAGTCGGTGTCCCGGGCCCACGACCCGCCGTGCAGGACGACGAGGGACGGCCTCGTGCCGCCGCCCGACGGGGCGCCGTACACGGTCACGGTCTGGCGCGCGTGCTCGCCGTAGGAGAAGACGCGGCCGGGCGGGGGAGCCTCGGGCGAGGCCTCGGCGGCGACGCTCGCGGACAGCAGCGTGCCGCACAGGGACAGGGTCAGCAGCGCGCGGCGCAGGTTCGCGGAGCGGTGGCGCGGGGCCGGACGGCGGTGGCGCGCGGTCGGGCGGCGATGGCGCACGGTCATGGGGCGATGGTCCACCGGGGTCCCCCGGCGCGCCCCGGGAAACGCCAAGGGCCACCGCACCGGGTGGTGCGGCGGCCCTCAGTTCGTACGAACGGCCTCAGGCGGGTGTCAGTTGACCTCGCCCATGAGTGCCTTGACCTTCTTGCGGTACATGTACACCGCGACACCCGCGACGACCGCGAGGGTGGCCTCCATCGCGACCACGCCGGTCTTGTTCAGGTCGACGCCGGCCGTGGACAGCAGGCCGGTGGTGCAGTCGCCCGCCGTGACGGCGAGGAACCAGACGCCGAGCATCTGCGAGGCGTACTTCGCCGGGGCCATCTTCGTCGTGACCGACAGGCCGACCGGGGAGACGCACAGCTCACCGACGGTGTGCATGAAGTAGATCGCGACCATCCAGTACGCGCCGACCTTCTCGCCGTCGCCCGCCATGGACAGCGGCAGCAGGAAGACGAAGAACGAGGCACCGGTGATGACCAGGCCGATCGCGAACTTCACGACCGTGGTCGGCTCCTTGTCGCGGCGGTTCAGTGCCATCCACAGGAAGGCGGCGACCGGCGCCAGGGCCATGATCAGGACCGGGTTGACCGACTGGTACCAGGAGACCGGGAAGTCGAAGCCGAAGATCGAGGTGTCGGTGGAGTTCTTGCCGAACAGGGCCACGGTGGAGGCGCCCTGGTCGTAGATCATCCAGAAGACCGCGGCGGCCACGAAGAACCAGATGTACGCCGTCATCCGGGACTGCTCGACGTCGGTGAGCTCCTTGTCCCGCTTGATCTTGGCGAGCACCCAGATCGGGATGACCAGGCCCGCGACGGTGATCGGGACGATGGCCCAGTTCAGGGTGTAGACGCCGGTGGCGATCGTGACGCCGTAGAAGACGACGGCGGCGATGATCCACAGCATCGCCTTGCGCAGCAGGCTCATCAGCTCCGGCCGCTCGACCGGCTTCGGGACGACGCTGCTGCGCTCGCTCAGGTGGCGGCCGCCGAGCAGGAACTGGGCGAGGCCGAGCGCCATGCCGAAGGCGGCGAGGGCGAAGCCCAGGTGCCAGTTGACCTTCTCGCCGACGGTGCCGATGGCCAGCGGGGCGAAGAAGGCACCCAGGTTGATGCCGATGTAGAAGACGGTGAAGCCGCCGTCGCGGCGCGGGTCGTCCGGGCCGTCGTAGAGGTGGCCGACCATCGTGGAGATATTGGCCTTCAGGAGGCCGGAGCCCATGGCCACCAGGACCAGGCCGAGGAAGAACACCGCCTGCCCCGGCAGCGCCAGGGTGATGTGCCCTGCCATGATCACCAGGGCGGCGATCGTGATCGTCTTGCGCGGGCCCCAGAGGCGGTCCGCGAACCAGCCGCCCGGCATGGCGAGCAGGTACACCATCGCCATGTAGATCGAGAAGATCGCCGTCGCCGTGGCGGCGTCCATGTCCATGCCGCCGGGGGCGACCAGATACAGGGGGAGCAGGGCCTTCATGCCGTAGAAGCTGAAGCGCTCCCACATCTCGGTCATGAAGAGAGTGGCCAGGCCGCGGGGGTGGCCGAAGAAGGTCTTCTCGGAACCAGGAGTGCTGGCCGAGTCCTTCGTCAGGCTGGACGCCATGGGTCGATCCTCGTGGTTCGGGACGCGGCTGCGGCGGGGGACCGCGGGCGCGCCCGGTGGGGGGCGGTCGGCACCGGTGTCCTGCCGTCCACCCCGCACGCCTGAGGAGGGGTTGGTGCCACGGTGTCCGTGGAACACGAGGGACGGTGACACCGAGATCCACACCCCGGACGCGTCATCGCGAGCGGGGCCCGACCACAGGTCATTCCTTTCGAAGGCCGGTGAAGACAGCACCGGCCCACACACAAAAGCGACCCTTGGCGCGCAATAGCGGGCCAAAGGTCCTTGAGTAGTGCTACAGGCGTCTCGCCACCATACGCCACGACAGAGCGGGATTTGGAAGGACTTGAGACATGGATCACAGGTGACTCAGGAACCAACATCCCACATTCCAAGGTGTACGTGAGACCACTCCAAGGATCCCACGTGGTGGACCCTGGAACCTGTTCCTCCGCTCCTGGGGGAGCGCGGGCGCGGACAGGGGCGCGGGGTCGTCCGGCGATCACCCTGCTGCGCTGGTCCGACGCGGACTACCATCACCCCATGACCCGTGTACTGCTCGCCGAGGACGACGCGTCCATCTCGGAGCCACTGGCCCGCGCACTGCGCCGCGAGGGCTACGAGGTCGAAGTGCGCGAGGACGGTCCCACCGCCCTCGACGCCGGGCTGCAGGGCAGCGTGGACCTGGTCGTGCTCGACCTGGGCCTGCCCGGCATGGACGGCCTCGAGGTCGCCCGCCGGCTCCGCGCCGAGGGCCACACGGTGCCGATCCTCATCCTCACCGCCCGCGCCGACGAGGTGGACACCGTCGTCGGGCTCGACGCCGGCGCCGACGACTACGTCACCAAGCCGTTCCGCCTCGCCGAACTGCTCGCCCGCGTCCGGGCCCTGCTCCGGCGCGGCGCCACCGAACCGGCCCAGCCGCCCGCCACCCACGGCGTCCGCATCGACGTCGAGTCCCACCGCGCCTGGATGGGCGAGGAGGAACTCCAGCTCACCGCCAAGGAGTTCGACCTCCTGCGCGTCCTCGTCCGCGACGCGGGCCGCGTCGTCACCCGCGACCAGCTGATGCGCGAGGTCTGGGACACGACCTGGTGGTCCTCCACCAAGACCCTCGACATGCACATCTCCTGGCTCCGCAAGAAGCTGGGGGACGACGCGGCGAATCCGCGGTACATCGCTACGGTTCGGGGGGTTGGGTTCCGCTTCGAGAAGAGCTGAGCCTGGCCGGGGGCCTGCACCATCGGGGCCCGCCCCGGCCGTCCGGGGCGGCAGCCCCACCGCCCGTCCGGGGCGGCAACCCCACCGTCCGCCCGGGGCGGCAGCCCCACCGCCCGTCCGCTGCGCGGTCGGGCGTCTCCCACCCGCCCGCCCTTTGCTGTGGTCCCGGGCTCGCCGCCGGAGGGGGCTGGGTGGCCGCCGACATGGCGTGCCC
>NZ_JNXT01000122.1 GCF_000716675.1 Streptomyces alboflavus
GGACGAGAACAGCACGAACGCGTCCAGGCCGTCGCCGTCGATCAGTTCGTCCAAGAGCGTGGCACCGGCCGTCTTCGCGCCGAAGACCTCCGCGATGTCGGCGGGAGTCATGTCCGCGACGGTGTGCGCCGGGCTGACGCCCGCCGCGTGGAAGACGGAACGCAGGGTGCGGCCGTCGGCGGCCAGGCTCTCCAGAAGCCCGGTGACCGCGTCGCGGTCGGCGATGTCGCAGGCGGCGACGGTGACGTCGGCGCCCAGCTCCTCCAGCTCCGCCTTCAGCTCGGCGGCACCCGGCGCGTCCAGGCCACGACGGCTGGTGAGGACCAGGTGCTCGACGCCTTCCCGGGCCAGCCAGCGCGCGACGTGCCCGCCGATCGCACCCGTGCCGCCGGTGACCAGCGCCGTGCCGCGCGGCGACCACTCCGGCTCCGTACCCGTGCCGTTCTCCAGGGGAGCGCGCACGAAGCGGCGTACGAAGACGCCCGTGTCCCGCACGGCGAGCTGGTCCTCGTCCCCCGGGCCGGAAGCCGCGTCCGAGCCGGATTCCGAGCCCGCGCCCACGCTCGCAGCCGCCAGGGCCGCCGCGAACCGTGTGGCAGCACGCTCGCCGTACGCCTGCGGCAGGTCGATGAGACCGCCCCAGCGGTCCGGGTGCTCCAGGGCCACGACCCGGCCCAGACCCCACAGCTGCGCCTGCGCGGGGCTCTCCAGACGGTCGCTGCGCCCGGTGGACACCGCGCCGGAGGTCACCGCCCACACGCGCGCCGCGATCCCGGCGTCGCCGAGGGCCTGCACCAGGGCGACCGTCCCGGCGAGGCCGACGGGCACGCCCGGGTGCTCGGCGTGCGCGGACGTGTCGAGCCCCAGGAGGGACACGACACCGGCAGGCTCCGAACCGTTCGTCGGCACCGCCTGCCGCAGCCGCTCGGCCACCGCCTCCCGCGTCAACTCCTGTGCAGAGAAGGCCAGTTCCGTGACCTCCGCACCGGCACGCGTCAGCGCGTCGACGACGCCCGTCGCCCACTCCCGCTCCGCCGCGCCCTCCGGTACGACGACGAGCCAGCGACCCGGGAGCCCGGCGGCCGGAAGTCCGCCCGGCAGCGGCTTCCAGGCGACCCGGTAGCGCCAGCCGTCGAGCGTGGACCGCTCGCGCCGCTGCCGCCGCCAGGACGCGAGCCCCGGCAGGACCGCGCTCAGCGAACTCTCGTCCACATCGACGAGCGTCGACGTCAACTGCTCCAGGTCCTCGCGCTCCACGGCCTCCCAGAACCGCGACTCGACCTCGTCGACGCTCAGCGCGGCGGCCTCGTCGTCCGCCGCGTCGTCCGGGGCCACCATCCAGTAGTGGTCGCGCTGGAAGGGGTACGTGGGGAGGTCGACGGTGGTGCGGGCGCCGGGGAAGAGGGCGTTCCAGTCCAGCTCCGTGCCGTGGGCGTGGGCTTCGGCGAGGGAGGCCGCGAGGCGGTCGGCGCCGCCCTCGTCACGGCGCAGGGAGCCGAGGGATCCGCGCCGCCTGCGGGGCCACCGGGGTCAGCGCCTGGGCTATCTGGGCCTCGATCTGCTCGACGTAGGAGGAGTGCGAGGCGTAGTCGACGGGGATCGTGCGGGCGCGGACGTCCTGGGCCACGCACCGCGCGACCAGCTCTTCCAGTGCCTCCGGCTCACCGGAAACCACCACCTGAGCCGGGCCGTTGACAGCGGCCAGCTCGATCCGGCCGTCCCACGCGGAAATCAGCTCGCGCACCTCCGCCTCAGGCAGCGGCACGGAGACCATCCCGCCCTTGCCCGACAGCTCCCGGATGGCGAGGCTGCGCAGGGCCACGACGCGGGCGGCATCGCGCAGGCTGAGCGCGCCCGCCACGCACGCGGCAGCGATCTCGCCCTGGCTGTGACCGACCACGGCCGCAGGCTCCACGCCAGCCGCCTGCCAGGTCGCGGCCAGCGACACCATCACCGCGAACAACACCGGCTGGACCACGTCCACCTGATCGAAGTGGTCCCCGCTCAACTCATCGAGCAGATCCCACTCCACGAACTCCGCGAGCGCGTCACCGCACTCCCGCATCCGCTCCGCGAACACCGGCGACTCGTCCAGGAGTTGGCGCGCCATACCGGCCCACTGCGACCCCTGCCCCGGAAACACGAACACCGGCCGGACCGACCCGCCCAGCGCCCGGCCCGTGACAACGCCCTGGGCGGTCGCGTCACCGTCGGCCAACTCGGCCAGCCCTGCGAGGACCTGCTCCCGGTCCCGCCCGAGGACGACACCCCGGTGCTCGAACCGGGACCGCGACACAGCCAACGACCAAGCCACATCGCCCAGTTCCATACCGTCGGACGCGAGCAGAAGCTCCCGCACCTGCCCGGCCCGCGCCCGCAGCGCCTCCGGCGACTTCGCCGACAGCGCCACCGGCACCACACCCGACACCACGGACGAGACCGGCGGTCCGGCAGCCGTCCCGGATCCCTCCGGCTCCGCCTCGTCGCCCGGCGCCTGTTCCACGATCACGTGCGCGTTCGTACCGCTGACGCCGAAGGACGAGACGCCCGCGCGGCGCGGACCGGTGTCTTCGCGGCCCGGCCACGCGCGGGGCTCGGTGAGCAGTTCGACGGCCCCGGCGTCCCAGTCGACCTGGGGTGTGGGCTCGTCGACGTGGAGGGTCTTCGGCAGGACGCCCTGCCGCATCGCCATCACCATCTTGATGACGCCGCCGACTCCGGCGGCGGCCTGGGTGTGGCCGATGTTGGACTTCAACGAACCGAGCCACAGGGGCTGTTCCGCGGAGCGGTCCTTGCCGTACGTGGCGATGAGGGCCTGGGCCTCGATGGGGTCGCCGAGGGTGGTGCCGGTGCCGTGGGCCTCGACGGCGTCGATGTCGCCCGGCTTCAGTCCTGCGCTGGTGAGGGCGTCGCGGATGACGCGCTGCTGGGAGGGGCCGTTGGGGGCGGTCAGGCCGCTGCTCGCGCCGTCCTGGTTGACGGCGGAGCCGCGGACGACGGCGAGGACCTTGTGGCCGTTGCGGCGGGCGTCGGAGAGGCGTTCGAGGAGCAGGAGGCCCGCGCCCTCGCCCCAGCCGGTGCCGTCGGCGGAGGCGGCGAAGGACTTGCAGCGGCCGTCCGTGGACAGGCCGCGCTGGCGGCTGAAGTCGACGAAGGTGCCCGCCGTGGGCATGACGGTGACGCCGCCCGCGAGGGCGAGGGTGCACTCGCCCTGACGCAGCGCCTGCGCCGCGAGGTGCAGGGCGACGAGGGAGGACGAGCAGGCCGTGTCGACGGTCACCGCGGGGCCTTCGAGACCGAGGGTGTAGGCGACGCGGCCGGAGACGACGGAGCCCGCGTTGCCGGTGCCGATGTAGCCCTCGACGCCTTCCGGCAGGGCGTGCAGGCGCGTCGCGTAGTCGTAGTACATGACTCCGGCGAAGACACCGGTGCGGCTGCGGCGCAGCGCGACCGGGTCGATGCCCGCGCGCTCGATGGCCTCCCAGGCGGTCTCCAGGAGGAGCCGCTGCTGCGGGTCCATGGCGAGGGCCTCGCGGGGCGAGACGCCGAAGAACGAGGCGTCGAACTTGGGGGCGTCGTAGAGGAAGCCGCCCTCGGCGGTGGTGCTGGTGCCCTGGTTGTCGGGGTCCGGGTCGAACAGCTCGTCCGTGTCCCAGCCGCGGTCGGTGGGGAACGGGGAGATGGCGTCGGTGCCGTCGGCGACGAGGCGCCACAGGTCTTCCGGCGTGGCCACGCCGCCCGGGTAGCGGCAGCTCATGCCGACGATGGCCACGGGCTCCTGGCGGTTGTCCTCCAGTTCCCGCACCCGGCGGCGGGCGTCGCGCAGGTCGGCCGTCGCCCGCTTCAGGTAATCGAGGTACTTCTCCTCGTCCGCCATTTACAGCGCCTCCTCGAAGCGGCCGGGGCGTTCGGTGCCCGAGCCGGTGTCTGAGCTGTTCGGATGTGATTCCGAAGGGGTCTGAAGTTCGTTGTCGAGCAGGTCGAAGAGTTCGTCGGCGGTGGCGCCCTCGAGTTCTTCGCGCTCCCGGTCGTCGTCCGCGGCGGTGCCGCGGTCGGTGGGGCGGGAGCTGTCCCAGGTCGTGAGGAGGGAGCGGAGCCGGTCGGCGACGCGGTCCCTCTCGGTGCCGCCCGCGCTGTCGCCGACGGCCTTGAGGACGCTCTCCAGGCGGTCGAGCTCGCCGTCGAGGTCGCCCGGGTCGACGGGTCCCGCGGGGGGTGCGCCGAGGGTGGTGGGCAGTTCCTCCGACAGGTGCTCGGCGAGGGCCGCCGGGTTCGGGTAGTCGAAGATCAGCGTGCTGGGCAGCCGGAGTTCGGTCTCGGCGGTGAGGCGGTTGCGCAGTTCGACGGCCGTGAGGGAGTCGAAGCCGAGCTCCAGGAAGCCCCGGCCGAGCTCGACGGCGTTCGGGGACGCGTAGCCGAGCACGCCCGCCACATGGGTGCGTACCAGGTCGAGCAGGATCCGGTCGCGCTCGGCGGCCGGGCGGCCCGCGAGGCGGTCCGCGAGGGATTCGGCGCCTACGGCCGCGGGTGCGGTGTCCGTGCTGGAGCGCGCGCGCCGGACCGTGGGCCGCACGAGGCCGCTGAGCAGGGCGGGCACGGCCTCCGGCGGCTGGGTGCGCAGCGCCGCGGTGTCGATGCGGATCGGTACGAGGGCCGGGTGCTCGCTCGCCGGGGCGAGGTCGAGCAGCGACAGGGCCTGTTCGGTGGCGAGCGCGAGGACGCCTCCGCGTGCCATGCGCTTGAGGTCCGTGTCGGCCAGGGCGCCCGTCATGTCGCTGTCCTCGGCCCACAGGCCCCAGGCGAGGGAGGTCGCCGGGAGGCCCTGGGCACGGCGGTGCCGGGCGAGCGCGTCGAGGTAGGCGTTGGCGGCCGCGTAGTTCGCCTGGCCCGGGCCGCCGAAGACTCCGGAGGCCGAGGAGAACAGGACGAACGCGGACAGGTCCAGGTCGGCCGTCAGCTCGTGCAGGTTAAGGGCCGCGTCCACCTTGGGGCGCAGGACCGTCGCCAGGCGCTCGGGCGTCAGGGACGTGACGACGCCGTCGTCGAGGACTCCGGCCACGTGCACGACCGCCGTCAGGTCCGCGCCCCGCTCCGCCAGGAGGGCGGCGAGGGCGTCGCGGTCGGCGACGTCGCACGCGGCGACGGTGACGCCGGTGCCCAACGCGCCGAGCTGGGCCTGGAGTTCCGTGGCTCCGGCGGCGTCGAGGCCGCGGCGCGACACCAGGAGCAGGTCCTGGACGCCGTGCCGTTCGGCGAGGTGCCGTACGACCACCCGTCCCAGACCGCCGAAGGCTCCGGTGACCAGGACGGTGCCGGTGGACCAAGGCGCGGGGGCGTCCCCGGCGGGGGTCAGGGCGGCGCGGGCGAGACGCGGGACCCATACCTCGCCGTGGCGCAGAGCGACTTCCGGCTCGCCGGACGCGAGGGCGGCGGCGAGGGCGGCGGCCAGCGGGGGTGCGGTGGCCGGGCTGGTGGCGGGGTCGGCGTCGGCGGCCACGTACGCATCCGTGTCGGCGTCGGCGTCGGCGTCGGCCAGGACGAAGCGGCCCGGGTGCTCCGACTGCGCCGAGCGCACCAGGCCCGCCACGGCGGCGGCGACCGGATCCGGCGCTCCGTCGACGGCACCGTCGGCACCATCGGTGCCAGCCGTGTCAGCCGTGTCAGTGGCGTCGGCGACGTCGGCGGTGTCGGTGGCGTCGACCACCACCGCTCCCCGCGTCAGGACGACGAGCCGGGACGTCTCGAACCGCTCGTCGGCCAGCCACCCCTGCACCACGCCGAGCGCGTCGGCCAGCGTCGCGGAGACGTCCTCGGGGCGGACCAGGCCGTCACGACCGGTGCCCCGCGAGCCGCCGGGCGACCACACCACGGCCGCCGGAAGCTCCTCCCCCGCGCCCACGGCAGCGCCCAACGCGGCCAGGTCGGCGTACGCGGTCACCGTCGGCAGCGTGCCCGCGTCGCCGAGCAGCGCCAGGGACACCGGCTCGGCGGCGGCGACGGGCTGCCGCTTCCACTCGACGCGGAACACCGAGTCCGCGTGCGGGTCGGCCCCGCTCATCCGCTCGATGAGGTCCTTCGACATGGAGCGGAAGACGAGGGCGGCCACCGAGGCGACCGGCGCGCCGGTGGCGTCCGCGACCTCCAGGGCAACCCCGTCCGCGCCGTTCGGCAGCAGCCGTACGCGGACGGTGGCGGCCCCGGCGGCGTGCAGGGTGACGCCGGTCCAGGTGAAGGGCAGGCCGTCCGCGGCGGGCCGGTCGGCTTCGCTCCGCATGGCCGCACCGGCGGCGCGGGCGTGCAGGGCGGCGTCGAGGATCGCCGGGTGGAGGCCGAAGGAGCCGGCCGTCGTGTGCTCGTCCTCGGGCAGTGCGACCTCGGCGAACACCTCGTCGCCGCGCCGCCAGGCTCCGCGCAGCCCCTGGAACACGGGCCCGTACTCGAAGCCCGCATCGGCAAGATCGCCGTAGAGTCCGTCGACCGCGAGGGGCTCCGCGTCGCGCGGCGGCCAGGTGGTCAGGTCGGCGGCCGTCGCGGTCGCGGCGGTCGCGGCGGCGTCCGGTGCGGACTCGGTCAAGGTGCCGGTGGCGTTCTTGGTCCAGGTGTCGGCCGCGAGTCCTTCGGCGCCGGCGCCCGGCTCCGGGCGGGAGTGCAGGCTCAGCGGCCTGCGCCCGGTGGCGTCGGGCGCCTCGACGCGCAACTGCACCTGGACGCTGCCCTGTTCGGGCAGCACCAGCGGCGCACCGAGCGTCAGTTCGTCGAGCGTGCCGCAGCCGACCTGCCCGCCCGCGTGCACGGCGAGCTCGACGAACGCGGTGCCCGGCAGCAGGACGCGTCCGGCGACGGCGTGGTCCGCCAGCCACGGGTGCGTGGCCAGGGACAGCCGCCCGGTGAAGACGTACCCGTCGGTGTCGGCCAGCGGCATCCCGGCCCCGAGGAGCGGGTGCTCCGCCGGGACCAGTCCCGCCGACTCGACGTCGGCCACCCCGGCGGTCTGCCGGAGCCAGTAGCCCTCGTGCTGGAAGGCGTACGTGGGCAGGTCCACGCGGCGCTTCGGCGTCGACGCGTACAGCGGCGCCCAGTCGACGTCGGTTCCGCGCACGTATGCCTTGGCGAGGGCGGTCAGGAACGTGCCCGGTTCGGGGCGGTCCTTGCGCAGGGCCGCGACGAGACCGGCCTGGGCGGCCGAGTCGGTGATCGTGTCGTGCGCCATCGCCGTGAGCACCGAGTCCGGGCCCAGCTCTACGAGGGTCGTGACGCCCTGCGCGGTGAAGGTGCCCAGGCCGTCGTGGAAGCGGACGGCCTCGCGGATGTGGCGGACCCAGTAACCCGGGTCCTTCAACTCCTCCGTGGTGGCGAGCTGTCCGGTCAGGTTCGAGACCACCGGCAGAGCGGTGTCCTGATACGTCAGCTTCTCGGCGAGCGGCGTCCTCCAGTGACCAGAGTCCGGCGACGTAGGCAGCGGCAAGCTCACCGATGGAGTGCCCACCGACGATCTCGGGCCGCACCCCGAAGGACTCGGCCAGACGGAACAGGGCCACCTCGACGGCGAACAGCGCGGGCTGCGCGTACACCGTCTGCTCCAACAGCTCGGCGTCCACGCCGAACATGACGTCCTTCAGCGGCTGGTCCAGCATCGCGTCCAGGTGCGCGCACACCTCGTCCAGCGCGTCGGCGAAGACCCGGAACGTCTCGTACAGGGCCCTCGCTCCCGGCGACGTGCTCCCGCAGCCGCTCGGCCTGCGCCCGCAGCGCCTCGGCGCTGCGACCCGACACGACCCACGGCACGACCGTCGTCAACGGCGCGTCACCGACAGGCTCGACCGCGTCGACGGGCTCGGCGACCGGCGCCTGCTCCACGATCACGTGGGCGTTCGTCCCGCTCACACCGAACGACGACACACCCGCGCGACGCGGCACACCGCCGTCCCGCTCGCCCCACTCGCGAGCCTCTGTCAGCAGCTCGACCGCGCCCGCCGACCAATCCACGTGCGTGCTCGGCTCGTCCACGTGCAGCGTCTGAGGCAGCACCCCGTGGCGCATGGCCATGACCATCTTGATGATGCCCGCGACTCCGGCGGCGGACTGGGTGTGCCCGATGTTGGACTTCACCGAGCCGAGCCACAGCGGCTGGTCGGCGGGGCGGTCCTGGCCGTACGTGGCGAGGAGGGCCTGCGCCTCGATGGGGTCGCCGAGCGTCGTGCCCGTGCCGTGCGCCTCGACGGCGTCGACCTCTGCGGCGGACAGGCCCGCGTTGGCGAGGGCGGCGCGGATGACGCGCTGCTGGGACGGGCCGTTGGGGGCGGTGAGGCCGTTGCTGGCGCCATCCTGGTTGACGGCGGAGCCACGGACGACGGCCAGGACTTCATGACCCTGGCGGCGGGCGTCGGACAGGCGCTCCAGAAGGAGCAGGCCGACGCCCTCGCCCCAGCCGGTGCCGTCCGCCGCCTCGGCGAACGCCTTGCAGCGGCCGTCGGCGGCGAGGCCGCGCTGGCGGCTGAACTCGATGAAGGCGCCGGGGTTGGACATGACCGTGACGCCGCCCGCGAGGGCGAGGTCGCATTCGCCCTGGCGCAGTGCCTGGGCGGCCAGGTGCAGGGCGACGAGGGAGGACGAGCAGGCGGTGTCGACGGTGACCGCCGGGCCTTCCAGGCCGAACGCGTACGACAGGCGGCCGGAGATGACGCTGGTCGCGCCGCCTGCGAGGAGGTAGCCCTCGACGCCTTCGGGGGTCTGGCTCAGACCGGAGCCGTAGCCCTGCGAGGAGGCACCGACGAACACGCCGGCCTGGCTGCCGTGCAGCGTCGCCGGGTTGATGCCCGCGCGCTCGAAGAGCTCCCAGGAGGTCTCCAGGAGGAGCCGCTGCTGGGGGTCCATGGCGAGGGCCTCGCGCGGGGAGATCCCGAAGAAGACCGGGTCGAACTGGTCGGCCTCGTAGAGGAATCCGCCCTGGCGGGCGTAGCTGGTGCCGCGCTGCGCGGGGTCGGCGTCGTAGAGAGCGTCCAGGTCCCAGCCGCGGCCGCCCGGGAAGTCGGACATGGCGTCCGCGCCCTCGGCGAGGAGGCGCCAGAGGTCGTCGGGGCTGGTGGCGCCGCCGGGGTAGCGGCAGCTCATGGAGACGATGACGATCGGGTCGTCATCGGTTCCCGTCGAAGTGGCCGAGGCCGCGGCCGCGGCGGTCCGTCCGGCGTCCTGGTCGCCGACGAGCCGCGTCCGCAGGTGGCCCGCGAGGACGGCGGACGTCGGGTAGTCGAAGACGAGGGTGGTGGGGAGCTTCAGGCCGGTCGCGGCGGCGAGGCGGTTGCGCACCTCGACGGCCGTGACGCGACAGCCTGCGTGAGGGCCGCCACCGCGCGCTCCGGCGCCATCGCCGCGAGACCGCGGCGGCGCAGGTGCTCGGTGCCGTCGTCCCCGGCCATGCCGCCCCCGGCCCACAGGCCCCAGGCGACGCTGGTCGCGGTCAGGCCGCGGGCGCGGCGGGCCTCGGCGAGCGCGTCGAGGTAGGCGTTGGCCGCCGCGTACGCGCCCTGCCCGCC
>NZ_JNXT01000123.1 GCF_000716675.1 Streptomyces alboflavus
GATGTCGACGGTGGTGGATCTGCCGGAGGGCATCGACGAGGGGGGTCTGGTCGCCACGCTCGGTGCGGTGATCGACCGCCACGACATGCTCCGCTCCCGGCTCCTTTCCGGCACCCCGTCGGGCCTGGAGGTCGCGGAGCCCGGCACGGTCGACGTCGGCGCCCTCGTCCACCGCGTCGCGTGCGACGGCCGCTGGGACGACGCGAACTGGCCGGAGCAGGCCGCCGCGGAGCTGAGCGAGGCCGCGGACCGCCTGAACGCCGCGGCCGGCACCATGGCGCAGTTCGTGTGGTTCGACGCGGGTGCCGGGAGTGCGGGCCGGCTGATGATCGTGCTGCACCACTTCGTGATCGACGGCGTCTCCTGCCACGTACACGTGGAACTGCCGGTCGCCACCACCACGTCGCTGCTGACCACCCTGCCCGCGGCCTTCCACGGCGGAGTCAACGACGGCCTGCTCACCGCCCTCGCCCTGGCCGTGGCCACATGGCGCAGGTCGCGCGGCATCGACGAGTCCTCGCTGCTGCTCCGTCTGGAGGGGCACGGCCGTGAGGAGACGGCGGCGCCGGGTGCGGATCTGTCGCGCACGGTGGGCTGGTTCACCAGCGTCTTCCCCGTCCGCCTCGATGTCGCCGGGGTGGACCTGGAGGACGCCCTCGGCGGCGGCACGGCCGCCGGTACCGCCGTCAAGGCGGTCAAGGAGCAGCTGCACGCCATCCCCGACAAGGGCATCGGCTACGGACTGCTGCGCTACTTGAACCAGGAGACCGCGGAGGTCCTCCGGCAGCACGAGACCGGCCAGATCTCCTTCAACTACCTCGGCCGCTACTCGGCCACGACGGACATGCCGGAACACCTCCGCGGCCTGGGCTTCACCCAGGCTCCGGGCACCGCCGGCCTGGTCGCCGAGCCGGACGCCGACATGCCGGCCCTCTCGGCCCTGACCGTGAGCGCGCACGTCACCGACACCGAGCAGGGGCCGAGCTTCGGTGCCCGCCTCGACTTCCCCGAAGGCCTCCTCTCCCGGGACGAGGTGGAGGAGCTGGCCGACCTCTGGGTGAACGCCCTGGAAGGCCTGGCCCGGCACGCGGCCGAGGACGGCGCGGGCGGCCTGACCCCCTCGGACGTCTCCCTGGTGTCGGTCGAGCAGAGTGAGATCGAGGCCTGGGAGCGGCAGTACCCGGGGGTGACCGACGTCTGGCCGCTGACCCCGCTGCAGGCAGGCATGCTCTTCCACTCACAACTGGACGAGTCCGCCTACGACGCCTACCAGATCCAGTTCGTCTACCACCTCTCGGGCGCGGTCGACCCGGCGCGGATGCGCGCGGCGGGCCAGGCCCTGCTCGACCGGTACGCCAACCTGCGCACCGCCTTCGTGGCGGACGCCGCCGGTGACTTCGTCCAGGTCGTACCGGAGCGCGTCGACCTGCCGTGGCGTCACCTCGACCTCAGCGGTGCGGATACGGCGGAGATCGACCGGTTCCTGGCCGACGACCGCAACGTCCAGTTCGACGCGAGCGCCCCGCCGCTGCTGCGGATGGCCTTGCTGACGCTCGGCCCGGACCGTTCGGAACTGGTCTTCACCGCCCATCACGTGCTGTTCGACGGATGGTCCATACCGCTGATCATGAGGGACCTGCTGAGGCTCTACGGATCCGGCGGCGACGGACAGGCGCTGGCGCGTGTACGCGGGTACCGCGACTTCCTGGAGTGGCTCTCGGAGCAGGACCGCGAGGCGGCCGCCGCGGCGTTCGCGCACGAGCTCCAAGGGCTCGACGAACCCACCCTGCTGGTGGCCGGGAAGTCCGAATCGCACAGCGACGACGTCGGCAACACCGAGGTCCCGCTGTCGCCGGAACTCGCCCGCCTCCTGTCCACGTGCGCCGCCGACCTCGGGGTCACCCTGAACACGCTGGTACAGGGCGCCTGGGCGGTCCTGCTCGGTCAGCTGACCGGACGGACGGACGTCGTCTTCGGCGCCACGGTCTCGGGACGGCCGCCCACGCTCTCCGGCGTGGACGAGATGGTGGGGATGTTCATCAACACCCTGCCGGTGCGCGTGCGGTACGCCTCCGGGGACTCCCTCGCCGAGGTGCTGCGGGACCTGCAGGACCGGCAGGCCGCGCTGCTCGACCACCACCACCACCCGCTGAGCGACGTCCACCGGGTCGCCGGGGTGGAGACCCTGTTCGACACGGTCGTCGTCTTCGAGTCCTATCCGGTCGACCACGTCGGTCTCAGCGAGGCCAACGCCGCCGCCGGCGTGGCGATCACCGGGCTCACCCCGTTCACCGGCACCCACTACCCGCTGACCGTGACGGCCGACGCCGACCCGACGCTCCGGCTGTCCCTGGAATACCACCGCGACGTGCTCGACCAGGACGCGGTGCAGGTGATCGCGGACCGGCTGCACCGCCTGCTGCGTCTGCTGGTGGCCGATCCGGACGCCACGATCGCCTCGCTCGACCTGCTGACGCAGACGGAGCGCCACACCGTGCTGTCCCGGTGGAACGACACCGACCGCCCCGTCGCCGAGGCGACCGTTCCGGAGCTCTTCGAGGCCCAGGTGTCCCGCACCCCCGACCGGGCGGCCGTGCGGCACGGGGAGACCGTCCTCAGCTATGCCGAGCTGGACGCGCGGGCCAACCGGCTCGCCCATCTGCTGATCTCCCGCGGGGTACGGCCGGAGGACCTGGTCGCGCTCTCCGTGCCGCGCGACGCCGAGATGATGGTGGCCGTGCTCGCGGTGCTCAAGTCGGGGGCGGCCTACCTGCCCATCGACCCGGCCTACCCGGCCGACCGCGTCGCGTTCATGGTCGAGGACGGCGCCCCGGCCCTGGTGCTGACCACCAGTCAGGTCCGGGCGACCGTGGGCAACCGCATCCTGCTCGACTCGCCCGAGGTGCGGGCCGAGCTGCGGACCATGCCAGACACCGCGCCCGGGGACAGCGAGCGGAACCGCCCGCTGCTGCCCTCGCACGCCGCGTACGTGATCTACACCTCCGGCTCCACCGGCCGGCCCAAGGGCGTGGTCATCCCGCACCAGAACGTCGTCGACTTCGCGACCTGGGCCGTGGCCGACCTGGGCCACGACGCGCTCTCCGAGGTCCTGGTCGCCACCTCCCTCAACTTCGACGTCTCCGTCTTCGAGATGTTCGGCCCGCTGCTCAGCGGCGGCTGCATCGAGGTCGTCCAGGACGTCCTGGCGCTGCTCGGCCAGGAGTGGCAAGGCAGCCTGATCAGCGCTGTGCCGTCGGCCCTCTCGCACATGATCAGTCAGGGCGGCGGGACCCGGCTCAAGGCCGACCTCGTCGTGCTGGCCGGCGAAGGCCTGCCCGCGCACACCCTCAACGCCATCCGGGACGCCGTCCCCGGCGCCCGCCTCGCCAACATCTACGGGCCCACCGAGGCCACCGTGTACGCCGCCGCCTGGTACACCGACGAGCCGGCGCACACGGCGCCCCCCATCGGCCGTCCCCTCCACAACACCCGGACCTATGTGCTCGACTCGCATGTGCGGCCCGTGCCGCCCGGGGTGGCGGGCGAGCTGTATCTCGCGGGCACCGGACTGGCGCGCGGCTACCTGGGGCGACCCGGGCTGAGCGCGGAGCGCTTCGTGGCCGACCCCTTCGGCCCGCCCGGCGCCCGGATGTACCGCACCGGGGACGTCGTCCGCTGGACCGAGACCGGTGAGATCCAGTACCTGGGCCGCGTCGACAACCAGGTGAAGGTCCGCGGCTTCCGGATCGAGCTCGGTGAGATCGAGGCCGTCCTCAGCCGGCACGAGCAGGTGGCGCAGGCCCACGTCCTCGTTCGCGAGGACCGGCCCGGAGACCAGCGGCTCACCGCCTACGTCGTGCCGGAGCGCGGTGTCGTACCGGAGGCCGCCGCGCTGCGCGCGCACATCGCTCAGGCGCTGCCCGAGTACATGGTGCCCACCGCGTTCGTGCTGCTCGACAGGTTGCCGCTGCTGCCCAGCGGGAAGCTGGACCGCGCCGCCCTGCCCCGGCCGGAATTCACCGGTGCGGCCTACCGGGCGCCGCGCACGGCGAGTGAGGAGGCGCTGTGCCGCCTGTACGCCGAGGTGCTCGGCGTGGAGCGGGTCGGTATCGATGACGACTTCTTCGCGCTGGGCGGGCATTCGCTGCTCGCCACCCGGCTCGTCAACCGGATCCGCGCGACACTGGGCGCCGAGGTGCGCGTCCGCCTCGTGTTCGACGCGCCCACCGTGGTCGAGCTGAGCGGTCGGCTGTCCGGGGACACGACGGACCGCCCGCTCCTGCGGCGCGCCGGGACCCGGCCCCCGCAGATCCCGCTGTCCTTCGCGCAGCGCCGACTGTGGTTCGTGGACCGGTTCGAGGGTCCTTCGGCGACGTACAACATCCCGTTCCTGCTGCGGCTGACCGGCGTCCTCGACCTGCCCGCGCTGCGCGCGGCGGTCCGGGACATCGTCGAGCGGCACGAGAGCCTGCGGACGCTGATCGCCGAGGACGACACCGGGCACCCGTTCCAGCTGATCGTGCCGACGGACCAGTTGGTGCTGGACGTTCCGCTCACCGACGTGGCGCCGGAGGCGGCGGACGAAGCGGTGCGCCGGAGCGTGACCGAGCCCTTCGCCCTGGCCGACCAGATTCCGCTGCGGGCCTCGGTGCTGCGGTGCGGCCCCCAGGAGCACCTGCTGCTGCTGGTGATCCATCACATCGCCGGTGACGGCGAGTCGATGGCCCCGCTGGCCCGCGACCTGGCCGCCGCCTACGCGGCCCGCCGGGACGGGGTGGCGCCCCCGTGGTCGGAGCTGGAGGTGCAGTACACGGACTACGCCCTGTGGCAGCGGGAGCTCCTCGGCGACGAGGACGACCCCGCGAGCACCCTGGCCGCGCAGGGACGTTACTGGCGCGAGGAGCTGGCGGGCGTACCGCAGCCGCTGCAACTGCCGACGGACCGGCCGCGGCCGCCGGCGGCGAGCCACCGCGGTGACCTCGTCGAGTTCGGCCTTGACCCCCAGGTGATGGCCGCGGTCGAGGAACTGGCCCGGTCCCGGGGTGCGACGGTGTCCATGGTGCTCCAGTCCGCCCTTGCGGTGCTGCTCGGCCGCCTCGGCGGCGGCGAGGACATCACGATCGGTTCCCCGATCGCCAACCGCGCCGACGACAAGCTCTCCGAACTGGTCGGCTTCTTCGTCAACACCTGGGTGCTGCGCGCCGATCTGTCCGGGAACCCCTCGTTCGAGCAGGTCCTCGACCGGGTGCGGGCCAAGGCGCTGGGTGCCTACGACAACCAGGACGCCCCGTTCGAACGTCTGGTGGAGCTGCTCAACCCGGAGCGCTCCACGGCGTACCACCCGCTGTTCCAGGTGATGTTCGCCTGGCAGAACATCGCACGCGAGGACTTCGAACTCCGCGACCTGCGCGTTCAGCTCGAACCCGCCTTCACGTCGACCGCGAAGTTCGACCTGTTCTTCAACATGGGCGACATCCCCGACGCCGGGGTGATCGGGTACCTGGAGTACGCGACCGATCTGTTCGACCGCGGCACGGTGGAGAACCTCGCGGCCCGCTTCGTCCGCCTCGTGGAGCAACTCGTCACCGATCCGGGGTTGTTGGTGGGTTCGGTGGATGTGTTGGTGGCGGATGAGGTGGTGGCGCTTGCTGGGTTCAATGAGACGGCTGTGGTGGGGCCGGAGTTGACGGTTCCGGAGTTGTTCGGGCGGCGGGTGGAGTTGTCGCCGGATGCGGTTGCGGTGGTGTGT
>NZ_JNXT01000124.1 GCF_000716675.1 Streptomyces alboflavus
CACCAAGACATCCCCTTCGAACGCCTCGTCGAAGCCCTCAACCCGGAACGGTCGACGGCCTACGCGCCGCTGTTCCAGGTGATGTTCGCCTGGCAGAACTTCGACCTCGACGGCTTCGAACTGCCGGGTCTTCAGGTCGAGTTCGAGCGTGCGCGCAGCCAGTCGGCGAAGTTCGACCTGACCTTCAACATGGTCGACCTGCCACAGCTGGGCGGCGTGATCGGGTCGCTGGAGTATGCGACCGACCTCTTCGACGAGACCACGGTCCGCAGGCTCGCGGACCGGTACGTCCGCCTGCTCGACCTGCTCACCGCCGACCCGCACCGGCACGTGCGCGGTGTCGAGCTCGTCGAGCCGGACGAACGGGAGCTCGTGCTGTACGGACTCAACGACACCGCCGCCGCGACCCCGGAGCTGACGGTCGCCGAGCTGTTCGCGCAGCGAGCGGCAACCACTCCCGAGGCCACGGCGCTGATCTGCGAGGACCAGGAGTGGTCCTACGCGGAGCTGGCCACCCGGGTCGAACGCCTTGCCGGTGAGCTGGCCCGGCGCGGGGTGGGTCCGGAGACGGTCGTGGGGCTCGCCCTGCCACGCTCGGCGGATCTGGTCGTGGCGATGCTGGGGATCTGGCGGGCGGGCAGCGCCTATCTGCCGATCGACCCGAAGTACCCCAGTTCCAGGCTGGACTTCATCCTGGCGGACGCCCGTCCCGCGCTGGTCCTCACCACTGCCGACGCGGCCCGCGTACTCCCGGACACCGGGGTCCCGCGCCTGCTCGTCGAGGACCTGGACCTGGACGCCCGCGACACCTGGGTGCCGGACGGCGAGTCCCGGGCGGTGCGGCCGCTGAACGCCGCGTACGTGATGTACACCTCCGGCTCCACCGGCACCCCGAAGGGCGTGACGGTGACCCACCGGGACGTCGTCAACGGCGTGCTGCGGCTCGCCGACGCGGTGGGGATCCACCCGGGTACGCGGATGCTGGCGGGCACATCGGTGAACTTCGACGTGTCGGTCTTCGAGATCGTCACCACGCTCGCGACCGGAGGCACCGTCGAACTCGTCCGGGACGTCCTCGTCATCGGTGAGCGCGGCGGCTGGGACGGCGGTGTGATCAGCACCGTGCCCTCGGTCTTCGCCGAACTGGTGGATCAGATCGGCGACAAGATCCACCCCGATGCCGTCGTCTTCGCCGGTGAAGCGCTGCCCGCCCCGCTGGTGCGGTCGATCCACCAGGCGCTGCCCGGAGTGCGCGTCGTCAACGCCTACGGCCAGACAGAGTCGTTCTACGCCACCACCTTCACCTCGGCCCCGGAAGGAACCAGTGGCTCGAGTGCCCCCATCGGCACTCCCCTGGGCAACATGCGCACCTACGTCCTCGGCTCCGGGCTCGCCCCCGTGCCCGTCGGTGTCGTGGGTGAGCTGTATGTCGCGGGCAACGTGGCCCGCGGCTACCACGGGCAGGCGCCGCTCACCGCCGAACGGTTCCTCCCTGACCCCTTCGGTCCTCCGGGTTCGCGGATGTACCGCACCGGAGACCTGGCCCGCTGGTCCCGTCAGGGACACCTGGAGTACGTGGGCCGCGACGACGCGCAGGTCAAGGTGCGCGGCTTCCGCATCGAACCGGGCGAGATCGAGGCGGCGCTCACCGCGCACCCTGGCGTGGCCCAGGCGGTCGTCGTCACCCGGGACGTCCGCGGCAGCAGGCAGCTGGTCGGCTACGTGGTGCCCACCGTCGACGACGCGGGCATCAGCGCCGGGGTCTCCGCGAAGGAGCTGCGCGGCTTCGTGGCGGGACGGCTGCCGGAATTCATGGTGCCGTCGGTCTGCGTGACCCTGGACCGGTTGCCCCTCGCCCCGAACGGCAAGCTCGACCGCTCGGCGCTGCCGGAGCCCGAGGTCACCGGCGGCACGTACCAGGCGCCGCGCACGACCACCGAGGAGATCCTGGCCGCCGCGTACGCCGAGGCCCTGGGCCTCGACCGGGTCGGCGTCGATGATGACTTCTTCGCCGTCGGCGGCGACAGCATCCGCTCCATCCAGGTCGTCTCGCGCGCCCGTGCGCACGGGGTCGAGGTGACCCCGCGGCAGATCTTCGAGTGCCGCACCGTCGCCGAACTCGCCGACCACGCCGAGCGGACCACGGACGACGGGCCCGTGCTCGACGAGCTGGAAGGCGGCGGTGTCGGTGTGGTGCCGCTCCTGCCCATCGGCCACTACCTGCTGGAGCTGGCGGAACAGGGCGGCGGCTTCGGCCGGTTCGCGATGGCCATGGAGGTCGAGCTTCCGCTCGCCATCGACGAGCAGGGACTGGTCGCGACCCTGCGCGCGGTCCTCGACCACCACGACATCCTGCGCTCCCGGCTCGTGCGCACCGGGGACGGCCCTGCGGGCCTGCTCGTCGACGCGCCGGGGTCGGTGGACCCGGCCGGCCTGATCCACCGGGTCGCCTGTGACGGCCGCTGGGAGGAGGCCGCCTGGCGCGACCGCGCGGCCGACGAACTCGACCGCGCCACCGGCCGGCTCGACCCGGCGGCCGGAGTCATGGCGCAGTTCGTCTGGTGCGATCCCGGCCCGGAGGCCCACGGACGCCTGATCCTCGTCCTGCACCACTTCCTCGTCGACGGCGTCTCCTGGCGGATCCTCCTGCCCGACCTCGCCACCGCCTGGCACGCCGTCCGGGACGGCCGGACACCCCGGCTCGCCCCGGTCGCCACGTCGGTGCGACGGTGGTCCCACGCCCTCACCGAGGAAGCCGGCAGCGCTCGGCGCACCGCCGAGTTCGACCACTGGCGGACGGTCGTCTCCGGCCCCGACCCCGACCTCGGCTCCCGGGCCTTCGACCCGGCCGTCGACGTGTGCGCCACGGTCGAGCACGTGTCCATGGAGCTGCCGGTCGCGGCCACCGAGGCGCTCCTGACCACCGTGCCCGCGGCCTTCCGCACCGGCGTCAACGACGGTCTCCTCACCGCCTTCGGGCTCGCGCTCGCGAAGTGGCGGCGGGCACGCGGCATCGAGGAGTCCTCGGCGCTGATCCGCCTTGAGGGGCACGGCCGGGAGGAGGCCGCGGTGCCGGGGGCCGAACTGTCCCGCACCGTGGGCTGGTTCACCAGCATGTTCCCCGTGCGTGTGGATGTCGGAGGAATCGATCTGGAGGACGCCTTCGGCGGTGGTCGAGCCATCGGCCGGGCTCTGAAGGCCGTCAAGGAACAGCTGCACGCCGTTCCCGACAAGGGCGTCGGCTACGGCCTGCTGCGCTACCTCAACCGTGCGACCGCCGACGTGCTCAAGGAGGCCGGAGACGGCCAGATCTCCTTCAACTATCTGGGCAGGTTCGCTGCGGACGACACACCCGAGGAGCCACGCGGTGGCTGGACCCCGGCCGACGGCAACGGTCTGGTGGGCGCCGACCTCGACCCGGACATGCCCGCACTGGCGACGGTCGAGGTCACCTCACTGGTCTCCGACACCGGGCAGGGCCCGCGGCTCCAGGCCCAGATCCGCTTCCCGGGCGGGCTGCTCGCACGCGACGAGGCACGCGAGCTGATCGAGCTGTGGCGTGCGGCGCTGGAGAACCTCGCCCTGCACGCCGCCGTCCCCGGCTCCGGCGGCCTCACGCCGTCCGATGTGCCGCTGGTGCGGGTGGGCCAGCGCGACCTGGACCGGTGGCACGACCGGTACGCGGGCGCCGTCGTCGACGTGTGGCCGGTGACGGCGACGCAGGCGGGCATCCTCTTCCACGGCATGCTCGCGGGGTCGTCGTTCGACGCCTACCACACGCAGCTCAGCTTCCGGCTGTCCAAGGACGTGGACCCGGAGCGCATGCGGGCGGCCGGGCAGGCCCTCCTCGACCGGCATGCCGCACTCCGGACCGCCTTCGTCACCAGTACGGCCGGGCAGCAGGTACAGCTCGTGCTCGACCGGGTGGACCTGCCCTGGCAGGCCGTCGACCTCGGCGACTTCGCCGACGCCGAACGGGACGCGGCCTTCGAGCGGCTCCTCGCCGCCGACCGGGCCGCCCACTTCACCCCGGAGGAGCCGCCGCTGCTGCGCATCACCCTGGTCCGCATGGGCCCGGACCACGCCGAGCTGGTCTTCACCGCCAACCACGCGCTGTACGACGGCTGGTCACTGCCGCACCTGCTGCAGGACCTGCTGCGCCTGTACGGCTCCGGCGGGGACCCGTCGGTGCTGCCCCGGGTGCGCCCCTACCGGGACTTCCTGGTCTGGCTGTCCGAGCAGGATGACGAGGCGGCGGCCCGCGCCTGGGCGCGGGAGCTGGCGGGCGTCGAGGAGCCGACGCTCCTCGCCCTCACGGGCGCAGCCGCCACCGCGGAGTCGGCGGGCCTGGGCCAGATCGAGGTGCCGTTGCCGGAACGGGCCGCCCAGGCACTCGCCCGCAGGGCGAGCGAGCTGGGCATCACCCTCAGCACCCTGCTGCAGGGCTCCTGGGGCGTGCTTCTCGGGTACCTGACGGGGCGGCAGGACGTCGTGCTCGGCACGACGGTTTCCGGGCGGCCGCCGCAGGTGCCGGGCGTCGACGAGATGGTCGGCCTGTTCATCAACACGCTGCCAGTGCGCGTCACGTGCGCGCCCGACGCCACGCTCGCGCAGACCCTCGTAGCCCTCCAGGAACGCCAGACATCGCTGCTCGACCACCATCACCACGGCCTCAGCCGGATCCACGAGGCCATGGGGCTCCCGGCCCTGTTCGACACCATGGTCGTCCTGGAGTCGTATCCGGTGGACCAGGAGGGGCTCACGGAAGCGCACGAGGCGGCGGGTGCCGCCCTGGCCGGTGTGCGCGCGACCACCGGCACCCACTACCCGCTCACGGTGGTCGCGAGCGCGGAGCCGCGTCTGTACGCGGAGCTCCAGTACCAGGACAACCTGTTCCCGAAGGCCTCGGCGGAGCAGATCGCCGTACGGTTCGGACGTCTGCTCGAACTGGTCGCCGCCGATCCGCATCTGCCCGTGGCCCGCCTCGACCTGCTGGACAGGACGGAGCGCGACCTGGTGCTGGGGAGGTTCGACGACACCGGCCAGGCGCGGGCGGGGCACGGCATCACCGAGGTCTTCCAAGCACAGGTGGCCGCCGGGCCGGAGCGGGTCGCGGTCGTCTCCGGTGAGGAGGAGCTCTCGTATGCGGAGCTGGATGAGCGGTCGAACCGGCTCGCGCGGGTCCTGATCGCCCGCGGTGTGGGCCGGGACTCGGTCGTGGGACTGGCGCTGCCCCGCTCCACGGACCAGATCGTGACCCTCCTCGCCATCCTCAAGGCGGGCGGCTGCTATCTGCCCCTGGACCCCGCGTACCCCGCCGAACGCCTGCAGTTCATGCTGCGTGACGCCGCACCCGTACTGGTCGTCACCCACACCGGGACAGCGGTGGACCTTCCGGACGGCCCCTGCCCCTACCTGATCATCGACGACCCCAGCACCCGGGCCGCCCTCGCCGGGCTCTCAGCCGACCCCCTGGAAACCGCTCCTCGCACTCACGTCGACCAGCTGGCCTATGTGATGTACACCTCCGGGTCCACCGGCACCCCCAAGGGCGTCGCCATCACCCACCAAGGCGTCGTCGACCTCGCCCTCGACCACCAC
>NZ_JNXT01000125.1 GCF_000716675.1 Streptomyces alboflavus
CCCCCACACCTCCCCCGCCCCCGCGGTGCCCGCCACCGCCCGCCCCGCCGACGGCGCGGGCAAGCCCGCCAAGCAGCGCGACGCGTTCTTCGACAACGCCAAGTACCTGGCGATCGTGCTCGTCGCGATGGCCCACGCGTGGGAACCCCTGACGGATCACAGCCGCACCGCCGAAGCGCTGTACATGACCGTCTACACCTTCCACATGCCGGCGTTCATCCTGATCTCCGGCTACTTCTCCCGCAGCTTCGACATGCGCCCCGACCGGCTCAAGCGGCTCGTGACCGGCGTCGCCGTGCCGTACGTGATCTTCGAGGTCGCGTACACCTTCTTCAAGCGATGGGCCGACGACGATCCGACGCAGCCGATCAGCCTGCTCGACCCCTGGTACCTGACCTGGTTCCTGATCGCCCTGTTCGTGTGGCGGCTGACCACTCCGCTGTGGAAGGTCGTGCGCTGGCCGGTGCCGCTCGCCCTGGCCATCGCCGTGCTCGCCGTGGTCTCGCCCGACATCGGCGACGACCTCGACCTCCAGCGGGTCCTGCAGTTCATGCCGTTCTTCGTGCTCGGCCTCTTCATCAAGCCCGAGCACTTCCAGCTGGTGCGCCGCCGCGAGGTGCGCCTCCTGTCGGTGCCGATCTTCGCGTGCGCGGTGGCGCTCGCCTACTGGGCCGCCCCGAAGATGACGTCCGTGTGGTTCTACCGGCGCGACAGCGCCCAGGAACTCGGCGTCCCGTGGTGGGTCGGCGTGGTCATGACGCTGGCCCTGTTCGGCTGCTCGGTACTGCTCACGGCGTGCTTCTTCGCCTGGGTGCCGCGCCGGAAGATGTGGTTCACGGTGCTCGGCGCAGGAACGCTGTACGGCTATCTGCTGCACGGCTTCCTCGCCAAGGGATCCCGGTTCTGGGACTGGTTCGACGCCAACCCGTGGCTGTACAAGCCCGCCGGTGAGGTGGTCGTGACGGTGATCGCGGCCGCCGTGGTGACGCTCCTGTGCACGCCACCGGTGCAGCGGATGTTCCGCTTCGCCATGGAGCCCAAGATGGACTGGGCCTTCCGCCGCGACGCGGCCGCGCTGGCCCGCGAGCGGGGCTCCGCCCGCTGACGCTTCCCTCGGCCGTCAGGCCGGGGTCAGCAGCGCCCGCATGTGCGCGTACTTCGCCGTGAGGCGGGTCCGGGTCGTCTCGTCCAGTACGGCGAGACGGCCCGGATCCGCGTTGTGGGCCAGGTCGGCCTCCTTGACCAGGACGGCGCCGGGGGTCGCGCGGATCCGGGCGGCGTACGCCTCCGGGGCCTCGCCGGGCCGCTTGGTGAGGGCGCGCACGATGGCCTTTGTGGCCGGGGCCAGGGCGGCCGCGTCCAGCCAGTCCGGCGTCAGCGCGTCGTCCTCGATCGCGTCGTGCAGCCACGCCGCCGCGATCTGCGCCCCCGAGCCGCCCCGCGCCCGCGTCCCCTCGGCGACCGCCGCCAGATGCTCGGCGTAGGGCCGCCCGGCCTTGTCCGTCTGCCCGGCGTGCGCCCGCCGGGCCACCGTCTCCACCTCGGCCAGGGTCATCAGCGTCATGCCGACGACCCTAGGGCCTCATGCCGAGGACCCCAGGGCCGCCCGCGCGGGCACCGCCGTCGCCACCAGGCCGAGCACCACGGCCGACCCGGCGAAGGCCGCGTACAGGAGCGGCGGGATGTAGGGGCCCTCACCGGTCAGGCCCTTCATCATCGGGACCAGCGTGGCCAGCGCGATGGCGGTGCCGATGACGACGCCCGCGCAGGTCACGAGCAGCGCCTCCCAGCGCACCATCCTGAGGACCTGGCGCCGGGTGGAGCCGATGAGCCGCAGCGTGCCCAGCTCGCGCCGCCGGTCGAGGACCGTCATGACCAGGGTGTTGGCGGCGGCGACGGCCGCGAAGCCGCCGAGGACGGCCGCCATGGTGGTGTTCGCCCAGGCCTGCACCGCGCGGTCCTTGGACCGGGCGGTGGTGTAGTCGTCGCGCTCCAGGACCGTGCCCTGGGACGCCAGCTGCTTCAGCGCCGCCGCGGAGGAGCCCTTCGCCCAGATCTCGGTGTCGAACGCCGACGTGACGTGCCGCTTCATCTCGGCGCCGCCCAGGGTCACTTGGGACAGGCCGAGCCCGCGCTCGTACGTCGCGACGACCTCGGGCCGGGTCTTCGTGCCGTCGGGCAGCCGCAGTTCGACGCGGTCGCCGACCTTCAGGTGGGCGTTGCCCGCGAGATTCGCGTCCAGGGCGACCTTGCCCTTGCCGAGGTCGATGCGGCCGGACTCGACGTTCAGGTCCTGCACCTTGGCGAGGTTCGCGGCGGTGCCCGTGACGGCCTGCGTGCTCGCCGACTGCAGATAGCGGTCGCCGCCCGAGCCCATCGGCAGCAGCACGGAGGTCTTCAGGAGGCCGACCGCGGAGCCGCCGCCGGGTCCGGTGGCCTCGCGCACCGTCGACGCGTCGAAGCCCGTCGGCGACGCCACGATGTGGTCCGCCGTGATGCCGTCGCGCTGCTGGTTCTCCGCCACCTTGTTCTCGGAGGTGTGCATGAAGACGAGCGTGGACGCGAACGCCATCGCGAGCACGATGGGCGTGATCGCGGAGGCCATCCGGCGTGCGTTGCTGCGGGAGTTGGCCGCGGCGAGCGACGCGGAGGCGCCCGCACCGCGCAGCGGCAGGCCGAACAGGCCCGCGCAGGCCCGCGCCACCAGCGGCCCGAGCAGCGCCACCGCGAGCATGAAGAGCATCACGACGCCGAGCGCCGCGTTCGCCGCGTCGTCGCCGGAGGTGTTGGCGGCGACGCCCGAGAGCACCACGCCGCCGACGGCCGCCGCGACACCGAGGGGGGTGCGCACCCAGCCCGGCCGCAGCCGCTCAACGGAGGCCTCGCTCAGGGCCTGGCCCGGCTTGATGCGGGCCGGGCGGCGCGCGGCCATCATCCCGGCGAGCAGGGCGGTGAGGACGGCCGTGCCGACGGCGGCGGCCATCGGGATGAACGACACCGACAGGTCGACGGCCTCCGGGACCGCGTCCCTGTCCTTCAGCTGCCCGAACCACCAGTTCGCCAGGGCGATGCCCGGCAGGCAGCCGAGGGCGCCCGCGAGCGGGGCCACCAGGAGCGTCTCCGTGGCGACCGTGCGGCGGATCTGGCGCGGCGTCGTCCCGATGGCGCGCAGCAGCGCGAACTCGCGGGCCCGCTGGCCCACGGAGAGGGCGACGGTGGCGGCCGCGGTGAACACGGCGACCATCGCGGCGATGCCGCCGAAGGAGCCGCCGAGGCCCGTGAGGAGCTCCTCGGCCTCGGTGAGGCCCGGGTCCTCGGCGCCGCCGCGGTCGTCGCCGGTGTGCACCTCGGCCTTGTCGCCGAGCGCCTTGGCGACCTGCGACTTCAGCGTGGCGTCGGTGACGCCGTCCTTGGGCAGCACGGCGATGGCGTCGACGCGGCCGGGGTGCCCGGAGAGCTGGACGGCCTCGGAGTCGGTGAACCAGGCCGTGGGCGCCCCCTCGCTGCCGCCGCTGACGCCGGAGACCCGGAAGTCCCGCGGGCCGTCCGCCGTGGTGAGCGTGACGCGCTCGCCGACCCGGGCCCCGGTGCCCGCGAGCACCACGTCCCCGGTGCCGGGCGCGCGGCCCGCCGAGAGCTTCTCGCCGGTGAAGGCGGTGGAGCCCCAGCCGTGCGCGGTCAGTTCCTTGTTGCCCTGCTTGACGGGGAAGGTGACGTCGGCGACGGCCGTACGCGCGCCGGGCGCCGACGCCGCCTTCGCCACCAGCGAGTCGGCGAGGCGGGCGCGGTCGGTGACCGGCGCGCCGTTGTCGCTGCGGTCCTCGCCGCTGCCGGTCTCATAGTGGGACTTCTGGTCGGCGGCGGCCACCACGGGCGCGTCGGCGTAGCGCACCGGTGGTACGGAGGCGCGCAGGCCGGTCTCCAGGAGGATGCCGCACGCGGACACGATGAAGGCGGCCATCGCGAGGGCGACGAACGTCCCCACGAAGGCGGCCGGCTTGAAGCGGACGGCCGCGCGGGCCAGTCCGTTGGGTACGAAACTCACGCCGCCACTCCCGCGTACGCGGGGGCCGCGGCCCTCGTCAGCGCCGTCATCCGGTCCGCGATGCGCGCCGCCGAGGCGCCCTCCACGTGGTCGACGATGGCGCCGTCCGCGAGGAACAGGGTGCGGTCGGCGTGTGCCGCCGCGGCCGGGTCGTGCGTGACCATCACCACGGTGGCGTTCATGCCGTCCACGGCCGAGCGCAGCAGGTGCAGGATCTCGCCCGCCGTGGTCGTGTCCAGGGCGCCGGTCGGCTCGTCCGCGAAGATCACGTCCGGGGACGTCACCAGGGCGCGGGCGATGGCCACGCGCTGCTGCTGGCCGCCGGAGAGCTGGCCGGGGCGGCGCCCGCCCTTGTCGCCGAGGCCCACCCGGGTCAGCATCTCGGCCGCCCTGCGGCGGTCCGGGCGGTGGCCCGCGAGGCGCATCGGGAGCAGGACGTTCTGTTCGACCGTGAGCGACGGGAGCA
Source organism: Streptomyces alboflavus (assembly GCF_000716675.1). Taxonomy (GTDB): domain Bacteria; phylum Actinomycetota; class Actinomycetes; order Streptomycetales; family Streptomycetaceae; genus Streptomyces; species Streptomyces alboflavus. Next base: position 4,512 of record NZ_JNXT01000125.1, read on the forward strand.
GGTTGAACGCCTGGAACACGAAGCCCAGGCGGGTGCGGCGCAGGGCCGTCAGCTTGTTCTCGCTCATCCCCGTGATCTCCGTGCCGCCGAGGCGGACGCTGCCGTCCGTCGGGCGGTCGAGGCCCGCCGCGCACTGCAGGAACGTGGACTTGCCGGAGCCCGACGGGCCCATCACCGCGGTGAAGCTGCCCCGCGGCAGGGCCAGGTCTATGCCCCGCAGGGCGTGTACGGCGCCGGAGCCGCGGCCGTACTGACGGCGCACCGCGCGCAGCTCGACGGCCCAGGGCGACGTCGTGGGGTCCGCGTCCGCGGGGTGGACCGGGGCGGACTCGTGTCGCTGCTGCCGCTTCTTCTTGCGCAGCCCCATGGCGTGGCCTTCCGTCGTTCGTGCGTGGTCGATGCATCGAACGTACGGAGTGCGGGGTGTCCGCGACCATGAGGCGGCCCGCCGAGTGTGGGGTGGGGTTTCCCCCACCTCGGGCCGTCGTGCCTGGTGGAGGCCCTGCCGGGGGCTCCCCAACCCCACCCCTTCCCGATCCCGGGGCTCCGCCCCTGGACCCCGGGGCCGACCGTCCCCTTCGGGTGGGACAGCCACCCCCGATCGGCGCTCCGCGCCTCGTCCTCAATCGCCGGACGGGCTAAAAATTTCGCCGAGGCAGTCCGAAAGGTTCACCCGGGGCGGGCGGAAAACCTCACTGAGGCGGGCTGAGAACCTCGCCGGGGCGGGCTGAGGACTTCACCGGGGCGGGCTGAAGGCTTAGCTGAGGCGGGCTGGAGGGCACCGGGCAGGCAGTGCGCCCCACCCGGGCCGAAGCAATGGCTGGGGCGGGCGGGTGGGAGAG
>NZ_JNXT01000126.1 GCF_000716675.1 Streptomyces alboflavus
CGCTTCCTTTGTACTCACCCACAGAACATTCTCTGGGGCTTTCCTCCGGGCGCTTCCCTTCGGTGTTTCTTTTGTTCTTGCGTTTCCGACTCTATCAGACTCTTTCGTGTCCGATTTCCTCGGTGCCTTTCCGGTTCCCGCTCCAACCTTTCGGCCTTTGCGTTTCCCTTTCCGGCGGTTCCGACTCTATCAGATCCTTTCGGGCCTGACTCCCAGTCAGCGGGGTTTGTCCTCGCGGCTGTTGGGCCGTTCCGACGAGTGAGACTTTAGCGGAATCTCGGCTCCCGACCTAATCGGGGGCGTCCTTTCGAACGCGGACTCCTCATTACGTAAAAACGCATGGAAACGAGCCGAAAGCGGCCCTTCGTGGAAACGAAGAGGCTGAGCATCGATCGCTTGAATGGTTCCTACGGAATGGCCGCCCGGGGACCGATCAGTGATCAGAGCTCACGTCGGGCAACTCGGAGAACACTACGTTCCGGGTCGAGACGTGTCAACTTCGGCCCTGCCCGCGCTACTGTAAGGACATGACTACGCATGCGCGCACCCATCAGTGGTGGGCCGCCTGACGGCGGCCGAGCTGACGCATGCACTCAACGGCCGCCGCTTCGGCGGCCGTTCGCGTATCTCCCTCCGGAGGTCCTGAACCCGGTCGCCGGGACGGCGGCCCCGTTCTGGAGGTGGAGAGAAGAGATGACGCGGATCTTCAGTGGGGTCAAGCCGACCGGGCATCTGACGCTGGGGAACTACCTGGGGGCCATCCGGCAGTGGGCGGATGTCGATCAGCACCGGGCGGACGCGCTGTTCTGCGTCGTGGACCTGCACGCACTGACCGTCGACCACGACCCCGGCCGGGTTCAGCGGCTCAGTAGGCAGGCGGCGACGCTGCTCCTCGCGTCCGGGCTCGATCCCGAGCGGTGCACCGTGTTCGTACAGAGTCATGTGGACGAGCACGCGCGGCTGTCGTATCTGCTCGAGTGCGTCGCCACGGACGGCGAGATGCGGCGGATGATCCAGTACAAGGAGAAGTCCGCGGTCGAGCGGGCGCGGGGCGGGAGCGTGCGGCTTTCGCTGCTCACCTATCCGGTGCTGATGGCGGCGGACATCCTGGCGTACGGGGCCGACGAGGTGCCGGTCGGGGACGACCAGACGCAGCACGTCGAGCTGACGCGGGACCTGGCGGTGCGGTTCAACCAGCGGTACGGGCATGCCTTCGCGGTGCCGCGGGCCACGCGGCCGGAGGTGGCGGCGCGGGTCATGGATCTGCAGGAGCCGACGTCGAAGATGGGGAAGTCCCATGAGTCGGGGGCCGGGATCGTCTATCTCCTCGACGAGCCGGACGTGGTGCGGAAGAAGATCATGCGCGCGGTGACGGACAGCGGGGACGAGGTCGTGTACGACCGGGAGGCCCGGCCCGGGGTCTCGAATCTGCTGGAGATCCTCGCGGCTTGCGAAGGTGGGAACCCGAACGGCTTGAGCGGTGTATACGAGTCGTACGGAGCTTTGAAGAAGGACACCGCCGACGCCGTGGTGGAGCTTCTGCGGCCCGTGCGGGAGCGGCACAAGGAGTTGGTTGCGGATTCCGCGTATGTGGAGGAGGTGTTGCGGGCCGGGGCTGAGCGGGCGAGGGGGATGGCGAAGCCGACGGTCGATGCCGCCTATCGGGCGATCGGGCTGCTGCCTCCCGCGCCGGCGGTGCCCGAGCCGGTGCCGGTGAACGTGGCGCGGTAGGCGCGTGGGCTGGTGGCGAGACGCGAGGCGAAGTGCTGGCGCATCGTGATCTCGCTGCCGAAGCCCGCGCGGCGGGCCACCTCGGGCATGGGCAGGTCGGTGCGTTCGAGGAGCTTCTGCGCGGCGGCGACGCGCTGGTCCAGGAGCCAGCGCAGGGGTGTGGTGCCGGTCGCCGCGGTGAAGTGACGGGCGAACGAGCGCGCCGACATGCCCGCCCTGGCGGCCAGGTCGGAGACGGTGAGCGGTTCCTGGAGGTGACGCAGGGCGTATTCACGGACTGTGGCGAGGGCGTCGGCGTCGCGGTCGGTGCGAGGTGTGGGGTGCTCGATGAACTGCGCCTGGCCGCCGGTGCGGAACGGGGCGGTGACCATCGAGCGGGCGACGGTCGCGGCGACCTCCGAGCCGTGGGCCGTGCGGACCAGGTGCAGGCACAAGTCGATGCCGGCTGCGGTGCCCGCGGCGGTCCAGATGTTGTCGTCCTCGATGAAGAGGGCGTCGGGTACGACGGTGACGTGGGGGTGATGGGTTCGCAGCAGGTCGACGAGGTTCCAGTGGGTGATGGCGCGGCGGCCGTCCAGGAGGCCCGCCTGGGCCAGGGTGAAGGCGCCGCCGCACAGGGCCGCGATGGTGATGCCTCGGGTGTGGGCGCGGCGCAGGGCCTCCAGTAGTGGGGGTGGTGCCGGTGTCAGGTGGTCGTCCAGGCCGGGGACGACGATCAGGTCGGTGCCGGTCAGCCGGTTCAGCCAGGCGAGGGTGCGGTCGGGGGTGAGGGTGAGGCCTGCGCGCATCGGGACGGGGGTGGGCGTGGCGGCGACGCGGTGGAGGTCGAAGGGGGGTACGCCGCGGTCGGTGCGGTCGGTGCCCCAGACCTCGGTGATCACGGAGACGTCGAAGGAGCGGATGCCAGGGAAGGCGAGGAGGGCGATGCGTTGGGGGTGAGGGGTTGTTTCCGGGGTGAGTGGGAGAGGGGTTGTTTCCGGGGCGGACGGGAGAGGGGTTCCTTCCGGGGTCAGGGGTGGTGGTGTCAGGGGTGGTGTGGGGCGGGGTTCGGGCACGGTGGCAGTAAACCATCGATCGGTGGCTTTTGTATGGCTGGGGTGGTGGGGCTCCTGGCGGCAGCATCGTGGGCATGGAGAACGCACTGAACATCGCGGAGAACGCGGCGCTGGTCGTCGTGGACGTACAGAAGGGCTTCGAGGAGGAGGGGTACTGGGGCGCGCGGAACAATCCCGAGGCCGACGACAACATCGCCGCGCTCATCGACGCGTGGCAGGCGACGGGGCGGCCGGTCGTGTTCGTACGGCATGACTCGCCGAAGCCGGAGTCGCCGCTGCGGACGGGGTATGTGGGCAACGAGTTCAAGGAGTACGTCGAGCAGCGGCGCGGTAAGGGGGGTGGGGGTGAGCTGTTCGTCTCGAAGAGTGTGAACTCGGCGTTCTATGGGACGCCTGATCTGGATGCGTGGCTCAGGGGGGCCGGGGTTTCTCAGATCGTGGTGGCCGGGATTCAGACCAATATGTGTGCGGAGACCACTGCTCGGATGGGTGGGAATCTGGGGTACGAGGTGGTGTTCGCTTATGACGCGACGTACACCTTTGATCTGGTGGGGCCGTTTGGGTGGCGGCGGAGCGCTGAGGAGATTGGGCGGGCCTCGGCTGTTTCCCTGCACGGGGGTGGGTTTGCTCGGGTGGTTCTGACGGGGGAGGTGTTGGGGGGTGTGGGGTAGGGGCCCTGCGGGGCTTTCCCCAGTCCCGCCCCTTCCCGGCTGTGACATTGTGCGGCTCCGCCGCGCGGGGGGCTCCGCCCCGGACCCCGTAGGCGGGCGTCCCATGGCGGGTGGGACAGTCCTCCCCCGAATCGGCGCTCCGCGCCTCGTCCTCAATCTCCCCCAAGCTCTTAAGGAGCAGGGGGGACCCCCACGACGGGCTGAAAACCTCACCGAGGCGGGCTGGGGTCAGGAGTTGTTGCCTGAGGCTAGTTCTCGGCTGCGGTCTCGGGCTGCTTCCAGGGCTGCGATCAGGGCGGCGCGGACTCCGTGGTTCTCGAGTTCGCGGATGGCGTTGATGGTGGTGCCCGCGGGGGAGGTGACGTTCTCGCGGAGCTTGACCGGGTGTTCGCCGCTGTCGCGGAGCATCACCGCCGCGCCGATCGCCGCCTGGACGATGAGGTCGTGGGCCTTGTCGCGCGGGAGGCCGAGGAGGATGCCCGCGTCCGTCATCGCTTCCACCAGGAAGTAGAAGTACGCGGGGCCCGAGCCGGACAGGGCGGTGCACGCGTCCTGTTGGGTCTCGGGGACCCGGAGCGTCTTGCCGACGGCGCCGAAGACCTCCTCCGCGTGGGCCAGGTCGGCGGCCGTGGCGTGGCTGCCGGCGGAGATGACGGACATGCCCTCGTCCACCAGTACCGGCGTGTTCGGCATGACACGGATGACCGGCGTCCCGTCGGCCAGGTGCTCCTCGATGAACGTGGTCGTGATGCCCGCGGCCGCGCTGATCACCAGGGTGTCGGTGCTGACGTACGGGGCGAGTTCGGCCAGGAGGGAGGCCATGTCCTGCGGCTTGCAGGCGAGGATCAGGATGTCCGCGCGCTTGGCGGCCTCGGCGTTGGTGAGGGGTTCCACGCCGTAGCGGGTGCGGAGTTCGTCGGCGCGCTCCTGGCGGCGGGCCGTGACCAGGAGGTCACCGGGGGCTCGGCCGCTGCGGATCATGCCGCTGAGCAGGGCTTCGCCGATCTTGCCGGTGCCGAGGACGGCGACGACCTTCTGGCTCGGCTTGCTCGGCGTCTTCCGCTCGGTCGCGGTCTGCGGCTTCGTCGCGGTCTGCGACTTGCTCGGCTTGCTCGGCGTGCTCGGCGTGCTCGGCTTGCTCATGGGCGGGGCCCTCCCGGGGTGCGTCGTTCGGGGTCATCCTCGCATCGGGTGGGGGTGGGGTGGTGGGTTGTCCGGTGTGCGGACGCTGTCTATTATACACATCTGACGCT
>NZ_JNXT01000127.1 GCF_000716675.1 Streptomyces alboflavus
GTGGGAGAGCCCGCCGCGGAGCGGCGGGGTGGGGAGGGCGCAGGGGGAGCCGTCGACGGCGGGGCGGTGGCCCGCGTAGGGCGACGGCGGGAGGCCGGACGGCCAGGGGGCGCGGACGGCCGGGCGGTGGCCCGCGTAGGGCGGCGGGGTGAGGCCGGGCGGCCAGGGGGCGCGGACGGGGCGAGGGTCGGGCGGGTCAGGCGGGCTGGGACAGGCGGGCCCGAACCGCGTCCAGGTACGCGCCGATCGCGTCCCGGTTCCGGGTCAGACACTCGACGCGCCGCGTCATGCTGTCCCGCTCCCGCTCCAACGTGGCCAGCATCTCCGGCGTGGCGTCCGGGAAGTGGATGACCCGGGGCTTGTCCAGGCAGGGCAGGATCTGCTTGATGAGCCGCGTGGGCAGCCCCGCGTCGAGGAGCCCCCGGATCTGCAGGACCCGGTCGACGCACGCCTCGTCGTACACGCGGTACCCGTTGGCCGCCCGATCGGCGACGATCAGCCCCTGCTCCTCGTAGTAGCGCAGCAGCCTGCGCGGCGTGCCGGTGCGTTCCGAAAGCTCCCCGATGCGCATCCGCGTACTCACCCCTGATCCCCCTCCACCGCTCACCCCTGCCTCACCCCTGCCTCACCCTTCCCGCCCGGAAAGCCTCACACGCGTGTGCAGGCTGGCGTTCGTGGCCGCCGCGGCCCCCTCGGCCCAGCCCGCGCCGTCCCGTACGCCGCGCACCCGCGTGGTCGTCGTCTCCGGGAACATCCGCTCCGCCCGGTCGGCGACGGCGACGTCCCGCGCGGCGAGCACCGGGAGCAGCGCCCCGCCCCCACCGCCCTCCTCGTGGGTGACGGGCGCGGCGGCGGCCTCCAGACGGGCGCCCACACGCTGGGCGTACGCCATCCAGAAGGCCTGCCGGAACGTCTTGGTGCGCTTGCGCCCGCCCGCGCGCTGCCCGGCCTCCGCCGTCGTCATGGCGGCGAGGCCCTGCACGAGCAGGGAGGTGTGCAGCAGCTCCACCACCTCCAGGTCGGCCTCGAAGCCGACGACGGTGCTGAAGCCGAACGCCTCGTTCCACACCGCGCGGCAGCGGTTCGCCCCGGCGACGGCGTCGAGGAGGATCGCCTTGGCGGTCTCGTACGGGGCGTCGACGCCGACGCGGCAGGCCCCGGGCGCGTCCGGGCGGTGCGTACGGGCGGCGAGCAGCGCCTCGTCGACGCTGTGCCGCGCCATCAGCTCCTGCGCCTTCGCGGTGAGCGCCTCCGCCTCCTGCGGATAGCCGGTCGCCTCGGCCTTGGCGAGCAGGGCGCGGATGCGGGTGAGGGCGCGCGGCTCGTCGTCGCGGTGCGGCGGCGGTACGTGCAGGGGGGTGCCGGGCGCCGGACCGACGGGCTCGATCGGGGGCAGCCGGAGCAGGAGCCGGTAGAGGGCGAGCACGGCGGTGGCGTGCGTGAACCGGTCGGGCGCGCGCCAGGGCTCGTGGGCGTCGAGGGCGGCGAGCTGCGCGGGCCAGCGTGCGGGCAGCAGGCCGGGGGCGTAGCGGAGGGTCTCGGTACGGATCAGGGCGGCGGCGAGGCGTACGTGGGGCTCGTCGAGGTCGCGCCGGACCAGGCGCAGGACGTCGGCGGGCTGCCAGCCGCGCTCCCAGGCCCGCCGCAGCAACTCCTCACCCCGCGCGGCGAGTTCGGCGTCGGCTCCGGGGTCGGCGGCGAGGAGGGAGGCGCCGGTGTCGAGGCCCTCGTCGGCGTGCGCGGGGCGGCCGACCCCCGCGTCCGCCCCGTACAGCGCCGCCGCGAACGCCCTGTCGATCACCGAATCCATACCCCTAAGGGTAGGCCTGGCCCTACCTTCGACCGGCCCGCCAGTGGTCGTGAGCGGGGGCCCGCAGGGCGGTTGGCTCAAGGCATGGTTCTTGCGTCACTACGGGCCCGGTGGGCCGGATTCCTGGGTGCCTTCGTCGCCGTCGCCCTCGGCGTGGCCCTGATCGCCGCGACGGGGGTGGGGCTCGCGGCAAGCGTGCGCGCGCCGGAGCGGGAGCCGGTGCGGTTCGCCGACTCGCCGGTGGTGGTGGCGGGCCGGGACACGCTGACGGTGCCGGTGCGGCGCGGGCCCGAGACCCGCCACGTCACGAAGCGGCTCGCTCATCCACACCCTGTGGACAACGAACTGCTGCGCGAACTGCGCCGCCTCGGCCGACTCAGCCCCGGCCGGGCCGACCCGGCCCGGGCCCACCCGGGCCAGACCCACCCGGGCCAGACCCACCCCGGTCAGTCCCACCCCGGCCAGACCCGTACAGACCGTACGGCACCGGACGCCGTCGGCCTCGACGCGCCCGCCGCCCGGGTGCGCGCCGTCGTCGCCGCCTCCGGCACCGGCGCCCGCGTCCTGACCGGCGCCGACCGCCGCCAGGTCGACACGGACGCCGAACGGGACGCGCGGGCGCTGGTCGCCGTGAACGCGTTCCTCGGCACGGCGGGCGGGGTCGCCGCGTTCGTGTCGGCGTTCGTGACCGCGTCCACGTTCGCCTTCGTGGTGGCGCTGCGGCGGCGCGAGTTCGGGCTGCTCCGGGCGGCAGGGGCGAGCCGGGGGCAGGTACGGCGGTGGCTGCTCGCCGAGGCCCTCGCGGTGGGCGCGGCGGCGTCGGCGGCCGGGTGCGTGATCGGGGCGTGGGCGGCCCCGGGCCTCGCGCGGGCGCTGGTCGACGCGGAGGTGGCGCCGCCGTGGTTCACCGTGGACGGCGGCCCCGGCGGCTTCGCCTGGACCTGGTGGCCGTACCAGCTCGCCTTCTGGACCGGCCTGCTCGTGGCCCTCGCCGGATCGTGGAGCGCGGCGCGCCGGGCCGGGCGCGTGAGCCCCGTGGAGGCGCTGCGCGAGGCGTCGCTCGACACCGGCGTGATGCCGCTCGGCCGCCGGGTCGTGGGCGCGGTGCTGCTCGCGGGCGGGGTGGGGCTGCTCGCGTGGACGCTGTGGACGGAGCCGTCGGAGCTGTTGAAGCGCAAGACGTACACGACGCAGCCGATGATCCTCTCCACGGGAGTGGCAGCGCTGTCCCCTCTCCTCGTACGGCACGTGGTCGCCGTGTTCCGCCGCCCGGCGTTCTTGGCGCGGGGCGCGGGCGGCCCGGGTCGGCGCCGCGTGCGGGGCCTGGGGCGACGCCTCGCGGGGGGCCTGGGGCGACGCCCCGCAGGAGCCGTGGGTCGGCACCCCGCAGGAGCCGTGGGTCGGCACCCCGCAGAAGGCGTGAGTCGGCACCCCGCAGGAGGCGTGAGTCGGCACCCCGCAGGAGGCGTGAGTCGGCACCCCGCAGGAGGCGTGAGTCGGCACCCCGCCGAACGCCGAGGCCGACGCCCCGCCGAAAGCCCGGTCCCGCACCCCGCCGAACGCCCAGGCCGACGCCCCGCCAAGAGCCCAGGAAGGCGCTCCGCCAGTGCTCTCGCCCTCGCCCGCGTCGCCCGCGCCAACGCCGCCGGTTCCGTGCGCCGCACCGCCGCCGTCGCCGCCCCCGTCCTCGTCACCGTCGCCACCGCGGGCTGCCTGCTCGGCTCCGCCGCGACGGTGGGCGCGGCGAAGGCGACCGAGGCGAGGGACCGTACCGCCGCCCAACTGATCGTCACCGGCGACGACTTGAGGCCGCCGGGACGGATCCCCGGGGCGACGGTGGCCGCGTCGGCGAGCACCGCCGTCTTCGTCCGCGAGGACGACGAGACCGCGCTCCTGCGCGCCGACGCGCGCGCCGTGACCGACCCGGCGGCGTACGCGGCGACGCACCGGCTGCCCGTGGTCGCCGGTGACGTACGCCGCCTCGACGACCGCTCGATCGTCGTCAACGAGGAGTGGCAGCGGCACCGCGTCGGCGAGCACGTCGACGTGTGGCTCAGCGACGGCCGCCGGGCCCGGCTGCGGATCGTGGCGGTCCTCGCGCGCGGCACGGGCGACAACGGGGCGTACGTGACGGCCCGCAACGCCCCCGCCGCCCCGCTCGACCGCGTCGACGTGCGCCTGCGGGACGGCGCCGACCCCGCGGCCGTCGCGGCGGCGCTGCGCACGACCGGCGGGCAGGTGCGCACGGCCGGGGAGTGGCTGGCCGCCGAGTACCCCGGCATGAAGCACCAGACGCGCCTCGGCCTGCACATGCTGCTCGCGCTCTGCCTCGCGTACACGGCGATCTCGCTGGCGAGCACCCAGCTGATGACGGCCCCCGTGCGCGCCCCCGAGCTGCGCTCCCTGCGCCTCCTCGGCGCCGCGCCCGGCCAGATACGGCTCGTCGTGGCCGCCGAGGCGGTCCTCGCGGTGACGGTGGGCGCGGTGCTCGGCCTCGCGGTGACGCTGGTCGGCCTCGGCGGCCTGAGCGCGGGGCTCGCGCGGCTCTCGGCACCGGCGGGGGTGGTGGTGCCGTGGGACGTGATGGGGGTGTGCGTGGGGGTGCTCGCGGTGGTGGCGGTGGGGGCCGGTGTGGCGGGGGGGGGGGGGGG
>NZ_JNXT01000128.1 GCF_000716675.1 Streptomyces alboflavus
TGTTGGACGACATTCACCATGCCTACGTCTGCGACAGCTTGGGCACCTTGATCACGACATGGTCGGTTTGCGTGCCTGCCGACGAGCGGGTGCAGATTTAGGGCGGCACCTTGCCGACGAAGGGCGCGTGAGAAGGCCCTCCCGGGTCGGTGCTTGCGGCGTGAACCGGGAGGGCCGTGAAGCGCGCGGAGGCGCTGGTGCTCACGGTAGAGGCCGATCCGGCTCGGGTTGAACGCCGTCTCGTACAGAGAGAGTTGGAGTGCCCTGGGTGTGGGGGTGTGCTGCGGCCGTGGGGCTGGGCACGGGCTCGGGTTCTGCGGGACGGGGCGCGACTGGTCCGGGTGCGGCCTCGGCGGACGTGCTGCTCAGGCTGCGGTGTCTCGCATGTCCTTCTCCCGGTGTTCGCGCTGGTCAGGCGGGCGGATGTGGTGGATGTGATCGGGGCGGCGCTGGCCGCGAAGGCGGCTGGGGAGGGGGCCCGGACGATCGCGGCCCGGCTGGGTCGGTCGGTGGAGACGGTGCGGGGCTGGCTGCGCCGGTTCGCCGCCCGGCAGGAGACGGTCCGACACGTCTTCACCGGGGTGCTGGTCGGGTTCGGGGTTGACCCGGCGGCACCGGAAGGAGCCCGCAGCGCGTTCGCGGACGCCGTCCAGGCCGTCGCGGGCGCCTGGTGGGCGCTGTCCTCGCGCTGGCCGCAGGTCGGCAAGGTGTCGTGCTGGTGGGCGGCGGGCGCGGTGACGGGCGGGATATTGCTGGCCCCCGGATGGGATCCCCGCACCGCGGAAACGATCAACACGAGTCGCCCCTGACGCCACGCCGAAGATCAGTGTCACCGTCACGCGTGTGTATTCACGCAGGTGAAGGCAGGTGATCCGATGGGTGATGCCTCGGATGAGAAGACCCGGCTGGAACGGGCCCAGGCCATCGGGCTGTTCCGCTACATGCTGATCAGGGAGGCCGCCGACCCCACACTCGGACGGCGGGAACGCGGAGCGCTGGTCCGGCAGCTGGCCGCCATGACGCACGTCGATCCGGACGGGCGGCCCATCCGGATCTCGCGCTGGACGCTTGACCGGTGGGTCACCGACTGGCGCCGGGGCGGCTTCGACGCACTCGTTCCCTCCCCGCGCCAGTCCCGGCCCCGCACTCCGCAGGAGATCCGGGACCTGATCTCCGCTCTGAAGAAGGAGAATCCCTCCCGGTCGGCCGCGCAGATCGGCCGGATCATCGCCGCCCAGCGCGGCTGGACACCGGACGACCGGACCATCCAGCGGTACATCGTCCGCGAGGGCCTGGACTCGCTGACCGGACCGCTCCAGCCGGCCGTCTTCGGCCGGTTCGAGGCGGACGAGCCCAACGAGTTGTGGACCGGTGACGCCCTGCACGGGCCGATGGTCGAGGGCCGCAAGACGTTCCTGTTCGCGTTCGTCGACGACCACTCCCGCGCGGTGATGGGCCACCGCTGGGGCTTCGCCGAGGACACCGTCCGCCTGGCCGCGGCCCTGCGGCCCGCGCTTGCCGCCCGCGGGATCCCCCGCCACATCTACGTCGACAACGGCTCCGCCTTCGTCGACTCGTGGCTGTTGCGGGCCTGCGCCAAACTCGGCGTCAAGCTAGTCCACTCCGCTCCGGGACGCCCGCAGGGCCGGGGAAAGATCGAACGGTTCTTCCGCACCGTCAACGGCGAGTTCGTCGTCGAGATCGCCTCCGGCGACGGCCAGCCCGGCCGGAAGATCGACAGCCTGCTGGAGATGAACCGGCTGTTCACCGCCTGGGTCGAGAACGTCTACCACCGCCGCATCCACACCGAGACCGGCGCCGCACCCCTGGGACGCTGGATGTCCCACGGCGTCTTCCCCACCCCGGCCCCGGCCGATCTGACCGAAGCCTTCCGCTGGTCCGAACACCGCACCGTGTCCAAGACCGCACTGGTGTCCCTGCACGGCAACCGCTACCAGGTCGACCCACTGCTGGTCGGACAGAAAGTCGAGCTCGTCTTCGATCCCTTCGACCTGACCTACCTGCGTGTCCGCCACCAGGGTGAGGACGTCGGACGGGCCCTTCCCTACCAGGTCAGCCGTCATTCCCACCCCAAGGCCCGTCCCGAGACCCCGGCCGAAGAACCCCGCCCGGCCACCGGCATCGACTACCTCGGCCTGATCGATGCCGCCCACACCCACACCCTGGCTGACAAGGTCAACTACGCGTCTCTCCACCCCGACCAACCCAGCGACGGACCTCATGAGCGCGGATGAATGGGCCGTGTTCCTACAGGCCCTGGCCGACCACTTCGGCGAGGACGCTGCCGTCGACTGGGCCATCGCCAGCCTGGAGCTGGCCGCCAAGCACCTGAACGCCCCCGCAGACAACAACGCACCACCGCACCACGGAGGACACACGTGATCGACAAGCTCCAGGCCCACTACGGCTTCAGCCGCATGCCCTTCGGCCGCGACCTCGCTCCCGGCATGCTCCACCGCCACAGCAGCCACAACGAAGCCGTCGCCCGCATCACCTGGTGCATCTCAGAGCGGTCCATCGGTGTCGTCACCGGCGAGGTCGGTGCGGGCAAGACCGTCTCGATCCGCACCGTCCTGCACGGCATCGACCCCTCCAAACACACCGTGATCTACCTGCCCAACCCGATGATCGGCGTCCGCGGCATCCACGAGGCGATCGTTACCGCCTTCGGCCAACAGCCCTCCCACCTCGGCTCCCGTCTGACCGCCCAGACCGGACTGGCCCTGGCCGCCGAACGCGAGGAACGCGGACGCACCCCCGTCCTGGTCATCGACGAGGCCCACCTGCTGGGCTACGAGCAGCTCGAAGCCATCCGCATGCTCACCAACCAGGCCATGGACCAGGACTCGCCCCTGGCCTGCCTGCTGGTCGGACAGCCCACCCTCCGGCGGACCATGAAACTCGCCGTCCTGGCCGCTCTCGAACAACGCACCGCCCTGCGCTACACGATGCCGGGCATGACCAAGACGGAAACCGCCAGCTACATCAAGCACCACCTCGGCCTCGCCGGACGCAGCGACCAGCTCTTCACCGACGACGCCGTCACGCTCATCCACACCACCAGCCGGGGCTTCCCCCGCGCGGTCAACAACCTCTGCCTCCAGGCCCTGGTCGCCACATTCGCCAGCGGCAAGAGCCTCGTCGACGAGAAAGCCGCTCAGTCCGCTGTCACCGAAGTCCTCGACTGACCCCGACACCTTGCCGACCCACGCGACACCTCACCGACAACTGCCCCGCAGGGACCGCCCCTGCGGGGCAGTCCGCTTCTCAACCATCGGCACCCTGAATGCCCCACCCGTGAGCATGATCAGTGCCGCCTAACA
>NZ_JNXT01000129.1 GCF_000716675.1 Streptomyces alboflavus
CTCCCACCACCGGCACAACCCCACCAACTCATCCACCAACGGCTCATTCACCAACCGGAACCACCACGGCACCACATCCCCATAACCCGCCCGCAAATAATCCAACGACAACAACTCACCCGGCACATCCGCCACATCGAACGGCGGCAGGTCGCTGCCCCCGAAGCGGCTTCTGAACTCCGGGCGCAGCGCGAGGAGTCGCCCCATGCCGTGGTCGCGGCCGACGGGCACGGCCGTCAGACCGGCCCGGGTGATCTCCGGCACCAGCTCCGGCTGACTCGCCACCCGCACCTCATGACCGGCCGCCGCGAAAGCCCGTGCCAGCGGCACCTGGATGAACAGGTGGGTCTTTTCCGCGTAGAGGACGAACAGGACCCGACTCACGCCGCATCGTTCTCCTGGCCGGCGGCCGCGACGAAATCGGCGAAGGCGTCGAAGTCGCCGCCGCTGAATCCGTGCAGTTCCTCCAGGATGACGATGTTGAACTTGTCCTCCAGATACAGGACGAGCTGCACCATCGTGAAGGAGTCGATGTCGTACATCTCGGCGCCTTCCCCCGCGCCGTCCTCGCGTGCGTAGTACTGATCCATGAAGGTCTGGATCTCTTTCCTGACGCCTGCCCGGTCCATCTCCGTGAGCCTTTCTGTGTCGTGGATCGCGTGCTGTTTTCCGTCGCTGTCCTTCGGTGCCGTCGCGGCGGTCAGTGGGGTTCCGCCATGGCGGCCAGGGGAAGCTCACCGGGTCGTTTCAGCGGCTCCCACCAGTTCCGGTTGTCCGCGTACCAGCGCACCGTGTCGAGAAGTCCCTCGCGGAACGCCACGAGCGGGCGGTGGCCGAGTTCTTCGCGGATCTTCCGGCAGTCGATCGAATAGCGCCGGTCGTGTCCTTTCCTGTCCTCGGTGAAACGCACCTGGGACCAGTCGGCGTCGAGGAACTCCAGGAGCATTTTGGTCAGTTCGGCATTGGAGATCTCAGTGCCGCCGCCGATGTTGTACGTCTCTCCCGGGCGCCCCGCACCGGCGATGAGGGCGAGACCCCGGCAGTGGTCGTCCACGTGAATCCACTCGCGCACCTGTGAGCCGTCGCCGTACAGCGGGACCGTCAGGCCGTCCAGGAGGCGGGTGACGAACAGCGGGATGAGCTTTTCGGGGAACTGGTAGGGCCCGTACGTATTGGAGGCCCGGGCGGTGCAGACGGGGAGTCCGTACGTCCGGTGGAAGGACCGGGCGAGCAGCTCCGCCGACGCCTTCGACGCCGAATAGGGGGAGTTGGGGCGCAGCGGGAAGTCCTCGGTCCAGGAGGCCGTCTCCGTCTCGCCGTACACCTCGTCGGTGGAGACCAGGACGAACCGGTCGACCTCCGTGCGCAGCGCGGCCCGAAGCAGTTCGTAGCTGCCGACGATGTTGCTCGCGACGAACGCGTCGCCGTCGAGCAGCGACCGGTCGACGTGCGACTCCGCCGCGAAGTGCACCACCGTCCGGACCCCCGTGATCGCACTGGTCACGGCGTCCCGGTCGCAGATGTCGGCGTGGACGAAACGCAGCCGCGGGTCGTCCAGGGCGCCCGCCAGATTGCTCTGGTTCCCGGCGTAGGTCAGCTTGTCGAGGACCACGACCTCGGCGTCCTCGAAACCCGCGTACGCCCCCGCGAGCATGCGCCGCACGAAGTTCGAGCCGATGAACCCGGCACCGCCGGTCACCAGGACACGCATGTCCACCTCCTCCTCCCGCCCTGCGCCGCGCTCACGCGAGGGCCTCCGCGACCTCGCGGACGTACCGTCCGTAGCCCGAATCGCCCATGGCCAGGCCCAGTTCGTGGCACTGCCCGGCGTCGATGAAGCCCATCCGCAGCGCGATCTCCTCCAGACATGCCACCCGCACGCCCTGGCGGTCCATCAAGACCTGGACGTACTGGCTGGCGTCGAGCAGGGAGCGGAACGTGCCCGCGTCGAGCCACGTGAAGCCGCGGCCCAACTGCACGAGGTGGGCGGCGTGGGCTTGGAGGTAGAGCTTGTTGACATCCGTGATCTCCAGTTCGCCGCGGTGCGAAGGGCGCAGTCCGCGCGCCATCTCCACCACGTCGCTGTCGTAGAAGTAAAGCCCCGTGATGGCGTTCTTGGACGCCGGGCAGGCCGGCTTCTCCTCGATGCCGATCAGGTTTCCGTGCGCGTCGGTCTCGGCCACCGCATAGCGCTCGGGATCCGCCACCGGATAGCCGAAGAGCGTGCAGCCGTCCGACTTCTCCCGGGCCTCGCGCAGCAAGTCCTGGAATCCTGCCCCATGGAACAGGTTGTCGCCGAGTATAAGCGCGGAACGGTCGTTGCCGACATGGTCGGCGCCGATGATGTAGGCATCCGCGATACCGCGCGGCTCGGGCTGCTGCGCGTACGTGAGATTCATTCCGAGATGCGCGCCGTCACCGAGCAGACCACGCATCGAAGGCATGGATTCCGGTGCCGCGATGATCAGGACGTCCCGGATTCCGGCCAACATCAGGACCGAAAGCGGGTAGAAGATCATTGGCTTGTCGTAGATCGGCAGGAGTTGCTTCGACGTGCCTGCCGTAATCGGCATGAGACGGCTGCCCGTGCCTCCCGCGAGAACTATCCCTTTCACCTTTCCTCCCGTTGGGTCATGCTGTGCATCGGTTCCTGTCGGCCGCCATGAAGACCCGCGGCGAAACTACGTGACATTCGGGGGACATTGAGCATGCGGATTCTCTTCACCGCCTATGCCGTGCGCACGCATTTCTTCAGCATGGTGTCCTTGGCGCACGCCCTGGACACCGCCGGTCATGAGGTGCGGGTGGCGAGTCAGCCGGAGCTGGTGCCGGAGATCACCCGGGCCGGTCTGACGGCCGTGCCCGTGGGCCGCGACCACCAGCTCTGGCGTGTCCTGAAGGCCCGGCACGGCGACGAACGCTGGTCGGCACTCCCGCCGTTCGATGTGGCGGATGTGCCGGGTGAGTTGTTGTCGTTGGACTATTTGCGGGCGGGTTATGGGGATGTGGTGCCGTGGTGGTTCCGGTTGGTGAATGAGCCGTTGGTGGATGAGTTGGTGGGGTTGTGCCGGTGGTGGGAG
>NZ_JNXT01000130.1 GCF_000716675.1 Streptomyces alboflavus
GATGTTCGCCTGGCAGAACAACCACCGCGAAAGCTTCGCCCTGCCCGGCCTCGAAGTGGAACTCGAGTGGCCGCACAGCCAGTCGGCGAAGTACGACCTCACCTTCAACCTGATGGAGGAGCCCGCGCACGGCGGCGTCGTGGGCTCGGTGGAGTACGCCACCGACCTCTTCGACGCGACCACGGTCAGGAAGCTGGCCGACCGCTACGTCCGCCTGCTCCGCCGGCTCACCGCCGACCCCCGCCGACGTATCGGGTCGGTGGACCTGCTCACGGCGGACGAGCACGAACTGGTGCTCCGCGGCTTCAACGACACGGCGAAGCCCGCCGTACAGCAGTCCATGGTGGAGGTCTTCGCCGGTCACGTCGCGGCGGGCCCGGACCGGCTCGCGGTCGTCTCCGGCGAGCAGGAACTGACGTACAAGGAGCTGGACGAGCGGGCGAACCGCCTCGCGCGCGTGCTCACCGCACACGGCGTGCGACGCGACTCGGTCGTGGGCCTCGCCCTGCCCCGGTCGGCGGACCAGGTCGTCGCCGTCATCGCCATCCTCAAGGCGGGCGGCTGCTACCTGCCCCTGGACCCCGAGTACCCCGCCGAACGCCTGGCGTACATGCTGCGCGACTCCGCGCCCCCGCTCGTGGTCACCGACACCGAGAACGTGACGAGCCTGCCGGAGGGCGGCTGTCCTTCGCTCATCCTCGACGCCCCGGACACCCGAGCCGAAGTGGCCCGCGAGTCGACCGAACCGCCCGCCGTCGCCTCTCACCCCGACCAGCTGGCGTACGTGATGTACACCTCCGGCTCCACCGGCAGGCCCAAGGGCGTCGGCGTCACCCAGCGTGGCGTCGTACGGCTCAGCTCGGAGAGCGGGTACAGTGACGGCGCTCACGAGCGGGTCCTGACGCAGTGCGCGCAGGCATTCGACTGCAACACGTACGAGCAGTGGTTCCCGCTTCTGAAGGGCGGCACGCTCGTGATCGCGCCGCCCGGACACGTGGACACGGCCACCCTCGCGCGCCTGGTGGCCGAGCACCGGCTGACCGCCGTGATGTCGTCCTCAGGCATCTTCCGCGTGATCGCCGAGGAGATGCCGGAAGCCCTCAGGGGCCTGCGCGAGACCTTGACCGGTGGCGAAGTCGTGCCGCGCGGCACCTTCGAGAACATCCTCGCAGCCTGCCCGGACACCCGTGTGATCAACGGCTACGGGCCGACCGAGGCGACCATGGCCTGCACGTTCCACGCGGTCACGGACCGCGAGGAAATCGGCGTGCTCGGCGAGATCGGCCGCCCGATGGACAACACCCGGATCTACCTCTTGGACTCGGCACTCCGCCCGGTCCTGCCGGGCACGCCCGGGGAGCTGTACATCGCGGGGGACCGTCTCGCCCGCGGCTACCTCGGCCGTTTCGACCTCACCGCCGAACGCTTCGTGGCCTGCCCCTTCGGCACGCCCGGCGAGCGCATGTACCGCACCGGCGACATCGCCACCTGGACGCCGGAAGGCAGCCTCGTCTACCACGGCCGCGCCGACACCCAGGTGAAGATCCGCGGCTTCCGCGTCGAACCCAGCGAGGTCGAGGCGGTACTGACCCGGCACGACGCCGTCGCGCAGGCCGTGGTCGTCGCCCGCGACAGCACGGAGTTCGGCAAGCAGCTCATCGCCTACACCGTCCTCACCGACGTGGAGAACGGGCCCGAAACCACCGACCTGCGTTCCTTCGCGGCGAAGCAACTGCCGGACCACATGGTGCCGTCCGCGTTCGTGCCCCTGACGCACGTCCCGCTCAGCCCGAGCGGCAAGGTGGACCACAAGGCGCTGCCGGAGCCCGAGTTCACCAGCGGCAAGCCCTATCGCACGCCCCGCACGCGTCAGGAGGAGCTGCTGGCGGGCGTCTTCGCCGACGTGCTCGGCAGGGAGGGCGTCGGTATCGACGACAGCTTCTTCGACCTCGGCGGCCACTCCCTTCTCGCCACCCGTCTGGTCAGCCGCATCCGTGCGGCCCTCGGCGTCGAGCTGCCGATCCGTACGGTCTTCACCGCGCCCACCGTGGCCGCGCTTGCCGAATGCCTTGACCAGGGAGAGCGGGCACGGCCGCCGCTGACCCGGGTCGAGCCGCGGCCGGAACGCGCGCCGCTCTCGTACGCGCAGCGCCGCCTGTGGTTCATCGACCGGTTCGAGGGGCCGTCGGCCACGTACAACTCACCGTTCCCGCTCCGGCTGAGCGGGGAGTTGGACACGGCGGCACTCGCCGCCGCCATGCGGGACGTGGTGGCCCGGCACGAGAGCCTGCGAACCGTCTTCGCCGAGGACGAGGACGGCGTGCCCTACCAGCGGATCCTGCCCGCGCAGGACGTGCACTTGGACGTTCCGGTCCTGGACGTCGGGACCGGCGGGGTGGAGGCGGCCCTCGCGGAGTTCGCCACGCACCGCTTCGACCTGGCCGGGGAGATACCCGTCAGGGCGACCCTGCTGCGCCTGGGCGCGCGTGAGCACGTGCTGGTGTGGCTGGTGCACCACATCGCGTGCGACGGCGCTTCGCTGGCCCCGATGGCCCGCGACCTCAACACCGCCTACACCGCCCGCCTCGCAGGCCAGGCACCACGCTGGACCGAACTGCCCGCCCAGTACGTCGACTACGCCCTCTGGCAGCGCGACCTCCTCGGCGACGACAACGACCCCGACAGCCTCCTGTCCACCCAGATCGCCTACTGGCGCGACGAGCTGGCCGACATCCCGCAGCCCCTCCAACTGCCCACCGACCGGCCCCGACCGCAGCGGGCCAGTCACCGGGGCGACGCCGTCGAGTTCTCCGTCGACGGCCGGGTCATGACCGCCGTGGCCGAACTCGCCCGCGCGCACGGGGCGACGGAGTCGATGGTTCTGGAGTCGGCTCTGGTCGTCCTCCTGCACGGCCTCGGCGCCGGCGACGACATCACCATCGGCTCCCCCATCGCCAACCGCACCGACGACAACCTCACCGACCTCGTCGGCTTCTT
>NZ_JNXT01000131.1 GCF_000716675.1 Streptomyces alboflavus
ACCGGTACACATTCACGGAGAGTTTGATCCTGGCTCAGGACGAACGCTGGCGGCGTGCTTAACACATGCAAGTCGAACGATGAAGCCCTTCGGGGTGGATTAGTGGCGAACGGGTGAGTAACACGTGGGCAATCTGCCCTGCACTCTGGGACAAGCCCTGGAAACGGGGTCTAATACCGGATAACACTCTCCACCGCATGGTGGGGGGTTGAAAGCTCCGGCGGTGCAGGATGAGCCCGCGGCCTATCAGCTTGTTGGTGAGGTAGTGGCTCACCAAGGCGACGACGGGTAGCCGGCCTGAGAGGGCGACCGGCCACACTGGGACTGAGACACGGCCCAGACTCCTACGGGAGGCAGCAGTGGGGAATATTGCACAATGGGCGAAAGCCTGATGCAGCGACGCCGCGTGAGGGATGACGGCCTTCGGGTTGTAAACCTCTTTCAGCAGGGAAGAAGCGCAAGTGACGGTACCTGCAGAAGAAGCGCCGGCTAACTACGTGCCAGCAGCCGCGGTAATACGTAGGGCGCAAGCGTTGTCCGGAATTATTGGGCGTAAAGAGCTCGTAGGCGGCTTGTCACGTCGGTTGTGAAAGCCCGGGGCTTAACCCCGGGTCTGCAGTCGATACGGGCAGGCTAGAGTTCGGTAGGGGAGATCGGAATTCCTGGTGTAGCGGTGAAATGCGCAGATATCAGGAGGAACACCGGTGGCGAAGGCGGATCTCTGGGCCGATACTGACGCTGAGGAGCGAAAGCGTGGGGAGCGAACAGGATTAGATACCCTGGTAGTCCACGCCGTAAACGGTGGGCACTAGGTGTGGGCAACATTCCACGTTGTCCGTGCCGCAGCTAACGCATTAAGTGCCCCGCCTGGGGAGTACGGCCGCAAGGCTAAAACTCAAAGGAATTGACGGGGGCCCGCACAAGCGGCGGAGCATGTGGCTTAATTCGACGCAACGCGAAGAACCTTACCAAGGCTTGACATACACCGGAAACGGCCAGAGATGGTCGCCCCCTTGTGGTCGGTGTACAGGTGGTGCATGGCTGTCGTCAGCTCGTGTCGTGAGATGTTGGGTTAAGTCCCGCAACGAGCGCAACCCTTGTCCCGTGTTGCCAGCAAGCCCTTCGGGGTGTTGGGGACTCACGGGAGACCGCCGGGGTCAACTCGGAGGAAGGTGGGGACGACGTCAAGTCATCATGCCCCTTATGTCTTGGGCTGCACACGTGCTACAATGGCCGGTACAATGAGCTGCGATACCGCGAGGTGGAGCGAATCTCAAAAAGCCGGTCTCAGTTCGGATTGGGGTCTGCAACTCGACCCCATGAAGTCGGAGTCGCTAGTAATCGCAGATCAGCATTGCTGCGGTGAATACGTTCCCGGGCCTTGTACACACCGCCCGTCACGTCACGAAAGTCGGTAACACCCGAAGCCGGTGGCCCAACCCCCTTGCGGGGAGGGAGCTGTCGAAGGTGGGACTGGCGATTGGGACGAAGTCGTAACAAGGTAGCCGTACCGGAAGGTGCGGCTGGATCACCTCCTTTCTAAGGAGCACTTCTAAGCCATTCGGTGGGTTTGCTAGTACTGCTTCGGCGTGGAACGCGGACAACATCAATCGACTGTGTCGGGCACGCTGTTGGGTATCTGAGGGTACGGACTTGTTCCCGACCTCAATGCCGACCCCGGTATAGATCTGCTTCGGCGGGTTGTGACGGGTGGTTGGTCGTTGTTTGAGAACTGCACAGTGGACGCGAGCATCTGTGGCCAAGTTTTTAAGGGCGCACGGTGGATGCCTTGGCACCAGACCAGGAACCGATGAAGGACGTGGGAGGCCACGATAGTCCCCGGGGAGTCGTCAACCAGGCTTTGATCCGGGGGTTTCCGAATGGGGAAACCCGGCAGTCGTCATGGGCTGTCACCCGCTGCTGAACACATAGGCAGTGTGGAGGGAACGCGGGGAAGTGAAACATCTCAGTACCCGCAGGAAGAGAAAACAACCGTGATTCCGGGAGTAGTGGCGAGCGAAACTGGATGAGGCCAAACCGTATGCGTGTGAGACCCGGCAGGGGTTGCGTATACGGGGTTGTGGGATCTCTTTTCTGTCGTCTGCCGGCGACAGGACGAGTCAGAAACCGTTGATGTAGGCGAAGGACATGCGAAAGGTCCGGCGTAGAGGGTAAGACCCCCGTAGTCGAAACGTCAGCGGCTCGTTTAAGAGACACCCAAGTAGCACGGGGCCCGAGAAATCCCGTGTGAATCTGGCGGGACCACCCGTTAAGCCTAAATATTCCCTGGTGACCGATAGCGGATAGTACCGTGAGGGAATGGTGAAAAGTACCGCGGGAGCGGAGTGAAATAGTACCTGAAACCGTGTGCCTACAAGCCGTGGGAGCGTCGGATGGAAGCTTGCTTCCATCTCGTGACTGCGTGCCTTTTGAAGAATGAGCCTGCGAGTTTGCGGTGTGTTGCGAGGTTAACCCGTGTGGGGAAGCCGTAGCGAAAGCGAGTCCGCCAGGGTTGAAAACCTGGGGGATGACCTGTGGTTAGGGGTGAAAGGCCAATCAAACTCCGTGATAGCTGGTTCTCCCCGAAATGCATTTAGGTGCAGCGTCGTGTGTTTCTTGCCGGAGGTAGAGCACTGGATAGGCGATGGGCCCTACCGGGTTACTGACCTTAGCCAAACTCCGAATGCCGGTAAGTGAGAGCGCGGCAGTGAGACTGTGGGGGATAAGCTCCATGGTCGAGAGGGAAACAGCCCAGAGCATCGACTAAGGCCCCTAAGCGTACGCTAAGTGGGAAAGGATGTGGAGTCGCAGAGACAACCAGGAGGTTGGCTTAGAAGCAGCCACCCTTGAAAGAGTGCGTAATAGCTCACTGGTCTAGTGATTCCGCGCCGACAATGTAGCGGGGCTCAAGCGTACCGCCGAAGTCGTGTCATTCATACATGAGGGCCAACGCCCGTGTGGATGGGTAGGGGAGCGTCGTGTGCCGGGTGAAGCTGCGCCGGAAGGCAGTGGTGGACGGTTCACGAGTGAGAATGCAGGCATGAGTAGCGATACATACGTGAGAAACGTGTGCGCCGATTGACTAAGGGTTCCTGGGTCAAGCTGATCTGCCCAGGGTAAGTCGGGACCTAAGGCGAGGCCGACAGGCGTAGTCGATGGATAACCGGTTGATATTCCGGTACCCGCTGTGAAGCGTCAAACATCGAATCCAGTGATGCTAAGGCCGTGAAGCCGCCCTGATCTCTTCGGAGTTGAGGGGAGTGGTGGAGCCGCTGACCCGATCTGGTAGTAGGTGAGTGATGGGGTGACGCAGGAAGGTAGTCCAGCCCGGGCGGTGGTTGTCCCGGGGTAAGGGTGTAGGACGTGATCCAGGCAAATCCGGATCACACATAGTCTGAGACCTGATGCCGAGCCGATTGTGGTGAAGTGGATGATCCTATGCTGTCGAGAAAAGCCTCTAGCGAGTTTCATGGCGGCCCGTACCCTAAACCGACTCAGGTGGTCAGGTAGAGAATACCGAGGCGTTCGGGTGAACTATGGTTAAGGAACTCGGCAAAATGCCCCCGTAACTTCGGGAGAAGGGGGGCCATTCCTGGTGATGAGATTTACTCTCTGAGCTGGGGGTGGCCGCAGAGACCAGCGAGAAGCGACTGTTTACTAAAAACACAGGTCCGTGCGAAGCCGTAAGGCGATGTATACGGACTGACGCCTGCCCGGTGCTGGAACGTTAAGGGGACCGGTTAGTCACTCTTCGGGGTGGCGAAGCTGAGAACTTAAGCGCCAGTAAACGGCGGTGGTAACTATAACCATCCTAAGGTAGCGAAATTCCTTGTCGGGTAAGTTCCGACCTGCACGAATGGCGTAACGACTTCTCGACTGTCTCAACCATAGGCCCGGTGAAATTGCACTACGAGTAAAGATGCTCGTTTCGCGCAGCAGGACGGAAAGACCCCGGGACCTTTACTACAGTTTGATATTGGTGTTCGGTTCGGCTTGTGTAGGATAGGTGGGAGACTGTGAAGCGGGCACGCCAGTGTTCGTGGAGTCGTCGTTGAAATACCACTCTGGTCGTGCTGGATGTCTAACCTGGGTCCGTGATCCGGATCAGGGACAGTGTCTGATGGGTAGTTTAACTGGGGCGGTTGCCTCCCAAAGGGTAACGGAGGCGCCCAAAGGTTCCCTCAGCCTGGTTGGTAATCAGGTGTTGAGTGTAAGTGCACAAGGGAGCTTGACTGTGAGACTGACGGGTCGAGCAGGGACGAAAGTCGGGACTAGTGATCCGGCGGTGGCTTGTGGAAGCGCCGTCGCTCAACGGATAAAAGGTACCCCGGGGATAACAGGCTGATCTTCCCCAAGAGTCCATATCGACGGGATGGTTTGGCACCTCGATGTCGGCTCGTCGCATCCTGGGGCTGGAGTCGGTCCCAAGGGTTGGGCTGTTCGCCCATTAAAGCGGTACGCGAGCTGGGTTTAGAACGTCGTGAGACAGTTCGGTCCCTATCCGCTGTGCGCGTAGGAGTCTTGAGAAGGGCTGTCCCTAGTACGAGAGGACCGGGACGGACGAACCTCTGGTGTGCCAGTTGTTCTGCCAAGGGCATGGCTGGTTGGCTACGTTCGGAAAGGATAACCGCTGAAAGCATCTAAGCGGGAAGCCTGCTTCGAGATGAGGACTCCCACCCCCTTTGAGGGGTTAAGGCTCCCAGTAGACGACTGGGTTGATAGGCCAGATATGGAAGCCCTGTAAGGGGTGGAGTTGACTGGTACTAATAGGCCGAGGGCTTGTCCTCAGTTGCTCGCGTCCACTGTGTTGGTTCTGAAAC
>NZ_JNXT01000132.1 GCF_000716675.1 Streptomyces alboflavus
CTGGTGGGGTGGGCGGGGCCGCGGGGGCGGGGGGTGGTGGGGCGCTGGGTGGTGGCGCTGTCCGGGGCGGTGGGGATGTCCGGGGCGGTGGGGATGTCCGGGGCGGTGGGGCGGATGGCTCCCCCGGCGCGAGCACGGACGGGGCTCTGGGCGGCGACGGCCTCCGGGACGGCGGGGCCGACGGCTCCCCCGGCGCGAGCCCCGACACGGCTCTGGGCGGCGACGGCCTCCGCGGCCGCGGGGCCGACGGCTCCCCCGGCCCTGGCGGCGGGGGCTCGTTGAGCGTTCCCATCCTCGTGCGCGACGAGGAGTTCGGGACCCTTCACCTGTCCGCCGGGTCCGCCGGGGCGTTCAGCGACTCCGACCGCGGGCTGCTGCGGATCCTCGCCGGGCAGGCCGGGATCGCCGTCGGCAACGCCCGCCTGTACGAGACCGCCCGCCAGCGCGAACGCTGGATCGAGGGCGCCGCAGCCGTCACCACCGCCCTACTCACCGGCGAGGCCGCCGCCGACGCCCTCATGACGGTCGCTCAGCAGGCCCGGCTGCTCGCGGGCGCCGCGGCCGGTGTCGTCCTCCAGCCCACGCCCGCCGGCGGCATGACCATCGTCGCCGCCGCCACGGACGCCGCGGGCGGCGGGCTCCCGCCCGAGCGGCGCAGACACCCCGCCGCTGCCGCCCAGAACGACCTCATCGGCACCACCATCGAACCCGGCAGCGCCGTCCTCGAACAACTCCTCGGCGGCGAACCCGTGTTCATCGAGGACTCCGCGACCGACCCGCGCATGACGACCCACGTACGGTCCCGCTTCGGGCCCAGCATGATGCTGCCCCTCCAGGCGGGCGGCCGTCTCATCGGCACCCTCGCGCTGCCGCGCCGCCGCGGCGACCACCCCTACACGGCCGTCGAACGGCTCCTCGCCACCCAGTTCGCCTCCCAGGCCGCGCTCGCCCTCGTCCTCGCCGACGCGCAGCAGTCCCGGCAGCGGCTCGCCGTCTTCGAGGACCGCGACCGGATCGCCCGCGACCTCCACGACCTCGTCGTGCAACGCCTCTTCGCCACCGGCATGATGCTGGAGTCGACGCGGCGCAGGGCCGGTTCGGCGCCGGTGGGGACGGCGCTCGACCAGGCCGTGGACGAGCTGGAGTCCACCATCCAGGAGGTGCGGACGGCCATCTTCGCCCTTCAGCAGCCGCCTGCCGACGCGCCCACGACGTTCCGGGGGAAGGTGCTCAAGGAGACGGCCGGGGCGGCCGCGGTGCTCGGCGTGCAGCCGTCCGTCCACTTCAGCGGGGCCGTCGACACGCGCGTCACCGATCCCGCGGCCGGGCGGCTCCTGCGGGCCCTGCGGCGGGCCCTCGCCGCGGCGTCCCGGCGCCTCGCCGTCACCCGGGTCGACGTCGCGGTCGACGCGGGGGTCGGGTTGCCCGACGGGCGGAGCGGGGTGCGGCTCACTGTCTTCGACGACGGGGAGACGGACGGGGTGAGCGCGGGGACCACGGTGACGTGGCAGGCGCCGCTGTAGCCCTGCGGGGCTTTCCCCGATCCCGCCCCTTCCCGAAACCGGGGCTGCGCCCCTGGACCCCGGGGTGGGTGTCCCGTGGCGGGTGGGACAGTCCTCCCCCGCTATCGGCGCTCCGCGCCTCATCCTCAAGCGCCGGACGGGCTTTCTCCCACCCACCCGCCCGAACCTCCTCGGGCCTGAGCAGCAGCTCGGCACCATCAGCCCGGTGCGCCTTCAGCCAGGCTCGGCGAAGTTTTCAGCCCGTCCGGCGCTTGAGGACGAGGCGCGGAGCGCCGATCCGGGGTGACCCTCGCGGGGCTGACGGTGCCGGGCTGTCGGCCAGGCCGGTGCAAGCT
>NZ_JNXT01000133.1 GCF_000716675.1 Streptomyces alboflavus
TTTCCAGCCCGCCGCGGGCTTCTGGTCGCCTCTGCCAGGTGCGGTTGTTCGGCGGCTGCGGGCCGTCAGTCGGTAGCCGTGCCCCGGGTGCTACCGCCCGCGGAAGCGCCTCCGCTCGCCCTCCCCCGCAGGCCGTTCCGAATCCGCGAGCCGAATCACCGGGTCCTCGCCCCCCGCAGGGCCCTCCCGCCCCGCCACCACCGGCTTGGCCGCCCCCGCCGCCTTGGCCCGGTACTGGGCCGCGTCCGCAAGCCGGAACAAGCGTCGAGCCGACCGCACCGCCCCGATCGGATCCCCGGTCGACGCCACGCCGCAGGCGACCCCGTCCCCGAGTTCCAACTCGTCCGCCCGCACGCACAGTTCATCGGCGACCCGCACCACCTCGTCCGCCGAAGGCCCCACCGAGAGCAGACAGAACTCGTCCCCGCCGAGCCGCGCGGCCAGCGCCCCCGGCAGCATCGCCCCGCACAGCGACAGCACCGACCCGAACCGTTCGAGGAGCCGGTCCCCCACCGCGTGCCCGAGGCTGTCGTTGACCTGCTTGAGCCCGTTCAGGTCGCACACGACGAGGCTGACCACCGCCCCCTCGACCCGGTGCCGCTCCACGGCCTCGTCGAGCCGCAGATCGACCGCGCGCCGGTTGGCGAGCCCGGTCAGGGAGTCCGTGAAGGCGAGCCGCCGCGCCTCCTCGAGGCGCTCCGTCTGAGCGATGCCCGCGGCGACGACGGCCGCGAGCACGGAGGCGAAGTCCGCGTCACCCCGCTCGAAGACGGGCTCCCCCACGGGCCGCGCCACATACAGCTCGCCCCAGGCCCGCCCGTGCAGCACGATCGGCGCGACCACGCAACACCCGCGCCCGCGCCTGCGCAGCGCGGCCACCCGCTGGTGGCAGTACCCCGCACGCTCCCGGTCCCCGGGCCCACCCGCCGTCTCCACCCACGCGTGCGGCTCCCCGCCCCCGGCCCACCGCTCGTGCAGGAACTCGGTGATCTCCGGGAACTGATGCACGGGGTAGGCCTCCCCCTCAGGGAACTCCTCCTCCCCCGGGGCGCGTTCACCGACGTTGGCGAGCACGCGCAGCCGCCCGCGCTCCCGCTCCCACACGGACAGCGCGGCAAAGCTCCCGCCCAGGGCGAGCAGCGCCCCCTGGGCGGCCGCCCGCCAGGACTCACGCGGAGTGTGCGCGGCAGCCATACCCTGCGCCAGGGCCACTACGGCACGCAGCCGAACGTCCTCACCCATTGCTCCAGGTTACGGACATTTCACCCACAGAGAGATACTGCGAACAAAATCTCACACACGCCCTCACTCCGGACCGGCTGCTCGCAGCCCCAGGACTGTCAGGCCCTCCAGGACTGTCAGGCCCTCCCAGGACAGTCAGGGCCACCAGGGCAGTCAGGGCCACCAGGGCAGTCAGGGCCACCAGGGCAGTCAGGGCCACCAGGGCAGTCACAGCCTCCGGGGCCAGGACCGCCGGGGCCGCCGGAGACGCCGAAGCCGCCGGGGCTGCCGGAGACACCGAAGCCGCCGAAGCCACCGAAGCCGCCGAAGCCACCGAAGCCGCCGGAGACACCGAAGCCGCCTGGGCTGCCGAAGCCGCCTGGGCTGCCGGGGCTGCCGAAACCACCGGGGCCGCCAGGGCTGCCGAAACCACCGGGGCCGCCAGGGCTGCCGAAACCACCGGGGCCGCCAGGGCTGCCGAAGCTGCCGAGGCTGCCACCAGCACCACCCACCTCGCGCCTCCGGTGCGGCGCAGCGATGATGGGGCTCGGTGCGACTGGCCCCACGATCACGGGCGGGCGGGTGGG
>NZ_JNXT01000134.1 GCF_000716675.1 Streptomyces alboflavus
ACCCACCCGCCCCCACCACGCGGTAGCCACCGCGACCGGCACCCGCACGCACGCCCGGCCTCAGCCTCTAGGCGTCGGCGCCAGTCCGGGTCAGCGCCCAGCTGCGGACCAGTCCGAGTCGCGCACCAGATCCGTCAACCATGCCGGTGCCCGATCGTCACGCGCGACTCCGTCCAGCACCCGCCGCAGCCGGTTGTGACTGCGCCCCGAACTCACCGTCTCCAGCAAGGGCCGAACGGACAACAGAGCACCTTCGCAGTCGCGCCAGGCACCCGCCCGGGCGCATGCGACCAGTTCGGCCACGCCGTAGTAGAACGCCCCGCTCCCGGCCGGCCGAAAGGCCTCGGCCAGTTCCCGCGCCCGCCGCAGGCGGGGCAACGCCCTGGCCGGGTCACCCAACGCCAGGTGGACCTCGCCCTCGTGGCCGGACAACTCGCACTCGTTGAGCCACCACGTCCAGGCCGGGTCCCGAGGGCCGATCGAGTCGTCGAGGATGGCCCAGGACGCCTTCATCTCGCTCAGAGCACGAGCCCCGTCGCCCGCGTGGGCGAGTGCCCGAGCGCGGCGAAGGTGGGCCAGCAGCGTCACACGCGGTGGCACCCGGAGCCCGGAGAGAAAGGCATCGGCGATGCGCAGCGCCTCGCCGAGACGGCCACCGCTCTGTACGCCCTGCATGGCGATCATGTCCTGGACGAACCACTGCATCGGCCGGTCCCCGGCCTGGCAAGCGAGCGCGTACGCCTCAAGGAAAGCGGTCCGCGCGGACTCCTGCCGGTCGGCCACGAACAGGAGCCACCCGGCGACCTGGGCAGCCTCCGCGACGGCGGCGGCGTACTCGCGCCGCAACCGGTCGGGCACCGTACCGCTGTCCAGGCCCCGCTGCGCCGTACGCCACACCTGGACCGCGGCGGGCGCCACCTGATCGCCGCCGTACCGGTGATCGTGCTCCAGGAGATGCGCGACACTGGTCCGCACATGCGCGATGTCGCCCTCAACGCCGCTCTCGCGATCGGCGAGCCAAGGCACGGGCTCGCCCGGCGCAGCCAGCAGCGCCGCCAACTCCCCGCTCGCCCCCAACAGTTCATCAAGCGCCACCGCCAACCTCGCCGAAGGCGCCTGCTTCCCGTTCAGGACGCGGGACAGGTAGGCGATGTCGTACGGCAACGCCCGTGCCGCGCCGCGCATGCTCAACCCCTGGGCCGCGAGGGCCTCGCGGGCGCGGATGGCGAAGTCGGTCACGGGGCACGCTCCCGGCGCGAGGGGTCGACCGTTGACCACCAGCGTAGTCAGCACCAGTCAACTTCCGCGCCGCTCACAGAGAGCCGAGCATCGGCAGGGCAGCACGTCGGGGATCCGTCCCCGCCACCGAACGACCCAGCAACCAGGACACCGGCACCCGTCGCGTCACCCCGAACAGCAGCCCTTCGCACGCGAGTTCACCACCGCCCTTGTACGTCTGCTCGCGCTGCGCAGGGCACTCCACGGCCCCCTGACCGGCGGCCGGACGTGAAGGGCGCACCGGCGCGGGCCGCCTGGCGGCAAGTGTGTTCCGCTGACGCGTCGTTTCCCCACC
>NZ_JNXT01000135.1 GCF_000716675.1 Streptomyces alboflavus
AGCCGACGAGGTCGGTGAGGTTGTCGTCGGTGCGGTTGGCGATGGGGGAGCCGATGGTGATGTCGTCGCCGGCGCCGAGGCCGTGCAGGAGGACGGCCAGGGCTGCCTCAAGGACCATCGAGGAAGTCGCTCCGTGTGTACGGGCGAGCTCGCCGATGGCGGTGGCCAGCTGCGGATCGAGGGTGAATTCCAGCGAGTCGCCGCGGTGGCTGGCTTCGGTGGGGCGGGGCCGGTCGGTGGGCAGGTGGAGGGGTTGCGGAAGATCGGCCAGTTCCTCGCGCCAGTAGGCGACTTGGGTGGACAGGAGGCTGTCGGGGTCGTTGTCGTCGCCGAGGAGGTCGCGCTGCCAGAGGGTGTAGTCGACGTACTGGGCGGGCAGTTCCTCCCACTGCGGGGATCCGTCCGCGAGGCGGGCGGTGTAGGCGGTGTTGAGGTCGCGGGCCATCGGGGCCAGCGAAGCGCCGTCGCACGCGATGTGGTGCACCAGCCACACCAGCACGTGGTCCTCCGCGCCCAGGCGCAGGAGCACCGCCCTGACCGGGATCTCGGCGGACAGGTCGAAGCGGTGGGACATGAGGTCCACGATCGCGCGCTCCAGGCCGGCCGGTGCGACGTCCAGGACCGGAACGTCCAAGCGGGCCTCGTGCGCGGGCAGGACCCGCTGGAAGGGCACGCCGTCCTCGTCCTCGGCGAAGACGGTCCGCAGGCTCTCGTGCCGGGCCACCACGTCCCGCACCGCCCCGAGCAGGGCGTCGGTGTCGAGCGCACCCGTCAACCGCAGCGGGAACGGCGCGTTGTAGGTGGCCGAGGAGCCCTCGAACCGGTCGATGAACCACAGGCGGCGCTGGGCGAAGGACAGCGGCACCCGCTCGGGGCGCGGGCTGACGCGCGTCAGCGGCGGACGCACCCGAGTGCCCTGCGCCAGGTGGTCCGCCAGTTCCACGACGGTCGGGGCGCTGAAGACGACCCGGATCGGGAGCTCTACGCCGAGCACCGCCCGCACCCGGCTGACCAGCCGCGTCGCGAGCAGGGAGTGGCCGCCGAGGTCGAAGAAGTTGTCGTCGATGCCGACGCGGTCCAGGCCGAGGACCTCGGCGAACAGGCCGCACAGCAGCTCTTCCTGCGGGGTGCGCGGAGCCCGTCCCGTCGCCACCGCCGCGAAGTCCGGCACAGGCAACGCCCTGCGGTCCAGCTTCCCGTTCGCCGTCAGCGGCAGCTCGGCGATGGTCATGAGGGAGGCGGGCAGCATGTGGTCGGGGAGGTGTTGGGCGAGGTAGGTGCGTAGTTCGGTGGGGGTGGGTTCGGTGGTGGTGGGGTCGGTGGGTATGACGTAGGCGATGAGTTGCTTGCCGAACTCCGTGCTGTCGCGGGCGACGACCACGGCCTGCGCGACGGCGTCGTGCCGGGTCAGTACCGCCTCGACCTCGCTGGGTTCGATGCGGAAGCCGCGGATCTTCACCTGGGTGTCGGTGCGGCCGTGGTAGGTGAGGTGGCCTTGTGGTGTCCAGGTGGCGATGTCGCCGGTGCGGTACATGCGTTCGCCGGGTGTGCCGTGGGGG
>NZ_JNXT01000136.1 GCF_000716675.1 Streptomyces alboflavus
GGCCCTAGTGCTGCGTTCCTCAAAGGACGTACTCATAGCGGCGCCGTCGTGTGCGGGTGGGAGGGGCCGGTCGGCCCCAGACCCAGGGCTGGGCGCGGGCGTTGAGCTGGGCGGTGGCCAGTCTGGTGGCGTAGGCGATGTCGCGAGGGTTGCAGAAGGAACGGCCGGCCAGGGCCGTCTTGCGGAACAGGCGCCACCAGCCCTCTTGCAGGTTGAGCCAGCAGGCACCAACCGGGATGAACGCGTGATGGATGCGCGGGTGGTCTTCCAGCCAGGCCCGGGTGGACACACTGCGGTGCGCGGACAGGTTGTCCGTGACGATCCAGATCACCCCGACCGGGTTGGCCTGCTCGAGTCGCTCCAGAAACTGCTGGTAGCAGACACTGCTGCGAGACGGCGCGGTCATCGTGACCTCGTGGCCGTCGCGGATCCGCAGCCCGCCGAAGACCCAGGTTTTCTCGGGCCCGCGTCCGTAGTCAAGTTCGGACTTGATCCGGTGCCCGTCGGGCGACCAGGTGGGCGCGGGCGGAAAGGTGCGCGGGATCACCGGACCGAGTTCGTCGGCGCAGATGACCGTGGCGCCCGGCGGCGGATCGGTGTACAGCCCGATGATCCGTGTCCTTTTGGGACGAAGTCCAGGTCGGCCGAGCGCGTCCATGACCTCGGGCGGCGCCAGCGCACCCCCTCGGCCAGCAGAATCCGGCGCACTTGCGAGCGGCCCACCCGAATCCCCTCGGCCCGGGCGGCGGTCGCCAGAGACGACAGGGTCCACTCGGCCGGGCCCAGCTCATCGGGCGCCCACAACTCGCCGACCGGCTCCCACCGCAGCCGTCCCGGAGGCAACGTCCTGACCAGTGCGATGATGCGGGACCGTTCGGCCTCGGTAATCCGACGCTTGCGGCCCTGTCCGCCCAGATCCTCCAAGCCCGCCACCCCGGACCGGTTGAAGCGGTGCAACCAGCGCCGCACCGTCTTTTGACCGCACCCCAGCTCCTCGGCGATCGTCGGCACCCGCTGCCCAGACCAACTCAACTCCACCATCCGGGCCCGCACCACCAAATCCCGCGGCGCCTTCCGCGCCCGGGTAAGCCTCTCGATCAGCGCCCGCTCCGCTTTGCCCCGACTGGGCCGTGCCTTCACCAGCACTGCCATGACCCGTCCCGTGTCTCCGCAACGGCCCCGCTACCAGGCCATATACCCGGCCAAAGAGGAACGCAGCACTAGGG
>NZ_JNXT01000137.1 GCF_000716675.1 Streptomyces alboflavus
GCCGGAGGGCCTCGCCCCGGTCGGCCTAGGAGTCCCCGCCCTCGTCGATCAGCCGCCGGACCTCCCGGTCGACGAGGCCGAGGCGGGCCTCGGCGACGAGGGGCACCATCCGGCGCTGACGGCGGGCCTCATGGACGTCGATGTCGACGGTGACCAGGGCCTGTTCCCACTTCGGGGCCTGCGCGACGACCGTGCCGCGCGGGTCCACGACCCGTGAACCGCCCCAGAACGTGGCGCCGTTCTCGTTGCCGACGCGGTTCACGAAGACGACCCAGCACTGGAGCATGCGGGCGGTGTACGACAGCAGGGTGTCCCAGTACAGACCGGTGTCCATCGCCTCCGGGTCGAGGCTCGCGGCGCTGTTCGTCGGTACGACGATGACCTCGGCGCCGTCCTGCACGGCGAGCCAGGGCAGGACCGGCTGCCAGGCGTCGTTGCAGACGAGGGTGGCTGCGCGGCCGTGGTTGCCGGGCAGGTCGTACGCGCGCAGGTGCTGGCCCGGGCTGACGTGCTTGCGCTCCTCCCAGGCCAGGTAGTTGGGCAGATACAGCTTGCGGTGGGCGTGCAGCAGGGAGCCGCCCGCGTAGTAGGCGGAGGTGTTGTACGCGCGCAGGCTGGTGTGCTCGTGCAGGCCGACCAGGACGTCGGGGCCGTCGGGGCCGTGCAGGGACAGGCCCAGGAGGCGGGGGTCGTCGGCCGCGAGGGAGGTGTCCCGGCTCAGGGCGCCCAGGTGGTACCCGTGCAGGCTCAGCTCCGGGAACACCACGAGGTCGGCGCCCTGCGCACCGGCCTGCGCCACCTGCTCCCGGGCCACCTCGAGGTTCTCGTCCACCTCACCCAGCACACAGTCCGTCTGCGCCAACGCCACTCGCATGCACTGAGCCTGGCAGCGGGGGCCTTGGGCGGCATGTGGACGGGGGCCACCTGGGTTCCGGCGCCGGGGTGGCCGGGGGGGGCGCGTGGGCCTCACGTCGGCCGTGCGACTCGGCTGCGCCGGGCCCCTGGCCGCGCCCTACGCAGGCCCACCGCTACGCGGCGGACCCTCCCACCCGCCCACCCGTTCCCGTAGGACGCGAAGCACCCACACCGACGACCCCCCCTGGCCGCGCCCTACGCAGGCCCACCGCTACGCGGCGGACCCTCCCACCCGCCCACCCGTTCCCGTAGGACGCGAAGCACCCACACCGACGACCC
>NZ_JNXT01000138.1 GCF_000716675.1 Streptomyces alboflavus
TCTGGTTCGGGGAGTGGGTTGAAGGGGTTGCGGCAGCGGGTGGAGTTGGTGGGCGGCACGTTCGAGTCCGGACCCCGCCCCGACGGCGGCTTCCACGTCGAAGCCGTACTGCCGATGGAGGCGCACCATGGATAGACTGTGACCATGGGGCATGAAGTCGTAAAGGTGCTGGTTGTTGATGACGAGCCCATGGTCTGCGCGCATTTGAGAACGATTCTCGGTTCGGCCGAGGATATTGAGGTCGTCGACGCCGCCCATGACGGAGCCGCCGCGGTCGAGGCCGTGATGCGGCATCGCCCCGATCTCGTTCTCATGGATTTGCGGATGCCGGGTGTGGACGGCCTCACGGCCATCGAATGCATCATGAAACTCGACCAGCCGCCGAAAGTCGTGGCGCTCACCACATTTGACGCCGACCAGTATGTGATGCGGGCACTGCGCAGCGGCGCGAGTGGATTTCTGGTGAAATCCACGCCGCCCGAGGACCTGATCGGCCTCGTCCGCGTCGCCGCCGACGGCCACACCGTCCTCTCGCCCGTCGCCATGCGCCGTATCGTGGCCGCGTCCTCCGACGAGGACGCCGCGCGTGAGCGCGCCAAGGCCCTGGTCGGCAAGCTCACCGAGCGCGAGACCGACGTCCTCACCTGCCTCGGCGAAGGCCTGTCGAACGCCCAGATCGCCACGAAGCTGTTCCTCAGCGAGGCGACGGTCAAGGGCTATGTCTCCCGGATGCTGGTGAAGCTGGAGTGCACCAACAGGACCCAGGCGGGACTCCTCGCCTACGACGCGGGGCTCGTCAGCCGCTGACGCTCACACACAGCACGAAGGGCCGGAGCTCGAAAGCTCCGGCCCTTCGTGCTGTCCAGCCGCCTACTCGTTGAAGGCCGTGCCCGCCGACGCCGACTGCGTGCCGTTGTCCGAGCCGCTGTCCGAGCGGATCCACGTCACCGTCGTCGGCACATAGCTGGGCAACACCGACTTGACGTGGAAGCCGCCGTCGGGGCGGGGTCCGGACTCGAACGTGCCGCCCACCAACTCCACCCGCTGCCGCAACCCCTTCAACCCACTCCCCGAACCAGA
>NZ_JNXT01000139.1 GCF_000716675.1 Streptomyces alboflavus
GACGTGGAAGCCGCCGTCGGGGCGGGGTCCGGACTCGAACGTGCCGCCCACCAACTCCACCCGCTGCCGCAACCCCTTCAACCCACTCCCCGAACCAGACGACGCCAACTCCCGATCCACCACCGCCGTCGGAGCCGAATTCCGCACCCTCAACCGCACCCGATCCGCCTCATACCGCACCTCCACCCGCACCCCACTCCCCGGCGCATGCTTCCGCACATTCGTCAACGCCTCCTGCACAATCCGATACGCCGTCCGCGCCACCACCGGAGACGACACCGAACGATCCCCCGACTCACTCAACACCACCTCAACCCCCACCGCCCGCGACTCCTCCACCAACACCGACAAACCCCAATCACCCACCCCCACACCACCCTCATCACCCACACCACCCACCAACCCCACCGCACTCTCCGGAGACCGCAACACCCCCACCAAATCCCTGAGCTCCTCCAACGCCTGACACCCCGCAGCCCGCAAACCCTCCGCCTCCGCCCGCACCCGCTCATCCGACGACACCACCCGCAACGCCCCCGCCTGCAACACCATCAACGACACCCGATGCGTCACCACATCATGCATCTCCCCCGCCAAACGCACCCGCTCCTCCGCCCGCGCCCGCTCCGCCAACAAAAACTGCTCCCGCTCCGCCCGCTCAGCCCGCTCCGTCAACGCCACAATCAACCCCCGCCGCGCCGCCACATACATCCCCAACAACGCCGGCACCGCCGTCAACAACACCCCCGACGCCGCCACCGCAAACGACAACTCCCACAACCGCGTCGCCACCAACGTCAACACACCCGTCAACACCCACGCACCCCGCGGCCGCGACGAATACACCACCGCCGAATACGCCGCGAACGGCGCAGCCAACGGCACCCACACCCCCGACCCATCCACCGACGTCACCAACAACCCCGGCACCAACCACACCGACAACGACATCAACACCGCAGACACCGTCGCCACACCCAACACAAACAACGGCCACACCCGCCGCACCACCAACACCACCACCACAACCACCTGCAACCCCAACCCCGCCCACGGCCCAAACCTCGGATG
>NZ_JNXT01000140.1 GCF_000716675.1 Streptomyces alboflavus
GGTTGATGGGGGTGGTTGGCGAGTCCGAGGCCTGCTGGGGGTACGTGGGCGAGACCGGGGCCGCTGGGGGCAGGTGGGCGAGGCCAAGGCCTGCTGGGGGTACGTGGCCGAGACCGAGGCCTGCTGGGGGTACGTGGGCGAGTCCGAGGCCGCTGGGGGCAGGTGGGCGAGGCCAAGGCCTGCTGGGGGTACGCGGCCGAGTCCGAGGCCGCTGGGGGCAGGTGGGCGAGGCCAGGGCCCGCTGGGGGTACGCGGCCGAGTCCGAGGCCGCTGGGGGCAGGTGGGCGAGGCCAGGGCCCGCTGGGGGTACGCGGCCGAGACCGAGGCCTGCTGGGGGTACGTGGCCGAGACCGAGGCCTGCTGGGGGTACGTGGGCGAGGCCAAGGCCCGGCGGGCGAAGTATCAGCCCGTCCGGCGATTGAGGACGAGGCGCGAAGCGCCGATCGGGGGCGCCCCCTGCGGGGCGGAGGTGCCGGGCTTTCGGGCAGGCCGGTGCAAGTTCGGGCGGGCGGGTGGGAGAGAGCCCGTCCGGCGATTGAGGACACGCGCGGAGCGCGCCTCGGGGGCCACCCCGGACGGGGCTCAGGTGAGATCGCCGGTGGGGAGGTCGGCCTCCACCACGTACGCGCCCGCATGAGGGCCCGCCGTGAAGGTCCCACCCACCGCACGGACCCGCTCCGCCATCCCGACCGTCCCGA
Organism: Streptomyces alboflavus; assembly: GCF_000716675.1. Lineage (GTDB taxonomy): Bacteria > Actinomycetota > Actinomycetes > Streptomycetales > Streptomycetaceae > Streptomyces > Streptomyces alboflavus. The sequence goes on from NZ_JNXT01000140.1 coordinate 699, forward strand.
TCCCGGCCGACACAGGCGCGACCCCCGCGGCACCTGCACCGGCACCGGCACCGGAAATCCCGGCACCCAAGGCACCCGGGGCACCCGAGAACCCACCCCCCGAAAGCCCGGCATCCCCACGCCCGGCCCCCGCCGCCCCCGGCGAGGCCCCGACAGACCCGGACGCCCCGGCGGACCCGAACGACCCGGACGCCCCGGCGGACCCGAACGACCCGGACGCCCCGGCGGACCCGAACGACCCGGACGCCCCGGCCGACCCGGACGACCCGGACAGCCCGGACGCCCCGGCCGACCCAACCACCC
>NZ_JNXT01000141.1 GCF_000716675.1 Streptomyces alboflavus
GGTGGTGAGTCGGGGGGTGGTGAGTCGGAGGGCTGGTGAGTCGGAGGGCTGGTGAGTCGGAGGGCTGGTGAGTCGGAGGGCTGGTGAGTCGGAGGGCTGGTGAGTCGGGGGGGGTGAGTCAGGAGGTGGGTGGGTCAGGGGGGCAGGAGGCGTTTGCCTTGTCCACCAGGTGGAGGAAGGCTTCCTCCACCGTTTCCGTGGCCGTGCGGGTGCGGAGGGCCTCGGGGGTGTCGTCCGCGAGGATCTCGCCCTCGCGCATGAGGAGCAGGCGGTGGCAGCGCTCCGCCTCGTCCATGACGTGGGACGACACGAGGATCGTGGTCCCTCTGTCGGTGGCGATGGTGTGGAAGAGGTTCCAGAGGTCTCGGCGCAGTACGGGGTCCAGGCCGACTGTGGGCTCGTCAAGGACCAGGAGGTCGGGGGTGCCGAGGAGGGCTACCGCCAGGGAGACGCGGTTGCGTTGGCCGCCGGAGAGGTTGGCTGCGAGGGCGTCCGCGTGGGTGGTGAGGTCCACCTCTGCGATGGCTCGGGTCACGTCCTCGCGGCGGCGGGTCGCTGTGGGGCCGTGGCCCGGGGAGAGGATCGCGGCGAAGTAGTCCAGGTTCTGGCGGACCGTCAGGTCGTCGTAGATCGACGGGTCCTGGGTCACGTAGCCGATGCGGGAGCGGAGGGTGGGGGTGCCTGCCGGGTGGTTCAGGACGTTCAGGGTGCCTGTGACCTTGGCCTGGGTGCCGACGATGGCTCGCATCAGGGTGGATTTGCCGCAGCCTGAGGGGCCCAGGAGGCCGGTGATCTGGCCTCGGGGGACGGTGAAGGTGAGGTTTTTCAGGACTTTGCGGTGGCCTCGGGTGGTGGTGAGGGAGGTCGCTTCGATTGCTGGGGTGGGGGATGTCGGTTGCGGTGTCGGTTGGGGTGTCGTTTGGGGTGGGGGCTCGTTATTCATCATGTGATGATTATGCGGGGTGGGGGGT
>NZ_JNXT01000142.1 GCF_000716675.1 Streptomyces alboflavus
GTGGTGGTCGAGGGCGAGGTCGACGACGCCTTGGTGGGTGATGGCGACGCCCTTGGGGGTGCCGGTGGACCCGGAGGTGTACATCACATAGGCCAGCTGCTGTGCGTGGTCTGCGAGTTCGAGTGGTGCGGCCGGGGCCTGGGCGATGTCGGCCTTGCTGTCGGGGTCGTCGAGGACGAGGTGCGGGCAGATGCTGTCGGGTAGTGCGGCCGCGATGCCGGTGTGGGTGACGACCAGTACGGGTGCGGCGTCGCGCAGCATGAACGCGAGGCGTTCGGCGGGGTACTCGGGGTCCAGAGGCAGATAGCAGCCGCCCGCCTTGAGGATGGCGAGGAGGGTCACGATCTGGTCCGTGGAGCGGGGCAGTGCCAGTCCCACGACCGAGTCCCGGCCCACACCACGCGCGATCAGGACCCGCGCGAGCCGGTTCGACCGCTCGTCCAACTCCACATACGAGAACTCCTCCTCACCGCACACCAGGGCGACCGCGTCCGGCGCGGCCGCGACCTGGCGTGCGAACAGGCCCGGAAGGGTCACGTCGGGAGTCTCGACGGCCGTGTCGTTGAATCCGTACAGCACGCGCTCCCGCTCGTCCGGCTCGACGAGCTCCACGGCGCCGATGCGCTGCCACGGGTCCGCGGCCAACTGCCGGACCAGCCGCGTGAAGCGGTCGGCGAGCCGCTGCACGGTGTCGCGGTCGAACAGGTCGGTGGCGTACTCCAGGTGGCCGACCACGCCCTCACCGGCCTCCTCGACCAGGTTGAAGAACAGGTCGTACTTCGCCGACTGGCTGTGCGGCCACTCGAGTTCCACTTCGAGGCCGGGCAGGGCGAAGCTTTCGCGGTGGTTGTTCTGCCAGGCGAACATC
>NZ_JNXT01000143.1 GCF_000716675.1 Streptomyces alboflavus
CGTGGGGTGTGGGGGCGTGGGGTGTGGGGTGGGGGGTGTCTTTAAGGGGTGCGGCGGCGGAGGGTTGCTGCGCCGAGTGCCAGGACCAGGAGGGCGCAGGCCGCGACGATGACCGCGTCGCGGACGAAGTCGCCCGTGATGTCGGGGTGGCGCAGGACCTCGTTCATGCCGTCGACCGCGTACGACATGGGGAGGACGTTCGAGATCGCCTCCAGGACCGGCTGCATGTTGTCGCGGGGCGTGAACAGGCCGCAGAGCAGCAGCTGGGGGAAGATCACCGCCGGCATGAACTGGACCGCCTGGAACTCGGAGGCCGCGAAGGCCGAGACGAAGAGGCCGAGGGCCGTTCCGAGCAGGGCGTCCAGGAGTGCCACCAGGAGCAGCAGCCAAGCCGAGCCCGTCACGTCCAGGCCGAGGGCCCACAGCGCCAGGCCGGTGGCCAGGGCCGACTGGATCACGGCCAGGGCGCCGAAGGCCAGGGCGTAGCCCGCGATCAGGTCGCCCTTCGCCAGGGGCATGGCCAGGAGGCGTTCCAGGGTGCCGGACGTGCGTTCGCGGAGGGTCGCGATGGAGGTCACCAGGAACATCGTGATCAACGGGAAGACGCCCAGGAGTGAGGCGCCGATCGCGTCGAAGGTGTGCGGGCTGCCGTCGAAGACGTAGCGGAGCAGCAGGAGCATCACGCACGGGACGAGGATCATCAGCGCGATGGAGCGGGGGTCGTGGCGGAGTTGGCGTAGGACTCGGGCCGCTGTCGCGAGGGTTCGGTTCGGGGTCATGAGGGCTCCGGGAGGGGTTCGCTCGGTTCGGGGGGGGGCGGTCAGGGGT
>NZ_JNXT01000144.1 GCF_000716675.1 Streptomyces alboflavus
CAGCTGGCCTATGTGATGTACACCTCCGGGTCCACCGGCACCCCCAAGGGCGTCGCCATCACCCACCAAGGCGTCGTCGACCTCGCCCTCGACCACCACTACACAACCACCGCACACCACCGCGTACTCCACCACTCCGCACAAGCCTTCGACGCCTCCACCTACGAACTCTGGATCCCCCTCCTCCACGGCAACACCCTCGTCCTCGCCCCACCCGGCCACCTCGACGCCACCACCCTCGCCCACACCATCCACACCCACCACATCACCGCAGCCTTCCTCACCGCAGGCCTCTTCAAAGTCATCGCAGAAGTACAACCCCAAGCCCTCACCGGCCTCAAAGAACTCTGGACCGGCGGCGACACCATGTCCCCCACCGCAGCCCGCGAAACACTCCACGCCTGCCCCGACCTCCACATCATCAACGCCTACGGCCCCACCGAAATCACCATGGCCGCCACCTGCCACCCCACCACCCCCACCGACACCACCAACGACACCATCCCCATCGGACAGCCCATGAACAACATGCGCGCCTACGTCCTCGACACCACCCTGCGCCCCACACCCCCCGGCATCCCCGGCGAGCTCTACCTCGCCGGAACAGGCCTCGCCCGCGGCTACCTCGGCCGCCACACCCTCACCGCCGAACGCTTCATCGCCAACCCCCACGGCACACCCGGCGAACGCATGTACCGCACCGGCGACATCGCCACCTGGACACCACAAGGCCACCTCACCTACCACGGCCGCACCGACACCCA
>NZ_JNXT01000145.1 GCF_000716675.1 Streptomyces alboflavus
GAATGATCCGGCGACCACCGAGATCTACACAAGGAGTATCGTCGGCAGCGTCAGATGTGTATAAGAGACGGGTGGGAGGGCGGTGGCTCGGCTTGCCCGGAGCGGGCGCGGGGCGGGAAGGCGTTCGCTCAGCTTGCCCAAGGGCAGGCGCGGGGCGGGAAGGCGATGACCCGGCTCACCCGAGGTGCGGGCAAGCCGGGAAAGCGATGGCGCGGCTTGCCCGAAGGAGGGCCACGGCGGGAAGGCGTCGGCCCGGCCTGCGCGAGACGGGCCCACCTCAGGAGAGCGTTGGCCCCGGCTCACCCGAGGCAGGGCCAAGGTAGGAAGACGTCGGCCCGGCCTGCGCCAGACGGGCCCAGCTCAGGAGGGCGTTGGCCCCGGCTCACCCGAGGCGGGCGCGGGGCGGGAAGACGGCAGCCCGGCTTGCCCGACGCAGGCCCAGCTCAGGAAAGCGTTGGCCCGGCTTGCTCGAAGCGGGCCCACGGCGGAAGACGTCAGACCGACTTGCCGGAGGCAGGCCCAGGGCAGGGGCGTTGAGTTCGGGTTGCACGGGCGGGGAGGAACAGGCCGAGGACGGGGGAGGCAGGCCGTCGCGGACCGGCGGGGCTGTTCTGCGGTGAGCCGGGGCCGGGAGTAACGGGCGGGCGGGTGG
>NZ_JNXT01000146.1 GCF_000716675.1 Streptomyces alboflavus
CTCGGGGACGGCAGTCATGGGTGGGCGGGTGGGGGAAACCGCCGCGGAGCGGCGGGAAGGGGTGCCGCCCAGGGAAGCCCGGGGCAACGGTCAGCATCCGCAGAGGCGGCCATCGAGGGGACACGACAGGTCCGACAGCCACGGGCGGGCAGGTGCGGCAAACCGGCGCGCAGCGACGCGCAGGGCGGCCGCCGGGAGAAGACGGGGACCATCGCCACCACCAGCAGAGGCCACCGAGAGGCACTCGGGTCCGACAGCCCGGGGGGGGCGGGCGGGTGGGAGAGGCCAGCGCGCAAGCGGCGGGCACGGCAGCCGGTGGGAGACGGCGGGGACCAGCGGCACCACCGACAGGGGTCGCCGCCGAGGGGCCACTCGGGGACGACAGCCACGGGCGGGCGGGTGGGGGAAACCGGCGCGCAGCGGCGGGAAGGGTTGCCGCCCAGGGTGGCTCGGGGGCAACGGTCAGCATCCGCAGAGGCGACCGTCGCGGGGACACAACGGGTCCGACAGCCACGGGCGGGCAGGTGCGGCAACCCGGCGCGGAGCGGCGGGAAGGGGTGCCGCCCAGGGTGGCTCGGGGGCAACGGTCAGCATCCGCAGAGGTGGCCGTCGCGGGGACACGACGGGGACGGCAGTCACGGGCGGGCGG
>NZ_JNXT01000147.1 GCF_000716675.1 Streptomyces alboflavus
CCGCCGGTGTGTCGGTGGCGGAGTTGCGGCGGTTTGTGTCGGGGCGGTTGCCGGAGTTCATGGTGCCGTCGGTGTTTGTGGTGCTGGATCGGTTGCCGTTGGCGCCGAACGGGAAGCTGGATCGGTCGGCGTTGCCGGTTCCGGTGGTCAAGGGTGAGGTGTACCGGGGTCCGTCGGGTGAGGTGGAGCGGGTTCTGGCGGAGGTGTATGCCGAGGTTCTGGGTGTGGACCGGGTGGGTGTGGATGATGACTTCTTCGCGGTCGGGGGTGACAGCATCCGGTCGATTCAGGTGGTGTCGCGGGCTCGGGCGCGGGGTGTTGAGGTGAGTCCGCGGGAGGTGTTCCAGTGCCGTTCGGTGGCTGAGCTGGCGGTGGTGGCGGGGCTGCGTGGTGGTGAGGTGAGTGGGCTTGCCGAGTTGGAGGGTGGCGGTCTGGGGTTCGTGCCGTTGCTGCCCATCGGGGAGTATCTGCTGGAGCTGGGTGGGGGTATCGACCGGTTCACGATGTCGACGGTGGTGGATCTGCCGGAGGGCATCGACGAGGGGGGTCTGGTCGCCACGCTCGGTGCGGTGATCGACCGCCACGACATGCTCCGCTCCCG
>NZ_JNXT01000148.1 GCF_000716675.1 Streptomyces alboflavus
CCCGACGTGTACATCACATACGCCGTGTTGTCCGGACGCACCCGGACCAACTCACCACCACCCGCACCCAGATCCAACCCGTCCAGGAACAGATACGGAACATCATTCCGCGGCAACACCCCCGCAGACACCTCATCCGTCAACACCAACACCGGATCCGCATGCGACAACATGTAATCCAGCCGCGCACTCGGAAAACGAGGATCAATCGGCACATACGCCGCCCCCGCCCCCCACACACCCAACATCGCCACCACCAGATCAACCGACCGCGACAACGCAAGACCCACCAACGACTCCGGCCCCACACCACGCCGGACCAACTCACCCGCCAACCCACGCACCCGCACATCAAGCTCGCCATACGTCAGCTCAACACCACCACACACCACCGCAACCGCATCCGGCGACAACTCCACCCGCCGCCCGAACAACTCCGGAACCGTCAACTCCGGCCCCACCACAGCCGTCTCATTGAACCC
>NZ_JNXT01000149.1 GCF_000716675.1 Streptomyces alboflavus
TGGTGTTCGCGGGTGAGGGGTTGTCGGGTTCGTTGGTGGCGCGGGCCCGGGAGGTTTTCCCGGGAGTGCGGATCGTCAACGGCTACGGCCAGACCGAGACCTTCTACGCCAGCATGTTCTCCCTCGCCGGCACCGACGACTGGGACGGCGAGGCCACCGCGCCGATCGGCACCCCCCTGCACAACGTCCAGGCCCACGTCCTGGGGGCGGGGCTGACGCCCGTACCTCCCGGTGTGGTGGGAGAGCTGTACGTCGCGGGCACCTCGGTCGGTCGCGGCTACCGAGGCCGTTCGGGGCTGACGGCGGAGCGCTTCGTGGCGGATCCGTTCGGAGCGCCCGGGGCGCGGATGTACCGCACGGGTGACATGGCGCGCTGGACGTCGGACGGGGTCCTTGAGTACGTCGGGCGTGGCGACGCGCAGATCAAGGTGCGTGGTGGGTGCCGGTGAGGGCGCCGGTGGCGTGGACTTCGACCTGACCGCCGGTGTGTCGGTGGCGGAGTTGCGGCGGTTTGTGTCGGGGCGGTTGCCGGAGTTCATGGTGCCGTCGGTGTTTGTGGTGCTGGATCGGTTGCCGT
>NZ_JNXT01000150.1 GCF_000716675.1 Streptomyces alboflavus
TGGTGTTCGCGGGTGAGGGGTTGTCGGGTTCGTTGGTGGCGCGGGCCCGGGAGGTTTTCCCGGGAGTGCGGATCGTCAACGGCTACGGCCAGACCGAGAGTTTCTACGCGACGACCTTCGCCCTGGAAGGGACGCAGGGCCTGGGCGAAGCGGTGAGTGCGCCGATCGGCTCACCGTTGGGCAACATGCGCACCTACGTCCTGGGGGCGGGGCTGACGCCTGTACCCCCCGGTGTGGTGGGAGAGCTGTACGTCGCCGGCGCGGTGGCCCGCGGATACCACGGCCGTCCGGGGCTGACGGCGGAGCGCTTCGTCGCCGATCCGTTCGGTCCTGCGGGGGCGCGGATGTACCGCACGGGTGACATGGCGCGCTGGACGTCGGACGGGGTCCTTGAGTACGTCGGGCGTGGCGACGCGCAGATCAAGGTGCGTGGTGCCGGTGTGTCGGTGGCGGAGTTGCGGCGGTTTGTGTCGGGGCGGTTGCCGGAGTTCATGGTGCCGTCGGTGTTTGTGGTGCTGGATCGGTTGCCGT
>NZ_JNXT01000151.1 GCF_000716675.1 Streptomyces alboflavus
CGCCCCGGCTGAGGGGGGTTGGGGGGAGGTGGGGCCCGCGGTGCCCCCCGGGGGGGACTTGGGATCGGAGTTGGGGCGGATTGCGGGGAGCGCGGAGTGAGGAGTGAGCGAGTGAGGAGTAGGGGTGGCCGGCTCGGGTGGGGGCGGGCTTGAGTGGCGAGCGGTCGGCAGGGGCGCGGGCGGGCTTGGGTGGGGTCCGGTCAGTACGGGTGGAGGCGACTGGGGCCTCGGAGCGTGGACGGGCGCGGGAGGGGATCGGTCGGCATGGGCGCGGGCAGCCGGGACCACGGAGCGTGGGGCGTGAGTTGGCTGGGTGCAGGCCGGTGGGGATTCGGTCCTGCGGGGATTCGGTGAGGTGGGTGTGGGGGTGCGGGGGGGGGACTGTCCGGTCG
>NZ_JNXT01000152.1 GCF_000716675.1 Streptomyces alboflavus
GCTCGATGCTCTCGCCGGCTATTTCACCACGCCCGTGACCTCTCGCCGAGGCCTGCTGGCGCGGCTGCACTACCTGACCCGCAGCGACCACGCACGCCAGGCGGCCCGAGCGGCCGGCCTGACGGTGACCGACCGCACGCTCAAGGCCTGGCTGGACGGCAGGCGCAGGCCTTCGCAGCGAAACGTGGAGCGCGTCGAGATCGCGTACCGCACGGTGCGGCGGCAGAACGTCGCCCGATATCTGCTGCGGCGCCTGAATGCGGAAGGCCGGGGCACGCGCGTGGAAATTCACCCGCTGAACCAGTCCCAGGTACCCAGG
>NZ_JNXT01000153.1 GCF_000716675.1 Streptomyces alboflavus
CCTGGGTACCTGGGACTGGTTCAGCGGGTGAATTTCCACGCGCGTGCCCCGGCCTTCCGCATTCAGGCGCCGCAGCAGATATCGGGCGACGTTCTGCCGTCGCACCGTGCGGTACGCGATCTCGACGCGCTCCACGTTTCGCTGCGAAGGCCTGCGCTTGCCGTCCAGCCAGGCCTTGAGCGTGCGGTCGGTCACCGTCAGGCCGGCCGCTCGGGCCGCATGGCGTGCGTGGTCGCTGCGGGTCAGGTAGTGCAGCCGCGCCAGCAGGCCTCGGCGAGAGGTCACGGGCGTGGTGAAATAGCCGGCGAGAGCATCGAGC
>NZ_JNXT01000154.1 GCF_000716675.1 Streptomyces alboflavus
TCTCGGTCTGGCCGTAGCCGTTGACGATCCGCACTCCCGGGAAAACCTCCCGGGCCCGCGCCACCAACGAACCCGACAACCCCTCACCCGCGAACACCAACGTGTCCACCGACACCCGGCCCGCGATCTCGTCCAGCAACTCCGCGAACACCGAAGGCACCGAACTGATCACACCACCCGACCAGGACTCCCGCTCCCCCAGCTCCAGCACATCACGCACCACCTCGACCGTGCCGCCCACCGCAAGCGTCGTCACGATCTCGAACACCGACACATCGAAGTTCACCGACGTCGCGGCGAGCGT
>NZ_JNXT01000155.1 GCF_000716675.1 Streptomyces alboflavus
CAGCACATCACGCACCACCTCGACCGTGCCGCCCACCGCAAGCGTCGTCACGATCTCGAACACCGACACATCGAAGTTCACCGACGTCGCGGCGAGCGTCCGCGCGCCCGGCCGGATGCCCGTGGGCGACGCCAGCCGCTGTACGCCGTTGGTCACGCCGTGATGGGTGACTGCGACGCCCTTCGGCGTGCCGGTGGAGCCCGACGTGTACATCACATACGCCGTGTTGTCCGGACGCACCCGGACCAACTCACCACCACCCGCACCCAGATCCAACCCGTCCAGGAACAGATACGGA
>NZ_JNXT01000156.1 GCF_000716675.1 Streptomyces alboflavus
CAGCACATCACGCACCACCTCGACCGTGCCGCCCACCGCAAGCGTCGTCACGATCTCGAACACCGACACATCGAAGTTCACCGACGTCGCGGCGAGCGTGCGGGTGCCGGGGGTCGCGCCCAGGGCGTCGACGAACGCGGGGACGCAGTTCGTCACGCCGCGGTGCGTGATGGTCACGCCCTTCGGCGTGCCGGTGGAACCCGACGTGTACATCACATACGCCGTGTTGTCCGGACGCACCCGGACCAACTCACCACCACCCGCACCCAGATCCAACCCGTCCAGGAACAGATACGGA
>NZ_JNXT01000157.1 GCF_000716675.1 Streptomyces alboflavus
TGCATGTGTTAAGCACGCCGCCAGCGTTCGTCCTGAGCCAGGATCAAACTCTCCGTGAATGTGTACCGGTCATCCGGTTCAACACCACGAGAGCGGAACGGTCGGGAGGAATAGTCCCGGCCGTTCACAGCGTCCTCGCTGTGTGCCTTCCGTAGAAGGACTTTTTCAAAGGAACCTCGCCACCGAACATGATGTCCGGTAGACGGGGTATCAACATATCTCACCGAACATGATGTCCGGTAGACGGGGTATCAACATATCTGGCGTTGACTTTTGGCACGCTGTTGAGTTCTCAAGGAACGGACGCTTCCTTTGTACTC
>NZ_JNXT01000158.1 GCF_000716675.1 Streptomyces alboflavus
TTCATCGTTCGACTTGCATGTGTTAAGCACGCCGCCAGCGTTCGTCCTGAGCCAGGATCAAACTCTCCGTGAATGTGTACCGGTAATCCGGTTCAACACGCACGAGAGCGGAACCAGGAGAGGAATAATCCCCTGGTTCACAGCGTCCTCGCTGTGTGCCTTCCGTGGAAGGACTTTTTCAAAGGAACCTCAACTCACCGAAGTGAGTCGGGGTATCAACATATCTGGCGTTGACTTTTGGCACGCTGTTGAGTTCTCAAGGAACGGA
>NZ_JNXT01000159.1 GCF_000716675.1 Streptomyces alboflavus
TATTTGCGGGCGGGTTATGGGGATGTGGTGCCGTGGTGGTTCCGGTTGGTGAATGAGCCGTTGGTGGATGAGTTGGTGGGGTTGTGCCGGTGGTGGGAGCCGGAGTTGGTGGTGTGGGAGCCGGGGACGTTCGCGGGTGGGGTGGCGGCGCGGGTGTGTGGTGCGGCGCATGGGCGGTTGACGTGGGGGGTGGATTTCTTCGGGCGGGTGCGGGAGCAGTTCGTCCGCCTCGCGGGCGAGGCGGGGGAGCCGGTGGGCGG
>NZ_JNXT01000160.1 GCF_000716675.1 Streptomyces alboflavus
TGCATGTGTTAAGCACGCCGCCAGCGTTCGTCCTGAGCCAGGATCAAACTCTCCGTGAATGTGTACCGGTAATCCGGTTCAACACCACGAGAGCGGAACGGTCGGGAGGAATAATCCCGGCCGTTCACAGCGTCCTCGCTGTGCGCCTGCACGGACATGCCGTACAGGACTTTTTCAAAGGAACCTCAACTCACCGAAGTGAGTCGGGGTATCAACATATCTGGCGTTGACTTTTGGCACGCTGTTGAGTTCTC
>NZ_JNXT01000161.1 GCF_000716675.1 Streptomyces alboflavus
CACCGTCTCCGGCAAGCCCTCATCAGTGACCCCGGCCTCGGACGCCTGGATCGCGACCATCGCGCCACCGGTCGGGAGCGCCTGCATGAGCGCGCCCCGAGCGGAGACCACCTTCACGGCGTCGGCCAGGGACCAGACCCCGGCCACGTGGGCCGCAGCCAGCTCACCGATCGAGTGGCCCGCAAGCACGTCGGGCCGCACACCCCACGACTCAAGGAGACGGAACAACGCCACCTCGACCGCGAACAGC
>NZ_JNXT01000162.1 GCF_000716675.1 Streptomyces alboflavus
GTGTTAAGCACGCCGCCAGCGTTCGTCCTGAGCCAGGATCAAACTCTCCGTGAATGTGTACCGGTAATCCGGTTCAACACCACGAGAGCGGAACCAGGAGAGGAATAATCCCCTGGTTCACAGCGTCCTCGCTGTGCGCCTGCACGATCATGCCGTACAGGACTTTTTCAAAGGAACCTCAACTCACCGAAGTGAGTCGGGGTATCAACATATCTGGCGTTGACTTTTGGCACGCTGTTGAGTTCTC
>NZ_JNXT01000163.1 GCF_000716675.1 Streptomyces alboflavus
CGTCCTCCTGCACGGCCTCGGCGCCGGCGACGACATCACCATCGGCTCCCCCATCGCCAACCGCACCGACGACAACCTCACCGACCTCGTCGGCTTCTTCGTCAACACCTGGGTCCTGCGCACCCACCTCCACGGCAACCCCACCTTCACCGACCTCCTCCACCACGTACGCACCAAATCCCTCGCCGCCTACGACCACCAAGACATCCCCTTCGAACGCCTCGTCGAAGCCCTCAACCC
>NZ_JNXT01000164.1 GCF_000716675.1 Streptomyces alboflavus
CTTCGCCGACTGGCTGTGCGGCCACTCGAGTTCCACTTCGAGGCCGGGCAGGGCGAAGCTTTCGCGGTGGTTGTTCTGCCAGGCGAACATCACCTGGAAGAGGGGTGCGTACGCGGTTGATCGTTCTGGGTTGAGGGCTTCGACGAGGCGTTCGAAGGGGATGTCTTGGTGGTCGTAGGCGGCGAGGGATTTGGTGCGTACGTGGTGGAGGAGGTCGGTGAAGGTG
>NZ_JNXT01000165.1 GCF_000716675.1 Streptomyces alboflavus
AGATATGTTGATACCCCGTCTACCGGACATCATGTTCGGTGGCGAGGTTCCTTTGAAAAAGTCCTTCTACGGAAGGCACACAGCGAGGACGCTGTGAACCGGGGGATTATTCCTCTCCTGGTTCCGCTCTCGTGGTGTTGAACCGGATGACCGGTACACATTCACGGAGAGTTTGATCCTGGCTCAGGACGAACGCTGGCGGCGTGCTTAACACATGCA
>NZ_JNXT01000166.1 GCF_000716675.1 Streptomyces alboflavus
GCCCCAGGCGACGCTGGTCGCGGTCAGGCCGCGGGCGCGGCGGGCCTCGGCGAGCGCGTCGAGGTAGGCGTTGGCCGCCGCGTACGCGCCCTGCCCGCCACCACCCCACACACCCGAGTTGGACGAGAACAGCACGAACGCGTCCAGGCCGTCGCCGTCGATCAGTTCGTCCAAGAGCGTGGCACCGGCCGTCTTCGCGCCGAAGACCTCCGCGATGTC
>NZ_JNXT01000167.1 GCF_000716675.1 Streptomyces alboflavus
GAGTTGACTGGTACTAATAGGCCGAGGGCTTGTCCTCAGTTGCTCGCGTCCACTGTGTTGGTTCTGAAACCACGAACAACCCCATGCCATGGTCACGGCATGGTGCGGTTGAACAGTTTCATAGTGTTTCGGTGGTCATAGCGTGAGGGAAACGCCCGGTTACATTCCGAACCCGGAAGCTAAGCCTTACAGCGCCGATGGTACTGCAGGGGG
>NZ_JNXT01000168.1 GCF_000716675.1 Streptomyces alboflavus
CTCCGTGGTGGCGAGCTGTCCGGTCAGGTTCGAGACCACCGGCAGAGCGGTGTCCTGATACGTCAGCTTCTCGGCGACCGCCCGGAAGTCCTCCAGGACGGGATCCATCAGAGGCGAGTGGAAGGCGTGCGACACCTTCAGCCACCGCACCTTGCGACCCTCACCCCGCAGCTTCTCCTCCAGACCCTCCAGCGCGGCCCGCTCACCGGAG
>NZ_JNXT01000169.1 GCF_000716675.1 Streptomyces alboflavus
CGGCAGAACGTCGCCCGATATCTGCTGCGGCGCCTGAATGCGGAAGGCCGGGGCACGCGCGTGGAAATTCACCCGCTGAACCAGTCCCAGGTACCCAGGCCACGTCAGCGGGTCGTGGAATTCCGGAGCTTGAATGTCCGCCAGTGGGACGCGCTGGTAAGGGCCTGGACCGACGCGAACGACGAGGCGCTCGACGACGCCTGGGTGGA
>NZ_JNXT01000170.1 GCF_000716675.1 Streptomyces alboflavus
CCCCCTGCAGTACCATCGGCGCTGTAAGGCTTAGCTTCCGGGTTCGGAATGTAACCGGGCGTTTCCCTCACGCTATGACCACCGAAACACTATGAAACTTTTCAAACTACCGCACCACGCCGTGACCATGGCATGGGGTTGTTCGTGGTTTCAGAACCAACACAGTGGACGCGAGCAACTGAGGACAAGCCCTCGGCCTATTAGTAC
>NZ_JNXT01000171.1 GCF_000716675.1 Streptomyces alboflavus
GTACTAATAGGCCGAGGGCTTGTCCTCAGTTGCTCGCGTCCACTGTGTTGGTTCTGAAACCACGAACAACCCCATGCCATGGTCACGGCGTGGTGCGGTTGAATAGTTTCATAGTGTTTCGGTGGTCATAGCGTGAGGGAAACGCCCGGTTACATTCCGAACCCGGAAGCTAAGCCTTACAGCGCCGATGGTACTGCAGGGGG